>CAWDEO010000025.1:0-829291 GCA_963801405.1 uncultured beta proteobacterium | reverse complement strand
CTCGCAGGCCGGGGCCTCGTCTACAAGACAACGGCGACGCGCCGGCACGCCGTCCTGAGGGAGCCCGGGCACGCTTGCACGCTTGCCGTTGTCGATCACGGAGCCTCATGTGGAGCAACCGTCGTCGATTTCGGCTCGGGGGCGGACGGGCCGTCGACGATCAAGGACCGCGTGGGGGCCGTGCATGTTCCTCTCAGCCGGGTCATGTGCACCAGGTCACCGGAGTTGCTCCGTGCCTGCCTCTCACTGGTGATCGCGAAGGATCGCTCGCAGGAGATCGTGCAGCGCATTCGTCGTCGAGAGACGTGAGCGTTCGGCACCCGATCCTGGCTTCCGCCAACTGTCAACCTCAGATGAACGCCGGGGCAACGAGCGCGGAGCGCCGGCAACTCGGCGATCAACGTGCCCAGCTCGAGATCGCCCCGTCGCGGGCGAGCAGCCTCCAGCCCTGCGCGTGAAGAGCTGCCTCCGCCGCGTCGGCGCAGCCCGGCGCGAACCACGTGCTCTGGCGGTAGAGGCCGCGGTGGACGACGACGAACCGGACGCCGAGCGAGCTCGGGAGCCGGCCGCGGCCACAGGAGAGGCCGCGGAGATCGCGGGCGAGCAGCTCGGCAGAAAGCTTTGCCGTCGTCGAGTACCCCTGCGGCCGCTCACGCGGCGACTGACGGGCGTAGGCCAGGTAGACGCTGCCGAAGTGGATCCCCGGCCGGAAGACAGGCAGCTCGAACATCCGGCCCTCGCCGCGGATGGCCCCGTAGGCCGCGCTCGCACGGTCGGGCTCGACAGCGCCGAAGACGGGAACACGGAGGTCGACCGCGAGCGCGACGATCGCGAGGGCGCTGACGAGGACGACCGGGGCGCGGGCGAACCGCGCGAGCAGCGCCTCGAAGGCAAACGCGACGAGAGCCGCGAGCCCGAGGCACGTGATCGGCATCAGCCGCTCGGGCACGCGGGCGAGCCGGAGTGGTGCGAAGGCGTGCCACAGCGGCTCGTAGAGCGGCACGTTCGACCCGAGCGCGAGCACCGCGGGGACAAGCGCCGAAAGCCCGAGGAACACGGCAAGGCCACGCCGGCGCCGCACGGCGACGAGGCCCGCGAGCGCGACGAGCGGCACGAGCCAGCCGGAGAAGACGAGCTCTTCCACGCCCGCGCCGACGCCGCGGGTGGCAAAGTCGGAAAGCTCGGCAGAGTAGTGGCGCACCTGCGCGAAGTGCCGCCCCGCACCCGCGACCGAGCCGGCGACGACGATGTGCTCGACGATCAGCCCGCCGAGGATCGCGACCAGGGGCGCCAGACCGGCCCGCGACCAACCGCTCCGGTCTACCCGGGCCCAGGTGTAGCCCATTGCCAACACGACGGCGCCCATCGCAAGGTGGATCTGACCCGACAGCGGGATCGCGGCGAGGGCGGCCGCCGCCCAGACGAACCGCCGTCGCTCGAGAGCGAGAAGCGTCGCCGGGAGGAGAAAGGCGATCAGGCCGAGCAGATGCCCTGTCGACTGGCCGACGCGATAAGGGGCGAGGGCGAACGCCACGCCGCCGACGACGCCGGCGGCGCGCGAGAGCCCGAGCGAGCGAAGCCACCAGCAGGTCAGGCCCCCCGCAGCCACGAACGAGAGCAGCACGATCAGGTTGTACGCCCAGATGTGGCCGAACAACCGGTCGAGCGGCCAGAAGGGGACTCCGAGCAACCAGCCCTGGACGTTCGGGGCGGCGCTCGCCTCGGGCCGAAACGAATACGGATCGACCCACGGAAGGGCAGCGTGCTCGAGCTCGTGGCCCGGAAGCCAGAAGGCCCACGCGAGCTGGAGGTGATCTCCCGCCGCAGCCTCCCCCGCGCCCGGTGAAGGACGCGCGAGATAGTGCCCTCCAACGTGCCTGATCGCCGGCCACGTCGCCCAGACGGCACAGGCCGCGTACACGGCACACGCGAGGACGACGAAGGCGCTGCGCGCAGGTCGATGTGGGCGCGGCATCAGCTCGTGACCGTACCGTCCGCGCGGGCAGCGGGTCGGGTCACGCCGGTACCCGAACGCCGCTGCGCGCGCGCCGATCTGCGAGAGCCTGGTCCAGGGTGATGAGGTTGCCGAGGCGCCTCAGCCGTGCGCGGTCTTCAGTTCCCGGGAAAGTCACGCGAAAGCTCGACCGCGCGACGGCCTCGGGCCAACGGCGTGACGCCCGAGCCGCCGGTCGTGAGCAGGCTGTAGGTGACGAGCGACGTGATTGCCGCTGATGTCGCCCGCATCCATCTTGATCGTGTACCTCTCGCTCGGTGCCGGCGTGAAGCTCGCGACGAAGCTGACGGACTGATTGGTCTGCAGCCGGGGCGCGGGTTGACCGACGGCGACCATCTTCGCACCGTGGTAGACACGGTAGGTGACGCCGATCGCCGAGCCCGCAGGCGTTACGAACGCGAGCCGCGGCACGGGCAGCTTGATCGTCGGCTTGACGCCCGGCTCGATCGTCAGCGTCTGTCCGCCCATCGACTGCGCGAGCGACGAGAAGGCCGCATAGGACGGCTTCGGGCGGCCCGCGGCGGTCGTGAGGCCGCTCTGCCAGAGGCCGCGGTCCGAGTCGCGGAAGATGAACCAGACGAACATCTGCACGCGCGCGTCGGCCTTGAGCTGGCCCATCGCCTGTGAGAGGTAGCGGGCCTGCTGGGCTTCGGTCACCCCGTAAGGGTCGCCCGGCTTCGTCTGGTACCCGTACTCGGTGATCCAGACCGGGATGTCCCGGTGCCCGAACCACCGGTCGAGCGACGCCTCGAACCGCGGCAACTGCGACAGGGTGACGTTCGGCCAGCGAACCCTCTCCGTCGGCGGAGAGTTCGGGCGGGTCGGGTAGGGGTGCGTCGCATAGGCATCGAATGTCAGGCCCCGCTCCCGCGCGAGGAGGCGCGCGAAGGTGCCTGGTGCCACCGAGTCGGCGGCGGCTCCCCTGGCCGGGTGATCACGCCCCTGGTTCGACGTCTCGCCGATCGCCACGAGGGCCGTCGCGTTTCCTGCCTTGATGCCCGCGTGGCCGGCCCGGTAGAGCGTGGCGTAGGCATGCGGACTGGCGATCGCCCCCTTCCGGTCGAACTGGGGCGCGAGGAAGATCTCGAGGTTCGGCTCGTTCCAGATCGAATAGCGGCCGACGTACGGGTAGCCCGCATGGCGGCCCGAGTAGCGGTCGGCGATCGCCCGCCCGAAGTCCTTCAGGTCCTCAGGGCGCGTCGGCGCCACATTGGGGCCGCTGCCGCCGTTCGCCCACCGGGGGGTGCCCCAGATCGTGATCATCAACTGGATACCGTGCTTCTGGGCGTTCCGCACGAGATCATCGAGGTCGCCGAACCTGTACGCCGGGTCGAACGAGTCCGACGCCCTCGCGGGACGGCGTCGGGGCGATCGCGCGCCAGTCCGCGATCGTGCGGATCACCGACGCGTGAGCGGCCTCCACCCTGTCGAGAGCATCTGTCGCTCCGGCACCCCAGCGGAATGTCGCGTCGTCGTGGAATCCGACCGGCATCCGGCTCGCGGCCGAGGCCGGGGACGACGAGACGAGCGCGAGAACGCCGAGTACCAGGCCGATCCGAGCCCTCCGCCGCCGTGACGACCCGCACCTCTCGGTTCGACGTCTGACAGGGTGCGGAGCACCCACGCCACGGCGACGTGGGAGTCGCATCGTCGCATGACTCCTACCACCCTCCTTCGAGCCGTCCACTCGACCGGGGTTCGCGCACGGCGTCCCGGCTCCTGCACGCGTCGCTCCGTCCTCTTCCATCGGAATCTGCGGCAAGCCGGCCTGAACAAACGCTCTCTTCGACGGGAGTGGTTAGGCGGACGTCGCGTAGCGCAGGCTGAAGCGCATCGACTCCGGGTACGGCAAGAAGTCCACGATCTCGCCGCGCGCGACCTGCTGCTGGCAGTGCTGCCAGAACTCCGGCCGCAGCAGGTCGGCGTGGTGGCGCATGAACGCGTCGCGCACCTGAGGGCTGCCGAGCAGGAAGGTCTCGAACTCCTCCGGGAAGACGTCGAGCGGCGCCGACCGGGTACCACGGCTCGCCCGACATCTCCGCCTCGGGGTTCGGCGGCGGCGGGATCGCCCGGAACGTGCAGTCGGTCAGGTACTCGATCTCGTCGTAGTCGTAGAAGACGACGCGGCCGTGGCGGTTGACGCCGAAGTTGCGCCAGAGCATGTCGCCCGGCGAACACGTTCGCGATCGCGAGCTCGCGGATCGTGTCGCCGTACTCGCGCACAGCGTCCTCGACCTCGTCCGGCCGTCGCCGTCTCGAGATAGAGGTTGAGCGGCGTCATCCGCCGCTCGACGTAGCAGTGCCCCACGATCACGTTCTCGCCGTCCGATCGCGATCGTCGACGACGCGAGCTCGAGCAGCTGCGTCGAGCAGCTCCGGCGCGAAGCGGGAGCGCGGCAGGGCGAGATTCTTGAACTCGAGCGTGTCCGCCATCCGCCCGACGCGGTCGATCTGCTTGACCATCAGGAACTTCCCCTTCACCGTCTCGCGGTCGGTGCTCTTCGAATGGCCGAACTCGTCCTTGATCACCTTGAGCACGTACGGGTACGAGGGCAGGTTGAAGACGTGCATGACGAGGCCGCGCGTTCCGGGCGCCTCGACGAAGACGTCCTGCGAGTGGTGCAGGTGATGCAGGAGGTCGCGGTAGAAGAGCGTCTTGCCCTGCTTCGCGAGCCCGACGGCCGTGTAGAGCTCGGAGCGCGGCTTCGCCGGCATCAGCGACTGCAGGAACTGCACGTAGCCGGAGGGAACGTCCATGTCGACCATGAAGTACGCGCGCGAGAGCGAGAAGAGGACGGAGATGCTCTCCGAGTCGAGCAGGACCGTGTCGAGCACGAGCCGCCCGTCCGCGTCGTGGAGCACGGGGACGACGAACGGCGTCTCGTCGTTGCCGTTGACGATCTTCCCGATCACGTAGGCGGCCTTGTTGCGGTAGAAGGCCGAGCCGAGCACCTGCACCTGGTAGTTCGGCTCGACGGCCGGCCAGCTCGCCGCCGAAGTGCTCGAGCAGCGCGCGCCAGACGAAGTCGACGTCGCGCTCGAGGTCGGCGAACGGACGGCTCCAGCCGAAGTCGGCGAAGATGCCGAGCAAAGCAGCCCGTGCAGGCCCGCCTCGCGCCGGGTAGTAGCTCCGGTAGATCGGCGGGTCGGACTCGATGTACTCGGTCGAGATCGCGGCCCGCACGAACGCGAAGTCGTTGTGGACGTACGTGCGCCGCAGCACCCGGGTGACGACCGAGTTGAAGAACGTCTCGGCGAGCTCGGGCCGCTTGTGGTCGACGAGCAGGCCGATGTAGAGGAGCTTCGCGCGGCGCCAGGTCGCGTCGTCGAGCGCTCCCGCGTCGAGCTCGTCGCGCAGCCGCTCGACGCATTCCCTGCACCCGGTCGTCGTAGAAGCGGATCCGCTCGCTGCACCGCCTGCTGCGCCTCCGTCCAGGCGGCGTCCTCGAAGCGCTGCTTCGCCGCGGCGCTCGTCTCCCGGAAGAGGCGGTAGTGGCGGTCGAACCCCTCGATCAGGATGTCCGCGATCCGCTGAGCCGTCGTCGCTCGTCTCGGTCAACGCTTCCGCCGTCTCCATGCGCGGAGCGTAGAGGCAGGCGGCAGGCCGCGCTGTGCCGTAGCTTTTGGGATGACACGAGCCGAGAGCGACGCGACAAGGAGCACCGAGATGACACACCTCACTCATCACCGTTCCCGAGGGCGGCGCCAGGATCGTGCCGGGCCAGCCGGTCCCGGACAACCCGATCATCCCGTTCATCGAGGGCGACGGCATCGGCGTCGACATCACCCCCGTGATGCAGGCCGTCGTCGACGCCGCCGTCGCGAAGGCCTACGGCGGCGCGCGCTCGATCCACTGGATGGAGGTCTACGCCGGCGAGAAGTCGACCCGGCTCTACGGCGCCGACGTCTGGCTGCCCGCCGAGACGCTCGTGGCGCTGCGTGAGTACTCCGTCTCGATCAAGGGGCCGATGACGACGCCCGTCGGCGGCGGCATCCGCTCGCTCAACGTCGCACTGCGCCAGGAGCTCGACCTCTACGTGTGCCTGCGCCCGGTGCGCTACTTCCGCGGCGTGCCGAGCCCGCTCAAGGACCCGACGCAGACGGACATGGTGATCTTCCGCGAGAACACCGAGGACATCTACGCCGGCATCGAGTGGGAGGCCGAGTCCGACGGCGCGCGCAAGCTGATCTCCTTCCTGCAGGACGAGATGGGCGTGCGCAAGATCCGCTTCCCCGAGACGTCGGGGATCGGCATCAAGCCGATCTCGCGCGAAGGCACCGAGCGGCTCGTGCGACGGGCGCTCCGGTACGCGGTCGACAACGACCGGCGCTCGGTCACGCTGACGCACAAGGGCAACATCATGAAGTTCACCGAGGGCGCGTTCCGCGACTGGGGCTACGCCCTCGCCGCGCGCGAGTTCGGCGCGCAGCCGCTCGACGGCGGGCCGTGGATGACGCTTCCCGAACCCGACAACAGGCCGCGAGATCGTCGTCAAGGACGCGATCGCCGACGCCTTCCTGCAGCAGATCCTGCTGCGCCCGGGCGAGTACGACGTGATCGCGACGACGAACCTGAACGGCGACTACATCTCCGACGCGCTCGCGGCGCAGGTGGGCGGCATCGGCATCGCTCCCGGCGCGAACATGTCCGACGAGGTCGCCCTGTTCGAGGCGACGCACGGCACGGCGCCGAAGTACGCGGGCCAGGACAAGGTGAACCCCGGGCTCGCTGATCCTCTCTGCGGAGATGATGCTGCGCCACCTCGGCTGGAAGGAGGCCGCCGACCTGATCGTCTCGTCGATCGAGGCAGCGATCGTCGACAAGCAGGTCACGTACGACTTCGCGCGCCTGATGGACGGCGCCACCGAGGTCTCGTGCTCCGCGTTCGGCCAGGCGATGATCGACCGCATGTGACGGCACCGTCGCGGGCACCCGCCCTGGCGAGCGTCTCGGGGTCATCGTCGCCGCCGCCGAGCGTACTGCCGGCTGCTCAGTAGGCTGCAGAGATGTTGATCGACCTCAGCCACCGCATCACCGACGAAATGGTCACCTACCCCGGACTCCCCGCACCCGTGATCGGGACGCACCTCTCCCGTGAAGCGGCCGAGGAGCTGTACGGCCCCGGTCTCACCTTCCACATCGGCCTCCTCACGATCTGCACCAACACCGGCACGTACATCGACGTGCCGTTCCACCGCTACGCGGACGGCCACGACCTCGCCGACCTCGCCCTGGAGCAGGTCGCCGGACTCGCCCGCGGTGGTGCTCGATCGCCGCGGTAGCGAGACGGTCGAGCTGACAGCCGGCGACCTCACAGGGCTGTCGGGGCACGCGGTGCTCGTGCGCACCGACCACTCGGAGCACTTCGGCACCGACCGCTACTTCGATTCGCACCCGCATCTGAGCGCGGCGTCGGCCGAGGCGCTCGTCGCCGCCGATGTCTCCTGCGTCGGGATCGACTCGTTGAACATCGACGGCACCGCAACGGGCGATCGCCCGGTGCACTCGATCCTGCTGAGGGCCGGGATTCCCATCGTCGAGCACCTGACGAACCTCGCCGCGTTGCCGGCCCGGGGATTTGCGTTCACCGCCGTGCCACCCAAGATCGAAGGCGCCGGGACGTTCACGGTGCGGGCATTCGCAGCGACCTGAGCAGCAGCGCGGCGCTACCTCCCCGTGAGCCGGATTCGCCCGGGGGGCACCCCAGCTCCGGCTTCCGCAACGAGGGAAGCGGATCGCGTAGGCTCTTTCGCGTGACCCTTCCCGACAGCGCACGCGAGCTGATCGAGTCCGGAGCGCTCGCGCACCTCGTCACGTTGAACCGCGACGGCTCACCGCAGGTGACGTGCATCTGGGTGGGGCTCGACGGCGACCGGATCGTGTCCGCTCACCTCTTCGAGCAGCAGAAGCTCCGCAACGTGCGCCGCAACCCGAAGGTCGTGCTGTCGCTCGAAGGGACGACGATCCGCCCGCCGGGGCTGAAGGAGTACCTCGTCGTGCACGGGACGGCCGAGCTCGAGGAGGGCGGCGCACCCGAGCTGCTGCAGCGGCTGGCGCGCGTGTACCTCGGGCCGGACGTGCGGTTCCCGGCGATGGACGACCCACCGTCGGGCCACACGATGCGGATCACGGTCGACCGCCTCGGCGGCGTCGGCCCCTGGTCGGCGTAACTCTCACCCGGCTCACAGGTTGCGGCCGGTTCAATACAGGAGCCCCTACCTGCTTCGAGTCGAGGAGTGAACCATGATGGATCACGGAGACGGCAACGACTTCTACTGGCACGAGGGCGCCCGCCACGCCCATGACGGCTGGTGGGGCGGCCCGCTCCATGCCGTCGCCCTCCTCCTGCTTCTGGCCCTCCTCGTGGGCGGCGTCGTGTGGCTCGTGCGGCGGTACTCGCCGGCTGTCGCAACCCAGGCAGCCGTCCCGGCTCCCGTCCCCGCCGTCCCCGCGGTCGGGATCACATCCGACCCCGCCGTCGAGGCGCTCCGGATGCGCTACGCAAGGGGGGAAGTGTCACGTGAGGACTACCAGCACACCATGGAGGACCTGACCGGGGCCGCCGCCCCCACCGCACCCTGGCCGGGGAGCAACCCCGGGGAGGACGCGGCATCGACGAGTTGACCGGCGAACGCTCCCCAGGCAGCCCCGAGAAGCACCGGAGCCTGTGCATCTGCCCGAGTGACGAGCTCGGTGGCACCCCTACATCGAGATGACAACCTCTCCCGCGGCTACGTGCGGCGGGCTCGCGGCAAGATGGGGCAGGTTCCCCCGGATCCAGTCCGCGGCGACCCGCGTGGACTCCTCCAAGCCGGCGTGGTCGTCGAACACGCTCACCGACACCGTCTCGCCGCCGTCGGCGCGAACCAGGTAGTAGGCCCGGAATCCACTGACGCCGGAGATCAGGTCACGAACGGCGCTCTCGTTCTCGACGAGCGCGTCGGCGAGGTCGCCGCTTCCTGCATAGCTTCGGACGGATGCGTACATGAGGGCCCTCGCTCCTTTCGGGAACCGCCGCGCGAACGGACGGCATGGTTTCCCGCTCGTGAACCTGCCGGCGGGTCGTGCTGGAGTCTTCCACACTGGAGGCGCTCCCTCAGCCCTGCTGCGCGACGGCTTCCGCGGCCTCCGCCGAGGTCATCACCTCGACCACCTCGAACTGCACGAGATCGTCCCACTGCGCCATCCACGCGTCGAGCAGCGACCGGTCGGCGCAGTCCATCACCTGATAGCAGCGGGTCAGGTCCGACGTGACCCAGCTGCCGACGTACGCGAGCCCTTCGGGCGCCAGCCGGCCCCGCTCCGCGAAGCGGCGGTAGACGGGCGCCGGGTCGCCGCCGGCGAAACGCTCGATGATCATGTACAGCACGGTGCAATCATCCACGATTGCCGGTCTCGCCTCACACGGAGAGCATCGCCGGCGTTTCACCCGCATGAGCAATCCCATCTCAGCCCCCTACAGCAGCCCCGTCGGGATGCTGACTCTCGTTGCCGGCGCGTCGGGGCTGCGAGCGGTGATCTGGCCCGGCGAGCGCGCCGAGCGGGTCGGACTGGCCGGGACGACCTTGACCCGAGGGGAAGCGCCGGTTCTCGCGGCCGCCGCGACCCAGCTCGACGAGTACTTCGCCGGCGACCGCACCACCTTCGACCTGCCCCTCGACCTCCAGGGCACCGCCGTTCCAGCTCGCCGCCTGGCGGGCGCTCGCCGAGATCCCCTACGGCGAGACGCGCACCTACGCCGAGCAGGCAGCGCGGCTCGGGCGGCCGGCGGCCGTGCGGGCCGTCGGCGCCGCGAACGGCCGCAACCCGGTCTCGATCGTCCTCCCCTGCCACCGCGTCGTCGGCAGCGACGGCGCGCTGCGCGGGTTCGCGGGCGGGCTCGACGTGAAGGCGGCGCTGCTCGCGTTCGAGCGCGCAACGCCGACTGCACGTCGACGGCTGAAGCCCGCAGAGACCGGGTCCGGCTGAGCCACCCTGCTAGCTCCGGCCCGGTCGCGCTAGGTGGGGAGTCAGCGGTTCCCTGAACCCGAAATCCGCTCCAGCGGGACCGAACGCCGTCCGAGGGACGGTTTCATCGGGATTGGGTCTGCGCACGAGGTGTTGACAGGTCGGGTCCCGCGCACTGGGAGCGTTCGAACCGCGTCAGGTCCGGAAGGAAGCAGCGCTAAGGACTCCCTCTCAGGTGCCGCGGTTCCGCCCGGCCCGAGCCGGCGACGCAGGTTCCTCCGGGGAAGCCCGTTTCGACGACGGAGCGCGTGACCGGGCATGAGAGTCAAGTCGCAGGGTGCCAGGCGTTCAGCCTGTGCACCCGACGGATCCACGCCTGCGGTCGATCCCACGCCTCGGCCGACCTACCCCTCGGCCGATCCACCCGCTGACCGCTGCCGGCGGCAGCGCGATGGTGTAGGACTCCTTGGTATGTTCAAGACGATCATCGAGCCGTTCCGGATCCACTCGATCGAGCCGCTCCGGCTGACGACGCCCGAGTACCGGTGCCGCCGCGCTCCGCGAGGCCGGCTACAACGTCTTCGGCCTCCACTCCGCCGACGTCCTCATCGACCTCCTCACCGACTCCGGCACGGGTGCGATGTCGCGCGACCAGTGGGCCGCGATCCAGCACGGCGACGAGAGCTACGCGGGCTCGCCCTCGTGGTTCATCTTCCTCGAGGCCGTCCAGAGGCTGTTCCCGTTCGAGCACGTGATCCCGACCCATCAGGGCCGTGCCGCCGAGAAGATCCTGTTCGCCGCGATGGGCGGCCCCGGCAAGGTCGTTCCCGAACAACACGCATTTCGACACGACCCGGGCGAACGTCGAGTTCACGGGAGCCGAGGCCGTCGACCTCGTCATCGCCGAGGGCCACGACCCGTCGGTCGACCATCCGTTCAAGGGCAACATGGACGTCGAGGCGCTCGATCGGCTCATCTCCTCGCGGGGCGCCGAGAACGTGCCGGTCGTGATGGTCACCATCACGAACAACTCGGGCGGGGGCCAGCCGGTCTCGCTCGAGAACCTCCGCGCCGTCCGCGCCGTCTGCGACCGGCACGGAGTGCCGCTCTACCTCGACGCATGCCGATTCGCCGAGAACGCGTGGTTCATCCGCGAGCGAGAGCCGGGCCAGGGCGAGCGCGACGTCGCGGACATCGTGCGGGAGATGGCAGGCCTCGCCGACGGGATGACGATCAGCGCCAAGAAGGACCCGCTCGCGAACATCGGCGGCTGGCTCGCGACGAACGACGACGCGCTCGCCGAGCGTTGCCGCGCGCTGCTCGTGCTGACCGAGGGCTTCCCCACCTACGGCGGGCTCGCGGGTCGCGACCTCGAGGCGATCGCGCAGGGGCTGACGGAGTCCGTCGACCACGACTACCTCCACTACCGCACGCGCTCCACGGCGTACCTCGGTGAGGGCATCCGGTCAGGCGGGCATGCCGATCGTGATGCCCGTCGGCGGCCACGCGGTCTACATCGACGCGCGGGCGCTCCTGCCCCACGTGCCGCCGCTGCGGTACCCGGGGCAGGCGCTCGTCGTCGCGCTCTACGAGACCGGCGGCGTGCGCGGCTGCGAGATCGGCACCGTCATGTTCGGACGCCATCCCGACGGGACCGAGAGCCCCGCGGCGATGGATCTCGTCCGCCTCGCGATCCCGCGCCGCACCTACACGCAGAGCCACATCGACTACGTGATCGAGGTGTGCGCCGAGGTGGCGGCGACGGGCGCAGGAGCTGACCGGCTACCGCATCGTCGAGGAGCCGGCGCAGCTGCGGCACTTCACGGCGCGGTTCGAGCCGCTGCCGCCTGACACGGCGCCGTCTGCGACAATCGCCCCGTGGCCGCCCTCTACCGCACCTACCGCCCGCTCGACTTCGGCCACGTGATCGGCCAGGAGGCGGTCGTCCGCACGCTCCGCAACGCGATCGAGCACGACCAGGTGCGGCAGGCGTACCTCTTCGCCGGGCCCCCGCGGGACCGGCAAGACGTCGATGGCACGGATCCTCGCCAAGGCGCTGAACGCCGAGGGCGGGCCCGAACGCCGACTTCGACCCCGGGACGCCCCGATCGCGCAGGCGATCGCGAACGGCAGCTCCCTCGACGTGGTCGAGATGGACGCGGCCTCGCAGCGCGGCATCGACGACGTCCGCGAGATCCGCGAGCGCGCCGTGCTGCAGCCGGTCGAAGGCGGCTACAAGGTCTACATCATCGACGAGGCCCACCAGCTCACGACGCAGGCCTGGAACGCGCTCCTGAAGCTGATCGAGGAGCCCCCGCCCCACCTCGTCTTCGTCTTCTGCACGACCGACCTCGCGAGCGTCCTCCCGACCGTCCGCTCGCGCTGCCAGACGTTCGTCTTCCAGCGGCCCCGGCTCCAGGAGCTCGTCGCCGTGCTGCGCCGCGTGTGCGAGGGCGAGGGCATCGACGCGCCCGACGCGGCCCTCGCGCTGATCGCCCGCGGCGCCCACGGCTCGTTCCGCGACGCCGTCTCGACCCTCGATCAGCTCGCCGCCGCCACCGGCAGCACGATCTCCGTGCAGGACGTGCTCCAGCTCGTCGGCGGCATCGAGGAGGACTCGCTCTTCCGGCTCTGCGACACGATCGTCGACCGCGACACCGCCGGTGCCCTCGTCCAGATCGAGGAGCTCGCCGAGCAGGGCCAGGACATCGGCCGGCTCGTCACCGAGCTGATCGAGCATCTCCGCCAGCTCCTGCTCGTGCAGCACGTCGGCCACGTTCCCGAGTCGCTGCCCGTCACCGAGGAGACCCGCGAGCGCCTCCGCGAGCAGGCGAACCAGCTGCCCGAGCCGACGGTCCTCCGCCTGATCGACCTGCTCGCGATCGCCGTCGACGACATGCGCCAGGGCGGCGACCCGCGGCTGCCGCTCGAGCTCGCGCTCGTCAAGATCACCCGTCCCCAGGCCGACCTGTCACGCGACTCGCTCGCCCACCGCCTCGAGCTGCTCGAGGCGCGGCCGCAGGCCGGCGCCGCCGCCGGCCCCGCGCCGCGGCGCGTCGTCCCGCGTCGCCGCCGTCGCCGCCGAGGCCGCGCCGCGCCGCCACCCGCCGCCAGGCCCGCGCCGAGCCGCCCGCGGCCGAGCCGCCGCCCTCCGCGACGCTGCCGCCGCTCGAGCTCGACCAGCTCCGCGACGCCTGGCAGCGGGACGTCGTCGACGCGGTCAGGAGCCGCTCGATCCCGATCTCGACGCTGGTCGCCGAGGCGCGGCCGGTCGAGATCCGCGGCGACACGGTCACGATCGAGTTCGCGCCGGCGGCCGGCTTCCACCGGGCGCAGATCGAGGACCCGAAGAACCTCGCGCTGCTGCGCGAGGCGCTCTACGAGGTCACGGGCCGACGGCTCGCGGTCGAGACCGTCGTCGGCGCGCCGCCGGAGCCGACCGAGCCGGAGGACGTGCGCGAGCTCTCCGAGGAAGACGTGATCTCGCTGCTCAAGGACACATTCGATGCCGAGGAAGTGGAGGAGCACTGATGGCGAAGTTCGACATGAACGCGATGCTGAAGCAGGCCCAGCAGATGCAGGCCCAGATGATGGAGGCGCAGGAGCAGGCGAAGCAGGAGGTCGTCGAGGCCTCGGCCGGCGGCGGCATGGTCACCGTGAAGGCGAACGGCGGCGGCGAGATCGTCGAGATCCGGATCGACCCGAAGGCGATCGACCCGGACGACCCGAGATGCTGGCCGACATCGTGATGGCGGCGGCGAACGAGGCGCTGCGCTCGGCGAGCGAGCTCGTCGAGTCGAAGATCCGCGGCCAGATGCCCGATCTCGGCGCGCTCGGCCTGCCCGGCCTGTAGCCGGTCAGGGTGGACAGGGCTCCCCGGCACGAAGGGGCAGGCTTCAGGGGCCTTCGGCGATCGCGGATCCGCGCGAGCGGATGCCCGATCGTGCGGAAACCCTGACGGCCCGGGCGATGTCCTCGCGCTCGCGCTCGTCGAGCGCGAGCTCGAGCCGCTGGAGCGCCGCTCTCGTGCTCGGGGATCCAGCGCCGCTCGATCGCCCGCTGGCGCCGGGTCGTGGCGGCGAGCTCCGCCGTGATGGCCTCGTAGGCGGCCCGGGCGGCCGCGTGCTCGGCGGCCGCGGCGACGGCGTCGGCGTGGGCCCGCGCGGCGAGGGCGACGACGGAGCCGCCGCCGAGCGCGACGAAGTCGGGCGCGGGGCCGGGGCGCACCGGTGCCCCGGCGGGAAAGACGGTGCCGAGAGCGTTCCGCCACTCGACCTCCACCTCGCAGGGGCGCGTGACACGCCCGGCGGCGAGCCGCAGCCGCCGCTCACCGGCGATCGCGAGCGCACGGTCGTTCCAGTCGGCCGCGGCGTGCGCCTTCAGCTCCCAGTCCCGCGAGGCAGCGGGCGAGGCGCTCCGCCAGCCGCTGCTGCTCGCGCAGGAGCGTCTGGCGTTTCTGGTCGAGGACGTCGACGCCGCGCCTTGCGACCTCGAGGCGCCGCACGAGCCAGAGCCGGCCTGCCCTACCCGGTGGAACCCTGAGCGGCATCGTCTCCTTCCCGGTAGTGGACGGCGAGCGATCGCCTCGGAGACCATCGTCAGCTCCGGCGCGCGGCAGCACCGAGGCCACCTGCCAGCCGCGGTCGAGCGTCTCGTCGAGCGGGCGGAGCTCGTCGGTCTCCTTGCTGCACGAACCCGGACTCGAACGCGTCCGCGAAGCCGAGGTAGCGGGCCTCGCCCTCGCTGAGGGCGTCGGCACCGACGACCTCGGCGAGGTCGGACGACGCGCCGGGCCTGCGCCACGAGCGCGTAGAGCTGCGCCGCGAGCTCGAGGTGGTCGCCGCGCGTCTTCCCCTCGCCGGCGCCGAGCCGCATCAGGCGCGAGAGCGAGCGGAGCGGGTCGAACGGCGGGTAGACGCCGCGCACGTGGAGGTCGTGCGAGAGCACGATCTGCCCCTCCGTGATGTAGCCGGTGAGATCGGGCACGGGATGCGTGATGTCCTCGCCGGGCATCGTCAGCACCGGGATCTGGGTGAGCGAGCCGGGCTTCCCCTGGATCCGCCCGGCACGCTCGTAGAGGCTCGCGAGATCGCTGTACAGGTAGCCGGGGTAGCCGCGCCGGCTCGGGATCTCCCCGCGGGACGACGCCACCTCCCGCACCGCCTCGCAGTAGCTCGTCATGTCGGCCATCACGACGAGCACGTGACGGCCGAGGTCGAACGCGAGGTGCTCGGCGACCGTGAGCGCGAGGCGCGGCGTCATGATCCGCTCGACGAGCGGATCGTCTGCGGTGTTGAGGAACACGACGAGGTCGTCGGTGGTCGCGCGTGTCTCGAGCCGCTCGCGCATCGCGGCCGCGTCGGCGTTCGTCACGCCCATCGCGGCGAAGACGACCGCGAACGGCTCGTCGCGCACGGTCGCCTGCGCGGCGATCTGCGCGGCCAGCTCGAGGTGCGGCAGGCCGCCGACGGAGAAGATCGGCAGCTTCTGACCGCGCACGAGCGTCGCCAGCCCGTCGACCACCGAGACGCCGGTCAGGATCGGGTCGCTCGGCGTTGCCCGATAGGCCGGGTTGATCGGCCAGCCGCCGATCTCGCGCAGGTCGGTGCCGCGCACGGGCGGGCCGCCGTCGAGCGGCGCGCCGCGGCCGTTGCAGACACGCCCGAGCCACGACTCGCCGACCGGGATGCGCATCGGGCTCCCCTGGAACGAGACCCGGATGCCGTCCACCGAGAGGCCGCTCGTGCCCTCGAACACCTGGACGACCGCGAGGTCGCGGTCGACCTCGAGCACGACGCCGTGCCGCAGCTCTCCCGAGTCGAGCCGGACCTCGACGACCTCGTCCCAGCCGACGTCGCGTACGCCCTCGACGACGAGCAGCGGCCCCTTGATGGAGGTGACGGACGCTGTACTCGATCGGCGCGGCGTATCTCATTCGAGCCCTCCCGAGCCGGGCGAGCAGCTGCTCGCCGATCGCCTCGACCCCGGCCGCGTCGTCCGGCGCCGTCGCGTCGCGTGCGCGGCTCGCGGCGGAGAGGTCGAGCCGCTCGATCGACGCGGCGGAGACACCGCGGCCGACGAGGCTCGAGGCAGCAGTCGTGGACGTCGAGCACGAGCGCGAGCAGCGCCTGCTGCTTGGCCGGCGCGCAGGTGGCGTCGTTCGGGCTCAGGCTGCTCTGCTGCAGCACGGCCTCGCGCAGCAGCCGGCCGGTCAGGAGCACGACCCGCTCCCCGTCGGGGAGGGAGGTCGCGCCGACGAGCTGGGCGACCGACTCGAGATGGTCGGCCTCGGCGAGGAGCCGCAGCGCCCGCTCGCGCGTGGCTCCCCAGAACGGGCTCCTGGCTCTCCGACGTGCCACTCGGCGATCGGCTCGGCGTCGCGCGACGACGAGTCGCGCCAGCTCACCGCGGGGTAGTGGCGCGCGTAAGCGAGATCGGCGTCGAGCGACCAGACGCAGCGCACGAACCGCCGCGTGTGCGCGCTGACGGGCTCGGTCATGTCGCCGCCGGGCGGCGAGACGGCGCCGAGGATCGTCACCGAGGCGTCGGCGCCGGCGAGCGTGCGCACGCGCCCCGCCCGCTCGTAGAACGCGGCGAGCGCGGAGGCGAGCCCCGCCGGATAGCCCTCCTCGGCCGGCAGCTCGCCGGTGCGCGAGGCGACCTCGCGCAGCGCTTCGGCCCAGCGCGAGGTCGAGTCGGCGATCAGCACCGCGTCGTAGCCCATGTCCCGGTAGAACTCGGCGACGGTGACGCCCGTGTAGATGCTCGCCTCACGGGCCAGCACGGGCATGTTCGACGTGTTCGCGATGAGCACGGTGCGGTCGAGCAGCGCCCGGCCGGTGCGTGGGTCGTCGAGCCGCGACATCTCCTCCAGCACGTCGGCCATCTCGTTGCCGCGCTCGCCGCAGCCGACGTAGACGATCACGTCGGCGTCGCACCACTTCGCGATCTGCTGCAGCAGCACCGTCTTGCCGGTGCCGAAGCCGCCGGGCACGGCGGCGCTGCTCCCGCGGGCGATCGGGAAGAAGAGATCGAGAGCGCGCTGCCCGGTGAGCAGCGGCACGTCGGCCCGCAGGCGCTCGCGCACGGGCCGCGGGCGGCGGACGGGCCACCGATGCGCCAGCGTGATCTCGGCGTCGCCGACGCGGGCGACCGGCTCGTCGACCGTGAGCTCGCCGGCAGGTGGCGATCCAGTCGATCGTGCCCTGGGCGCCGTGCGGGACGATCGCCCGGAACGTGATCGCCGCAGTCTCGGGCACCTCACCGAGAATCGCTCCCGCCTCGACCCGTCGCCCGCGGTCGCGCGCCGGCGCGAACGGCCAGCGCCGGCCGCGCTCGAGCGTCTCCCCGCGGCCCCCGTCCTGCAGCATCTCGCCGGCACCGGAGAGCCGGCGCAGCATGCCGTCGAAGACGCCGCCGAGCAGCCCCGGCCCGAGCTCGGCCCGCAGAGGCTGGCCGGTCCTGCAGACCGGATCTCCCGGCCGGACTCCGCCCGTGTACGCGTACACCTGAACGGTCGCGACGTCGCCGTCGAGGGCGATCACCTCGCCGGGCAGCCGCGCCGCCCCCACCTCGACGAGGTCGAGCATCCCGGCGCCGAGCCCTTCGACCTCGACCACCGGCCCGTTGACGCGGCGGACACGTGCCGGCGCTCATCGCCACAGCCGCTCCAGCTCGTCGCCGAGATCCGCGATCGCGCGGTCGACGAGCGCCGGCAGCGTGTAGTCGACGGACGTCCTGCCCGTGCCGGCCGATCACGCCGCCGAGGCCGGCGGGTCGACCTCCAGCTCCGCATCCGGGCCGAGCTGGTCGCGTGCAGCCGCGGCGAGCCGGTCGAGCAGCGCCGGGTAGCGGCTGTCGTCCCGCAGTCCGCAGAACGGCCTCGCGCGCCCTGCGCTGCAGCTCGTCGACCTGCCGCGCTGCGCCCGGAGCCGGATCTCGCGCGCCCGGCGCGTCGCGGTCGCGCGTCGTCGTACGCGCCTCCTTCGCCGCGCGGCCTCACCGTCGAGCCGGCCCTGCCGGACGAGCGCGTGCGCCCGCTGCTCCGCGTCGGCGAGCAGGCGCGCGCACTCGGCGTCGACCTCCGTCGAGGCGCCGCTTGCGCCTCCGCGTCCGACCTCGGCCCGAAGCGCCGCACGGAGCGGCTCGAGATTCATTCCGGCAGCACCGCCCAGAGCAGGTCGCGCGGGAGGAGCGGATCGGGGAGCGAGCGGCGCGCCTCGGCGGTCAGCAGCACGAGGGCGACGTCGTCCGCCAGCTCCGTCCCACGCGCGGCGGACGGCCTCGGGGTCGCGCGCGTCGACGACCTCGACGCCGGCGAGCGCGTAGCCCGCCAGCTCGCGTCCATCGGCCGATCGCGACGATCCGGCTCATGCCTTGCCGATCAGGATGATCGCGACGACGAGGCCGTAGATCGCGATCCCCTCGGCGAGGCCGACGATCACGAGCGACCGGCCGAACATCTCCGGCTTCTCGCTCACCGCCGCGAGCGCGGCGGCGCCGGTGTAGGCGACGGCGAAGCCGGCGCCGATCGTCGAGCCGGCGACGGCGATCCCGGCTCCGAGCAGCGCCGCCCAGGAGTTGCTCGACGTGCCGGCGTCGGCGCGCCTGCGCCGGCTCGACGACGCCGAGCAGGAGCAGAGCGCCGAGAGCAGCCGCCGCCGAGCAGGAGCGCGCCGTTGACGGCGAGCAGCCTGCGGAAGCCGCGGGCGGGCGCCCTGCGCAGGGCGCGTGGTCGTGACGACGAACACGACGACGACGCACGGGCAGGGCCCACAGGATCGAGTTGATCATGATTCCTCCTTGGGAGAACGGACGGGCATGCTCCAGGGCGCGAACGCGTGGCCCTCGCCGGAGAAGATCCTCGAGTAGAGCTCGTAGTACTCGAGTCGCAGCGCCTGCACCCCCGTGACGAGCGCCTCGAGCGCGAAGGCAACGGCGTTGCCGCCGACGAACACGAGCGTGGCCGCCACGATGCCGGCCGACGCCGCCCCAGAGGGCGCTCGCGGCCTCGAACACGACGAGGCCGAGCGCGGCGTGCATGAGCCCGAAGGCGGCGAGCCTCGTGAACGAGATGAGGTTCGAGAAGAGCCGGATGACCGCGTCGACGAACTCGACGCCGGCCTGGGTCAGCGCCGGCGGCGCCGTGCCCCGCCTCGAGCACGAGGCCGAGCGCGAGCAGCGATCGAGCCCGGTCCCGCGCGACGACGGCCGCCGAGATCTCGAGCGACGAGGAGCTCGGTGGCCACGCCCCCGGCGAGGAGAAGGCCGCCGACGAAGACCATCAGCCCGGCGACGCCGAACTGGGCGAGGAGCGCCTCTGCAAGCCCGCCTCGCCGCCAGCGGTTCACGATGCCGAGCACGTAGCTGATCGTCAGCAGCACGGCCCCGACCCCGAGCGCGGCGAGGAGCAGCGTCACCGGCTCGTCGAGCGGGTCGAGCCACGAGTGTCGGCACGAGGCCGGTCGGGCCGAACGCCTCGCCGTAGAGCAGGCCGAAGATCATCCCGGCGAGCCCGGCGGCGAAGGGAATCACCCACAGGCTCCGGAAGCGCCGCGAACCGGCCTCTCGTGCGGCGGCGCAGCCAGAGAGCGAGCAGGGCGAGCACGAGGCCGTGCCCGACGTCGCCGAACATCATCCCGAACATGACGACGAACGAGACGACCGTGAACGGCGTCGGGTCGACGTCGCCGTAGCGGGTCGTCCCGTAGCGTCTGCACGAGCGGCCGGAACGGCTGCTCCACCTTGACCGGGTTCAGCAGCGTCGGCGGCTCGACCCAGGGTGGCCGCGGCAGCTCGACCACGGCCGAGCCGATCCCGGCGAGCCGCTCGTTCGAGGGACGCAACGCGCGTCCGTCGGCGCCCAGCCGACCCAGGCGGCAGAAGCTGCCGTGCGGGACCGCAAGGCGGGCGCGCCGGCACGAGCTCGACCTCGCCGGCGAGCAGGCTCGCTCTCCGCGCGCGCTCGAGCGCCGCGATGTCCGGCGCCCGGTCGAGCAGCGCCGGTCTCGGCTTCCGCGGCGCTCCGGCGGGATGGAGCCGGCGCAGCGCCTCGACCTCCTCGCCCTCGGGTGGCGGCAGGTTGCCGACGAGCTCGACGGTGCCGGCCGCCGCGAGCGCCACGAGCGTCTCCCGCACCCGCGCTCCGGGGCGCCGACCACGGCGACCCGGCTCATCCTCTTCGGCAGGACGAGGTCAGCAGAGGGCATCGAAGACCTCCCGTGCCGGCGCGCTGCCGCCCTGCGCCGCCACCGCGAGTGCGACCGTCAGCAGCATCGCGTCGACCGCGAGAAGCGCGACCGCCCCGACGACGACGTCGCTGCCGTCGAGTGGTCCTCGCACCATGAGCTCCGCATCCGCTGCGACCCGCCGCCACCAGGCGAGCTCCGCCCGCCAGAGCTGCTCGGGCTCGTCGACGCCGTCGAGCGCCCATGCCGCGGCCGCCGGGAGGCAGCTCGCGCAGCTCGGCGAGCGATGCCGCCCGGGGCCACGCCCGGCCCGAGCCCGACGCGCCGAACGAGGTCGTCGTCGACCGGCCGCCCGGCGACGAACAGCTCCCCGGCGAGGAGGAGCGCCACCGCGCCCGCGGCCCACGGCCGCGCGGCCGGCACCTGCGTCGAGACCCTGCGCGCCCAGGCGAGGCGGAGCGCGAGGTGGATGCTCGCCGGATCGTCGCTGCCCGGATCGCCCCAGCTCGAGCGGGCGAGCAGCCGCCGCAGCTCGTCCGCGCTCTGCGGTCGTGGCCGCCTCGCTCCAGACCGAGGAGAGCAAGCCGAGCTCGTACGGGGCGCGGAGCTCCGCGCCCGCGAAGTAGGCGAGTCGGTCCTCGATGTTCACGAGCTCGAACCACGACGCGAGCGGCCGGAGCCCGCCTGCCGCATCGCGCGGTAGCCAGGCCGCGAGCAGGCGGACCTGCAGGGCCAGCGACGCCGCGACCGCGCGCTGCGCGTCCTCGAGGCTCCGGCCGGGCGGATCCGGGCACGCCCGTGACGGAGCAGGAGCCCGATCGCGCTCTCGAGTGAGCCGGCCTGGGCGACGAGCAGAGCCGTCTCCCTGCCGGCGCGATGCTGGAGCAGCAGCCGCGCCCGGACGCTCCCCGCGACCCAGCCGGCGCCCATCACGACGCCTCGAGCACGCGCGCCACGACCTCGTCGACGAGCCCGGGCAGGCGCTCACGGCCCAGCTCGTCGATCCGGCGTGCGTCGTGCTCTGCCCGCGCGACGATCTGCGACGCCTCGACGTCGGCAGCGCGCAGCCCGGCCTTCAAGGCGTCGCCGCGCTCCGAATCGGCGAGGCCCCTCGCTGCAGCGAGGATCTCCTTGGCGCCCTCCTCCGCCTCGTGGAGGCGGTGCGCCGCCATCTTCTCGGTGTGCCCGCGGGCACCGGCGGCCTCGAGCTCGAAAGCGTCGAGCGTGGCGAACACCGGCACGAGCTCCAGCGTCGCCGCTTCGCCCACGGCTGCCGGAACGCCGCCGGTGCCGCGGAACCGCTCGAGGAAGCCCCCGATCGGCCCCACCGGGCCGTGGCGGGCGACGGATGAGACTGTCGTTCTCTCAACCACCTCGTGCACAACGTGACACACGTCACCCAGATCCGAATCCGGGTCGGCCACTGTCCGTGTGTCGGGCTTCCCGCACCGCGTGATGGGAGGCCGTCCGGCCTCGCGGGGTCAGCCTCCGGTTCGCGGGCCGAGGTACTCGACGAGCTCGTCGATCGTCTGCAGTCGCGCCCAGTCGGCCTCGGGGATGTCGACCTGCAGCTGCTCGTGGACGGCGATCAGGAAGTTGAGCGAGTCCATCGAATCGATGTCGAGCTGGTCGCGCAGGTTCAGATCGGTCCTGATCGTCGTGGGGTCGGCTTCGGGTGCGACGTCGGTGAGCGCCTCAAGCACCGACTGCCTGATCTCTTCTGGGGTCATAGCTCTTCCGGCTCCTGGAGTAGACGGTCGACGGCCGCGAGGAACGCGCTCGCCCGGTGGCCGTCGGTGACACGGTGGTCGGCGGAGAGGCTCGCGTTCACGACCGGGCACGGGAGGATCTGCCCCTCGGTGATCCAGGGCCGCTCGACGAGCGTGCCGAACCCGACGATCGCGACCTGCGGCGGGAAGATCACCCCGAAGACGCTCTCGACGCCACGCTCGCCGAGGCTCGTGACCGTGATCGTCGGCTCGGACATCTCCGAGCTCCTGAGCGACCCCGCACGAGCACGCGAGACGAGGTCGCGAAACGCGTGCATCAGCTCCTCGAGCGTGAGCTCGTCCGTGTGATGGAGGGCGGGAGCGACGAGGCCGCCGCCGCGGAGCGAGATCGCCACGCCGACGTTGATGTCGTCGCTGCGCACGAGCTCGTCGCCGTCCCACGTGGCGTTCAGCTCCGGTACCTCGCGCAGCGCCAGGGCAACCGCCTTGAGCAGCAGGGCGCCGTGCAGCAGCCGCTCGGTCACGGGCCGACGCAGGTTCTCCTGGCCGAGCCAGGCGAGGGAGCGGCTCATGTCGATCGTCTGGCCGAGGTAGAAGTGCGGGATCTCCCGCTTCGAGCGGCTCATCGAGGCGGCGATCGCGCGCCGCATGGCGGCATTGCGCTCCGCGGCCGGTGAGAGCGGGGCAGCTGGCGGTGCCGGCGGCGGCGGCAGCCTGCGGTGCAGGTGCGGCGGGGGCCGGCGCGGGGACGGCCCTCGACGCCTCTTCGCGAGCGGCCGCAGCCGCCTCGACGTCCCGTCGCTGGATGCGACCGTTGGGGCCCGAGCCCTGGAGCGCGTCGATCTCGATTCCGAGCTCGTGCGCGAGCTGCCGGGCCGACGGCGAGGACAGGACGTGGTGCGCCACCGAGACGGCGGGGGCCGGGCCGGCGGGAGTCGGGACCGCCGGGGCCGGACCCGGTTCCAGCGCGGCGCTGCCGCGCCGGAGCGGCGGCAGCACCGTCCTCGCGGATGACGGCGAGCGGCGTGCCGACCGGCACTTCGGTTCCCGGCTCGATCAGCATCCGCTCGATCACGCCGCTCGTGAAGACCTCGACCTCGACGTCCGCCTTGTCGGTATGGACGACGGCGATGATGTCGCCGCGCTGTGACGGCGTCTCCGGGTTGCTTCAGCCAGGTGGCGAGCGTGCCGGCGCTCATGTCGGCGCCGAGCGACGGCATCACGAAGTCGGCCATCAGAAAGCCATCTCCGTCACGGCCGCGACGACGCGCTCGGCGCTCGGCAACGCCGCCTCCTCGAGATGCTTCGCGTACGGCATCGGCACCTCGACCCCGCAGACGCGCAGCACCGGCCAGTCGAGCAGGTCGAAGCCCTGTTCCATGATCTGCGCGCTGATCTCCCCGGCGATCCCTCCGGTCTTCCAGCCCTCGTCGACGATCACGACCCGGTGGGTCTTCGCGAGAGAGGCGAGGACGGTGTCGATGTCGAGGGGTCGCAGACGTACGCAGGTCGATCACCTCTGCCGCGAGGCCGTGCGCCTCGGCGAGCTCCGACGCTGCGGCGAGGCACTTGCCGAGCGAGCCGCCGGAGGTGACGATCGTGACGTCGGAGCCCTCGCGGCGCACCGCGGCGTGCGTGATGTCGACGGCACGCGGCTCCTCGTCGATCTCGGCCTCGAGCGGATAGAGCAGCGCGTGCTCGAAGATGAACACCGGATCCGGCTCCTGGAGCGCCGCGAGGAGCATGCCGCGCGCATCCTCGACCGTCGCCGGTGCGAGCGCCTTGATCCCGGGGATGTGGGCGTACCAGGCCTCGAGACTGTGCTCGTGCTGGGCGGCCATCTGCCGGCCGCCCCCCGTTGCCATGCGCACGACGAGCGGAACGCTCATCTGCCCGCCCGACATGTAGCGCAGGGTGGCGGCGTTGTTGACCACCTGGTCGAGCGCGAGCAGGCTGAAGTTGATCGTCATCACCTCGACGATCGGCCGCATGCCGCCGAGGGCGGCACCGATCCCCGCACCGACGAAGCCCGACTCGGAGAGCGGTGCGTTGCGGACGCGCTCCGGGCCGAACTCGTCGAGGAGGCCGAGGCTGACGGCGAAGGCACCGCCGTAGCCGCCCACGTCCTCGCCCATCAGGAACACCCGCTCATCGGTGGCAAGCGCATGGCGCAGAGCGGCGCGCACGGCCTCGCGGTAGGTGAGCTTGACGGTGCTCACGCGGCGACCACGGTTCCCGCGGGCACGGTGTAGACGTCCTTCGTCAGGTCCTCGAGGGGCTCGATCGGCGCAGCCTCGGCGGCGGCGACGGCCGCGTCGAGCTCGAGGCCGATATCGGCCTCGATGGCGGCGAGGTCGTCGTCGGTCAGGAGCCTCGCCTTGCGGAGCCTCGCCTCGAAGAGCGCGATCGGGTCGCGCTCCTTCCAGTGCTCGACCTCCTCCTTGGCGCGATACAGGTCGGGATCGGCCATCGAGTGCGCGCGGAAGCGATACGTGTGGAGCTCGAGGAAGCGCGGCCCGGAGCCGGCGCGGACCGCCTCGGCGGCGCGCCTCGCGGCGTCCTCGACCGCCACGACGTCCATCCCGTCCACCGCCTCCGCCGGGATCCCGTAGCTCTCGGCCCGCAGGTGGATGTCGGGCTGCGCGAGCTCCTGCAGGATCGAGGTGCCCATGGCGTACTCGTTGTTCTCGCAGACGAACAGCACGGGCAACTGCCAGAGCGCGGCGAGGTTGAGCGACTCGTGGAACTCGCCCTCGGCGACGGCGCCGTCCCCGAAGAAGCACGCGGTCACCCGCTCGTGCCCCTGCAGCCGGTCTGCGAGGGCGAGCCCCACCGCGATCGGGAGACCTCCGCCCACGATCGCGTTCCCGCCGTAGAAGCGGCGCGAGACGTCGAAGAAGTGCATCGAGCCGCCGCGTCCGCGGCTGCAGCCTGTCGCCTTCCCGAACATCTCCGCCATCAGCGACGCTGCCGGCAGCCCACGGGCGAGCGCCTGTCCGTGCTCGCGGTAGGTGGCGACGACCGCGTCGTCGGGGTCAGCGCCTGCATCACTCCGACACCGACCGCCTCCTCGCCGATGTAGAGGTGGAGGAAGCCACGGATCCGGGTGAGGCTGTACTGCTCGGCCGCGCGCTCCTCGAAGCGCCTGATGCGGAGCATCTCTCGCAGGAGGTGCAAGGAGTGCTCGCGCTCGAGCGCCGGGCGGCCGCGGAGGACGCTTTCGGCTCGTCGACTTGCCGGCCGGAGGGCTCACCGAGCGCCCTCCAGCGTCGACACGTCGCCTTCGGGCAGGCCGAGCTCGCGCGCCTTCAGCAGGCGGCGCATGATCTTGCCGCTCCGCGTCGTCGGGACGCTCTCGACGAAGGTGATCTCCTTGGGCGCAACGGCGGCGCCGAGCCGCACCCGCGCGTGAGCGTGCAGCTCCTTCTCGAGCTCGCGCGAGGCCTCGTACCCGGGCTTCAGCGTCACGAATGCCTTCACCACCTCCCCGGCGACGGGATCGGGCTTGCCGATCACCCCGGCCTGCGCGACGGCGGGGTGCTCGAGCAGCACGCTCTCGACCTCGAACGGCCCGATCAGGTGGCCGGAGCTCTTGATCACGTCGTCGGCCCGACCGACGAACCAGAAGTACCCGTCCCCGTCGCGTCGCACGAGATCGCCGGTCAGGTACCAGCCGTCGTGGAACGCGCTCGCGTACCGCTCGGGCTCGCCGAGATACGTGCGGAACATGGACGGCCAGCCGGGTCGCAGCGCCAGCTCGCCCTCCTCCCCCGCCTCGGTCACCTCGTCCACGCCTCCGCCTTCGCGGCGGTGCACGACTCCGGCCTCGATCCCGGGCAGCGGCCGCCCCATCGACCCGGGCCGGATGTCCAGAGCCGCGAGATTGGCGATCATGATGCCGCCGGTCTCCGTCTGCCACCAGTTGTCGTGAAAGGGGAGCCCGAAGGCGTCCACGCCGAACACGACGCCCGACGGGTTGAGCGGCTCGCCGACACTCGCCAGGAAGCGCAGCGCGGGAAACGCGTGCTCGCGCACGAGCTCGACGCCGGTCTTCATCATCATCCGGATCGCGGTCGGCGCCGTGTACCAGACGGAGACCGCCTCGGACTCCAGGATCCCGTACCAGCGCTCGGCGTCGAAGTCGGCCTCGTCGACGAGCATCGTGACCCCGTTCGACAGCGGGGAGATGATCCCGTAGGAGGTGCCCGTCACCCAGCCGGGGTCGGCGGTGCACCAGAAGACGTCCTCCGGGTGGAGGTCGAGCGCCAGCTTCCCGGTGACGTGGTGGGAGACGATCGCGCCGTGCACGTGCACGGCGCCCTTCGGCTTGCCCGTGGTGCCGCTCGTGAAGTGGACGAGGGCGACGTCCTCGGGGTCGGTGGGCCCGATCTCGTAGGTGTCGTCGGCGGCCGCCATCAGCCGCCTGTAGTCGTGGGTACCGGGCACGTCCGTCTCGGCTCCGCCCTCGCCGACGAGGATGACGTGCTCGAGCTCCGGCAGCGACGACCGGATTCCGGCGACCTTCCGCTGGTAGAGCAGCTCGGTCGTCAACAGGGCCCTCGCGCGCCCGAGCTCGAGCCGCGTCCGGATCGGCTCCGGGCCGAAGGCCGAGAAGAGAGGGCTGAAGACGCTGCGGTGCTTGAGCGTCCCGAGCGCTGCGATGTACAGCTCCGGGATGCGCCCTGCGAGCCCGCCGAGCAGGTCGCCGGGCCCGATGCCGAGCTCCTCGCAGCGCGTTCGCAAAGCGGGCCGTCTCACGCGCGAGGTCGGCGTAGGTGAAGTCGCGCACCTCCCCGCTCTTCCCGAGCCAGCGCAGCGCCAGGTGATCGGCGCGCGCACCGGAGGCATGCCGGTCGACCGCCTCGTGGGCGATGTTCAGCCCCGCCCCGCCGGGCAGGCCGTCCAGCTCGGCACGGGCGCGCTCCCAGAAGCCCGGTCCGCCCTGCAGTCTCGTAGTCCACCAGGTTGGGGACCACCTTGAACGTGCTGAGATCCTTGGTGACCGTCTCGAATGCCACTCTGCTCACCTCGAAACGCGGCTCGTGGGTCGTTGAGCTCATCCTCCGAGCGTCGGTCGTCGCCTGCATCGGGCAATGCGCCGATCTCCCGTTCGGGCAACTACTTAGAGCTCGAAAGCGCGGAAGTTCCCTGAGCGGGATCAGGGTGTTGACGGATGCGCCCGGAGGCGATGTCGCCGACGATCGCTGCGAACCCTGTCGTCCCTGGAGAGGAACGGGTCATGGAGATCAGGCGGAAGTTCTGGGTCGAGCAGCGCTCACAGGCCGATCTGGGCCGTCGAGCTGCACGACCACACGGTGGTCGCGTGCTACGGGCCGCTCACCCTCGACGAGGTGGACGAGGACCTGATCGACAGCTTCGACTACGCGACGGGTGGGGCGGCGTGGATCCGCGAGAACGAGGAGCACTTCACCGCGCTCGTGCCCCGGGTGCCGGAGATCCCGGGCACGTAGAGCTAGGCGGCCAGCTGCTCGGCGGGCTCGAACGCGACGGGTCGCGGAGCAGGCCGTTCGACGAGGCGGAGCCTCGGTCGCCGGCGCAGCTGCATGGCCACGATCGCGGCGACGACGAGCCCCGCGCCGGCGAGCTGTGGCGGCGTCAGGTGCTGCTTCGAGCACGAGCGGCCGCGAGCGCGATCGTCACCGGCACCTCGACCGTGACGAGCAGCGACGCCGTCGACGGGCCGACGAGCCGCACGCCCTTGAGGAACGAGGTGACCGCGAACACCGAGCCGACGAGCGCCGCGCCGACGAGGCAGGCGAGCCCGGCCGGGCCGCCGACCGTGCCGAGCGAGCCGAGCACGCCGCCGGCGACGACGAACGACGTCGCCGCGCCCGCCGTCAGGTAGGCGGCGAGCGCCATCGGGTCGGCATCGCGCAGCAGCCGGTCGGAGAGCAGGATGTAGACGGCGTACGCAGCGGCGGAGCCCAGCGCCATCCCGATCCCGACCGGGTCGGGGTTGATCGCCGCACCGCCGACGAGCGCGACGCCGCCGAAGATCGCCACGAGCGCGACGAGCCGGCGCCGCGTCAGCCGCTCGCGGCCGATCATCGCGGCCGACCCCGACGACGAGCACGAGATGCGCGTAGTGCACGAGCGAGGCGAGCGGCGCCGACGTGCGCTCGAGCGAGCCGTAGAAGAGCGCCGAGTCGAGTGGCGTACACGACGGCACCGAGCGCGAACGCGCCGAGAGCGGCGCCGAGCGGGACGCGAAGCATCTTGCGGCCGGCGATCCCGACGAGCAGGAGCGCGTCGCCGCCAGGTAGCGCCAGGCGAGCACGCCGCGTGACCGCGGCGCCGTGACGCGTAGGCGACCTGGATCAGGATCGGCGAGACGGAGAACGCCACCCCGGCAGCGAGGCAGAGGAGCGTGCCGCGGAGACCGGGGAGCGCGAAGACGGGCCATGCACTCAAATGTACGGATGGTTGAACAAAAAGCCTTCCCTGAGTTATCTTCTCTTTATAAAGGTTTTCCCTATATGACGATTGCAGCAGCTCACCTACTTCCTGGCCACCGTCGAGCACGGCTCGTTCAGCGGCGCCGCGCGCTCGCTCTACCTCACGCAGCCGTCGATCTCGGAGCAGGTACGGCAGCTCGAGGGCGAGCTCGGGATCGCCCTCTTCGCCCGCGCCGGTCGCGGGCTCGTGCTCACCGAGGCCGGCCGCCGCTTCCGCCCCGAGGCCGAGCGCGTGCTCGCCGACGTCGAGCGGGCCCGGGACGCGGTCGCCGAGGTGCGCGACCTCCGCGGCGGCACGCTCGGCTTCGGGATGTTCGGGACGGCCTCCGCCTACCTGATCGCCGACCTCGCGGCCGACTTCCGGCGCAAGTACCCCGACGTCCGGCTGCAGGCTCGTCGGGCTGAACTCGTCCGAGGTGGCGGACCAGGTGCGAGACGCCACCCTCGAGGCGGGGCTCATCGTCCTCCCGGTCGACGACGCCGGGCTCGACCTCCGCGTGGCGCGGCTCGAGGAGCTCGTCGTCGTCAGCCGTGACGCCGACCGCGCGCGGCGAGCCGGTCACGATCGAGGCGCTCGCCGACGCGCCGCTGATCCTCTACGACGCCCAGTACGGCGCCCACGACCCGATGCGGCGGCAGCTCGTCGACCGGGCCCAGCGGGCGGGGATCACGCTGCGGCCGGTGATCGAGGTCGAGGGGATCGAGGCCGCCGTCGGGCTCGCGCGCCGGGGGCTCGGAGACACGATCGTGCCGCGGGCCGCGATCAGCCGCCAGGGCGCCCGCGGCCTCCACTTCGCCTCGTTCGCCGAGCCGCTCTACGACACGTTCGCCTTCATCGCCCGCTCGGAGGCCCCGCTCTCCCCCGCGGCGCGCGCATTCGTCGAGATCGTCGAGCGCCGGCTCGAGCGCGTGGCCGAAGCAGCCCTGTACGCAGCGGGCACGTCCGAGACGGATCAGTAACCTCATCCCCATGCTGAGCCCTGCCGTCGACAACCTCGTCGCGCAGCTGACCCGCCTGCCCGGGATCGGCACGCGGACGGCGCAGCGCCTGACCTTTCACCTGCTCTCGGTCTCGCAGGACGAGGCGCGCGCACTCGCCGCAGGCGATCACCGAGATGAAGGAGCGCGTGCGCTTCTGCCGCGACTGCGGCAACCTGACCGAGGACGAGCTCTGTGCGGTCTGCACCGATCCCACGGCGAGACCGCACGATCGTCTGCGTCGTCGAGCAGCCCGTCGACGTCGTCTCGCTCGAGCGGACGCACGAGTACCGCGGCCTCTACCACGTCCTCGGCGGCTCGCTCTCGCCGCTCGACGGCGTCGAGCCGTCGGACCTGCGGGTGGGCCAGCTGCTCCACCGCGTCGAGCAGGGCGGCATCGAGGAGGTCGTGCTCGCGACGAACCCGAACATGACGGGCGAGGCGACGGCCGCATACCTCGCCGATCGCCTCCGGGACCGCGTGCGCGTGACCCGCCTCGCGAGCGGCCTGCCGGTGGGCGGCGACCTCGAGTACGCGGACGAGGTCACGCTCGGCCGCGCCCTCTCCGGCCGTCGGCCGGCCTGAGGGCGGGGTATCCTCGCGCGATGCGCGTTCTCGTCACCGGCTCGAGCGGCCAGATCGGCACGAACCTCGCGCTTCGCCTGCTTGCCGACGGGCACGAGGTCTTCGGCGTCGACAAGCGCCTGAACGGGTGGACGGACGACTTTCGCTACCTGCTGCAGGATCTGTCCGGCCACTACGCGGCGATGGAGGGAGGCATCGGCGGCGTCGAGTACCCGCCCGCCGATGTCGTCGTCCACCTCGCCGCCCACGCCAAGGTGCACCAGCTCGTGCGTGAGCCGGCCCGGGCGCTCGAGAACATGACGATGACGTTCAACGTGCTCGAGTACTGCCGGCAGACCCGGACGCCGGTCATCTTCAGCTCGAGCCGCGAGGTGTACGGCGACGTCCACCGATTCCAGACCGAGGAGGGAACCGCCGACTTCGCGTACGCCGAGAGCACGTACTCCGCATCGAAGATCGCCGGCGAGGCTCTCGTCTACTCCTACGCGCGCTGCTACCAGCTGCCGTACGTCGTCTTTCGCTTCTCCAACGTCTACGGCCGCTACGACAACGACCTCGGACGGATGATCCGCGTGATCCCGCTCTTCACCCACCGGATCCTGCGCGACGAGCCGATCACCGTGTTCGGCGGCAACGACAAGGTGCTCGACTTCACCTACGTCGACGACTGTGTCGAGGGGATCGTGCGGGGCATCACCGGGCTCGTCGACGGCAGCGTCCGGAACGAGACGATCAACCTCGCCTTCGGCCAGGGGAACACGCTCGTCCGCGTGGCGGAGCTGATCGGCGAGGCGACCGGCAAGGAGCCCGACGTGACCCTCGCTCCGCCGCTGCTCGGCGAGGTGACGCGGTACGTGGCCGACATCGGCCGCGCCCGCGGGCTGCTCGGCTGGGAGCCGACCGTGCCGCTCGACGACGGCATCGCCCGCAGCGTCGCCTGGTTCAGCGAATGGCGGCAGGCGCACCCCGAAGATGACCGGCCGCTCGAGCTCGACGGCTCGGAGCTCGCCTCCGAGAGGCCACCAGGTACTTCAAGCCCTGAGCACTCGGCGGTTCCGGCCGCCCTGCAGCCGTCGCCCTTCCCTACACTTCGGCCATGGCCGGACCGCGCATCGGTGTCGTCGGCGCCACGGGCGCGGTCGGCACGATCACGCTGGAGCTGCTCGCCGAGCGCGGCTACGACGTGCGCGCCTTCGCCTCGGCGCGCTCCGCCGGCTCGCGCCTGCCGTTCGGCGACGACGAGATCCTCGTCGAGGAAGCGACGCCCGAGGCGCTCTCGGCGGGAGACGTCGACCTCTTCCTCTTCTCGGTCGGGACCGGGGCGAGCCGCGAGCTCGTTCCGGTCGCGTCGGCCGCCGGCGCGATCTGCATCGACAAGTCCTCCGCCTACCGCCTCGTCGACGGCTATCCGCTCGTCGTGCCCGAGGTGAACGCGGCTCGCGCGCTCGAGGCACTCGATCGCGACCGCATCGTGGCGAACCCGAACTGCTGCACGATCCCGCTCACCTGCGTGCTCAAGCCGCTCCACGACGCCGTGCCGCTGAAGCGCGTCCACGTCGCGACCTACCAGTCCGTCTCGGGCGCCGGAGCGCAGCGGATGGAGCAGCTCCGCGCCGAGCCGTCGTCCGAGCACAACCTGGTGATGGACTGGTCGTGGGAAGGCGACGAGTCGGACGAGGAGTCGAAGCTCCGCGCCGAGACCCGCAAGATCCTCGAGCTGCCCGAGCTCGCGATCAGCGCCACCTGCGTGCGCGTCCCGGTGCTCGTCGGCCACTCGGAGGCGATCTGGGTCGAGTTCGAGGAGCCTCTCTCGCCGGCGGACGCGACCGCGATCCTGAGCGAGGCGCCCGAGCGTGCGGGTCCTGCGACTGCCCGAGTTCCCGACGCCGAAGGACGCTGCCGGCGGCGACGAGGTGCTCGTGGGCCGGATTCGCAAGGACGAGGGCTCGGCGAACGGCCTGGCGCTCTTCCTCGCGTGCGACAACCTCAGGAAGGGAGCGGCGCTGAACGCGATCCAGATCGCCGAGGTGCTGCTCGCCGGTGTCGCTGCAGCGTAGGACGCCTGCTGTCGTGCTTGGCTGCGCGCTCGTCGCTCGCGTGCCGATGCGTCGCTCGCGGGGCGCGCCCGGACCGCCACGGTCGCCGCGCGCAGGCAGCCGGACGCTGATCGCCGTCGGCGACATCGCCTCGTGCTCGTCCGACGGGGACGAGCAGACCGCGGCGCTCGTCTCGAAGCTCCCCGGGACGATCGCGGTGCTGGGCGACATCGCCTACCAGAACGGCTCGGCGCAGGACTTCGCCAACTGCTTCGACCCGAGCTGGGGGCGGCTCGTCCCGCGGATCCGCGCGGCGCTCGGGAACCACGAGTACAACACCGGCACGGCGAGCGTCGCGATCGACCTCTTCGGACTGCCGCCGAACGGGTGGTACAGCTACTCGCTCGGCGCCTGGCACGTCATCGTGCTGAACTCGAACTGCAGCAGGGTCGGCGGCTGCGAGCGGGCGTCGCCGCAGTGGCGCTGGCTCCAGGCCGATCTCGCCGCGCACCCGAGCCGGTGCACGCTCGCCTACTGGCACCACCCGCGATTCAGCTCCGGCCTCCACGGCTCCGACGCCGCCTACGCGCCGTTCTGGGACCTGCTCGCGCGCGCGAAGGCCGATGTCGTCCTCGCAGGGTCACGACCACGACTACGAGCGCTTCGCGCCGGTGAAGGGGATCCGGTCGTTCGTCGTCGGCACCGGTGGCGCGAGCCACTACCCCATCCTGTGGCCGCGCGCCGGGCAGCGTCGTGCGCGACAGCGGCACGTTCGGCGTGCTCAGGCTCACGCTCCGGCCTGCCGGCTACGACTGGAAGTTCCTGCCCGTTCGCGGCGGCACGTTCAGCGACGCCGGCACCGCGCGCTGCTGCGTAGATCGGCCCTACGGAGCGGGGACGGAAGCGCCGGGGGGAACGAACGCCTCCTGCACGACCCGGAGCACCCTCGCGCGCCGTCCCTCCTCGACGGGCGCGAGGCCCGTGAGCTCGAGACGGCAGAGCTCGACCCGTCCCTGCGGCGCGCAGCGGTGACGAAGCCGAAGTCCTCGAGGAAGTCGCGCGGGAACACCGTGCGATGGACGAGGAAGCCGCCGGGCCGTCGTCTCGCTCTCGGGATAGCGGTAGGCAAACGCCTCGAGCGCCTTGGCGCCCTGGTCACGGGCCTCGCCGATCGCCGCCAGGAACAGCGACTTCTCGACCCATTCCGCCCCCTCGCCGGTCAGGTACGCGCAGGTGACGAGCACCGCGTCGTCCGAGGGAGGGCCTGCCGGCAGATCGGCCGCCCGAGGGAAGAAGCCGGCCGGCCCGTACTGCATCGAGCCGAGCACCGAGCCGTCGTCGTCGTAGTAGATCGTCCCCCACTCGCCGGACTCCTCCTCGACGCGCTCGATCCAGCGTTCCTTCGACGCCGTCCTGTTCCCCCGCGACTGCCACCAGACGCAGTCGCGACAGACCGAGGGCGCGGTCGTGATCGTGCCGCGCGTGAGCCCGGCGACCCGCGACGGCATCGGGCTAGGCGCCTTCCGGCGGCGGGCCGATGTCGTCGACGATCACATCCACCGTCGCCGCCGTGAGATCGGTCATGCGTCCGAGATACTCGGCCACCCTCGCCTGCACGGCGCTCCCGACGGCGGGAGCATTGGCGCCCCAGTCGAGCGCAAGGTGGAGCTCGACCGCGACGACGCCGTCGGTCGGTGGTGACCCTGACGCCGTGGTGCCGCGGCCGTGCACCCTCGACGAGCCTGCGCACGCCGTCGATCTCGAGCGCGGCATCGGCTGCGTAGCTCGCGAGGATGTCCGTCGAGATGAGCGAGTGGCCTTCCATCACGTTGATTGTTGCAGCCGGACGTCCGCGCGGCGGAGAACGAGCTCCGTCACCTCCGGTCGAGCGAAGAAGCGGAACGGCACGAACGTCGTCCCGGTTCCCGGCGAGACGTGCATCATCCCCGTCTGCCACCGGATACAGACCGGCGACGAACCGGGCTCTCGGATGTGCGAGCGTCACCGCGCCGCCCGGGTACGGGAGCACGATCTGCCCCGCGTGCAGGTGCCCCGCGAGCACGAGGTGAAAGGCGCCTGCGGGGAGACCGCGGTCGATCCCGGGGAAGTGGCAGAGCAGGATGCGGAGGTCGGCGTCGGGGTCGGCGAGCTCCCAGGGGCGGGCCGTCCCCTTCGTGTAGCTCGACGGCGTCCGACCCCGACGATCTGGATGCGCTGCCCGCCGCGCTCGACGACGACGGCCTCGTCCCGGAGCAGCACCGCGACCTCGTCGAGGCCGTCGAGCTCCGCGGCGCGCGAGAACGGATCGCGCGTGACAGCGACGTCGTGGTTGCCGAGAACGACGAGAGGCCGCTCGAGCGTGCGCAGCAGCTGCACGAGCAGCGGCACGCCGCGCGGATGGGAGACGAGGTCACCGGTGATGCAGACGAGATCGGGTCGCCTCTCGGCCACCCACGCGACCGCGCGCTCCGTCGCGACGCGACCACGCGAGGGCGCACCGAGGTGGAAGTCCGACAGGTGCGCGATCCTGAGGCCGTCGAGACCCTCGGGCAGGCCTTCGATCTCGACGCTCGAGCACGCGGCAGCGGAGCCAGCCGGCCTCGAAGAGCCCGTAGGCGAGGAGCGCGAAGGCGAGAACGGCGAAGGCGCCTACGAGAGGCATCGTTCGATGAGCCTACGACGCGCTCTCAGAGGGTGGGCGCCAGGAAGAAGCCCGGCGCTGTCGGTTCGACGGCCGTCGAGGCCGTCAGACCGACAGCTTCTCGATGACCGGGTCGACCGAGACGACGTGGCGCTTGAACTTCAGCTCCGAGTCGGTCAGTCCCGCGGCGACGCCGACGAGCTGGGAGAGGTGCAGGATCGGCATCGCGAAGTCCCTGCCGGTCTGCTTCTTCAGCTTCGACTGCCAGGCGTCGAGCGACAGGTGGCAGAGCGGGCACGGCGTCACCATCGCGTCGGCGCCCGCCTCCATCGCCTGCTCGATCGGCTGGATCAGCTCGGCCAGCGCGGTGTCCTCGCGCGCCTGGATGATCGGGAAGCCGCAGCACTTGATCTTGGCGGGGTAGTCGATCGCCTCGCCGCCGCACGCCTCGATGATCCGCTCGAGCGAGCTCGGCTTGTCGGGATCCTCGAAGCCCATCAGCTTCGACGGCCGCAGGATCTGGCAGCCGTAGAACGGCGCGATCTTCAGCCCCTTGAGGCCCTTGTGCGCGACCGTCTGCAGCGTGCCGAACGACTCGCCGGCGATCAGCCAGAGGAAGTGCTTCACCTCGACGGTCGCCGGCGTAGCGGCGGCACGCCGACCTGCTCGAGGTTGTCGTTCACGCGCTCGCGGAGGTCCTCGTCGATCTTCAGCTGGTGGTTCGCCTGGCGCAGGTTGAGCGTGCAGACGTTGCACACCGTCATCAGCGTGTCGCACCCGGTCGCCTCGGCGTACGAGAGGATGCGCGCGTTCAGGTGGAGGTAGTAGTCCGGCTCGGCCTCGTGGATGTCGCCGGCACCGCAGCAGGTGACCGACTCGAGCTCGATCAGCTCGTAGCCGACCTTCGGCGCGAGCGCGCGCGTCGAGATGTCGAGCTCCTTCGCCGACAGCGAGGCGAGGCAGCCCTTGTAGTAGGCGAGCTTCTTCACGATGTGACCCCCTCGGTCTCTTCTCGCTCGCTCGGCAGGAACGGGCGAGGTGCGGAATCGGCCTCGGTCGTACGGATCCGGCCCTCGGCGGCCTCGTGGTGCGACTCGATCCGGCCGAGCGCCTTCTCGCCCTGGACGATGCCGGCGGCGCCGTCGCGGCCCTGCGTCTTGACGAGGTCGAAGAGCGCCCGCGACTCGTGCACCTCGGCGGCGACGTGCGGCGGGAACGGCGGCGGCACCTTGCCCTTGACGGCGAGGCCCATCGCGAACTTCATCTCCTTGATCGACGAGAGGATGCCCCTGCGTCTTCGGCACGAGCTCGGTCTCGCGCAGCCAGCCGGTCGTCTTCGCCGACGTGACGAACCACTTCGCGTGCTTCGCGCCCATGTCGCGGTCGATCCCGTTCTTCATCGCCTCGGCGCCGAGCTTCGCGATCGCGTCGCGCGGGTCGACGCCCTTCGGGCAGCGCTCGTTGCAGAAGTAGCAGCGCGTGCAGTCCCAGAGGCCGTGCGGCTCGGAGTACTTCTCGAGCCGCTCGATCGTGGCGCCGTCGCGCGGGTCGCCGACGAACCGCATCCCCTTGGCGAGCGCGGCCGGGCCGAGGAAGTCCGGGTCGGACTCCATCGAGTTGCACTCCGAGACGCAGCAGCCGCAGTTGATGCAGAGCGACTCCTTGTGGATGACGTCCATCTGCGGCTGCGCGACGACGTTCTCGCGCTCCTGCGCCTGGTCGTAGCGCGGCTGCAGGTAGGGGTCGACGGCGCGCATCTTCTGCCAGAACGGATCCATGTCGACGACGAGGTCCTTGACGATCGGCAGGTTGCCCATCGCCGAGATGACGGGCACGCGGCCCTCCTGCGCGATGTCGTACATCCGCACCTTGCAGGCGAGCACGGCGCCGCCGTCCATGCGCATGCCGCACGAGCCGCAGATCATCATCCGGCAGCTCTTGCGGTAGGCGAGCGAGCCGTCGTGCTTGTCCTTGACGAGGTCGAGGCAGTCGAGCAGCGTCGCCTCCTCGGGCGCGTCGACCTCGTACTCCCTGAGTGCGCGGTCGCCGGTCTTCGAGTCGTACCGCCAGATCTTCAGGCCAACCTGCATCAGTACGTCCTCTCCATCGGCTCCCACTTGCGTCATCCGGACCTCCTTGTAGGAGAGCTCCGGCCCGTCGCCCTTCCAGCGCGTGATCGAGTGCTTGAGGAAGTTCTCGTCGTCGCGGTCCGGGAAGTCGTACGGCCGCGAGTGGGCGCCCCGGCTCTCCGTGCGCGCGATGCCCGCCTGTGAGCATGCAGTCGGCGATGTCGAGCAGGTAGCCGAGCTCGATCGCCTGGGTGAGGTCGCTGTTGAACACGTCGCCCTTGTCCTCGATCGACGACGCCGCGGTCGTAGCGCTCGCGCAGCGCCGGCGATGATCTCGATCTGCGTCTCCATCTTCTCGGCGCGGCGGAAGACGCCGAAGTTGTCGAGCATCGACGTGCCCGAGCTCGTCGCGGATCGCCCACGGCCGCTCGCCCTCGCGTGTTCGCGAGCAGCGACTTCACCCACGTCTCGGCGTCGGCGCGCGCGGCCTCGCCGCCGCCGTTCCGGCCGGCGGCGCCGAGCGCGTACTCCGCCGCGGCGTGGCCGGACCGGCGGCCGAAGGTGATCGTCTCCATCAGCGAGTTGCCGCCGAGGCGGTTGGCGCCGTGCACGGACACGCACGCGACCTCGCCGGCCGCGTAGAGGCCCTCGACCTCGCTGAGGCCCCAGTTGTCGGTCTCGACGCCGCCCATGTGGTAGTGGGCGCCGGGCCGGACCGGGATCGGCGCGTAGATCGGGTCGACGCCCGCATAGGTCATCGCGAGCTCGCGCGAGCCCGGCAGCTTCGTGAGGATCTTCTCGGGGCCGAGGTGGCGCAGGTCGAGGAAGACCGAGCCGTTGACGCCGCGGCCGGCCTCGATCTCGGTCGTCTCCGAGCGCGAGACGACGTCGCGCGAGGCGAGCTCGAGCGCGTTCGGGGCGTAGCGCTGCATGAAGCGCTCGCCCTCCTTGTTGATCAGGTAGCCGCCCTCGCCGCGGCAGCCCTCGGTGATCAGGATGCCGCTCGGGTACATCGTCGTCGGGTGGAACTGCATGAACTCGATGTCCTTCAGCGGCAGCCCTTCGCGCAGCGCCATCGACATGCCGTCGCCGGTGCAGGCGTAGGCGTTCGTCGTCGCGCGGTAGAGCGCGGCCGACGCCGCCGGTGGCGAGGATCACCGACTTGCCCGGTGACGAGCTTGACGCCGCCGTTCATCAGGTCCCAGGAGATGACGCCGGTGCAGCGGCCGTCCTCGATCACGAGCCGGAAGGCGAAGTACTCCTCGTAGACGACCATACCCTCGGCCATCCGCTGCTGCAGCTGCTCGTAGAGCACCTGGATCAGCACGTGGCCGGTGATGTCGGCCGCGTAGACGGTGCGCGGCGAGCCGGCGGCGCCGAACGGGCGCTGGTCGAGCCGGCCGTCGCTGTTGCGCGAGAACACGGCGCCCCAGTGCTCGAGCTGGTAGATGTCGCCGGGCGCCTCGGCGGTGAAGATCTCGATCGCGTCCTGGTCGCCGAGGTAGTCGGAGCCCTTGACGGTGTCGAAGGCGTGCTTCTCGGGGCTGTCCTCGGCCTTGTTGCCGAGCGCCGCGTTGATGCCGCCCTCGGCCGCGCCGGAGTGGCTGCGCGTCGGGTGGAGCTTCGAGATGACCGCGACCTTCGCGCCCCGGTCGTGCGCCTCGATGGCGGCGCGCATGCCGGCGCACCCGGCGCCGACGACGAGGACGTCGTAGGAAGGCTCCATCGGTGACGGAACCTACCCGATGCGCGCGGGAGCCGGTCAGGCGACCGGCTCGTCGCCACCGCGGTCGTCGCCGCGGGCCCGCGCTGCTGCGACGGCCGTCGCCGGCGCCTCGCGCCGGCGAACTTCTCGAAGTTCGCGCGTGAACATCCCGGCGAGCTCGCGCGCCTTCGCGTCGTAGGCGGCCGGGTCGCGCCAGGTCGAGCGCGGGTCGAGCAGGGATCGTCTCGACACCCGGGACCTCGACCGGCACGTCGAAGCCGAAGACCGTCGTCGACGCGGAACTCGACGCTCGTCGAGCTCACCCGGAGAGGGCCGCGTGGAGCAGCCGCGCGCGTCGCCTGGATCGGCATCCGGTGGCCCTCGCCGAACGGGCCCGCCCGTCCAGCCGGTGTTGACGAGCCAGACGGTCGACCCGTGCGCGTCGAGCTTCTCGCCGAGCATCCGCGCGTAGACGGCCGGCGGCTGCGGGCAGGAACGGCGCGCCGAAGCAGGTCGAGAACGTCGGCTGCGGCTCCGTGACGCCGATCTCGGTGCCCGCCAGCTTCGCCGTGAAGCCGGAGAGGAAGTAGAAGAGCGCCTGGTCGCGCGTGAGCCGCGCGATCGGCGGCAGGATCCCGAAGGCGTCGGCGGTCAGCATCACGACCGCGCTCGGGTGGCCGGCCATCTTCGTCGGCAGCGCGTTCGAGATCCGCTCGAGCTTGTAGGCGGCGCGCGTGTTCTCGGTCTTCGAGTCGTCGTTGAGGTCGATCACGCCGCGCTCGTCGACGGCGACGTTCTCGAGCACCGTGCCGAACGTCTTCGTCGTCTGGAAGATCTCGGGCTCGGCCTCGGCAGAGAGCCGGATCACCTTGGCGTAGCAGCCGCCCTCGATGTTGAAGACGCCGTTCGTCGCCCCAGCCGTGCTCGTCGTCGCCGATCAGCGAGCGCTCCGGGTCGGCGGAGAGCGTCGTCTTGCCGGTGCCCGAGAGGCCGAAGAAGATCGCGACCTTGCCCGTCCTCGCCGACGTTCGCCGAGCAGTGCATCGGCAGCACGCCCTCGAGCGGCAGCCGGTCGTTCATGACCGTGAAGATCGCCTTCTTGATCTCGCCGGCGTAGAACGTGCCGCCGATCAGCACCTCCGCCGCGCGTCGGGTGCAGGACGACGAACGTGCCGCGAGCGGGTGCCGTCGCTCTCCGGATCGGCCTCGACCGTCGGGCGCGTGCAGCACGACGACGTCGGGCACGAGCGACTGCCGTCTCCTCCGGCCGTCGGCGTGATGAACATCGTCTTCGCGAAGAGGGCGTGGTACGGGCTCGCCGGTGATCACCCGCACGCCGATCCGGTGGGCGGCGTCGGCGCCGGCGAAGGCATCGACGACGTAGAGCGGATCCTGCGCCTCGAGGTGCGCGACGACCTTCGCGCGCAGGCCGTCGAAGCTGCTCCTCCGGCGAGCGGCTGGTTGACCTCGCCCCACCAGATCCGCTCCTCGCGAGCCGCGCTCGCGGACGACGAACTTGTCCTTCGGCGAGCGGCCGGTGTGCTTGCCGGTGTCGACGACGAGCGGGCCACCGTGCGCGAGCCCGCCGTAGCCCGCGCTTCAGCGCGTGCCGTGTAGAGCTGCGACGGTCGTCGGGTTCCAGACGACGCGTGCCGCCGGCGGCGAGGCCGTGATCGTCGAGGCTCGACGGGGCCTGCGTCGGAGTTGTCGTCATCGTGCAGCGCCTCCGGGTGGTACGTCGCGTGTGCGAATCGGCGCGGCGCGCCGGGCGGAACGGCCCGCGGCGATCGTACGCCTACGCCAGACGCTCGCATCGAGTATCGGCCGCGGCGTCAGGCGAATCCGGCGACCGCTCCCTGCGGCTCCGGACTCGACGTCCGCGTCGCGCGCGACGAGCGCCGCGTAGCGGCCGCCGGCGGCGAGCAGCTCGTCGTGCGTGCCGGTCTCGACGACGCGGCCCCGGTCGAGCACGACGATCTGGTCGGCGTCGCGCACCGTCGAGAGCCGGTGCGCGATCGCGATCGTCGTGCGCCCCTCGGCGAGCCGCTCGAGCGCCTCCTGGACGAGCCGCTCGGTCTGCGTGTCGAGCGCCGAGGTGGCCTCGTCGAGCACGAGGATCGGCGGGTTGCGCAGGACCGTGCGCGCGATCGCCATGCGCTGCTTCTCGCCGCCCGAGAAGCGGTAGCCGCGCTCGCCGACGACCGTCTCGTAGCCGTCGGGCAGCGACGCGATCAGCTCGTGGATCTGCGCCGCCCGCGCCGCCTCCTCGACCTCCTCGTCGGTCGCCTCCGGCTTCGCGAAGCGGAGGTTCTCGCGCACGGTCGAGTGGAAGAGGTAGGTCTCCTGCGAGACGACGCCGACCGTCGCGGCGAGCGACTCGAAGGTCAGCTCGCGCACGTCGATGCCGTCGATCGTGACGGTGCCCTCGGTCGCGTCGTACAGCCGCGCGACGAGGTAGCCGCACGTCGTCTTGCCGGAGCCGGTCTCGCCGACGAGCGCCGTCTTCGTGCCGGCGGGCACGGTGAACGAGACGTCCTTCAGCGTCCAGGCGTCCTCGTCGTAGCGGAAGCAGACGCGGTCGAACGGCACGTCGCCGCGCGGGCGGTCGAGCGTCCGCGTGCCCTCGACGATGTCGATCGGCTGGTCGAGGTAGTCGAAGATGCGGTCGAACAGCGCGAGCGAGCTCTGCACCTCGAGCTGGACGCCGAGCAGGCTGCCGATCGGGAAGAACAGCCGCGTCTGCAGCGTGGTGAAGGCGACGAGCGTGCCGATCGAGATGACGGCGGTGCCGCGCGCCTGCGACCAGCCGGCGAACCAGTAGACGAGGGCGGGCATGACCGCGAACGTCATCTGGATCGCCGCCATCATCCAGCGGCCGGTCATGCGGCTCCGCACCTCGAGGTCGGCGAGGCGCCGCGACTCGTCCGAGAACCGCTCGGCGAGGTCGCCCGAGCGGCCCATCGTCTTGCCGAGCAGGATCCCCGAGACCGAGAGCGACTCCTGCACGATCGACGAGACGTCGGCGAGCGACACCTGGCGCTCGGCGGTCACCTTCTTGCGCTGGTCGCCGACCCGCTTCGTCAGCCAGACGAAGAGCGGCAGCAGGATCAGCGCGAACACCGCGAGCCGCCAGTCGAGCAGGAACATCGCGACCACGGTGGCGATGACCGTCGTCACGTTCGACAGCACCGAGGTCGCGGTCGAGGTGACGACGGTGTCGATGCCGCCGATGTCGTTCGCGATCCGGCTCTGCACGTCGCCGGTGCGCGTGCGCGTGAAGAAGGCGAGCGAGAGCCGCTGCAGGTGCCGGTAGACCGACGTGCGCAGGTCGTGCATGACGCCTGGCCGACGCGGTTCGAGAGCAGCGTCTGGTAGACGCCGATCGCGCCGGTGACGATCGGGATCAGGATCATCCCGGCGACGAGCGCCGTGAGCAGGCGCACGTCGTTCGTCGGGGATCGCCGTGTCGAGGACGCCGCGGAGCAGGAACGACGGGATCACGCCGAGCGCGGCGGAGAAGACGATCAGCGCGAAGACGACCGCGAGCTGCGGCCGGTACTCGCGGAAGAGCGGGAAGATCCGGCGCAGGTTCGCCTTCCGCACCGCCGGGTCGGCCGGCCGCTCGCGGCGGCTCGCCGATGGTGTCTGCTCCGAATCGGCGACCAGGCATCTGCCTAGAGTGCCTGCCGCCGCGCGTGCCCGAGGTCGAGCGCGAGCGGCGTCGCGGCGCCCGACCGACGCGCGACCTCGCGCTCAGGTGCCGAGCGACTCGACCGCGGCCTGCAGGCGGTCCGTCAGGGCTCGGGCGAGCTCGGCGGTCGGCGTCGTCCGCTCGACGGCGATCGGCTCGCCGATCAGCGCCGCGAGCGGCGGAAACCCGACGCTGCCGCGCCCGAGCGCCTTCCGCGTGTCGAGCAGCCGCACCGGCAGCAGCGGCGCGCCCGTCGCGAGCGCCATCCGCGCGGCGCCGCGCAGCCACGGGCCCTCGCGCTTGACGCCGCCCTCGCGGGAAGATGCCGACGACCTCGCCCGCCTCGAGCGCGGCGACCGCCGACTGCGATCGCGCCGACGTCGCTCCCGCCTCGCACGACCGGAATCGCCTCGACGCGTGCCGAGCCACCAGCGCGAGCACCGGAACGCGCCACAGCTCGGACTTGCCGAGGAAGTGGATCGGGCGCGGGATCGCGGCCGCCATGCACGAACGGGTCGAGCATCGAGTCGTGGTTCGCCGCGTCACGACGAGCGGCCCGGTCGCCGGGACGTGCTCCTGCCCGCGCACCTCGAGCCGGTAGACCGCCGCGGACGAGCGGCGTCAACGAGCGCCGGTAGGCCTCGTAGCTCAATAGCGCCGGCCGCACGCGACGGGAACTCGGGCAGCGCGTCGTTGGCGGAATGGCTCAGCACGATCTGCATGTCGCGCAGCGAGCGGATCGCGAAGCCCGCCTCGCAGAAGGCGAGGTAGAACGTCCAGATCCGCAGGAACCGCTCGTCGTAGCCGAGCGCGCGGATCCGGTCGACGTTCGCGCCAGACGTTCTCGCGCCACTCGCGCAGCGTGCGCGCGTAGCCGAAGCCGATCTCCTCGACGCCGTTGACCTGCAGCCGCGTGCGTGGCGACCGCCTTCGCGATCGCCTCGAGCGACGGGCAGCAGCGAGCCGGGGAAGATCGCCTGCTGGATCCAGTCGGGGCGGCGGCGGTAGCGCTCGAAGCGCCGGTCGGGCACGCCGATCGTCTGGATGCAGGCGAGGCCGCCGCGGGGCGAGCAGGCGGTCGATCGGCGGCGAAGTAGTTCCCGTACTCGGCCAGTCCGATCGCCTCGAGCATCTCGATCGAGACGATCCTGGTGAACTCGCCCCGCGTCAGCCGGTAGTCCTGCTCGCGGATCTCGATCCGGTCGCCGAGGCCCGCGGCGGCGACCCGCTCGCGCGCGAGCGCTGCCTGGCTCGGCGACAGCGTCAGCCCCGTGACGCGGCAGCCGTACTCGGTGGCCGCCTGGATCGCAAACCCGCCCCAGCCGCACCCGATCTCGAGCACGTGGTCGTCGGGGCCGAGCCGGAGCTTCTCGCAGACGTGGCGGATCTTGGCCCGCTGAGCCTCCTCGAGCGTCATCCCGGGCCGCTCCCAGTACGCGCACGAGTACGTCATCGTCGGGTCGAGCATCAGCTCGAAGAGCTCGTTGCCGAGGTCGTAGTGGGCGTGGATGTTGTCCTTCGCCGCGGCGAGCGTCTGGCGCGGACGGCGGTCGGGCCGGAGCTCCTGGAGCCGGTAGAGCCGCTTCAGCACCGGGTGCGCAGCCGTCGATCTCGAGGTTGCGCCCGAGCAGCGAGAAGAGCCCGACGAGGTCGTCGCAGTCCCAGTCGCCGTCGACGTACGACTCGCCGAAGCCGACGCGGGTCTCGCGTTCCGAGCTTGCGCCAGAAGGCGTCGGGGTCGCCGCACCTCGACCGATGATACGACGGGCCGTTCGCCGTCGCCGAAGCGGCGGCCGCGGCCGTCCGGGATAGCGCAGCGACGACCTCGCCTCCCTCGAGCGCGACGAGCGCCCGGAAGGAGAGGCGCCGGGCGACGTCGGCCGCGAGCCTCACCGCTTCACCGACCCGCGGCCCGGCACGAACGGCGGCTTGCGGTGGACGCGCGTCGCGCTTCGAGCCAGAGCCGCGCGGCCTGCCAGTGGATCGCAGCCGATCACCGCGCGCCGGCATCAGCGGGTAGCGCACGAGACGCCGACGCAGCGACGCGCGCCGTCAGCGGCACGCGGCGGGCCGTCAGCGTCGCGTGGAAGTCGCGGCTGCCGGGCTCGTGCACGTCCATGCGAATGCTGAGCTGCTCGCGCCGGCTCCGAGAACCACCACGTGTAGGTCTGATCCATCGGCATGAACGGCGAGACGTGGAGCCGCTTGTCGGTCTCGAAGACGCGCGGCCGCCGCGCCTCGCGCTGCCGGCGGCCGGGCAGGAGGACGTACGCGAGCCGCTCGCCGAACGTGTTGTTCACCTCGGCCACGATGCAGGCGAGCGAGCCGTCGCCGTGCCGGCACCACCAGAACGAGACCGGGTTGAAGACGTAGCCGAGCACTCGCAGGTTCGTCAGCACCTGGATCGAGCCGCCGCCGCCGAGCTCGACGTCCGTGCTCGGCGAGGGTCGCGCGAATGTCGATGTGATCGGCGTCGTGGAAGCTCGTGACCGCGCGCCGGTTCCAGCCGAACAGCGCGCAGGCGCCGGTCGAGCGACGGCAGCTCGTCGAGATCGACGCAGCGCCATGTACACCGGGTAGCGGAAGACGTGGTCGCTGCGGCGAGCGCCGTGCGTGCATGACCGTGCCGAGGTACAGCGCGCTCCTCACCAGGCCGCCCCGAAGGCCGCCGCCGCGCGGAGCCCGGAGGCGAGCCCGTCCTCGTGGAAGCCGTTGCCCTGCCACGCGCCCGCGAACGCCGTGCTGCCGCACGGCACCCCGCCCGCGCGCGCGCTCGGCCGCCGCGCAGGCTCGCGAACGTCATCCGCGGATGCTCGTAGTCGATCACGCGAATCACGGACGACGCGTCGATCTCGTCCGTGCGGTTGAGCGTGACGCAGTACTCCACCGGCGACTCGAGCCGCTGCAGCCGGTTGAGCGAGTACGTGAGCGACGGCGCTGCCGCGTAGACGCCGCAGCCGGGCGATTGGTAGTTCCACGACGACCGGTCCGACGCCCGCCGGGGCAGCAGCCGCGCGTCCGTGTGGAGCACGGTCTCGTTCGCCGTCGTCTCGAAGGCCGAGAGCATCTCCTGCTCCTCGGGCGAAGGATCCTCGAGCAGCGCCAGCGCCCGCGGCGCGCTCGTCGCCACGACGACACCGTCGAACGGACGCGCCACGTCGTCGTCGCAGCGCGAGCTCGACGCCGGCCTCCGTGCGGCGCAGCGAGCGCACCGGCGCTCGCGAGGTGGACGCTCCGCGCACCGAGACGGTCGAGCAGCGCCTCGACGTACGCCCGGCTGCCGCCGCGTGACCGTGCGCCAGCGATCGCGCCGGAGGCCCGAGCATCGCGTGGTTGCGGAAGAACTCGATCCCGTAGGCGGCGGGAAACTCGAGCGCGTCACCGGTGCGGTCGACCAGAGCGCCGAGGTCATCGGCACGAGGTAGTGCCAGCGGAACGAGTCGGAGTAGCCCTCGTCGCGCAGGAAGCGGTCGAACGACTTGCCCTCCGACGTCCGCGTCGCCCGCCGTGCGCAGGAATCGCACGATCTCGCGCAGCAGCGCGGGCCCGGCGCGCCACGGGCGCCGGCTCGACCACTCGAGCCCGCAGCCGCACGACATCGAGAACGACATCTCCGACGGCTGGGTCGCGACCCCGAGCTCGCGGAAGAGCCGGGTCAGGCTCGGGTAGTTCTCCTCGTTGTGCACGATGAACCCCGTGTCGAGCTCGAGCGAATCATGCGTGACCGTGTTCGAGTGGCCTCCCGCGATGCCCGCTCGCCTCGAACAGCTCGACCTCGTGGAGCCGCGAGAGCGCATACGCCGCGCCCAGCCCGGCGATGCCGGTACCGATGATCGCTATCTTCATCTCAACGGTGATTCGCTCGCAGACCACGCCATTGGATGACAGATCATGTCTGAGGCCGTCGAGCTCGCCGGCGGCGAGGCGGCGGTCGCGACCGTGCGCGAGCCGCACCACGCGCTCGAGCCAGGTCGTGACGCTGCTCGCGATCGTGATCCCGCCGCTCGGCCTGGTCGTCGCCGCGGTCGGCCTGTGGGGCGTCGCGCTCTCGTGGGTCGACGTGGCCGTCTTCCTCGTGCTGTACGTGCTGACCGGCCTCGGCACGACCGTCGGCTACCACCGGCTCTTCACCCATCGCAGCTTCGAGACGACGAAGACCGTGCGGGCCACCTTCGCGATCCTCGGCTCGATGACGATCCAGGGGCCGGTGACCCAGTGGGTGACGGACCACCGCAAGCACCACGCGCTCTCCGACCAGGAGGGCGACCCGCACTCGCCGCACGCGGGCTTCGCCCCGAACGCCTGGGGCGCGCTGAAGGGGTTCTTCCACGCCCACATGGGCTGGCTGTTCCACCTCAAGGGGATGGAGCGCGGCGACCACTACGGCAAGGACCTCTACGACGACCGGCTGATCCGGCGCATCGACCGGATGTACTTCGTCTGGGTCGTGCTGAGCTTCGCGGTGCCCGTTCGCGATCGGGTACGCGGTCGGCGGCGCCAGCTGGAAGCTCGGGCTCGAGGTGCTCGTCTGGGGCGGCCTGATCCGGGTCTTCGCCTACCAGCACGCGACGTTCTCCGTGAACTCGATCTGCCACATGTTCGGCCGGCGGAGCTACCGCTCGCGCGACGAGAGCCGCAACAACTGGGTCGTGGCCGCGCTGACCTTCGGCGAGGGCTGGCACAACAACCACCACGCCTTCCCGGCCTCGGCCCGGCACGGGCTCGATCGGCTCCAGCTCGACATCGCCTGGATCACGATCCGCACGCTCGAGAAGCTCGGTCTCGCCTGGAACGTGCGCCTGCCGACCGAGAGCCAGCGCGCGCGCCGCCGACTCGCCTGCGTAGAGCGGTGTCCGGATTCAGCCGGACGCCGGGTCGCGAGCGCCGCGAAACAGCTCGCAGCTGCGCTCCCACGCCCTCGACCCAGGCGCCGCGCGCGCGGGCAGGCGCACGATCGCGCCGGATCCGCGGCGGAGCGCGGCGCCGTGCAGGCCTCGCGGGATGAGCGTGTAGGTGCCGTCGACGCCGAGCCGTCCGCGCCCGCTCGAAGCCCCGCCTCGAGCTCGCCGCGCTGACGCCCGGGATCCCGGGCAGGTAGCGGTCCCAGGCGCCGTGCAGGACGTCGAGCCGCTTGCCGCGGAGGCCGTCGAGCGACAGCCGCTCGGGAATCCACGGCGCGAGGCCGAGCACGCCGGTCGCCGCCGGGTGCGCCGGCGACCCCGATCGAGACGGCTCCTCCCATCGAGAAGCCGACGAGCAGCGACGGGCGCGCGACGAGATCGAGCGCCGCCCGCGCGTCCGCCATGCACGAGTCGAGCGCGTTCCACGTCTTGACGCGGTACCGCACCTCGGCGAACGCCAGCTCGGGGAACCGCGGCGCGAGCTCCGTCGTCAGCAGCTCGCTCGTCGCGCTCCACGTGCCGGGCACGGCGCTGCGCGGAGCCGCCGTTGACGAGCACGACGCGCGAGCGGCGCGCCCTCGTTGTGCAGACGGGCCTCGGCGCCGGTGGTGAGCTGGACGATGCGGCTCATCGCTCTGTCACGGTCTGCTCCGGAGCGCAGCGATCGCATCGCCTCGGCGACTGCGCGGGCGCGCTCGCGGTAGCCGGTCTCGTTGCCGTGGAGGCCGTCGGCGGCGAGCCAGTCGGGGTGCGCCTGCGACCATCTCGGCCCATTCGACGAGCCGGACGCGCCGGTTCGACTGCGGCCGCGTCACGCAGGACGGCGTTGAAGGCGTCGTTCGGCGCCCCGTCGCGCCAGATCGTCGCCCAGACGACGCAGCGGTTCGGGCCGGCGAGCTCGAGCACCCGGGCGACGTCGGCGCGGAAGCCGGCGACCGCGTCCGGCGGGTCGTTCGTGCCGAGGCTGACGACGACGTAGGAGGAGAGCGTCGGGCCGGCCGGCCTCGAGCTCGGCGATCCCCTCGGGCGTCGATCGCCCGACGCGGTCGTTCGCGACGACCCGCCAGTGCGGCAGGGCCGTCGGGGAGGTAGCGGCTCGACCCCGACGTTCAGCGAGTCGCCGATCAGCGTGACCGTGCCGCCGGGCGACCGCCGAGGCCGGATCGTCGCGGTGGCGGACGACGAGCAGCGCCGCCAGGGCGACGGCGACGAGGAGCGCGGCGAAGAAGAAGGTGGAGCGCATCGGGAAGGCAGGAGGCGGCAGGGGGCGAATCCGGCCCGGTGGAAGCTTTGAGCACCGCGATCGACCGGTTCCTCGACGGCCCGGGCCTCGTCCGAGTCTACCCGGCGGGCCTACGCCGCCGACCTCGCGGACTTCGCCGGCTGGCTCGACGCGCAGCGGCCGCGCGCTCGACGAGGTCGACGTGCGGCTGCTCGCGGAGTACACGGCCGAGCTCGGTCGCGGCCGCCGGGGGCTCGCGCCGTCGACGATCGCGCGTCGGCTCGCTGCGGTGCGATCGTTCATCCGCTTCACGCTCGGCGCCGGCGCGCGTGCCGGAGATCGCGCTGCCGCCGCGCCGGCGGCGGCGCCTGCCCGACGCGCCGAAGCTCGCCGACGTCGAGGGCATCGTCGCAGCGGTCGCGGGCGACGACCCGCTCGCGCTCCGGAACACGGCGATCCTCGAGCTGACGTACTCGTGCGGCCTCCGGAGCGCCGAGGTCGTCGGGCTCCGGCTCGCCGACGTCGACTTCGACCAGGAGACGGTGCACGTCCTCGGCAAGGGCGGCAAGGAGCGCGTCGTGCCGCTCGGCGAGCGGGCGGCGCTACGCGGTCGCCGCGTACCTGCGGGACGCGCGGCCTGCGCTCGCGCGCGGGCGCGAACGACGCGCTGTTCCTCTCCGTCCGCGGCCGCGCGCTCGACACCTCCGTGCTGCGCCGGCTGATGCGCAACCCGCACCGGCTCCGGCACGCGTACGCCACGCACCTGCTCGAAGGCGGCGCCGACCTGCGCACGATCCAGGAGCTGCTCGGTCACGCCTCGCTCTCGACGACGCAGATCTACAGCCACGTCGACGCGCGCCGGCTGCGGCGCGTCTACGACAACAGTCACCCGCGGTCGTGAAGCCCGGTGCGCAGGACGCCGGGCCGAGCCTGGCACCTGCGCTGTCCGCGCAGGAGCAATCGCGGGCGCGCCGAATCGGGTCCAGCCGCATGACGACCCCCGACCCGACGCCGGCCGACCCCGAGGTGGAGCGCTACCTGCTCCTGCTCGCCGCGCAGCGCTCGCCGCGCACGGTCGACGCCTATCGCCGCGACCTGGCGGCCGTCGCCGCCTTCCTCGGCGCGCCGGTCGGCACGGCGACGACACACGCCCTCGACGGCTGGGTCGCGTCGATGCGCGCTGCAGGCCTCGCGCCGTCGACGATCGCGCGCCGGATCGCCGCCGTGCGCTCGTACTTCCGCCACCAGCTGCTGCTCGGCGCTCCGCCACGACAACCCCGCCGCGGAGGTCGCGACGCCGCGCAGGGTGCGCAAGCTGCCGCGCACGCTCTCGCCGTCCGAGTCCGAGCGCCTGATCGAGGCGGCGAACGGCACGACACCGCGGGCGATGCGCGACCGCGCCCTCGTCGAGCTCATGTACGGGGCCGGGCTCCGCGTCTCGGAGACGGTCGGCCTCGCCCGCACGTCCGTCGACATCGACGCGCGCATCGTCCGCGTGCTCGGCAAGGGCGACAAGGAGCGCATCGTCCCGCTCGGCCGGCCGGCCGCCGAGGCGGTCCGCCGCTACCTGGCGCTCGGCCGGCCGCACCTCGACCGGCGCTACCGGCCGGATCTGTTCCTGAACGCGCGTGGCGGGGCGCTGACCCGGGCGGGCGCCTTCCTGATCCTGCGCAAGCTCGCGGCGAAGGCCGGGCTCGAGCCCGAGCGCGTCCATCCCGCACCTGCTCCGCCACTCGTTCGCGACGCACCTGCTCGAGGGAGGTGCCGACCTCCGCTCGGTGCAGGAGATGCTCGGGCACGCAGACCTCTCGACGACGGAGCGGTACACGCACGTCTCCGATCGCCGCCGGCGCGAGACGTACTTCGCGGCGCATCCCGCACGCCCGGCGGCCCGCATCGCCGACGGCCCGGGACGACACGGCCTCGTAGCGGCCTCAATCGGGGCAGCTCTTCCTGCCGATAGAGGCGTTCATGGCGCTCGGCCACAGCTCACCTCCCTCGCTCGCGGTCGCCGCGGTCGGCTGGACGATGGTCTGCGGCTGGACGCACGAAGCGGCTGCTGGAGACGAAGAGGCGCTCGCGCCGCTGCCCCTCGTGCGGTCGGACGATCGAGGGTCGCACCTGCAACCGCCACGGCTGACCCGCGAGCCTCGGGGATCCAGGCCACCGGGCCGACTGCGTCAGCCGTCGGCGGCGGCCTCGACCAGGGCGATCGCCTCGGCGACCATCGCCTCGTCCGCCCCGACGAGCGTCACGTGACCGATCTTGCGACCCGGGCGGGGCTCCTTCCCGTAGAGATGGAGATGGGCGCCGGGCAGCCGGAGCAGCTCCTCGCGGCGGGGGCACACCGCCGATCAGGTTCACCATCACCGACGGCGAGATCGCGTCGGTCGACCCGAGCGGGAGGCCGAGGATCGCCCGCAGGTGGTTCTCGAACTGGCTCGTGACGGCACCGTCGATCGTCCAGTGGCCGGTGTTGTGGACGCGCGGCGCGAACTCGTTCGCGAGCAACCTGCCGTCGACCTCGAACAGCTCGAGCGCGAGCACGCCGACGTAGCCGAGCTCGTCGAGCAGCCGTCGCGCGAGCTCCTCGGCCTCGGCCTGCGGCGCGGCCGCGGCCGGCGCCCGCGAGATCGCGGAGGATGCCGTCACGGTGCACGTTCTCGGCGAGCGGCCAGAAGCGAGTCTCGCCGTCCCGCGCCGCGGACGGCGATGATCGAGAGCTCGCGATCGAACGCGACGATCTCCTCGGCGAGCTCGTGCTCGCCGACCTCACCCGCCGACATCGACCCGCCGCTGGCCCTTCCCGTCGTATCCGAGCCGACGCGACTTGACGAGCGCCGGCAACCCCGTCTCCGTCGAGAGAGCCGAAGCGCGCGGTCGGGATCCCGAGCCGCGCGGAACAGCTGCTTCTCGACGAGCCGGTCCTGGCCCAGCTCGAGCGCCAGGGGCGGCGGCAGGGGCGCGACGGCGCGAGCGGCCTCGACCGGCACGTTCTCGAACTCGTAGGTGACGACGTCTGCGCCCGCCGCGAGCCGCGCGAGGGCGTCGGGATCGTCGAAAGCCCCCACGACCAGCTCACCCACCTCCCCCGCCGGAGCGGCCGGAGACGGGTCGAGGAACCGGAAGCGCAGCCCGAGAGGGAGCCCGGCGAGCCCGAGCATCCGGCCGAGCTGGCCGCCTCCGATGCAGGCGACGAGCGTCACCGGCGACGCGATCACGCGGCCGGGTCGGGCGCGTCGAGCACCGACTGCGTCTGCTCGCCCGGATAGGCGGCCAGCCGCTCGCGAATCCCGTCGTCGCCCAGCGCCAGGATCGCCGCCGCGAGCAGGGCCGCGTTGACGGCTCCGGCCCGACCGATCGCGAGCGTCCCGACCGGGATCCCGGCCGGCATCTGGACGATCGAGAGCAGCGAGTCCATCCCCTTCAGCGTCTTCGTCTCGACCGGCACGCCGAGCACCGGCAACGCCGTCTTCGCCGCCGCCATCCCCGGTAGGTGGGCGGCTCCGCCCGCGCCGGCGATCAGCACCTGCAGGCCGCGCTCCTCCGCCGCTGCCGCGTACTCGAACAGGAGATCGGGCGTCCGGTGGGCCGAGACGACGCGCTGCTCGTACGGCACCGCGAGTGCGTCGAGCGTCTCGGCGGCATGCCGCATCGTCTCCCAGTCGGAGCGGGAGCCCATGATCAGGCCGACGAGCGGTGCGCCGGGCATGCGGCCTACTTCCTGTTCGACTTCTTCACGAGGAGCAGCGAGACCGACCGGGCCGTCTTCCGCACCTCGGCGTCGGTCTCGTCGTCGGCCGCGATCCCGTCGAGGATCACGATCGTCTCGCGCGCGGGGGTGCCGTTCTTGAAGCAGACGATCGCGAGCCGCCGCACCGCGACGTTGCGGATCCTGCGAGGCGAGCTCGTGGAGCAGCGGCCGGTAGGAGTTGACGTCGCCGGGATGCGTCCGCGAGAGCCCTTCGAGCGCGATCAGCGCCGAGCCTCGCACGGCCGGGCTCTCGTCCTCGAGCCCGCGCCGAAGCAGCTCGAGCTTCTGGCGGAAGCGGAACTGCGCGATCGACCGGTAGGCGAGCGCCCGCACCCGGTAGTCGCGGTTCCGGGCAGACGCCTCGATCTCGTCCGCCCACTCGCCGCGAAGCGTCGCGAGCTCGCGCTCCTGCCCACGCTGTGGCGTACTCGTCGGCGAGCGCTGCGGCCTGCGAGAGATCCATCAGGCGACCGGCAGCGGCTCGTCGGGCCTGGGCCGACGTAGACCGCCGAGGGCCGGACGAGCCGGCCGAGCCGCTTCTGCTCCATGACGTGGGCCGACCAGCCGGCGGTCCGCGAGCAGGCGAACATCGCGGGCGCGAGCCTCGGTGGGACGTCGGCGACGTCGAGCACGACCGCCGACCAGAACTCGACGTTCGTCGCGAGCACGCGATCCGGCTTGCGCGCGTGCAGCTCGGCGAGCGCCACGCGCTCGAGCTCCTCCGCGACCTCGAACCGCGGCGAGCCGAGATCCATCGCCGTGCCGCGGAGCAGGCGCGACCTCGGATCCTCGGCCCGGTAGACGCGGTGGCCGAAGCCCATCAGCCGGTCGCCCGCGTCGAGCAGGTCCTTGACGTACGCCTCGATCGAGTCGGCCGCCGCGGCGCCGTCGAGCATCGGCAGGACGCGGGCCGGGGCGCCGCCGTGGAGCGGCCCCGAGAGCGCGCCGACCGCCGACGAGAGCGCCGCGCCGCAGTCGGCGCCGGTCGAGGCGACGACCGGGCCGCGAACGTGGAGGCGTTGAGCCCGTGCTCGGCCGTGCAGATCCAGTACGTGTCGATCGCCTGGACGTGCTTCGGATCGGCCTCGCCGCGCCACTCGAGCAGGAAGCGGGTGGCAGCGGTGGAGCCGCTCGCGACGAGCGTCGGGATCGACCGCCGTCGTCTTGCCGTCGGCGAACCGTGCCGACTGCGCGACGACCGAGATCATCGTGGCCGAGAGCCGCGCCAGGTCGGCGCGGGCCTCGTCGTCGGAGATGTCGATCAGCTTGCGCGAGATCCCACTCGCCGGAAAGGTGGGCGGTGACGGCCTGGAGGTCGGCGGGTGCGTTGCCCGTCAGATCGCGCGCGGCGTAGCGCGCGGCCGGCTCGCAGGCCCGGGCTCGAGCGCGTCGTCGACGAGCAGCCCCCACACGTTCTCGAACGGTGACGCGGCCGACGAGATCCTCGATGTCGACGCCGCGGTAGCGCAGTGCCCCACCGTCGCGATCGGGCTCGGCGATCTCGGTCTCGAAGGCCACGACGCCCTCGAGGCCCGGCTTGAACTCGCTCATCGCTCTCCTCGCTCCTCGACGGACGGACGCCACGGACGCTACCTGACCGGCGACGGTCGCCCGTCCCCTATGCTCAGCTCGATGGACACGGTCACGCTCATCCCCGGCGACAGAACCGTGTCCGAGCCCACCCAGGCAACACACGGGGTGCTCGGCAGCGCCACCGGGGTAGCGATCATCGAGAAGCCGGCTGCAGGGGCTGCGCCGGCCGGAAAGGAATCACCGTGAACGGAAGAAAGAAGGTCACCGTCGTCGGTGCCGGGAACGTCGGCGCCACGTGCGCGCAGGAAGTCGCCCGGAGGGACTACGCCGACATCGTGCTCGTCGACGTGAAGCCGAACTTCGCCGCCGGCAAGGCGCTCGACATCAACCAGGCCGGGTCGGTGCTCGGGTACGAGCCGTACGTGGTCGGCGTCGAGGCGTCGGGCTACGCGGAGACCGCCGGCTCGGACGTCATCGTGATCACAGCCGGCCTGCCGCGCAAGCCCGGCATGAGCCGCGACGACCTCGTCAAGACGAACGAGGCGATCGTCGGCCGAGGTGACGCGCGAGGTCGCAAAGCGGTCGAAGAACGCCGTCCTCGTGATCGTCTCCAATCCGCTCGACGCGATGTGCCACGTCGCGAAGGCCGTTTCGAAGTTCCCGCGCGAGCGCGTCGTCGGCATGGCGGGGATGCTCGACACGTCCCGCTTCGAGTGCTTCATCGCACAGGAGACCGGGCTCTCGGTGAAGGAGGTGACCGCGATGGTGCTCGGCGGCCACGGCGACCAGATGGTCCCCGTCGTCTCGGCGACGACCGTCGGCGGCGATCCCGCTCGAGCAGCTCGTCTCCGAAGGGCGAAGATCACGAAGATGGTGGAGCGCACGCAAGGTCGGCGGCGGCGAGCTCGTGAAGCTGCTCGGCACCTCGGCCTGGTACGCGCCGGGCGCGGCCGCCGCGCAGATGGTCGACGCGATCTGCCTCGACGAGAAGCGCGTGCTGCCCGCGCACGGCCTACCTCGAGGGCGAGTACGGGATCCGGGATCTCTACATGGGCGTGCCCGTCAGGCTCGGCGCGGGCGGCGCCGAGGAGATCGTGAAGCTGCGGCTCACGGCCGCCGAGAAGAAGATGCTGAAGGTGTCCGAGGCGGCGGTTCGCGACGTCGTCTCCGTCCTCTCGACCGGCTGACGACGAGCTCCGAGACGGCGCGCGGCGTGCGACGGCGGCGAGACTGTCGCCGCTGCCGCGCGTCTTTGCGCGTCCTGAACAGTCCCGCCGGGTACGCTTCGCGCGCCATGGACCTCGGACTTCAGGGACGCAGCGCGATCGTGCTCGGTGCCTCGCAGGGCATGGGCCTCGCGATCGCCGAGGCGCTCGCCGCCGAGGGCGCGAACGTCGCGATGTTCGCGCGCCGCGCCGAGGTCGTCGAGCGCGAGGCGGCGAGGATCGGCGCGCTCGCCGTGCCGGGCGACCTCACCCGGGCGGCCGATCTCGAACGCCTCGTGGACGCGACCGTCGACGCCTTCGGCGGGATCGACATCGTCGTGCTCAACGGCGGCGGCCCGCCGCCCGGGCGCGGCCGCCGACGTCACCGCCGCTTCGGTCACCGCGGCGGTCGAGCTGCTCCTCGTGCCCCACGTCCGACCTCGTCGGCCTCTGCCTCCCCCACCTCCGCGCGAGCGGCCGCGGACGCATCGTCGCGATCGAGTCGACGTCGGTGAAGGAGCCGATCGCGAACCTGGCGCTCTCGAACGCCGTCCGGCCGGGCGTCGTCGGCTGGCTGAAGACGCTGGCCCGCGAGCTCGGGCCGGACGGGATCACCGTCAACACGATCGCGCCGGGCCGGATCGACACCGAGCGGCTGCGCGCGCTCTACGGCGCGGACGGCCCGCCGCCGGAGGCGCTGGCGCTGATTCCGGCGCGGCGGATCGGGATCGCCGGCCGAGATCGCCGCGACCGTCTGCTTCCTCGCGTCGGAGCAGGCCGCCTACGTCAGCGGCGCGGTCGTGCCGGTCGACGGCGGCATGCTGAACGGGCTGTTCTAGCGTGCCCCGCCAACGCGCGACGGTGCTCCTCTGGGGCGTTGCAGCCGTGGCTGCGGCGATCGTCGGGCTGGCGCTGGTTCGTCCCCGTCCAACGACTACCTCTACGTCCCGAACACGGCCACCCCCGTCGCCGACAGGGTGAAGGTCGAGGGCGAGAAGCCGCACGGCGCCGGGCCGGGCGCGATCTACTACGTCGACGTCTCGATCCGGCGGGCGACCTGGGCCGAGCAGCTGCTGCCGTTCCTCCGGCCGGACGGTGCCACGCTCGTGCCGCGGGACGAGGTCGTGCCGCCCGGTTCGTCGTTCGAGGACACGGCACGAGGACGGCCTCCGCGAGATGGCCCGCTCCGAGAAGGTCGCGGCCGCCGTCGCCCTCAGGCAGGCCGGCTACAAGGTCGCTGCGACGCCGCGCGGCGCGCTCGTCGAGGCGGTCGCGACCGACGCGCCGGCTGCAGCCGAGCTCGACTCGGGTGACGTGATCGTCGGCGGCGCGCGGCCGCCCGATCCTCACGCCGGAGCAGCTTCGCCGCGTCTTCGACGACGTGCGCCCCGGCGACGACGTCGTCCTCCGGGTCCGCCGCGACGGCACGGTCAAGACGGTGACCGTGCGAGACGGTCGAGTCACCGAGCGAGCCGGGCCGGGCGATCATCGGGATCCGCGTCGCGCAGGCGGCGAACATCGAGCTGCCGCTCAAGGTCGACATCGACCTGGGCGAGGTCGGTGGGCCGTCCGCCGGGCTCCCGTTCGCGCTCGACGTGCTCCAGGAGCTCGGCACGAACGTCGACCACGGCCGGCGCGTCGTCGCGACGGGCGAGATCGCGCTCGACGGCACGGTCGGCCCGATCGGCGGCGTGAAGCAGAAGACGTTCGGCGCCCGCAGGGCCGGCGCGGACGTGTTCCTCGTCCCGGCTGGGGAAAACGCGGCCGAGGCGAGGCGGTATGCAGGGAACCTTCGCATCATCCCGGTGCGAGAGTTTTCAACAGGCGTTGTCCGCCCTGCGTACGCTTCCCTCGAAATAGCTTATTTGCAGGTATTTTGTCCGCGTCGGGCAACAGGCGCTAATTGCGGGACTTTCGTTCCCCGGCCCCTTGCGACACCGAGACGTGGCGGCCACAATGCCCCCTGTCCGGAGGAGCCACGACTGTTTCACAAGGAATTTTCTGCATGCCTGCTAAAGCATCCTGCAACGATTGCTATTTCCGCCGCGAGGGTCTCTGCGCCCTCCCGGGCGAGACTCCCTGCCCCACGTTCCGCGCCGTCACCGCCGGCGGGCAGCTGCTCCCGCCACGACAGCCACGCCTCGTGATCCGGCCGGCCGCACCGCTCGTCTCGGCGCCCGCTGCGTAGAATCGCAGCGTGTCCACGCCGCCTGACCCGGAGGGTGCGACCAGGCAAGGAAGAGCCCCTGGACGCGTGCGACGCATCGTCCTCGGCGTCATCGTCCTGTACGTCGCTCGTCGTCGTGATCGCGAACCGCAACCAGGTGGCGGTCAACTTCGTCTTCTTCAAGACGGAGGCGTCGCTCTTCGTCGTGCTGCTGCTCGCGATCGCGCTCGGCTTCGTCGCCGGCTGGCTCTTCGACGACCTGCGCGACCGCCGCAAGCGCCGCGCAAAGCGACGACAGGTAGGCCCGCGGGCGCGACGCCGTCGCCGCTACAGCAGCGAGGCGAGCAGCGCGACGCCCTCGGCGATCCGCTCGGGCGTCTCGTAGCTGAACGCGAGGCGCGCCGACGACCAGCCGCCCGAGGCGTTCGGGAAGAAGTCGGTGCCGCGCACGAACGTCACGCCCGCCTCGGTCGCCCGCGTCAGGAGATGCGCCGCGTCGACGTCGCCCGCGAAGTCGAGCCAGAGGAAGTAGCCGCCCTCGGGTGAGCTCCAGCGCGTGCCGTCGGGCATCTCGGCCGCGAGCGCCGCGAGCATCGCGTCCTTGCGCGCTCTTCAGCAGCCCGCGCACGCGATCGAGGTTCGGCTCGAAGGCACCGCGGTGCATGAGCTCGTGCACGGTCGCCTGCGGGCAGCAGGCTCGGGGAGATGTAGGTCGAGACGGCACGATCGTCGTAGGCGGCGACGAGCGCCTGCGGCACGACGAAGTAGCCGATCCGGAGGCCGGGTGCGACCGTCTTCGAGAACGACGACGTGAACGTGACCCGCTCGCCGCCCTCGAGCTCGTGGATCGAGGGCAGCGGCTCGCCGTCGTAGCGGACGCGGCCGTAGGGGTCGTCCTCGAGGATCGGGAGGTCGTGCTCGGCGGCGATCTCGGCGAGCCGCCGGCGGCGCTCGGTGCCGATCGTGCGGCCGGACGGGTTCTGGAACGTCGGGATCGTGTAGAGGAACGAGATCGGCCCGCCCCTGCGGAGCTCGGCCTCGAGCGCGTCGAGGTCGAGGCCCTCGTCGTCCATCGCGAGCGGGACGACCTCCGCCCCGTCGCGCGCGAGGATCTTCAGCGGCCGGTCGTAGGTCGGCCCCTCGACGAGCACGCGACCCGGCCGCAGCGCGAGCTGCACGGCGGCGTAGAACACGAACCCCTGCAGGCCGCCGGTCGTCAGGAACACGCGGCCCGGCTCGACGCCGTGGCGCTCGCGCGAGCAACTCGCGCAGCGGGCCGTAGCCGCCGCCCGTGCCGTAGGAGAGGATCGTGATCCCGTCGCGCTCGAGCGCGGCGCGCGCGCAGTCGCCGATCAGCGCCTGGTCGAGGCACTCCGGCGCCGGGGCGCCGCGCGCGAACGAGATCGGTGCCATCCCGGGAGCCTAGCCGGAGCGGTCCGCGGCCGCTGGATGAGAACCGGCCGCCGACGGCGAACTCCGGAGCTGCTGCTACTGTTATCCACAGGGATCCGGCGTTGTGCCGCCCCGGGAGATCAGCTTCTTTCGACTCTAGGCTCGGATTGACTCCGAGAAGATGGTTCGAGGGTAGGTGGTCTCGAATCACAATCAAGGAGTCGAAAACCGAATGCCAGAGTCAACCTTTGCCTCGATTGGGCTGAGCGCGGACCTCGTCCGGGTGCTCACCGCTCAGGGAATCGAGTCTCCCTTCCAGATCCAGACGCGCGCCGATCCCGGCGGCGCTCGCCGGCCACGACGTGCTCGCCAAGGCCCCGACGGGCTCCGGCAAGACGCTCGCCTTCGCGATTCCGATCGTCGAGCGCATGCAGCCCGGCGACGGCCGGCCCGCCGCCCTCATCCTCGTGCCGACCCGCGAGCTCGCGGTGCAGGTGACCGAGGTGCTCGCCGACCTCGGCAAGGTGCGCGGCCTCGAGGTCGCCTCCGTCTACGGCGGCGTGCCCGATCCCGGCCCAGGCCGCGAAGGCCAAGAAGGCCCACGTGCTCGTCGCCACCCCGGGCCGGCTGCAGGACCTGATGGACCGTCGCCTCGTCACCCTCGACGCGGTCACGATCCTCGTCCTCGACGAGGCCGACCGGATGCTCGACATGGGCTTCAAGCCGCAGGTCGACAAGATCCTGCGCCGCGTCTCGGACGACCGCCAGACGATGTTCTTCTCGGCGACGCTCGACGGAGCCGTCGGCGAGCTCGCCCGCGCCTACACGAACCAGCCGGTTCGCATCGAGGCCGAGCTGCCGAGCGAGCACAAGCCCGGCGAGATCGACCACCAGTTCGTCTCGGTGACGCCGGAGAACAAGGTCGAGAAGCTCGTCGAGCTGCTCCAGGAGGAGCGCGGGCTCGCGCTCGTCTTCGTTCGCACGAAGCGCGGCGCCGACCGGCTCGCGCAGCGGCTCGAGCGGCACCAGGTGCGCGCGGTCGCGATGCACGGCGACAAGACGCAGGCGGCGCGCGAGAAGGCGCTCGCCCACTTCGAGGCCGGCAAGGTGACGACGCTGATCGCCACCGACGTCGCCGCCCGCGGGCTCGACCTGTCGGACATCACGCACGTGATCAACTTCGATCCGCCCGAGGACGAGAAGGCCTACACGCACCGCGTCGGCCGCACCGGCCGCGCCGGCCGCTCGGGCACGGGCGTCACGCTCGTGCTCCCGGACCAGCAGGCCGAGGTCAGCCGCGTCGCCCGCCTCAACGGCCACCACGAGAAGTGGGAGGAGACCGGCATGAAGGTCGCCGCCCCGAAGCTCCTCTACTCGGGCCGCAAGCGCGGCTCCAAGTGGGGCCCCACCCGGCCCCGCCGCAAGATCTAGCGGCGCACCTGTAGCGGGCGTTGCCCTGCCCGTCGCGCTACCTCCGCACGGCAAGACCCAGGCGGCCGGCCGAAAGCCGGCCGCCTGCACTCGCTTCTACGCGCAGGCGCCTGACCGTCGACCCTGTCGCCGCCGAACGCTGTCAGCCCGCCGGCGACTCGCTGTCGGGCTTCGCAGTGCGCTCGTGCGTCGGAGGCACGTCGGACGGCGGGGCGGGCTGGAGCTCGCGCCTCGGCGGCGGCTTCGCGCGGCTCGTCCTTCGGATCGAGCAGGTGCGCGGGTCCATGTCGACCACCGCATCCTTGACCTCTCGCACACCCGTGCCGAGGCGACGCGCCATCGCGGGCGCCCCTTTGGCGCCGAAGAGGAGCACGAGCACTCCCGCCAGGATGAGGATCTCCCAGATGCCGAGGCCGAAGGGCACGTCCGGGAATGTACCGACGACTCAGGTGCCGTCGCGGAACGTCGCTGCCATGCCCGCCGCGAGGCTCCTCGGCGCGTAGCCGGGCTCCGTGCGTGCCTCGTCGTCGGTCGCCCACTACGTGACGCCGTCGGTCGCGGCGATCAGCTCACCGACATTCGGCGGTGCGCCGAGCATAGCCCGAGTCGCGTACGTCCGAGCGGGGCGGTTAGCCGGTCGTCCACGTCGGCAGCGAGCAGCGCGGGCGGCCGGCGGCCTTCGCGGCGGTGCGGAACTCATCAGAGACTGCGCTCGGCGCTCACCCGGCCCGCCTCGACGGCCTCGAGCAGAGAGGCGTAGTCGCGGTCGTTCTGCTCGGCGTACGCCTCGCTGAACGCGAGGATCGCCCGGTCGAAGACGTCGCCCGAGCCGAGGTAGGCTGGCGATCGCGATGCGGTCGCCCGAGCGCGCGTGGGCGTGGGCGAGCGTCGCCGCGCAGAGCTGCCCGTAGACGCCGAGCGCCCGCGCGTCCATCGCCTCGACGACGACGCGAGCCCTTCCAGTCGCGCAGCTGCCGGACGTAGTAGTCGCGCGAGGCGCCGACGACGCTCTCGGCGACGCCGAGCCAGCCGAGGAAGATGTCGCTCGAGGCCTGCATGATCCGCTGGCCCGCGACGACGCGCTCGCCGGCGTTCTCGTACTCGCTCGCGCCGACGAACTCCTCCAGCACCGAGGCCTGCGCCTCCTTGACCTGCAGGAGCAGCGGATCGCGCCCGTCCCGGCCGAGCAGCAGCGCGACCCAGGCGCCGGTACCGACGCTGCCGACGCCGACCACCTTGCGGGCCAGGTCGACGAGCCGGAACTGCTCGAGCAGGATCCGGCGCTCGTGGCGGCAGCGTGAGGCGTACTCGCGCAGCAGGCGCTCGACGTCGGCCTTGACGCGATCGCGCTCGTCGGCGATCCGGGAGGTCGTCGAGCCGGACGATCAGCGGCGGATCGGAGACGATGCGCCGCTCGCCGTCGACGTCGTGCGAGAGCTTCGAGAACGCCTGCACGCTGTCCCGCCGGCGGGCCTTGGCGACGAGCCGTGTCGAGCCGCTTGCGCATCTTGCCGCCGACCTGCGAGCGGAGCTCGGCATCAGCTTCTCGATCTCGAAGCGCGTGTACCAGACCTCGAGGTTGCGCATCGCCGGCGAACTCCGCCATCCGCGTGCGGTACTCGGCGACCGTCTCGAGCACGACGCGCTCCTGCTCCTTCGCCGAGAACCCGCTGTTGCGCGCTGCGATCAGCATGCTGACGGCGAGGCGCTTGACGTCCCACTCCCACGGGCCGGGGAGCGTCTCGTCGAAGTCGTTGATGTCGAAGACGAGCCGCCGCTCCGGCGAGGCGTAGAGCCCGAAGTTGGAGAGGTGCGCGTCGCCGCAGCACTGCACCTGGAAGCCGGAGCGCGGGGTGGCGGCGAGGTCGGCCGCCATGATCAGCGCCGCGCCGCGGTAGAACGTGAACGGCGAGGCGAGCATCCGGCCGTAGCGGATCGGCACCAGCTCGGGCAACGCGCGTCTCGGCCTGGCGCTCGAGGAGCTCGACCGGGTCGAGCCGGTGCGGCGGTCGGCTCGAACACCGCGTGGCTCGAGCGCGGCACCTCGCGCCGCGCCGCCTTCCCCCGTGCGACGCGCTCCGCGACGTCAGCGGCGGCGGGCCGGAGAAGATCGGCTCGAGCGAGCCGTCGCCGATCCGGTCACGCCTGCTCGCGCGACACGGCACTCCGCGTGACGACGCGCGTCCGCGTCTAGCCGCGGGCGATCTCGGCGACGAGCTCGGCGGTCTCGGTCGGCGTCGTGCCGACCCGGATTCCCTTCGCCTCGAGCGCCGCCTTCTTGCCCTCGGCGGTGCCCGACGAGCCGGAGATGATCGCGCCCGCGTGCCCCATCGTCTTGCCGGGCGGCGCCGTGAAGCCGGCGATGTAGGCGACGACCGGCTTCGTCAGCTCGGCCTCGATGAACGCAGCCGCCTTCTCCTCCTCGTCGCCGCCGATCTCGCCGACCATGACGACGTACTCGGTCTCGGGGTCGGCCTGGAACTTGGCGAGGATGTCGACGAAGGACGAGCCGACGACCGGGTCGCCGCCGATGCCGACGATCGTCGAGTTGCCGAGCCCCATCTGCGTCAGCTCGTGGCCGATCTGGTAGGTGAGCGTGCCGGAGCGCGAGACGAGGCCGATGTTCCCGGCCGTGAAGATCTCGGCCGGGATGATCCCGACGTTGGCCTTGCCGGGCGAGAGCGCGCCCGGGCAGTTCGGCCCGATCAGCGTCACGCCGCGGTCGTGCACGTAGCGTGTGGATCCGCAGCATGTCGTGCGCGGGCACGCCCTCGGTGATGCAGATCACGGTCGTCGATGCCCGGCGTCGACCGCCTCGTAGACGGCGTCGGCGGCGAACGGGGCCGGCACGAAGATCATGGCCGTGTTCGCGCCCTGCTCGGAGACGGCCTCGACGACGGTGTGGAAGACGGGCACGCCCTCGACGTCCTGGCCGCCCTTGCCCGGCGTCACTCCCGCGACGAGGTTCGTGCCGTAGGCGCGATTGCGGAGGCCGTGGAAGCGCCCCTCGGAGCCGGTCAGGCCCTGGACGACGAGCCGCGTGTCGTTGTCGACGATGATCGCCATCAGGCGGGCACCGCCCGTCAGCGCGATCCGGTCGAGCGTCACGAGGTCGCCGTCGACGCGGTCGCCGAGCAGCTCGCCGCACGCGCACGGCGTCGTCGCCCGCGCAGCCGCAGCGGTCGAGCCAGGGCTGCAGCTCGATCGGCTTCTCGAAGAACCGCACCTCCTCGACCTCGAGGCCCGCCGCGCTCGGCGAACGCGCGCCACTCGGCCTCGCTGTAGTTGCGCACGTGCGAGGGATCGCGGAGCTTCTCGGCCTCCTCGACGTCCTCGCCCATGAAGACGTTGTCGACGATCAGCACCGCGCCCGCGGCGACACGCGCCATCTCGGCGACCGCCTGCGCGACGTCGTCGAAGTGGTGCGCCGCGACCCGCGTGGCGACGACGTCGAAGCTGCCGTCGGCGAACGGCAGGTGCTCGGCCGCGGCAGACGACGTCGGGTTGCATGCCCGGCGCCGGGTCGCAGCTGACGACCTCGATCCCGGCCTCGCGCAGGCGGCGCGCGACGTGGCCGCCGCCGGTCGCGACGTCGAGAGCCGTGCGCGGCGCCCGCCGCCCACTCGACGAGCAGGTCGAGATCGGGGCCCTCGCGGTGGGCGTCGCTCGTCCGGTACTGCTCGGCCCGCTCGCTCCAGACGTCGGTCATGCGGCCAGCTCCACGGCGCGCTTCGCGGCCTCGAGCATCGTCGGCGACACGTGCAGGTTCGGCGGGAGCGGCCTCGGCGAGGATCTGCCGGCCCTCCTCGGCGTTCGTGCCGTCGAGGCGGACGACCATCGGCAGCTCGAGCCCCATCTCGGCGAGCGCCTGCAGGATCCCGCGCGCGACCTCGTCGCAGCGCGTGATGCCGCCGAAGATGTTGAAGAAGATCGCCTTCACCTGCGGGTCGCGCGTGATCACGGAGAGCGCGTCGACGACGCCCTGGGCGTCGCCGCCGCCGCCGAGATCGCAGAAGTTGGCGGGCCGGCCGCCGGCGAACGTGACCACGTCGACCGTCGACATCGTCAGCCCGGCGCCGTTGCCGCACACGCCGACCTCGCCGTCGAGCTTCACGTACGTCACGTGCTTCGCGCGGGCGAGCGCCTCGAGCGGGTCGGCCGCGTCCTCGTCGCGCATCTCGGCGATCTCGGGATGGCGGTAGAGCGCGTTGTCGTCGACCGTGAACTTCGAGTCGAGCGCCTTGACGACGCCGTCGGGCGTGACGATCAGCGGGTTCACCTCGCAGAGCATCGCGTCGAAGCGGACGAACGCGTCGTAGAGCTGGCCGATGATCTTCGCGATCTGCTTCTGCTCGGACGGGTCGGTGACCCCGGCGCCGTAGACGAGCCGGCGCGCCTGCCAGGGGTGGAAGCCCTCGAGCGGGATCGACGTGGAGCCGCACGAGCGCCTCGGGGCTCTCCGCGGCGACCTGCTCGATGTCGATGCCGCCCTGCGGTCGTGAACATGAAGAGCGGCTTCTTGACGCCCCGGTCGAACGTCAGCGAGAGGTAGTACTCCTTCGCGATGTCCGACGCCTGCTCGATCCAGAGGCGCTTGACGACGTGGCCCTTGATGTCGAGCCCGAGGATGTTCTTCGCGTGCTCCTCGGCCTCGTGCGCGCTCCGCGGCGAGCTTGACGCCGCCGGCCTTGCCGCGGCCGCCGGTCAGCACCTGGGCCTTGACGACGACCGGGCCGCCGAGCACCTCGGCCGCCTGACGGGCCTCGCCCGGCGTCGTCGCGAGCCGCCCCTCGCCGACCGGGATCCCGACGCGCCGGAACAGCTCCTTGCCCTGGTACTCGTAGAGATCCATCCGGCCCGCGAGCCTACCTGCCCGGTTGTGCGAGCATCCCGTCCATGCGTCGTCGCCGCTGCCGCCTCGCTCTCGTCGCCCTCGCGGCCGTCGCGGCTGCGGGCTGCGGCGTCGAGCGGAGCGTCCACCGGTGCCCGCGACCGTCAAGGCGCCGCCGCAGACGGCGCGGCTCGGCTGGAAGGAGCCCTACCCGGCCGAGAAGCCGGCGCTCGTCTTCGGCGTCTCGTCGTTCACGGTGACGAGCGGACGGCTGGAGCGCCGACATCTCGGTCGAGAACAGGTCGGACGTCGGCTGGGAGATCGGCGATCCCCGCTACGAGGCCGGCGCTCGCGTTCGGCGTCATGCTGTTCCCGAACGACGACCTCGACGAGCTCGAGCACCGCAACCGCAGCGGCGACCTTCCAGCGATCCGTCACGCCACGAGCTACCGGCCGGCGCTGCCCTCCGTGCTCCGGCCGGGGACGACGTGGAGGGGAACGATCTCGGCTCCCGGCGCGCTCGCCGGCGGCCTCTGGGTCAGGCTCTCGTTCGGTCCGTTCGTGAGCGTCGGCGATCCGCCGGACGGAGCCGCGCCGCAGGTCGTGTGGTTCACCGACCACGCGTACCACCTCGCCGAGGTTGCGGGAGAGCCCGCGTAGGAAGGCCGCTCACGGGGGAGAACCCGAGCTCCCGGTTCCGATTGAGCTTCGCGGCAGAGAGGGGTACCCTCGCGCGATGGACGCGATCGTCGTCGACGGGCTCGAGAAGACCTACGGGAAGGAGTTCGCGCCCTCGACGGGATCCGGTTCTCCGTCGCCGAGGGCGAGGTCTTCGGCCTGCTCGGGCCGAACGGCGCCGGCAAGTCGACGACCGTGCGCATCCTCGCGACCCTGACGCAGGGCGATGCCGGTCGGGCGACCGTCGCGGGACACGACGTCGGCTCCGAGGCCGGCGCGGTGCGGCGGGCGATCGGCTACGTCCCGCAGGCATCGGGCGTCGACCGCGACGCGACCGGGCGCGAGAACCTCGTCCTCCAGGGCCGCCTGCAGGGCATGCGCGGCGCCGACCTCGACGGGAGGGCAGCCGACCTGCTCGAGACCTTCGGGCTGGCCGACAAGGCCCACGCGCTCGTCAAGACCTACTCCGGCGGCATGAAGCGGCGGCTCGACGTGGCCATGGGCCTCGTCCACCGTCCCCACGTGCTGTTCCTCGACGAGCCCACGACCGGCCTCGACCCGGAGGCGCGTGCCGCGATGTGGGAGGAGCTCGAGCGCCTCGCCGCCGCCGAGACGCCTGACGATCCTGCTCACGACGCACTACCTCGAGGAGGCCGACCGGCTCGCACGCCGCGTCGCGATCGTCTCGCGCGGCCAGATCGTCGTGGAGGGCACGCCCGAGGAGCTCAAGCGCGAGCTGCGCGGCGACGCCGTCACCGTCGAGCTCGACGGTGACGACACCGATCGCGCGGCGGAGCTCGCACGCGGTCTCGAGGGCGTCCACGAGGTGACGCCGGACGGACGCAGGCTCCACCTCCGCGTCGACCACGGCGCGCAGGCCGTGCCCGTGATCCTCGGCGGCGCTCGACGCGGCCGGCGCCGGCGTGCACGCGGTCACGGTCTCCCGCCCGTCGCTCGACGACGTCTACCTCCACCACACGGGCCGCGACTTCCGCGCCGACGACGAGGGGGCCTCGTGAACGTCGTCTCCCAGACCCTGTTCCTCTGCGGTCGCGTCCTGCGGAATCTGTCACGGCAGCCGATCTGGATCGTCGTGATGATCGTGCAGCCGATGTTCTGGCTGCTGCTCTACAGCCAGCTCTTCCGGCGGATCACCGAGCTGCCGGGCTTCGGGACGACCTCGTACGTCGACTACCTGACCCCCGGCGTCGCGGTGATGACGGCGTTCTTCTCCGGCTCGTGGGCGGGGATGGGGATGATCGAGGATCTCGACCGCGGCGTCCTCGAGCGGTTCCTCGCGACCCCGGCCAGCAGGGGCGCGATCGTGTTCGGCCGCATCCTCGAGTCGGCGATCGTCGCCACGCTGCAGGCGCTGCTGATCCTGCTCACGGGCATCCTCCTCGGGGCCACGAACGGCGGCGCGGTGGGCTGGCTCGTGATCCTGCTCGCGTCGTTCCTGACCGCGGCCGGCTTCGCGGGCCTCTCGCACGGCGTCGCGCTGCGCACGCGCCAGGAGGCGTCGATGATCGCGGTGGCCCAGTTCATCGGACTGCCGCTTGCTCTTCTTCTCGTCGCTCCTGATCGCGCGCGCGCTGATCCCGTCGCTGGATGCAGGACCTGTCGCTCCTGAATCCGGTCGAGTGGGCGGTGCGGGCTGCCCGCGGCGAGGCGCTTCCCGGCACCGACTGGAGCCGAGATGGGCACGTTCCTGCTCCTTCTCGCCGGCTTCGTCGGCCTGACGACGTCGTTCGCGACGATGAGCTTCCGCTCCTACCAGCGGACGCTGTAACTGACTGCAGCGTCCGGTGCGCCCGGGCCGCGCCGCCGAACGGGCTACATCGACTGCGCGGTCGGGCGAACGAGGATCTCGTTCACGTCCACGTGCGGCGGCTGCGAGAGCGCGAAGAGGACGGCGCGCGCGACGTCGTCGGGCTCGAGCGGCGCCTCCAGCGGCACCTTCTCGAAGAACGGCGTGTCGACCATGCCCGGCGCGATCACGGTGACCCGGACGCCGGTGCCGTCGAGCTCCAGCCGGGCCGACTCGCCCATCGCGTGCACCGCGTGCTTGGTCGCGGAGTAGAGCGAGCCCGGGATCGCGCGGCGCCCGGCGACCGAGCCGGTCAGGAGCAGGTGGCCCTTCGTCTCCTTGAGCGCCGGCAGCGCCGCTCGGATCGTGAGAGCGGCGCCGTAGACGTTCGTGAGCACCATGTCACGCCAGTGCTCGACCGTGTCGCGCGAGGAAGCTCCGCTGCGCGCCGAAGCCGGCGTTGGCCCACGCCGCGTCGATCCGGCCGAAGTGCTCGACGCGCGACGGTGACCGCGGCCTGCTGGTCGGCCCACTCGGTCACGTCGCACTCGACGGCGATGGCCCGGTCGCGGCCGCCGAGCTCCTCTGCAAGCGCCTCGAGCCTGTCGATCGAGCGAGCCGCGAGAACGAGCCGCCAACCCTCGGCGGCGAGCAGGCGGGCGCTCGCGGCACCGATGCCCGACGAGGCGCCCGTGATCAGGAAGACGCGATCGTGGTCGCTCATGCTGCCGACTCTAGCGATGCGACCCAGGTCGAGCGTCGGCTCCGGGTCGGCGCCGCAGCTCGCGGGCACGGCGGCCCCGGCCGCTGCTCGACGCGGGCCGTGAGCTCGCCGGCCGGAGTCGCGAACGTCACGCAGGTCGCCCTCGTGGGACGAGCGAGCCGCAGGTCGGCGAGGCCGTCGCAGCCCGTGACGGAGCGAACGAGGATCTCGGCCGCCTGCACGGGCGGCGGGTAGATCGTCCGGCCGCGGTAGAGGTCGAGTGGGATCCGGCCGCTCGTCGAGCAGCTCGACGACCTCGCGCGCCCGCTCGAGCGGGATCCGCCCGAGCTGGATCCCGTGCGGGAGCACGAGCACGTTCGGCGCGAATCGGTGCCCGCCGAGATGGGAGCACTGCCAGAGCCGCTCGGCCGGGACGATGCGGCGTCAGCGCGTCGAAGAGCGGCAGCGCCGAGACGCGCGCAGCATGCGTCGCGGCGGCCGTGGGCGCAGACGAGGACGATCGGGCCGGCGATCGGGTCGCCCCGCTCGAGGTCGGCGCCCGGGAGCTCGTCGAGCGAGTCGAGCTCCTGCCGGACGACCGTCCCTCCGTGCTCGCCGGCCGTCGCGCGGATGACGGTCACGCCGCGCCGCCGATCGGGCCGGCGGACGAGGACGACCTTGCCCGGAAACGCGGTCGAGCGCGGCCGCGAACGGCCGGTGCCAGGCCGGTGTCGGCGACCGCATCCCTCCCCCACGCCCCGCGCACCTCGACGAGCAGCCAGCTCGCCGCCTCGGTCGCGGTCGCCGCGAGCGGCTCCCCTGCGGCGCAGCGACGACGCCGAGCAGGTCAGGCTCGTCGCTCACGCCGGCAGCCTGTCGGCGAGCAGCCGGCCGAGGGCCGGATCGATCGCCGAGCTCCGCCGCGAAGGCCCGGTACTCGGCGAGCGCCTTCGCCGTGTCGCGACCGGGCCGAGCGACGGCGCGGAGCAGGACGTTCTTCGGCGTGTGCTCGAGCTCGACGAACTCGACGCACCTGGACGTCGTAGCCCACCGCGCCGAGCAGCTGGGCGCGGGCGGCGTCCGTCACCTCCGCGGCGAAGCGCTCCCGCAGCGTGCCGTGACGGAGCAGCGGGCCGAGCGCAGGGCTCTCGAGCTGGGCAGCAGCTCGTGCTGGCAGCACGGCACGGCGAGGATCACCGGCGCTCCGGCACGCACCGCGCGGTCGAGTGCGTCGTCGGTGGCCGTGTCGCAGGCGTGCAGGCTGACGACGAGATCGACGCCGGCGAGCGCCTCGTACCCGGCGATGTCCCCGACCTCGAAGCGCAGGCCGTCGGCACCGAGCCGCCGCGCGAGCGCCTCGCAGTCGGTCGACGACGTCGGCCTTGAGGTCGAGGCCCGACGATCTCGACCTCCCGCCCGTGAACGACGGTGAGCAGGTGGTGGAGCGCGAAGGTGAGGTACGACTTGCCGGAGCCGAAGTCGACGACCCGGAGCGGCCCGGACGGGAGCGACGGGAGCACGTCCTCGACGAGCTCGAGAAACCGGTTCACCTGCCGGAACTTGTCGTACCGCTGCGCGCGCACCTTGCCGTCGCGCGTCATCACGCCGAGCTCGACGAGAAACGGCACCGGCACGCCCTCGGGCAGGATGCGGCGCTTGACGCGGTCGTGGCCGAGCGTCGCGCGTCGGCCGGCTCGGCGGTCGCCGGAGGATCCTGGCCTCCTTCCCGCCGGCGAGCACCTGCCAGTCCGCGTCGCGTCGACTGGAGCAGCCCCTGCCGGAACTCCGTCTCGAGCAGCTGCGACGAGCCGCTCCACCGCCGCCTCCGGGGTGAGGTTCTCGTCGGTCGAGCGGGTCGCCTGATGGGCCGTGAAGCGGTAGCGGAGCGCGCCGCCGATCGTCACCGGCGCCACCGTCACGCGCGAGGGCCGCGACGGGTCGCTCCGCCGGGGCCGGCTCAGGCTGGCGCCGGTGAGTGTGCGCGTCGTCCACGAGCCGTCGCACGAGCGCCCGCGACGTCCGTGTCCCGGCGGCCGTCATCGGAGTCGCTGCGACGACGCAGATCAGCTGGCCGTTCGTGATCCCCTGTCCCGACGCGACGACGAGCTCCGTGACGACGCCGTCCCGCGGCGCCGCGATCTCGTTCTCCATCTTCATCGCCTCGATCACGCAGAGCACCTGGCCCGACGACGACCGGGTCGCCGTCCGCCACGAGGACCTTGAGGACGGTGCCCTGCATCGGGCTGGCGACCGCGCCGGAGCCGGCCGCACCCCCGGCGGCGGTGCGCTCCCGGCGGCGGCGGCCGAGCGACGCCCACGGTGGCTCGGTCGTGTGCAGCCGCACGTCGAAGGAGCGGCCGTCGACCTCGACCGCGACGACGCGTTCGCGGGTCTGCGCGCCGTCCGCCCCATCGAGCTACGCTTGTTGTCCGATGAGAGAACGACTCGGTCATCTCCTCCGCGCGCTGCGCCAGCTCCTCCGACTCCACGAGCCCGTGGCAGGTGCCGCCTTCGACGAAGCACGGCTCCGTGAGCAGCGCCGCGTGGAAGCCGAGGAGCGTCGGCGGGCCCTCGATCCGGAACTCGGCGAGCGCGCGCAACATCCTCCGCCTGGCCGTCTCGCGATTCGTGTCGTGGACGATCAGCTTGGCGATCATCGGGTCGTAGAGCCCCGAGATCTCGTCTCCCGCCCGCACGCCGGAGTCGACCCGCACGCCCGGGCCCGACGGCTCCTCGTACGCCGTGATCAGGCCCGGGCGCCGGCAGGAAGCCCTTGCTCGACGTCCTCGGCGTTGATGCGGCACTCGATCGCGTGCCCGCGGAGCGTCACGTCCTCCTGCCGCAGCGGAGAGCGGCTCGCCCTGCGCGATCGAGGATCTGCTCCCGCACGAGGTCGAGGCCCGTGACGAGCTCCGTGACGGTGTGCTCGACCTGGATCCGGGTGTTCATCTCCATGAAGAAGTACTCGCCGTCCGGCCGTGAGCAGCCCCTCGATCGTCCCGGCCGAGCGATAGCCCGCCGCCCGCGCGGCGTTCACGGCGATCTCGCCGATCCGCGCGCGCAGCTCCGCGTCGACGGCGGGCGACGGCGTCTCCTCGACGAGCTTCTGATGGCGCCGCTGGATCGTGCAGTCGCGCTCGCCGAGGAACAGCACGGTGCCGTGCGCGTCGGCGAGGATCTGCGCCTCGACGTGACGCGGGTTCTCGAGGTAGCGCTCGACGTAGACGGCGTCGTCGGCGAAGTACTTGAGGCCCTGCCGCTGCGCCGCCTCGAAGGCGCGCGCTCGGCCTCCGAGGCGTCGGAGACGAGCTCCATGCCCTTGCCGCCGCCGCCGGCAGCGGCCTTGATGATCAGGGGGTAGCCGATCTCCTCGCCGAGCTCGACGACACCCTCGACCGTCCGCACGGGCTCGGTGGCGCCGGGGATGATCGGGACGCCCGCAGCCCGCATCGCGGCGCGCGCCTCCGTCTTCGAGCCCATCAGCTCGATCGCGGCCGGCGGCGGGCCGATCCACGTCAGGCCGGCCTCCTCCACCGCGCGGGCGAAGCGGCGTTCTCGGCCAGGAACCCGTAGCCGGGATGGATCGCCTCCGCCCCGGCCCGGAGCGCGGTCTCGACGATGATGTCGGCGCGCAGGTAGCTCTCGTCGGCCGGGCCCGGGCCGATGCGGTACGCCTCGTCGGCAACGCGCGTGTGCAAGCGCCCGCGGTCGGCGTCGGAGTACACGGCGACGGCGCCGATCCCGAGCTCGCGCAGCGTCCGGAAGATCCTGACGGCGATCTCGCCGCGGTTCGCGACGAGGACTTTGGTGAAGGTGGCCATGCGCTCCGCGTATTCTCCCCGAAGGATGACCGTCCCCGATCAGTTGACGCTCGCGCGGGCTCTGGCGGTTCCCGTCGTCGTCGTGCTGTTCGCGTGGAACTTCCCCGATCACGCGTACTGGGCGACGGCGGTCTTCGTCGTCGCGATGGCCACCGATCAGGTCGACGGATGGCTGGCCCGCCGCTGGAACCAGACGTCGGCGTTCGGCTCGCTGCTCGACCCGATCGCCGACAAGGTGCTCGTGATGGCCGCGCTCGTGATGCTGATCGCCGAAGGAGTGGCGCCGGCCTGGATGGTCGCGGCGATCGTCGCCCGCGAGTTCCTCGTCTCCGGGCTCCGCCTCGCCGCGATCGAGAGAGGGCGTCGTCATCGCGCGCCCGCGACCTCGGGAAGCTGAAGACGTGGGCGCAGGCGGTCGCCGTCGCCGTCGGCGGCATGGCCGCGGCCGGAGCGTGGAGCAGCGACGTCGCGTGGTGGGTGCTCCTCGTCGCCGTCGTGCTGACGTGGATCTCCGGGCTCGACTACGCGCGCGTGGCGCCGCGGGTGCTGCGCGCCGGCAGCGCCTGACGGCGACCGTAGCGAGCGGCGCTCGCCGGCCGCAGCGGGCCGACGCCGCACGCACGGACGTCGGGCCGTCGACGCTCGCGCTCGACCGCGTCCTCGCAGCCCGGCCCGGCGCCAGCGCTCCGCCGAGCCCGGACGGCCGGCGCGTCGTCCACGAGGCCCTCGCGCGCGAGGCGGCGACGCGCCGCGCGCGCCGCCGGGTCGTCCGCGCCCGGGTCGGGAACGAGCTCGATCTCCATGCCCGGGAGGCTACGCGAGCGGGATCAGCCGCGCTGCCGTCGCCTTGAACGATGCGACGACGACGTCCCCCTCGCGCAGCCCGAGGCGCTCGGCCGAGCCGCTCGTGATCTCGCCCGCGAGCGGCCCACGCGACGCGCACGCGGTTCCCGATCGTCACGAGCGAGTCGATCGGCGCCGAGATGTGGTTCAGCGTCGAGTCGTCGGGCGCGGTCCGCGAGACGGCGACCTCCCACGGATGCACCGCGACCGCGACGCGCCCGACGCCGGTGTCGGTCGTCCACGCAGACTCCGCCGACGTCGAGCGCGACGCGCGTGAGGCCGTCCGGGCCAGGCTCCGCGACGCCGTGCAGCAGCGTCGCGCCGGTGAAGCGGGCGACGAACGGATCGGCGGGTGCCGCGACGAGCTCGGAGGCCGTGCCGACCTGGAGCAGCCGTCCGTCGACGAGCACCCCGACCCTGTCCGCGAGCGCCGCCGCATCCTCGAAGTCGTGCGTGACGAGAACGGTCGGCAGGCGCAGCGCGGCGAGCAGGTCGCGCAGCTCGCCGCGCACGGCGTCCCGCGTGTGGGCGTCGAGCGCCGAGAGCGGCTCGTCCAGCAGCAGCACGCGCGGCTCCCGCGCGATCGCCCGCGCCAGCGCGACGCGCTGGCGCTCGCCGCCCGACAGCCTGCCGGGCCGCTCGTCCGCGAGCTCGGCGATCCGCAGCCGCCCCATGACCTCGTCGACGACGCCGGCGCCGCTCGCCCCGAAGGCGACGTTCGCCCGCACCGAGAGGTGCGGGAAGAGCGCGTACTCCTGGAACACGAGCCCGACCGAGCGGCGCTCCGGTGGCAGGTCGACGCCGGCGCGCGTGTCGAGCCACGCCGTCGCCGTCGACGGCGATGCGGCCCTCGTCGGGCCGCAGCAGCCCGGCGACGCCCGCAGGACGCTCGACTTGCCCGCGCCCGACGGGCCGACGAGGGCCACCGTCTCCGACCCGACCTCGAGCGTCAGCTCGAGGCGGACGTCGCGGAGACCGTGGGAAAGAGCGATGTCGAGCGACGCCATGAGGGAACCAGCTTGACGGCGAGGAGAACGGCTGCGCTGGCGACGACGAGCTCGGCACCGATCGCGAGAGCGGTGTCGAAGTCGACGTCGAACTGCTCGTAGACGGCGAGCGACAGCGTCTGGGTCACGCCCTGCAGCGAGCCGGCGAACATGATCGTGGCCCCGAACTCGCCGATCCCCGCGCGAACGAGAGCGCCGCGCCGGCGCCGAGGCCGCTGAGCGCGAGGGGCAGCGCGACCCGCCCGAACGTGCGCGCCGGCCCGGCGCCGAGCGTCCGCGCGGCATCGGTGAGCGTCGAGTCGACGCTCGCCGAACGCCGCCACCGCCCGTGCGGACGTAGAACGGCCCGGCGACGAACATCACCGCGAGCACGACCGCGACCTTCGTGAACGCGATCTCGATCCCGAGCGCCGAGAGCGAGCTGCCGAGCAGCCCCAGCCGGCCGAACGTCGCGAGCAGGCCGATCCCCGCGACCGCCGGCGGCAGCACGAGCGGCAGCTCGACGAGCGTGACGGCGAGGCTGTGGCCGGGGAAGCGGCGCGTCGCGAGCAGGTAGGCCGTCGGCGTGCCGAAGCGGATGATCAGCAGCTGGGCGACGACGGTCGTCTCGAGCGTGACGACCAGCGCGTCGCGCGCCACCTCCGAGCCGAGCGCGTCGACCAGCTTGCCCGGCGGGACGCGCAGGAAGATCGCCGCGATCGGAACGACGAGGAACGTGAGCGTCGCGATCGTCGCGGCGACGAGCGCGATGGGGAACAGCCGCCTCATGCCGGCAGCCCGAAGCCGGCCGCCCGCAGCGCCCTCCGGCCGTCGCGCCGAGGAGCGCGATCAGGAACGCCTGGGCCGCGGCGAGGTCACGGGCTTCGCCGCGATCGCCGCCTCGTAGACACGGTCGGCTGGGCGCGCCGCGGGATCGAGATCACGCGCACCTTCCCGGCGACGGGACGCACGTCCGTCGCGTAGACGAAGCCTGCGTCCGCCTCGCCGAGCGCGACCTTGGCCACGATCCCCTTCACGTCCGGCTCGAGGCTGACCGTCTTGCGCAGCACCCGCAGCAGGCCAAGCCGCTTCAGCACCTCGCGCGTGTAGAGGCCGATCGGCACCTTCGGCCCGGCGACCACGAGCCGCAGCTTCGGCCGCCGGGCGAGGTCGCCGATCGTCGCGATGCGTGCCGGATTGCCCTTCGGAACGATCAGCGACGAGGCTGTTCGTCGCGAACGTCGACGGGCTTGCGCACGAGACCGTCGGCGAAGAGCGACTGCGTGTAGCTCGGGCTCGCCGACAGGAAGACGTCGAACTGGAAGCCCTGCCGCACCTGCTGAGCGAGCTGGTTCGAGCCGCCGAACGAGACGATCGCGCCGGGTCGATCGCGGGAAGACATCTGTGCGAGCGACGCGGCCGCGAGCACCGTCTCGACCTCCGCGGAGCGCGTGTGCGCTGCGCGCCGGCCGAGATCGTCGAGCGTAGTGGTCGTGGCTCGCGAGCAGCAGGCTCGGTCGACCCTGCGCCACGTCCGCTGCAGCCGCTCGATGCCGAGCGCGAGCACCTCCGGCTCGACGAACGCCGCCGCGCCGGCACCTGCGCTGTCGGCCGCCTGCGCGCGGACCGAAGCGGGACTGTCGCGGACCGGGCCCGGTGGTCCTCGACCTGGCGTAGCCGATGCGAGCGGCGACACGAAGACCCTGCCCGGCGGCGGTCGAGCTCGTCGCGGCCTGGAGCGCCTCGACGAGCAAGGAGGCGCTCTCACCGAGCCGGCCCTGGAGCGCGCCGAGAGGCCGGATATCCGACGAGCACGGCCTCGAGCTCGCCTCCCAGCCTCGACGGTCGGAAAGACGCTCGAGATCCGTGCGGTCCGAGAGGCACGCCTCGAAGGCTAGACGGTCGACCGGCACCCCCGCCGGGCACGTCAGAGCGGGATGTTGCCGTGCTTGCGCTTCGGCGTCGGCTCGCGCTTCGCGAGGTGCATCTCGAGCGCCCGGATCAGGTAGGAGCGCGTTCGGCGCGGCTCGATCACGTCGTCCACGTAGCCGCGCTCGGCGGCCGAGTACGGGTTGGCGAACCGCTCCTGGTAGTCCGCGATCAGCTCGGCCCGCCGTGCCTCCGGGTCGGCGGCGGCTGCGAGCTCGTGCCGGAAGATGATGTTGACCGCTCCTTCCGGGCCCATCACCGCGACCTCCGCCGTCGGCCAGGCGACGTTGACGTCGGCCCGGATGTGCTTCGAGCTCATGACGTCGTAGGCGCCGCCGTAGGCCTTGCGCGTGATCACGGTCAGCTTCGGCACCGTCGCCTCGGCGTACGCGTAGAGGAGCTTGGCGCCGTGCCGGATGATCCCGCCCCACTCCTGCGCCGTGCCGGGCAGGAAGCCGGGGACGTCGACGAAGGTGACGAGCGGGATCCCGAACGCGTCGCAGGTCCGCACGAACCGCGCCGCCTTCACGGACGCGTCGATGTCGAGCACCCCGGCGAGCGCGTTCGGCTGGTTGCCGACGATCCCGACGGAATGGCCGCCGAGCCGCGCGAAGCCGCAGACGATGTTCTGCGCGTAGTCGGCCTGGAGCTCCAGGAAGTCGGCGTCGTCGACGACCGCCCGGATGACGCGCTTGATGTCGTACGGCTTGTGCGCCGAGTCCGGGCACGAGCGTGTCGAGCTCGGGCGCCTCGCGGTCGACCGGATCGGCGGGTGCGGCGTACGGTGCCGCCTCGAGATTGTTCTGCGGCAGGAACGAGAGCAGGTAGCGCGCGTCGTCGAGCACCGCCTCCTCGTCGGCGCCGACGAGATGCGCCACGCCCGAGCGGGACGCGTGCGCGGCCGCGCCGCCGAGCTCCTCCTGCGTCACCTCCTCGCCGGTGACCGCCTTCACGACGTCGGGCCCGGTGATGAACATGTACGACGTCCCCTCGGCCATCAGCACGAAGTCCGTGATCGCCGGCGAGTAGACGGCGCCGCCGGCGCAAGGCCCGAGGATCAGCGAGATCTGCGGCACCACGCCCGACGCCTGGACGTTCCGCCAGAAGATCTCTGCGTAGCCGGCGAGCGAGACGACGCCCTCCTGGATCCGCGCGCCGCCCGAGTCGTTGATCCCGACGACCGGGCAGCCGACCTTGACGGCCATGTCCATCACCTTGCAGATCTTCTCCGCGAACACCTCGCTCAGCGAGCCGCCGAACACGGTGAAGTCCTGCGAGAACACGCAGACCGGCCGGCCGAACACCGTCCCGTAGCCGGTCACGACGGCGTCACCCCAGGGGCGCTTCTCGCGCATCCCGAACTCGACCTCACGGTGGCGCACGAAACGGTCGAGCTCGACGAACGAGCCCGGGTCGAGCAGCCGCTCGACGCGCTCCCGCGCGAGCAGCTTCCCGCGCGCATGCTGCTTCGCGGCCGCCTTCTCCACCAGCGGCCGCAGCAGCCTCGGCGCTCAGCTCCTCGAGCCAGCGGAGCTTCGCCTCGGTCGTGTCGTGCGTCATCCGGGAGCTCTCGTCCACCGCCATCGCGGGATGAGCCTATCGCTCACGCCGGGGGTGTCGACGGGCCGACCGCGTCGCGACGGCGGCCGGCGCGGCTGCCGCGCTCCCAGACGACGGGAAACAGAGGATGATCCATCGGCGCACCGGCCGGGAGCTCGTCGCGAGGCCGGGGAAGTCGGGCGACGTCCTCCAGGCGCGCGGCGCGTGCGCGACGTCGTCGCCGAGAAAGCGGAGCGGAGAGCACCCGGCGCCGGCGCGGGCCGTCGACGCCGCCGGCGCAGTGCAGCGTCAGCATGTTGAAGAAGACGGCGTCGCCCGGCTCGAGCTCCCAGCCGACGATCTCGAACGCCGACCGGTCGCTCTCGATGTCGGGCAGCTCGTCGAGCGCCCCCTCCGGGAACCATCTCGCCTGGTTGTCCATGAACGTGCGCGGCATCAACCACGGGCCGAGGTGCGAGCCGGCCACGAACTCGAGCGTCGAAGCGCGCGAGACCGGGTCGACGGGCAGCCAGACCGAGCAGGTCTGAGTCCCGTCGACGTTGTAGTACGGCTGGTCCTGGTGCCAGGGCGTCCGCTGGGTCGTGCCGGGCTCCTTCACGAGCACGTGATCGTGGTAGAAGCCGCACGCGGTCGGCACCCATCAGCTCAGCCGGCGATCGCCGCGGCGCCGGCGACGATCGCGCGACGCTGCTCGAGACCCGAGAAGCCGCTGCCAGTTGCAGAAGTCCTCGAAGAACCGGCCCGGGTCGTCCGGCCGGCTCGCGACGAGCGCCCGCTCGCTCGGCTCGGCGAGGTTCTGCTCGATCGCCGCCTCGACGAGCGCGATGTCCTCGGCCGAGAACGCTCCGCGGACGCAGACCGCGCCGTCGCGACGGAATGCCTCGACCGAGGCCGCTGCGACGGGCGAGCGATGCCCCCATCTCGCGAGTGCTAGAGCAGCGACCGGTCGATAGAGTCGACCCGTGACCGCTCCCCTCGACCGCTCGGCAACCTGGCCCTACGACGCGGCCGGCGAGCCGGGCCGCTACTCCTACGCGCGCGCCGAGCAACCGAACGCCGTCTCGGTCGAGAGCGCTGTCGGTGAGCTCGAGGGCGGCCGCTCGCTGCTCTATCCCGCCGGGCATGGGCGCGGTGACCGGCGTCGTGCTGACGATGCTGCCCCCGGGCGGGACGATCGCGCTCGCCGAGGGCGCCTACTACGGCCACAAGCAGCTGTTCGACCACCTCCGGCCGTGGGGCGTCGACGCGGTCGAGTACGACCAGACCGGCGCCGCCGCCCGCCGAGGCCGACCTGATCCTGCTCGAGGCACCGTCGAACCCGATGCTGACGATGCCGGACTTCGAGGCGGCCGCCGCGCATCCGGCGCCCGTCGTGTGCGACGCCACGCTCGCCTCCCCACTCCGGCTGCGCCCGCTCGAGCACGGCTGCGACGTCTCGCTGCACAGCGCCACGAAGGTGCTCGCCGGCCACGACGACCTCCTCGCCGGCGTCGTGACCGTGCAAGGACGACGAGCTCTTCGACCGCCTGCACCTCACGCGCCGGCTGACGGGGCTCGTCGCCTCGGCCGACACGGCCTGGCTCCTCGAGCGTGGCCTGAAGACGCTTCGAGGTGCGGCTCGACCGGATGGAGGCGACCGCCCGCGTCCTCGCCGAGCGCCTCGACGAACCACCCTGCCGTGACGACCGTGCGCTACCCGGGCTTCGGGTTCCTGATCTCCTTCGACGTCGCGGACGGCGAGGCGGCCCGCCGGGTCGAGGTCGCGACCGACGACGATCGAGAATGCGACGAGCCTCGGCGGCACCCGCACGAAGCTCGAGTCGCGGCATCGCTGGGAGGGTGAGCGCTGCCCCGAAGGGCTGCTGCGGCTGTCGGTCGGGCTCGAGGCCGGTCGACGTGCTCTGGGCCGACCTCGAGCAGGCGCTCGCGCGGGCCTGAAGGACACGCCCTAGACACGCCCGCCGCGTCAGCCGTGAGCCAGCCGCGGACGGTGCGCGGAGCGAACCGGCCTTCCGATACCGTAGGAGCATGCTCTTCACACGAAAGTCCCACGCCATGCCCGCGCCCGGAGGACACGCTCCCCGGCCGCCCGGGCCCCATGCCGGTCACCGAGCGCCACGTCGTGCTCGACACCCCGCTCGAGCCGCCGTTCCCGGCGGGGATCGAGACGGCCATCTTCGGAATGGGCTGCTTCTGGGGCGCCGAGCGCCTCTTCTGGCAGCTGCCCGGCGTCTACACGACCGCGGTCGGCTACGCCGGCGGCACGACCCCCAACCCGAGCTACGAGGAGACGTGCTCCGGCCGGACGGGGCACACCGAGGCCGTGCTCGTCGCCTACGACCCGGCCACGGATCTCCTACGACGACCTGCTGAAGACCTTCTGGGAGGGCCACGACCCGACCCAGGGGATGCGGCAGGGGAACGACGTCGGCTCGCAGTACCGCTCGGCGCTCTACTGGACGACCGCTGCCCAGCAGGAGGCGGCGCTCGCCTCGAAGGCGCGCTACGCGATCGGCGCTCGCGCAGGCCGGGCTACGGGACGATCACGACGGAGCTCGCCGAGGCTGGGCCGTTCTACTACGCCGAGACCTACCACCAGCAGTACCTGGCCCGGAACCCGCGCGGCTACTGCGGCATCGGCGGCACCGGCGTCGCCTGCCCGATCGGAACCGGCGTCCGGGCTGAGCGCCTGCACCGCGGTCGCGCACTCCGCGCGAGGCTACGCCAGCTGCCAGAACGCGCCGGTGAGATCCAGCCGGTCGAGGATCCCCTGGTTCTGCTCGCGCGTGTGCGGCCGCCATTCGGGTGGAAGGCGGTCGCTCCACCAGGCGTGCGCGAGCTCGCTCAGCTTGCCCACGGTGATCGTCGCTCCGGGTGGCCGCCCGGCGAGCCAGCGCTCGATGTGCTCTTCCGACCGGAAGAGGTTCATCGCGCTTCAGGTGAAGACGATGTCGTCCCACCAGCGGGCCGCGGGAACGAGGCAGTGGAAGTGGAGGCTCCCGTCGTCGGGCCGCTGCTCAGCGCACGTCGATGCTCATCGCCTCGCCGCAGTCGGGACACGAGGTCTCGATCCGCCCGTCGGCGTGCAGGGCGGCGCAGATCCCGAACGCGTCCCAGGCGCAGTTCGCTACCACGAGCGGCCGCCTGCGCAATGCACCCGGTACGGCGTCGGCGACGGCCGAGAACGGGTTCGCCATCCGGATCGTCGCCCGTCCCCGGGTCGAGCACGATCGCATGCTGGTCGTGCAGCCGCCGCCAGCCGCTCACGACCTCGCCTCTCGCCCAGGTCGCCCGAGCCTGCGACCTCGCTCGCGGTAGGCGCCCGGCCGAGCTCGACGAAGAGGCGGTAGGTCAGCGCCCGCAGGTCGAGATCGCGCTCCTCCACCCCCGCAGTCTCCGTCCGACCCGGCGGCTCCGGACGCGGGAGCCGGTAGAGGACGTGTGCCCGCAGCCGGTGGCCGGGCGGGAGCCGCGGATGCTCGAACTCGCCGTCGTAGCGCATCCCGAGCCGCTCCATCACTGCGGTCGAGCGGAGGTTCGCCGGGCACCGTGAACGAGACGATCTCGTCCAGTCCGGCTTCGTCGAAGCCGAACCCGATCGCGTCCCGAGCCGCCTCGGTGGCGTAGCCACGACCCCAGTACGGGAACGCCAGCCGCCAGCCGACCTCGACGCACGGCGTGAAGCGGGCTTCGAAGGTCGGGCGCCAGAAGGCCGACGAAGCCGACGAACGGCGCTGACCCCGGGGACCTCGAGCGCCCAGAGGCCGAAGCCGTGCTCGGCGAAGTGCGGCAGCACCCGCCTCCGCACCATCGCGTCCGACTCGGCGCGCGTGAGCGTCGCAGGGTAGTGCTCCATCACGCGCGGGTCGGCGTTCAACGCCGCGAACGGCTCGAGGTCGTCCTCCCGCCAGCCGCGAAGCAGCACGCGCTCCCCGCGGAGCTCGGGGGCGCCCGCGTCGAGCCATGCGCCGGTTGCTTCGTCCAAGGCGCCGCGCGGTCTACGGCACGTACTGCTGGTCGATGGCCCGGACCCTGTCCCCCGGATCGTGAGCCAGACCCCCGTGTCGAGCGGCTCGAACAGCTTCAGCTCGCTCGTCCGTCGACGATCTTCGCGAGCTCGGCGACCGAGATCCGGCGTGCTCCCGATTCCCCGGGCCGCTGTTCCGTCAGGACGGTGACCTTGGCGTCGCTCGGGACGATGTACGTGTAGAGCCGGTGCGCTTCGTCGACCTGTAGTTGTCGTTGGGCATCGGCTCTCCGGGCTCGATCACCCCGTCCTCGGCGGCCGCCTTGTTCGCCGTCACTCCCGAGAGGAAGAACGCCGGATCGAAGCGCATCACGTAGTGGTCGCCGGTCGGCGTCAACGACTTGATGTGCCCGAACTAGGCCCACTCAGCGCGGTGTCCCGAGCCCCGGTCTGTGCGCGAGACGGTCGCGTGTCCGTCACGGTGCGTCTCGGTCACCGTCTTCGTGCTACCGCACCCGCGAGACGACCGCCACGCGGCAACCGCCAGCAGCGCCACGGCGAGGTCGGACGCGCAGCCGCGCACTCAGTGCTCGTGCGCCATCTCGAGGATCTGCTCTCGCGAGTACTTGCCCGACCAGGTCCGGGTGATCGGCAGAGATGTGCGCCTCGACGTTCTCGACCAGCGCGTCGTCGGTCTCGCCTTCGACGTCCTTGCCACACGGGCAGTGGACGACCTTCACCTCGGCCTCCTCGATCGTGGGACACCCACACTACTCCCGGCATCCGGCTCCGCTCGCTGGCCCAAGGGTGTTCGTCAGTCTCGCTCACCGCCCGATACGCAGCCTGTTCGATCGATGCTGCGCCGAGAGCCGGGGGAGCGGGCCTCTCGGGCGCCGTGAGCGACCCGTTCGCCGGAGATCAGCGGTTTCACCGATGCGCACGGGGAGTGCAGAGGCGCACCCTGGAAACGGAGGGAGTAGTCGCTCTGCCCGAGGTCTCTCAGGGCAAGCACGGATTCCTCGTGTCGCCGGAAGGAGGTGAAACCCGTGACGACGATCGAGAGGAGCATCGTGATCGACGCTCCGTTGAAGGATGTGTGGGCCTATATCGAAGACCCGTCCCACCTCCCCGAGATCTGGCCGAGCATGGTCGAGGTCAAGGACGTCGAGTCGCTGCCGAAGGGCGGCCGTCGCTATCACTGGCGCTACAAGATGGCCGGCATGCGCTTCGAGGGCGACTCGGAGACGGTCGACTTCGAGCCCGAGCGGCACATGCTGCAGAGGAACACCGGCCAGATTCCGAGCACGTTCGACTGGACGTTCACGCCCGAGAACGGCTCGACCAGGATCGCGCTGCAAGACCGAGTACGAGATCCCGGAGAGCCTGCTCGGGAAGCTCGCGAAGCCCTTCATCCTCAAGCTCAACGAGCGCGAGGCCGACACGTTCCTCGCGAACCTGAAGGATCGCGTGGAGCCGTAGGTCGTCGTCCGCGTTCGACGGCAGACGAGCCGTCAGGCAGGCTCGCGTCTCGACCGCGTACCCGACTCGCGGCGAACGGCTCCTACCCGCGCCCGGCCCCGGGGTCGCTCGTCAGCCGCTGCGCGAGCGCGACCGGGATCAGGCTGACGACGATCACGACGAGCGCGATCGCGTTCACGATCGGCAGGTTCTGGCCCTGCCGGATGAAGCCGAAGAGCAGGAGCGGCAGCGTGTTCTGGGCGCCGGCCGTGAAGTAGGTGACGACGATCTCGTCCCACGAGAGCGCGAACGCGAGCAGGCCGCCCGCGACGAGCGCGGTGCCGATCACCGGCAGCGTCACGTAGCGGAACGTCTGGAACCCGGTCGCGCCGAGATCGGCCGACGCCTCGAAGAACGAGCCCGAGGTGCGCCGCAGCCGGGCGATCACGTTGTTGTAGACGATCACGACGCAGAACGTCGCGTGCCCGATCACGATCGTCCAGAGCGAGAAGCTGACACCCCAGATGACGAAGAACGAGTTGAGCGCGAGCCCCGTGATGATCCCCGGGAGCGCGATCGGGAGGATGAACAGGAACGAGATCGAGTCCCTGCCGAAGAACCGCGCGCGGGAGAGCCCGAACGCGGCGAGCGAGCCGAGCACGAGCGCCACGGCCGTCGCGAAGAGGCCCGCGCGCAGCGACAGCCAGAGCGCGTCGCGCACCTCCGGGTCGTTCCAGGCCTCCGAGAACCACTTCGTCGTGAAGCCCGGGATCGGCCAGCTCTGGATGTTCGACGAGTTGAACGCGTAGACGCCCATGATCGCGAGCGGGATCCAGAGGAAGAGGAAGATCAGGATCCCCCAGGCCCAGAGACCGATACGGGTGCGCGCGCGTCTCCATCAGAGGCTCTCGAACGCCCCGAGGCGCTTCATCAGCACGAGGTAGACGGCCATGATCCCGAGCGGCACCATCGCGAACGCGGCCGCGAAGGGCGCGTTGTTGGCCAGGCCGAGGTTCTCGAACACGACCGTCCCGATCAGCGACGAGCCCGGGCCGCCGACGAGCGACGGCGCGATGTAGTCGCCGAGCGTGAGCGAGAAGGTGAAGATCGAGCCGGCCGCGAGCCCCGGCACGGCGAGCGGCAGGATCACCCGGCGCAGCGTCGTGAAGCCGCGGCCGCCGAGATCGGCGGACGCCTCGATGAACGAGTACGGCACGCGCTCGAGCGCCGCGTAGACCGGCAGCACCATGAACGGGAACCAGATGTAGGTGAAGACGAGCCACATGGCCCAGTTCGTGTACGCGATGTTCTGGTCGGGCAGGCCGAGGCCGTTGAGGAAGTAGTTGAGCGCACCGTCCGGGTTGAGGATCAGCCGCCACGAGTAGACGCGCACGAGGTAGCTGACCCAGAGCGGCAGCACCGTCGCGACGAGCAGCGCGAGGCGCAGCCGGCGGCCGGCGATGCGCACGAGGAAGTACGCGTACGGGAACGCGAGCAGCATGCAGGTGATCGTCACCGCCGACGCGATCAGCGAGCGTGCGCAGGATGATCGTCGGGTAGGGGTCGTTCGCGATCGCGCGGAAGTTGTCGAGGTTCCACGAGTGGATGACCTTGCCCGTGAAGGAGTCCGTCGTCCAGAAGCCCTGGATCAGCAGCGCCGACGAGCGCGGCGACGTAGACGAAGAGGAACGCGGCGACCGGGGCCGAGATCTGCCCGAACGTCTTCAGGCCCGGCCGGCGCCAGGAGAACCGGGAGAGCGAGCGGAGGGCTCCCCCGCGCGGGGAGCCCTCCGTTACACGTGCTGCGTCGCGTCGACAGGGCGTCCCTACCCCTTGATCTGCTGCCAGGCGGTCGTCCAGGCCTTCAGGTCGGTGCAGTTCTTCTGGCCGTTGCCGCAGTCGGCGATCGGCGTCTTCCAGAACTTGATCGACCGGTAGTAGCTCTCCGGCGCGTTGCGCCGAGTACTGGGCGCACGAGCCCTTCGCGAGCGTGTTCATGACCGCGCACGCCTTCTTGTTGACCGGCGTCTCGCCGAAGTAGATGGCCTGCTGGGCCTGCGGCTTCGGCTTGGTGATGTACTGCATCCACTTGTAGGCGCAGTTCGGGTGCTTCGCCTTCGACGACAGCATCCACGTGTCGGCCCAGCCCGTCACGCCCTCCTTCGGGATCACGCCGACGACGGGCACCTTCGCCGCCTTCAGCGTGTTCACCTGGTACGGCCACGAGGCACCGATCGTCGAGCCGCCGTTCTTGAACAGGTCGATCTGGTCGGACGCGAGACCCCAGTACTTCTTGACCAGCGGCCGCTGCTGCTTGAGGAGCGTCACCGCCGCGGCGAGCTGCGCCTTCGTCAGCTCGTACGGATCCGTGATGCCGAGCGACGGCTTGATCTTCGACAGGTACAGCGCGGCATCGGCGATCTGGATCGGATTGTCCGGGATCGTGATCTTGCCCTTGTTCTTCGGGTCGTAGATCGCCGCCCAGGTGTTCGGCGCCTTCCCGTACTTCTTCGTGTTGCACCATCAGCACGTTCGGCCCGAACTGCAGCGAGATGCCGTAGTGCTTCCCGGCCACCGTGTTGTGCGCCGGCGACTGGAACGCCTTGAAGAAGTCCTTGTAGGACGGGATCAGGCCGACGTTCACCTCGGCGACCGCGCCCGCGTAGATGAGTCGCAGGCTCGCGTCACCCGACGCCGACACCATGTCGTACTGGCCGCCGCCGCCCGACGTCATCAGGTTGAACATGTCGTTCGAGCTGCCGGCGTACTTCGCCGACACCTTGCAGCCGGTCGCCTTCTCGAACGGGGCCACCCACTGCTTCTCGGTGTAGCCCTCCCAGGCGACGAGCGTGAGCTTGCCCTCGCCCGCCCCGACCGACGTGGGCACGTCAGTGCCCTTCGACACGCCTGCCGCGGGAACGGCGAGGGCGGTCACGAGCGCCGCAAGCGCGACGTATCCGAAGCGAATTCGCTTCACCTTTCCTCCTCCTCGATCACGAATTCCACGTCCGGGCTCCAGCGGAGCCGGACGCGCTTCCTCTCCATCTCGTGAACGTCCTCCGAAGACGTCTCGAGGTTCTGCTGCACCACCGTCAGCTCGCCACCTCCGTCGAGCGCGACGATGAACTTCGTCACGGGCCCGAGGTAGACGGCGGCCGTGATCGTCCCCGGCTCGCCCTCGTCCGCGTCGTCCGTCGACAGCCGGATCTTCTCGGGCCGCACCGTGAAGGTGCGCCCGTCACGCTCGAGGATGTTCGAGGTGCCGATGAAGCCGGCGACGAACTGTGGTCGCGGGATGCTCGTACATCTCGGCGGGCGTCCCGATCTGCTCGATCTTCCCCTGGTTGAAGACCGCGATCCGGTCGCTCATCGTGAGCGCCTCCTCCTGGTCGTGCGTGACGTAGACGAACGTCATCCCGAGCTCCTGCTGGATCTGCTTGAGCTCGATCTGGAGCTCCTGGCGCAGCTTCAGGTCGAGCGCGCCGAGCGGCTCGTCGAGCAGCAGCGCGCGCGGCGTGTTGACGATCGCCCGCGCGAGCGCGACCCGCTGGCGCTGGCCGCCCGAGAGCTGCCCCGGCTTGCGGTCGCCGTAGCCCTCGAGCCGCACCATCGCGAGCGCCTCGGTCGCCTTGAGCCGCCGCTCGGTCTTCGGCACCTTCTTCACGCGCAGGCCGTACTCGACGTTCTGCTGCACCGTCATGTGCGGGAAGAGCGCGTAGTCCTGGAACACCGTGTTGACGTCGCGATCGAACGGCGGCAGCGACGAGACGTCCTTGCCCGCCGAGCTCGATCGTGCCCGCGTCGGGCCGCTCGAACCCGGCGATCATCCGCAGCGTCGTCGTCTTGCCCGAGCCCGGACGGGCCGAGCATCGTGAAGAACTCGCCCCGTGCGATCTCGAGGTCGACGCCGCCGACGGCGGCGACCGCCCCGTAGCTCTTGCGGAGCCCGGTGATCCGGACGTCGCGTCGGCACTCGGCGCCTCAGAGAGCTGCGTCAAGCGACTCCTCCAGCAGCGCCAGGCCCTCCTCGAGCTCGTCCGCGTCGATCGTGAGCGGTGCGAGCAGCCGGATCACGTTGCCGTACATGCCGCACGCGAGCAGCAGCAGGCCACGCTCGAACGCGGCCGCGACGATCGCGGCGGCCTGCTCGGGAGCCTGCTCGGCGAGCTCGAACGCGAGCATCGGCCCGAGCCCGCGCACCTCGCCGATCGCGGAGTGCTTCGCGGCGAGCTGCTCGAGCCGGGAGCGCATCGTGTCGCCGAGCGCGCTCGCCTGCGCCGAGGAACTCCGGCTCGGCGACCGCGTCGAGCACCGCGACCGCCGCGGCGCACGAGAGCGGGTTGCCGCCGAAGGTGCCGCCGAGGCCGCCCGGGGGCACCGCATCCATGATCGAGGCGGCACCGGTGACTGCGGCGAGCGGCAGGCCGCCGCCGATCGACTTGCCCGACACGAGCAGGTCCGGGGCGACGCCGTCGTAGTGCTCGATCGCCCACATCTTGCCGGTGCGCCCGACACCCGACTGCACCTCGTCGTCGACGTAGAGGATCCCGTGCTCGTGGCAGATCTCGAGCAGGCGCCGCAGGTAGTCGGCGGGCATCGGCAGGAAGCCGCCCTCTCCCTGGACGGGCTCGAGCACGGCGCACGCGACCGTGGCCGGGTCGACCTCCGCCTTGAAGAGCTGCTTCAGCCCGGCGATCGCATCGTCGGTCGTGATCCCGCGGTAGAGATTCGGCACGGGTGCGCGGTAGACCTCGGGCGCGAAGGGCCCGAAGCCGGCCTTGTACGGCTTCACCTTGGCGGTCATCGTCATCGTCAGCAGCGTCCGGCCGTGGAAGGCGTTGTCGAAGACGACGACGGCCGGCCGGCCCGTCACCGAGCGGGCGATCTTGACCGCGTTCTCGACCGCCTCGGCGCCCGAGTTGACGAGGATCGACTTCTGCTGCTCGCCGGCACACGGCGACAGCTCGGCGAGGCGGCGGCACACCTCGACGTAGGGCTCGTAGACCCCGACCATGAAGCACTGGTGGAGGTACTCGTCGGCCTGCGCCTTGATCGCGTCGACGACGGGCGCGAAGCGATGGCCGGTGTTCTGGCAGCCGATGCCGCCGGCGAAGTCGATGAACGTGCGCCCGTCGACGTCGGTGACGCGAGCGCCGTCTGCGTGCGAGACGACGAGCTTCGGGGACGGAAATGCCGGCGCTCACGTAGCGCGCGCGCTCGGCGAGGACACGGTCGTGCGCTGAATGCTCGGTTGTGGTCATCGAGGGAGTATGCCGCACTCCGAACTGCCGCATCGCACCCGGGAGCCACGCAATGCGGGGCTGATCCGAAAATGTGTCTCGCATTGCGAGGAACCAACCCGCTTACCGTCGGCGCGAAACTGGTCGGCCTGCACCCCGCCGGAGTACGGCGAACCGCACCGATCCGGCGCTTCGCACGGTGGCAGGCTCGGGTCGTTGGACATCGACGACCACACGAGGAGCGGACACCACCATGACACAGATGACCGAAAGACCCGTGCACGGCGCAGTCGGCGCATCGCCGGACATCATGCTCTTCCGCGGCCACCCCGGCTGGGACGCCGCACGACAGGCCTGGAACCTCGCCGTCGACCAGCACCCTGCGGTCGTGGCGCTGCCGGAGACGGACCACGATGTCGTCGCCGTCGTCGACCACGCCCGGCTGACCGGCCTGAAGGTGGCCGTCCAGGGGACGGGCCACGGCGCCGCGCCCCGGGGCGCCCTCGACGGCACGGTCCTCCTCAACACGGCCCGCATGAGGGGCGTCGAGATCGACCCGGTGGCCCGGACGGCCCGCGTCGCCGCAGGCACGCTCTGGATCGACGTCGTGAGGAAGGCGGCGGAGCACGGCCTGACGGCGCTGCACGGCTCGGCCCAGGACGTCGGCGTCGTCGGCTACTCGCTCGGCGGGGGCATCGGCTGGCTCGCCCGCAAACACGGCCTCTCCTCGTCGAGCGTTCTCGCGGCCGAGGTGGTGACCGCCGACGGCGAGCTGGTTCGGGCGGACGCGGAGGAGAACTCCGACCTGTTCTGGGCGCTGCGCGGCGGCGGTGGCAGCTTCGGCGTCGTGACCGCGATCGAGATCGCCCTCTTCCCGGTCACGGAGGTGTTCGCAGGTTGGCTGATCTGGCCGATCGAGCGTGCTTCGGAGGTGCTCGGCGCCTGGGCCGACTGGACGCGCGATGCGCCCGAGGAGGTGACGTCAGTCGGTCGGCTGCTGCAGATCCCACCGATCCCGGAAATGCCGGAAGCCCTCCGCGGACGCCAGGTGGTCGTCGTCGAGGCAGCACATCTCGGGGACGAGGCAAGCGGCCGCGAGCTGCTGCGCCCCCTCACCGGCCTGGCGCCCGAAGTGGACACCTTCGCGGTCGTCCCCGCTCCGGCCCTGACGGAGCTCCACCAGGATCCGCCTGTCCCGAGCCCGGGGGTCGGTGACGGCTGGCTTCTCGACGGCTTCGACGCAGGCACTGGCGCGGCGATCGTCGACGCGGCCGGAATGGACGGCACCTCGCCGCTCCTGTCGTTCGAGATCCGTCACCTCGGCGGTGCGGTGGGCCGGCCTGACCCGAAGGGCGGCGCGCTCTCCCACATCGGCGCCCCGTATGCGGTGTTCGGCCTCGGCGTGCCGATGGGACCCGTGTCGTCGGCGGCGATAGCGGCCCGGATCGACGCGGTCAAGGATGCGACACGCCCGTGGGACGCAGCTACCGCCTACCTCAACTTCGCCGAGCGGCGCACCGACCCGCGCCGGTTCTACCCGGAGGGCGTCTACGAGCGGCTCGTCGAGATCCGCTCGGAGGTCGACCCCGACCGCCTGTTCAGCGCCAACCATCCGATCAGCTGACAGAGCCCGATCGTCACGTGGGCCGGTGCCGCACGAAGGCCCGGCCCACGGCGGCCGCAGCGGAACGCTTGCCCTGCGGCTCCCCACGCCGCCGCAGCGGCGCTACGAAGGTGCGGTCTGCCGTACCGCGGCAGACCGAGCTGTGTGCCACGATTGGTCCGTGACGCCAACGGTCCTGATCGTCGACGACCATCCGAGCTTCCGCGCCTCCGCGCGCGCGATCCTGGAAGCGGACGGCTTCAGCATCGTGGGCGAGGCGGAAGACGGCGCGACGGGGCTGGCGCTGCTCCGGCAGCTTCGCCCCGACGTCGTGCTGCTCGACGTGCAGCTACCCGACATGAGCGGGTTCGACGTCTGCGTCGAGTGCGGTGACGTGGACACGACCGCCATCGTCCTCGTCTCCAGCCGGGACGCAACCGACTTCGGGTCGCTGATCGAGTCGAGCGGCGCCCGCGGCTTCGTGCCGAAGGCAGAGCTGTCGGGCGACGCGATCACCTCGCTGCTTCCGTGAGCCGCCGCTGATGAGGGTGGCGCGGTTCGGACTCGCCGGCGCCCTTGCGATCGCGGAGGCGGCAGTGGCGGTGGCGCTCGTGTTCTCGAGCCATCACGACCCTGACCCGTGGCTGATCGCCGGGTTCGCGGTCACCGCGGGGCTCACATTCGTCGCGGCGGGGCTCGTGGCGCTCTGGCGGCGCCCCGAGAACCCCACCGGCGGCTACATGGCAGCCACGGGGTTTCTCTGGTTCATCGCGGCGCTGACGGAGTCGAACAGCGCCCGGGTCTGGACCGGCGGCTTCATCCTCGCCAATCTCGCGTTCGTCTCGTTCGTTGCACTGATCCTCGCCTATCCCGACGGGCGGTTGAGCAGGCGCGACGTGTCTCTCATCGCCGTCGGCGGGCTCGCCGCCATCGGCGGAAACGCGCTCGTTGCGCTGGTTGACAAGTCACCGTCGCCAGAGTGCGATTCCTGCCCGGCGAGCGCGATCGCGATGGCGAACTCGGAACGGGCTGCCGAGATCGTGACCATCGTCGCCACGATCGTCGTGATCGCCGTCCTGGGCACGATCGCCGCGATCCTGGTCGGCAGGTGGCGGCGGGCGTCCGTGACGAGACGTCGCACACTCCGGCCCGTGTACCTGTCCTGTGGTGTCGCGATCGTGCTGCTGCTCGTGGCCGTCGCAGCCGACCGGGCCTCGAGCGTCGCCTACTCGGTCACCTGGGTCATGTTCCTGCTCTCGTTCGCGCTCGTCCCGGTGTCGTTCCTGGCCGGAGTCCTCCGCGGCCGCTTCGACCGGGCGGCGGCCGCCCAGATCCTCCTGTCGCTCGACGCCGGCACCCCGCTCCGCGACGCGGTGGCCCAGGCCCTGCACGACCCCTCGCTCGAGATCGTGTACCGGCTCGGCGACCGCGAAGGATGGGTCGACGCGGAGGGTCGCGACGTCGAGGAGCCGCACGCCGCGCCCGAGCATGCCGTGACGATGATCGAGCGCAACGGCCGCCCGATCGCGGCCCTCGTGCACGACCCCGCCCTCGCCGACGAGCGGGACACGATCGATCTCGTCGCCTCGGCGGCGGGACTGCCGCTCGAGAACATGCGGCTCCAGGCCGAGCTGCGGTCACAGTTCATGTTCCTCGCCACGCTCGTCAACACGGTACCCAGCCTCTTCGTCCATCTCGACCTCGACGGCAGGATCGTGAACCAGAACGCCGCCGCGGTCGAGGCTGTGGGCGCGGAGGACGAGGAGGCGGTCCGCGGCCGGTACTTCTGGGACGTCTTCATCGACCCGGCCGAGCGCGAGGACGTGATCTCGCAGTACCGGGCCGCGGCCCCGGTGCACCCGGCCGAGGAGTACGAGAACACGTTCGTCAACCGCCGTGGCGAGAGGCGCGTCGTCTTCTGGCGGGCTGCCCCGCTGCCCGACGGGCAGGGTCGAACAACGGGGATCATCGCGGGCGGGATCGACATCACTGCCCGCCACGAGGAGGCGGAGACGCGCGAGCGGGAGCGCGCCTTCCTCAACGCGATCACCAACGAGGTGCCGAGCCTGCTCTGCCTCATCGACGAGCGACGGCGTCCTCACACCGATGGCGGCGAACAAGGCATTCGAGCGAACGCTCGAGGTCGAGCCGCACGAGACGGGCCATACCGTGCTCTGGGAGAAGTACATCGCCCCCGAGGAGTCCGCCCAGGTTCGAGCCCTGATCGGCCGCGCGGCTGCGGGGGAGGCGGTCGGCGACCACGACAACGTATGGGTGACCAAGAGCGGAAGGCGACTTTCCGTGTCGTGGTCGTGCATCCGCCTCCCGGCGATCGACGAGCGCCGGCTTCTGCTCGTGAGCGGCGTCGACGTGACCGAGCGCAAGCAGCGCGAGCGGCAGCTCCAGCGCGAGCGCGACATCACCAGCACGCTCATGCAGGCGATCCCGAGCATCGTCGTCGTCGTCGACCGGGAGGGGATCATCGTCGACAGCGGTGTCGACCCGACCCGCGCCGGGGTCAACGAGGCGTTCCGGGAGGCACTCGGCTGGCCCGACGGAGCGATCGTCCGCACGAGCGTGCTCGAGCTGATCGACCCCGGCGACGGCTCCTTCGCGCGGACGGCGATCGCGTCGGCGGCAAACGGCGTGGCAAGCGCGCAACGAGAGACCCGATGGCGCAAGGCCGACGGCGACGACATCGTCATCGCCTGGACGGCGACTCCGGTCGCCGACGTCACGGGACGAGAGGCGTCGCTCGTGCTCCTGTCGGGCGTCGACGTGACCGAGCGCAGACGACAGGACGAGGAGATACGTGCCTCGCGGGCGCGCATCATCGAGGCGGCCGACGAGGCGCGCCGCGTGCTCGAGCGAAACCTCCACGACGGAGCTCAGCAGCGCCTCGTGGCGCTCTCGGTCTCGCTGCGGCTCGCCGAGGCACGGGCGGCGAGCGGATCCAGCGGGGACGGCAGCGATCATCAAGGGGGCGCGGGAGGAGCTCGCCGCCGCCCTCGAGGAGCTCCGCGAGCTCGCCCGCGGCATCCACCCTGCGGTGCTGACCGATCGGGGCCTCGCCGCCGCCGTCGAAGCGCTCGTCGCGCGCACCCCGATGCCGGTGACGGTGACGATGCCCCCCGAGCGGCTGCCCGCTCCGATCGAGGCGGCGGCCTACTACGTCGTCGTCGGAGGCCGTCACGAACATCGTCAAGTACGCGGGCGCGACGGCCATCGACGTGACGGTGGAGACCGGCGAGAGCGGCGTGACCGTGATCGTCACCGACGACGGCTGCGGCGGCGCCGACCCGGCGGCGGGAACAGGCCTGCGCGGGCTGCGCGACCGCGTGGCGGCCCTCGACGGGACGCTCGAGGTCGACAGCCCGGCCGATCGGGGAACGAGGATCGTCGCCGTGATACCCCTCGAACCGCGGCCGGAGCTCGCGCTGTGACCTCCACATCGAGCCTCTAGACTCGGGCCGGTGAGCACCGCGACCGGCACCGTCGCGTTCCTCCTCTGCGACATCGAGGGCTCGACGCGCCTCGTGCACGAGACGGGCCCCGACTACGCGACGATCCTCAACGGTGTCCGGCGGATCCTCCGGGAGGCGGTCACGCGCCACGAAGGCGCGGTGATCGACGCGCACGGCGACGAGCTCTTCGCCGCGTTCGCGTCGCTCGACGACGCCGTCGCGGCCGCCGTCGACAGTCAGCGCGCCCTGATCGAGGAGACATGGCCGGGCGAGCGGGACGTCCGGGTGCGCATGGGCGTTCACGTCGGCCAGCCGCTCGTGACCGAGGACGGCTACACGGGCATCGACGTCCATCGCGCGGCGCGGATCGGCTCGGCCGGTCACGGGGGTCAGATCCTCCTCTCGGCGACGGCATGCTGCGCCGCACGGCGTTCGCCGTTCGTGACCTCGGGAGCCACCGCCTCGCCGGCCTGCCGGAGCCCGAGCACATCCACCAGCTCCTCGCGGACGGGCTCCCGCGCGACTTCCCGCCGCTCCGGAACACGATCGCGCTGCTCGGCAACGCGATGAAGGTCGTGATCGCCGAGGACTCGATCCTGCTGCGCGAGGGCGTCGTGCGCCTCCTCGGCGAGTCCGGCTTCGACGTCGTCGCCCAGTCGGGACAACGCCGACGACCTGCTGCGCCACGTCGCGATGCACAAGCCCGCGGTCGCGATCGTCGACATCCGGATGCCGCCGACCCACACCGACGAAGGGCTCGTGGCGGCGCGGGAGATTCGCGCACGGTTCCCGGGACACGGGCGTGCTCGTGCTCTCGCAGTACGTCGAGCCGGGCTACGCCGTCGGACTGCTCGAGGACGGCGCCGACGGCGTCGGCTACCTCCTCAAGGACCGGGTCGCCGACCTGGAGGAGTTCGCGGCCGCCGTCCGCCGCGTCGGCGAGGGCGGATCGGCGCTCGATCCCGCCGTCGTCAGCCAGCTCGTCGGCCGGCGCCGGGCCGATGACCCTGTCGATGCCCTCACGCCGCGCGAGCGCGAGGTGCTCGAGCTGATGGCCGAGGGCCGCTCGAACCAGGCGATCGCCGAGCGCATGTTCGTCACGCTGCGGGCCGTCGAGAAGCACGTCACGAGCATCTTCACGAAGCTCGACCTTCCCGCCAGCAGCGACGACCACCGCCGCGTGCTCGCGGTGCTCGCCTTCCTGCAGAGCTGACCCGTTCCTTTCCGCGATCCGGGTCCCCGGGCGGGGATCTCGCCTCGCGCTCCGCCGTTTCGCAGCGCTGTCCGCGCTCGCGGGAAGGGCGATCTGCAGGACGGACCGTGCGGTTTACCCCACCCCGATGACCTGACCGCCGCACTGTCAGGCGGGGACGGGGGTGCGAGCCTGCAAGGGACACCACGACCCCTGAAGGAGAAATCGCATGTCACCCCTGAAGCAGAGCACCAACATCGCGGCCCGGATGGGTCGCTGGAGCGCGAAGCACCGCAAGACGGCCATCTTCGGCTGGCTCGCGTTCGTCGTCGCCTCGTTCGCGATCGGCACCGCGGTCGGCATGAAGACGATCGACCAGAACGACACCAACGTCGGCGAGGCCCGCACGGCCGACCACATCATCCGTGACGCCGGCTTCAAGCTGGACGAGCAGATGGAGTACGTGCTCGTCCAGTCGCCGACGCAAGACGGCCGCCGATCCGGCGTTCCGCGCCGTCGTCGACCAGGCGATCGCGAAGCTCGAGACCTTCCCGAAGGTGACGAAGCTCCGCTCGCCGCTCGCGAACGGGCAACGAGGGCCAGATCTCGGAGGACGGCCACTCGGTGCTGATCCAGTTCAGCCCGAAGGGCTCGTACGACGAGGCGACGACCTACATCGACACGATCGTCGCCGGCACCGCGCAGGTGCAGAAGGCGAACCCCGGCTTCACCGTCGTCGAGGCCGGCTCGGCGTCGACGGGCAAGGCGCTCGACGAGATGTTCGGCTCGCAGCTCGCACGCGCCGGGATGATCTCGATCCCGATCACGCTCGTGATCCTGCTGCTCGTGTTCGGCTCGCTCGTCGGCGCGTCGATCCCGCTCGGGCTCGCGCTCACCGCCGTGTTCGCGACCATGGGGCTCGTCGCCCTGCCGAGCCAGATCGTGCCGATGGACGAGTCGATCTCGGAGGTCATCCTCCTGATCGGGCTCGCGGTCGGCGTCGACTACTCGCTGTTCTACATCCGCCGCGAGCGCGACGAGCGGCGGGCCGGGCGCAGCGAGTCGGCGGCGCTCGAGGCCGCGGCCGCGACGTCGGGACGGGCCGTGCTCATCTCCGGCATCACCGTGATGATCGCGATGGCCGGCATGTTCTTCTCCGGCGACAAGACGTTCATGTCGTTCGCGATCGGGACGATGATGGTCGTCGCCGTCGCGATGATCGGCTCGCTCACCGTCCTGCCGGCGATGCTCTCGTGGCTCGGCGACCGGGTCGACAAGGTGCGCGTCCCGTTCATCGGCCGGCTCAAGCGGGACGACGGCCAGGGCCGCGTCTGGGGAGCCGTCCTCGGCGCCGTCCTGCGCCGCCCGCTCGTCTCGGCCGTCGGCCGCGACGGCCGTTCTCGTCGCTCTGGCGATCCCGGCCCTGAGCCTGCACACGAGCCAGTCGGGCTTCGACGCCCTGCCGAAGTCGCTGAAGGAAGTGCAGTCGTTCAACAAGGTGCGGGACGCCTTCCCGGGCGGTGCCACCCCCGCCGTCGTCGCGATCAAGGGCGACGCGTCCGACCCGCGCCTGCAGGCGGCCGTCGCCGACCTGAAGAAGCAGGCGCTCGCGTCCGGCAAGGCGCTCGAGCCGATCTACTCCGACGTCTCGCCCGACGGCACGGTGCTCCGCGTCGCGGTCCCGCTCGTCGGCGACGGCACGGACACGGTCTCGAACGAGCGCCCTCGACACGCTCCGCAACGAGATCCTGCCGGCAACGATCGGCAAGGTCGCGGGCGTCGAGTACGCGGTCACGGGCGACACGGCCGCGTCGAAGGACTGGAACGACAAGATGAAGTCGTCGGCGCCGCTCGTGTTCCTCTTCGTGCTCAGCTTCGCGTTCCTGCTGCTGCTCGTCTCGTTCCGCTCGATCGTGATCCCGATCAAGGCGATCGTGATGAACCTGCTCTCCGTCGGCGCCGCCTACGGCCTGCTCGTGGCGATCTTCCAGTGGGGCTGGGGCGCGAACCTGCTCGACTTCCAGAGGAACGGCGGCATCGCGTCGTGGCTGCCGATGTTCCTCTTCGTGATCCTGTTCGGGCTCTCGATGGACTACCACGTGTTCATCCTGAGCCGGGTCAAGGAGTACTTCGACCGCGGCATGCGCACCGAGCGGGCCGTCGAGGCGGGCATCCGCTCGACTGCGGGCGTCGTCACGAGCGCAGCCGTCGTGATGGTGTTCGTCTTCGGCGTCTTCGCGCTGATGCCGATCATCGACATGAAGGAGATGGGCATCGGCCTCGCGGCCGCCGTCCTGATCGACGCCACGATCGTGCGGGCGGTGCTGCTGCCCGCGACGATGAAGCTCCTCGGCGAGTGGAACTGGTACCTGCCGACGTGGCTCGAGTGGCTGCCGACGCTCGAGCACGAGCGCTCGGCGGATCTCCCGGCGATCGAGGCCGAGCCGGCCCGGATCGCCGCCTGAGCGCGAACGGACGGTCACCGCAGGACCGGCGAAGAGGCCCCGGCTTACCGCCGGGGCCTCTTCGTCGTGCCGTACGGCCTACGCGGGACCGCTGCCCGGACGGGAAGCGAGAGCGCGAAGCTCCGGATCTCGTCCCAGTCGCGATGGTCGCCGGCCGGCATGCGGTTGTAGGGGAAGGACATCCGCTCGGGGTCGATCACGCCCCCGAAGATCTCGGTCGCAACGGGTGCGATCGCGGGGTACCGCTCGAGCCCGCGCTCGAGCTGCGGCCGCACCTTCTCCTTCTCGGTCGGGTCGGAGCTCAGCGGCCCCATCGCGAAGACGGCGAACGGGACGTGCGCGAGCTCGTCCTGGTGGCGCCGCAGGAAGCGCCGCGCGTCGCGGTGCAGGCGGGTCATGTAGAGCCCCGTTCCGAGCACGACGAGGTCGTAGTCGCTGCAGGTGCTTCGCCTCGCGCGCGGTGACGACGTCGCAGTCGACACCCCCGTCGCGCAGGACGGCGCCGATGTACCGCGCCACCTCCTCGACCGAGCCGTACTTGCTGGCGTGCGCGACGAGCACTCGGGTCATGGTCGGCCTCCTTGATCGTCTCACCCCGAGCCTGGCAGCGGAGTCGAGGCGCCGCCATCGGGTGTCGCGCGGATTGCCGGTGCCGGAAAGCCGCAGCGCGTCGCGCACGACTACGATGTTGCGGTCGCCGGAGTAGCTCAGCTGGTCAGAGCACCGCTCTTGTAAAGCGGGGGCCAAGGGTTCGAATCCCTTCTCCGGCTCTCCCCACGGGAGCCCGGACGCTCACGCCGACGAATGCGATGCTCGGCCGGCTCCGGCCGTAGCCGGCTCACAAAGGCGACCCTCCTACTCCGTCGAAGGACGGCCGATGTGAAGACACTCTGGCGCTGGCTAAGGTTAGGTCGTGTTACGGCTCGCCGCTCCAGCTGCTCTCGTCGCCGTCGTCGCCGTGGTCGTCGCCACCATCGTCTCACCGGAGGCGTCGGCGCTTCCCCCGTCCGAGATCCGCCTCGTCTCGATCACGACGTCGTACTCGAGCGTCGACGTACCGCCGCGCAAGGCCAGCACCGGGCGATCGACAGATGTTCACGAGCCGCCTCCTCAATGCGAGAGCCCAGTTCGGGAAGCCCAAGGGCGCTGTCATCGGCTCCGACCGCAGCACGATGCTGCTCACAAGCGCCACGCGCGCCCGCCTGAAGACCGTCGCGAAGCTGCCGGGCGGCACGCTCACCGTCAACGGCATGCTGACGGCGGCCGGCGGCGGCGCGGTCTCGATCGCGGTGGTGGCGGGGACCGGCGTCTTCGCCGGCGCCCGCGGCACGCTCACGATCCTTGCCGCCCACCGGCCCGAAGACGGCAGTCAACATCTACCGTCTCTCCTACGCGCCGATCGCCTGAGCCGCCACGCGGCGCTGCACGCAACAGATCCCGGCACGCGGCTCCTTTGAAGCCCAGCGCCTCCCGGTCGGGGCGAGCAGCGAAGTCAGGCGCGTGCGAGGAGCCCGGCGCGGAGTGCCGGCAGCACGAGCGCCACCGCCAGCGCCAGGGCTGCGAGCGCAAAGAGCGGCGCGAGGCTTCCGCTGCGACTCGACGAGACCGCTCTCGCCGATCGGGCCCTGCCGAGGTACGAGCGGATCTCGGCGACGAGCCTGCTCGCGCTCGCCCTCCTCGAAGGCGTGCCAGTTCGCCCGACGGAGGGCGGCGACCGTCACCGTGCTCGCGGAGACGTAGGCGTACGGACGCCCGGCGGTGGTCGAAGACCCGCTCGCCCGGGGCTGCGACGCGGACGACGAACGGCTCGATCCGGTGCTTCCGCAGCAGCCGAAGCGTCCCGTCGAGGCTGAAGAAGTCGCTGTCGAGGTCGCTGAACACGACCAGCACGCGCTTCCGGGCAGCTCGGGTCGAAGTAGCTGCGGTCGGCGGCAAGGCTCAGCGCGGCGAGCGAGCTTTCGCGAGCCGTCGTGTAGACGACCGGGCGGGGGCTGCATGATCCGCAGCGAGTGGTCGATCACGGCGCGTCACCGACCGGGCATCGCCGGTCGGGAAGAGGAGCGGCATCATCCGGTTCGTGAGCGTCGCGACGCCGGTCGGAATGTCGGCGAAGCGCGGCGTGGACGACGCGTGCCGAGAGCGCGCGCGCGCTCCATCCGTACGACCCCGCCCGGTGCGCTCGCCGCCAGCATCGAGCGGCTGACGTCGAAGGTGAGGTAGAGCTCGGCGTCCGTGCGCACCGGGCGTCGGAGTCGGTGTCGCGTACCGCCGGCTGGGCGGCGGTGGCGGCGACGAGGGCGGCCAGAGCCACGAGCCCGACCGGCCGGGCGAGCAGGAGCGCGCAGCCCCGGCCGGCGCAGACCGAGGGTCGAGCGCACCCGCGCGTCCGCTCTGTCGCGGAGTCGCGAGCGCGACGAGCGGCGCGGCGAACGCGAGCCCGACGAGCGCGGCCCGCGGCGTCAGGAAGACGATCTGGGCGAGCGGCAGCATCGGGCTCAGAACCCGTCTCCTTCCGCACGTGCGGGTGCGGTCGGGTTGCGGGGGTTCTCGTTGCGCTGTCGCTGTCGGCGCGGCCGATGCCCGAGGGCGCGGGCCTGGCTCTTCGAGCGTCGGTGCGATCGCGCGGAGCAGCACCTCGAGATCGAGCTTGGCCGTGGCGTTCGTCGGGTCCTCGTGCACCGCCCGTGCGAAGGCGGCGAGCGCGTTCTCGAGCTGTGCCTCGCGCTGCCGGCCCGCGCTCCGAGGCGGCGTCGGTCAGCACGACCCCGAGCACGATGTCGGCGCTTGCCCGGTCCCGGCCGCTTCGAAGCGACGCCCGCAGACGCTCGAGCGTCTGGATCGCCTCGAACCGTGCGCGCGTCTGCGGGTAGGTCGTACCCTGGATCACGTCGGCGAGCCCGGCCCGGTAGTCCTGGTACGTCCGCAGCACGTCGCTGCGCGCCCGGATCCCGAGGAGCGACTCGCCGACGCGCTGCGCCGAGGCCCGGCGGGCGCGGCGCGCGCAGGCTCGAGTCCCCGCTGCCATTCCGCCTGTCGTTCACGGAAGCCGCTCGCCGCGTCGGCGGTGCCGCGTGCGAGGAACAGCGCCCCGACGGCCGCGTGCGAGCAGGAGCATCCCGAGCGCGACCCGCAAGCGGGGATGCCGGCTCATCCGCGTGCCCCGCGACGGCTGCGCCAGCGGAGGGGCAGGAGCGGCTCCGCGACCGCGAGCAGCACCGCGAGAGCGATGCCGAGCACCACGAGCGGAAGCGCCGACGGTCGCGCCGGGATCGTCGGCTCGCGCTCGGGTGCGTAGACGGAGTCGGCCGCGCTCATGATGAACGCGGAGCCGCCGAAGTCGGAGAACTCCTTGGGGTTCGCGCGTAGCGTGGCCCACGGTGACGACGCGGAGCTTCGATCCCGAGCTCGCGCATCCGGGCGATGAGCACCCCGACCCGCGGGAGGTCCTCCGGTGCGTCGCGAAGGTCGCTGACGAGGACGATCTGCCCGTCCCGGATCCCTGCTTCGCGCAGCGCCTGAATCGCCCTGGCCAGGCCGGTCGAGAGCCGGGTGCCGCCCGTGAACACGCCGACCCAGGGGTAGTCGCCGGGAGCGGGATTCGGGAGCGGCGTGCGGTCGAGCTTGGCCCTGACGGCGAGCTTGTGGTTCTGCTCGTTGATGTAGCTGATCATCCGCTGCCCAGCCGCGCAGCGCCGAGCCCGGCGTCTCGGGCGGCAGAGCCATGTACGCGCTCTGCGACGCGAGGACGAGCCCGGCTCGTTGCGACGGGTCGTTCGAGAGCGTGCGCAGCGACCTCGCGATCGTGTTCGAGAAGCCGAGCGTGCTGGACGAGACGTCGATCACGATCACCAGCCCGTTCGCCGCCGCGAAGCGCAGCGGGGACTCCCGGCGTCCTGCCGCGCCGCCGGGACGAGCGCCACCGCGACGACGAGCGCCGTCAGCGCCAGCACGGCCAGAGCCGCCCGCGTCCGGCGAGCGCTGGGCGCGAGCGCGTGCGTGTCGACGCTCGGAATCGCCGGCCGCGCCGCACGGCGGAGGCGACCGATGCGGGGGCGACCGAGGTCGACCATCAGCCTCGCACCGCGCCGTTCAGAGCCGTCCGCACCTGCTCCGCGAGATGCGTCAGCGCCTCGGGCCCGGGCGGGTTCTGCCCCCATGCGAGCGCCCGCGTTCGCACCTCGAGCGACGGCGCGGGCACCTCGCCCAGACGCGTCGCGAGCTGGTCGAGCGTCCGCCGTCGCTCGCTCTCGTCGTCGCTCCGTGCGGCCGCCTCGACCCGCACGAGCGAGCGCTCGAGAGGGGAGAGACGCCGCCAGCGCCGGCGAGCAACGCAACGACGACGGCCAGAGCGCCGTCAGCACGAGCAGCGCTCCCGCGATCCCGAGCACCGCCGCGACCGAGAGGAACAGCGCCTGCAGCAGCTCCGGCGAGCGCGCGAACCGCGGGTCGAGCGGCGGCGCGGTGTCGACGATCCCGGTGCGGGCCGTCGCGTCGAGAGGAAGCCGAGAGGAGAGCTGAAGCGGCTCCCAGGGGACGAGCGCACGCGTGCGTCTCGCCCGTCCTTGCGGTAGGTCACGGCGAGCGGCGGGAAGCGAACGACGCGGGATCCGCTCTGCGGCGGCAGACAGGCGCGCGTGAGGCACTCGAAGCGAGATCCTGGTGCGAAGAAGCGAGACGCCGCCCTGGCGTGATCCGGTCGACCCTCGTCGTCACGACCCGATACGGCCTGAAGTCCGTCGCGGACGCGCACCGAGCGCAGCCGGGACGCTGCGCTCGTTCGTGTAGACGTCGATCTCGGCCTCGACAGGATCGCCGAACAGCGCGGCGGTCGTCGAGAGCGACCGCTTGACCGTGACCGGATCCTCGAGCAGGCCGGGAGACGACGCGGGCCGGTGGGCGAGCGACCGCGGCGAGCACGGCCACGACCGCCGCGACGAGCACGAGTCCGATCGCGAGCAGCCGAGCTGCCGGCGTGTCGGCCAGAGCGGCCGCTCGACGCCGGACGTCCGGCCTTGCTCACCGATAGCCTCGCGTACGGGCGCGCCGCCCTTCGGCCCACGCGAGGAAGGCCGCGTGCACGGCCTCGACTGTCGCTGCTCGTGATCGACACGGGATCGAGCTCGAGGTCGTGCAGCGCGTCGTCGAGGCGAGCGGCACGCCGCTCGTTGGCCTCGCGGCGCGCGTCGCGCCTCCCTGCGGCTGAGACGGACGAGCGCGGGCCGTGCCGTCGTCGGGGTCGACGAGCGGCAGCGTGACGCCGGAGACGTCGGGGAACGAGCGCTCCCAGACGGGATCCTGGACGACGACGGGAACGATGTCCCAGCCGGCCGAGAGCGCGTCGCGCAGCCGGGCCGGAGCTCGGCGGCGGCAGGAAGTCGGAGAGGACGAAGACGAACGTTCCCGGGAGGACGGTGCCGGCCCTCCGGGAGAGGACGCTCGAGCGCCCGGTCGAGACTGTCGGGCGGGCCGTCGGTCTCGCCGGTCGAGAGCATCTGCTCGATCGCGCGCGCATGCGCACGATCCCGCCGCGAGGGAACGAGCTGCGCGTCGCGCGCCGCCGGCCGCGGCGAAGCCGATCAGGGCGTTCGTCGCCGCGCCGCTCGCGACGATCATGCGGCCCGCCTCGCGTACCGCCGCCTGCTTGTCGAGCCACGGGAGCCAGTCCGGGAACAGCGCCATCGAGGGGCTCCGGTCGACGACGATGACGATCCTGACGGCATCCTCCGCGAAGCTGTCGCGGACGACGAACTCGTCGGTGCCGCGGGCCGTCGACAGCCGGGCCGACGCGGCCCAGTCGACGAGCCGAACCGGGTCGCCGCGGCGGTACGGGCGCGAGCTCGCGATCTCGGTGCCCGAGCCCCGGCGACGGCTCCGACGGCCGGCGACGTCGAGCGCGCCGCCTCTTCGCGACGGGATCAGCGGGAAGACGAGGTCGCGCCTCGTCATGGCCCTCGGGTCGGCTCGGCGACCACGGCCCCCGGGCGTGGTGCGACCTCGAGGCAGCGCTCGAGCAGGCCGGCCTGCTCGGCCGGATGTCTCGCCGTCGAGCGCGTACGGATGCGAGAGGAGCAGCCGGTGGGAGAGAACGGGCTCGACGAGCCGCTCGACGTCGCCGGGCTCGACGTGGTCGCGTCCCCGGAGCAGCGCCATCGCCCGCGCACCCCGCTCGAGCGCCAGCGAGCCGCGAACCGACGCGCCGGTGCGCACGCCCGGAAGCTCGCGTGTCGCCCGCACGAGATCGATCACCCACTGCTGGAGGAGCGGGTCGATGTAGACGTCCTCGACGGCGTGCTGGAGCGCCCGCAGGTCGTCGATCCCGACGACGGGCGCGAGCCGGTCGAGTGGGTGCCCGTGTCGCTGCGCCTGCACGATCTCGAGCTCCTCGTCCGGCTGCGGGTAGCCGAGCGCCGCCTTGAGGAAGAAGCGGTCGAGCTGGGCCTCGGGGAGCGGGAAGACGCCCTCGTGGTCGAGCGGGTTCTCCGTCGCGAGGACGAGGAACGGGCTCGGCAGGGCGCGCGACTCGCCGTCGACCGTGATCTGCCGCTCCGCCATCGCCTCGAGCAGCGCGCTCTGGGTCCGCGGCATCGCCCGGTTGATCTCGTCGACGAGCAGGATGTTCGTGAACACCGGGCCCGGCTGGAAGGCGAAGGCACGCTCGCGCTGGTCGTAGACCGACAGCCCCGTCACGTCGGTCGGCTGCAGGTCGGGGGTGCACTGGATCCGGGCGGTCGTGGCGCCGTCGACCGAGCGGGCGATCGCCCGCGCGAGCACAGTCTTGGCCGTGCCCGGCACGTCGTCGAGGAGGACGTGCCCCTCGCAGAGGAGCGCACATGCGACGAGCTCGATCTGGTCGCGCTTGCCGAGCACGACGCGCTCGATATTGGCGATCAGCGCAGCGGAGACCTCGCTCCACCCAGCGTGCCCGTTTCTCCGCTTGCTCTGATCGCCGAGGATCGAGGTCGGCGAGCCGGGCGGGAGCGACTCGCGCTCGTTCTTCGCCGAGGGTGCACCGCTACTCATGTCACGCATTTCCCGTGTTCCCGTCGACTGGCATCCCGGACAAATCTACGCTGGTTTGCCCGGTGCTGTGGCCTGAGGCACGGCCGGCCGAGACAGCCGCTCGGCAGAGCGGCGGGACGGGGATCCCGGCGGTCGTCGATTCAGGAGGTGACACCGGAGGTCACGTGTGCGATGTGGTCGCGGTACCAGTGGAAGCTCGACTTCGGGACGCGCTCGAGCGTCGGGTAGTCGACGTAGACGAGGCCGAAGCGCCTCGCGTAGCCGTGTGCCCACTCGAAGTTGTCGAGCAGCGTCCAGGCGAAGTAGCCCTCGACGGGAACGCCGGCGGCGATCGCGCGCCGCAGCGCCTCGACGTGCGAGGCGAGGTACTCCCGGCGCTCCGGGTCGCGGACGGCGCCGTCGTGCCCCCGTGCGTCGCCGAAGGCGGCGCCGTTCTCGGTGACGATGATCGCCGGAGGGCGCGTAGTCGTCGCGAAGGCGCCGCATCAGGTCGAAGAGGCCGTTCGGCGACACCTCCCAGCCCATGTCCGTGTAGACGGAGCCGTCCTGGTGCACGAACCTCCAGCCGCCGTCGGCTGCCCGGCCCACGACCCGCCGCTGGTAGTAGTTGACGCCCAGGAAGTCGATCGGGGCGCGCGATCACCTCCATGTCGCCGTCCCGGACCGGCGGCGCAATCGGGTGCCAGCCGCTCGAGCACGTCCTCCGGGTACGCGCCGCGGAAGAGCGGGTCGAGGAACCAGCGGTTGCGCTCGCCGTCGAACTCCCGGCAGGCCGCGACGTCCTCCGGGTCGTCGCTCGCCGGATACGCCGTCTCGAGGTCGAGCGTCACCCCCACGCGAGACGCCGGCGACTCGCGGCGCAGGATGTCGGTGGCGAGGCCGTGCGAGAGCAGCACGTGGTGCGCTGCGGCGATCGCGTCGGCGGCCGACGTCCGTCCGGGCGCGTGCACGCCGTACCCGTAGCCGAGCCAGGCGATCACCCAGGGCTCGTTCTGGGTGAGCCAGAGCCCGACGCGATCGCCGAGCCGGCGTGCCGACGACCTCGGCGTACTCGCAGAACGCGTCGACGGTGCTCCGCTCGACCCAGCCGCCCTCGTCCTCGAGCGCAACGGGAAGGTCCCAGTGGTAGAGCGTGACGAGGGGCTCGATGTCGCTCGCGAGCAGCTCGTCGATCACCCGGTCGTAGAAGTCGAGGCCTGCCTGGTTCACCCGGCCGCGACCCTCCGGGAGGACGCGCGGCCACGAGACGGAGAAGCGGAACGCCGTCGCCCCGAGCTCGCGCAGCAGGGCGATGTCCTCGCGGTAGCGGTGGTAGAAGTCGCAGGCGATCGCGCCGCTCTCGCCGTTCCGGACCTTGCCGGGCGTCGCGCAGAAGCGATCCCAGATGCTCTCGCCGCGCCCGTCCAGATCGCCGGCGCCTTCGATCTGGTAGGCCGCGGTGCCCGCGCCCCACAGGAATCCCGGCGGGAAAGCCGTCGCGTCCGGTGAGCGGCTCCATGGACATCTCTGAACCGATTAAGTAAATCACACGATCGGGCCGACCTGCAGGAGCAGTGGCGGGCGCCTGGAAGTGCTAAGTTTGAAGAACCGGTTCAGCGTGCGCTGTACGGCTCTTCCGCAGGTTCCCGGATCCGAGCGGCAAGGGAGATCCATGCGCACAGACGAGAGGCAAGGGCGGAGGGCGACGATCAAGGACATCGCCGAGCGCGCCGGCGTGTCGAAGGGCGCGGTGTCGTACGCGCTCAACGGCCGGCCCGGCGTCTCCGACGAGACGCGCGACCGGATCCTCGCGATCGCCGACGAGCTCGGGCTGGTACCCGAACCGCGCGGCCCGCGCCCTCTCGGCGTCTCGGGCCGACGCGTGCGGGCTCGTGCTCGCGCGGCCGGCGACCACGATCGCGCTCGAGCCGTTCTTCATGGAGTTCATCGCCGGTGTCGAGGGGACGGCTCTCGCCGCGCTCGATCGGCCTGACGCTCCAGCTCGTCCGCTCCGTCGAGGAGGAGATCGCGATCTACCGGCGCTGGTTCGGCGAGCATCGCGTCGACGGGGTCTTCGTCGTCGACGTGCGGCACGACGACCCGCGCGTCGAGGCGCTCGCACGAGATGGGCCTGCCGGCAGTCGTGATCGGCGGGCCGCTCGTGGGCGGGCCCATCCCGGCCGTCTGGCACGACGAGGCCTCGGTCGTGGTCGAGGCCGTGCGCTACCTCGCCGCGCTCGGCCACCGCCGGATCGCGCGGGTCGCAGGCGTCGCCGAGTTCGTGCACACCCAGGAGCGGACGCGCGCGTTCCGCGACGACGACGGGCGAGCTCGGGCTCGAGGCAGAGGTGGTGTCGACCGACTACACGCCCGAGAGCGGCGCCCGCGCGACCCGGCGGCTGCTCTCGTGCGCCGGAGCCGCCGACGGCGATCATCTTCGACAGCGACCTCCTCGCGGTGACCGGCCTCGGCGTCGCCCAGCAGATGGGATTCACCGTCCCCGACGACCTCTCGCTGATCGGGTGGGACGACTCGCTGATCAGCCGCGTCGTGCACCCGCCGCTCACCGCGATCACGCGGGACATCGAGGCGTACGGCGCGACGGCGGCGCGGCACCTGCTCGCCGTGATCGACGGGGCCACGCGCGAGGACGTCGAGGTCGCCCGTGGCGAGCTGACCCCACGCGGCAGCACCGCGCCGCCGCGCAGCGCCGCTCCCGACGCGCTCCCACGCGCCACGGCATCCGGGGGCCGCGGCGGCGGCGGCAGTTCGGCCCGCTGTTGGAATCCCGACGCGGCGATGTGTGAAAACCACAACGCGGCGATGTGTGAAAACCGGTTGACACTGAACCGGATAAGTGATGGACTACGTGTGTCGCCGCACGACGGCGACGAAGGAGCAGTGTCAGAGGGAGGGCATCCGCGGCCGGACAGAGCCTCTCTCACCAAGTCTCCGGCAACCACGACGAGTTCCGCCACAGAGAGAGGAGCAGAGGATCATGGTAAGCCGCAAGAAATGGGCCTTGGGCCTCGGCGTCATCGCCGTCGTCACGGTGCTCGCATCTCTGACGACGGCAGGAGCAGGAGCGCAGCAGCAGTCTGCGTTCGCTCTGCCGCGCAACGCGACGCTCTACACGTCGGGCACTGCGTGGGGGCCGTTCAGCCAGTTCAACCCGCTGCGGAGCAGCGGGAACGCGACCGGCACGGTCGGGCTCCTGTACGAGACGCTGTTCCGGTACGACCCGCTCAAGGACAAGTACATCCCGTGGCTCGCGACCGACGGCAAGTGGGTCGGCCGGACCTACGTCCTGCACGCTGCGGCAGGGCGTGAAGTGGAACGACGGCAAGCCGTTCACCGGCGCGGACGTGAAGTTCACGTTCGAGACCGGCAAGCTCGCGGGCTCGGAGCTCTCGACGATGTGGAAGACCGGTCTCTCGAACATCATCGTCAAGGGCAACACGGTCAGCTTCGTCTTCACGGGCAAGCCGAACTACCTCGACTGGAACACGAACATCTACACGTGGGGGATCGTGCCCGCAGCACCTCTGGAAGAACTACAGCGCGACCGAGATCACGACCGGTAACACCGACAAGTACATGGTCGGAACCGGCCCGTTCACGTACGGCGCCGGCAAGGGCACCTCGGGCACGCTGCAGTGGAACCGGCGCAGCAACTGGTGGGCGACGAAGGCGCTCGGGATGAAGATGCCGATGCAGTACCTCGTCGACATCCACAACACCCAGAACACCGCCTCGCTGCAGAACTTCCTCAAGAACGACATCGACCTGAGCAACAACTTCTTCCCCGGCGTCGACAAGGTGATCGGCGGGAAGGTGCAGACGTACTACCCGAAGGCGCCGTACATGCTGTCGGCGAACACCGCCTGGCTCGTGCCGAACACGACGCACGCGCCGCTGAACGACGTGGCCTTCCGCCGGGCACTCGCGATGTCGATCAACGTCGACCAGATCGTGACGGCCGACTACGGCAACATCGTCGCGAAGGCCAACCCGACCGGCCTGCTCCCGACCTGGAACAAGTGGATCGACCAGGCCCAGGCCAAGAAGCTGGGCTTCAAGTACAACATCGCCGGGGCGAAGGCACTGCTCGCCGCCAACGGCTACAAGGACACGAACGGCGACGGCTACGTCGAGAACAAGGCCGGCAAGTCCGTCAACCTGAGGCTCATCGTCCCGAACGGCTGGTCGGACTGGATGACCGCGATCCAGATCATCGCCGCCAGCGCGAAGGACGCGGGCATCAAGATCACGCCGGCGTACCCGGACTACAACGGGCTCGTCGACGAGCGGAACTCCGGCAAGTTCGACCTCGTGATCAACAACGACAAGCAGCTCGGCCCGACGCCGTACACCTACTACGACTACCTCTTCCACCTGCCGGTCGCCGACACGCAGACGTTCGCCAACTACTCGCGGTTCACGTCGGCGGGACCGAAGCCGTGGGCGCTCACGCTCGCGCTCAACAAGGTGAACCCCGCGAACGAGGCGGCGGCGAAGGTGATCCACTCGAAGATCCAGAAGTTCATCCTCGAGGATCTGCCTGCGATCCCGCTCTGGTACAACGGAATGTGGTCGCAGTACAACACGACCTACTGGACGAACTTCCCGAAGTCCACGGCACGGGGCTGCAGAACACCCCGAGCGTGTGGAACGGGTACCTCAACATGACGGGCATCGACGCGCTCGCCAAGCTGAAGCCAGCGAAGTAACGCACTTCGTGGCTCGACGCCGACGGACCGGGCGGTGCTCCCAGCAAGGGAGCGCCGCCCGGTCCTGCGGACGGCATGATATGACCCCCGGCACGACGTCCTCGGAGATCGCGTGACCCGATACCTCGCCCGCAAGATCCTTCTCTACCTGCTGACGTTCTTCGTGGCCGTCACGATCGACTGGGCGATCCCGCGGCTCATGCCCGGCAACCCGATCGACGGCCTGATCAGCCGGATCCAGGCGGACTCGACCGCGTCGCAGGAGCTCCACGGGTACTTCACCGAGTCGTTCGGGCTCGACCAGCCGCTCTGGCAGCAGTACCTGAACTTCTGGCGAGGGCTCCTGCACGGCGACCTCGGGCCGAGCATCGCGTACGTCGGCTCGACCGTCAGCGAGCTGATCTGGGCGGCGCTCCCCTACACGCTCGCCCTGCTCGTCCCCGCGATCGTGCTCAGCTACATCGCCGGGAACCGCGTGGGCGCGATGGCCGCGCGCCGGAAGGTCCTCGACAACACCGCGCTTCCCGTCGCGTACGTGCTCACCGCGACGCCCTACATGTGGCTCGCGCTCGTGCTCGTGTACTTCCTCTCGTTCAAGCTGGGGATCTTCCCCGTCTCGGGCGCCTACGACTTCTCGGTGCAGCCCGCCTGGACGCTGGAGTTCGCGAGGAGCTTCCTCAGCCACTGGTTCCTCCCGTTCCTGACGCTGTTCCTCGTCGCGTTCGGCGGCTGGGCGATCGGAATGCGGAACCTGATCATCTACGAGCTCGAGTCCGAGTACGCCAACTACCTCCAGGCCCTCGGCGCGCCGAGCAAGCTCGTCCGCAAGTACGCGTACGGCAACGCCGTGCTGCCGCAGATGTCGGGTCTCGCGCTCGCGCTCGGCGCGGTCGTCGGCGGCGCGCTCGTGACGGAGATCGTCTTCGGCTACCCGGGCATCGGCACCCTGATCATCACCGCCCTCCAGAACCGCGACTACTTCCTGCTGCAGGGCCTGTTCCTGTTCATCATCATCGGCGTGCTGATCGCCAACTTCATCGTCGACATCGCCTACGTGATCGTCGACCCGCGCACGCGCGCCGGGATCCAGGGGTCGTAGGTGGAGACCGCGCGATTCCCGGGCCGACCTGGTCTCCACCCCGGAGCTCGCCGCGACCGGCGCCGGCGCGGAGGAGGCCGACCTCGGCCCGCGCGGGAAGCGCTTCGAGACGCTGTACTTCGCGTTCCACAACCGAAGCTCGTCGTCGGGCTCACGGTGGTGCTGTGCTTCCTCGTGCTGGCGATCGTCGGGCCCGTGGCTCACCGACGCCGACCCGTTCGAGTTCGGGTACCCGCTCGGCGAGCCGCCGTCCCGCGAGTACTGGCTCGGCACCACCTCCGCGGGCCAGGACGTCTACGCGCAGTTCGTCTACGGGCTCCGCGCGAGCTTCATCGTCGGGGCGCTCGCGGCGCTGCGTCGCCGGCGCGCCTCGGGATGGCGATCGGGTTCGTCGGCGGCTACCTCGGCGGGCGTGATCGACGACATCCTCAGCATGCTGACGAACATCGTGCTCGTGATCCCGACGCTCGCCGTCCTGATCATCGTCGCCGCCTACCTGAGCGTCGGCAGCCTGTGGTCGGAGGCGCTCCTGATCGGGCTCACCTCCTGGCCCTGGGCGGCCCGCGCGATCCGCGCCCAGACGTTCTCGCTCGCGGCGCGCGACTTCGTCAACCTCGCCCGCCTCTCGGGCCGCGGGACGATCAGGGTGATCGTCAACGAGATCGCGCCGAACATGAGCTCGTACCTCTTCCTCACGTTCATCCTGCTCTTCGGCGGCTCCGTGCTCACCGCGGCGACGCTCGACTTCCTCGGGCTCGGCCCGTCGCAGGTGATGTCGCTCGGGCTGATGATGAACACCGCCGTCTCGAACGCCGCCCTCCAGCTCGGCATGTGGTGGTGGTTCATCCCGCCGGGGATCGCGATCACCGCGATCGTCGGCGGCCTCTACGTGATGAACGTCGGGCTCGACGAGGTCTTCAACCCGAGGCTGCGCCGCACATGAGCCTCGCGGTCGACAACCTGCGCGTCTACTACCGCACCCTGAAGGGCGACGTCCGTGCGCTCGACGGCGTCAGCTTCACCGTCGCCGACGGCGAGATCATGGGCCTCGCCGGCGAGTCGGGCTGCGGCAAGACGACGCTCGGCAAGAGCCTGATCCGGCTCGACGGGCGGATGCGCGTCGTCGAGGGGACCGTGCGAGCTCGACGGCGTCGAGCTGCCGCTCGCCGACGACAACGCCATGAACGCCTTCCGCTACCGCGAGGTGTCGATCGTCCCGCAGTACGCGATGAGCGCGCATGAACCCGATCCGGAAGATCGGCCGCATGATCTCGGAGCTGCTCGACTCGCGCGGCGTCTCCTACGACGAGACGCTTCCCGAGCTGAGCCGCCGCCTCGCGCTCGTCGGCCTCGACGACAGCGTCCTCGACCGCTATCCGATCGAGCTGTCGGGCGGGATGAAGCAGCGGGTCGTGATGGTGCTCTCGACGCTCCTGAACCCGTCGCTCCTGATCGCCGACGAGCTCACCTCCGCGCTCGACGTCTCGACCCAGAAGGCGGTCGCGGAGATGCTCGTCGAGTTCCGCGACCGGAAGTTCGTGAAGAGCACGATCGTGATCACGCACGACCTCTCGATCCTCTACCAGATCGCCGACACGATCCTCGTCATGTACGCGGGCAAGCTCGTCGAGAAGGCGTCGGCGGCGGAGATCACCGAGGATCCGCGGCATCCGTACACGCAGCTCCTGCTCGGGTCGCTGCCCGAGGTCGGCGTGCGCTTCGCGGAGAGGCGGCTGAGCGGTATCCCGGGCAGGCCGCCGTCGCTCCTCAACCCGCCGACCGGATGCCGCTTCCGGGCCCGCTGCCCGCTGGCGTTCGAGAAGTGCGCCGAGGAGCCGCCGTTCGTCGAGATCGAGCCGGGACGCTTCGCCGCCTGCTGGAAGGTGGGCGCCTGATGCTCGAGCTCGACGGCGTCACGAAGGTCTTCAAGACGGGCATGTTCGGCAAGGAGGACGACTGACCGCGGTCTCCGACGTGAGCTTCGCCGTGCAGCCCGGCGAGGTCGTCTCCCTGATCGGCGAGAGCGGCAGCGGCAAGACGACCGTCGGCCGGATGATCCTGCGGCTGACCGGGGCGACGGCCGGCACGATCACGTTCGACGGCCGCGACGTGTCCGGCCTTCGGCCGGCGCGAGCTGCGCCGCTACTACGCGCACGTGCAGGGCGTCTTCCAGGACCCGTTCAGCTCGTACAACCCCGTCTACAAGGTCGACCGCGTCCTCGGCATGATCCGCTCGAGCTACCTCCCCGGGCTGAGCGCGAGCGACTGGAAGACGAAGCTGCGGCAAGTCGCTCGAGGCCGTGTCGCTCGAGCCGGCCGACGTCCTCGGCAAGTACCCGCACCAGCTGAGCGGCGGCCAGCTCCAGCGCCTGATGATCGCGCGCGCGCTGCTCCTCGACATCAAGTTCCTCGTCGCCGACGAGATCATCAGCATGCTCGACGCCTCGACGCGGATCGACGTGCTCAACCTGCTCGGCGACCTGAAGGAGCGCGGCGTCGGGATCCTCTTCATCACGCACGACCTCTCGCTCGGCAACTACATCTCCGACAAGACGCTGATCCTGCGCCGCGGCCGCGTCGTCGAGATGGGCGCGACCGCCGAAGGTGTTCGGCAACCCGGTGCATCCGTACACGCAGATGCTCCTCGCCGCCGTGCCCCAGCTGCACTCGAGGTGGGCCGAGGGCACCGGCGCGGCCGGCTGGGACGAGGCACGTCGTGTCGGACACCGCCGCCGGGCCGCTCGTCGAGGTCGAGCGCGACCACCTCGTCGCCTCGGACGAGGCCCTTGGCGCTGCCGGCGCCGAGCCGCGACGTCGACCAGAGAGGGAAAGCCACCGATGAGCGCACGACCGACATCGCCTCGAGACGGCATCGCCGGTCGGACTGAGCTCCCGGGCATCCCGTGGGAGGAGCCGCCCGCCCGGCAGCTCGGCACCGCTCTGGCGCTCCAGCCGCAACCCGATCATCGCGCGCGACCACCTGCCGCGCTCGAACAGCATCTTCAACTCCGCGGTCGTCCCGTTCGAAGACGGCTTCGCCGGCGTCTTCCGCGTCGACGACACGCGTCGCACGATGAACATCCACGCCGGGCCGCAGCGCGGACGGGATCGACTGGGAGATCGACGAGCAGCCGATCGCGTTCGCTGCCGGCCGACGCGCAGGGTCGCGGAGATCCAGGAGGTGTTCCAGCACGCCTACGACCCGCGGGTCACGTGGCTCGAGGATCGCTACTACGTGACGTGGTGCAACGGCTACCACGGCCCCACGATCGGCGTCGGGTACACGCACGACTTCGCAGACGTTCCACCAGCTCGACAACGCCTACCTCCCGTTCAACCGCAACGGCGTCCTGTTCCCGCGCCGGATCGGCGACCGCTACGCGATGCTCAGCCGGCCGAGCGACAACGGCCACACGCCGTTCGGCGACATCTTCTACTCCGAGAGCCCCGACCTGATCCACTGGGGACGCCACCGGCACGTGATGGGGACGACGCCGTGGAGCTGGGAGTCGACGAAGATCGGCGCCGGCCCGACCCCGATCGAGACCGACGAGGGCTGGCTCGTCCTCTACCACGGCGTCCTCACCTCGTGCAACGGGTTCGTGTACTCGATGGGCGCCGCGCTGCTCGACCTCGACGAGCCGTGGAGCGTGATCGCGCGCGGCCGCGACTACCTGCTCTCGCCCCAGGTGCCCTACGAGCAGGTCGGCGACGTGCCGAACGTCGTCTTCCCCTGCGCGGCGCTCGTCGACCCGCCGACCGACCGCCTCACCATCTACTACGGCGGCGCCGACACCGTGGTCTGCCTGGCGCACGGCCACCTCTCCGAGGTCCTCGCGTTCACGCGGAGCTGAGACGACGATGACGACGCTGGACGCCACGGACGACTCGGAGCCGCTCGCGCTCTCGTTCATGAGCGCGAACTACGTCGGCGCGGGAGCTCGGCTACGGCGCCGCCGACGAGTGGGGGCCGTTCGACGCCGCGACGAACGCCGCCTTCGAGCCCCTCGACGTCGTACGGCGGCGCGCCTCGACGGCGCTGCTCGAGCCGATCGCGGCGGCCGGGTTCGACGCGATCGACCTCTGGCTCGCCCACCTCAACTGGCGCTGGGCGACGCCGCGAGCACGTGCGCGATCGCCCGCGACGCGCTCGACCGGCACGGCCTCCGCGTCGTGAGCCTCGCCGGGAACTTCGGCGCCACGCCGCTCGGAGCTCGCAGTCGGCCTGCAGGCTCGCGAACGCGCTCGACGTCGACCTGCTCGGCGGCATGGGCGACGTGCTCCGGCACGACCTGCGCCGGCGCCGAGGCGGTGCTGCGCGAGCACGGCGTCCGCTTCGCCTACGAGAACCACCCCGAGAAGACGCCCGCAGGAGGTGCTCGACGCTGATCGGCGATGCCGACGGACGTGCTCGGCGTCGCGATCGACACCGGCTGGTGGGCGACGCAGGGGTACGACCCCGTCCAGGCGATCCGCGACCTCCGCGGACGCGCTGTTCCACGTCCACCTGAAGGACGTCGAGCACGTCGGGCGACCCGCACCTGACGTGCATGCACGGGACGGGCGTCGCCGACATCGCCGCGTGCGTCGACGAGCTCCTCGCGCTCGGGCTACGCCGGGTGCGCTCAGCGTCGAGCACGAGCCGTACGACCACGACCCGACCGCCGAGTGCGTCCGGATGCGCGAGCTGCTCGAGGCGCAGCTCGCAGCGGCGAGAGGGGCGCGATGGCTGACCGAGCGCTTCGCGTCGCGGTCGTCGGCTGCGGGAACATCTCCGGGCCGTACGGCGAGACGCTGCAGCGCCTACCCGACGCGTCGAGATCGCCGGCGCGACGGACGTCGACCCGGCGCTGAGCGCGGCGTTCGTCGAGCGGTTCGGCGGCGTCGCCTACCCGTCGCTCGACGCGCTCCTCGCCGATCCGGCGGTCGACGCGGTCGTCAACCTGACCTCCCACGGCGTCCACGCGCGAGGTGACCGCCGCAGCGCTCGAGGCCGGCAAGCACGTCCACAGCGAGAAGCCGCTGGCCGCGAGCTACGACGAGGCGCGCGCGCTCGTCGAGCTCGCCGAGGCGAACGGCGTCCGGCTCTCGTGCTCGCCGATCACGTTCATGGGCGACGCGCAGGAGACGGCCTGGCGGCCTGCGTCGCCTCCGGCGCGATCGGCACGGTGCGCGTCGCCTACGCCGAGGTCAACTGGGGTCGGATCGAGACGTGGCACCCGCGGCCGGAGCCGTTCTACGCGGATCGGGCCGCTCGCCGACGTCGGCGTCTACCCGCTCACGATCCTGACCGCGATCTTCGGCCCGGCTCGCCGGGTGACGGCGTTCGGCACGATCGTGCTCCCCGACCGGACGACGACGGCCGGCGAGCCCGTTCACGGTCGGCGCGCCCGACTTCGGCGTCGCCGCTGATCGAGCTCGAGGACGGGACGGTCGTCCGGCTGACGACGAGCTTCTACGTCGGCCAGCAGAGCAAGCAGCGCGGGATCGAGTTCCACGGCGACACCGGATCGCTGTTCCTCTCGAGCTGGCAGGACTTCGACGCTGCGGTCGAGCTGGCGCCCGTACGGCGGCGCGTACGAGCCGGTGCCCGTGCCGCCGCGCCTTCCGTGGCATCGACTGGGGCAAGGCGCTCGCAGAGCTCGCCGCGGCGATCTCCGAGGAGCGCCCGCACCGCGCGACCGGGGCGCACGCAGCCCACGTCGTCGAGATCCTCGACGCGGTCGAGACCTCGCGCGTCGAGGGTCGCCCGGTCCCGTGTCCTCGAGCTTCGAAGCCCTTTCCGTCCCCCAGGCGCCGCTCGCCCGCCAGGACCGGGACGTCAGGTTCGACCGCCGCGGCGACGAGCTCGGCGACGCGGCGCTGAATCAGCTGCCGGTCACAGGGGGCCTTCGACTTCGTCGCCGAGCAGGCCGTTCAAAACACCCTTCAAGCGGTCCCTCGGACTGACCTGGGCCCCTCGCACGACGCGGGTCACCAACCGCCGACAGGCTCCCGGCACCGCCAGCACACGGACGTCGATCCCGTCGGCGCTCAGTCGACGAAGCCGTACCGTTTCAACGAGCCGCCGTCGTCGTCCGTGGCCTCATCGGCCGGAACGAGCTTCTTCGGGTCGTTCGGGTCGGCAATGATCCCGACGATTCGGGACGCGCCGTCGGCGTCGTCGATCGAGGCCCACGCGATGATGCGGGAGCGCCCGGTCTCGAGGCCGTCGGCATCGGCAAAGAGTGCGCGCCAGCCCGATTCGGCGGACACGAGTGCTGAGTAGCTCGCCATGTCGGAGATCCTGACAGACGCCGGCTCGACGCACGGCCAGCTCGTCTGCATTCACGCCAGCGCGCGCTCGAGGATCTCCCCCAGGTCGGCCACAACCAGATCGGCGCCCCGAGCGCGAAGTGCCCCCGAGGCGCCCTCCTGGTCGACGGCGACGACGAGCTCGAAGCCGGCGGCGCGCCCCGCGACGACTCCATCCTCTGTCGTCTCGAAGACCGCCGTGCGGTCGGGCCGGACGCCGAGGGAGCGGCATGCGGCGAGCAGCATGTCCGGCGCCGGCTTTCTCCGCAGTCCTTCGGCGAGCGCCGCATTTCCGTCGACGCATTCCTCGATCAGCGTGGCGAGCCGCGCACGTTCGAGAAGCATCCGGGTGTTCGTGCTCCCGGAGACGACGGCGCAGGGCACCCTGGCGTCGTGCGCGAGCTCGAGGTAGAGGCGGGCGCCGGCGAAGGCGTTGACGTCATGGTGCTCCAGGCGCCCGAGCAGCACCCGGTTCTTCTCGTTCGCCAATCCGTACACCGTCTCGCTGCCCGGCGCGTCGTCAGCGTGGCCTTCGGGCAAGCTGATCCCCGGCTCGCGAGGAACTCGCGAACTGCGCCCACGCGTGATCTCCCGTGGACGAGCCGGGGGTAGTCCACGCGCCGGCTGAAGGTGGCGAACACACCGCCCGTGCGCTCGATCCGCCTCGCGACGAACGTGTCGAACGTCTGCTTCCAGGCGTCGGCGTGGATCGAGGCGCTGGCGACGAGGACGCCGTCGACGTTGAAGACGCACGCCTCTACTTCGGGCGGGAGTCCCAGTAGCCGCTTCGCTTCCCTGGGGGATGCCACGAGTCGAACGAGGCCGGGCCGTGTATGTCGATCGCGAGCGAGGGCGCCGAGCACGTTCACCGTGTCTGTGCGCTCGTCCGAGAGCCGTCGCGACCTCTGCGCCAGCTCGCTCCCCGAGAGATCGTGATCGCGGCTTGCGGCCCTCAGCGCCGCCTCCGCGGCCTCGAATGCCACACGCCAGGCGCCGATCAAGGAGTCGAGGTCGACGCGGTCGCTGCGATCGCCGCGATCGTCCCGCATGTCTCCCATGCCTCCAGTCTGCCATCCGGCCTGCGACTTTCGGCTCACGGGCCGCAGCGCGGTGGTCTCGCGCCGGAGGATCCTCTACCTCTCGTGCGCCCTTGGTGGATCCCAGCGTCAGTCCCGAGCAGCGGCGAGGTAGCTGCCGAGGCGGGCGAGCGTCTGCTCCCAGCCGATCTGCGCGCCCTCGGCGCCGGGAAAGCCGTCGTTGCGCGCACGCGGTGCTCGAGCGTGAGCTCGGTCTGGCCTCCACGATCCGCGAACGTGATCGTCTGCAGCACTTCGAACACCACCGTGCCCTCGTGCTCGATCCGGCCGTCATCACGATCCGCTCCGGCGGCACGATCTCCAGGTACTCGCCCCGCGAGCGCGCCTCCTCGCCGTTCGGCCCGCGCATGCAGAGACTCGAAGCGCCCCCCGGGCCGGAAGTCGAGCTCGAACAGACGGCGGGATACACGTCCGGGCCGAACCAGCGCAGCAGGCGATCCTCGCTCGACCAGGCGTCGAAGACGTCCTCACGCGGAGCGTCGAACGGGCGCGTCAGCACGACGTCGTAGCGGGCGAGCTCGTCGGGCCGGCGGTTGCAAATCGGTCGTCATCAGTGGCTCTCATCCTTTCGTGTCGGTGTCGGCGCGCGCGCGCCCGCGCCTGCCCCGCGCGAGCTCGGTCGCGAGCGCGTCGAGGCGCTGGGTCCAGGTCGCGGCGGTAGGCGCGAGCCAGGCGTCGATCTCCTGCAGCGGGGCGGTATCGACCGAGTAGAGGCGGCGCGTGCCGTCGGCGCGCACCGTGGCGAAGCCGTGCTCGCGCAGCACCCTCAGGTGCTGCGAGACGGCCGGCTGGGAGATGCCGAACTCCTCCTGGACCACCGAGCCGACGTCGCCCGCGGCCGCTCGCCGTCGGCGAGGAGTTCGAGGATGCGGCGCCGCACCGGGTCGCCGAGGACGTCGAACGCGTGCATGCGGCTCTACCTATCATTTCTTTGCTTATATAAGTCAAGTCTGAATCGTACTCGGATGCTGATATTCCCGCCCCCGTCCCCTACCCGAGGTGCACGCCGAGCAAGCTCCGACTCACAATCTCGATGTCGCTCGACGGCTTCGTCGCCGGCCCGGCGCAGTCCGTCGAGCACCCGATCGGCGTCGGCGACATCACCTGCACGACTGGATCTTCCCGCTCGCGGTCTGGCGTACGCGCACGGGATGCCCGAAGGGGGCGAGAACGAGAGCACCCCGGTGGTCGGCCATCGCTCGCCAGCATCGGGGCCACGGTCATGGGCCGCAACATGTTCGGATTCCGCTGGTGATTGCGGACTCAACGTCGGGGTCCTCTACGTGCTGGCGCTGTCTTCGCCCGGGGTGTCTACGGGGTCGCGCTGGGGGGCTGGGCGCTCGACTCCAAGTACAGCCTCCTCGGCGGCATCCGGGGTGCGGCGCAGATGATCAGCTACGAGCTCTCCCTCGGGCTCTCCCTGGTGCCGGTCGTCATGCTGGCGCGCTCCTTCAGCCTCGTCGACATCGTGGACGCCCAGGCGCACGATACCCCTTCCTCCTGGTTCAGCCCGTGTCCTTCATCCTCTTCCTCGTGAGCGCCGTGGCCGAGACCAAGCGCATCCCCTTCGACCTGCCCGAGGCGGAGAACGAGCTGGTCGCGGGCTACCACACCGAGTACAGCGGCATGCGCTTCGGACTCTTCTTCCTGGGCGAGTACGTGAACATCGTGGTCCTCGGCGCGCTCGTGGCCGTCTTCTTCCTGGGAGGCTGGCGCGGGCCGTTGCTGCCGCCGTTCGCTCTGGTTCGCCGTGAAGGTGCTGGCCGTGGTGTTCGCGATGATCTGGATGCGGGGGACCCTTCCGCGGCTCCGGTACGACCAGCTCATGCACCTGGGCTGGAAGGTCCTGATCCCGGTGGCCCTCGTGAACATCCTCGTCACCGGCGCCGTGATCTGGCTCGCTGGAGACAGGCGCGGTGAACGACGATGGAGCTCAACCAATGGAATCGCCTCGGAGGCGCTCGGGCGCTGGCGTCGGGTTTCGCCACGACCTTCATGCACCTCTTCCGACGGCCCATAACCGAGGAGTACCCCGAGTACAAGCGCCCCCTGCCCGAGCGCATCCCGGGCGCGGATCGTCCTGACCCGCGACCCGGACGGCGACGAGCGGTGCGTCGCCTGCTACCTGTGCTCGGCGGCCTGCCCGGTGAGCTGCATCTCGATGCAGTCGGCGGAGAGCGAGGACGGCCGGCGCTATGCCCGCTGGTTTCGGATCAACTTCGGCCGCTGCATCTACTGCGGCCTGTGCGAAGAGGCGTGTCCGACCCTGGCCATCCAGTTGACGCCCGACTACGAGACCTGTCAGCGGGACGCTCTTGTCGCTCGTGGCCGAGAAGGAGGACCTGCTGGTGGACCACGGGGGCAAGCACCCGGACTACAACTTCTACCGGCACGCGGGCGTCGTGACGGTGCGGCGACAAGGGGACCCACGTGGACGAGGCCCGCTCCGGTGGACCTGCGGAGCAACCTGCCGTGACGCCCCTCGGCCTCCCCCTCTACGCTCGCCGGCCTCCTCGTCTTCGTCTCGACCGCGCTGGCCGTCACCCGGCGAGACCCGGTCCATGCGGTGGTGTGGCTGATCGCCTCGTTCCTCGGCACGGCCCTGCTCTTCGCCCTGCTCGGGGCGCCCGTGCTCGCGGCCCTCCAGGTGATCCTCTACGCCGGCGGCATCCTGGTGCTCTTCCTCTTCGTGGTCATGACGATCCGGCCCGAACCCCGACAGGCGCCGGCCGGCACGAGGCTCCGCAGGCTCCTTCCCTTCCTCTTCTTCAGCAATACGTAGTGTTACTGGAGAAAGCGACGAGTACGTATTGCTAAGTCGTTGTCGTAAAAAGACATTGACAATTCACGCGGGCTAGCATAAGCTATTAGCGTGCAGGCGTCAACTCAAATTGTAACGTTAAACACCCGGGCGTTGTGCCACGTCTAATAGGTGAGCAGGTCGGGGCTATGAATGATGTGATCCCGGCGCTGGTGGAACGCTTCGTTCGAGGCGACAACACGGCGTTTAGCGAACTCGTGGCGAGATTTCAAAAGAAGGTGTATTACCTCGCCTACCAGGTGCTGGGGAATCACCTTGACGCCGACGAAGTCGTGCAGGAGACGTTTGTACGAGTTTATCGCAAGCGAAAGGAGCTTGAGCATGTAGCAAATTTCACGTCGTTTCTGATCCGGGTTGCTTCCAACTACGCGATCGATCTGTTGCGCAAACGGAAAGGCCAGGCCACCGCCACTGAGGATTTGACTGCCCTGCCGACCGGAGTCCAACTTGATCTGTCGCGCCGGGTCCGTACCCCCGGGGAGATCTGGGTCGACAAACGACTGATGGAGGAAATACAACGGGCCTTGGATACGCTTCCACCCCGCCAGAAGCTGACGGCGATTCTACACGACGTCGAGGGGTATTCGAAGCCGGAGATCGCGCAGATGCTTGATTGCCCGGAAGCGACCGTACGGTCCAACCTCCACATTGCGCGTACTAAGTTGAAGAGAATTCTGGCCAAGCGAGTGGCCAGAAAGGAGTAATGATGACATGCCTCGAAATCTGAAGTACGGATTTCCGGGGTGGGTGCGACCGATCCCACAGTCCGAATACGTCAACCTCTATCATCGAGCGAAGATTGGCTTCAACACGCACAACCGAGGCAAATTTACCGTCGGCAGTTACCGGCTATTTGAACTGCCTGCGAACGGCGTAATGCAGATATCAGATGGCGATGAATACCTTGACACATACTTCGACGTCGGCAACGAAATCATTGGCTACAAGAATGCAGATGAACTCATTGACAAGATTCGCTTCTTTCTCGTCAATGACTCAGAGCGGATTCGCATAGCTCGGAATGCGTATCGACGGGTCCTAAGGGACTACCGGATCAGAACCCCTCTGCAAAAGGCGGCGGACATCATCGCACGAACGATGCAATGATCGAAAATGAAAAAACCGACCTCGCCCATTGGGAGTCGGCTTGGGCGGCGCGACCTCGACTCCGCTTCCCAACGGGCCTCGACATTGGAACGAGGAACGTTCTACGGCTGCTGAAGAGGTACCTTCGTCCTCACATTCGTTACATTGAAGTCGGCTGCGCACCAGGGAAGATTCTCTCGTGGGTCGGCCGGGAGGTGGGAGTGCAGGTTAGCGGGATAGACTACTCGCCAACCGGCGCAAGTACTGCGCAATGGTTGTGCCACGGACTGGGCATCGCTGCCGACATCCGCTGCGAGGATGTGAAACTTACAACGTTCCCGGCTTCTGGGTTCGATCTTGTATTTAGTTCCGGATTGATCGAACATTTCGAAGACCCGTCCGGAATTGTCGAAGCACACCTTCGCCTGGTCGCGCCGGGCGGCGTCGCTGTAATCGCCATCCCAAATTACAGCGGCCTGTACTTACGACTCCAGCGTTGGTGCGATCCGGCCAACCTTGCGATTCATAATCTTCGAATTATGGAAGAAGGAGCAATCGCAGCTCTTGTAGAGCCGTGTCACGAAATCCGTGTCCGTAGCTTCCGTTCGGGGCGCTTTTCGCCATGGCTCATCAATTTGCCAATGAAGCTGGGTAAAGCCGGCAAACCGCTCTCGTGGGGACTCAACTTCCTTGCGCAGCTTCAGTTTGTGGAAATCCCAAGTCTCAGCCCGCTCATCGTCCTCGAAGTGCATCGGCTTGGCGCAATGGAAGGCACCGCCTTGACTAGTTGTCAGTCGAGAGCTTGATATGTGCGGTATCGCCGGGCTCTTAAGGGCACCGCCCGACTTCGACCTGCTCGGTGCCGCACGAAAAATGGTGGCGCAGCTGGTGCATCGGGGGCCAGACGACGAAGGAATCTGGACCGACCCGGCCGTGGACTTGCGCTGGCTCACCGTCGCCTGGCCATCATCGATGTGTCGCCCCAGGGCCACCAGCCGATGACTTCTGTCAGTGGTCGCTACGTCGTCGTCTTCAATGGCGAGATCTACAACTTTGAGGAGATTCGCGCAGAGTTGCAGGCTGGCGGAGCAGCACCCGCATGGCGAGGACATTCAGATACCGAGGTCCTCCTTGCAGCGGTGGAGGCTTGGGGCTTTCCGGTAGCACTCACCCGATTCGTGGGAATGTTTGCAATTGCGCTGTGGGACCGGGAAGCCCGAACACTCACCCTGGCGCGTGACCGCATCGGTGAGAAGCCGATCTATTATGGCTTAGTCGAACAGACCTTCTGTTTTGCGTCGGAAATCAAGGCCATTCATGCGCTGTTCGGAAATAAGCTGGACATCGATCGGCACGTTTTGTCGATCTTCATGCAATTCGGCTACATCCCGTCGCCGCACTGCATCTACCGACGCCTGCAAAAGCTCCCGCCTGGGCACTACGTCCAAGTTGGGCCGAATTGCAGCGTCGGGATACCGACGCCATTTTGGCAGCTCAATAATTCGACGCAGACTGAGCTAACTACCAGGTTGGCCAGCGCTAACGACGTCGAACTCGTAGACCTGCTTCACAATCGGCTCAAAGTCGCGGTCGGATTGCAGATGGTGTCGGACGTGCCGCTTGGCGCATTCTTGTCAGGGGGCATTGACTCAAGCGCCGTTGTGGCACTGATGCAGTCACAGAGCACCCGCCGCGTCAAGACTTACACAATCGGCTTCGAAGAGAAGGATTTCGACGAGGCTCCGTATGCAAAGGCCGTCGCCCAGCACCTTGGTACTGAGCACACTGAACTATATGTCAGTGCCGCTGATGCGGCCGCCGTTATCCCTGAGCTTCCGCGCATATACGACGAACCATTCGCCGATTCGTCGCAGATACCGACAACCCTGGTGTCGCGGTTGACGCGACGGCACGTCACCGTATCGCTCTCGGGCGATGGGGGTGACGAATTGTTTGCGGGCTATCCGCGCTATACGATTGCTGCGGTGCTGTGGCAGCGCATTAGCGTCCTGCCGATGCGTGTTCGCGCGGCCGCGGCGGCTGTGCTACGTAGCGGATCAGCGCAGGCATGGGACCGTGCATTAGCAATCCTGCCGCGGGCCGGCTTTCACGGCATCAACGGTCGGCGCGTGCACAGACTCGCGCAGTTGTTGCTTTGTCGAAGCTTGGCCGAGATGTACGTTCGGCTGATCTCGCAATGGCAGCCGGAGGAGGAATTGGTACTCGGCGAGCGCCGCTCGGTAAACGACGGCCTCTCGTGGCCGGCACAGGGCAGCAATGTGGAGCAGATGCGACGCTGGGACGTGGGGCAGTACCTTCCCGACGATCTGCTCGTCAAAGTGGACCGCGCAGCGATGAGCACGAGCCTGGAGTCGCGCGCCCCGTTTCTTGACCACCGCGTGGTCGAATTCGCGTTCGCGCTTCCCGACAGCATGTTAGTGCGCCAAGGCCACGGGAAATGGATACTGCGACAGGTATTGGACCGATATGTGCCGCGCAAACTGATTGAGCGGCCCAAGGCTGGTTTCGCTGTGCCGCTTGCGAGCTGGCTTCGGGGTCCTCTTCGAACCTGGGCTCAACACCTTTTGAACCCTGCTCGACTTGAGGCAGAGGGGCTGCTAAATGCCAGAATGGTCTCGCAATTGTGGGTGCAGCATCAACAGGGTCGGTTTGATCGAAGTGCATACCTATGGAATGTCATCACGTTCCAAGCCTGGCTTGAGGCCAACCGGTGACATGCGCGGCACGGCGCGCCTATGCTGTCGCGTCAATGCCGAACGCGCGCCCAAGTCCCGCTCTGATGGTTCTCCGAGGACTGCCCTCGAGCCCACCATGCGCTCATGCCGGGTTCATTCGCCCCCTTTTCGCATTGAATTTAGTTAGATCGTGTTCTTGTATGTCGTCGTGGCAGTTGTCGGAATCTCGCGTGCGCGCTAAGGGGACCGCGCGCTCCCAGATCAGCGCCTTCAATTTTCGCCATGACACCACGTAGTCGGTTTCATCCTTTGCCATCGGTCCAAGTGGGGAAGCGTTCATGAGTGACGGCGTTTTGGTCACTACTTTTCTCATTGCTATCTGTCCGTTGCTGATGCTCGCTGTACTCAGTCTTCGCCGCGTCGAAGGGCTCTCGCCTGTCGAGATAGGTGTCGTGTTCTCAGCCGTGGTCGCTGTCTATGCGCTCGTGCCATTGACAGGCTACGTTGTATCAGGGCTCAGCTTCGACCTAAGCATTGATTCTCGCGTTCCCGAACTGTCTTCGAGTCCCAAAGATGTGATGCCAGTGGCGATGCTGCATCTCCTCTTCCTGTTTGGGTTCTGCCTTGTTTACGGTTTATTCAGGCCAAGGCGCCGCGGTTTCGCGCCGGGCGACGTTGTGGTTGCAGATTGGCGACTCCCGGCAGTCCTCGCCCTTTGTGCTGCTTGCGCTGTTGTCCTTCCGTTCGTTGTAAAAGCAGCCCTCGGTGTTGAATCGTCGCAGGACTACATCGGAACGTATCTTGAAATGGTCGGCCAGCCACTCTGGATCCAGCAGATCTACGGAGTCATCCAAGCGTCGAGTGCTGCTGTTGTAATCGCGGCGCTTGTCGCAGCGTTTGCATTCCGGGGACGGCTCATTGTCATCGCCGCTGCTATGGCGGTTGGTTTGACGCTATTCACAGTTGCGGCCGGTGGTAGCAGAACCATGGCGATGGTTACGCTGCTTTCGTTAATTGTGTCTTATGCATTGATCGTCAGGCCGATTTCAGTCGGCCGGGCGGCAGTTCTGAGTGGCCTGTTGATCTTCGTGTTCGGACTCGGACAGTTCCTTCGAGACTTCGCGGCCAACGAGGATGTCAATAGTTTCGCGGGAGCGCTTGTCAATGGCGAATTTGCATCTTTGTTTATCAATGGGCTTGATATTCTCCAGCAGCGGGATTGGTTGATCGCGGAGGGAATGCTTCCAAACCTCTATACGGTCGACATCGCCAGATTCGCGCCCCAGCAACTTCTCCCCTTCGACAAAGTTGACCCGAGCAGGTGGTACATCGAGACCCTATACCCTGCCTACGCTGAAAGCGGAGGGGGCCTTGCTTTCGGAGCCATTGCGGAAGCCGCGGCGGGCTACGGACCGATTGAGGCACTAATCCGCGGGCTGCTACTGGGCAGCTTGTTTGCACTGGTGCAATCCGTCGCATCGCGACCGGGCTTGCGTTCGCTCGTCGCACTCGTTGCGTACACTTGGTTAGTGGTCTTCTGCTATCAGAGCCTGCGCGACACATCGTTCTCGCTCGTGGCCCGTTTTCTTTACAACGCAGTCCCCGCGCTCGTTTTGGTCAAGCTAGTTGAAATTGCCGTAACGCCACGGAAGTCTCCGGCAGGGGCCACTCCTGCTAACACGGAGAAGATTGACTCCGGCAAGTGCGCCATCGAAGAGCGGGCCGGCGCAGTATCCATTCGGGAAGACTTGCTTTAGCGCCGGGCGCCGCCGCGCCTGCAATGAGGTTTAGACGCCATGGTTCGCGTGTTGCACGTCATTCCCACATTTGGCGGCGGCGGTGCCGAGCGCCAGATAGTGCTCTTGGCGCAGGAACTTTCAAGGCTGAAGATCGACGTGCATATTGCGTATATGAGCGACGGTCCAAACTCCGATCGGGCAAGAGAGAGCGGCGCTTGCATCCACCGATTGGAAGTGCGCGGAAATCATAGTCCGCGAGCGTTGGTCGGTTTGCTTAGTCTCATCAATAAGCGAGTCCGCCCGACCGTTGTTCAGACGTGGCTGCTTCACGCCGATGTGTTTGGCGGACTCTCCGCCAAATTGTCGCGAGTTCCCTGGGTACTCTCCGAGCGTGCCTCCCGCTTCGCCTATGTGGATGGCTGGAAAAACGCAATCCGTCGCAATCTCGGGCAACGCGCGGAGGCAATTGTGGCGAACTCCGAAGCTGGGCTCCGCTACTGGCGGGAAGTGGGCTACAAAGGCACTGGTGTGGTAATACGCAACATAGTTGAGGAATCTGACCGTGCGTCCCCGACTAACGGACGTTCGCAAACTTCGGGCGTAGTCGGGATGGAAGCGATCCTGATTGTGGGGAGACTGGCTGAACAGAAGAATCCCATGGGGGTATTGGATGTACTCGAGAGGGTCTTCCTTGTTCGCGCCAATGCGCAAGCGCACTTCCTCGGAGTGGGCCCTATGGAGAATCACCTTAAGAAGCATGTCGCAGCGTCATCCACGCTGCGCGACAGAGTGCAGTTTCTCGGATTTGTCGAGGAAGTGGAACCGTGGTTTCGGAGCGCCCGCGTTTGCTTTTCACTCAGTCGGTTCGAAGGAACACCGAACGCAGTGCTTGAGGCCATGCGGTATGGCTGCCCCCTCGTCGTTTCAGACATACCAGAGCACCTTGAACTGCTTGATTCAACGTCCGCTTGGATTGCGCCATTGAACGATCTGAGCGGGGCGGCGGCGGTACTTACCTCAGCGCTGTCCGATCCCTTGGAGGCCAAAAAGAGAAGCGTCTGCGCAAGCGCAAGGCTTTCAAAGTTCAACGCGAATTCCATCGCGCAGCAATATGTGGAACTCTATTCACAATTGGATCGCCGGAACTGATCCCAGTTGTGGCAGGGCTGAAGCTTCCGTCTCGTACGCGTCGAAGCACTCCCTCGCGTGTTACGTAGTAAGTTAATTACCTGCAATCAACGCATTGGCGACTCAAATTTCATGCAGCTTTCACGACTTATTGAATACGTCTGCCCTGCCTGCCGTTCGACGGGGCTCGCATTAGCAAGTGCGATCACCGTTACCGAGGGCGTTGTTAAGGACGGGACAATTTGCTGTGAATCGTGTGGTGCCACTTACCCAATCGTCAGTGGCATACCGCGCTTTGTATCTGTCTCAAATTACGCCGAGTCATTCGGCTTCCAGTGGAACATCCACTGCCGAACGCAACTGGATAGTCACTCTGGATTGCCTATCAGTCACGACAGGCTTTGGGCTGCGCTTGGTGGCAAGGAAGATTTGCGCGGGCAACGAGTGCTGGAGGCGGGGTCAGGTGCCGGCCGCTTCACCGAAATACTGGCAGCCAGCGGAGCCGACGTGTTTACGTTTGACTATTCGAGCGCGGTTGATGCGAACGCGCGCAATCACGAAACGTCAACTAACGTGCACTTCTTCCAAGGCGACATCTTCAACATTCCGTTGCCCGAGGCCTCGTTCGACAAGGTCATCTGCCTTGGTGTGCTCCAACACACGCCCGATCCGCAGGCTGCATTCCGGAGCCTTACGAAGTACGTAAAGTCGGGCGGCCTCCTGGCGGTTGATGTCTATCGGCGCGATCTTGCGGCGCTTCTCCAGTGGAAGTATCTGCTGAGGCCGATTACGCGGCGTATGCCCAAGGAAACGCTGTATCGCCTCATCGCGACGATCACGCCGCCGCTGGTGCCGATTGCGAAGCAGTTGCGGCGCATTGCCGGCCGCATGGGTGCGCGCCTGGTCCCGATTGTCGAATACTCGCACCTTGGGCTGCCGCTCGCGCTGAACGTGCAGTGGGCCGTCCTCGACACGTTCGACATGTATTCGCCGGCCCACGATCACCCGCAGTCCCTGGACACTGTAAATCACTGGTTCCAAGAGGCAGGATTCGAAGACATTCGCGTGCGACGCGGCCCCAACGGCGTTGTCGGATCTGGGCGCCGTCCGCTTGCGGGCGCCGACATCCTGCAAGAGACACCGTGGGAGGGCGAGATGCACTCATGAAGATTGTGATAAATGCCCTGTCGGCACGCCTCGGTGGCGGACAGACATACGTCAAGAACTTGTTGGCGCACTTGCCAGAACGCGAAGATCTCGAAATACATGTCTTCGCTCCGCCGTCCCTAGCTCTTCCGAATGACTCTCGCATTGTCCGCCGAACAACGCGCTGGCCCACGGAAAACCCAATTCTGCGCACACTGTGGGAGGTCATCGCGCTGCCAAAATTTCTCGCAAACGAAAGCGCTCAGGTGCTGTTTTGTCCCGGGGGTGTTGTTGCCACTCGGGCGCCACGTCGATGCAAGACAGTCACAATGTTCCGAAACATGATTCCGTTTGATCGGAACGTTGTCGAGAGGCTGCCGTTCGGATGGCAGCGAGTTCGTAACTTCATACTGCGCCGTGTCATGCTTACAAGCATGGGCAAGGCCGACCTAACGATATTCATTTCTGACCACGCTCGTGGTGTGATTGAGAGAATCGAGAGAATCTCTGGTGCAATAACTATCCCGCACGGCATCGGAGAAGCCTTTCGTACGCACGGCAAGGTCATTGATCGTCCGACATGGTTGCCGCGCGGAGAGTACATCCTGTATGTCTCTCGATTCGACGTGTACAAGCATCAGCTGGAGGTCGCCGAGGCCTATTGCATGCTTTCCGCAGAATTGCGTGAGCGGTATTCGCTGCTTCTCGTGGGCGAAGTCAATCCTGAGCAGGAGGCGGTGATCCGCCGGGCTGCCGCGCAACACGGTGTGGCAGACCCTATTCATATAGCTGGCCCGGTACCCTATGGCGAGCTGCCCGCGGTATACCGAAATGCCGCAGCAATTCTGTTCGCATCGTCGTGCGAAAACTGCCCAAACATCTTGCTCGAAGCTTTAGGCTCTGGTCGCCCCGTCTTGTCGTCCGACGTAATGCCGATGCCGGAGTTCGGAGCGGCGGCAGTCGAATACTTTTCTCCCACGAGTCCCGTTTCCATCCGCGATGCAATGATGCGCGTGCTTTGTGATGACGATCGTCGCCGCGCTCTTGGCGAATTGGCCGCGCGCCGCAGTGAGAATTTCGACTGGGACAAATCGGCAAGTGAAACCTGGCGCCAGATTGAGAAGCTAGCTACATCGTGAGAATTTTGGTCGTAACTCAGTACTTTTGGCCGGAAGTGTTTCGCATTAATGAGGTCGTCCAGTCTCTGCGCGACGTGGGCAACGACGTGACTGTGCTGACGGGCCAGCCGAACTACCCGGACGGTGTAATTCATCCTGGTTATTCGATGTTGTCTGTCCGGGTGCAGGAGCATCAGGGGCTACAGATTCATCGCGTACCGCTCTTTCCGCGAGGCAAGGGCTCCGGGGTGCGGCTCGCACTGAACTATCTGTCATTTGTCGTCTTTGCTTCCGCGCTGGGCCCTTGGTTGCTGCGGGGAAAGAAGTTCGACGTCGTTTTCGTTCATGGGATGTCACCTATTTTGCAGGCAATTCCCGGAATTTGGTTGGCCTGGATGAAACGTGCCAAGTTGGTGACTTGGGTGCAGGATCTGTGGCCGGAGAGCCTCAGCGTTACCGGCTTTGTTCGAAACAAGACGATGCTCAATGCGGTCGGCCACGTGGTGCGGTGGATCTATCGCAGCAATGACCTGCTGCTGGTCCAGTCGCGTGCCTTTGTCGTACCGGTCGGTGCGCTGGCAGGCGCCACACCAGTCGAGTACCACCCGAATCCCGGGGAGATGGCGTTCGGCGAAACGGCGGTGGCCACGCAGCCTGCATTGCGGCTCTTGCCAGGTTTCAACGTGGTCTTCGCGGGCAACCTGGGTATCGTTCAGTCGCTGGGCACAATCCTCGAGGCGGCCGAACAGCTATCCGATCTGCCCGATGTGCGCTTCGTACTTGTGGGCAGTGGCAGTCGTGACGAGTGGCTAGCGGGCGAAGTCTTGAAGCGTGGCCTTGCAAACTTGCAACTGACCGGCCGGTTTCCGCCGGATGCGATGCCGGGGATTCTGTCGCAGGCGTCCGCTCTACTCGTGACCCTCGTTCGGGATCCCGTCATGGCCCAGACCATCCCTAGTAAGGTGCAGGCGTACCTCGCTGCGGGCAAGCCGATATTGGCAGTGCTCGACGGAGAAGGCGCAAATGTAGTTCGCGAGTCAGCCGCCGGCATTGCTTGTCCGGCAGAAGACGCAACGGGTCTAGCGAACGCGGTACGAGAGTTGCGGCGGATGAGCGACTCGCAGAGAGAGCGACTTGGGGTAGCGGGACGGTCCTATTATCAGAAGCATTTCGAACCTCGCGCGTTGGCGAATGTCTTGGCCGCACGCCTGGAGCGACTAGTCGCTGATCGAAGCGGTCCCGGTGGACCGGCGCATGGACACGCACAGGGAGCGCGCTAGGTGGAAAATGAGAGGCCGGGGCGCCAGATACTCGTGCTGGGCTGCACTGGCATGCTTGGAAACGCGGTCATGCGTTTCCTCTCCGGCACCGACGGACTGAAAGTATGGGGAACGGCGCGCTCTCTGCCGGATAACGGAGCTGCATTGTCGTACGCCGACCGAGTCATCAGCGGCATCGATGCAGAGAACATCGATTCATTAATTCGGGTTATGGCGCAGGTGCAGCCTGCCGTAGTCATCAACTGCATCGGTCTGGTGAAGCAGTTGGCTGCGGCCGACGATCCGCTTCAGGCAATCCCCGTCAATTCAATCTTGCCGCATCGCCTGGCCCGGTTGACGCAGACCATCGGTGCGCGCCTGATCCATATCAGCACGGACTGTGTGTTCAGTGGTCAGCGGGGGATGTATCGGGAGTCAGACCCTGCTGACGCCCCGGACCTGTACGGGAGGAGCAAGCATCTGGGCGAGGTTGACTATCCGAATTCCGTCACCCTGCGGACTTCCATAATCGGACACGAACTCAAGGGCGCACATGGACTGGTGGACTGGTTTCTCGGGCAGTCCGGTCGCGTTCATGGTTACACCAGAGCGGTCTTTTCGGGGTTGCCAACCGTCGAGCTGGCGCGCGTCATTCGCGACCACGTTTTCCCGCGGCCAGAGATGCGCGGCGTCTACCATGTTTCATCCGAACCGATCTCCAAGCATGATCTGCTGCAATTGATAGCGACTGAGTACCGACGTGAGAATGAAATCCTCCGGGACGTTCGCGTCGTAATCGACAGATCGCTGGACTCGAGCCGCTTCCGACAGCTGACAGGTTACTCGCCGCCTGCGTGGCGAGAACTTGTCCATGCGATGCATGTGTTCGGATAGGGCAACTCTCTCTTCTATGAGCTGACCATGTTCAAAGGCAAGGTGCTGGTAATCACTGGGGGAACGGGATCCTTCGGCAATGCCGTGCTCGACCACTTTCTTCAGTCGGATCTTTCGGAGATTCGAATCTTCAGTCGCGACGAGAAGAAGCAGGAGGACATGAGGATCCTGCACAGAAGTGAAAAGCTCAAGTTCTACATCGGGGACGTGCGGGACTACGACAGCGTCAATGACGCATTGCAGGGCGCGGACTATGTCTTTCACGCTGCCGCTCTCAAGCAGGTTCCCTCATGTGAGTTCTATCCCATGGAGGCGGTGCGCACGAACGTGCAGGGTGCCGAGAATGTGATGCGTGCCGCAATAGCGAACGACGTTAAGCGCTGCGTTGTCCTTAGTACCGACAAGGCCGTCTATCCGATCAACGCTATGGGCCTTTCAAAGGCGTTGATGGAAAAGGTGATGATCGCCAAGGCGCGGCTGTGCGATCCCAGCAGGACAGTGCTAAGCGCTACCCGCTACGGGAACGTCATGGCTTCGCGTGGTTCCGTCATTCCGCTTTTCCTTTCTCAACTGCGGGATGGAAAGCCGCTCACGGTGACAGATCCGGCGATGACTCGATTCTTGATGTCGCTTGAGGAGTCGGTTGCTTTGGTTCTGTATGCGTTTGAGCATGCGCGACCCGGGGATATCTTCGTGCAGAAGGCACCCGCCTCAACCGTCGGCGACCTCGCAGTGGCTCTGAAGGAATTGCTTGGGCTTCACAACCCAATAAAGATCATCGGAACCCGGCATGGCGAGAAGCTGTATGAGTCGTTGGTGTCCCGGGAGGAGATGGCGCGCGCTGAAGATCTGGGCGGGTACTTCCGGATTCCGGCAGACTCGCGCGATCTGAACTACGACAAGTACTTCGTGGAGGGCGAACCGGAGATCGCGGGGATCGATGACTACACATCGCATAACACCCGGCGCCTCGACATCGAGCAGATAAAGCAGGTCATGTTGAAACTGTCCGTTGTTCGCGAGGCTCTGAATGCTTAGGGTGATGACAATCGTCGGAACGCGGCCAGAGATTATTCGCCTGTCGCGCGTGATTGAACGCCTGGATCGTTACTGTGAACATGTCTTGGTACACACCGGCCAGAATTACGACTACGAACTGAACGAAATCTTCTTCGAAGAACTTCAGATCCGTCGCCCCGACCACTTTCTGGAAGCTGCGGGCGACGGTGCGGCGGAGACGATAGGCAATGTCATCATCAAGGCCGATGCTCTGATTCGGGAGCGGCAGCCGGATGCATTGCTTGTGCTGGGCGACACCAACAGTGCGCTTTCGGCCATAGCTGCCAAGCGGCGCAAGGTGCCGATCTTTCATATGGAAGCGGGCAATCGGTGCTTTGACTTCCGCGTTCCCGAGGAGATCAACCGCCGTATTGTTGACCATATCGCCGATATCAATCTCACCTACAGCCAGATCGCCCGCGAGTATCTGCTGCGCGAGGGGCTTCCTCCAGACCAGGTGATTTGCACCGGAAGCCCAATGAGAGAGGTGCTCGAGCACTATCGGGCCAAGTGTGACGCGTCGCAGGTGCTAGAACGGCTCAACCTCCGGAGTGGCGACTACTTCTTGGTGAGTGCGCATCGCGAGGAAAACGTCGATGCTCGCGCCAATTTGTCCCGTCTGATCGGGCTGGTCAATTCGCTTGCCGGGCGCTACAAGATTCCGGTCATTGTTTCAACGCATCCGAGAACCAGAAACCGAATGGAAGGGCTGGACATACCGATCGCTGATCTCGTTGACTTTCATCGACCATTCGGGTTTCTGGATTACGTTCAGCTCCAGCGCAACGCACGAGCGGTCTTGTCCGACAGCGGAACGATCACGGAGGAGTCGTCGATTCTCAACTTTCCGGCGCTAAACCTGCGCGAAGTTAACGAACGCCCGGAAGGCTTTGAGGAGGGCGCTGTCATGATGGTCGGACTCGATTGGGCGACGGTCGAGAACGCGCTTTCAGTCCTCGAGGCGCAGCCGCGGGGTGCAGACCGGCTGCTATCCATGGTGAGCGATTACGCGCCGACGAACGTCTCGGACAAGGTGCTCAGAATCATCCTGAGCTACACGGACTACGTGAATCGCAAGGTCTGGAAGAAGGGATGACTGGGGAGGGCCCGGCCTCGACTCCGCGTTCGGCGACTCCCGGCGCCCGGATAGCCCTAAGCGGAGCTTCCGGATTCATTGGGAGCGTATTGGGTACGGAACTCGTGAAACGCGGCTTCAGCGTTGTTCGTATAGTCCGGACTGATCTGGAGGACATGCGTACGGGCGCTGACAGAGTCGGCCTCCTGACGGGCTGCGAGGCTGCTGTCCACCTGGCTGCGCGCGCGCACGTTTTGCGAGAGACAGCGAACGACCCGTTGTCAGTCTTCCGGGCTGCCAATCGCGATACCACGCTCGCTTTCGCTCGCACCTGTGCGCGTGCCGGGGTCCGGCGCTTTGTCTTTGTGAGCTCGATCGGCGTCAACGGGGATAGTTCCACGCATCCTTTCCGTCCGGACGATTCCCCGGCTCCCGCGGAGCCTTACGCAATATCGAAATTGGAGGCGGAAAGCGGACTATGGGAGATTGCCCGGGCGACCGGGCTTGAGGTTGTCGCGGTCCGCCCCCCCCTGGTCTACGGTCCGGAGAACCGAGGCAATTTCCCACGATTGCTCAAGCTGGCCGCTCTCCCGCTTCCCTTGCCACTGGGGTCGGTCTCCGGGAGGCGATCGTTCGTCAGCGTTTGGAATCTTTGCGACTTGCTGATGCGCTGCCTCGATCATCCGAGCGCGCCCGGCAAGGTATTTTTGGCGAGCGACGGGGAAGACGTCAAGTTGCCGCAACTCATCAGAATTCTGCGCACCGCGATGGGGCGGCGACCCTTGCTGCTTCCGGTGCCCGAGGGTTTGCTTCGGATCTGCGCGACCTCGATAGGAATGAGAAGTGCCTTCAACAAGCTTGTGGCAACACTTCAGGTCGATGTTTCCGAAACGTGCAGGATCCTTGACTGGTCGCCTCCGGTGAGCCTGACGGAGGGCCTGACTCGCACCGCAAAATGGTACGCAGCGAGTCGCAGCTAGCCCGTCGCAGGGCTGCGCATCGTCACTTCTCATGCAAGAGCTAGCTAAACGATCCTTAGATATTGCGTTGGCGTCGATGCTGCTCGCAGCCCTTGCAGTGCCGATGCTCCTGATTGGACTTGCCGTTGCCGTAACGTCACGGGGGCCGATGCTGTACTGGTCGGATCGCGTAGGCAAGGAAAACGGTGTGTTCCGGATGCCGAAGTTCCGGTCGATGTACAGCGGCACTCCGCCGGTTGCGACTCATCTCCTCGAAAATCCCGACGCGCACATAACGCCGATTGGCCGGATCCTGCGAAAAACGAGCCTCGACGAACTCCCTCAGCTATGGAGCGTGCTCGTCGGCGACATGAGCCTTGTCGGACCCCGCCCCGCGCTCTTCAATCAGGACGATCTCATCCGTGCTAGGACAGAGGCAAGCGTGCACCGCTTGCGACCTGGGATCACTGGATGGGCTCAGATCAATGGGCGCGATGAGGTGCCGATCCCCGTCAAGGTGGCACTCGACGCCGAGTACCTGAGTAGACGCTCGATCGCGTTCGATCTTGCAATTCTCTGGCGGACGGTGTGGAAGGTCGTGAAGAGGGACGGGGTCATGCATTAGTTCGCGCATGCAACAGCCAAGGAGCGGGCAGACTCGCCAGTAGCGGGCTGGGGGCTATCATCTGTGTGCCCGTTGGAAAGAGGGTCGATCTGACAATGTGGAAAAGGTTAAGTACTCACCAGCTTCCCGTCTGCCCGAAACGATGATCGTGGGGCCTATCGAGACAAGGCCAATCGAGACGACTCTGGTCGCACGTCTGCTTGGCCTGCCTAGGCGCACAAAGCAGGCGGTCGTCATGACCGCTGACGTATTGGCCGCGTGGCTCGCAATGTGGCTGGCCTTCACATTGCGGTTGGAGGTCTGGCACGTCCCGACGCTCCAGCAGCTCTGGGTATATGCGGCCTCGCCGCTGATCTTCCTGCCCTTGTTCATCCATTTTGGACTGTATCGCGCAATCTTCCGATACACCGGGTTGGCGACGATGCAGACCCTTTTGAAGGCCGCTGCAATATACGGCGTACTGCTGCTAGGCGTCGTCTTGCTGACCTTTCCTGCGAGTGTGCCGCGATCGATCGGAGTCCTGCAACCGATCGTGTTTCTGCTCTTCGTCAGTAACTCGCGCGCGTGGGCGCGCTTCTGGCTTAATCGCCGCACGCAGCATGACTTCCGTCATCGCCTGGTGATCTATGGAGCCGGCTCGGCGGGTGCTCAAACGGCAGCGGCCGTTGCCAACGCTGGCGAATTCGAGTTGCTTGGGTTCGTCGACGACGACGCGTCAAAGATCGGTCGTCACATCAATGGGGTGCCGGTATTCGGTCCCAACGACGTCGCGGCTACGGTGGAACGGCTTGGAGTGTCTGACATACTTTTGGCGTTGCCTTCGGCCTCGCGTCAGCGGCGCCACCAGATCATCGAGGGGCTGCGTACCCTGCCGGTCCACATACGTACGCTTCCAGGGATGGCAGACCTTGCGTCGGGTCGCGTTGCGATATCGGACTTCCGCGAGCTTGACCTTGAAGATCTTCTCGGCCGCGACCCTGTTGAACCAAACCCAGCGCTGTTGGCGCGCGACCTAGCCGGTAAGGTGGTGCTCGTGACCGGCGCAGGTGGGAGCATCGGCTCGGAGCTCTGTCGTCAAATAATCGCTGAGCAACCTGCCCAACTCCTGCTTGTCGAACACAGTGAGTTTGCGCTTTACTCGATTCACCAGGAAATCGACGCGGCACTGAGGGAGCGGGCATTACTCGGCTCTGCTGCCCTGGAACTGGTGCCATTGCTCGGCAACGTGCGCGACTATCGGCGCATGTCAGACATCTTTCGCGCATATCGACCCGATACGGTTTATCACGCTGCAGCCTATAAGCATGTCCCGATGGTCGAGCACAATCCTTGTGAGGGTGTGGCCAACAACGTAATGGGCACATTGAACGTGGCGCGGGCGGCGATGGAAGGCGGGACAGGGAACTTCGTCCTCATATCCACCGACAAGGCGGTCCGTCCCACCAATGTTATGGGCGCGAGCAAGCGCGTTGCGGAGTTGATTTTGCAGGCGCTAGCCGCAGAGACCATGGTGCGGTATGACGACGAATTGCCGGTGGCCGGCTTGGTCCGCAATCGGACGCGTTTCGCCATGGTGCGCTTCGGTAATGTGCTTGGATCTAGCGGCAGTGTTGTGCCTCTGTTTCGCAAGCAGATCGAGGCCGGTGGCCCGATCACATTGACACATCCGGACGTTACGCGCTACTTCATGACAATTTCCGAGGCGGCTCAGCTGGTGCTGCAGGCGGGCGCGATGGGGCAGGGCGGCGAGGTCTTCGTGCTGGATATGGGGCAGCCGGTGCGGATACTCGAACTGGCGCGCCGTATGGTGGAATTGTCGGGGCACGCAGTCAGGGACGAGGCCAACCCCGAGGGCGAGATCGAGATTCAGACAACGGGCCTGCGGCCGGGCGAAAAGCTCTATGAAGAACTTCTGATCGGCGACAACCCGTCGCCGACCGCGCACCCTCGCATCATGAAAGCGCGCGAAGGTTTTCGTCATTGGAATGAACTTCGTCCGTGTCTCTCACAGCTAGAACGCGCGACGCAGGCCAACGACGTCGCAGTGGTATTCGACGTACTGCACCAACTCGTCAGTGGATACCGGCCGGCTGGCGAGATCGTCGACTGGATCACCGTGGTCGGACGTGCCTGAGCTTGAGCTATCGTCGATAATGCCGGCTTCCCGGCTGCGCTCGAAGTAGCTAAAACATTCAGGGTCTCATTAGGTGGGTCAGATCAACGCATTGCTCCGTAAGTACCTAGGCGTCGGACTCGGCGTCGTGCTGCTGGTGCCCCTAGCGCTGGCGGGCGCCGGCATCGCACTGGGGCTGTTGTTTCCTAAGTTCGAAGCGACCGCTTTGCTGCAGTTCCCGGAACCCCAGAAAAGCGCTGAGCGACCTGGTGAGCCCCGGTTGCCCGAGCAGCGGCCCCTGGATCCAAAGGCCAACGTAATCGAACTGGCGGCCTACAAGCGCGTGGCCGCCTCCTATGACTCGGCGGCGCAGCTGGGCGCGTATCTGGAAGCTGCCGGGCTGAGTAGCCGTCCGGGAGCAGCGCGCTTGCTCAAGCAGGCCGAGAATCCGAGTTTCTGGGACAACGTTGCGGCGCCGGTGCTTCCCTTCAGCCGGCGCGATCAGAAGGAGTTCGGCGACATCAAGGACGCGTCGGCCACGAACATGCTAGGGCTCGAACTCACTGCCGATGCGCGCACCGAGTCTGTGGCGCAGGATATCGTCGACTTGCTGGCCAGCTATTACATCAATGCCGTGGTGCGCGAACGAATCCGAGCGTGGACACTTGCCGGCAAGGTGGACGCACAGTCACTGGAGAAAGGAGTCCGTGCGGACATCCTGCGTGCCGAGCTCGATATCGAACTGTACGCTCGGCGTGCCGAGGACATGAAGGCCATACTGGCGCGCTATCCCGATGCGGCGCGAATGGACTCCCGGCAGGTCGTGAGCGTCAATCAGGCCGAAGGCGGCGAGCGATACCTATCACCGCTTGCGCAGCTGGTGGGTGCCGAAAGCGCCATCTCCCAGCGGCGCGAGCTGATCCGCCGTTGGCAGCGGGAACTCAAGCAAAAAACCATACTCGCGCAGTTTTACGTCAGCGCAGACGCCCTGCTGTACCGTGAGGTCGATGTTGCCAAGCTCCTGGCCGAGCTAAAGGCGCTGGCGGCAAAGACGTTCTCTCATGCTGAATCTTCACAGGAATGGAACCAGGAAGCTGCGTTGCGAGTCAACGGAGGACTCGACAACTTCGAGGTGATGCGGGGTCAATTCGGTGTCCGCAACGGAATTCGAGCCGGCAAAGTCGCCAGCCGCAGCCCGTTGCGGCTGGCAGGTTTGGGCATTGCGGCGGGGCTGGCAGTTCTCGGGGCTGCGGCCTTCCTACGCGCGGCACTGAAGGCGGCGAGCGACGAGGGCGAGCGAACGCCGGAGGAATCCGATCGAGCTTGAGCGGGGTTGTCTGCACCGTGGAAGCATCTGCGTCTTGGGTGTTGGCTATCCGGACAGCCCCGAGTAATGGTCGCTGAGGCAACCGCGAATCCGCCGGTTCCTGGGCGCCGCTCGGGCTGGTCCAGCGCCAGGACCGCATACTTCCGGCTGGTGGTGGCGCTGACGTTGACGGTTGCCGTCGCGTCCTTTGTTCGTGACCGTGGCCAACTCCTGTCGAACATCTCCTTTTGGTTGTTTCTGGCCCCGTTTGCCGTGGCGCTGTGGAGAACGGAGGCTGGGTTTCTGGCGGCGATACTCCTGCTGACCGTCACTCCGAGTCTGCACGAACAGTCGAACGCCCTTGCCGGAACCAACCTGCATGCCTGGGCCTACCCGGCAGTGGACTGCTGTCTTGGATTCCTTGCGGCATGGACGCTCAAAGGGGGGTTGCGAGGCGTCGACGACGCGCTCGATCGCTTCCCCAGCGGGCCCCTGCTGCTATTTCACGCCTGGGTGGTGCTGTCGGCGGTGATCGCCGTCGGCAGAAATATCTGGCAGAGCGCCTCGGAGCTGTCGCTGCGCGGCCTGGCTTTCAACGTGTGGCTGACTCGTGGCATCAGTTGGCACGACGACTATTACCCGTTGCAGGATCCATTCTTTTACAGCGTCGCTCTGGCGATGTTGTTCGCAGCGTGGGCGCTCTTGTGTCACGGCGGTGAGCGGCTGTCTGAAGAGGTCTGATGGGTGTCGTGCTGGCTGGCGCAGCTGCGAATGTCGCGTTCGCGCTGTGGCAGAAGGCGACGGGCATGGGATGGGTGAACGGTCAGTGGTCGATCAACGCGAACGCGCTCTGGCCCGATCTGCATTCCTTCGGCGCGTTCATGGCTACGGCCTTGAGCCTAGGTTGCGGCCTACTGTTGACTCGTGGCGCGAACCTGGCGGTTTGGCTTTCTGTCTTCGCGGCCGCGATTGGGCTCTACTTGAGCGGATCGCGTGCGACGTTGTTCCTGGTATTTGCCGTGCTGATCGTTTGGGCACTCGTTGTGTCGCTCAAGTTGCGCGGTTGGCGGCGCGCCATTCCGATGCTTGCTGCAGGTGCAGTTGCCTTAGCGGTCCATTGGACCCTCGATCACGGCTACCGTGGCATTAGCTACGCCTTGCTGAGCCAGCAATTTCACGCACTGGACTTCAAGTCACTGAACGTGGCGCTGTCTAATCGCCCGGAGATTTGGGCGGCAGCACTGCGCATGTATCTTGGGTTCCCGTTCTTCGGACTCGGCCAGGGGGCCTTCTACCGGCTGAGTGCGGTGCCCGAGTTTTCAGGCAGCGAATTCTTGAGTCAGCATGCGCGGCGAAGGTGTGCACAACGAGTTTCTGCGGATATTGGTCGAACTCGGCCCTGTCGGTTTTGGCCTCTTAGTGTTCATTGCCATTCCGGTGATCAGGCTGGGTCGGCAGAACCTCCAGCTCGTCTCGTTTTATGCGCTGGCGGGCATGGCGGTCGGAAACGTCTACACCAACGCAATGCTGGTACGCGAACTCCTAATGCTATGTGCAGTGTTCGTCGGCAGTTATTTCTGGGAGGCGCAGACGGTCACGCTGGCACAGTGGCGTCCACCGGTGCCCTCGACCATGCGGTACGCGGCTATCGCCCTGGTGGCACTCACTCTGGCTGCGCTTGTAGAAGTAGCGCTGAGCTTCGGCCGCTTCCCGTTTTCCTACGGGCTACGCTGTCTCGAAGTCCACCCGCTTTCGGAGGATGGGTGGACTCAAGGTGTGCTGCGCGCCCCGGTTCCGCCGGCCGCGGCGAGTGCGGAATTGACCGTAATTGCCGAGCGCCCGGATCTGGATCGACGTCCGCTGCAGATCGATCTGTCAGTTCTGAGCGGAGGTGGAGCGTTGCTTGCAACAAAGCGGTACAACTTCACGCAGCGCGACACCGATCTACAACGCATTCAGCTACCCATGCCCGAGTCGCCCGACGGCCAGCGCTTCTTCGAGCTGAGGCCGATGCCTTGCTACATACCGCTCAATCTCGGCATTACCTATGACCCTCGGCGACTGGGCGTGCGCGTGAACGCGTTACGCTTCCGCACGGCCGACGGCGTCGAGGTTCGCTGACCCGATTGGCGCGCCGGCCGATGGCCAATTCCTACCGGATCGTCAGTTTGTTGATGCCCCAGCACCGTGCGGGGACTTGTGCAACGAGGTGGTCAATCCGCTGAACTGCCTCGAAGCGAATTTCGGAGGAACGACAAACTCGGTGCGTGGCCGCTGCGCAAACCGGTCAGGTGGAACCGGGGTGGCTGATAGAGCTGTGCAGGCGAATAAATTGCGAACGGGCCAGCAAAGTCTTCACGCACGAAGAATGCGTTCGTCCCTGCGAGGTTGCAGGTGACCAAGCGATAGCTGGGCTTCAGCCGCTCAACCCACGTAGCGAGGGACGCGCCGTGGTAGTCATCACCGGCCCATCGGTGCTGAGGATCGTACTGAATTTCTTGTTTCAGGGGATACGGGAACTTGGCGTTGTATTCGCCGATGACAATCTTTGGCGACCACGCGGCGATGGCGGCCTCGGCTATCGCAAGGTCGTTGCCGTCGACGTCCACGGAGAGCAGATCCAATGGGCCGAAGTCGGGCGACCCCGCCGCCTTGGGGATCGCGGTGACGTTGTCGCGCGTCACCATCTGCTCGACGAGGCGCAGGCGCCCGTCAAGTGGAACTGCAGTGCGGATGGAAGCGATGTTGTTCGGATCGCCGTCGATCCAGATCCCACACCAGCCCTTTAGCAGCGGATAGTGCGAGTTGTTCTCGCGGCCGTCACCGCAGCCGATCTCGATGAAGTGGCCTCGATCGATACCGACGCGCCGGGCGATCTCCTCGACAATGCCGTCCTCGTCGGCCTGTGAATAGACCTTGAAACCGCCGGCCGCCGGGTTCTCCGGCATAGCCACGCGCACTTCGGCCTGCAGTCGCGCTAACTCCTTAGTCAGTTCAAGCTGCAGCAGCGCATCAAGTGAGGACGCCGCTGAATTGGAGGCGGAGGTCAGCACTGCGCGTGCAGTATCCTTTAGGCGTTCGAATATGGCCATGGCTCAGCGGGGTGTCCTGCGCTCCGACCGGCGCTTCAGCCATTGCCTCGTCGCTTCGGAAAATCGCTGCAGGAGCTGGTCCTCCTCCGGTGTCAGCATGGCGACAATAGCGCGGACCAGATAAAAGCTTGCCCATGCGGCCGCGGCCAGCGCCAGCAGCCCGAGCCAGCCGGTTATGCGCGGTCCGAATGCCACGACGAGCGCAGTTTGCGTAATGCAGCCGATAACGAGTCCGAGCCAAAATCGGCCCCTTCGCTGGGCTGGCGGTATGCCTAGCGCGCGCCGTGCACTGGCGGCGAACAAGAGTGACGACGAGTAGCCGAGGAGCATGGCGCCCGCAGCGCCGATCAGTCCGTACCGTGGAACCGCGAAGCTCATCGACCCGAATGCGATCCGCGACCGTCAGCCAGGAATAGCGGGCAGACATTCCTGACTTGCCGCTGGCAACGAGAACGTTGCTGATCGGTACTGCACAGGCCAGGATGGCAAATGCGATCAGCAGGAGACGGAACGCAACCGCCATCTCGGGTGTGGCAAAGTTCGCCCAGCCACAGCTGGAGAAAGGTGCCTGCCAGCAGCAACCCCGGCACCAGAACGGGAACAAGCAAGGCGACGATGGCACGGTCCAGTGCGTGCACGAGTCCGATCATTGCGTCATGCTGTCCGGCCGATTGCAAACCGGCGACGTGCGGGAACACGAACGAGGTGATGGCTACAACCGCCGCGACCGTCTTGTTTGCGATGTTGACGCTCAACGCGTACAGGCCCGCCATCGCGGGGGAGCCCAAGGCAGCAACGAGCATGCGGTCGCCCTGGTTGACCATCGTCCCCGCCGCCTGGGCCGCGAACATCCCAGCTGAAAAGCGCGCGTCCTCGGTCAATAAGTGGGGCGCAAATCGCATCGGCCCGCTCCAGTCGATCTGCTGCCGCATCGCAACCAGCGTCGCGCCAGCAGCGACGATCGTCAAACCGAGACCGAGCTCTACGATACTGACCAGCGGCGCACCGTGTCGCAGCAACGCCCAGGCACCGAACCAAAGAACCACCGTTGCCAACGTCTGCACGATCGAGATTAGGACCAGGGCCTGCGCGGCCCGCGCCACGATGCCGGGAATCAGTGCAGCGAGGCTCAACGTGACCCAGACGGCACATGCCCTCACGAGTTCCGGACCTTGAGCGGGGCCGAGAGTCGCGGCAAAGCCAAGAGTTGTACTCACTGAGTCTGCGACCGCCCAAACGATGGTTCCGAGCGCCAAGCCGATGACCAGCAAAGTGACGAACAGCGTGAACAAGGTGGTCCCGGCATCGACCCGCCCACCCTGTAGGCGCCCAGCGAATCTCCGAACCGCGGCCGAGGTGATGCCGAACTCTAACTGGCTGGCGATGAGCGGGGTTACCAGAGCGATCATCAGCACGCCGAAACGCTCCGCACCCAGCAGGTGCAGCAGCTGGGGGGACACGACGAAGACAACGCCGAATGGCAACACCCAGCTCGCCAGGCCCCAAAAGGCGCGCGCCGACAGCCGTCTCGGAGGACGCAAGGCCGCTCCCCTTTAACGCGGACCGCGAACGCGGGCGAGGAACGAGGTGGTGGAGTGCTCGTGCTCGAATGCGATTGACAGTGCTCGGCCGCCCCATCGTGCCACCGCCGCGGCCTCGGGTATTGCGTTCATCTCGTAGTCGCCACCCTTGACGTAGATGTCCGGACGGACGATCTCCAGAGGTACCAACGGCACTGCTTCGTCGAAGATGGTGACGAGGGTCACCGCTTCGAGTGCAGCCAGCAATGCGGCGCGGTCGGCCTCAGCATTCAGCGGTCGATCATCACCCTTGCCGAGCAAACGAACCGACTTGTCGCTGTTGACTGCCACGACAAGCGAGGCTCCAAGGGAACGCGCCTGAGCGAGGTACGTCACGTGGCCCCGGTGCAGGATGTCGAACACGCCATTCGTAAAGACGATCGGCCGTGCAAGCTCGGCAATCCGACCCTTGAGGTTGCTATGCCTTGCGATCTTGTGTTCGAAGCCGGGTGCGGGCAGCTTCATCCGAGCACCGAACTAGCAGCGCTCCTGGGCGCAAGCAACGCGGCGTCGGCTACCGCGTCGAGCAGGCCACGAAACGTCGCAACGGCCAGACCGGGAACCGAAGGCATGGCGGGCACTTCGCGTGCATCCGTCCCCAGCAGAACACGTAGCGGCACACCCGCAGCTCGGGCGGCCTCGAGATCCGAAGTCTTGTCACCAAACATGGCAGAGGATGTCAGGTCGATACCTAGTTCGCGCGCGGCGGTGAACAGTAAGCCGGGGGCGGGCTTGCGGCAGTCGCAAGCGCGTCGATACTCCCCGTGGCCCTCCGTTGGATGGTGGGGGCAGAAGTAGACGCCCGCGAGCGGCGCACCAGCAGCCAGGAACTCGTCTCGCATCCATGCCGTCAATGCCCTGAACTGAGATTCGCTGTACAAGCCGCGTCCGATGCCCGATTGATTGCTGGTCACGACCAGCACAAATCCCATGTCGCGCAATTGCCGCGCTGCGAGCAGTACACCAGGCACGAACTCGAAGTCCTCGCGTCGGCAGACGTAACCGCGGTCGATGTTGATGACGCCATCGCGGTCAAGGAAAGCGGCACGTCGGAGGGCGGTGCCGGCCGGATTCATAGCGGGTGCTGCAGCAGCCAGCGGACATAGCTTCCCGTGCCGTGCTCGACGCTCTTGAAAGGCTGGTCGTAGCCGGCGGCGCGCAGTTGTGTGAGGTCCGCTTGCGTGTAGGCCTGGTATCTGCCCTTGAGCGCCTCGGGGAATGCGATGTACTCGATCAGTCCCTGCCGTACAGCGTGCTCCAGCGGCAGTGGCCCCTGGCCGTCGTGCTCGCGCAGCGTGTTCACGACGGCCAGTGCCACGTCGTTGAATGCCTGTGCACGTCCAGTGCCGAGGTTGTAGATACCGGAGACCGGACGGTTCCAGAAGTGCAGGTTCGCCTGGACGACGTCGTCGACATGAATGAAGTCGCGTTGCTGCGCGCCGTTGGCATAGCCGTGACTGGCCTCGAACAGCCGAACCGTGCCGTCGGCCCGGAACTGGTTGAAGTGATGGAAGGCTACCGACGCCATCCGGCCCTTGTGCGCTTCGCGCGGGCCATACACGTTGAAATACCGAAGGCCGATGACCGGCGCCTTGAGCCGAGATAGCTCGCGTCGCACGATTTGATCGAACAGAAACTTGGAGTAGCCGTACACGTTTAATGGACGCTCGTGGTCGCGGCCTTCAACGAACATCGGACCGAGTCCATACACTGCTGCCGATGAGGCATAAACCAGCGGCACGCCCTCATCCTGGCACCACCGCAGCAGCGCCATCGAATAACGGTAGTTGTTGTCCAGCATGTAGCGGCCGTCGGTCTCCATCGTGTCCGAGCAGGCGCCCTGATGGAAGACTGCTTCAGGACGTGGCAGGCGGCCACTGCGGACAAGCTCGAGAAAGTCGCGCTTGTCGAGGTAGTCGGCAATTTCGCGAATCCGCAAGGTTGCGGAACTTGTCGGCCTTGGCCAGGTTGTCGACGGCGATAATGTCGGTCAGGCCCTGGTCATTGAGTGCCTTGACGTTGTTGGATCCGACGAATCCTGCGGCGCCGGTGACAATGATCATGCGTGATCTCCGCCGAACAGTTCCTCGTAACTGGCAGTCGCCGTTCCGAGTTTGCCAACCACGATCCCGCCCGCGCGATTGGCAAGACTGACGGCGTCTCGCAATGGGGCCCCGGCGGCGAGCATTGCGGCCAGCACGGCGATAACGGTATCGCCGGCGCCCGAAACATCGAACACTTCGCGGGCCTGGGCCGGCACCGACCAAGCGCCATCCTCCGTGTAAAGGGTCATGCCCTCCTCGCTGCGCGTAAGCAGCAGGGACTGCAGCCCGAGATCGGCTCGCAGTGCCTGGGCACGACGCGTCAGATCGGCCTCATCCTTCCACCTCCCGACCACTTCGCGCAGTTCGGTCCGATTCGGTGTCAGTAGCGTCGCGCCCTTGTAGCGCGTGTAATCGTCACCCTTCGGATCGACCAGTACCGGTTTGCCCGCGCCTCGGGCACGTTCGATCATGCCTGCGATATGGGCCAGTCCGCCCTTTCCGTAGTCCGACAGAACCACGAGGTCGAAAGTCGCGAGCAGTGAGGCGTAATTGTCGAGCAGCGCCGCGAGGGTCTCCGCTTCTGGCACGTTTTCGAAGTCAACCCGCAGCATCTGCTGTCGTCGGCCAATCACGCGCAGCTTCACAGTCGTGGGCAGGCTCGGGTCAAGGTGCACTTGGGGCTCGATGCCCGCCTGCGACAGCAGTCGGTTGACACTATGGCCGGCGTCGTCGTCGCCGAGCACGGTCAGCAGCGCCGTGCGTACCCCGACCGCAGCCACGTTGCGCGCGACATTGGCCGCGCCACCCAGGCGCTCCTCGCGACGCTGAACCCGTACGACGGGCACTGGCGCCTCCGGCGAAATTCTTTCCACGTCGCCGAACCAGTACTGGTCCAGCATCGCATCGCCCACAACAAGCACACGGCGGGCAGACAGGGCGTCTCGGGTGAGCCTCATGACGTCAGGACCGTGGGCGAAAGAGACTGATTATCGCAGCCGGAAGTCAACCGACCGGCCTCGAATCGGACCCGACCACGATCGCTTGCCACGGCGCGCAGGCGGGAGACCGGTACGGCCCCGACTAGTCACGCTTGGGCTGCGCCCGTAGGGGAGGCGCGCCCATAGATGTCGTCGAATCGCACGATGTCGTCCTCGCCGACGTAATCGCCGCACTGCACCTCGATCAGCGTCAATGGAACGCGTCCGGGGTTCTCCAGGCGATGCTTGGCACCCACCGGAACGTACGTCGATTCGTTGGGCGCCAGCAGCACGACCTTCTCGTCAACCGTCACCTTGCCGGTGCCACTGACCACGACCCAATGTTCACTGCGATGATGGTGCATCTGCAGCGACAGTGATGCGCCTGGCTTCACCTCGATTCGCTTGATCTTGAAGTTCCCACCTTCCTGCAGAGTCGTGTAGGTGCCCCACGGCCGCGCGACGGTGCGATGCAGCTTGTGCGTATCGTGTCCGCGTCGCTTGAGCTCGTTGACGACGTCCTTGACCTTCTGCGATGCATGGCGATCACACACCAGCACGGCGTCAGGCGTATCGACGATGACGACATCCGTCAGGCCCACGGCAGCGACGAGCCGGTCCTCGGTCTGGGCATGCACATTGCGGCAATCCGACAACAGCACTTCCCCGCTGGTCGTGTTGCCGCCCGCATCGGATTCGAACTCCTCGGCGACAGCCTTCCATGAACCAATATCGCTCCATCCAAAGTTGCCCGCCAGCACGACGACGTTCGACTCGCGCTCCATGACCGCGTAGTCGATCGAGATGTCCGGCGCCGACTGGAACGCAGCTCGGTCGAGTTGCAGGCGCGGTGGCTGCAGCGCCGGCGTCGTACCCTGCTCGACGGCGGCCCGTGCGGCTGTCAGCACGGCCGGGGCGTGCCGCTGCAACGCGGCCAGCATCGTGTCGGCCGTGAAGCAGAACATGCCACTGTTCCAGAGGTAGTTGCCGGCAGCGACGTACTCGGTGGCCTTCTCCGGCGACGGTTTCTCGACGAATCGACGCACGGGCTGCGCGGCATCCCCGACGGGCACTGCCGCGCACTCGATGTAGCCGAAGCCGGTTTCAGGCAGCGTCGGGTGGATGCCGAACAGCACGATGCGGCCCTCGCCGGCGAGCCGCGCGGCGTGGCCAGCGACTTCAGCGAAGCGTGCCTCGTCCTGGATCAGGTGATCCGCCGGCAGGATGATCAGCGGCTCCCTGGTGCGGCCCTGCTTCTCGAGCAAGCAACAGGCGGCGGCGATGGCGGGGCTGTATTGCGGCCGACCGGCTCGAGCAGCAACTGCATGTCTGCCGGCGCCTTGTCGCCGAGTTCGGCGAATTCCTCGATCGTCTTGAAGGTGTACTCGCCGTTGGTGACCACCAGGCACGAGTCGGCGCCGAGCCGCTTGGAGCGTAGGGCCGTGCGCTGGAGCAGCGACGGACCATCGCCGATCCGCATGAACGGCTTGGGCATGGCTTCGCGCGAAACCGGCCACAACCGAGTTCCGGATCCTCCGCAAAGAATAATCGCTAGCACGTTCGAGATACGCTCCCGTTACTGTGTTTCCGCGTTGGCAGATACAATCCGCCAATTGTCACTCGACGCATGGACGCCAAGGCGTCCCTTGGCTTCGCCACGGTTAGTCAGAGGCAGTCAACCGTGGTGGCACATGGAATTGATGTCGCTGATGCCGCCACGCGTGTCTACTTCATACCAACTCTTCACAAACCTTATCATGAACATCCGCAAATCAGCCGTCGTTACCGGAATCACCGGCCAGGACGGCGCATACCTGGCTCAACTCCTGCTCGCAGGGCAACTACAAGGTCTACGGCACGTACCGTAGAACCAGTTCAGTCAACTTCTGGCGGATCGAAGAGCTTGAAGTTCAAAACCACCCCAACTCGAATTGGTGGAGTACGACCTGACGGACGTCGGGACGAGCATCGCACTTCTGTCTCGCGACACAACCGGACGAGATTTACAACCTCGCCGCGCAAAGCTTCGTCGGTGTGTCGTTCGATCAACCGACGACGACAGCGCACATCACTGGATTGGGAGCACTGAATCTCCTCGAAGCCATTCGGCTGGTCAATCCGAAGATTCGCTTCTACCAGGCTTCGACATCCGAAATGTTCGGCAAGGTACAGGCCGTGCCGCAGGATGAGTCGACGCCGTTCTACCCGCGCAGTCCATACGGCGTTGCGAAGGTCTTCGCGCATTGGATGACAGTGAACTACCGGGAGAGCTACGGCATCTTTGGCGTGAGTGGGATCCTCTTCAATCACGAGTCGCCGCTGCGGGGCCGTGAGTTCGTCACGCGCAAGATCACGGACTCTGCTGCGAAGATCAAGCTTGGGCAGACTGGAGGTGCTCGAACTTGGCAACCTGGACGCCAAGCGCGACTGGGGCTACGCGAAGGAATACGTCGACGGGATGTATCGCATGCTGCAGGCATCGGAGCCGGATACATACGTGCTCGCCACTCAACGCACCGAAACAGTGAGAGATTTTGTTCGTATGGCGTTCAGGGCCATCGGCGTTGAGCTCGAGTTTCGGGGCTCAGGCAGTAGGCGAACACGCGGTGGACATATCGAGCGGGCGAGACGCGAGTGAGGGTGAATCCCAAGTTCTACCGACCCGCTGAAGTCGACTTGCTCATTGGAAATCCCGCGAAGGCCAGATCGAGGCTTGGGATGGGAGGCGCGCACCACTCTCGAACAGCTTTGCCAGATGATGGTCGACGCGGACTTGCGTCGAAATGCGCGTGGCGACCTCATTCTGACAAGGGCACGTCGTTCAGGACGGCTCGGCACCGTCGTAGGAATCCCATGTCCACCGTCCAAATCGCTCCGTCCCTCTTCAAAGCCTATGATATTCGTGGCGTTGTTGACGATGCGCTCACGCCGGACGCGGTGCGTCTGATCGGCGCAGCCCTGGGTTCAGAAGCCGTCGAACAAGAGTTGCCTGCGATTTGCGTCGGCCGCGACGGTCGCCTTTCCGGCCCTTTGCTGCGCGATGCTCTCATCGCCGGCATCAGGTCGACCGGCACGGACGTGATCGATGTCGGCATGGTGCCGACGCCGGTGCTCTACTTCTCCACGGTTCACCTCGGCACCGGCTCCGGCGTGGAGATCACCGGCAGCCACAATCCACCCGCGTACAACGGCCTGAAGATGATGCTGGGCGGCACGACGCTGCATGGTGAGGCGATTCAGGCGCTGCGCGCTCGCATCGAACGGGGCGCTTTGGTACGGGGTAAGTCAACGGGCGAGGAGCGCACGGCGGACGTGCTGCCAGCGTATCTGGACCGTATTCGCACAACGGTGAAGCTGGCGCGCCCGATGAAGATCGCGATCGACTGTGGCAACGGTGTGGCCGGACCGACGGCCGTCACCCTGTTTCGATCGTTGGGTTGCGACGTGGTTGAACTCTTTACCGACATCGACGGCACATTCCCGAACCATCATCCGGATCCGGCGCATCCCGAGAACCTCGAGGACCTGATCCGCGCCTTGCACGACACCGACGCGGAACTGGGCCTGGCCTTCGATGGCGATGGCGACCGGCTCGGCGTGGTGGCCAAGGACGGACAGATCATCTACCCGGATCGGCAGATCATGCTGTTCGCGCAGGACATACTGGCCGCGAATCCCGGGGGCGAGATCATCTTTGACGTCAAGTGCACGCGGCGCCTTGCCCCATGGATCCGCGAGTATGGTGGCCGCCCGACGATGTGGCGAACGGGGCATTCCCTGATCAAGGCGAAGCTCAAGGAGAGTGGCGCCCCGTTCGCCGGCGAGATGAGCGGTCACCTGTTCTTCAACGATCGCTGGCCGGGATTCGACGATGGGTTGTATGCGGGCGCGCGGCTCCTGGAGATCCTGTCGCGCAGCGCAGACCCATCTGCCGTCCTGAATGCCTTGCCCTCTGCGGTGTCGACGCCGGAACTGCACCTGCACACGGCGGAGGGCGAGAACTTCGCGTTGGTCGAGCGTCTGAAGACCCAGGCAACGTTCGCGGGTGCTGAGCAGCTGATCACGATCGATGGCGTGCGGGCCGAGTGGAGCGATGGTTTTGGACTGGCTCGGCCCTCGAACACGACCCCGGTGGTGGTCCTGCGCTTCGAAGGCGATACGCCGGAGGCGCTGGCGCGTATCCAGACGTCGTTTCGTGTAGCCATTCTCGGCGTGGCGCCGCAGGCAACGTTGCCTTTCTAGGCACTCCAGACAACCGAATAAGAAGATGGCTCCCGTTGCGAGACTCACGGCCTTGCATTTGGCGCAACTGCTGAGACAGCGACCCGACGTTCTGCCGTCGCCGCTCTCGTCGTCGGCACCCGTCGCGCTCGAGGCCTGCGGCATTCACCTCGATCTGTCGGGTCAACGCCTGAGCGGTGACGACTTGGCGGCTCTGCAACGGCTGGCTGTGGAAGCGGATTTGTCTGGTGTGCTCGCAGCAATCGCGCGAGGCGAAGAGGCCAATCCGACCGAGCACCGCGCTGCCTTGCATACCGCGCTGCGTGCGCGCCCCGGCGATAAGCCTGCTGCTCCGGTTTCAGTACAGAAAGCGGTGGCCGAAGAGCGTGAGCGGCTGCATTCCTTCGCTGAGGCTATCCGCTCGGGCGCATGGTTAGGCGCTGGCGGTCAACGCATCACTGACGTGATCAACATCGGCATCGGTGGCAGCGACGCAGGGCCGCGGCTCGTATGCCAGGCACTCCACCACGTTGCCGATGGCCCACGCGTGCACTTCGTCAGCAACGTTGATGGTTCGGTGCTGGCGCGTCTGCTGCCGGAACTCGAGCCAGCCCGAACGCTGGTGATCGTCTCGAGCAAGAGCCTTTCGACGCGCGAAACGCTGCTGAACGCGGCTGCGGCCCGCGCTTGGATGGAAGCGGCGGGAATGTCCGGCTCGACGCTGTCGCAGCACATGGTGGTGGTCTCCGCCAAGCCAAATGCGGCGGAGTTGCTTGGTTTGCCCCCAAGCAATCAGTTTTCTCTCTGGGACTGGGTAGGCGGCCGCTTCAGCGTCTGGAGCGCCGTCGGCCTGCCGGCGATCTTGAGCCTCGGTCCGGAGCGGTTCGATGCTCTTCTCGACGGCGCCCGTGACATGGACCGCCACGCCCTGGAAGCGCCGCTCGAACGAAGTTTGCCGGCGATGCTGGCGCTGCTGGAGATCTGGAACAGCGCAGTCCTGCAGATGCCCACGCTCTGCGTCCTGCCCTACGACGACCGCCTCGCCCCGACGCTCAGCTGGCTGCAGCAGTTGCAGATGGAAAGTCTCGGCAAGAGCCGGCGACTCGATGGCGCGATGTCGGAGATTCCGACGGGTCCGGTGGTGTGGGGCGGGGTCGGCACCGATGCGCAGCACACGTTTCTGCAACTGTTGCGGCAAGGGACAGCGCGTACGGCGGTGGACGTGATCTGCGTCGAACAACCGGACCATGGCCACCTCGAGCACCACAGGGTGCTGGTCGCCAACGCGCGTGCACAGGTTGAGACCTTGGTCGCGCCCGATCCCGATTCGCTGGCCGCCAACGCGGTCAGTCTCATCTCAATCGACCGCCTGACACCGCAGCGACTGGGAAGCCTGATGGCGCTGTACGAGCACAAGGTGGTGATGGAAGCGGCGCTACTCGGAATCAATGCCTTCGACCAACCGGGAGTCGAACTGGCAAAGGCAGTGGCACGGAGACTTGAGCGCGATGAACCATAGCCGCACTGTCCTTGTCACCGGAGGCGCAGGCTACATCGGCTCGCACACGATGGTCGAGCTATTGGCGGCAGGATTCGATGTCATCTGCCTCGACAATTTCAGCAACAGTTCGCCGGAGGCCGTCAAGCGTGTCGAGAAGATTGCCCATGGAAGGGCTACGCTCGTCAATGGTGACGTGCGCGACCATGAGGTGCTGGCGCGCGTGTTCCACCGGCCGATCGATGCTGTCATTCACTTCGCTGCATTGAAGGCGGTCGGCGAGTCGGTCGCGCGACCGGTGGAGTACTACGACAACAATGTTGGCGGAACAATTGGCCTGCTCGAAGCCATGGAGGCGAAGGGCGTCGGTCGCATCGTGTTCAGTTCGTCGGCGACGGTGTACGGCGCGCCGGAGCGATTGCCGCTGACCGAGGAAGCGCCGATCCGCCCGGTGAACCCTTACGGTCACACGAAGGCGATGGTGGAGCAGGTGTTGCGCGACTGGTGTTCCGCCGACGCCGAGCGCAGCGCAGTGTCACTGCGTTACTTCAATCCGATCGGCGCGCATCCGAGTGGCGCGATCGGCGAGGATCCGCAGGACATACCGAACAACCTTTTCCCGTACATAGCGCAGGTGGCGATCGGCAAGCGAGAGCAACTCAATGTCTGGGGGCAGGACTGGCCGACACCGGACGGCACGGGTGTGCGCGACTACCTGCACGTCGTCGACCTGGCGCTGGGCCATCTGGCAGGTATCGAATATGCGCAGCGGAACCCTGGTTTCATGGCGGTCAATCTCGGCACCGGGCGCGGCACCAGTGTGCTGGAACTGCTGCACGCCTTCGAGCGCGCGGCTGGGCGCTCAATTCCGTACGCGATCGGACCACGGCGCGACGGCGATGTCGCGGCCTGCTGGGCCGATGTCTCTCGCGCTAAGGCGCTGCTGGGCTGGGAGACGAAGCGTACGATCGAGCAGGCGTGCGAAGACGGTTGGCGCTGGCAAAGCACCCATCCGCACGGCTATCGAGCCTGACCACCTGGGCGGTCGTTCGTCCTCGCGCAACCAGCCACTGCGGCACAATCCCGCTCCGTGCGGATCCTGATCGTCAAGACGTCATCCATGGGCGACGTCGTGCATGCGTTGCCCCTGGCGGCTGATCTGTCGGCGCGGCTGCCTGGGGCGCAGATCGACTGGCTGGTTGAAGAGTCCTTTGCCGCCATCCCTGCGATGAGCCGGCACGTTCGGCGTGTGCATCGCGTGGCGCTGCGGCGCTGGCGCAAGCGCCCCTTGCAGGCAGCGACCTGGCACGAGATCGCGGAGGCCAAGCGTGCCCTGCGTTCCGAGCGCTACGACTGGGTACTCGACGCACAAGGGTTGCTCAAGAGCGCGTGGATGGCGCGCTGGGCACACGCGCCGATTGCCGGCCTCTCGTCCGACGCCGCCCGCGAGCGCATCGCGGCGGCGTTCTATCAGCGGCGGATCACGGTGCCGCGCGCGATGCATGCCGTGCAACGTTGCCGGAAGATCGGCGCTGGCGTTTTCGGCTACTCGATCGACGGGCCACCACACTTCGACCTCGTGGTGGCGTCGGCACCGGAACCGGCCGGTCCCCAGGCGGTGCTGCTGACCAACGCCAGCCGCGTGTCGAAGCTCTGGCCGGACGAACATTGGATTGGCGTTGAGCGCTGGCTCGCTGAAAGCGGCCTGGAAAGCGTGTTGTTCTGGGGAACGCCCGAAGAGGAAGTGAGGGTCCTGCGTCTCGCGGCGGCGATGCAGCGCGCGACCGCCGCGCCGCGGTCGCCGATCGAAACGATCGCAGCGACGCTTGCGCAAGCGCAGGTCGTGATCGGGCTCGACACGGGTCTGTCGCATCTGGCGGCGGCCCTGGGTCGTCCCACGGTCGCCATCTACTGTGACTATGACCCTGCGCTGGTCGGCGTGGTTGGTGATGGCCCCGTCAAGAGCCTCGGCGGGGTCGGGAAGCCGCCGTCGATGGCGGCCGTGATCGAAGCCGCGCAGCAGGTTCAGGAAACGCCGCGATGAGCCTGCCCCGATTCGCCTACACGCTTCTTGTCTGGCTGGTCATGCCGCTCGCTGCGCTGTATCTGCTGTGGCGCTCGCGCCGGCAGCCGGCCTATCGTGCGCACTGGGGCGAGCGCTTTGGATGGGCGCGTTACGCCGTGCCGCACGATCGGCCGATCATATGGATCCACGCCGTGTCGGTGGGCGAAACGCGTGCGGCGGAGCCACTGGTCAGCGCACTGGAGCAGCGCTTCCCACGGCATGCATTCCTGCTGACTCACATGACACCCACCGGCCGAGCCACTGGCGCCGAGCTCGCGGCGCGCTGGCCGGGGCGCGTGTCGCAGGTCTACCTGCCGTACGACATGCCGTTTGCGGTGCGGCGCCTGTTGCGCGCCTATGCCCCGGTGGTGGGCCTGGGGATGGAGACCGAGACCTGGCCCAACCTGCTGGCGGAAGCGCGCGCTGCCGGCCTGCCCATGGTGCTGGTCAATGCGCGTCTTTCGGAGCGGTCACTCGCAAAGGCGAAGCGGCTGCCGCGGCTGATGCGCGAAGCAGCGCAGGGCTTCAGCACGGTGCTGGCGCAAACCGAGGCCGACGCCGCCCGGATGCGCGAGGTCGGCGCAGAAGCGGTCGTCGTCATCGGGAACCTCAAGTTCGACTTCACACCGGACCCGATGCTGGTCGAGCGCGGTCGATCGTTCAGGGCCGCCGCCGGTAGCCGTAGAGTCTTGCTGTTCGCGACCACGCGCGAGGGCGAAGAGGCGATGCTGCTCGACGCCTTGGCCGCGACCGACGCTACGTCACTCGGTGAAGCGCTCGTGATCCTGGTCCCGCGCCATCCTCAGCGCTTTGACGATGTCGCGCGCTTGATCGCGGCGCGCGGCCGTCCGGTGCTGCGACGCTCCAGCTTGGAAGACTGGAATGCATCGGCCGGCAGCACCACTGCTGCGCCAGTGCTGCTGGGCGATTCAATGGGCGAGATGGCGATGTACTACGCCTCGAGCACTGTCGCCTTCATCGGCGGCAGCTTACTGCCGCTCGGCGGTCACAACCTGATCGAGGCGTGCGGCGTGGGAGTCCCGGTTGTGGTCGGACCGCACACCTTCAACTTCGCCCAGGCTACCGACGATGCAATCGGCGCGGGCGCGGCGGTTCGCGTTGATGACGCGAGGTCCGCCGTCGAGGCGATGCTGCAGATCGCAAGCGATGCGGAGCGGGCGGCGTACATGAGCGACGCGGCGCTGCGCTTTGCACGCCAGCACCGCGGCGCCACCGACCGGGCGCTGGCTCACATTGCGCCACTGATCGAGGCGCGAACCAAGGTCCGCTAGACGCCCTTTGTGCGTTTCGAGGTGGTGGACTTGGGCGCCGTGGTAGTGGTGGGCTTCGCCGCAGGTGCGGCCGCCGGCGCCGGATTCGCTGGGGCAGAGGTCGTGCCGTCCTTCGCGGGGGTGCGCGCCGGCGGCTGGGCGGGCGGCACGGACGACGTTGGACCGCGTTCGGGCGTATTCACGTCGGGCACCGTGATTGGCTCGGCCTTGTCGAGCAGCGCATTGATGCCGGCGATGTCGTCCTCGGTGAGCGCCGCGGACGACGCCTTCAGACGCAACGCTGCCAGCAGAAAGTCGTAACGGGCGCGCTTCAGGTCGCGCTGGGTCTGCACGAGCTGCGTCGTCGCATTGAGCACGTCGAGCAGAATCCGCACTCCGACCTGGTAGCCGAGTTGTGTCGAATCGAGCTGCGTACGGGCCGAAACTTCAGCGGACTCCAGCGCACGCACCTGCGCCAGGCCGAAGTTCACGCCGGTATACGCGTCGCGCGCGGCGTTGGCCGAACCACGACGGGCCGACTCGAGTTCGGCATTCGAACGGTCCTGCAGGGAGAGCGCTTCGCGCACCTGGCTCTGCACCAGTCCGCCCTGGTAGATGGGCACGTTGAGCTGCAGGCCGACCGTTCCCGCATTGATGCGCGGGTTGATGAACTCGCTTGACTGCGTGCCATTGAACTTGTTCACGCTGTAGCCGCCCACCAGGTCGAGTGTCGGCTTGTGGCCGTCGCGCTGCCGCTGCACCTCGCGGGTCGCGATCTCGTAGTTGCCGCGTGCGATCTGCACGGCGTAGCTGGTGTCTTCGGCCGATCGCACCCACTGTGTGAGGTCGGACGGTTGCGGCGGCGTCAGGTTCGGTCGGTCCCGCAGGGGCGCCAGGGTGCCGAGGTCGCGGCCGATGATCGTCTGCAGTTCGCTGCGCCGAACGAGCAGCGTGCCGAGCGCCACCTGCTCCTGCGCCACGATCTGGTCGTATCGGGCCTGCGCTTCGTTGGTGTCGATGATGGTCTTGGTGCCCACCTCGAACTCCCGCTTCGCCTGCTGCAGTTGTTCGAGAGTGGCCTTTTTCGCCGCCTCGAGCGCAATCAGCTGATCGCGCGCTCCCAGCACGTTGAAGTACGCGGTCGCCACCCTGAGCGTCAGGTCCTGGGTCGACTGCTGCAGCGTCAGGTCGGCCGTCATCACTGAAATCTTGGCCTGCTCCAGCGCCTCCCAGTTCTGCGGGCGATAGACCGGAACCGTCAGGTTCAGGCCGCCGCCATAGACGTTGTAGCTGTTGGTGATGTCGGGTTCGGTCGACTGGTACCGGTTGAGATCGGTACGGCCGGTCAGCCCAACGTTGGGCAGCAGGCCGGATCGGGCCTGAGGCACGCGCTCCTGCGCGGCCTGCTGCTGGTAACGCGCGGCCGCATAGGTGGCATCGTTGGCGAGTGCCTCACGGTAGATCTGCAACAGGTCGTTGCGCGGCGCACGCTTCGCGGCTTCCAGCATGGCCTGCGTATCGGTGCTTGGCGCGGGCACTTGCGCCACAGCGGCCTGGTTCGCGGCCAGCGCGAAGGCGGTGGCGCTGATCAGTGCGGCGGCGATCGGCCGCAGTGCAAACAGGCGCGAGGGTTGGGTCATCGTGAACTCTCCGGGTTCTTCAGTAGGTCGGCATCGCCGTGTCGACCTGGCGGGCCCACGCATCGACGCCGCCGGTCAGGTTATAGACATCCTCGTAGCCATGGCGCGCGAGAAACATTGCCACATGCGCGCTGCGTCCCCCGTGATGGCAGATGCAAACGATCGGCCGCTCGCCGGCGAGGTCCGGCAGGCGCGCGGCCAGCGCCTGTATTGGCACCAGTTCTGATCCGTCGATGCGGCAGATCTGAGTTTCCCAGGGTTCGCGGACGTCGAGCAGCAGCGGCTTGTCGCGCATGTCATCAGCCAGCCACGCCGCCAGCTCGCGGGCAGAAACCGTTTTCATCAGAAGCGGAAGCTCGACGGCTGTTCGGCATTGCGCAGCGGCTTGAGCCACGTCTCGAAGAGCCTCAACGTATCGAAACTGGTTTCGGACACTCGCGTGACGATTTCGGCCGACATCACCGGACCGCGTCCCACGATGGCAGCCAGTCGGCCGCCAATCTTCAGCTGGCTGCGCAGCGCCGTTGGAATCGCAGGCAACGAGCCTGTCACTGCGATGGCATCGTATGGAGCCCTCGACATCCAGCCGCGGCTGGCATCCCCAACTTCGAGCCTGACGTTGTGGACTCCGGCGCGTGCCAGGTTCGTCGCGCCGAAGGCCTCGAGACGCGGATCGATTTCGACTGATACGACGTGATGTGCCTTGTGCGCCAGGAGCGCCGTCAGATGGCCGGAGCCGGTGCCGATCTCCAGCACATTCTCATGCGGCTTCAGCGCAAGTTCCTGCAGGATGCGCGCCTCCAGCTTGGGCGACCACATGCATTCCCCGGTGTCGACGCCGTCGATGCGGAGCGGGATCTCCAGGTCGGAAAAAGCCAGCGCACGGTACGCGGGCGGCACGAAATCTTCACGCTTGACGACGAACAGCAGGTCGAGCACGGACTGGTCGAGCACGTCCCATGGCCGCACTTGCTGCTCGACCATGTTGAAACGCGCTTTTTCGAAGTCCATCGGCTGCATTGACTGCCCCGTCGCCTGTTCGCTGAGCTGTGCCCTGATCACTGCCGCGCGAAAGTCTATCAGTGCATCTTTGGGCGTCTGCCGCTGTTCGACCCGCGATTCATGCGTTCTGTCGCACGCATCGCACGTTCAGGCCGGCCGCAGGGCAGACAGCACTATGTCCAGGTGAGTAGCAAGAAACGCGTCGGCGTCGAGCGGCTGCTGGCTGCAGGCGCCGAATGAATGCTTCCATAACGACAGCATGACCAGGGGACCCGTCACCACACGAGCGAACATCTCGGGCTTCACGTTGCGAAATTCCCCGCGTTCGGCACCGCGCTGGATGACGGCCGCCAGAATGCGGTGCCACGGCTCGATGACCTCTTCGAAGGAAGAAGCGCGCGATCTCAGGAAAGTTGCCGCTTTCGGCCATCATCAGCTTGCCGATGCCGCCGGCGGTGCTGCTGCCGTATTCGTCCCACCAGGTGGTGATCAGGCGACGCAGGAGTTCTGCACTCGTGCCGTCGAAGTGAAGGACTTCGTCGGCGCTCTGGCTGATGCGCGCAACGATGTTTTCGCGCACTACCGCCTTGAACAGTTCTTCCTTGTTCTCGAAGTACAGATACAGCGTCCCCTTTGAGACACCGGCGCGGCCCGCCACGTCGTCGAGCCGAGTACCGGCATAGCCTTTCTCGACAAAGAGCTGCAGTGCCGCAGAAACGAGTTCGGCGGGCCGAGCTTCCTTGCGGCGCTCCCAGCGGGGCTTGGCGATGTTGGTTTCGGTGGTCGTGGTCATCGGGACATCCAGTACTAGGAGCGGGGCGCCTCGGGGGAGGGGGACGGCAACTCCCCGCTCCTGCACTGGAATCAGAGCAGTTTAAATGACTGACTGGTCAGTAATATACGGGCGTGCGTCGGGCCATGTCAAGCTAGTGACCGGTTTCCGTTTCGATGAATCGTCTTATGAGTAGCACCGTACCCAACATCCTGACTGTTGCCGGCGTCGACCCGTCCGGCGGGGCCGGCATCCTGGCAGACGTCAAGGCGATCAGCGCGCTTGGAGGGTTTGCATGCGCGGTCGTGACGGCATTGACGGCGCAGAACACCCGGGCGGTGAGCGGGGTACTGCCAATCACGCCGGAGTTCGTCGGTGAGCAACTCGATACCCTCCTGGCCGACGTGCGCATCAGCGCGACGAAAATTGGCATGGTCGGCCGTGCGCCCGTCATCGCCGTGGTCGCTGAGCGGCTCTCACGCTGGCGCTTGGACCCCATCGTGCTCGACCCAGTGATGGTGGCGAAAAGTGGTGATGCACTGCTGGACAAGTCGGCAACCGGCGCGTTGCGTGAAGCTCTTTTGCCACTGGCGACCGTCCTGACGCCGAATCTGCCCGAGGCAGGCGTTCTGCTCGGGTCGCGCCCCGTTGAGACAGTGAAGGAAATGTATCGCGTCGCCGAGCGCTTGCGCGCTCTGATGCGTGGCGACAAGGAGCGCTGGGTCTACCTGAAGGGTGGCCACTTGCCGGGCAACGAAGCGACTGACCTGCTGCACGACGGCGACCGCATGATCGAACTCAGGGCCGAACGCGTGGCGACGCGCAATACCCACGGCACGGGCTGCACGCTCTCAGCGGCGTTGGCGACGCTACTGCCTCGAAGTTCGGATGTCGCCACGGCCGCACGCCGCGCCAAGACCTACCTGACACAAGCGTTGCTGCACGCCGATGAACTTACGGTGGGAGCTGGCCACGGACCGGTGCATCACTTTCACGCGTTGTGGCACGCGCAGCGCCTTGGCGCCTCATTTGACCCCGACCCTGCGATCCGCAGATAATTCGCGCCCGCGGCGGATTAGCTCAGCTGGTTAGAGCAGAGGAATCATAATCCTTGTGTCCGGGGTTCGAGTCCCTGATCCGCCACCACTATCCTCTCTGATGATGCGCGCACCTGCGTTCCTGATTGCCATCTCGCTGGTCGCGTCATTGGTCGCTGGCTGCGGCAGTTCGAACAAGACGCAACCCGATGGCAGCGTGATCGGCACGATGACGACCGGGCAACTGCCTGAAGTGGCGATCGACGGCAAGCCGATGCGCCTGGCGCCCGGCGCGCGTGTCTACAACGCGGCCAACCTGACGATCACGCCCAACCAGGTGCCGGCGGGATCGCGCGTGCGCTACAAAACTGACGCCACGGGCCTGGTGAACCAGGTCTGGTTGCTGCCGCCCGAACGCTGAGTCCGCCCTGGCTGTGGCCCGTGCGGAGGCTGGTGGCCCTTAGAATTCGCGTTTCTCCTCGCCACCGGCTCTACACCGGCTCGCGACCATGCCGACCAAGAAGCTCTACATCCGGACGTTCGGATGCCAGATGAACGAGTACGACTCGGACAAGATGTCCGATGTGCTCAACGCCGCGCACGGGCTGACGGCGACCGATGATCCGGGCGACGCCGATGTCATCCTCTTCAACACCTGTTCGGTGCGCGAGAAGGCGCAGGAGAAGGTCTTTTCCGACCTCGGGCGCGTCAAGCATTTGAAGCGCGCGCGGCCCGACCTCCTGATCGGCGTTGGCGGTTGCGTGGCGAGCCAGGAAGGTGCCGCGATCGTCGAGCGCGCTCCCTTCGTCGACATTGTGTTCGGACCGCAGACGCTGCACCGGCTGCCGCAACTCATCGAAGCGCGACGCCGCACTGGACGGCCGCAGGTCGACATCTCCTTCCCCGAAGTCGAAAAATTCGATCACCTGCCGCCCGCGCGCGTCGAAGGCCCGAGTGCCTTTGTTTCCATCATGGAAGGCTGCAGCAAGTACTGCAGCTTCTGCGTCGTGCCCTACACCCGCGGCGAGGAGATCTCCCGTCCGTTCGACGATGTGCTGATGGAAGTGGCCGACCTGGCGGACCATGGTGTCAAGGAAGTCACGCTTCTGGGCCAGAATGTCAACGCGTACCGAGGCGCGATGGGCGAGTCGGGCGAGATCGCGGACTTTGCGCTGCTGCTCGAGTACATCGCCGAGATCCCGGGCATCGAGCGCATTCGCTACACGACCTCGCACCCGAAGGAGTTCACGCAACGCCTGATCGACGTCTATGCCCGGGTGCCGAAACTGGTCGATCACCTGCACCTGCCGGTGCAGGCGGGCAGCGACCGCGTGCTCGTCGCGATGAAGCGCGGCTACACCGTGCTGGAGTACAAGTCGATCATCCGCCGGCTGCGCCAGGTGCGGCCAGACATCTCCCTGTCGTCCGACTTTATCGTGGGCTTCCCCGGCGAAACAGAAGAGGACTTCGGCAAGACGATGCGGCTGGTGGAGGACATCGGTTTCGACGCGTCGTTTTCCTTCGTCTACAGCAAGCGCCCGGGGACGCCGGCGGCTGATCTCGCCGACGACACGTCGCCGGAGCTCAAACTCGCGCGCCTGCAGGCGCTGCAGGCGCGCATCAACGCCAACGTCGCCCGCATCAGTGAGGCCATGGTTGGAAGCGCGCAGCGTGTCCTTGTTGAGGGTCCCTCGCGCCGTGACAGGTCCGAAATGATGGGCCGAACGGAAAACAACCGGATCGTCAATTTTGCCGGTACTGAACGCCTGGTCGGCCAGATGATCGACCTGCGCGTGACACAGGCGCTGCCGCATTCGTTGCGGGGGGAAGTGCTGGTGTGTGAGGGTGCCGGCGCTGGTGGCTGAGCATTGAAGTCGGCTTGGCGGTCGAAGCCCCAACCCCAGGCGTAGGCTCCTTGCAAGACGTGGGTGAAGGCTAGACTTCGTACGTGGCACGTCGCAGCGCATCCTCAGCCAAGAAGGTCCTGACCTTCACCTCGGACGTCGACAACGACGATCTTGCGAACGTCACAGGTCCGCTCGACGTCAACCTGCGGCAGGTCGAGACGGAATTCGATGTGACCATTGCGCGACGCGGCCACCAATTTCGGGTCGAAGGCGGCGCCGAACACGCGCAGGCGGCGGTCAGGCTGCTCGAGCACTTCCTTGAGCGTGCCCATCGGACCGGGCGACCGATCTCGGTCGACGATATTCAACTCTATGTCGTCGAGCAGCGCGGCCAGCGCGTTGCGCCCGAGCAGGCCAAGGACGAGGCGGATGGGCAGCCGCAGTTACATACCCGACGCCCGGACCTGCACGGACGCACGCCGCGGCAGCGCGACTATATCGCGGCAATGCTGGCCCATGACGTCACCTTTGGCATCGGGCCGGCGGGAACAGGCAAGACCTACCTCGCGGTGGCGGCGGCCGTAGACGCGCTCGAACGCGACATCGTCAAGCGCATCGTCCTGACGCGACCGGCCGTGGAGGCCGGAGAGCGCCTCGGATTCCTGCCGGGCGACCTGGCGCAAAAGGTTGATCCGTACCTGCGCCCGTTGTACGACGCATTGTTCGACCTATTGGGTTTCGACAAGACCCAGCGTCTGCTCGAGCGCCAGACAATCGAAATCGCGCCGCTCGCCTACATGCGCGGCCGAACGTTGAACCAGGCCTTTGTCATCCTGGACGAAGCGCAGAACACGACGCGCGAGCAGATGAAGATGTTCCTCACGCGCATCGGCTTTGGCTCCAGGGCAGTGGTGACCGGCGACGTGACGCAGATTGATCTGCCGCGCGGCACAGCGAGTGGACTGATCGAGGCGCAGCATGTCCTGGCTGAGGTGCGCGGCATTGCCATGGTCTATTTCACGGCCGCCGACGTGGTGCGCCATCCACTGGTGGGGCGCATCGTGGAGGCCTACGAAGCGGCCGAGGCGCGCGCCGAGGCCAGCGGCGATGAGAGCGCTTCACGCCGTCGCCGCGTGTGATGCCGACGATTGACCTGACGATCCAGGGGCTCGGCCGATTTGCCACCATGCCTGCGCGGGCGACGCTGGCGCGCTGGATCGCAGCCGCGCTCGAGTGCGACGCCCAACTCGTAGTGCGCTTCGTCGGTGCGCGCGAAGGTCGACGGCTGAACTGCACCTTCCGGGGTCGGGACTATGCCGCCGATGTTTTGACATTCGATTACGCGCAGACACCGCGGGTGCTGGCCGACATCGTGATCTGCCCGCCGGCCGTCCGCCGTGCTGCCCGTGAGCGGGGCCTGACCTTCCGGGCACATCTCGCGCACCTGGTTGTCCACGCCACCCTGCATGCCCAGGGGTACAACCACGATCGCGCGGCGGCGGCACGACAGATGGAGGCACGCGAGGTGGAGATCCTTGCGCGCCTCGGCCTCGACGATCCGTACGCAGCGGCCTAGCGTTCCTGGCCTCGTGAATGGTGCGAGCGTTCGAGCGGGCAGCGTTGCGGTTTCTTTCCTAGTGGTGCAATCCCACCGTGTGACAAGGACGTAGCGGGAGAGCGAGGCAAATGAAAGGTTTGCCGATGAGTGATCGCCTACACACCGCACTCCTGTGACCAGCACGCTTCGCGTCCAAACGTCATCCAACCGCGAAACCCGTCGTGTATTCTGATTGCGTCATCATTTGCGAGCAGGATCGGCCTCGATAGTGCCGGACTACTCCCGACCGATGTCTGACCCCGCTCCGAGCAGTCCCCACCCGCGCCACAAGCACAAGACCCTGATCGAGCGCCTGACGGCGTTCATCTTTCGCGAGCCCGAAAACCGCGCGGAGTTGCTCGAGGCGCTGCACGAGGCGCACGAGCGCAACCTGCTCGACGCCGACGCGATGTCGATGATCGAGGGTGTGTTGCAGGTCTCGGAATTGCGCGCGCGCGACCTCATGATCCCGCGGCCGCAAATGGACGTGGTCGACATCTCGGAGCCGCCGTCCAAGTGGATCCCGTTCGTCATCGACACGGCGCATTCGCGATTCCCGGTGATCGATGGCAATCGCGACCACGTGATCGGCATTCTGCTCGCCAAGGACCTGCTGCGCTACTACACGGAGTCCGGCTTCGACGTGCGCGCCAGCCTGAGGCCGGCGGTGTTCATCCCGGAAAGCAAGCCGCTGAACGTGCTGCTGCGCGACTTTCGCGCAAACCGCAATCACATCGCGATCGTCGTCGACGAGTACGGCGGCGTGGCCGGCCTGATCACGATCGAGGACGTGCTCGAGCAGATTGTTGGTGACATCGAGGACGAATATGACTTCGACGAGAGCGACGACGCCATCATCGCCGAGGAAGATGGCAAGTACCGCGTCAAGGCGCTGACCGAAATCGGACAGTTCAACGATGCCTTTGGAACGAAGTATCCGGACGAAGAGTTCAACACCATCGGCGGCCTCGTCACGGACCGCTTTGGCCGCGTGCCCCGGCGCGGCGACGCGGTGGAATTTGGGGACGTGCGCTTCGAAGTGCTGCGCGCCGACGCCCGGCAGGTGCACCTTTTCCTCGTCAACCGCGTCCCGAAGACGGTTGTCCGCGAATTCCTCGAGGCGAGCGAACACCAGCCGTCGGCCTGACGGACCTACGCCGGCGGGCTGGCATCATCGCAGCTCCTCGTCCAGGAATTCCCTTTCACTTCGATGACTCCTCTGCTCCGGGGTCCGGCCCTGGGACTGCTCGCGTCTGTCGCCGGCGTGCTGCACGCGCTGTCGTTCGCGCCTTGGGAGCGGCCGTGGCTGCAGGTGCTCACGCTCGCGCTGCTGTTTGCACTGGCGACGCGCACCGAGCGGCCCCGGGCGGCGGCGTTGCTGGGCCTTGCGTTCGGCCTGGGGTGGTTCGGCGTGGGCGTGTCATGGGTCTACATCAGCATGCATGTCTATGGCCAGATGCCCGCGCCGTTGGCCGCTGCCGCGACCGCGGCGTTCTGCACTTACCTCGCGCTTTACCCGGCGCTGGCGCTCGCGGTCGCGCAGCGCATCGCCGCGGCGCCGTTTCTGCGACTAGCGCTGGCGTTGCCCGCCAGCTGGGCATTATCGGAGTGGCTTCGCGGCACGCTTTTCACCGGCTTTCCGTGGCTGGCAAGCGGCTACGCGCATACCGACGGCCCGCTCGCAGGATTCGCTCCGGTCATTGGGGTCTACGGCATCGGTTTCGTCGCGGCGCTGCTCGCCGGCGCGCTCGCGATCTTTGCCCTGCCACTTCGCCAGCGGGGCACCCGTGGCTACGTCTGGGCGGCGGGGGTGCTTGCACTTGCGCTCGCAGGTGGGACCCTCATCGGACAGCAGCGGTGGACGCAGCCCGTTGGCACACCCCTGAAGGTGCGGCTCGTACAGGCGAACATTCCGCAGGACGCCAAGTTCACCTCCGAAGGACTGCGCCGCGCCTTCGAGGAACACTGGGCGCTGATGCAGGGGCCCCGGGTCGACCTGGTTGCGCTGCCGGAGTCCGTGTTCCCGGTGCCACTCGGCTTCGTGCCGGACGAGGCCCTCGAGGCCTTCCGCGCCTACGCCCGCGAGCAGGCAAGCGGCCTCATCTTCGGCGTGTTCATCGAGGAGCCGCCGATGGCCTACTACAACAGCGCGGTCGGATTGACGTCCGATGCGTCGGCCTGGCAGCGCTATAGCAAGCAGCATCTGGTGCCGTTCGGGGAGTTCATCCCGTGGGGGTTTCGCTGGTTTGTCGATCTGATGCAGATGCCCATCGGCGACCAGGAGCGCGGCGCTTCCGATCAGCGGCCGATGAACATCGCCGGGCAGCGCATTGCGGTGAACATCTGCTACGAGGATCTGTTCGGTCACGTGATCCGGCGTGCCTGGCACGACCCGGCGCAAGCGCCGACCATGATGCTTAACCTGTCCAACCTGGCGTGGTTCGAGGACTCGATCGCACTGCCACAGCACTTACAGATCTCGCGCATGCGGACGCTCGAGACGCAACACCCGATGCTGCGGGCCACAAACACTGGCGCCACCGCGATTGTCGACGCCGGCGGCACGGTGGTGGCGCAACTTCCGTTCAGCACCGCGGGCGCACTCGATGGCACGGTCCAGGGCCAGGACGGGCTTACACCGTATATCCGCTACGGCAACGCGCCGGCGCTCGCGATCGGTGTCATTGTTCTGCTGTTCTCGGCCGCCATCGCGCGCTCGGGTCGCCACAGCAGTGCTCAGTAGAATCGCGGCTGCTGCGCGCCACCTTCCGCGCTGAAGCCTCGTCATGATCACCTTTCAGGAAACAATCCTGCGACTGCAGAACTACTGGAACCGCCAGGGTTGTGCGCTGTTGCAGCCGATCGACCTCGAGGTCGGCGCCGGCACCTCCCACACAGCGACCTTCCTGCGGTCGATCGGACCCGAGCCGTGGCGCGCGGCCTACGTGCAGCCGTCGCGCCGGCCGAAGGATGGTCGCTACGGCGAAAACCCGAACCGCATGCAGCACTACTACCAGTACCAGGTGGTGCTGAAGCCCTCGCCACTGGACATACTGGAGCGTTACCTCGGTTCGCTCGAGGCGCTCGGTTTCGATCTGCGCAAGAACGATGTGCGCTTCGTCGAGGACAACTGGGAAAACCCGACGCTCGGTGCCTGGGGGCTGGGCTGGGAAGTCTGGATGAACGGCATGGAGATCACGCAGTTCACCTACTTCCAGCAGGTAGGTGGCCTCGAGTGCCGGCCGATTACGGGCGAGATTACCTATGGGCTCGAGCGGCTGGCAATGTATCTGCAGGGGTGCGAGAACGTGTTCGATCTCGTCTGGGCTACGTGGCACGAGCGAGGCGTCGAGCGCAGGCTGACCTACGGTGACGTGTTTCACCAGAACGAAGTCGAGCAGAGCACCTACAACTTCGAGCAGTCCGATCCGGCGAAGCTGCTCGGCTTGTTCAACCTGTTCGAAGGCGAGGCCCAGCGACTGATGTCGGTGCAACTGGCATTGCCGGCCTACGAGATGGTGCTGAAGGCCGGCCACACCTTCAACCTGCTCGATGCGCGGGGCGCGATCAGCGTGACCGAGCGCGCGGCGTACATCGGCCGTATCCGCAACCTGGCACGAGCGGTGGCGCAGAGCTACTACGAGTCGCGCGAGCGGCTCGGCTTCCCGATGCTCGGGATCGACGCCCGGCGGGAGGTGGCGTGATGAGGGCGTCGCTACTGGTCGAACTGCACACGGAGGAGCTGCCTCCGCGCGCACTCAGGGCCCTGTCGGAAGCTTTTGCCACTGGCATCGAGGCGGGCCTATACAGCCGGCACTTTCTTGATCCGGACAGTCGGGTGACGCCGTTCGGTACACCGCGCCGCCTCGCGGTGCACATCACCAATGTCGCCCGCCGGTCGGCCGACAAGCCATTCAAGCAGAAGCTCATGCCACTCGCGGTGGCGCGCGATGCCGCGCGCAACTGGACGCAGGCGTTCCTGAAGAAGCTCGAAGGACTGGGCCGTGGTCATCTGGCCGCCTTGCCGGTCGGGGCCAGCCAAGGGCCGGACTCGCTGGTCGTCGAAAACGACGGCAAGGCGGAGTCAATCTACCTCCACAGCATTGCGGCTGGACAGAACCTGCACATCGCCTTGCAGGCGGCGCTGGACGAAACGATTGCCGGGCTGCCCATCCCCAAGATGATGAGCTACCAGCTTGCCGACGGTGTGACGACGGTCCAGTTCGTCCGGCCAGCCCATCGGCTAGTGGCGCTGCACGGACATGAGGTCGTTCCGGTGCATGCGCTGGGACTGACCGCCGGCACTAAGACGCAGGGCCATCGCTTCATGTGCAAGGGCGAAATCGCACTGCACTCGGCCGACACCTACGTCGAGCAGATGCAGGACGAGGGCAAGGTAATTCCATCGTTCGCAGCACGCCGCGCGCGCATCGAGCAGCAGCTGGCACGCGAGGGCGCACGGCTCGGCGCCACGGTCATCGCGCCCGAGGAATTGCTCGACGAAGTCACGGCGCTCGTCGAATGGCCCACGGTGTACGCGTCCGACTTCGATACGGAATTTCTGCTGGTGCCACAGGAGTGCCTGATCCTGACGATGCAGCAGAACCAGAAGTACTTCGCGCTCAAGAGCGAGCGGGGTACGCTGATCGACCGCTTCTTGCTGGTGTCTAACGTCGATGCCAACAATCCCGAGGCGATCGTGTCCGGCAACGCACGGGTCGTGCGCGCACGGCTGGCTGATGCGAAGTTCTTCTATGACCAGGATCGCAGGCAGACACTCGAGAGCCGCCTCACGGGTCTGGCGAACGTCGTTTACCACAACAAGCTCGGCTCGCAACTCGAACGCGTCGAGCGCGTCACCGGTATCGCCGTCGGGATCGCGCGCGAACTCGGGCTGGACGTCACCCACGTTGAACGAGCGGCTCGACTGGCGAAGGCGGACCTGCGTACCCTGATGGTCGGCGAGTTCCCCGAGCTGCAGGGCATCATGGGCGAGTACTACGCGCGTCACGACGGCGAGTCGACCGATGTGGCGCTTGGCGATCCGCGAGCATTACCAGCCGCGTTTTGCCGGCGACGCTCTGCCCTCGTCGATGGCGGGCATCTGTGTTGCGCTGGCCGACAAGCTCGAGACGCTGGCGGGCCTGTTCGGCATCGGCGAGAAGCCGACCGGCGAGAAGGATCCATACGCATTGCGTCGCCACGCGCTGGGCGTGCTGCGCATGTTGAAGGAGGAGGCGTTGCCGCTGGAACTGGGAGGCCTGGTCGACCGGGCGCTGGCGGCCTTCCCGGCGGCTGCACTGAAGGATGTCGACGGCGCACGCGCGGCGCTGCTCGCGTTCTTCTCCGATCGTCTGGCCGGATTGCTGCGGGACGAAGGCTTTGGCGCGCAGGAAATCGATTCTGTGCTGGCAGAGGCGTGGCTGCGTGTCGATCTGGTGCCCAAGCGGCTCGCCGCCGTGCGGGCCTTCATGGAGTTGCCGGAGGCGGCAAGCCTGGCGGCGGCCAACAAACGGATTGGCAACATCCTGAAGAAGGCGGATGGCGTTCCGGTGACATTCGATCGCGCTTTGCTGATGGAGCCCGCCGAACGGGCGCTCGGTGCCGCATATGCCGAGTTGCAGCCGCATGCCGAGACCTTGCACGCGCAGGGCGACTACACCGGGATGCTGCGCGCGCTGGCGCCGCTGAAGTTGCCCGTGGACAGCTTCTTCGACGAGGTGATGGTCAACGTCGACGATGAAAAACTGCGCGCGAACCGGCTCGGGCTGCTGGGGCAACTGCACGACACGATGAACCGCGTAGCTGATATTTCGAAGCTCACGGCGGGCTGATCTGGATGCTGCTGGCCCTGCGCTCGGCGCTGTACCTGGCCTTTCTCATCGTCGTCGTCATTCCGTGGTCGTTCGTCGTGCTCACCGGCTGGCTGTTCCCGGTGCATACGCGCTACTACCTGTGCACCCGCTACACGAAGATGGCGATCTGGGGTGCGCGGACGATCTGCGGCATCAAATGGAACGTCGAAGGCTGGGATAACCTGCCGGACGGCCCCGCCATCCTTCTGCCGAAGCATCAGTCGTCCTGGGAGACGCTGTGGCTGCCGTCGTTCATGCCGCGTGACCTGACGTTTGTTTACAAACGCGAGTTGAACTGGCTTCCGTTCTTCGGCTGGGGACTTGCCTCGGCGCAGATGATCAGCATCGATCGCCGTAAGGGACAGGATGCGTTCGAGCAGGTGGTCGAGCAGGGCATCGATCGGCTCGGGCGCGGCTGGTGGATCGTGATCTTTCCCGAGGGCACGCGTACCAAACCGGGGTCGACGCGGCGCTACAAGACGGGCGGCGCGCGCCTTGCCGTCCGCACGGGTGCCTTCGCCGTTCCAATTGCGGTCAACTCGGGCGAACTCTGGCCACGCAATGCTTTCATTCGGCGCCCCGGCACGATCACCGTGTCCATCGGGCCGCCGATCGACTCGCGCGGCAAGGGCGTCGACGAAGTGGCGGCTACGGTGGAGCGCTGGATCGAGACCGAGATGCGCCGACTGGCGCCACATCGTTACAGCGGTCCCTACGTGCGCGGGCGACTGCCAGCGTCGGCCGTGGGGCGCGAGGGTACGGCATGAAGAAGCTGATTGCCTCAGTCGGTGAGCAGCTCGCGCTGGCACTGGACCCGCCGGTCGCCCCGGTACTGGTCGACGCCGCCGCCGCCGATCCACGAGCGCGGCGGGTGCAGGTCGGCGCCGAAGTTCTCATATACCGCCTGCGGCGGGCGCGTCGTCGCTCCATCGGTTTCCAGATCGATGACCAGGGCTTGACGGTCAGTGCGCCCCGGTGGGTACCGCTGCGCGAAATCGAGTCTGCGATTGGCGAGAAGCGACGCTGGATCGTGGCCAAGCAGCGCGAGTGGCATGAATGGCGAGTGAAGCGCAGACTGCAGCCAGTGCGGTTCGCCGATGGGGCCACGCTGCCCTACCTGGGCGGCCATGTGACGCTGCGGCTCGGAGCGGAGGCAACCGCGACTCTCCACACCGCGGGTGAACTGCGCGTCACACTGCCGCCGGATGCCAACGAGCTGCAGTGGCGCGATGCCGTGCAGGCCTGGTTGCAGGGGGAGGCCCGGCGCGTGTACGACGAGCGCATCTCGCGGTTTGCCGATCGCATCAGCGCCCGCTTTGCCGGTTGGACGTTGTCGTCGGCGCGTTCGCAATGGGGTTCATGCACCCACGACGGGCGGATCCGGTTAAGTTGGCGTCTGATCCACTTTGCCTTGCCCGTGATCGACTACGTCGTCGCGCATGAGCTCGCCCATCTCGAGGAACTCAATCACAGCCCGCGTTTCTGGCAGGCGGTTTCTCAGCTGCTGCCGGGCTTCGAGGCGGCGCGCGATGAGATCCGTCGCATCGACATCTCGGCGCTGCCACTTTGACTTTGGTACGCAGGCAGGCACGCTTGTCGAGGCAGGGTAACTTCAACCAGGTACGGAACTTCGATGCAATCATGTAAGGAACTTCGATGAGAATCCTGCACACCATGTTGCGCGTCGGCGATCTGCAGCGGTCGATCGACTTCTACACACAGGTGCTTGGGATGAAGCTGCTGCGAACAACCGATCGTTCGGAGCAGAAGTACGCGCTGGCCTTCGTGGGCTATGGCGACGAGCGCGAGCATGCGGTGCTCGAACTGACGTACAACTACGGAGTCGAGCGCTATGAGATGGGCACGGCCTTCGGCCACGTCGCCATCGCCGTGGCGGACGCCTACGCGGCGTGCGAGCGCATTCGCAAAGCCGGCGGCAATGTCACGCGCGAGGCGGGTCCGGTCAAGGGCGGCACCACGATCATCGCATTCGTGACGGATCCTGACGGCTACAAGATCGAGCTTATCCAGACGCCTGTGTAATACCGGGCGACGGAAGTCGGCCGAGTTGCCTCGCCAGTCGGACGAACGCATCGTTCGCGAGCGTCTCGGCGCGAGCCTGCGGGTCGACGCCGGCCGACGCAATCGCGCCGGCATCGAGCAGGGTGGCCAGTGCATTGCGCAGCGTCTTGCGGCGCTGACCGAACGCCGCGGCCACCACGCGACTGAATGCCTCGGCGTCCACGCTCGGCAGGTCGGCCACTGGCAGCGGTTCCATCCGGACGATGCTCGACGTCACCTGCGGCGGCGGATTGAACGCTCCACGCGGCACATCGAAAAGCCTTACCAACCGGTAGCGCGACTGCAGCATGACCGAGAGTCGGCCGTAGGTCTTGCTGCCGGGCGGCGCCACCATGCGGTCGACCACTTCCTTCTGCAACATGAAATGTTGGTCGAGTACGCGCTCGGCAATTGTCGTCAGGGAAAACAACAGCGGCGACGAGATGTTGTAAGGCAGATTGCCGACCAAGCGCAGTTGCCCAGGAAGGCTGGCCCAGTCGAACGCGAGTGCGTCGGCCTCGATCAGCGTCAACTGCTGCGGTGGAAATTCGCTGCGCAGTCGCGCCGCCAAGTCACGGTCGATCTCGATCGCGGTGAGATGCCCGGCGCGCTGCAACAGCGGGCGCGTCAGCGCCGCCTGACCCGGGCCGATCTCGACGATGGTCTGCCCCGGGCGCGGATCGATCGCGTCGACGATGCGCGCGATGACGCGCGGATCGTGCAGAAAATTTTGCCCGAAGCGCTTCCGTGCGCGATGTCGCGCAGCGTCGTTCGAAATGCCAGTCTGAGCCTCTGGCGCGCTGTGATTGCGGTCGTGCGGCGAGCGGCTGCGGGCGTTCACCGAGTTGCCTTCTCGCTGCGCCCGAATCGCCTGCTCGGGGCGGCCATGCGCGCTCATGCTTGTTGCTTTGCCACCAGTTCGATCGCCAGTTCAAGCGCGGCGCGTAGGCTGCCCGGCGTCGGCCGTGCCGCGCCCGGCCAAGTCCAGCGCGGTCCCGTGATCCACTGACGTGCGCACGAACGGCAGGCCAAGGGTGACGTTCACTCCATGCCCGAAGGTCGCGTACTTGAGCACCGGAAGACCCTGATCGTGGAACATCGCCAGCACGGCGTCGAAACGTCGCGCGACCGTCGGGACGAACAACGTGTCGGCCGGCAGCGGGCCGTACGCATCGATGCCGGCCTCGCGCGCCCGTTCGATTGCGGGCGCAATGACTTCAATCTCTTCGTGGCCGAGATGTCCGCCTTCGCCGGCATGCGGATTGAGGCCGGCAACTGCGATGCGCGGGTTCGCGACTCCAAAGCGCCGCCGCAGTTCGTGATCGATGATCCTGAGCACGCTTGACGAGCAGCTCGGAGGTGATCGCAGCGCTGACGCGCGCGAGCGGCAGATGCGTCGTTGCCAGCGCCACTCGCAGCGGACCTTGGGGCGTCGACCCCTGCCAGCATCATCACCACCTGCGGAGTCGCCGTGCGCTCCGCGAGGTACTCGGTGTGGCCGGAAAACGGCACGCCAGCGTCGTTGATGACGCTCTTTTGCACGGGTGCGGTGACCACCGCGTCGAAGCGTCCCGCTGTGCAGCCGTCGATGGCGGCGTCGAGCGTCGCCAATACATAGTGTGCGTTGCGCACGTCGAGGCGGCCGGCAACAGCCGGCGCCGCGAGCGGGACGTGCAGGATCTCAACCGTGTCCGGCACTCGGCGCCGGGAGCGCCGCCGCGCGCGCGCCGATCAGGTCTGCGTCGCCAACAAGAGTGATCGCCGCCGGCAGCGGCGGCTCGAGCGCCGCCACCGAGATCTCCGGGCCGATCCCGGCGGGCTCACCAGTCGTGATTGCGAGTCGCGGGCGCATGGTCCAGGTCGCAGCGGTGCTAGCTGCGGTCCTCGAACCGGTACTCGACGTAGGTCTTGTCGCGCAATTGGCGCAGCCAATCCTGGTACGCCTCTTCACTTTTGCGCTCGCGCAGTGCCTGGCGTGCCGCCTGGCGTGAGCGTTCGGCCGAGGCCGGCTCGGTTCGGCGCTCGTTCACCTGGATCAGGTGCCAGCCGAAGGGCGACTGCACCGGTCCGCTGACCTCGCCGATTTTGAGCGCGTTCATGGCGCGCTCGAATTCGGGCACCGTATCGCCCGGGTACACCCATCCGAGGTCACCGCCACGACTACCGCTTGGGTCAACGGAGTGCAAGCGGGCAAGGGTGCCGAATTCGATTTGCCCGGCCTCGATACGCACTTTGAACTCTTCCAGGCGTCGCTTGACGTCGGGCTCGGGAGTCACATCGGTGACCCGCAGCAGGATATGGCGCACGCGCGTCTGCTGAACCGGGTCGCCGGCAAGCTTGCCGGCGACCGCACTGCGGCGGCCGAGAACCTTGAGGATGTGGAAGCCGTTCGGACTGCGCACGATGGGCGCAATGTCGCCCACCTTCACGCCCTTGATCGCATCGAGGAAAAGCGTCGGCAGACGGTCCACACTGCGCCAACCGATTTCGCCACCCTGTAGGGCCTCGGAAGCGTTCGAAAAGCTGGCCGCCAGGCGCGCGAAATCAGCTCCGCCCTTCAGCTGGGCGACGAGGTCGTCGGCGCGCTGGCGCGTTTCGTCGAGTCGCTGCGGGGTCGCGTTTTCCGGAACGCGCAGCAGGATCTGGGCGAGATTGACCTCCTCGGCGTCGGCGGAAATCCCGGCCTGATCCGCGATGAAGTTGTCGATCTCGCTGTCGGAGACCTGCAGGCGGCTGTCAACCTCCCGTTCGCGCAGGCGATTCAGCAAGATGTCCTGCCGCACGTCCTCACGAAACTGGGCGAAGGAGATTCCCTCGGCCTCGAGCCGCTGACGCAGCGCGGGCACGGTGATGTTGTTGGACTCGGCGATGCGCATCATCGCTGCGTTGACCGTAGCGTCATCCACCCGCACGCCAGTCTCGCGCGCGAGCTGCAGCTGTGCGCGGTCGACGATCATGCGCTCGAGCACCTGGCGCGCAAGGACGTCCTGCGGTGGCGGCGCAATTTTCTGCCGTTGCAGCTGCAACTCAGCCATCGCGTGCGAGCGCGCAGCTCGTTGGCCGTGATCACCTCGTCGTTGACGACTGCGATGATGCGGTCCACCGGTTGCGACCCGCGTGGCGCTGGCGCCGTACGCGCTGCAGGCTGCGCTCCGACTTGTTCGGTGGCCGGGGCGTTGGTCTCAGCCGGTCGTGGCGTCGTCGCCGGTGCCTGCTGGGCCGAGACCCCGGTGGCTGCCAAAGCAACAAAGGCAAGGAGCGCGCACAGCGGCGCGCGAAACGTTAACACCATGGGATCTACTCGTAGTACTCGAACATGCCCGGCTGCCGGGGCAGCGGGGAGATGCGCTGGTAGCCGGGGATATTACGCTGCAATTGTGAGAGGGCGTTGGTTCCGACACTGGTGAGGCCGGTCAGTTCCAGCTGGATATAGAAGTTGGTGGTGTTTGAGGCCGTGGTCGTCTGGAACCGCTGGAACGCGAAACGCAACACCCAGCAGTCTTCCTTGAACTCGAATCCGGCGATAACCTCGACCGGCTTGCGGCTCTCGAACGAGTAGTTGTAGCGTCCGACGGCATACCAGCGGTCCGAGAGCGGCCACTGGGCCGAAACATCGAGCTGATCGGTGCTGCCCTGAACATAGCGGTAATACGCACTCAGGACCGAAGAACGCTGCGGCTGCCAGCGTGCCCCCGCCGTGGCGCGCGAAATCTCGCTCTGCTCCGCGGAGTACTGAACCGCCACGTCCATCGCCCAGTGGTTGCCCAACTGCGCCGAGACGCCCGCCAGCAGGTCGCTTTCCGTACTCGCGCGCGGTGATTCTCCTGGCAGCGTCACCTTCTGCGGCGTGAAGTAGTAGCGCTGGGCCACGGCGGCTCGCAGGAACTCCGCGCCCGTGTCGTTGTCCAGGATGCGGGTCGCCAGGGCCAGAGTCAGCTGGTTGGCGTTGACGATGCGGTCGTAGCCCGAATAGATGTTCTCGGTGAAGAACTGCACGTAGTTGAGATCCGCCAGCGCGCTGTCGAAATTGGGTAACGTGCTCTGGTCGCGGTACGGGATATAGGCGTAATACAGCCGCGGCTCCAGCGTGTGCTGCACCGCGCGCCCAAACCACTCGCCGCCGCGCTCAAAGATGAGGCCGCTGTCGAGGCTCAGTGATCGGCAGCACTCGGCTCTGCGAGGTCTCGAACTGGAAGTTCTCTGCATCCATGCTGTAGTAGGTGGCCGACAGCTGTGCGCGCGGAATGACGAACCAGCCCGCTGCCTGGAACGGATAGGCGACGCGTGGGTTGATTACGAGGCGGGAGCCTTCCGGCTGCGGCAGCCCGGGTTGACGAAGCGCGTCCCGTCGAACTGGATGCCGAGGTCCCAGCCGCGCCAGTCGGCCACGGCGCCATTCAGCGTCACCTGTGGCACCCGTTCGTATGGCGGAGTGACGGGGGCAAGGGGGTCCTGCAACGTCTGGTTTTTCGTCACGCGCACGCCCGAGTTCCAGTATGGCTGCGTAAACGACACGAAGGCGTCCTGCGGCAGTACCTTCTGCGAGGATCCGAGGATCGTGCTGGAGAAGTCGACGAAGTAGTTGTCGTCCGACACGCGGTTGTAGTTCACCCCCGCGGCAAAGCCCGAGAGCGCGCCCAGGCCCTGCATAGTTGAGGCGCACGCCCGTGTAGTCGCGTGATTGCTCCGCCTGGCGGTCGTTGGGAATGACGTCGTAGAGCAGCGTACCGTTGAGCTCCGGCGTGAGAAAGCGGAACTCGTTGCCGAACAGCACGCCGCGCTTGGACATGACGCGTGGCGATATCGTGTAGTCGTAGTTCGGCGCGATGTTCCAGTAAAACGGCGTGCGGATGTCGGTGCCGAGCGTCGTGCTCAGCCCAAAGCTTGGCGTCAGGAACCCGGTGCGTCGGCGCTCGCCGACCGGGAAGCCGAAGTACGGCGACGCGAGGATAGGCAGGCCCTGGAAGTACAGCCGCGCAAAACTCGCAGTGGCTGACTCTTCCAGGCCGTCGACCGCGATTTCGTCAGCCTGGACCCACCAGGACTTGTCTCCCGGCGCGCAGGTCGTGAAGGACGCGTTCTCCATCTTGGCCCGCTGTTCGCCGAGGAACTCGATCAGCGTCGCCTCGCCCCGGCCCTGGCGCGCGGCGTAGGTGAAGGTCGCCTCTGACATCGGCGCCGGTCTGCGCGTCCACCTTGAACGACAAAGACGGCGCCGAAAACGACGCGCCGTGGCTGAAGATCCGCGCATTGCCGTCGACGTCGACCTGGTCGGTCGCTTGCGTGTACGTGATTCGATCGCCGCGCAGCACCGTGCCGCCGCGCCGGATCTCGGCGTTGCCTTCGAGGACGATCCGCTCTTCCAGCGTGCCTTCGATGCGTTGCGCGCGCGCGTACGTGGGTGTCGTCTCGCGACTGACCGGTCGCTTCTCGGACAGCAGCTGATCGAGCTTCAGCCGCAGCCACGGCGCTTCGTCGCCGGCCGGACCGCGGCACGCCTCCGTTCGCGTGTCGCATGGCTTTGGAGGTTCTCCGGCGTCGCGGTCTGAGCGCGCCACTGCGAGTGGATACACCGCGAGCAGTGCAGCACTCAGCGGCAGCACTGCGAAGCTCAGGGTCGGCGCGGCGTTCGCCGGCGGGCGCGGCATTTAGAATTCGTGAGCGAAGTCGGGCCGGAAAGGCGCAGCGATTATAGGCACCGCCCCCTGCCAATCAGTGTCCGACTTCGATATCTTCACCGAATATGCTTCCCTCATGAGCGATGCGACCCCATCCGAAGCTGCCGAACGACGCCCGTCGCGACCAGCTCAGCGCCTGGCTGAAGTCGCTGCCGCGACAACACGCCATCGAACCCGAGACGCTTTGCTGTGGCATCGGCGGATGCGAGCTTCCGTCGCTACTTTCGGGTGGCGGCCGGGACGGGGACTCGCATCGTCATGGACGCACCACCGGGCAAGGAGGACGTCCGGCCCTTCATTCATGTTGCACAGTTGTTGCGAGCGGCCGGCCTGCACGCGCCGGAGGTCATCGAGGCCGATGAGCAGCAGGGCTTTCTTGCTGCTGAGCGATCTCGGACGCGAGACGTATCTCGCTGTGCTCAACGAGTCCAATGCAGCGCAACTCTTCTCCGACGCGATCGACGCGCTGGTGCGCTGGCAGCTCGCGAGCCGATCCGGCGAGCTTCCGCCCTACGACGAGGCGCTGCTGCGGCGCGAGCTGGACCTCTTCCCCGACTGGTACGTCGCCCGGCACCTGAAGCACGATACTCACGTCGGCGCAGCGCGAAGTGCTGGATGCCATGTTCCGGCGCATCCTTGCTTCGAACCTGGCGCAGCCGGCGGTCTACGTGCATCGCGACTACATGCCGCGCAACCTGATGGTGGCCTCGCCGAATCCCGGCGTCCTGGACTTCCAGGATGCGGTGTTGGGACCGATCTCATACGACGTCGCGTCGCTGTTCCGCGATGCCTTCGTCAGCTGGGACGAGGAGCGCGTCATCGACTGGTCGATCCGCTACTGGGAGCGTGCGCGCCGTGCCGGTCTGCCGGTCGCGGCCGACTTCGGCGGCTTCTGGCGCGACTTCGAGTGGATGGGACTGCAGCGCCACCTGAAGGTGCTCGGCATCTTTGCGCGCATCAACTATCGCGACGGCAAGCCGCACTATCTGGCCGACACGCCGCGCTTCGTCGGCTATGTGCGCGCGGTGGCCCGCCGCTACGACGAACTGGCGCCGCTGGCGCGACTGCTCGACGAGCTCGAGGGCGTGGCGGTTCGGGTGGGATACACCTTCTGAGGGAGGCCGCTCGTGTACGCATTGACTCCGGCGATGCACGTGCGCTCGCGGCGGGTGTAACTCGCGCGCGCGGCTTGAGGCGGCTCCGGACGGTGCGCGAGAAACAAAGGCAGCGGCGGAGCGGCCGCACTCACTGAAGTCTCGGAGCGGTTTCTGAAGAGCGCTGATTCTTGGCGGCGGGGCGGGGCGAGCGGATGCGGCCGCTGACGGACGACGTGCCGAAGCCGCTGCTGACGGTCGGATGGACGGCGCCTGATCGAGTGGCAGATCGAGGCGCTGGCACGCGCCGGCGTGCGCGATCTCGTCGTCAATGTTGCGCACCTGGCCGACGCGTTCGAGCCTGTGCTTGGAAGCGGCGAGGCCTACGGCGTGACGCTGGCCTACTCGCGCGAGGGCGACCATGCGGACGATGCGCTCGAGACGCTCGGCGGCATCGTGCGCGCGCTGCCGCTGCTCGGCAGCGATCCGTTCGTCGTTGTCAGCGGCGACATCGTGACCGATTTCGACTACTCGACGCTGGCCGTGATCGGCGCGCGACTGGCCGCGGGCGCTGCCGATGCGCACCTGGTGCTCGTCGACAACCCGGCGTTTCATGCGCATGGCGACATGGGGCTGGTCGACGGACTGATCGCACCTGACGCTCCTCAGCGCTTACACGTACGCCAACATCGGAGTCTTCGCGCCGCAGCTGTTTGCGGACCTGGCTCCAGCCCGTGCGCGGCTGTTTCCGTGGCTCTACTGCCGCAGCACGCGCGGGGCGTGTCACCGGCGAGCACTACGCAGGCCGCTGGTACAACGTCGGCACGCCGTCCGAGCTTGCGCGCCTTGATGCGGAACTCGGGCGTGGCCGAGGCTGCCGGCCCACGCCCGTAGAATCGTGGCTTGATTCCGCTGCCCGCTTCCGCTCCAGAGATGACCGAAGCCTTCCGTGCGCGCCGCGCCCGCGTTCTCGACGCGATGGCGGCCCAGGGCGGCGGCGTTGCTGTGCACTTCACGGCGCCCGAGCGCATCCGTAACAGCGATTCCGAGTATCCATACCGCTTCGACAGCCACTTCTGGTACCTCACCGGATTCAGCGAGCCGGGCGCCGCTCTGGCGCTGGTGGCACACGGCGATCGGCGCGAGGCGTGGTTGTTCTGCCGCCCGAGGGATGCCGAGCGCGAGATCTGGGATGGGTACCGCTACGGACCGGAGGTGGCCTGCGCCGCGTTCGGCTTCGATGGAGCACATCCGATCGATGCGCTCGACGCGGTCTTGCCGGCGCAGCTCGCGAACGCACCGGCTCTGTTCTGCGCTCTCGGTTCCAGCGCGGACCTCGATTCACGGGTTCAACGCTGGATGGCGGAGGTGCGAGGGCACAGTCGGTCGGGAACGCGAGCACCGGCTGCGATCGTCGATCTGCTGCCGATCGTCGACGAGATGCGTCTGATCAAGGACGCCTCGGAAATCGACTCGATGCGGCGCGCGGCGTCGATCTCGGTCGCTGCCCACGTTCGACTGATGCAGGTGTGCTGCATCGGGATGCCCGAGTACGAACTGGAGGCCGAACTGCTGCACGAGTTCCGGCGCCAGGGCGCCACGGGGCCGGCGTACACACCGATCGTTGCGACAGGCCCGAATGCCTGTGTGCTGCATCACCCTGCCGGCCAGACACGACTCGAGGAAGGGCATCTTTGCTTGGTCGATGCCGGCTGCGAAGTCGACGGCTACGCGGCGGACGTGACACGGACATTCCCCGCCAACGGTCGGTTCTCGGGCGAGCAGCGTGCCATCTATGAACTGGTGCTGGCGGCGCAGGCCGCCGCGCTCGACACGATCCGGCCCGGCACTACCTTCGATGCACCGCATACGGCCGCCACACGCATCTTGGTCGAAGGCCTCATCGATCTTGGCCTGCTGTCGGGAGCGGTCGATGACGTGCTGGAGTCGGGCGCCCATCGACAGTTCTACATGCACCGCACCGGACACTGGCTCGGACTCGACGTGCACGATGCGGGCGACTATCGAGACCCGCGAGCCATGACGGACGGTGGGGAGCGGCCCTGGCGTACGTTGCAGCCGGGTATGGCGATGACGGTTGAACCGGGCCTCTACCTGCGGCCGGCGGCAAACGTTCCCGAGCGGTTCTGGAACATCGGCGTGCGCATCGAAGACGATGTCGTTGTGACGTCCGACAGCCACGATGTGCTGACGCACGCGGCACCGAAGCATCCCGACGATGTCGAAGCCCTCATGCGGTCATGACATGACAGGGCTTGCCGCGGTAGTCATTGTCGGTGGTGGGCCGGTGGGTCTGGCGCTCGCGCTCATGCTCGCCCGACGGGAAGTTTCCAGCGAGCTGATCGACGCCCGCACACTCGAGGTGGCGCAGGGCGATCGGCGGCTGCTGGCGCTTTCACGGGGGACGCTGCAGTTGCTTCAGCCGCTGGCGAGCCTGCCAGCCTCGTTGACGGCACCAATACGTACAGTGTTTGTGTCGTCGGCGGGGGAGTTCGGGCGCGTCGTGCTTGGAAACGACGGTGGTGATGAGGGGCCGCTCGGCCTCACGATTCGTTATGGCGATCTGCTGGCACCGCTCGCCGAAGCGTGCGCTCGGAGCAGTTTCGTGACGATCTCTCGCCCACTTCGAGTCGCGGAAATTCGCCAGCAGCCTGCGCAGGTCGTGGTCCACTTCGATGATGGCGCGACACGTGGTGCGCAGATTGTCGTGAACGCCGAGGGCATCGGGGCGCAATCGGCCTCCGCTGCGCCGACCCAGTGCGCGCTTCTGGCCGACGTGAAGTTACAGAGACCGGACCAAGGCAGCGCCTTCGAGCGCTTCACGCGTGATGGGCCGCTGGCGTTGCTGCCGTTGCCGGGTGCATCCGAGGGTGGACGCCCGATGGGCCTCGTCTGGTGCATGCCCCCTGAGGTCGCCGCACAGCGCATGGCGCTGAGTGACCGGGAGTTCGTGGCTGAGCTGCAAAGCGCTTTTGGCGCTCGCGACGGGAAGTTCGTCTGGGTCGGGCCGCGTGTGCGCGTACCGCTGCCCCAGCACGCACGCGACGCGCTGAGGGAGCATCGGGTCGTTTACCTTGGCAATGCGGCCCAGACGCTGCACCCGGTTGCCGGCCAGGGGCTCAATCTCGGCATGCGTGATTGCGCGGCCCTCGCCGACGTTCTTGGTCGGGCGCACGCCGAGCGGCGCGACCTTGTGTCGGCTCTCCGCGACTACGACCGAGTGCGGCGTGTCGACCGCGCGGCGATCCTGGCGCTGACCCGGAACGCGCCGGCGCTCTTCAGCTCCCGCGCTGCGCCCGTCGCACTCGGACGTTCGTTGGCGCTGACCGCGCTTTCAATGTTTCCCGACCTGCGGCGCCAGTTTGCGCGACTGCTGATGTTCGGCGTACGCGCCTGACGTCTGCGAATTTCACTTCGATACAATGCGCGCCCCTCCGTATTGCCCCATCCCGGTCTGAGATGCGCATCGGTCCGTACGACTTGCCGAACAATGTATTTGTTGCGCCGATGGCGGGTGTGACCGATCGGCCGTACCGGAAACTGTGCAAAGCGCTCGGCGCCGGGTATGCGGTGTCGGAGATGGCAGCGTCCAATCCGCGACTCTGGGCGAGCGAGAAGACCATGCGCCGGCTTGATCATGCTGGCGAGCAGGCACCGGTCGCGGTGCAGCTGGCAGGCTCCGATCCCGCGATGCTCGCCGAAGCGGCGCGCTATAACGTCGGGCGCGGGGCCGAGATCATCGACATCAACATGGGATGTCCAGCGAAGAAGGTCTGCAACGTCGCGTGCGGCTCGGCGCTGCTGCGCGATGTTGACACGGTGGCGCGCATCCTCGACGCGGTGGTCGGTGCAGTCGATGTACCGGTAACTCTGAAGTACCGAACGGGCTGGGATCCCGGCCGTCGCAACGCCGTAGAAGTCGCCCGGCTCGCAGAGGCGAGCGGGGTGGCAGCGCTGACGCTGCATGGCCGCACGCGCGCCTGCGGCTTCGTCGGGGCTGCCGAGTACGACACGATTCGTGCCGTTAAGCGGGCGGTCTCGATCCCGGTCATCGCCAATGGCGACATCGATTCGCCGCGCAAGGCACAACAGGTGCTTGACGCCACTGGGGCCGACGCCGTCATGGTCGGGCGCGCTGCGCAGGGGCGGCCCTGGATCTTCCGCGAGATCTCGCACTTCCTTGAAACCGGTGATCTCCTGCCGCCGCCGCATGTCGACGAAGTGCGCGAACTCCTTCTGTGGCACCTAGACGATCACTATCGCTTCTATGGCGCTGCGGTCGGAGTCCGGACCGCACGCAAGCACATCATCTGGTACACGCGCGATCTCGTGGGTGGAGGCGAGTTCTGCGACGAGATGAATCGGCTTGACGGCTGCGAGGCGCAGGCGCGGGCTGTCGATCGCTTTCTCCGAAGGCATGGCGAGCGTCACGAGCGGCTCGCCTATGCTCCGGTGCTTCACTGAAGGATGCCCAGGGTGGCCAAGCAGCAGCTCCGAGCGGGCACAACGATCGAACGTGCCAGCAGAGCACGCAGCGGGGAGACGCTGGAACAGTGTGTCACCCGTAGTCTGGAGCAGTACTTCGAGGACCTCGACGGGGCGCGGCCGCATGCTCTGTTCGAGATGGTGAACCATGCCGTCGAGCGGCCGCTGCTGCTGTTCGCCATGGCGCGCGCGGCTGGTAACCAGTCCGCCGCGGCGGAGTTGCTGGGGATCAACCGCAACACTTTGCGCAAGAAGCTGGCGCAGCACAAGCTTGCCTGACGCGACAGGGGAGTCGGGATGATGAAGAAGCAGGCGCTGATCAGCGTCTCGGACAAGGCCGGCGTCGTCGACTTCGCGCGCGCACTGGCAGGGCTTGGCTATCGCATCCTGTCGACGGGCGGGACGGCGCGGCTCCTGGCCGACAGCGGCATCGAGGTGACCGAAGTCGCTGAATACACAGGATTTCCTGAAATGCTCGATGGCCGCGTCAAGACGCTCAATCCGCGCATACATGCGGGGCTGCTGGCGCGCCGGCCCGAGCCGGCGCACATGCAGGCGCTGGCGCAACATGCGATCGACCCGATCGACATCCTCGCGGTCAACCTCTATCCGTTCGAGCAGACCGTGGCAAATCCCGACTGCAGCTTCGACGATGCGATCGAGAACATCGACATCGGTGGCCCGGCAATGTTGCGCGCGGCGGCCAAGAACCACGAAAGCGTGGCGGCCATTGTCGATCCCGCGGATTACGCCGGTGTGCTCGCGGAGCTGTGCGAGGCGGGCGCGGTCGGCGCCGCGACGCGCCTCGTGCTGGCCAAGAAGGTCTTTGCACACACGGCACGCTACGACGGCATGATCGCCAACTATCTCACGTCGCTCGACGATCAACAGCGCCGCGGGCCGTTCCCGGAGGTGCTGACGCGCCAGTGGATACGGGTGCAACAGATGCGATATGGCGAGAATCCGCACCAGTCGGCCGCGTTCTACCGTGAACACTCCGTTGGTGTTGGGCTGCTCGCCGGCTACGTTCAACTCCAGGGCAAGGAACTGTCGTACAACAACGTCGGCGACGCCGATGCGGCATGGGAATGTGTGCGCAGCTTCGAGCAGCCGGCATGCGTCATCGTCAAGCACGCCAACCCGTGCGGCGTCGCGGTCGGTGCAGCGGCCGCCGAGGCGTATGCGAAGGCGTTCAAGACCGATCCCACCTCGGCGTTCGGCGGAATCATTGCCTTCAACCGGGCGGTCGGACGCTGCCGCAGCGCAGGCGGTGTCTCGCCAGTTCGTCGAGGTCGTGATTGCACCGGCATTCGACACGGCCGCACGCGAGGTGTTTGCTGCGAAGACCAATGTGCGCCTGCTGGCCGTAGCGCTCGGTACGGCCCACAACGACTTCGATCTCAAGCGTGTCGGCGGCGGCCTGCTCGTGCAGTCGCCGGACCTGCACGCGGTTGCGCCAGCCGACCTCAAGGTCGTGACGACCAAGGCGCCGACGGCCGGGCAGTTGGCCGACCTGCTGTTCGCGTGGCGCGTGGCCAAGTTCGTCAAGTCGAACACGATCGTCTTCGCGCACGACGGCATGACGCTCGGCGTCGGCGCGGGCCAGATGTCGCGCATCGACTCGGCGCGGATCGCCTCGATCAAAGCGAAGGAGGCGGATCTCTCACTGGCTGGGTCGGCCGCCGCGTCCGATGCGTTCTTCCCGTTCCGCGACGGACTCGATGTCGTTGTCGACGCCGGCGCGACCTGCGTGATTCAGCCGGGCGGCAGCATGCGCGATGCGGAAGTCATCGCCGCAGCGAACGAGCGGGGCGTTGCGATGGTCTTCACCGGAGCCCGGCACTTCCGCCACTGAGCGGCGCATCGCGGGCTGCGGCATTTCGCGCTGAAATGCGGCGAGTGTCGCCGCTCAGCGCGTCCCGGGCAGTCGTTCGCGCGCCACGACAGCGGCTTCGCTCGTGGGGTACTCCTGGATGACGCGCGTCAGCGTGCGGTTGGCTGCCGCGCTTGTCCGCAAGCTGCAGCTGGCTGTCGGCGATCGACAGCAGGGCCTCGGGAGCGCGCGGTGAATCCTTGTAGCGATCGACGATGACCTGGTTGGCGCTGATCGACGACTTGTAGTCCTTGAGCGCGAAATACGCACTGCCGATGAAATACTGCGCTGCCGGTACGTAGGCGCTCGACGGGTACCGCGCGAGAAACTGCTGGAAGCTGCCAATCGAGCCCTTGAAGTCGCCGCTTCGGAACTGAGTCAGCGCCGCCTCGTAGGCCGCCTGCTCCGCCCGCTCGACGGTGGCCGTGCGACCGTCGACGGTGACTCGTGGACGGTTCGAACTTCTTCAGTCGCGCATCGAGATCCGTGTACAGGTCGCGATTGCGCTTCTGCAGCGTCGCCACCTCGTTGGTCAGCGTCTCGACCTGCCCGCGCAGCCGCGCGATCTCCTGCCGCAGCGTCTCGTTCTGGTTGGCAAGATCGAGCTGGTTGCGCTGCGCGGTGTCGAGCCGTGCGCCAAGTTCGCTTTGCACTGCGTGTTCAGTCCGCTGTCGCAGCTCGAGGATCGCCTTGCGCGCATCGTCGTCGGAGAAGAGTTGTGCATGGGCCGGGAACGCAACGATCAGTGCGAAAGCGGCAGCAAGGGTCCGGTAGCTCATGTCTTCCCTAGGCGGCCGCAACAGTCGGCGCTTCGAGCCTCGATCAACGTGCGGTTGGACTCCGGGTGGGCGCTGGGCCGCCCCAAGCCCGCCCTTCTGATTCGATCCGTTCCGAGTGCACGTGCGACGCGCCCAGCGCGTCGCGGCCACGAGAAAGCGCTATTTGTAAACAATGTCCGCCCGCCGGTTCTGCGCCCACGCCTCCTCGGTGCTGCCGGTGGCGCGCGGCTTCTCCTTGCCGAAGCTCACGGTCTCGATCTGCGCGTCGCGGGCGCCCATCAGCATCAGGCGTTGCTTGACCGCCTCGGCGCGCTTCTGGCCCAGCGCCAGGTTGTATTCGCGCCCGCCACGCTCGTCGGTGTTGCCCTCGACGGTGATGCGGCGGCCGCTGTTGTTGGCGAGGTACTTGCCGTGGGCTTCGATCAAGCGGTTGGAACTCGGACTTGACCACGAAGCTGTCGAAATCGAAGAAGACGCTCTTCTTCGACAGCGGGTTGGCCGGATCGGTGAACGGATCCACCGCCTGCGTGCTCGCGGCCGTGACCGGTGCGACCGCGCGCGGATCGGTTCCGCTCCCACCGCGCCCGACGAGGCGTCGGTGATGGGCGCCGGGCTCTGCTCGTCGAGCTTGACGGAAGAACAGCCAGCGATCAGTAGTCAAGACGGCCGCGGCTGCAGCGGCACTGCGTGCGAACTTGCGGAGATTGATGCATCGTCGCTCCCTTCACTTGAATGTTCATTTGATGTACGGGCCCCAGGTCGGCTCGCGGATGTCGCCGCTCGGACCGGTCAGGCGCGTGCGCACGCGGCCATCGACCGAGGCGGACGCGAGGATGCCGCGTCCATTCACCTCGGTGGCGTACAGCAGCAGGCGTCCGTTGGGCGCGAAGCTGGGAGATTCGTCCCGCGCGGTGTCGGTGACCGGAGTCTCCTGCCCGCCCGCGAGGTCGAGCAGCATGACCTGGAAGCGCCCGTTGCGGCGACCGACGTAGGCGAGCAGCTTGCCGTCGGGCGACAGTCGCGGGCTGATGTTGTAGTCGCCATTGAAGGTCACGCGCTGCGCGTTGCCGCCCGTGGCCGGCATCTTGTAGATCTGCGGGCCGCCGCCGCGGTCCGAGGTGAAGTAGATCCATTGGCCGTCGGGGCTGAATACAGGCTCGGTATCGATACCGGCTCGTCTGCGTCAGACGCCGCACGTTGGAGCCGTCGGCGTTCATCAGGAAGACCTGCGAGTTGCCTTCCCGCGTGAGGGTCACGGCGAGCGTCCGACCGTCCGGCGACCAGGCCGGAGCGCTGTTCGAGCCGCGGAAATTTGCCACGGCCTTGCGCTCGCCTGTGGTGACGGTGTGCACGTAGACGACCGGCTTGCCGGTTTCGAACGAAACGTAGGCCAGTCGCCCGCCGTCGGGCGACCAGGCGGGCGAGATGATCGGCTCGCGCGAGCGCAGCGCCGCCTGCGGATTGGCGCCGTCGGCGTCCGCGATGTGCAGCTCCCACGACGCACGGCTGGTCTGGACCACGTAGGCGATGCGCGTGGCGAACACGCCGCGTTCGCCGGTCAGCTTCTCGTAGATGCGGTCGGCAATGCGATGCGCCGTCAGGCGCAGGTCGCTCGGCCGGGGCCACATAGGAAAGCCCGTCAAGCTGCGCCTGTTGAACCGTGTCGAGCAGACGAAAGCGCACGTCGTAGCGGCCGTCCGCCAGCCTCCGCACGCTTCCAATCACCAGTGCATTGGCGCCGCGCGCCTTCCAGTCAGCCAGGTTGACGTTCGCGGTGTCGGCGATCGGCTGCGTACCGGCGTCGACGATGCGAAACAGCCCGCTGCGGGCCAGATCGGCGCGCACGATGGAGTCGACCTCCTGTGCCGCGGCGCCTTCGACGGCAAAGGGCGTGACCGCGATCGGGAACTGCTGGCTGCCGACGCCGGTGATCTCGACACGCAATTGCGCACGGGCGGCGAGCGGCAGAAGGACGAGCGCACCGCAGAGGCTGCGGCGCGCGGTGCGTGATGAGGCGGTACTGGATTTATTCATTCGACTGGCTAGGAGCGAGTATAGACAGCGCCGTGCACGTCACGTTCACTGAAACGCGCGACGACGGATGAAGGGGTTGACGCGAGGTGCGCTACTAACGCATCTCCACCGGGTCGAAGGCGAGCCTCACTGAACGAGGCATCAGCGCCTTCGCGCGGTCGTGGGAACGGGTCGCAGCGGCGGATCGCGCGCTCGACGGCCTGGTCGTAGGCGGGCAGGCCGCTGGCGCTCACGAGCCGGGGAGCGCCCACCTGCTCACCGGAGGGCAGCAATTGCACCTCGAACTCCGCCACGTGCTGCTTGGGCCGCAGTCCCTCCGGCACGTTGAACACGACATGCGGGCGAATGCAGCCCACGACCTGTCCCTTGTAGCTGTCCGACAGGCCCGGGCCACCCGTTGCCGCACCGCCGGGCGCAGGATTCGTCGATGATCCGCCGGCGGCCGCGAGCGCGCGCTGTATCGCTGCATCCCGCTGTTTCAGCGCTGCCGCTTGCGCGGCCTGCTCGGCCCGCGCCTCGGCCTCGCGCTTCTGCTGTTCCGCGCGCGGGTCTGGCATCGGCTTCTTCACGGGCTCGACACTCTTGACTGGTTCTGTCTTCTTGGGAGGCGCTACCGTCGGCGGCTCGACCTTCTTGATCGGCTCCGCCTTCTTCTCAACGATGTCGCGCCTCGCGCGGCGCGGGTGCAGGCTCCACGGGCGCGGTCTTGATCACCGGAGGCGGCGGCGGCGGCGGGGGGGGCTCGACGGCCGCGGGTGGCAGACCGCCCCACAGCTCGACGGTCACCGTACCGGCCGGTTCCGTCTTCCAGCGCACCGCGAAGGCAATCGCAATGAAGAGCGCGCCGTGCACCAGCAGCGAAAGGCCGAACGCCGGGGCGGTGCGTTCCGGCGCATGCCAGCGCGGACGCATGGGCCGCCGCGGCGCGCTGGCGTTCACCGCACCTGCACCGAGAGGCCGACCCGCTCGATGCCCGCTTTCTGCAGTTCGCCCATCACCTTCACCACGGCCTCGTACTTCGTTTCGCCGTCGGCTTCGATGACCACGGGCGTGGACGGCTTGCCCGCTTGCCGCTCGCGCACGGCGGCGACCAGTTGCGCGGTCTCCACCGGGCGTTCACGCGCGTTGGCATCGAACACTCGAGATGCGGCCGTTCGGTCGCACGATGACGCGCACCGGTGTTTCCTTCTGCTGCCCCGCCTTGGCCACGCTCGGCAGGTCGACGACGCTCGGGTTCACGAACGGCGCCGCCACCATCAGGATGACGACCAGCACCAACATCACGTCGACGTAAGGGACGACGTTGATATCCGCCATCATGCGACGGCGGCGACCACTGCGGCGCGCGACGAGGGCCATGGCTGGGTCGGCCCTTCTACGTGCGCTGACGCTGCAGGATGTTCAGAAACTCTTCCATGAAGCTCTCGAAGCGGTTGGCCAACCGATCGACTGTCGTTGGCAAAGCGGTTGTAGGCGACGACCGCCGGAATCGCCGCGAACAGCCCAATCGCGGTGGCAACCAGCGCTTCGGCGATGCCGGGCGCGACACTGGCCAGATTGGCTTGCTGCAGGTTCGATAGACCGGTGAACGCATGCATGATTCCCCACACCGTGCCGAACAGGCCGATGTAAGGGCTGACCGAGCCGACCGACGCCAGAAAGTTCAGACGCGACTCCAGCGCGTCCATCTCCCGCTGGTAGGACGCGCGCATCGCGCGGCGCGCGCCGTCGAGCGTGGCTTGCGCATCCCCGCGGCCCCGCAACTTCAGGAATTCGCTCATCCCGGCCTCGAAGATGCGTTCCAGTGCGCCGGTGCGGCGACGCGCGTTCGACGCCTTTTGGTAGAGCTGGGAGAGCTCGGCGCCGCTCCAGAATTGTCGCTTCGAAGCCCTCGGTCTCGCGCTTGGCGCGCTTGATCGCGAACCCCTTCTGGAAGATCGCGGTCCACGAGGCGATCGAGAGCACGGCCAGCAGCAGCATCACGAGCTGCACGACCAGCGTGGCCTTGGTCATGAGCGACAGGATCGACAGGTCGGCGGCAGATGTCATTGTTGAAGGCTGAATCCGGAAAGGGTTCGAAACGCGGCAATCATCTCGGCCGGCATTGCCGCCGGGGCGAGGCGACGGGCGTCGACGCAGGCAGCCTTCACGCGCGCGGTCGCGAGTACGTTCGCGCCGCGTCGTGCGGACTGTTCGAAAACGATGTAGACACGACCCGCCCTCGCCACCCGCAGGTCGATTTCGATCTGGTCGTCGAGCCGGGCCGGCTGCTGGTAGGTGCACTCGATGTGCGCGACGACGAATTGCAGCCCAAATTCGTCAAGCAGGCGGCGCTGCTCGAACCCCGCGGCGCGCAACCATTCGGTGCGGGCGCGCTCGAAGAACTTGAGGTAGTTGGCGTAGTAGACAATGCCGCCGGTGTCCGTGTCTTCGTAGTAGACGCGGATCGTCCAGGTGAACGGCTGACCGGTCGCGGCGGAGTGAGTCGTCGACATGCGCTGCGGCGCAGTATAAGCGGCATAGAGAGGCGGATTGGCGGTAATCCCGATGACTACGTCGCACGGCGATTACAATGCGCGCCTTTTTGCCGGCCCCACAAGGGCTGTGCCGCCGCTCCGCAACCGTGCGGGAGGAATCACGATGAATGTCGTCCGCGGCTGGATCGCGGTGATGCTGGCCTCGGGCGCGCTGCTGCTCGCTGGATGCGATCGCATCACCAACAGCCCCCACGCCAGCGGGGCGGAAAAGACCAACACGTTCTTCACGGCCTTCCAGGAACGCTCGCCGAAATACCTCGACCCGACGGCTTCGTACTCACTGGACGAGACCCCCTATACGTACTCGATCTACGAGCCGCTGTATCGCTTTCACTACCTGAAGCGGCCGTACGAGGTTGCGCCGCGCGCCGCCGAGGCGATCGCCACGCCGCGTTACTACGACAAGAACGGCCGCGAGCTTCCGCCGGACGCACCCGGCGCCGAGATCGCCGAATCGGTCTACGACATCAAGCTCCGGAAAGGGATCCTGTTTTCGCCGCATCCGGCATTCGCCAGGGATGACACAGGAAACCTGCGTTATCACGCGCTCAGCCGCGACGAACTCGGCGACAAGCGCACACCGTTCGACTTCGAGCACCGCGGCACGCGCGAGCTGACGGCGCACGATTACGTCTACGGCATCAAGCGGCTGGCCACCACGCGCATCAAGTCGCCTTCGTTTTCGCCGATGGCCGAGCACATCAAGGGCCTCAAGGACTATGGCGAGCTGATCGCGAAGGAAGACGAAAAGCTGCGCAACGGCAAGCCGCTGACGGACCGCAACCTCCCATTTCTCGATTTCCGCCAGTTCCCGCTGGCCGGCGCCGAGGCAATCGATGATCACACGCTGCGCATCCGGCTGGACGGCAAGTACCCGCAGTTCAAGTACTGGCTGACGATGACCTTCTTCGCGCCGGTGCCGTGGGAGGTCGACAAGTTCTATGCGCAACCCGGGATGGCCGAGCGCAACCTCAGCATGAACTACTGGCCAGTCGGCACCGGGCCGTACATGCTGACCGAGTACCAGGAAAACCGCCGCCACGTGCTCTCCCGCAACCCGAATTTCCGCGGCGAGCCGTATCCCTGCGAAGGCGAGGCCGCGGACAAGGCAGCGGGGCTGCTCGCCGATTGCGGCAAACCGATGCCCTTCATCGACAAGGTCGTTTTCTCCATCGAGAAGGAACGAATCCCGCACAAGACCAAGTTCCTGCAGGGCTACTACGACAACCCGGAGATCTCGCGCTTCGACTGGTTTCAGGACCTGGACTACGACGTCAAGAACTCAGAAAAGGTGGCGCAGCTATTCCGTGAGCGGGGTATCCAGATGCCGAAGACGCTCGAGATCTCCAACTGGTACCTCGGGTTCAATTGGTGGGATTCGGTGGTCGGTCAGGGCAAAACGCCGGAGGAGCAGGAGCGCAACCGCAAGCTGCGCCAGGCGTTGTCGATTGCGATTGACTGGGAGGAATACGTCCGCGTATTCGAAAGCAAGGCCGCGGGCGAGCCGGCGATGAGCGCGATACCGCCGGGCGTCTTCGCCTATCGCCCAGAGGCGATCAACCGCACGGTGTACGACGTCGTCGACGGCAAGCCGCGCCGCAAGTCGATCGACGAAGCGAAGCGGCTGCTGGCCGAGGCCGGCTATCCGGACGGACGTGATGCCAAGTCCGGGCAGCCGCTGGTGCTCAACTACGACTACCAGCGCGCGTTGACGCCGGAATTGAAGGCCGAGGTGGAGTGGATGGTCAAGCAGTTCGCCAAGATCGGCGTGCAGCTCGAGTTGCGCGCCACTGACTACAACCGCTTCCAGGACAAGGCGGACAAGGGCAGTCTGCAGATCTTCTGGTGGGGCTGGTTCGCCGATTACCCCGATGCCGAAAACTTTCTCTTTCTGCTCTACGGCCCGAACTCGCAGGCTGCCACGCAGGGCAATGGCAACAACACGGCTAACTACAAGAACGCCGAATTCGACAAGCTGTTCGAGGAGATGCGTTATCTCGACGACGGCGCGCGCAAGCAGCAGGTCGTTGACCAGATGGTCGCCATCCTGCAGAAGGATGCACCGTGGGCCTTCGGCTACAACCCGTATGCGGGCTCGGTGCACCATGGATGGGTCGGCAACGTGAAGCCGGCGCCGCTGGCGAACGATCGCCTGATGTACATGAAGGTCGACCCCGCGCTTCGCGCCGCGAAGATAGCTGAATGGAACCGCCCGATCTGGTGGCCGGTGCTGCTGATCGTGCTGGCGATCATTGGCGCGATCGTGCCGGCGCACCGCAGTTGGAAGCGTCGCGAGCGGGAAACCGCTGGCCGCACGCTCGCGGCGTCGAAGGGCGCGGAATGACATGCCGTGCCGCGATGCGGAGTAGCGCGTGCTGAACTACATCGTGCGCCGCATCGGCTATGCGGTCCTGATTCTGATTGGCGTGAACCTTCTGACGTTTACATTGTTCTTCGCGGTCAACTCGCCGGACAACATCGCGCGGCTCAATATCGGTGCCAAGCGTGTCTCGCAGGACGCGATCGAGAAGTGGAAGGCCGAGCGTGGCTACGACAAGCCGCTCTGGTTCAACCCGAAGGCCGAGGGCGCCGATAGGTTGCGCAAGACGATCTTCTACGACCGTTCGCTCAAGCTTTTCACGCTCGAGTTCGGCACCAGCGACAGCGGTCGCGACATCGCCCACGAGATAGCGACCCGCATTCCGGCCAGCCTCGCGCTGGCTGGACCGATGTTGTTGCTGACCCTCTTTTCGGGCATCACGTTTTCTCTGCTGCTGGTGTTCTTCCGTGCGAGTTACCTTGACTTCTGGGGCACGGTGGTGTGTGTCGTGATGATGTCGATCTCGAGCCTGTTCTACATCATCATGGCGCAGTGGTTCTTCGGCAAGACGCTGAAGCTGGTGCCGCTGTCGGGTTTCGTACCGGGACTCGATCTCTTCAAGTTCCTCGCGCTGCCGATCGTCGTCGGCATCGTGTTCCAGCTGGGCTCCGAGGCGCGGCTCTTTCGCGCGATGCTGCTCGAGGAGGCGAGCAAGGACTACGTCCGCACCGCGCGTTCAAAGGGACTGGCGGAACCCGCCGTGCTCTTCGGCCACGTGCTACGCAATGCGTGGCTGCCAATCTTGACGCATGTTGGTGCGCTGCTGCCGTACGCCTTTCTGGGATCGATCGTCTTTGAGTCGTTCTTCGGTATTCCTGGGCTCGGAACCTACGTCGTCGAGGCCATCGCGGGACAGGACTTCGCGATCGTCCACACGATGGTGTTCCTCGGGTCGCTGCTATACATCCTCGCCTATCTCGCGACCGACATTGCCTACACGTTCGTCGATCCGCGCGTCCGGCTTGCCTGACGATGCCCAAGGTCGTCTTCCTCTGGACCGATCTCGTGCTGTGGCTCGTCGTGGCAGCCGTCATCGCCTATGTCGTCCACGTCCGGCGTAGCCCGAACCTGCGCGCCACCTGGCGTCACGTGCTGCGCGACGCGCCGGCGATGTCCGCCGCGGTGGTTCTGGCAGTCTTCATCGGCCTGGCGCTGCTCGATTCGGTGCACTTCCGGCCGCGGCTGGCCGCGGCGGCCGGTGCGGCGGCCGATGCGCAGGCCGCCTATGGCACGCGCACCCTGTCGCTGCTCGACGTGTTGCTGAAGCACGCGATCGAGGCGCGCGAGAAGACCTATTCGGTGCCACTGGCCTACTGGTCGTTCCAGCGCGAAACTGCCGTAGTCGACGGCCGCGAGGTGCGTGAGTATCCGCGCCTTCGGTTCGGCGGCGCGCACCTGGAGAACCCGGCGCACGAGTGGAAGGCAGACCTGTGGGCGCGGTCGATCCGGGGCGTGATCGGCGGGATCGTCTTCGCGAGTGTGCTGATCTTCCTCGTGACCGCGCTGCGCGCCCGTCAGGCGGGCGGTTGGCGGGTGTCGCTCGCCGAGATGGCGCGCAGCGAAACGGAAATTCCGTGGCGCTCGATCCTGATGACGGCCTCGGTTATCGCCATGGTGATCGGCTGGCTCGCAGCGGTCTGGCCCTATTACCACCCGTTTGGCACGGACCGCACGGGTAACGACGTGCTGTACCAGGCGCTGAAGAGTATCCGCACGGCCGTCGTCATCGGGTCGCTTTCGACGATTGCGACGTTGCCGCTCGCGATCGCGCTGGGCGTGCTGGCGGGATACTTCAAGGGCTGGATCGACGACGTGATCCAGTATTTCTATACGGTCCTGTCGGCGATTCCGCCGATCCTGCTGGTCGCCGCGTTCGTGCTGCTGATCAACGTCTACATCGACAACAACGCGGAGCGCTTCGCGACCGGTGTCGAACGCGCCGAATTTCGGCTGTTCCTGTTGTGCGCGATTCTCGGCATTACCGGCTGGGCGACCCTGTGCCGGCTACTGCGCGCCGAAACGCTGAAGATCTCTGAGCTGGAATACGTGCAGGCCGCGCATGCCTTCGGCGTCAGCCATGGCCGCATCATGTGGCGACACATCCTGCCGAACGTCATGCACCTGGTCCTGATCGTCGCGGTGCTCGACTTCTCCGCCTTGGTGCTGTACGAGGCGGTGCTGTCCTACGTTGGTGTCGGCGTCGACCCGAACTCCTCCAGCTTCGGTTCGATGATCAACCTCGCGCGCAGCGAGATGTCGCGCGACCCGGCCGTATGGTGGAACCTCGCAACGGCGTTCACCTTCATGCTGGCGCTGGTGCTCGCGGCCAACCTGTTTGCCGACGCCGTGCGCGAGGCCTTCGATCCCCGCTCGCGCGCCTTCCGCCCGCGTCGCTTCCGCCTGAAGGAGGTGACAGTGAGCGGGGAGGGGCGATGAGCGAGGCCGTACTCGTGATTGAGGCGCTCGATACCGTCCTCGATACCGACAGCGGGCTGGTGCATGCCGTCGATGCGCTGTCACTGACGCTCACCCGCGGAGAGACTTTCGCGCTGGTCGGCGAATCCGGCTGCGGCAAGTCGATGACGGCGCTGTCGATCCTGCGCCTGCTGCCCGACAACGGCCGCGTGCAGGGCGGGCGCATGGATCTTTCCGGCACCGACATCGCGCAGCTGCCGGAAGCACGCATGCGCGACGTGCGCGGCCGACGCGTCAGCATCATTTTCCAGGAGCCGTCGACGAGCCTGAATCCGGTGTTGCCGGTTGGGCGTCAGATCGTCGAAGTCATCGAGCGGCATACGGCATTGCGCGGGGCGGCCGCACGCGCCAAGGCGCTCGACTGGCTTCGCCGCGTTGGCTTGCCGGAACCCGAACGCCGTATCGACAACTATCCGTTTCAGCTCTCGGGCGGCCAGAAGCAGCGCGTGATGATCGCGATTGCGCTCGCTGGGGAGCCGGACATTGTCATCGCCGACGAACCGACCACCGCGCTCGACGTGACGATTCAGAAGCAGATCCTCGACCTGCTGGTCGAACTACAGCGCACACAGGGCATGGCGATGCTGCTGATCACCCACGACCTCGGAATTGTCGCGCAGGTCGCGCAGCGGGTTGCGCTGATGTATGCCGGGCAGGTCATTGAAATGGCGGAGACAAAGGAGTTCTTCGCGCGTCCGCTGCACCCGTACGCGCGCATGCTGCTCGACGCATTGCCGGACAGCGCGCACCGCCGAGCACGGCTGGCGGCGATACCCGGCACCGTCCCGCCGTTGAATCAGCGCTTCACGGGGTGTCGCTTTGCCGAGCGCTGTCCGAGCGTGCATGCGGCTTGTCGCGTGCGGCCACCGGAATTGACGCAGCCAGTGCCGGCGCACTCGGTCCGGTGTGTGCTCATGGAGCGCGATCCGCGCGGGGTCGAACCGGTCATTCGCACTGCAGCATTGATTGAGCCCGCGCCAATCGTCAACGACCACCGTACGCCCGAAAAGGCTGCACCGTTGCTGCGCGTGCGCGATTACAAGGTGCACTTTCCGATCCGCCGCGGGCTGCTGCGCCGCACCGTTGGCTACGTGAAGGCGGTCGACGGTATTTCGTTCGACCTCACAGCGGGTCGCACACTGGCGCTCGTCGGCGAGTCCGGGTGCGGCAAAACGACGACCGGTAAGGCATTGGTGCAGTTGCTCCGCGGCGTCGCACGAATCGAGGGCACGGCAACGATCGAGGGCGCAGCGCTGGACGGACTCGAGGGTGTGGCGCTGCGCGAAGCGCGTCGCAAGGTGCAGATCATCTTCCAGGATCCGTTCTCGTCGCTCAATCCGCGGATGAGGGTGAAGGAAATCCTGGAGGAGGGCATCCTCGCACTGCGTCCGGAAATTTCGGCGGCCGACCGGGCCGACCGCGTGCGCGCGCTCGTGGAGCGGGTCGGGCTGCGGTCGGACGTCCTCGCACGCTACCCGCACGAGTTCTCAGGTGGCCAGCGCCAGCGCCTTGCCATTGCACGCGCGTTGGCGGTGGAACCGCGCCTGATCGTCTGCGACGAGCCCACCTCCGCACTCGACGTGTCGGTGCAAGCGCAGATCCTCAACCTGCTGAAGGACCTGCAGGTTGAATTCGGGATGGCCTACCTCTTCATCACCCACAACTTCGGCGTCGTCGAGTACCTGGCCGACGACGTTGCGGTGATGAAGGACGGCCGCGATCCTCGAGCAGGGTCGGGCCGACGCGGTTTTGAACACGCCGCGCGACGCCTACACGCAGGCACTGCTGGCCGCCGTGCCGCGCGTCCAGCGGCCCAGCTAGGCGGGGCGAACGCCCGGGTTTCTCCTTAGAAGTCGCCAGCGCGGCATTTTGCGGTGTTGGAAGAACGCGACGCCCGCGCGCAGTTCGTCGTCTGAACGAAGCAAAAATTCTTTCCCTCACTGGACATTGATTACTCTGCGCGCACGGCGAAGCGAACGGTGTATCGGGGACACGATCGCTGCGCTGCATCATCCTTTGGAGGGGAAAACCATGTTGAAGAGAACCAAGCTCAGCTTGGCTGTCAGTGCTGCGTTCAGCGCAGGACTTGTGGGATTCGCACCTGGGGCTGTGGGCCAGACGACTCCCCAGGCAATGGACCGCGTCGAGGTGACTGGCTCGCTGATCAAACGGATCGAGAGCGAGGTCGCGCTGCCGATGACGAACATCAGCGCCACTGAACTGCAGAGCGCCGGGGTGACCAATGCTGAACAGGCGTTGAGGGCGATCACGCAGAACAACGCCGGAGGTGCGGTCACGTCAGGCTCGGTCAGCGCGAACAACGGCGGCGCATCGTACGCGAGCCTGCGTGGGCTGGGAGCGCAGCGAACGCTGGTGCTGCTCAACGGCAAGCGCATCGTCAATAACCCGAACGGAACGGTTGCGGTCGACCTCAACACGGTGCCGTCGGCAGCGCTCGAACGCATCGAGGTGCTGCACGATGGTGCATCCGCGACCTACGGAACCGACGCGATCGCCGGCGTGATCAACTACATCACGCGCAAGACGTATCAGGGCATCACGGTCGCTGGCGAGGCGCAGATCCCCGAAGACGGCGGCGGCGAGGTTTACGTCGGCAGCCTCCTGGGCGGTTACGGCAACCTGGCCACCCAGGGCTGGAACGTGTTCGGCGCGATTCAACTACCGCAAGCAACAGCCGCTCCAGGGTAACGAGCGCGACTTCATGCAGTCGTCTTACATCCCGAGCCATGGATTCGATGGCACGAGCCCGACGACCTTCCCGGGCAACTATGTGCAGACCGGCACCATCAATACAGCGACCAATCCATACATTCCCGGTTGTTTCCCGCCTTCGTCGATCCGCGTTGGCAACAACAGCTTCTGCTCGGCCGACACGCAGCTCTTTACCCAGGTCATTCCGGACCAGGAACAGTATTCGGGGTTCCTGCGTGGCTCGCTGGCGCTCGGTTCGAACAACACCTTGGCGCTCGAATACTTCTATGCGCAGAGCACGGTGACTTCGCAGATCGCACCGTCGCCCGAAGGCGGCCTGACGATGCGGAATAACAGTCCGTACTACCCGGGCAACGGCATCACGCCGATCACGAATCCGGCCCTCAACCCGGCGAACCCGATTTCGGTCGGCATGGCGCACGACGGTGCTGGGTCCGCGTTCGACGGAAATCCAGAACGACACCCAGCGTGCGGTGCTCTCGCTCGATGGCAATGCAATGAACTGGGACTATTCGGCGAACCTGCTTTGGTCCAGCGCGACAGTCCAAAGTCAGTTCCTGCAGGGCTACGGCAACCGGACGGCGCTGGTCAACGGAATCAGCGGCGCTAATGGTGCGCCGTTCCTGAACCCATTCGGAGCTCAGACGGCGGCGGGGCAGGCGTACATGTTCGCCAACACGGTGAACGGTCAGATCCAGGACATCGACGGCACGCTGTGGAGCATCAACGGCGTCGCCTCGACGTCGTTTGGCAAGCTGCAGGGCGGGCCGATGCAGCTCGCGCTCGGTGCCGAGTACCGCTCGGAAGACAACACCTTCAAGACCGACACTGCCAAGGCAAGCCAGTCCTCGTCGTCGGGCCTGGCAGGCTCGGCGCCGCTGCGGGAAGGCGATCGCAACGTCTGGGCGCTCGCGCTGGAGATGAATTTTCCGGTCCTGAAGAACATGGACATCGGGTTCTCGATCCGGTACGACGATTACAGCGACTTCGGTGGCACGACCAACCCGAAGGTCGCGATCCGCTACCAACCGTTCCAGCAGCTGCTTCTGCGCGCCTCCTACAACACGGGCTTCGCGGCGCCGACGCTGGCTCAGCTCTACGCGCCGCAGGCGACGACCTTCACGGGTGGGCGCTATAACGACCCGACGCTGTGCCCGAACGGCGTGCCCAATGTCGCGGCCGGAGCGGTGCAGTCGCGCGACTGCGGCATCCAGTTCCAGCAGTTGCAGGGCGGCAACGAGCAGTTGCAGCCGGAAAAGTCCGACGCCTGGACGATAGGCTTCGTGCTGCAACCGACGCCGGAATTCTCGTTTGGCCTGGACTACTGGAGCTACGACGTTACGGACAACCTCGGCGTGATTGGGCGAGACAACCGATCTTTAACAGTCCTGCCAAGTACGCGAACCTGTTCGTTCGCTGCAGCGCCGCGCCGGCCTCACGGACCGCAACCATCCCTGGCTGCCAGATCCCCGGTGGCGATCCACTCGCTTACATCGTCAACACCAACTACAACCTCGGTGACACCAAGACGACGGGCATTGACGGCTCAGATCACCTGGAACACCCGACCGCAGGAGTGGGGTACGTTTTCCCTCGGAATCCGCGGCACGTACATCCTTAAGTACGAGTTCCAGGTCGAGCCCAACGGCCAGTGGTACAACCCCGTGGGCAACTTCAATGCGGAGTTCGGCGGCCCGGTACTTCGTTACCAGCAGGTCACCAACTTCGGCTGGCAATGGGGTGCTTGGTCGGCGGCGCTCTGGAACCGCTACCAGAGCGGCTACTTCGATCAGAATCCGTCGTCGTCGGTCGCCGCGGGCTACCGCCAGAACACGGTCGGCTCCTGGTCGGTGTGGAACCTGTCAGGAACCTGGACGGGCTACAAGGGGCTCACGCTGCAGGCCGGTGTGCTGAACCTGCTGGACAACGATCCGCCGTACTCGAACCAAACGCTGCGCTTCCAGGCGCGCGCCTACGACGATCGCTTCTCGAACCCGTTGGGACGCACCTGGACCCTGGCCGCGAAGTACGAGTTCAAGTAATCCACCAGGCCAGGCCATTGATCGACGGCGGGACCCGCGAGGGTTCCGCCGTTTCTTTTGGAAGCGCGCGACCGCAGTTCATCTTTTGCGCCGCAGCATTACGTCCGCCCAGTGTTGGACGCGCGCGACACCGGCTGCCGGATCTGTCGCTTAATGGGCACTTTTGTATTTCACCGCAGTGACATTCGATACGCTTCCCGCACACCGAGGCGGTCTGCTACGGGAAAGCCCTGAAGCGATCCTGAAGGGCAAGTGCTTCGGGTAATCAACTGGAGGATTACAAAATGCTGAAAAAGTCGCGACTTAGCCTCGCGGTCGGCGCCGCATTCGGCGCCGGACTCGTAGGCTTTGCGCCCCACGCGCTCGCTCAGGCACCGGCACCGTCGTCCCAGCAACTCGACCGAGTGGAGATCACGGGCTCGCTGATCAAGCGCAGCCAGGCCGAGACCGCACTGCCGGTCACTACGATCACCGTCGAAGAACTGAAGAAGGCCGGCGTCACGACCGCCGAGCAGGCGATGTCGTTCATCGCCGAGAATCAGAGCGCGACGAACTCGACCCAGTCCGGTCGGCGCGAGCAACGGTGGAGCCTCATACGTCGACCTGCGCGGCCTCGGCCCCTCACGCACCCTGGTGCTGCTGAACGGACAGCGCGTCGTCAACAACCCGTATACGGCCCAGGCGGTCGACCTGAATACGCTGCCGACGGTGGCCATCGAACGCATCGAAGTGCTGCGCGACGGCGCCTCGGCCGTGTACGGCACCGACGCGATCGCCGGCGTGGTCAACATCATCACGCGCAAGGAGTACGAGGGGATCAGCGTGGCCGGCCAGGGCACGTGGCCGCAGGCGAAGCGGCGGCGAGCAATACTCGGCCAACATCCTGGGCGGCTATCGGCTCACTGAGCAAGCAGGGCTGGAACGTCTTCGGCGGCTTCACCTACACGAAGCAGGAAGCGCTGAAGGCGACCGACTCGCGACTACACCGGCGACCGGCCTCATTCCTCGACAAGGGCTTGGCCAAGACCAGCGGCACGTCGTTCCCGGGCAACTACAGCCAGTCGTCGACCGGGTGTCGCCACGAACCCGTCGTTGCCGAACTGCAACCCGACGACGTCCGTTCTGCGTACCCGACTGTCTTCGGGCCGAACAGCTGTCGCTACGACTACACGCAGGCCATTGACCTGATCGGTGAGCAGGAACAATGGTCGTTCTACGGCCGCGGCACGTTGCAACTGGGCGCCCACAATCAGCTGTTCCTCGAGTACTTCACCGCGAACAACAAGCTCAGCACCAACGTCGCTCCGACGCCGCTCACGGGTCTGTCGATGACCGAACACGAACCCGTATTACCCGGGCAACGGCGCGACACCCATCACCAACCCTGCGACTGAATACCGCGGCGCCGATCTCGGTCGGCTGGCGGATGGTGCCGGCAGGCCCGCGCGGCGACGAGTTCGAGAACACCACCGATCGCGCTGATGCTGGGTCTCGTTGGTGAGGGTGCCGGCTGGTCCTACAACGCCACCGGCTACTACTCGGGTGCCGAAGTTAAGCACACGTTCACGGACGGCTACGTCAGCGCCGACCGAGTATCCGGAACGGCATCGCCGGTGTGAACGGTGCACCGTTCCTGAATCCGTTCGGTCCGAACACGGCGGCCGGGACCAGCTTCATCACGTCGAGCAAGATCCTGGGCGAGGTCCAGGCAATCGACGGCAACATCTGGGGCGTCAACCTGAATGCACAGCGGGAGATCTTCTCCACGAACGCCGGTCCCTGGATCCTGGCGCTGGGTGGCGAGTACCGCAAGGAAGAGGCCACCTACACGAACAACTTCACGCTGATCCGCCAGGCGCCAGCTCGGGCCTGGAACTGGCTGAAGACGCGCAGGGTGACCGCAATGTCTACGCGCTGCTGGCGGAGATCAGTATCCCGGTGCTCAAGACGATGGAGTTCAACGTCGCCGTGCGCTACGACGACTACAGCGACGTCGGCAACAACTTCTCGCCGAAGGTGGCGTGGCGCTGGCAGGCGATGGACAACCTGCTGCTGCGCGCGTCGTACAATCAGGGCTTCCGCGCACCGACGCTGTACGACATCTACGCGCCGAACTCGATCACGATCACGGCCGACACCTGGGACGACCCGGTGCTGTGCCCGAACGGAGTGCCGGTGACGGGTGCCGACCCGGCACGGGGACTGCGGCCAGCAGTTCCAGAGTCAGGGCGGCGGCAACAAGCAACTGCAAGCCGGAAACATCGCAGTCGTTCTCGCTGGGCCTGGTGTTCGACCTCACGCGCAATGTTTCGGCGAGCGTCGACTACTGGAACACGCGGATCGAGGACACGGTCGGCTTCATTCCCGAGACCTCGATCTTCGGCAACCCGACCAAGTACGCCAACTACTTCGTGCGTTGCAGCGCAGCTGACGCCGGCGCAGCAGGTCGCGCTGATCTCGACCTGCGGTGGGCAGAATGCCGTCGACCCGCTGGCCTACATCGTCCAGACGCCAGCAGAACCTCGGGACGATCAAGGCGCAGGGCCTGGACTTCAGCTTCCAGGCGCGTTCGGGACGGCACCGAGTACGGCAACTTCTCGCTGACCATGCAGGGAACCTACCTGCTGCAGTGGAAGCAGCAGCTCGAGCCCGGTGGCGAGTACTTCAACGCGCTTGGCGTCTACTCACAGGATCTGGGCTTCCCGGCGTTCCGCTGGAAGCACGTGATCATGGCGGGATGGCAGAGCGGGTCCGTGGTCCGCGAACCTGTTCAATCGCCTGTCGAGCTCCTACGTCGACCAGAACCTGACCGAGTTCGGACCGCCGTACGACGACAACAAGGTGGGCGCCTACTCGGTGTGGGACCTGACGGGAACCTGGCAGGGCGTCAAGGGCCTGACGCTGACGGCCGGTGTCCTGAACCTGTTCGACGAGAAAGCCCCGTTCTCGAACCAGGGCTCGACCTTCCAGGTCGGCTTCGACCCGCGCTTCGCGTCGGTTCTGGGCCGGCAGTTCTTCCTGCGTGCCGCGTACGAGTTCAAATAGTCGGAGCAACGCACCAACTGGAAAGGCCCGCTTTGGCGGGCCTTTTTTTCGCCCAGGCAGAAGCGAAAGGCGCGTCCGCGGGCGTGCTCGTGTGAGTGAACTTCGAGGTGGAGACTAAACCCGCATCCAGAGACGTGCGAGGTCTGCCGATCCGTCGGTGCCCTTGACTGCCCGAAATGCTTCGGAGGCCTTGGCCTTGTTGCCCGCGCGCGCGTAGGCGATGCCCAGCGCAAGACGCGCCTCGTCGGGGTGCTTCAGTCCGCCGGTGGCGATGCCTTTCTGGATCAGCGCGATGCCTTTGTCGTACTGGCCGAGGCCCGTATAGGCCAGGCCGATGCGCACCAGCGCGTTGCCGTCCGCGGCACCCTCGGATTCAGCCGTCGCGAGATCGCGCGGGGCGTCATTGGCGCGCTGGGTGGCGAGCGCCAGCAGACGCTTCTGTCGTTCGGCGTCCGCTCCCTTGCCCAGGGCGCCGGACGCGAAGCCTTCGTCGAGGATCTTCTTGGCTTCGGCGGCCTGTCCCTGCTGCAGCGCCAGCTGCGCCATTTCGCTGTAGTCGTTGCCGGACTCCAGGTTCTTGGTCGCCAGCCGCAGCCGGTAGACGTCCAGTGTCAGGCGATTCGAGAAACCGGGCTTCGATTCAATCCGCCGCAGCAGGTCGGCCCAGTATTCGCGCTTGGGATAGTAGGCAACCAGCTTCTCCAGCGCCGAAACGTACGCGGCGCGGTCGCCGCTCTTGGACGCCACGTTGGCCAGCAACTGCAGTCTGTCTTCCGGCGGCGCCCTGCCAGCCTTTTCGGCGGCCTGAACATCTTCCAGTGGCTTCGCGCGATGCGGCATGCAGGTCACCGGCCTGGTAGTAGGACTGGATTAGCAGGCTGCGCATGACCGCATCGCCCGGGTTGGCCCTGAGCGCCTGGTCCGCCCATTTGGCGGCGTTGGCGAAATCGCGATTGCGGTAGTACAGGCTCGCAAGGCTCGCCGCATGGCGCGCCTTGTCGGCCTCGGACAGCTTGCCCGACGCCATCAGGGCCTGCGAAGCCTTGATGGCCTGCTCAGTGTCACCGGCCTGCGACGCGGCCGCGGCCCGCATCTGCTCAATCAAGTAGGTTCTCCTGGGCAGTACGGTTCGGGACCGCTTCGGCCTCGCGCACTTTGGCGAGCGATTCCTTGTACTTGCCCTGCTTGAAGAGATCGCGCGCGGCCTGCAGCGGTTTGCCGACCTCCGGGCGGATTCCTTCCTGCGCGTAGGCGGATGACCACTGCAATCCACAACCAGGAGTGGACTGCAGGCCGAAAGCCGCAGCCACGGCCGCGGCGGCGGTGGTCAGGCGCACCGTGCGGCCAAGCCTTGATACATGTCGCATCAGAGAATCTCCCACGCGGCGGCGAGCCTGGGGCCGCCCAGAAACCCGATCGGCTCCGACGGACCGGGGCCGACCCCTAGACGCCAACTCCGCGCCGTCAGGCGCCAGGCCCGGCGCGTCGCCGAACCCCGTCAAAACTGAGACCCGTTAGCGGACGAACTGTTCGTTGCCGACGAGACCGAGCTTGGTCACGCCCAGGCGCTGCGCTGCCGCCATGACGGCAGCGACGTCCTTGTACTCGGCGAGCTTGTTGGGCCGCAGATGGACCTCGGGCTGCACGGGTTGCGCAGCCGCGTCGGTCAGGCGCGTCTCAAGCGTTGCCTTGTCGGCGACGATGTCGCCGTTCCAGTAGATCGTGCCGTCAAAATCGACGTCCACCGTTATGACGACTGGCGGCTCGGTCGGCGGCGGTGGCGTGCCCACCGGCATGTTGAGATTGACCGAGTGCAGTTGGATCGGGATCGTGATGATCAGCATGACCAACAGCACCAGCATCACGTCAATCAGTGGCGTGGTGTTGATCTCGACCATCACATCCGGATCTTGCGAACCGCCGCCCGGACCGACATTCATAGCCATTGCATGACTCCTTGCGCTCGCGTTGCGGTCAGCCGCCGCGCGCCGGCGGTTCGGTCACAAAGCCAATCTTCTGGATCCCAGCACGCTGACAGGCGAACACGACCCGCCCGACGAACTCGTACCGGCCCGCAAGGTCCCCCCGGATGTGCACTTCCGGCTGTGGCTGCTGCACCGCCACCTGCTTGAGCCGCACCAAGAGCTCATCACTGTCGCGCACCGGCTGCAGGCCCCAGAAGACGTCGCCGTCCTTGGTGACGGCTATCTCGATGTTTTCCGGCTTGGTTTGCCGCGGAACATTGGTTTCCTGCGGCAGCTGCAGCGCAATGGACTGCGTGATCACCGGAATCGTGACCAGGAAGATGATCAGCAGCACCAGCATCACGTCGACCAGCGGCGTGGTGTTGATGGACGATATGGCTTCGTCCTCGCCGCCTTCGGTCCCGACATTCATTGCCATGGCTGGCCTCCGTCGACCCGACGATTAGCGTGCAGGAGCGCCCTTGAGGTCGACCTTGCGTCCGAGCAGGACAGCGTGCAGGTCTCCGCCGAACGTGCGAACGGTCTCCATTGCCGTTTTGTTGCGGCGAACGAGCCAGTTGTAGCCCATCACCGCAGGCACCGCGACCGCAAGACCGATCGCGGTCATGATCAGAGCCTCGCCCACCGGGCCTGCAACCTTGTCGATCGACGCTTGGCCAGCGATGCCGATCGCGGTCAGCGCGTGGTAGATGCCCCACACCGTGCCGAACAGTCCAACGAACGGTGCGGTCGAACCGACCGTGGCCAGGAACGCGAGGCCGTCCTGAAGGCGGCTCTGCACCGTGTCGACCGACCGCTGCACCGACATCGTGACCCAGGTGTTGAGGTCGATGTTCTCGGTCAGAGTGCCTTCGTGATGCTCATTGGCATCGAGACCCGTTTCGGCGATGAAACGGAAAGCGCTGCCGTCCTTGAGTTTCTTGGCGCCGTCCTTCAGCGAGGGCGATTTCCAGAACGCCTTGGCCATTTCGCGGCCTTCGCGCATCAGCTTGAACTGCTCCCAGAGCTTCACGAAGATGATGTACCAGCTGCCCATCGACATGATGACCAGGATGATCAGTGTGCCCTTGGACACGAAGTCGCCCTGGCGCCATAGCGCCTCGAGACCATAGGGGTTCTCGATCGTCTCCTTCGTGATCGTCGGTGCGAGTGGCGGTGCCTTCGCCACCGGGGCGGCGGGCGCGGCGGCAGGAGCCGGCGCCTCGGCGGCCGGCGCGGCTTTCGGGGCGTCCTGTGCGACAACAACCGCGGGGGCCGTGAATCCGGCAACGGTCAGAATGACCGCCAGGGTGGCCGCATGGCGGCGGAAAAACGTGATCATTGCGAAATCTCCTGGTGGAAGATGGGGCGTCGCGAAGAAACGGAGGGTCCTGCGGCGCGGTGGCGCCATGGTCCGATGCGCTTCGCCCCCGCCTGTTAACGAAGTTTAAAACCGATAGGGGCCTGCACCCGGACGTCCTGCCCTTGCCCCTGGCAGGACAGCCTGTCTATGACCGCCATTGACACCCGGTTGAACACCCGGTTGGTCGACGACTTGATAACGGGATCCTTGACCTGCCCAGTGGCCGTCACGGTGAACTCGATGACGACCTCACCTTCGAGGTTGTCGCGCAACGCCTCGCGCGGGTACACGATCGAGGACATCACCTCGACGTAGTTGGGACACGCCACGCGTGCACTGCGTACGGCCGGTGCCGGGGCCGGCGTCTCAGTCTTCTGGATCACCGGGGCCTGCGGACCCGGCGGTGCCTCCTGCGTCACGGCGGTGATCGCCGGCGCGGGATTCGGCGGCGGCGCGATGTTGATTTCCGGCGGCGGGATGAACGGCGGCGGTGGCGCGGCCAGCTTTGGCGGGGGCGGAGCAACTTCGGGCGGCGGAGGCGGCTTCTTGACCACTTCCTCGATGACCTTGACGTCGATCGGTCCCTTCACGATCTCGACGACGGTACGTGCCAGGCCGGTGACGAGCGCATAGATGACCAGGACGTGCAGCAGCACGACGGCTGTAATACCCATCAGGTGTCGGGTCGGGTTGCGCTGCTGCCGTGCGAAGTCCATGCCGCCTCCTCGTCGGGGCCTTTCGCGAAAAACCCGCGATTCTAATGCCGCCTGACGTGCGTTCGCAAAGCCGGCGATTCTAGTGCAAAAGCCGCCGCAAACCCCACGCTGCAGTGCGGAGGAGGCCGCTTGCGTCCTGCCGATGCCCGAGTGCGGTCGCTTCGACCGCCGACGCATCGCCTGTGCCGGCCTGCAAACCTAGAGTAAATCGCCTACGCCGCCGGCGGGGTTGGGCTCGACTCGGCCAAAGTGACGGTAGGCCGCGAGCGCCGCCACCCGTCCACGCGGAGTCCGCTGCAACATGCCCTGCTGTATCAGATAGGGCTCAACCACGTCCTCGAGCGTTTCCCGCTCCTCGCCGACGGCCGCGGCCAGGCTCTCGATGCCCACCGGGCCGCCGGCGAAGCGATCGATGACGGCCGTCAGCAGTTTGCGGTCCATCAGATCGAGCCCGAGCCGGTCGACTTCGAGCATCGCCAGGGCCGCGTCGGCCGTGACCTGGTCGATATCCCCGCTGGCGCGTACTTCGGCGTAATCCCGCACGCGCCGCAGCAGGCGATTGGCGACGCGTGGCGTGCCACGCGAGCGCCGGGCGATCTCGCTTGCGCCTTCGGCGGAAATTGAGGCGCTGAGCAGGCGCGCCGAGCGGGTGACGATCGATGTGAGGTCCTCCGCCGAATAGAACTCCAGCCGCGCGACGATCCCAAATCGGTCCCGCAGCGGATTGGTCAGCATGCCGGCGCGGGTCGTCGCGCCGACCAGCGTGAACGGCGGAAGGTCGAGCTTGATCGAGCGCGCCGCGGGCCCCTCGCCGATCATGATGTCGATCTGGAAATCCTCGAGGGCCGGGTACAGGATCTCCTCGACGACCGGACTCAAGCGATGGATCTCGTCGATGAAGAGCACATCGTTCTTCTCGAGGTTGGTCAGAAGGGCCGCGAGATCGCCTGGCCGTTCGAGCACCGGACCTGAAGTCACGCGCAGGTTGACGCCCATTTCGCGCGCAACGATGTGGGCGAGCGTCGTCTTGCCGAGGCCCGGCGGGCCGAACAGCAGCAGGTGATCCAGCGCTTCGCCGCGCTTTCGCGCGGCTTCGATGAAGATGCCCAACTGCTCCCGTACCTTGGGCTGGCCGACGTACTCGGCGAGCGTCGACGGTCGCAGCGCCCGCTCGATCGCCTCCTCGTTCGGAGACGAAGGACTCGCAGTGACGATGCGTTCGGTGGTGGTCATGCGGGGCGGCTCGGGCGCGATCAGCCCTTGGCCAACGATTTTAGTGCGAGGCGTATGCCGTCCGACACGCCACTGCCCGGGGGCAGCTGTCTCACCGCGTTGGTCGCTTCGCGCTCGTTGTAACCGAGCGCCAGCAGTGCGTGGACGACATCGGCGGTGGCGTCGCTGGTCACTGCAGAGACCGCGCCCCCCAGATCCGCGCCCAGCCGTCCCTTCAGCTCCAGCAGCAGCCGCTCGGCGGTCTTCTTGCCGATGCCAGGAATGCGGGTCAGCCGTGCGCCGTCCTGACGCGTGACGGCTTCCGCGAGTTCCGCCACCGACAGGCCCGAGAGCACGGACAACGCCGTGCGCGCGCCGACCCCGGAAATCCTGATCAGTTCGCGAAATGCGCTGCGCTCCGCCGCCGTGAGAAAACCGTACAGCTGCTGGGCGTCCTCGCGCACGACAAAGTGCGTTAGCAAGGCCACGCGCTCCGAGACCGCGGGCAACTGATAGAAGGTGCTCATCGGGACATCCACCTCGTAACCGACGCCGTTGACGTCGACCACCACGGTCGGAGGCGATTTGTCGATGAGCACGCCGGCCAAGCGACCGATCACTTGGCCCCCCCCGCCAGCCGTGCCGTCCAGGCGCGCCGGCTGCCTGCGGCGGACCGACGGCCCGCTGACCGTGGCGCCGGCCCGCTCACTGCAATCAGCATTCTTCGGGAGTGCGCGTGGCAGATTGCGCAGGCCAACGCATCTGCTGCGTCGGCCGCCGGTGGCGCATCGAGCGCCAGCAGTCGCTGCACCATGGTCTGCACCTGACGCTTGTCGGCCTGACCGAACCCAACCACCGCCTGCTTGATCTGCAGCGCCGCGTATTCATGCACAGCGAGTCCCGCCTGGACCGCCGCGCAAATGGCAGCGCCGCGCGCCTGGCCGAGCAGCAGCGTCGACTTCGGATTCACGTTGACGAAGACCTTCTCAATTGTCGCGACCTGCGGTCGGGCATCGCGGATCACAGCGCCCAGTGACGACAGGATGGTCCCGAGACGTTCGTGGAGTTCGCCCGCCGGAACGCGGATCACTCCGGCGCAGAGATAGGCCAGGTGCAAGCCGCTGATTTCGATGATGCCGAAGCCCGTCCGATTGAGACCGGGGTCGATGCCAAGAATGCGGAGCGGTGAGGCGGGCACTCGTCGATTGTGCCACGCGCAACACGATCCACTGCGTTAAGGCGTACGAGGTTTAAACTCGCGCGCCTCCCAGCAACACGCCACCGGACAGCGTGGCGGTCGCAATGACGGCGCACCCTGAACTTGCCACGTTCTCAGCGTACGTGCTGTGGGCCGTGTTCACATTGACGATTACCTTCGGCGCCATTGTGCAGCGAACCAACTTCTGCACGATGGGCAGCGTGGCCGATATCGTCAATTTCGGCGACTGGACGCGAATGCGCCAGTGGCTGCTCGCGATCGCAGTGGCCATCGCCGGGACGACGCTGCTCGACGCGTCAGGCCTGATCGACGTGCGCTGGAGCTTCTACACATCGGAACGCTTTACACCGCTCGCCTACAGCGTCGGCGGCCTGATGTTCGGGTTCGGCATGGTGCTGGCCGGTGGCTGCGGTTCGAAGTCGCTCGTGCGGGCCGGCGCAGGCAGCCTCAAATCCGTTGTCGTGCTCCTGGTGCTGGGCATCGTTGCCTACATGACGCTGCGCGGTGGCCTGGCCCTGTTCCGGGTTGGTGTGCTGGAGCAGGTCGGCCTCACGCTGGCTACCCGCCAGGATCTGCCGTCGTTGCTGGCTGACTCTGCCGCCGGGCGCAGTGCGTGGCAGGTCGGACTCGGACTGCCCGTTGCCGGCGCGCTCGCCTGGTTTGCGCTGCGCGACCGCCGCTTCTGGACGTTCGACAACCTGCTCGCCGGAATCGGAATCGGCGGCATCATCGTTGCCGTCTGGTACGTGTCCGGCCACATTGGGTACGTCGAGGAGCATCCGCAGACGCTGGAACAGGCTTTCCTGCGGACGAACTCGCGCCAGATGGAATCGCTGTCATTCGTCGCGCCGGTCGCCTGGACGCTCGACTATCTGATGTTCACAAGTGACGCGAGCAAGGAACTGACGATTGGCATCGTCGCGGTGCTCGGCATGTTCCTCGGTTCTTCCCTTTACGCTCTCGCGACGGGCCGCTTTCGGTGGGAGGGGTTCCACGATACGGAGGACACCGCCAATCACCTCGTCGGCGCGGCGCTGATGGGATTTGGCGGTGTCACGGCGGTTGGCTGCACGATCGGACAGGGTCTTTCGGGAATCTCGACGCTTTCAGCAGGTTCGTTCATCGCACTCTGCGGCATTGTCGTGGGCGCGATCGCCGGAGTTCGTTACCAGGCTTGGCGCATCGATCGCATCGCCGGTTGAGGCCCAGCAGCAGCTGTACCGGGCGGTGACTTGCGCGGCGCGCGGAAGCGCACCATGCTTGTCGTCGACTCGCCGCGGCATGCGGCACAACGCTGAGGACTCTCGTGGAAAAGAAGTTCGCTTCGCAAGCCGACCTCGAGGAAAAAAAGGTCAGCTTCGACCGCCTTTCGGATCACGCCTATGCGTATACCGCCGAGGGTGATCCCAATACCGGAATCGTCGTCGGTGACGACGCCGTGATGGTGATCGACGCGCAGGCCACGCCGGTGATGGCGCAGGACGTGGTCCGCCACATTCGCAACGTGACCGACAAGCCGATCAAGTACGTCACGCTGACGCACTACCACGCAGTACGCGTGCTCGGCGCATCGGGCTACCAGCCGCAGCAGATCATCGCCAGTCGCGACACCTATGACCTCATCGTCGAGCGCGGCGAGCAGGACATGAAGAGCGAGATCGAGCGGTTTCCGCGGCTGTTCCAAGCGGTCGAATCGGTGCCCGGCCTGACCTGGCCCACGATCGTCTTCGAGAAGTGCATGACGCTGTGGATGGGCAAGCTGCAGGTCGACATCCTGCAATTGGGGCGCGGCCATACCAAGGGCGACACGGTGGTCTGGCTGCCGCAGGAGAAGATCCTGTTCTCGGGCGACCTCGTCGAGTACGACGCGACGCCCTACACGGGCGATGCGTACCTCACGGACTGGCCGGCGACGCTGGATGCCATCGCTTCGTTGCAGCCACAAAAGCTGGTGCCCGGTCGCGGCGCCGCATTGCAGACGCCGGAGGCAGTGCGATCCGGGCTCGACGGCACACGGGCATTCGTGTCGGCGATGTTCGAGTCGGTCAAGGACGGCGCGCGCGCCGGCCGGGACCTCAGGTCAGTGTATCGGGCGACCTACGACACGCTGAAGCCCCAGTTTGGCCACTGGGTGATCTTCGACCATTGCCTACCGTTCGATGTGAGCCGGGCCTTCGATGAGGCGACCGGCCATGTGCACCCGCGCATCTGGACGGCCCAGCGCGACAAGGACATGTGGGAGGCGCTGGAGGGGTAGCGGTCGCTGTGACCGCGAGCTTCCGGGAGGCAGGCACTCCGACCGGCTGGTTAGAAGGTAGACGGGCGGGCTTGGGGCGGAGCGGGCAATTGTCGAACCACCGGCTTATCGTCGACCGCGCGTAGCCGGCGCGGCCTGCGAGACGCGCCGTGGATCGGGCCGACGCCGTCCCTTAGGACAGGCTCAACTCGTATTCATCACCTTCGCCGTTTCGCTATGCCATCGACCTACAAGTCTCCCGAGTACCCGTACGTGACACCGACCGAGATCACGACGGGTGAGGGCGCGCGCACCCAGGTGGCGATTGTCGGCGCGGGCCCGGTTGGGCTCGCGGCGGCCATCGATTTGGCGCAGTACGGCATCGACTTCATCCTTGTCGATGACAACAACACGGTCAGCGTTGGCTCGCGCGCGATCTGTTACGCGAAGCGGGCGCTCGAGATCCTCGACCGGCTGGGCTGCGGTCAGCCGGTCTGTGCACGCGGCGTGAGCTGGAGCGTCGGCAAGGTCTTCTTCCACGATGAGCAGGCCTACCGCTTCGACCTGCTGCCGGAGCCCGGCCACAGGCGGCCGGCGTTCGTGAACCTGCAGCAGTACTACCTCGAAGAGGTCTTGGTTGTTCGTCTGGAAGCGCTTGGGCACCGCGTTCGCTGGAAGAACCGGGCCGTGGGTATCGAGCAGGACCCTGCCACGGTACGGCTCGACATCGAAACGCCGGATGGGCATTACACGATCGCGGCCGACTATGTCATTGCGGCTGACGGCGCGCGCAGCCCGACGCGCGATCTGTTGGAGCTCGAGTGGAAGGGCCAGGTCTTCCGTGATCGGTTCCTCATCGCCGACGTGCACATGCAGGGGGAGTTTCCGACGGAGCGGTGGTTCTGGTTCGATCCGCCGTTTCATCCGGGCCAGTCGGTGCTGCTGCATCGGCAGGCCGACGACGTCTGGCGCATCGACTTCCAACTTGGCTGGGATGCTGATCCCGAGGAGGAGAAGCGGCCCGAGCGGGTGGTCCCGCGCATCCGCACGATGCTGGGGGATCAGCGGCCGTTTGAGCTCGAGTGGGTCAGTGTCTACACCTTTCAGTGCCGCCGGCTGGAGCGCTTCGTGCATGGGCGCGTGATCTTCGCCGGTGATGCTGCGCACCAGGTGTCTCCATTCGGAGCGCGCGGCGCCAATAGCGGCTTCCAGGACGCGGACAACTTGTGCTGGAAGCTTGCGCGCGTGCTGCGCGGACAGTCGCCGGACTCGCTGCTCGAAAGCTATGACCGTGAGCGCGTCGAGGCCGCCGACGAGAACATCCTGAACTCCACGCGCGCGACTGACTTCATCACGCCCAAGAGCAGCGTCAGCCGGCTGTTTCGAGATGCCGTGCTGTCACTGTCGCGGCGCCACCCATTTGCGCGCCGACTCGTGAACAGCGGTCGACTCTCGCTGCCGACGACCCACCGCGATAGCCCGCTGTCCACGCCGGACCGGGACACGTTCACCGGCGCGATGGTGCCCGGCGCGCCGGCGGCCGATGCGCCGCTTAGGGCAAACGGACGCGCAGGGTGGTTACTGAATCGCCTCGGGGGAAACTTTGATCTTCTGGTGTTCGGCCCGGTTGCGCAGCACTGGATCGATGAGCTTCAGCGTACGTTCGGTGACGAATTGCGTGTGACGGTCGTCGCCGCACGGTCAGTGGGTGCTGAAGCCGCCGACGCCGGCGCCGTTGAGGACGCCGAGGGGCTGATCCGACAGCGCTATGACGGTGCTGCTGGCACTGCCTATCTGCTGCGGCCAGACCAGCACGTGGCGGCGCGCTGGCGCGCCCCGGAAGCGGCTGATATCCGCGCGGCGTTGGCCCGCGCACAAGGGCGGGGAGTGCACTGAGATGGGACTGAACACGGAACCCAACATCGCTCGCGCGGACGACTTCTACCAGGCGCTGATCGACGCGCATGTCGGACTCACCGAAGCGCAGAGTGCCGGCCTCAACGCTCGACTTATTCTGCTGCTCGCCAACCAGGTCGGCGATTTCGACACGCTGCGGGCCGCGATCGCGGCTGCGCGCGAGGCAGTCGACGGCTAGTCCCGCCGGGTCGCGAGCAACGGGACGACGCCTTCGACGTCGACGGCGATGCGCTTGCGGTCAGCTTCGATCGCGACGAGCGGCGGCACTTCCTTCAGCGTGCGCAGGCTGCGCCCGGTGAGGTCCTGGTAGCTGCGCGTGCCGCTCACCTTCCAGCTCACTTCCTCGTCGGACAGGTGGCGAATCACCTTGGCCGGCGTACCGACGGCGAGCGAGCGCGGCGGGATCGCCATGCCGGCCTTAACGAAGGCGCAGGCGGCGACGATGGCCGATTCGCCGATCACCGCTTCGTCCATGACGACCGCGTTCATGCCGACCATTGCGTTTTTCTTGACTCGGCAGCCGTGCAGGATCGCACCGTGGCCGATGTGGCCGTCCTCCTCGACGACCGTGTCGGTGCCCGGGAAGCCGTGCATGACGCAGCAGTCCTGCACGTTGCTGCCGCGCTCCAGAATGATGCGGCCGAAGTCGCCGCGCAGGCTGGCGCCCGGCGCCACGTAGCACCCTGGCCCGACAATGACGTCGCCGATCAGCGTGGCCATCGGATGCACGAACGCCGTCGGGTCGACGACCGGTATCACGCCGTCTATCTCATAACAGGCCACGGTGCCTCCACGGGTTTCCTGGGTTTGTACAGAGTAGCCGGGCGTCCGGCCACCCGAAGCCCGACCGCCGGACCAGACCGCAGTGAGTGCACGGGGCGAGCCGCAGCCTCGCGTGCACCAGCGGCGATCAAGCCGCAGGCCACCGCCGCTGCACGACCCGGAAGCGATTGGCGACGAACGCGCTGTCGGTGTAACTCGCCGTCGCTGCGGGGTTCGCGCCGGTGGCGTGATAGTCCGAGAACGCCGCCGACTGGTTGACGTAGACGTTGCCCGTCAGGTTGATCGACAGCGACACGCCGGCGCGCAGCGTGGCGGCGGTCATTGCATCGATAACGGCCTGTTTCGTCGAGTAGAGCCCCACGGTCAATGCGCCATGCTCCTTCACCGTCCGCTCCGACAGTGCGACCGCAGCCATCGCATCCGGCACCTTCACGACAAAGCTGATCGGACCGAAGCGTTCCTGCAGGTAGGCGGACTCCTTGCTCGGGTCTGTCTTCAGCAGCATCGGCGTGCGCACGTTCGCCGCTGGGAACTCCGGGTGGTCGATCTTGCGAGACGCCAGCACGACGTCTGCCAACTGGGGTGCCTCTTCGATACGCTTCAGCGTGTCCGGTGACTGGATCGCGCCGAGCACCGACGTCGCCACCGCGGCATCGGACAGAAGCGTGTCCACCGCGGCGCCAAGATCGGCGGCGACCTGGTCGAAGCTCTTGTGACCGTCATCGGTATCGATGCCGCCAGCCGGGACGAAAATGTCCTGTGTCGTCGTGCACATCTGGCCGGAATACAGGCTCAGTGTGAACGCCAGATTGCGCAGCATCGCCTTGTAGCTGTCGGTCGACTCGATGACGACGTTGTTGACGCCGGCAAGCTCCGCATAGACCTGTGCCTGGCGGGCATGTTCGATCAGCCAGCGGCCGAAGGCGTTGCTGCCCGTGAAGTCGATCGACGTCACCGCCGGATTTGTGGCCAGCGCCTGCGTGACCTTCGGGTCGTCGGTGACCGCAAGCGTGACGAGGTTCGGGTCGATCGCATTCTCAGCGAGTACCTCGCGAATGATGCGCACGCTGATCGCCGCGGGAAGCATCGCGTTCGGATGCGGCTTCACGATCACCGCGTTGCCGGTTGCCAGTGCGGCGAACAGGCCCGGATAGGTGTTCCAGGTCGGAAATGTTCCGCAGCCGATCACCAGCGCAACGCCGCGCCCGACGACCTCGTAGCGCTTCTCCATGACGATCGAGCGGGTTCTTGCCCTGCGGCTTCTCCCAGCGCGCTTCGCGCGGAACGAAGCTCATCTCGCGCCACGCATAGGCGACGGCCTCGAGGCCGCGGTCCTGCGCATGCGGCCCGCCGGCCTGGAACGCCATCATCCAGCCCTGGCCGGTCGTGAACATCACCGTGTAGGCGATTTCGAAGCTGGCCTTGTTGATACGCGCCAGCGCCTCGAGCAGACGCCGGTGCGGCCCTCCGGGCCGAGCCGCTGCCATGCCGGCATCGCGGACGTGCCGGCGTCGATCAGCACCTGCGGATCGCAGGCCGGGTATTGGATGTCGAGTGGCACGCCATAGGGCGAATGCTCGCTGGCGATCCAGCCCGAGGCGCCGGGTTGTTCCAGTTCAAAGCGTCGGCCCGCGTGCCCCAGTGCGGCCGCCTTGCCCTCGTCATTGGCGGATTCCCCGTAGACCTTGGGGCTCGGCTGCTCCGGGTAGGCGCTCCAGTAGCCGCGCGTTTGGATGGCGCTCGAGCGCGCCGTCGAGGGTAGCGCGGTGCTTTTCGAACAGCGGATGCGTCAACGGGATTCTCCTGTCTGTTGCGACGCGGAAGCGGCGGCGATCAGGGGTGTCATCGGCCAAGTGCTTGTCAGCGGGGAACCGCAAACGCTACTATTGATTGAACGGTCGGTCAACGAATCGAGCTTGCGCTTCAAGCCCGTTGTCGCCGTGCCGGCCGAGGAGACTTCCACGATGGCTTCGTACGAGACCGTCCGCCTGGACGTGGCGGACGGTGTGGCCACGCTGACGCTCAATCGCCCCGAGCGGCTGAACAGCTTCACCGTCGCGATGCATGGCGAAATGCGTGCCGCGCTCGATGCGGTCGACGCAGATCGTGCCGTTCGATGCCTGGTGCTCACCGGTGCCGGTCGCGGCTTCTGTGCGGGACAGGATCTCGCGGACCGCGCGGTGGCGCCGGGCAGCGACGCACTCGATCTCGGAGCCTCGATCGAGAACTACTACAAGCCGATGCTGCTGCGGCTGCGGCGGCTTGCGCATGCCGACAGTCTGCGCGGTCAACGGCGTGGCCGCCGGCGCCGGCGCCAACATTCCGTTCGCCTGTGACCTCGTCATCGCGGCGAAGTCCGCGAGTTTCATCCAGTCGTTCTCCAAGCTCGGGCTGGTGCCGGATTGCGGCGGAACCTGGTGGTTGCCGCGGCTGCGTGGGACCCGCGCGGGCGATGGGCCTGGCGCTGCTCGGCGACAAACTCCCGGCCGCGCAGGCCGAGGCGTGGGGCCTGATCTGGCGCTGCGTCGACGACGACGAACTGATGTCGACCGCTCTGGCGGCGGCGCGCCAGCTCGCCGCGGGCCCGACGCGCGGGTACGTGCGCACGCGCGAGGCGATGGAGGCCGGCCTGAAGCTTGTCGCTCGAAGCCGCGCTCGATCTCGAGCGCGACTACCAGCGCGAACTCGGCCGCACTGTCCGACTATCGCGAAGGTGTGACGGCATTCATTGAAAAGCGCGCGCCGCGCTTCACGGGTAGTTAGCGATGGCTCAGGCGCTCGGCCCGGGACAACGTGATTGGCGTCATCGGCGCCGGGGCGATGGGCGCGGGCATTGCGCAGGTGGCGGCGCAGGCGGGCCACCGTGTCCTGCTGGCCGACGCACAGGCGGGCGCGGTGGAGCGCGCGCTCGGCGCGATGGCCAGAGGCCTGCAGGCGCTGGCCGAGCGCGGCAAGGTCAGCGTCAGACGACGCGCAGGCCGTGCCCGCGCGCATCCAGCCGGCCGAGCTGATGGACTTCGCGGCCTGCGGTCTGGTCATCGAGGCGGTCGTCGAGGACCTCGACGTCAAGCGCGCACTGCTGCGGTCAACTGGAAGGGATCGTCGGCCCCGACTGCATCCTGGCGACCAACACATCGTCGCTGTCCGTGACCGCGATTGCGGCCGGCCTGGAGCATCCGGAGCGCGTCGTCGGCATGCACTTCTTCAATCCGGCCACGCGCATGAAACTGGTCGAAGTGATCAGCGGTGTCGAGACGGCGCCCGAGGTGGCGGAAACCGTGTTTGCGACGTCCGAGTCCTGGGGCAAGAAGCCGGCGTATGCGAAGTCGACTCCGGGCTTCATCGTCAATCGGATTGCGCGGCCGTTCTACGGCGAGGCGTGGCGCGCCTACACCGAAGGCGCGGCCGATCCCGGCCACCATCGACGCGATCGTGCGCGACTGCGGTGGCTTCCCGATGGGGCCGTTCGAACTGATGGACCTCATCGGACACGACGTCAACCTCGCGGTCAGCACGGCGGTGTTCGAGGCGACCTTCGGCGAACGCCGCTACGCACCGTCGCTGGCGCAACAGGAACTGGTGCGCGCCGGTCGGCTCGGCCGCAAGACCGGGCGCGGCATCTATGACTATCGCGACGATGCGGCGAAGCCAGATCCGCGCGTCGAGTCGGGTGCCGAGCCGGTGCAGCGCGTGGTCGCGGTAGGCTCGCTCGGCATCGCCACGCCGATCATCACGCGGCTCGAGGCTGCCGGCGTCGACGTCGTGCGCGTGCAGGGGCCGCGCGCCGCGCAGGATGTGTCGTCCGGCTGGCTGGAAATCGGTCCGGCGCGCCTGATGATGACCGACGGCCGACCGGCGACGCGTCGCGCGATGGAGGAAAGGCACGAACACCTGGTGCTGTTCGACCTCGCGCTCGACTACGCGACCACGCCGCGGCTCGGCCTGGCGCGCGCCGATCAGTGCGGCATGGCGGCGTTCAACACGGTATGCGCGACGCTGTCGCGCGCCGGCTTCGCCTGCTCGCCACTCGACGATGTCGCGGGACTCGTCGTGCTGCGCCTGATCGCGATGCTGGTCAACGAGGCCGCCGATGCGGTGGCCCACGGCATCTGCAGCGTCGATGCGATCGACGTGGCGATGCGCTACGGCGTCAACTATCCGCGCGGGCCGATGGAATGGTCGGAGCAGGTCGGGCTGCGCGTCTTTGCGCGTGCGCTCGCCAACCTGCGCGAACACTACGGCGAGGAGCGCTATCGCACTTCGGCCTTGATCACCCGCAAGGGCTACACCGGGGCCTCCTTCCATGACTGATCGATGGCACACGATCCGCACGCGATCGCCGAGGCGGTCCGGCTCGGCATGTTCATGGACGACGCGGCGTCGCGCGGCCTCGGCATGCAGATCGAGGCGGTCGGTCCCGGCTATGCGCGCATTGCGATGACGGTGCGGCCCGACATGCTGAACGGCTTCAAGATCTGCCACGGCGGCTTCATCACGACGCTGGCCGACTCGGCGTTCGCGTTCGCCTGCAACAGCTACAACGAAGTGACGGTCGCCTCGGGCATCGTCGTCGACTTCCTCGCGCCGGCGCACGAAGGCGACCGGCTGATCGCGGAGTGCCATGAGGTGGCGCGCACCGGACGCACCGGCGTCTACGACATCAAGGTCACCAACCAGGACGGCAAGACCGTCGTCGTGATGCGCGGCCGCTCGCACACGATCAAGGGCAAGCAGGTCGTGCAGCTCTGAGAGGGGAACGAACGATGCCGGTCAAGAAGCCTCGCCCGCCGATCTCGAGCCGATCGAGCGCGCCAGCCGCGCGGAGCTGCAGGCGCTGCAGCTCGAGCGCCTGCGCTGGTCGCTGGCGCACGCCTACGACAACGTGCCGCACTATCGCGCGAAGTTCGACGCGGCGAAGGTCAAGCCGTCGGACCTGAAGACGCTCGCGGATCTGGCGAAGTTTCCGTTCACGACCAAGAAGGACCTGCGCGACAACTATCCGTTCGGCATGTTCGCCGTGCCGCGCGAGAAGGTCGTGCGCGCTGCACGCGTCGAGCGGCACGACCGGCAAGCCCACCGTGGTCGGCTACACCGCGAAGGACATCGACACCTGGGCGACGGTCATGGCGCGCTCGATCCGCGCCGCCGGCGGGCGCGCTGGCGACATGGTGCACGTGTCCTACGGCTACGGCCTGTTCACCGGCGGCCTCGGCGCGCACTACGGCGCCGAGAAGCTCGGCTGCACGGTGATCCCGATCTCCGGCGGCATGACCGAGCGGCAGGTGCAGATCATTGCGGACTTCAAGCCCGACATCATCATGGTGACGCCGTCGTACATGCTGGCGATCGCCGAGGAGATGGAAAAGCAGGGCATGGACCCGAAGAAGTCCTCGCTGAAGATCGGCATCTTCGGCGCCGAGCCGTGGACGCCGGCGATGCGCGAGGCGATCGAGGCCAAGACCTCGCTCGACGCGATCGACATCTACGGCCTGTCGGAAATCATCGGGCCGGGGGTCGCGCAGGAGTGCATCGAGACCAAGGACGGCCTGACGGTCTGGGAGGACCACTTCTATCCGGAGATCATCAATCCGGACACCGGCGAGGTGCTGCCCGAGGGCGAGAAGGGCGAACTGGTCTTCACGTCGCTGACCAAGGAAGCGCTGCCGATGGTCCGGTACCGGACGCGCGACCTGACGCGGCTGCTGCCGCCGACCGCGCGCAGCATGCGCCGCATCGAGAAGATCACGGGTCGCTCCGACGACATGCTGATCATCCGCGGCGTGAACCTGTTCCCGACGCAGGTCGAGGAACTGATCCTGAAGCAGCCGGAGCTCGAGCCGTACTACACGCTCGAGGTGACGCGGCCCGGCAACCTCGACGAGCTGACGGTGCACGTCGAGATGGGCTCGGCGCTCGCCAACGGCAGCCAGGAGGCCGACACGCCGCCGCGCGCAAGCTGGAACACAACATCAAGGCGTACATCGGCATCAGCGGCCACGGTGCGGCTGGCGTTGCCGATGGGACTCGAACGGTCGGTCGGCAAGGCGAAGCGGATCATCGACCGCCGGCCGAAGCAGTAGAGGGGACGATATGTACACGCAAGCGATGGACATGCCGTCCCCCGAGCGGGACGAGGCGCGCAGGCGCGGGGGCCGCGTTCGCTGAAGGAACGCCGAGTACGAGGCCGAGTTCGACGCCAAGGTCGCGCGCGGCGAATTCGTCGAAGCGAAGGACTGGATGCCGGAGGGCTACCGCAAGACGCTGGTCCGTCAGATCAGCCAGCACGCGCACAGCGAGATCGTCGGCATGCTGCCCGAGGGCAACTGGATCACGCGCGCGCCGACGCTCAAGCGCAAGGCCATCCTGCTCGCGAAGGTGCAGGACGAGGGCGGCCACGGCATGTACCTGTACGCGGCGGCCGAGACGCTCGGCGTGGCGCGCGACGACCTGGTCGACGCACTGCACTCCGGCAAGGCCAAGTATTCGTCGATCTTCAACTACCCGACGCTGAACTGGGCCGACATCGGCGTCATCGGCTGGCTGGTCGACGGCGCGGCGATCATGAACCAGATCCCGCTCTGCCGCTGCTCCTACGGCCCGTATGCGCGGGCCATGATCCGCATCTGCAAGGAAGAGTCCTTCCACCAGCGCCAGGGCTATGACCTGCTGCTGACGATGATGAAGGGCACCGACGAGCAGCGCGCGATGGTGCAGGACGCGGTGAACCGCTGGTGGTGGCCGTGCCTGATGATGTTCGGTCCGCACGACAAGGACTCGATGCACTCGGGCGACTCGATCAAGTGGGGCATCAAGCGCATCAGCAACGACGACCTGCGCCAGAAGTTCGTCGACGCCACCGTGCCGCAGGCCAAGGTGCTCGGCGTCACGCTGCCCGACCCGGACCTGCACTTCAACGAGGAGCGCGGCGAGCGGGACATTGGGACTTCGGCACGATCGACTGGACCGAGTTCTGGAACGTCGTCAACGGCCACGGCCAGTGCAACCGCGACCGCCTCGACGACCGCGTGCAGGCGTGGGAAGACGGCGCCTGGGTGCGCGAAGCCGCGCTCGCGCACGCCGAGAAGCAGCGTCGCCGCGACCGCCTCGCCGCCTGATATGAGCGAACTGCTTCCGTGCGGGGGATCCAAGGGGGCGCGCCCCCTTGCGTCTCAATGCTGCCCCGCGGCCATTGGCGCCGGCCGAAGCTTTCGGCGTCTACCGAGTGACGAATTGAGAGGGAATCGAGATGACCGAAGCCAGCCGCCAATGGCCGCTCTGGGAAGTCTTCATTCGCAGCAGGAACGGCCTCGACCACAAGCACTGCGGCAGCGTGCACGCGCCGGACGCGAAGATGGCGCTGGGCAACGCGCGCGACGTCTACACGCGGCGGCTGGAGGGCGTCAGCATCTGGGTGGTGCGCGCCGACCACATCGTCGCGAGCGACCCCGATGCCAAGCCGGAGATGTTCGATCCGGCCGAGGACAAGATCTACCGGCACCCGACGTTCTACAAGCTCCCCGACGAAGTCAACCACATGTAAGGCGCCACGATGAGCACTGCCACCGCAGACGATGCGGCGCACCTCGAATACGTCCTGCGCATCGCCGACACCTCGCTGATCCTCGGCCAGCGGCTGTCGGAGTGGTGCGGTCACGGCCCGGTGATCGAGGAAGACATCGCGCTGACCAACATCGCGCTGGATCTGATCGGCCAGGCGCGCCTGCTGCTGACGCACGCCGGCGAGCTCGAAGGCAAGGGCCGCGACGAGGACCAGCTCGCCTTCCTGCGCAGCGAGCCGCAGTACCGCAACCTGACGATCGTCGAGCTGCCGAACGGCGACTTCGCCCGCACCATCCTGCGCAACTTCCTGGTCGGCGCGTGGCAGCGCGAGCTGTGGCAGAAGCTCGCCGCCTCGAGCGACACCGAACTCGCGGCGATCGCGGCCAAGAGCCTGAAGGAAACCCGCTACCACCTGCAGCATGCATCCGACTGGACCGTGCGCCTCGGTGACGGCACCGACGAATCGCACGAACGCATGCAGCGTGCGCTCGACGACCTGTGGCCGTACACCGCCGAGTTCTTCAGTGCCACCGGCGAGGACGAGGCCGTCGAAGCCGACTGCGATCGGACCGGCCTGGTCGGCGCTCGAGTCGGCGTGGAAGGCGGCCGTGCGGCCCGTGCTCGAAGTCGCGACGCTGGACGGTGCCGGCGCGCACGCCGTTCCTGTCGCGCGGCAAGCACGGCCTGCACACCGAGCACATGGGCCACCTGCTGACCGAGATGCAGTACCTGCAGCGCACCTACCCCGGCGGGACCTGGTAGGCGCGATGCTGACCTCCGCGCAGGCCTGGGACATCCTGGGTCGCGTGCCGGATCCGGAGATTCCGGTGATCTCGGTGACCGAACTCGGCATCGTGCGCGACGTGCAGGCGGCCGACGATGGCGTCGACGTCGTGGTGACGCCGACGTACTCCGGCTGCCCGGCGACCGAAGTGATCGAGCGCTCGATCCGCGAAGCGCTCACCGCGGCGGGCGCTGCAGAGGTGCGCGTGCGACGCAGTTGGCGCCGGCGTGGACCACCGACTGGATCGAGCCGGGCGCGCAGGAGCAGCTGCGCGCGTACGGCATCGCGCCGCCCGGCGACGATGGCAGTGGGCGAAGCGCGGCCGCTGTAGTTCATGCCGCGCGTCGCCTGTCCGCGCTGCGGCAGCGCCGACACCGAGCGCCTGTCGCAGTTCGGCGCGACCGCGTGCAAGGCGTTGTATCGCTGCCGCGCGTGCCGAGAACCGTTCGAATACTTCAAGCCGCTCTAGATGACTCCCCGCTTCCATCCACTCCGCGTCGCGGAGGTCCGGCGCGAGACGCCCGACTGCGTCAGCCTCAAGTTCGATATTCCCGCGCGACCTGGCCGACGAGTACCGATTCATCCAGGGGCAGCACCTCGCGCTGCGGGCCGAGCTCGACGGCGAGGAACTGCGCCGCTCGTATTCGATCTGTGCCGGTTGCGACGACGGCGAACTGCGTGTCGCAGTCAAGAAGGTCCCGGGCGGTCGCTTTTCGGTCTGGGTCAACGAGGCGCTGAAGCCCGGCGACGCGATCGACGTGATGACGCCGGAGGGCCGCTTCTTCACGCCGCTGGCGTCCGGACCACGACCAGCACTACGTCGCGTTCGCCGCCGGCAGCGGCATCACGCCCGTGCTGTCGCTGATCCGCACGACGCTCGCCCGCGAGCCGCGCTCGCGCTTCACGCTGGTCTATGGCAATCGCCGCCAGACCAGCGTGATGTTCCACGAGGCGCTCGAGGACCTGAAGGACCGCTACCTGACGCGCTTCGGCCTCTACAACGTGTTCTCGCGCGAGGAGCAGGACGTCGAACTCTTCAACGGCCGCATCGACGCCGCCAAGGTGCAGCAATTCATGGCGACGCTGGTTCCGGTCGAGACGATCGACGAGGCGTTCGTGTGCGGGCCGGCCTCGATGATCGACGAAGTCGAGCAGGCGTTGCTCGCGGCCGGACGTGGCGCGGGAGCACGTGCACGTCGAACGCTTCGGCGTGCCGGGGGCCGCCGCGAGCGCGCCAATCGACGATGCGGAAGCCGCCGAAGCCAAGCTCACGCTGGTCATCGACGGCGTCCGGCGCGAGGTCGACTTTCACCGCGGCCAGCATTCGATCCTCGAAGCGGGGCGTGCGGCGGGGCTCGACCTGCCGTATTCGTGCAAGGGCGGCATGTGCAGCACCTGCCGCGGCAAGCTGCTCGAAGGCCAGGTGAAGATGGCCAAGAACTACGCGCTCGAGCCGCACGAAGTCGCGGCGGGCTTCGTGCTGACCTGCCAGTCGTACCCGCTGACCGAGCGGGTGCTGATCTCCTACGACGAGCGCTAGCAAAGCGATGGCGCGGCCCAAGGCAGCGAGCTTCGACGTGCAGCGTGGCGCGATCCGCGACGCGGCGGCGCGCCTCTTCGCCGACAAGGGTTACGCCTCGGCGTCGATCGCCGACATCGCCGCGGCCTGCGGTGTGTCCAAGGCGCTGCTGTATCACTACTACCGCGACAAGGAACACCTGCTGTACGACATCGCTGCGAGCTACGTCGAGCGGCTGCAGCGATCGTCGGCGAGGTGCAGGAGGAACGGCTGCCGGCCGCCGCGCAGCTGCGGCGGCTCATCGCCCGCTTCATGGCCGAGTACGAGCACTCGGCGGCACGGCACCGCGTGCTGGTGCAGGACGTGAAGTACCTTTCGCGCGCGCACCGCGCCAAGGTCGTCGCCCGCCAGCGCGATGTGGTCGTCAGGATTCGCCGCCGTGATCGGGCGCCTTTCGCCGAGCCGCGCAACAGCATGGCGCGGGCCGCTGGCGATGATCCTGTTCGGCATGATGAACTGGACCTTCACCTGGCTGCGCGCCGAGGCGCGCTGAAGCACGAGGACCTGGCTCCGGTGGTGGCGGATCTCTTCATCGGAGGGCTGGGCCGCGTCCGGCCGCCGGCTTGGCGCGGCGTCGCCGTACGCGACGCGCACGACGCGGTTGCGCAGCGCACCTGAAAGCGAGCGCATGAGCACGACGTTTACCTCTGTGACGGCATCCGCACGCCGATCGGCCGCTACGGCGGCGCGCTCGCGAGCGTGCGCACCGATGACCTGGCGGCGATTCCGCTGCGGGCGCTGGTGGCGCGCAACGCGGGCGTCGACTGGGCGGCGTTGGACGACGTCTACTACGGCTGCGCCAACCAGGCCGGCGAGGACAACCGCAACGTCGCACGCATGGCGGTGCTGCTGGCCGGCCTGCCGGAGTCGTTCCCGCCGCGACGGTCAACCGGCTGTGCGGATCGAGCATGGACGCCGTCGCGCTGTGCGCGCGCGCGATCCGCGCCGGCGAGGCCGAGCTGATGGTCGCGGGCGGCGTCGAAGGCATGACGCGCGCGCCGTTCGTGATGCCGAAGGCCGACAGCGCGTTCGCGCGGACCAATGCGGTCTACGACACGACGCTCGGGTGGCGCTTCGTCAATCCGGTGTTCAAGCAGCAGTTCGGCATCGATTCGATGCCCGAGACGGCCGAGAACGTCGCCGCCGAATTCGGCATCGCGCGAGCCGACCAGGATGCGTTCGCGTTGCGCTCGCAGCAGCGCTATGCGGCCGCCAGGGCGCGCGGATACTTCGCGGGCGAGATCGTTCCGGTGACGATTCCGGGGCGCAAGGGCGACACCGTCGTCACCGAAGACGAGCATCCGCGCGAGACCACGCTCGAGGCGCTCGCCAAGCTGAAGGGCGTGGTGAAGCCGGACGGCACGGTCACCGCCGGCAATGCCTCCGGCATCAACGACGGCGCGGTGGCGGTGCTGATCGCGAGCGAGCGCGCGGCGGCCCGGCACGGCCTGAAGCCGCTCGTCCGCATCGTCGGTGCGGCGACGGCCGGCGTGCCGCCGCGCATCATGGGCATCGGCCCGGCGCCGGCAACGAAGAAGCTGTTGGAGCGCCACGGACTGAAGGTCGCCGACGTGCAGGTGTTCGAACTCAACGAGGCCTTTGCCGCGCAGGCGCTTGGCGGTGACGCGGCAACTGGGCCTGCCGGACGACGCCGCGCACGTCAATCCGAACGGCGGCGCCATCGCGCTCGGTCACCCGCTCGGTGCCTCGGGCGCGCGCATCGTGCTGACGGCTGCACGCCAGCTTGCGGCCACCGGTGGCCGCTACGCGGTGGCGACGATGTGCATCGGCGTCGGGCAGGGCATCGCCCTGCTTGTTGAAAGGGTCTGAATTTGTTCTTATTCGCTTCCCCACCGCGTCGGATCGGCCGCCGTTCAGCCGGCGCCACCGTTCTACCCATAAGAGGAGACACATGAAGTTCACCACCAAGCTGTTGGCGGTCCTCCTGGCCGCCGTCGGTGTCGGCGCTGCACTCGCGCAGGACATCAAGGTCGGCGTCAACGTTGTCGGCGACCGGCCCGGCCGCGTCGCTCGGCATTCCCGAGCGCAACACCTTCGCGCTGATGCCGCAGACGATCGGCGGCAAGAAGGTGCAGTACATCGTGCTCGACGACGCGTCCGACACGACCACCGCGGTCAAGAACGCGCGCAAGCTGATCACCGAGGACAAGGTCGATGTGATCGTCGGCTCGACGATCACGCCGAACTCGCTGGCGATGATCGACGTGGCCGCCGAGACCGAGACGCCGATGGTCTCGATGGCGGCGTCGAGCCGCATCGTCGAGCCGGTCGACGCCAAGAGGCGCTGGGTCTTCAAGACGCCGCAGAACGACCAGCAGATGGCGCTCGTCATCGTCGGCGACATGATCAATCGCGGCGTGAAGACCGTCGGCTTCATCGGCTTCGCCGACGCCTACGGCGAAGGCTGGTGGAACGAGTTCAACAAGATCGCCGAGACGCGCGGGCTCAAGGTGGTCGCCAACGAGCGCTACAACCGCGCCGACACGTCGGTGACCGGCCAGGTGCTGAAGATCATCGCGGCCAAGCCCGATGCGGTCCTGATCGCCGGGCTCGGGCACGCCGGCCGCGCTGCCGCAGAAGACGCTGAAGGAGCGCGGCTACGCGGGCAAGATCTACCAGACGCACGGCGTCGCCAACAACGACTTCCTGCGCGTCTGCGGCAAGGACTGCGAAGGCACGTTGCTGCCGGCGGGTCCGGTGCTGGTGGCGGCGCAGCTTCCGAACGACCACCCGGTGAAGAAATCGGCGCTGGCCTACATCGATGCCTACGAGAAGGCCAACGGCAAGGGCAGCGTCTCGACCTTCGGAGCGCACGCCTGGGACACCGGCGTGCTGCTGCAGGTCGCCATTCCGGTGGCGCTGAAGACGGCCCAGCCGGGAACCAAGGAGTTCCGGGTCGCGCTGCGCAACGCGCTCGAGGGCGTCAAGAACGCCGCCGGTGCGCACGGCATCTTCAACATGAGCCCGAACGACCACCTCGGTCTCGACCAGCGCGCCGCGGTCATGGTGATGATCCAGAACGGGGCGTGGGTGCTGCAGAAGTAGGCGTCGCGGGTGTACAGGTGCCGAAGCGCGTCTGCGCGTGCACCGCGCGATTGACCGACGCGTCCGACTTGAGTGGCCCGGTGCCCGAGGAGCGCGATCGGTCGTCCCGATCGCGCTTTTTTGATGAAACGGCAGAGCAGACAAGCAAGCCGTGAACCTCGACATCGCACTGCTGCTCGCGCAGGACGGCATCACCAACGGCGCCATCTACGCGCTGCTGGCGCTGGCGCTGGTGCTGGTGTTCGCGGTGACGCGGGTGATCTTCATTCCGCAGGGCGAGTTCGTCGCCTACGGGGCGCTGACGCTGGTCGCGTTGCAGGCGGGACGGCTGCCGGGCACGGTCGTGGCTGCTGCTGGTGGCCGGCGCGCTGGTCACGGTGGTCGAGGTCGTCGCGCGCGGTCCGGACGCAGCAGTGGCGGCGCTTCGGCTGGCGTCGCTGCTGTGGAACCTCGCGTACCCGCTGCGCTGTGGGCGCTGCTGCGTGCCGTGCCCGCGCACGAACTGGCCGATGCCGCTGCAGATCCTGCTGGCGCTTGCCGATCGTCGTGCCGCTCGGTCCGATGATCTATCGCCTCGCCTACCAGCCGCTGGCCGAGGCGTCGGTGCTGATCCTGCTGATCGTGTCGGTCGCGGTGCACGTCGTGCTGGTCGGCCTCGGGCTGCTGTTCTTCGGCGCCGAGGGCTCGCGCACGCCGCCGTTCTCCGAGGGCAGCGTGCAGCTCGGGGCGCTGACCGCCAGCGCGCAGTCGCTGTGGGTGATCGGCTGCTCGCTCGGATTGATCGCGCTGCTGTACCTCCTGTTCGAGCGCACGATCTACGGCAAGGCGCTGCGCGCCACCGCCGTGAACCGGCGCGGCGCGCGCCTGATGGGCATTCCGACCGAGTTCGCCGGCCGCCTGTCGTTCTTCCTGTGCGCGCTGATCGGCGCGCTTCTCCGGCATCCTGATCGCGCCGATCACGACGATCTACTACGACACCGGCTTCCTGATCGGGCTGAAGGGCTTCGTCGGCGCGATCATCGGCGGCCTGGCGAGCTACCCGGTGGCCGCGGCCGGCGCGTTGCTGGTCGGCCTGCTCGAGTCGTATTCGTCGTTCTGGGCCAGCGCCTACAAGGAAGTGATCGTCTTCACGCTGATCATTCCGGTGCTGCTCGTGGCGCTCGCTGCGCACGCGCCACGTCGAGGAGGACGAGTGAGGGCGGGCGCGCTCGTCCTGGCTGCTCGCGGCGTTTCTGTCGTCCTCGCGCTGGCGCCGCTGGTGCTGCCCGAGTTCTCGGTCACGCTGGCGCAACTACATCGGCCTGTACGCGCTGGTGGCGCTCGGCCTGGTGCTGCTGACCGGCGTCGGCGGACTCACCTCGTTCGGGCAGGCCGCCTTCGTCGGCCTGGGTGCCTACGCGACCGCGGTGCTGTCCACCTCCACCGGACTGCCGCCGTGGCTGGCGTGGCTCGGCGCGTCGCCCTGGCTGGCGCTGCTCGTCGGCTCTGCTGCTGACGCTGGCGGTGGCGACCGTGCTCGGCTCGCTGACGCTGAAGCTTTCCGGGCACTACCTGCCGCTGGGCACGATCGCCTGGGGCATCAGCCTTGCGTTTCTGTTCGGCACCTCCGAGACCCTCGGCGGCTACACCGGGCTTGTCCGGCGTGCCGCCGATCCAATCTTCGGCTGGAGCTCGAAGCGGGCGCCAGATCTACTACCTGATCTGGGTCTTCCTGCTGGCCGGCGATCTTGACCTCACGGAACCTGCTCGACTCGCGCGAGGGTCGCGCGATCCGCGCGCTCAAGGGCGGCATGGTGATGGCCGAGGCGATGGGCGTGAACACGCGGCCTCGCGCATGGTCGCGTTCGTGCTCGCGGCGCTGATGGCCTGCGCCTCCGGCTGGCTCTATGCGCACATGCAGCGCTTCGTGAACCCGACGCCGTTTTCGCTGCACGTCGGCATCGAGTACCTGTTCATGGCGGTGATCGGCGGCGCCGGCTACGTCTGGGGTGCGCTGCTCGGCGCGGCGGTGATCACGGTGCCCAAGACCTGGCTGCAGGACCTGCTGCCGCAGATCGTCGGCCAGGCCGGCAACTTCGAGGTGATCGTCTTCGGCATGCTGATGATCGTCATCCTGCAGCGCGCGCCCGACGGCCTGTGGCCGGTCATTGCCGGGCGCTTCCCGGCGACAGGCGCGCCGTGCTGATCGCTCCCGAGGTGCCGCCGCTCGCGCGACGTCCGGTTCCGGCGCCGGAGAGCCGCTGCTCGAGGTGCAGGGTGCGACCAAGCGCTTCGGCGGGCTGGTCGCGGTGAACGAGATGGACCTGCAGTTGAAGGCCGGCGAGATCGTCGCGCTGATCGGTCCGAACGGCGCCGGCAAGAGCACGATGTTCAACCTCATCTCCGGCGTGCTCGACGCGACGGCCGGCAGCTTCCGTTTCCGCGGCCGGGACGTCGCCGGCCGTTCGTCGCGCGAAATCGCGCGGCTCGGCATGAGGCGCACCTTCCAGCACGTGCGTCTGCTGCCGCAGATGAGCGTGCTCGACAACGTCGCGATCGGTGCGCATCGTCGCGAGTACCCGGGGCTGCTGGCCGGCGTATTCGGCGGCGCCTGGCGGCTCGATCGCCGCGACGAGGCGCGCCTGCTCGCCGAGGCGGCGCGGCAGATCGAGCGCGTCGGCCTCGCCGATCACATGTTCGACGCCGCCGGTTCGCTGCCGCTCGGCAAGCAGCGCATCCTCGAGATCGCGCGTGCGCTCTGTTCCGATCCCTGCCTGCTGCTGCTCGACGAGCCGGCCGCCGGACTGCGCTACCTGGAGAAGCGCGCGCTGGCGGACCTGCTGCGCAAGCTCAAGGGCGAGGGCCTGTCGATCCTGCTGGTCGAGCACGACATGGACTTCGTCATGGGCCTGGTCGACCGCGTCACCGTGATGGACTTCGGCCAGAAGATCGCCGAGGGCCTGCCCGAACAGGTGCAGCGCGACCCGCGCGTGCTCGAGGCCTACCTCGGCGGCATCGACGAGAAGGAAGCCGCATGAGTGCAGCGCGAGGCCGCCCCGAGCAAGCTCGCGCCGCAGCGCGCAGCGCGGAGGCTCCACGATGACTGCCGAGCAGGTTCTCGAAGTGCGCGACCTGTCCGTGGCCTACGGCAAGGTCGAGGCGGTGACGAACGCCAACCTCGACGTCGGCGTCGGCCAGATCGTCACCGTGATCGGCCCGAACGGCGCCGGCAAGACCACGCTGCTCGCCGCGATCATGGGTGCGCTGCCGGCGAACGGTGACCGCGCGTGGCGTCGTCCGCTTTGGCGGTGTGGTCGAGCCGCAGGCGTCGGTCGAATCGATGGTGGCGCGCGGCATGACGCTGGTGCCGGAAAAGCGCGAGCTGTTCGGCGAGATGACGGTCGAGGACAACCTGCTGCTCGGCGCATTCCAGCGCTATCGGTCCGGTGAGCGCGATCACGCCGCGACGATGTCCGAGGTGTACGCGCTCTTCCCGCGCTTGCAGGAGCGCCGCGCGCAGCTGGCCGGCACGCTGTCGGGCGGCGAGCGCCAGATGCTGGCCGTCGGCCGGGCGCTGATGGCCAAGCCGCGGCTGCTGATGCTCGACGAGCCGTCGCTGGGTCTGGCGCCGCGGATCGTGCGCGAGATCTTCCACATCATCGTCGAACTGAAACGGCGCGGCGTGTCGATCCTGCTGGTGGAGCAGAACGCGCGCGCGGCGCTGCAGATCGCCGATTACGCCTACGTCCTCGAAACCGGTGAAGTCGTTCTCGACGGACCGGCCGAGCGCGCTGGCCAACGACCCCCGGGTCATCGAGAGCTATCTCGGACTGGGCGGGCGGCACTGAGCCGCCCAGCCGCTTCCGGCTTGGGCTACGATGTCCTCTGCGTTGGGGGTACTGCCGGAGACCGGCAGTTGAGAGAGTCCCCGGAACCTGATCCGGTTAATACCGGCGGAGGAAAACGCGGCGTCCGCAGCCGCTCCCTCCACTCGAGGAGTGATACATGAACGCCAATCCCAAGTTCCTTGCTGCCACCGCCCAGGTGGACGAAGCTGCGGTCCAGCCGCTGCCGAAATCGCGCAAGGTCTACGTCCAGGGCTCGCGCCCCGACATCCGCGTGCCGATGCGCGAGATCTCGCAGTCGGACACCCCGCTCTATGGCGCGCCAGGCCAGGTCGAACGCAATCCGTCGCTCGCGGTGTACGACACGTCTGGCCCGTACACCGATCCGACGGTCAGGATCGACATTCGCTCCGGCCTCGAGCCGCTGCGGGCCGCCTGGATCGCCGAGCGCCGCGATACCGAAGACCTCGGCGGACCCAGCTCGCGCTTCGGCGTTGAACGCCTGGCCGATCCCAAACTGACCGAACTGCGCTTCAATCTGCATCGCAGCCCACGCCGGGCGTGCGCGGGTGCAAATGTCACACAGATGCACTACGCGCGGCGCGGCATCGTCACCCCGGAGATGGAGTTCGTCGCGATCCGCGAGAACCAGCGCGCCGAGCAATTCACAGAAATGCTCAAGCGCCAGCACCCGGGCATGAACTTCGGCGCGAACCTGCCGAAGCTGATCACCCCCGAGTTCGTGCGCGACGAGGTGGCGCGCGGTCGAGCGATCATTCCGGCCAACATCAATCACCCGGAAACCGAGCCGATGATCATCGGCCGCAACTTCCTGGTGAAGATCAACGCCAACATTGGCAATTCGGCGGTATCCAGCTCGATCGGCGAGGAAGTCGAGAAGATGACCTGGGCGATCCGCTGGGGTGGCGACACGGTGATGGATCTGTCCACGGGCAAGCACATCCACGAGACGCGCGAATGGATCCTTCGAAATAGTCCTGTGCCGATCGGCACCGTGCCGATCTACCAGGCACTGGAGAAGGTCGACGGCAAGGCCGAAGAGCTGACCTGGGCGATCTTCCGCGACACGCTGATCGAGCAGGCGGAGCAGGGCGTGGACTACTTCACGATCCATGCCGGCGTGCGGTTGCCGTACATCCCGATGACGGCGAAGCGCATGACCGGCATCGTCTCGCGCGGCGGCTCCATCATGGCCAAGTGGTGCCTCGCGCATCACAAGGAGAGCTTCCTTTACGAGCACTTCGAGGACATCTGCGCGATCATGAAGGCGTACGACGTCGCGTTCTCGCTCGGCGACGGCCTGCGCCCCGGCTCGATCTACGACGCCAACGACGACGCACAGATGGCCGAACTCGCCACACTCGGCGAACTTACGCAGATCGCCTGGAAGCACGACGTGCAGGTGATGATCGAGGGGCCGGGCCACGTGCCGATGCACATGATCAAGCACAACATGGACGAGCAGCTGCGCCTGTGCCACGAGGCGCCGTTCTATACGTTGGGACCCCTGACCACAGACATCGCGCCGGGCTACGACCACATCACCAGCGCGATCGGCGCAGCAATGATCGGCTGGTACGGCACCGCGATGCTCTGTTACGTGACTCCCAAGGAGCACCTCGGCTTGCCGAACAAGAAGGACGTGAAGGACGGCATCATGGCCTACAAGATCGCGGCGCATGCGGCCGATCTCGCCAAGGGCCACCCCGGAGCGCAGCTGCGCGACAACGCGCTTTCGAAGGCGCGCTTCGAGTTTCGCTGGGAAGACCAGTTCAACCTCGGCCTCGACCCGGATACGGCCAAGGATTTTCACGACGAAACGCTGCCGAAGGACGCGATGAAAAGCGCACACTTCTGCTCGATGTGCGGCCCGCATTTCTGCAGCATGAAGATCACGCAGGACGTGCGTGACTATGCGGCGCAACAGGGTGTCACCGCGGAGGTGGCGCTGCAGAAAGGGATGGAGGAGAAAGCGGTTGAGTTCGTGCGCAGCGGCGGCGGTGTCTATCGCCGCGCCTGATCCGGGTCGGACGGGTCGATACCAGGATAAGGCCGAGTGACGCCATTGCGCGCGGTCAAATGCGCCGCTAAGGACGCCCCCTAGACTCCTCGCGCTCACCGTCGGCGGCTTCCACCAGGGAGAGACTATGCTCAATCGATTGCAGTTCAGTGTTGTGATGGTCCTGGCGGCGGCCACCTTGGTGCTGGTTTTCGCAAACATGGTTCTGTTCTCGCGCAATCGGGCGCAGCAGCAGGAGATCAACAACCGGCAGCTCTATATCCAGCAGAGCGCACAGCTCGAGGGCCTGTATCAGCAGCTGATCCGTGCCGTCGCCGAACTGTCCGCGCGCAACAACGACGACGCGCTCGGAGCAGTCCTCGCTCGGCAGGGAATTACGTTCAGCGTGACGCCAACCGCGCAACAGGACCCAGCCGACCCGGGCGCGGCTGGCCGCGCCGTCCGCAAGTGAGGCCGATCATGGACGAAATGCAGCCCTCTACCACCTCGACCCGCAGCGCCTTCTGGCCGCTTCTCATCATTGGCGTGGCGATCGCCTCGTGGAGCGGGTTCCAGACGGTCCAACTGGTTCAGGAGAACGCCGCACTGAAGGCGCTCCACACCAATCAGGAAGCCCTGGTGCAGAACGCAGCCAAGCTGCGCGCGCAGCTCGATGGTATCGCCGGGGATACGCAGCGACTGGCGAATGGGGGCAACGCCAATGCCCAGGCGATCGTCAACGAACTGCGCCGCCGGGGCGTGACGATCAATCCGGCAAGCCCGCCTGCGGGCGGTGACGCCGAGGTCAAGAAGTAGCGGAACAACGCCCAGCGCTGGGCGTCGGCGGACCCTTTGGATCGGCCCGGAGGCTTTCCCATCGACGTTCTTTACACGCGCAGTGCGCGACTGGGCTTTGCGCGGGTGTTTCGCTCACCGATTCGTTGCGTCGTGGAGGCGAATTGGACACAGTTTCCCCGCGCGGCTTGAATTGCCTTCGCAGCTGACCTCGCTGGCTTCGTCCCGGGCGGATGGACCATGACGCGTTACGCCGGTTCTAGGGTCCGGCGCTGTCGCGGAGGCCAATTTCGTGCGAAAGGGCGTTGAGATCTACGATAGGGTACGAGTGCGCCTGTGGGCTGCACGAACGGGGGAGAGGGGATGAATCTCGAGAAGGTGATCTTCGGCGCGTTCGTGATCCTGTCGTGCACGCTGAATTTCGGGTTCTTCATCGGCGACATCACCGACCCGGTGCAGCATCATTCCTCTGAGCTTGGCGCCACGATCGTCGTCAACCTGATCGCGATGACGCTGAAGTTTGGTGATCGCACGCACATCGGCGCCGTGCACCTGGCAACCAGCATCGTCGCCGTGCTGCAGCTTCTCGCGGCCGCGGTGGTCTGGCTGTGGGCGACCCGCGTGACCGGGCTGCCTTCCGAAGGCGAAGTGATGGCGACCGTCGTGTCTCTCGCGGGCGGCGCACTGGTGGCCAATTTCATCTCGGTCACGCTGCTCATCGGCGAAACGCTGCGGCGCGCGCGCTGAAGCCTGACGCGGCGCGAGGGACGACGGGGCAATGAGCGACATTCAGTTGATGATCCTGCGACGGATGCGCATGCCGCTGATCGTCGTGATCGTGGCCTATGCGATTGCCGTATTCGGATTGACGCTGATGCCCGGTACCGACCCCGAGGGCCGGCCCTGGCACTTGAGCCTGTTCGACGCCTTCTACGTGATGAGCTATACGGCGACGACGATCGGATTCGGTGAAGTACCGTACCCGTATTCGTACGCGCAACGGCTGTGGATGACGCTCAGCATCTACCTCACGGTGATTGCCTGGGCCTATGCGCTCGGGGTGATCTTCGCGCTGACGAGGCAGCCCGCGTTTCGCGCGGCACTGGAGCGCAGCCGCTTTGAGGCCGGGGTGCGACGGCTGGTCGACCGTTTCTTCATCATCTGCGGCCATGGCCAGAGCGGGCAGCGACTGGCGGCCGCGCTCGATCGGCTCGGCTACGCCACGGTAGTGATCGATGCGAATGGCGAGCGCCTGCGTTCGCTGCTGGTGCGTGACCATGCCCAGCCGGCCGTCGGCATGGTCGGCGATGCCCGTTCCCCGGATCTGCTCGAGGTCGCCGGTATTCGACGCGACAATTGCCAGGGCGTCGTGGTGCTGACCGCTGACGACGAAGCCACACAGACGATCGCCATCGAAGCGCGCGTTCTCGCACCGGAACTTCCGGTGCTTGCGCGGGTGAAGTCGCCCGTGGCGCAGAAGACGCTCGAGGATTTCGGCGGTGTGACTATCGTCAATCCGTTCGAGACCTTCGCCTTCAATTTCGGGCTGGCACTCGACCAGCCTGACTCGCTGCGACTTGAGGAATGGCTCACCGGCGTGCCCGACGCCGAGCCCCCGCCGCTTATCGAGGTGCCGCGCGGGCATTGGGTCCTCGCGGGTCACGGCCGTTTCGGGGCTGCATTGCGCGAGCGCCTGGAACGGGCGGGCCTCACTTGTAAGGTCATCGATCTCGATCCCGTCCGCTGCGGCCGTGACGGGATCGTCGGTACCGGGCTTGCGGCAGACGCTTTGAGGAGCGCCGGCATCGCGGCCGCGTGCGGGCTGGTCGCCGGCACCGACAACGACGTGAGCAACCTGGCGATCGTCATGGCCGCGCGGCGGCTGAAGCCCGAACTCTTCGTCGTGATCCGCCAGAACCAGGCCACGAACCGCAGTCTGATGAACGCCGCACGCGCCCAGATGCGCTTCGTACAGTCGGACGTCATGACGCACGAGTGCCTGCAACTGCTGACGACGCCGAGGCTGAACCGGTTTTTGCTGGGTGCGCGCGAGCAGGAAAATCCCTGGGCGGCCGGCGTCTGCCGGCGAATCCGGGAGGTGGTGGGCGATGCAGTGCCTCATATCTGGTTGATCGAGTGTGACCCCGGCCGCCTCGGACTACGGCACGCGCTGATCGAGCAGACGGCCCCGGCCCTGACGATTGCGCACCTGCTGGCCGATCCCGATGACCGCCACGCCCGCATCCGCGCGACGCCACTGCTGCTCGAGCAAGGCGGACGCGACCTGCTGCTGCCGGACAAAGGGACTGTCCTGCAGCCGGGCGACCGCCTGCTGCTTGCCGGGGCCGCGGGCGCGGAGGCGCTGCAATCGCGACTGCTCGATGACGACGTCGCGATCGACTACGTCCGCACCGGTGTCGAGCGACCGCGGACCTGGCTCGGACACTGGCTGCAGCGCTGGGTGCCAGTGTCGACGTCCGTGGCCACCGAGACGCAGGTCGAAGTCCGTGAATGACATTGAAGACGGATGCAATGAAGTCCGCGCACCTCGGCTCTGTTTGCGACCCTCGCATTTTCGACTTGAAGATCATGCTGGCGTACGCGCCTACGGCGAGAACGAGGGTGTCTCGGCCGAGACCGCGTTCGCCAGCGGAATGGAGGTAAAGTCGTTCGCATTCGTGAAGCACGGCGCTGAGGTCCACAAGCGTGCCTAATTCTCAACCCAGGAGAACACACATGAGAATGTTTGCGTGGTTAGCTGCGGCCCTGATCGCCGCCTCCGCACAAATGGCAGTCGCGGCGGACAAGTTTGTGCTCAAGAGCGCCGACATCGTGCCAGGCGCCAAGATCACCGACAAGTACGTCTACAAGGGCTTCGGCTGTGAAGGCGGCAACGTGTCGCCAGCGCTTGAGTGGAGCGGCGCGCCGGCGGGTACCAAGAGCTTTGCTGTCACCGTGTTCGATCCGGATGCACCGACGGGCAGCGGCTGGTGGCACTGGGTCGTGTTCAACATTCCGGCGTCGACCACGAAGCTGGAGCAGGGCGTGGGAGACGCCGGCGGAGCGCGGCTGCCCTCAGGCGCTGTGCAGAGCCGGACCGACTTCGGCGGGCCCGGCTATGGCGGCCCGTGTCCACCCAAGGGGCCGAGCCTGAAGAAGCCGCACCGCTACATTTTCACGGTGTTCGCACTGAAGATTGACAAGCTCGACCTGGGCGCCGACTCCTCGGGTGCGTTGGTTGGCTACATGCTGAACGCCAATTCGATAGGCAAGGCGAGTTTCACGGGTCTTTACGGGCGCTGAAGCGGCGTGGCGAGCGCGCGGCGGTCGACGGTGGCACTGCGAACGCGGCTCTCCGAAGCGGCGGTCGAGTCCCTCGAGAACGTGGTTGAGGGCGACACCCAGGCGCGTTCCAGTGGTCGAACCCTCCGCGGTGCGCGCGAGCCGGCCGTCTTGGTTCGTTTATCGGCTGTCCGGCCGTGGGTGAGATCCCCATGGACCAGATGGGTACCTGCCGCACAGAGCGCTTGGCGCCGGTGACGCCGTTGCCGGTCGGCGTGTACGCCTCGCCATCGGCGTCGATTAGCGCGCAGCGCTCAGCCGATGGCTTGATGTGCCGCACGCGTGAACACGACTGGAACGTGACTGAGCGACAATCGACGCACAATCCCTTCGCGTGTCCACAATGATTCCCGTTCTTTCGCCGCTCGAAACCCGCGTGCTCGGTGTGCTCGTCGAAAAGGAACCCACCGTTCCCGACATCTACCCGCTGTCGCTCAACGCGCTGACCGCCGGCTGCAACCAGAAGAACAACCGCGATCCGGTACTGAACGCGACGGAAGCGGAAGTGCAGGCGGCGATCGATCGGCTGAGGCCGCTGTCGCTAGTGATCGAGTCGAGCGGCTCGCGCGTGATGCGCTACTCGCAGAACGTTCAGCGCGTGCTGAAAGTCCCAACCGAGGCAGTCGCGCTGCTGGCGACGCTGTGGCTGCGCGGGCCGCAGACGGCGGCGGAACTGCGCGCGGCAAGCGAACGGCTGCATCGGTTTGCCGATGTCAGTTCCGTCGAAGGCTATCTCGAGCAGCTCGCGCACCGTGCGGACGACGTCGGCGGACCGCTGGTCGTGCTGCTGCCGCGCAGCCCGGGTTCGCGCGAGCCGCGCTGGGCGCATCTGCTGGCGGGCGCGCCGGCGGCGCCGTGCGAGCGGAGCAGTGTCTCCACCAGCGTGGCACAGCCGGACGCAATTGAAGAACTTCGCGCCGAGGTTGCACGTCTGCGGGCCGAGGTCGGCGAGCTGCGCGTCCTGATCGAGCGAATGGCGCAGCAGGGCAAGGCGACTGATGACTTCCGTCGCGCCCGGATCCCAATACCCCTAGAGGCCGCTCTGAACTTGCGCGAGCCGCATTCAGTCGGGCAGTATTTCCGCGAGGTTTCTGCGCTGTACCGAAGCGTTACAGCGCGTGAGTTGCGTGGACGAGCTACGTAGAATCGCGCTTCGTTCCGACTGCGGGAAGGCGTCGTGCTGAAAAGTCCTCGATTGTGGATCGCGCTGGCGGCGCTCGTCGCCCTGATCGGCGCGGGGTGGTGGTGGTTCGCGCGCGGCGGCGACGAGGCGCCGAAGTACCGCCTCGCGAAGATCGAACGCGGTCCGCTGACCGCCACCGTGTCTTCGACCGGCACGCTGAATCCGGTCACGTCGGTGCAGGTCGGCTCGCAGGTTTCGGGCCAGATCAAGGAACTGTTCGTCGACTTCAACTCGCCGGTCAAGAAGGGCGAGCTGATCGCCCGGATCGACCCCGAAACCTTCGAGTACCGGGTGCGCCAGGCCGAGGCCGACCTCGAGGCGGCCGCTCCGCGCTCAACCGCGCGCAGGTCGCGCTGATCAACGCCGAGCGCGACCTCGAGCGCACCAAGGAACTGGTGGCGCGCAACTTCGTGTCGCCGGCGGACCTCGACCGCGCGCAGTCGACGTACGACCTCGCGGCGGCCGAACTGCGGACCGCGAAGGCGGTCGTGCAGCAGCGCACGGCGCGCTGGCGACGTCGCAGGTCGACCTCGCGCGCACCGAGATCCGCGCGCCGGTCGACGGCGTCGTGATCAAGCGCACCGTCGACGTCGGCCAGACGGTGGCCGCCAGCCTGCAGGCGCCGGAGCTCTTCATCATCGCCAAGGACCTGCGCGACATGCAGGTCGAGACGTCGATCGACGAAGCCGATGTCGGCCGCATCCGCGTCGGGCAGCGCGCGACCTTCACCGTCGATGCCTTCCCGGGCCGCACGTTCAACGGCGAGGTGCACAGCGTGCGCAAGGCTGCGCAGAACGTGCAGAACGTCGTGACGTACATCGCGATCGTCTCGGCCAACAACGACCGCGGCGAACTGCTGCCCGGCATGACGGCGAACGTGCGCATCGTGACCGACACGCGCGAGTCCGTGTTGAAGGTGCCGAACGGAGCGCTGCGCTTCCGTCCGCCGGGACCGCGTCCGGGAACGACGCCGCCGCCAAGGGTCCCGAAGCCGGTCGGGCAGCGCGGCCAAGGCGGGCACTGGTGGCAGCCCGATGACGCAGTTCCGCGAGCGGCTGGTGACGGAGCTGAAGCTCGATGCCGAGCAGCAACAGCGCCTCGAGCCGATCTTCGCGGAGATGCGCAACAAGTTCATGGGCCTGCGCGACATGCCCGAGGAGGCGCGTGCGCAAGGCCGGCGCGGCGATCCGCGCCGAACTGCGCGCGAAGGTCGAAGACATCGCTGCGAGCCGGACCAGAAGGCGCGATACGCGCGAGATCGCCGCGGAGTTCGCCGGGCGCGCGGGCGGCGGGCCAGACGACGCGCGGGCGTGTCTGGCTGCTCGATGACGGCAAGCCGCGCGCGATCGACGTTCGCGTCGGCCTGTCCGACGGCGTCGATGACGGAAGTCAGCGGCGACGGCATCACCGAAGGTCTCGAGGTCATCGTCGGTCTGCAGGGCGGCGACCAGCGGCGGCGCCGGCGCAGAAGGGCGCGCCGCCGCGGATGTTTTTCTAGACACTGCATTGCGCGACGATGACCGAGCCGTTGATCCGCGTCGAACGACTGGCCAAGGACTACGCCTTGGGTGACACCGTCGTGCACGCGCTGGCCGGCGTCACGCTGACGATCGGGGCCGGCGAGTTCGTCGCGGTGATGGGCCCGTCGGGCTCGGGCAAGTCGACATTCATGAACATGATCGGCTGCCTGGACCGGCCGACGTCCGGGCGACTACTGGCTCGCGGGTGAAGACGTCGCGCGCATGGACTCCGATGCGCTGGCGGCGGTGCGCAACCGGCGCATCGGTTTCGTGTTCCAGCAGTTCAACCTGCTGGCGCGCACCAGCGCGCTCGAGAACGTCGAACTGCCGCTGATGTACGCCAACGTGTCCGATTGCAGGAGCGGCACACGCGCGCGCGCAGGAGAAACTCGACGCTGGTCGGGCTCGGTGCGCGCGCCGATCACCAGCCGTCGCAGCTGTCCGGCGGCCAGCAGCAGCGCGTCGCGATTGCGCGCGCGCTCGTGAACGATCCGTCGCTGATCCTGGCCGACGAGCCGACCGGCGCGCTCGATTCGCGCACCAGCGTCGAGATCATGGCGCTGCTGCAGCAGCTGAACGCGCGGCGGCATGACGATCGTGCTGGTGACGCACGAGAACGACGTCGCCGCCTTTGCCTCACGCGTCGTGATCTTCCGCGACGGCAAGGTCGTGAGGACGCAGCGTGCAGACGCCGCGGTCCGCGCGAGGCGCTCGCGCGCTCGATCTGGCCTGGAGCGTACCGCATGGAGGCCGCCGGCATGAACGCGCTGATGGTGCTGCGCGTTGCGCTGAAGGCGCTGCGGGTCAACAAGCTGCGCTCGTCGCTGACGATGCTCGGCATGATCATCGGCGTCGCGGCCGTCATCGCGATGCTGGCGATCGGCGGCGGCGCGCAGGAGCGCGTGCGCGACCAGTTGAAGAACCTCGGTTCGAACCTGATGCTGATCATTCCCGGGCTCGACCACCGCCAGCGGCGTCCGGCTCGGCACCGGTGCAGCGCAGACGCTGACCGAGGAGGACGCCCAGGCGATCGCGCTCGAAGTCGAAGGCGTCGTCGTCGCGGCGCCGTCGTTGCGCGGCTCGGGCCAGGTGGTCGCCGGCAACGCCAACTGGTCGACCCAGTACTTCGGCACGACCAACGATTACCTGATCGCGCGCGACTGGCCGCTCGCATCTGGCCGGCTCTTCGAGCCCAACGAGATCAGCAGTTCGGGCAAGGTCGCGCTGATCGGACTGACCACCGCGCAGCAGCTCTTCGGCGATGCCGATCCGGTCGACCAGGTGATCCGCGTGCGCAAGGTGCCGCTGACGATCATCGGCGTGCTCGACGCGCAAGGGCCAGAACGCGCTCGGCCAGGACCAGGACGACATCGTGCTGATGCCGATTTCCACCGCGCGCAACCGCGTGCTCGGCCAGACGCAGGGCAAGCAGCGGCGCGTCGGCACGATCTCGGTCAAGACCGCCGACGGCGCCGACATGAAGGCGATCGAGGAGAAGATCAAGGAACTGCTGCGCCAGCGCATGAAGGTGCAGCCGGGCGCCGAGGATCCGTTCACGATCCGCAACCTGACCGAGATCCTGCAGGCGCAGGAAGCGGCAAGCCGCGTGCTGACGCTGCTGCTCGGCGCCGTCGCCTCGGTGTCGCTGCTGGTGGGCGGCATCGGCATCATGAACATCATGCTGGTCAGCGTGACCGAGCGCACGCGCGAGATCGGCCTGCGCATGGCGGTCGGCGCGCGCGGCAGGGACATCCTGAAGCAGTTCCTGGTCGAGGCGGTCACGCTGTCGATGATCGGCGGCGCGCTCGGCATCCTGCTCGGAGTCGTCGGCATCGTTCGCGGTCGGGGAATTCGCCAACTGGCGCACCGACATCACGCCGCAGGCGATTGCACTCGCCGTCGGCTTTTCGGCGGGCGTCGGCGTGTTCTTCGGCTTCTACCCGGCGCGCAAGGCGTCGCGGCTGCTCCCGATCGAAGCGCTGCGCTACGAATAGCAGCCCAAGGCGTGCGCTTATCCGGCCGCTGACGCCTGGCGGCTGCGGCAGCATGGTGTTCGATCCCGGACATCGCCCCGGGCCGAACAGGCCCAATTCGCCGTCATGACCCGCCGTCTTCGCTTTGAACGTTGTCCACCCCTGGGGCTGGCGGTACTCACGGCACTTGCTTTCGGACTCGGCTGGCCCGAGTCGGCGCACGCCGTCGTGCGGTGGCTTGGGGTGCAGCCGGATTCGCGGGAGCGGCTCTGGCTGGCGGCCTTCAGTGGATTCTCCCTCGGCCTGGCGCTCGGCCTGATGGTCTACGAACTGCGCGCACGCGGCGTCTCAGTCGCGCTGCGCCGCCTGACGGATCTTGCTGCCAGCCTCGACGGCCGCGCCACGGAAGAATCACGGCGCGGCAAAATCAAGCAGGAACTCGAGCGCCTCTCGGATGAAGTGTTGTACTCGGCGCGCCGCATGACCAAGCAACGCAAGGAGTTCGATGCGCAGGCGACCGGGTGGCAGGCGATGTTTGCGGCGACGCTGGATTCCATGTTCGTGCTCGATGCCGACGGCCTCGTGAAGGACCTCAATCCGGCGGCCGAACGGCAGTTCAAGATCACAGCCGCCGACGCGGTAGGCCATCACTTGGCCGACCTGCTGTTCCCGCTGCCGCACCGGTCACTCGACAACGCGGCGTTCATGCAGGACATCGCCGCCGGCAAGTCGATTGGGCGCCGGCAGGAGTTGGTCGTCCACTGCGGCTCGCGTCAGTTCCCTGTCGAAATGGCGATGGCCGAATTCCATGTCGGAGACGAGCGCGGGCTGATCGCCACGGCGCGCGACATTTCAGTCCAGCGACAGAACCGCGCCGACCTGAAGCGGGTGCGGGAGCAGGCCGATCGCCTGCAGGCACGCTTGCGGGCCGAACTCGCGTCGCGCCGCATCGTCCGACCGGTGGCTGAACAGTTACCGGTGACTGACGTCGCGCCGGTCGCGACGTCGGGAGGCACGCCGTTCACGCTGGAAGATGCGTGCGGCGACGTCATTCGCCGCCTTGTCGTGAAGGCCGAGCGTAAGGGCCTGGGCTTCCGGTTCGAGGACACAGAGGTGCAGGGCATGGGGCTCATCGGCGACGCGAACCGCCTTCGCGCGGTGGTCACCGAACTGATCGACGGCGTCGTCCGCCACGCAACGACGGGCGAAATCATCGTCCACCTTTCGGCCCTGTCGACCGACGAACGCAGCATCGAGCTCACGGTCAGTGTCGCGGCGACCGGCATGACCGACGACGAGAGTACGCATGTCGGGCGGCCGCTCAACCGGGTACAAAGCACTGGCGGACGGGCCAAAGCGAAGTCGGCCGCTGGCTCGCACAGCCGCACCGTCGACGTCGCGGGAGTCGAGACGAAGGTGGAGATCTCGCTGGACCGTGGCGCGATGTTCAAGGCACGCATGCACTACGCCGTCGATCTGTCGCGCGTGTCGATTGATCTTGGCGCACTCGCCGGGGTGGCTGCTCCAACGGCCGATGACGGCGGCGACATCGATCCCCGCCTTGTGGCCGAGTTTGCGCGCGCCGCCGCACGCCTGCGCCACAACGCGGAGCAGGGCAACCTTGGCGCGCTGTGGGCGCAGGCTCATCGCCTGAAGGAAATCTGGCTGCCGCGCGCGCCGCTTGTCGGAGGCCGGCGTGGTCAGCGCGCTGGCGCACACTGCGCGCGGTGGCGACGCCGCCAACGCCCGCATGCTGGCGCGGCGGTTGGCCGATGCGCTCGACTCGACGGTGCGCGAGCAGATGAATGCTCCTGGTGTCGCGCTCGAGGCGTCGGTGGCCTGACCGGCGCGCCGTGACCGGCTGCGCATCCTGAGATCGTTAAGATTGCGCGCCGTGCCGGGAACCGGCGGTCGGCTCAAGCGCAGCGCAGATGGAGGTCGGATGAAGCGGTTGGCCATCTTTGGCGTGGTGTTCGCGCTGGCGGGCTGCGCTGCGCTTGAGCCGGCGATCACGCTGAGCCGCAGCGAGATCGGTCAGCGTGCGTTCGTCGACCGGCCGCAGGTCGACCTGGAAAAGGTGTTCAAAGGCATGGACAGTCTCAGCATTAGCGGGCCGGAGGTCGGATTTCAGACCACGGCGCAGCGGATCGAACTGGCCTGGACCGTAAGGCCCAAGGAAACGCCGCTCGGCATACCGCTGTCGCTGCGCATGTCGCTGTCGGGGGCCCCGGTGCTCAATGCGCAGAGGAATGGCATCGACCTCGCGGATGTGCGGGTCGAGGAGGTTCGCCTGCCGTCGATCCCTTTTGTCAGTCCTGACACGAAGCAGATGATGCGCGGCGGTGAGTCGCTGGGAACGATCCCGTTGCTCCAGTTCCGGCCCGAGGAACTGAACCGCGACGGCGTGATCTACCAGGCCACCGGCATCTCGCTCGGAACGTTCGGGCTGCGCGTCGATCTGGCGCCGAAATAGAGGCGGAATCCGACTCGTGGATCTCATACTTGCTGCTCAAGGCCGCCATCCTCGGCATCGTCGAGGGACTGACCGAGTTCCTGCCGATCTCGTCGACCGGGCACCTGATCGTCGCCAGTTCGCTGCTCGGATTCCGGGGCGAGAAGGTGGCGACCTTCGAGATCGCGATCCAGACCGGCGCGATGCTCGCGGTGATCTGGGAGTACCGCCAGCGTCTGTACGGCCACGCTCGTCGGCATCGCGACCGAGCCGACTGCGCAGCGCTTCGCGGTCAACGTTGTCGGTCGCCTTCACCCCGGCGGTGGTGTTCGGACTGCTGCTCGGCAAGATCATCAAGCAGCACCTGTTTCATCCGGTGCCGGTGGCGATCGCGTTCGTCGTCGGCGGCGTCGTCATCCTGTGGGCCGAAGCGCGCCACAAGCGCCTCTATGGCGAGCGCGACCTGCTTGGCCAGCGCCATGCGCGGGTCGAGACCGTCGACGACATGACCCCGCTCGACGCGCTCAAGGTCGGGCTGGTGCAGTGCCTCGCGCTGATCCCCGGGACCAGCCGCTCCGGCGCGACGATCATCGGCGGCATGATTCTCGGACTGTCGCGCAGGGCGGCCACCGAGTTCAGTTTCTATCTGGCGATCCCGACCCTGATCGGTGCCGGCGTGTACTCGGTGTGGAAGCAGCGCGAGGCCTTCGTCGCATCGGACGTGCCGATGTTCGCGGTCGGTATCGTCTTCGCGTTCGTATCGGCGTGGCTCTGCATCCGCTGGCTGATCCGCTACATCTCGACGCACGACTTCACGTGTCTTCGGCTGGTACCGGATCGCCTTTGGCGCGGTCGTTCTGCTGACGGCGTGGCGCGGGTGGGTCGACTGGACGCACTGACCCACGCGGATTCGAGCGCGCGTGCCGTCGCAGGCCCTCGATGCGGCGCTGGCGCTCGCCAGCGCCGCGATCATCGCCTACGGCGTGCTCGTGCTCGGCTGGCCGGTGCTTCGTCGTGATGGCGCTCTTCTGGTTCGAGAACGTCGTCATCGGCGGCTTCAACGTGCTGTCGCATGCTGGTCAGCGGTGTGCGCATGGGCGGCGCCGGCCTCATCGGCGCCTGCGCGATGGCTGCCTTCTTCACGGTGCACTACGGCCTGTTCACCGCCGTGCATGGCGTGTTCGTGGTCATGCTGTTCGGCGTGCGCCGAACTCGGGCGCGCGAGCGCATGAACGGCGGTCTGCTGGGGCCGCTGCAGCGCATGCTCGAGCAACTCGTCGCAGACCGCGACGGCTGGCTCGCGATGCTCGCCATCGTGGCTGGTGCAGGTTGCGGCCTTTGTGCAGTGGTCGGTTGGACGCGCGAACTGCCGACGCCGCTGAAGGAACTGATGGGCGCACCGTACGGACGCATCGTCGTCCTGCATGTCACGCTGATCGCCGGCGGCTTCCTGGTGCTGTCGCTGCACGCGCCGGTGCTCGGAGTGCTGCTGCTGATTGCGCTGAAACTCGCCTATGACCTCGTCACGCCTCGACGCGCGAGCCCGCAGGCAGGACGAGTACCTGCCGCGCAGCAAGAGGCGCGCCGCCTGCTGGTGATCGACAGGAGGAACCCTCGATGAACGCGCCGGACGAAATGCCAGGAACTGTGTGCGCTGCTGCGCTCGCGCTTCCCGATCATCCTGATCCAGTCGCACGAGGAGCCGCGCATCCTCGAACTGCTGCAAAGGTCGGCAACCTCGAGAACCAGGTGCTGATGACCTGGAGCATCACCAACGGCATTCGCCGCCACGGCCGCGACGAGGCGATCTACCAGACCAACGACCTGCTCGACGCGCTCAAGCACATCGACAAGACGCCGCAGAATGGCGTCTACGTGCATGTGCGACGCGCATCCCGGCTTCAAGGATCCGGTCGTCGATGCGGCTGATCCGCGAGATCGCGCTGTCGCACTTACCGGAGCGCGCGCACGCTGGTCTTCGTGAGTCCGCGCCTGGACGAACATGCCGTCGGAGATTGCTGCGGCTGTCGGCGCACTTCCATCCGCGCCTGCCCAACCGCGACGACATCCGCGCGATCGTGACCGAGGAGGCGCGGCGCTACGAGTCGCAGTCCGGCGAGAAGCCGCGCGGCGACCGGCAGGCGCTCGAGATGCTGATCATGCATCTGCTCGGCATGGAGCAGGACGACGTGCGTCGGCTGGTGCGGCAGGCGCTGCGCGACGACGGTGCCATCAATCGCCGACGACGTGCGGCGTGTACTGGCGACCAAGTACGAGGCGCTCGGGCGGCGGCGGCACGCTCGGCCTACGAGGAGAGCAAGGTGCGCTTCGACGACGTCGGCGGCCTCGCGCGGCTCAAGCACTGGATCGGCCTGCGCCGCGCGCCCTTCCTCGCGCGGTGGCGAATGACAGTCGACCGCCCCAAGGGCATCGTGCTGCTCGGCGTGCAGGGCGGCGGCAAGAGCCTTGCCGCGCGTGCGGTGGCCGGCGAGTGGGGCGTGCCGCTGATGCGGCTCGACTTCGGCGCGCTCTACAACAAGTACTACGGCGAGACCGAGCGCAACCTGCGCAATGCGTTCGCGGCGGCCGAGAGCATGTCGCCGTGCGTGCTGTGGATCGACGAGATCGAGAAGGGCATCTCGACCGACAGCGGCGACGGCGACGGTGGCGTGTCGCGGCGCGTGCTCGGCAGCGCTGCTGACCTGGATGGCCGAGCGCAAGGAACCGGTGTTCATGGTCGCGACCGCCAACGACATCTCGCAGTTGCCGCCGGAGCTGGTCCGCAAGGGACGCTTCGACGAGATCTTCTTCGTCGACTTTCCGTGCCGCGGCCGCGCGCGAGCAGATCGTGGCATCCACCTGAAGAAGCGCGGCCACGATCCGGCAAACGTTCGACGTCGAAGGACTCGCGCGGCTGTCCGAAGGGCTTCTCCGGCGCCGAGATCGAGCAGGCGATCGTGTCGGCCTCGTTCGAGGCGCGGGCGCGCGGCGATGCGTTGACGTCGACGGACATCCTGGCCGAACTCGAACGCACGCGGCCGCTTGTCGGTCGTCATGGCGGAGCGCATCGACGCGTTGCGCGCGTGGGCGTCCGAGCGCGCCGTCTACGCCGACGAGCCTGCGGAATCCACCGAAAGTATGTGACCCTCACGCAACAGTGGGGTGGACTGCACGGGGCCTTTCAGGGAGAGTTTCGTCAGGCCGGGCTTGCCCGGCCGCTGGCGATGCTTGCATCATCAGGATGAAAGCGGGAGGCGAGCGCAGTCGTAGGCCGAACGCCTGCGCTCGCCCACCCCGTGACCGATCGCCTCGGTTACGCCTGTCCGCGCGGTTCAGCCGCAATCAGCCGGTAGGCCACGCCTGCCAGCGCAGCGCCGATCAGCGGCGCCACCCAGAACAGCCACAGCTGCTGCAACGCCCAGCCGCCGACGATCAAGCGCCGGTCCGGTGCTGCGCGCCGGGTTGACCGAGGTGTTGGTCACCGGGATGCTGATCAGGTGGATCAGCGTCAAGCGCGAGGCCGATCGCGATGCGGCGCGAAGCCCTTCGGCGCACGCCCGTCGGTCGCGCCGAGGATGACGATCAGGAACATGAACGTCATCACGACTTCGGTGATGAAGCCCGGCGGCGAGCGAGTACTTGCCCGGCGAATGCTCGCCGTAGCCGTTCGAGGCGCAGACCACGGCCGCGAGGTCGAAGCCGGCCTTGCCGCTGGCGATCAGGTAGAGCACGGCGGCGGCGACGATTGCCCCCGCCACCTGGGCGATGACGTAGGGCACGAATTCCTTTGCCGCGAAGCGGCCGCCCACCAACAGGCCCGAGGGACACCGCCGGGTTGAAGTGCCCGCCGGAGATGTGGCCGACCGCGTAGGCCATCGTCAGCACGGTCAGGCCGAAGGCCAGCGACACGCCGAGCAGCCCGATGCCCACCTGGGGAAACGCCGCCGCCAGCACGGCGCTGCCGCAGCCGCCGAGCACGAGCCAGAACGTGCCGACGAACTCCGCCGCCAGCTTGTTTGTCAGCTTCATTTCCACCTCCTTGGTTTTTAGTGCGGCGGCGTCTTGGATTGGAGCGAAATGGCCGCGGCGGCGAACAATACCCGAAGGCCGTTCAGCGTGCCGGCGTCGTTACGACGTCCCGCGCCTTGTTCTGCTCCTCGAACGTCGCCATCATTAGCGTGTACGAGACGTAGTACTTGTAAATGTTGCGGACGTACGTCGTCGTCTCGATGTTGACCTTCTCGGCGGTGACGATCTTGCACGGACGGCTCGTGAGCGACGGTGCGGCATGACCCTGCGTCGACACAGCCGGGCGACGACGGCGGGACAGGTCTCAGCCTTGCGACGGCCGCCGCGCGAGCCTCTAAGGGCGCTGCCGGGCAGTGGCGTCGCTTACTCGAGAGTCATTTGTAGAATGTCGGCATGAGCATGGAGGCGCTACGCGTTGTCTATCGTCTGCGCGGCGTGGGGGCCGAGGCCACGCGTCGTGCCGAGGCGCTGGCGCTCGAGCAAAGTGTCGAGATGCCGATCGAGGCCGTGACCGACGGCCGCGTGCTGCGCGAAGTGGTGGCTCGGGTCGAATCGCTCGAGGCCCAGGCCGACGGAACGAGCCTTGCGCGGCTGGCGCTGAGCGCCGAGAGCATCGGCGGCGATGCCGGCCAGCTGATGAACATGCTGTTCGGCAACAGTTCGTTGCTCGACGATGTCCGCGTCGTAGACGTCGAAGTGCCGGCGACCTTGAGCCGCCGCTTCGGCGGACCACACCAGGGCATCGACGGCATCCGTCGCCTGACGGGCGTCAGCGGGCGGGCGTTGAGCTGCACGGCGCTGAAGCCGATTGGCTCGACGGTCGAGGACCTGGCGCGCATGACGCGCGTGTTCTGCGAAGCCGGCGCTGGATGTCATCAAGGACGACCACGGTTGGGCCGCCGACGCGCGCGCCTCGTTCAAGGAACGCGTTGTCGCGTGTCAACGGGAGATCGAAACGGCCGGCCGTGGCCGGTCGACGCGGACGCTGTACGCGCCGGCGATCTCCGGCAGCCTCGACGCGATGCGCGACCAGATCCGCTACGCGCAGGCGCACGGCGTCGCCATCGGTACTGGTGGCGCCGATGATCGCCGGCGTGTCCAACTTCCAGGCCCTGCGCGGCGAGTTTCCGGATCTGGTCTTCCTTGCGCATCCGGCGCTCGCCGGCAATCAGATCGCGCCTGCGGCCTTGCTGGGCACGCTGTTCCGTCTGTTCGGCGCGGACGCTTCGATCTTCCCCAGCCACGGCGGGACGGTTCAGCTACACGCGGCAGGTCTGTGCGGCAATTGCAGACAGGCTGCGCACGCCGTTGCACGGCCTGAAGGACGCGCTGCCGGTGCCGGCCGGCGGCATGTCGGTCGAGCGGGTGCCCGAACTGGTCGGCGACTATGGGCGCGACGCGATGCTGCTGATCGGCGGGTCGCTGCTGATCGCACGCGAGCAACTGGCGGCGCGCAGCCGTGCGTTCGTCGAGGCGGTCGCCGCCGCCAGCAGCGAGGTGGCCGCATGAGTTCCATACGTCGCTTTGTGCCGGACACCGACGGCGCTACCGGTGGGACGCCGTTGAACGGCTGCGCTACAAGGAGGACGGCAGCGCGCCGTTCAAGGACGTCACGCGGCAGGTACTGTTCGAGCAGCCCGACCATGCGGCGCAGCTGCGCTACTTCGAAATCGCGCCGGGCGGCTACTCGACGCTGGAACGGCATCAGCACACGCACGCAGTGCTGATCCTGCGCGGCCACGGCACCGTGCGGATCGGCACGCGAAACCCAGGCGATCGGCGAACGCGATCTCGTCACCGTCGATCCGCTCGCATGGCATCAGTTCCATGCCGCACCGGACAGCCCGCTGGGATTTCTCTGCCTCGTCGCGCGCGAGCGCGATCGGCCGCAACTCCCGGGCGAGGACGACCGCGCGCGACCTGGGCAACGGCTAGAGTGCGCCGCTGGTCAGCGGCGCAGGAAAACGAGGTCCCACGTTCCGTGGCCCAGGCGTTCGCCGCGGGCGTGAAACTTCGTCGTCGGACGCTCGACGATCGGGTTGCGACGGTCGCGGCGCGAACCCTGCATGGGCGTTGGCGAGCTGCGGCTCTTCGGAGCAGCACGGCCAGCATCTGCTGCGCATAGTCTTCCCAGTCGGTCGCGCAATGCAGGTAGCCGCCGGGCGCGAGGCGGCTCGCCAGCAGGCCGACGAAGGGCTGCGCGATCAGGCGTCGCTTGTGATGCCGCTTCTTCTGCCAGGGGTCGGGGAAGTAGACATGAACGCCTGCCAAGCGACTGCGGCAGCCAGCATTTCGCGCACGACCTCGACGGCGTCGTGATGAACAATGCGGATATTGTCGAGGTGCTGTTCGCCGATGCGCTTGAGCAGCGCGCCGACGCCGGCGAGGAACACTTCGACGCCGAGAAAATTGACATCCGGTCGCGCCGCGGCGATGGCGGCCGTCGTCTCGCCCATACCGAAGCCGATCTCAAGTACGGTTGGTGCACCGCGTCCGAACAGCATCGGCCAGGTCGAGCGGACTCGCGCGGAAAGCAACGCCAAAGCGCGGCAGCAGTTCCTCGAAGGCGCGACGCTGCCCTTGCGTCACATGGCCGCGGCGCAGCGCAAAGCTGCGGATGTGGCGGTAAGGAGGACCGACGGCGTCGCCGCCGTCGTCCGCTGCAGCCGTCGGGCCCACCGGGACTGAGGCGTCGGTGCTCACGCGCCGGGTTTGGTCGGCGCGATGACGCCTGCCGTCGGTGACGACGGCCTGCCGCTGTACAGGTGCTTGGCCATGCGGCCCGCACGGTAGGCCTCGCGACCGGCCTCAACGGCTTTCTTCATCGCGCTCGCCATCAACACGGGGTCTCTCGCCTGCGCGACCGCAGTGTTCATCAGCACGCCGGCGCAGCCGAGTTCCATTGCGATCGCGGCATCGCTCGCGGTGCCGACGCCGGCGTCGACGATCACAGGGTGGCGCTTCTTCTGCCAGGGGTCCGGGAAAGTAGATGTGAACGCCGGCGAGCGACTGCGGCGCCAGCATCTCGCGCACGACCTCGACGGCGTCGTGATGAACGATGCGGATGTTCGTCGAGGTGCTGCTCGCCGATGCGCTTGAGCAGCGCGCCGACGCCGGCGAGGAACACTTCGACGCCGAGAAAGTTGACGTCCGGTCGCGCCGGCAGCGATCGCGGCCGTCGTCTCGCCCATGCCGAAGCCGATCTCGAGCACGGTCGGCGCGCCGCGTCCGAACAGCAGCTGCCAGGTCGAGCGGCGCCGCGCTGTAGGCAACGCCGAAGCGTGGCAGCAGTTCCTCGAAGCGCGCCGCTGTCCCTGTGTCACGTGGCCGCGGCGCAGCGCGAAGCTGCGGATGTGGCGATAGGGCGGGCCGACCGCCTCGTCGTCGTCGGCCGCTGCCGTCCGGAGCCCGCGGGGCTTGAGACCTCGGTGCTCACGCGCCGCGCTTGGGTCGGCGCGATGACGCCTGCCGTCGGCGACGACGGCGTGCCGCTGTAGAGGCGCTTCGGCATGCGGCCGGCACGGTAGGCCTCGCGCCCGGCTTCGACCGCCTTCTTCATCGCGCTTGCCATCAGCACCGGATCCTTCGCCTGCGCGACGGCCGTGTTCATCAGTACGCCGGCGCAGCCGAGTTCCATCGCGATCGCCGCGTCGCTCGCCGTGCCGACGCCGGCGTCGACGATCACCGGCACCTTGGCGCGCTCGAGGATCAGCTGGATGTTCCACGGATTGAGGATGCCCATGCCGGAGCCGATCAGCGACGCCAGCGGCATGACGGCCACGCAGCCGATCGACTCCAGCACCCGCGCCTGGATCGGATCGTCGCTGCAGTAGACCATGACCTCGAAGCCTTCCTTCACCAGCGTCTCGGCGGCCTTGATCGTCTCCGGCATGTTCGGATACAGCGACTGCGGATCGCCCAGCACCTCGAGCTTGGTCAGTGCATGGCCGTCGAGCAGTTCGCGCGCCAGCCGCAGCGTGCGTACCGCATCCTCGGCCGTGTAGCAGCCGGCGCTGTTGGGCAGCAAGGTGTAATTCGACGGCGGAATCACATCGAGGAGGCTGGGCTCGCCGGCTGTCTGGCCGATGTTGGTGCGGCGGATCGCCACCGTCACGATCTCGGCGCCGCTCGCCTCGACGGCGAGCGCGCGTCTGCTCGAAATCGCGGTACTTGCCGGTACCGATGAGGAGCCGCGAACCGAATTCGCGCGCACCGATCTTCAGCCGGTCCGTCATGCTGTCACCGTTGGTTGCACTTTGATCTCGAAGTTCACCGAGTTCGACATGAAGCAATTGGCATGGGCCTTGGCGTGCAATTCGCGCGCCTGGTCCAGCTGGGCCGCATTCGCGATTCGAACCTGCGGCCAGAGGACGATCTCGACCATGCGCATCTTGCCGTCCTTGATGCCCAGCGTTCCGGTGGCACTGTCGTTGTATTCGAGAACCTCGATGTTGGCGCGCTCGCAGACCGCGAGATACGTGAGGTGATGGCACGACATCACGGATGCGACCATCAGCGTTTCGGGGTTGTGGCGCGTGTCTTCACCGTTGAAAACGGCGGGCGACGAGCCTTCGATTGAAGGCTTGTCCTTAGAACGGACGACGAACGACCGCGCCAGCTTCAGCTTGCCGTGCTCGTCCTTCTGGCTGCCGCCGCTCCAATGCAGCGTCCCCTCGAACACATGTTGCTGTCCCACATTAGCCTCCACCCACGGCCACGACTATTTCGATCTGGTCCCCAGCCGCGAGTCGTGTGCCCGCGTGCAGACTGCGGGGAACGATCTCGCCGTTGCGCTCGACCGCCACGCGCTTGCCGGTTGCGACGAGGTCGGCCAGCAGGTCCGTCACCGCGCTACCGTTTGGCACGCGACGGGTCTCTCCGTTCACCCGAATCTCTATGGTCGACGCCTGATTCATCACTTCGTTAGAATTCTACGCACTGCGGGTGTAGTTCAATGGCAGAACGGCAGCTTCCCAAGCTGCATACGAGGGTTCGATTCCCTTCACCCGCTCCATTTCCCCCGATCCTCTCGGACCGCCGGATGGGTGGATTACCTGCACTGGGAGCAAGATTCGCGTAAGTAATCGGGCGCATGGTGCGCCACGCTTCGAGAGTTCTCCTGCATTCCATGCAGTCGCCTTCACCCAGGTCCCTGTCGCCGGCTCTCGTCGTCGCCGCGCTCGGCGTTGTCTATGGCGACATCGGCACCAGCCCGCTCTACGCCTTCAAGGAAAGCATCGCCGGCGAGCATGGGGCGGGGCTCACCCCCGGCAACGTGCTGGGCGTGCTGTCGATGATCTTCTGGGCGATCACCCTCGTGGTGTCGGTCAAGTACGTCCTGATCGTGTTGCGGGCGAGCAACGGCGGCGAGGGCGGAATTCTCGCGCTGCTCGCGCTGGTGCTGCGGCAGTTCCCCGCCAAGGGGCGGCTGACGAGTGTGGCAGTAGCCTGCGGGCTGATCGGAGCGGCGATGTTCTACGGCGACAGTGTCATCACGCCGGCCATTTCCGTGCTGTCGGCGATCGAAGGCCTGGACGTCGTGTCGCCACGGTTTTCGCAATATGTCATTCCACTGACGTTGTTCGTCTTGATCGTTCTGTTCGCCGTGCAGAGTGGTGGCACGGAACGCGTCGGCAAGGTCTTCGGACCGATTATGGTCGTCTGGTTCGTCACGCTGGGGACCCTGGGCGTGCTGCAGATTGCACGCGATCCCGGGGTGCTGGCGGCCATCGATCCCTTGTATGCCGTGGGTTTCGTGATCGCGCACCCCGGACTGGCGCTCACGGTCACGGCGGCAGTGTTCCTGGCTGTCACTGGCGGCGAGGCGCTGTATGCCGATATGGGGCATTTTGGGCGCCGACCGATCCAGGTCGCCTGGCTGTGGCTGGTGATGCCCTGCCTGTTGCTGAACTACTTCGGCCAGGGCAGCCTCGTGCTCGCAGACCCCGCTGCCGTGCGCAACCCGTTCTACCTGCTCGCACCCGCCTGGCTGCAATTGCCGCTGGTCGGGTTGGCCACGGCGGCAACCGTCATTGCCTCGCAGGCCGTGATCTCGGGCGCGTTTTCGATCACCAGTCAGGCGGTCAAACTCGGCTATCTGCCGCGCGTCGAGGTGCACTTCACATCGGCCACGGCCGCCGGACAGATCTATGTGCCGCTCGTTAACTGGATGCTGTTGGCGATGGTCATCCTGCTGGTCATCGGTTTCGGCAGTTCCTCCAACCTCGCCGCCGCCTATGGCATCGCAGTGGTGAGCACGATGACGATCACCACGCTGGGCGTGATGGTGGTGGCGCGGCACAAGTGGGACTGGGCACCGTGGAAGATCGGTCTCGTCTTGGTCCCATTGCTGCTGCTCGACATCGTGTTTCTGGTCGCCAATTCGGCCAAGATCACTCACGGCGGTTGGCTGCCGCTTGCGTTCGGCGGGTTGCTCTTCTTCCTGTTCAGCACGTGGAAGCGAGGCCGGGAACTTGTGCGGGACGAACGGGCGCGCGGCGGACTTGCGCTGGAGAGCTTTCTCAAGTAGTCTCGCCGCCTACCCGCCGCAGCGCGTCGAAGGCACGGCGGTGTTCATGAGCGGCGGCCTCGATGAAGTGCCACATGCGTTACTGCACAACCTGAAGCACAACCAGGTGCTGCACGATCGGGTGATCTTTCTGACAGCGGTGCCCGAGGACGTGCCCCATGTGCCGCCCGAAGACTCCGCCGAGATCCGTGATCACGGCCAGGGCTGCCACAACGTCACGGTTCACCTCGGCTTCAAGGACTCCTACGACATTGCAGACATCGCGCGCACGCTGGCGCAGCACTACGACTTCGCGCTGGACCCCAACGCGACCTCGTTCTTCCTGTCGCGCGAGACGGTACTGTCAGGCCGCGCCGGCGGCATGGCGGACTGGCGCGAGCACCTGTTCGGCTGGATGATGCGCAACGCCCAGCCGGCGTCGGACTTCTTCCGCATTCCGCCGAATCGCGTCATCGAGATCGGCACGCAGATCGTGATCTGAACGCAGCGCGCGCTTCGCTCCGCGCTGCCCGGTTCCCACCGCGAGGCCATGGCACGGCGCCGAGCGTCGCTATGATGCCGTGAGCGCATCGGAGGAGTCGCGAAGGTCATGGACAAGAAGACACTGAAGGGCATCGCGGGCTTCATCGATCCGTACCGCGTGACGAACGGATCCCGCTTCCGATTGAAGGACGTCGACCCTGCCGACACCCGTGGCCTGAAGGACGAACACAAGCCCGAGGCGCAACAGCGGCTGGCCGACAGCGTCGCCTGGCTCGCCGACGAGCAGGACAAGCTCTATGCGCAGGATCGCCGGTCGCTGCTGCTCGTGTTCCAGGCGATGGACGCCGCCGGCAAGGACGGCACGGTCAAGCACGTGATGAGCGGCGTGAATCCGCAGGGCTGCCAGGTCACGTCGTTCAAGCAGCCGTCGGCCGAGGAACTAGACCACGACTGGATGTGGCGCCACTGGAAGGCGCTACCGGAGCGTGGCCGTATCGGCATCTTCAACCGTTCCTACTACGAAGAGGTGCTCGTCGTCCGGGTGCACAAATCTATTCTGGCCGACGCAGAAACTGCCGAAGTCGGCGGTGACCAAGGGCATCTTCCGCGAGCGGCTGCGCGACATCGCGAATTTCGAGGACTACCTGACGCGCAACGGGACGACGGTGCTGAAGTTCTTCCTGCACGTGTCGCGCAAGGAGCAGAAGAAGCGCTTCATCGAGCGGCTCGACGAGCCTGAGAAGAACTGGAAGTTCGCCATCGGCGACGTCAAGGAGCGCGCCTATTGGGACGACTACATGGCCGCCTACGAGGACGCAATCCGCGCGACCGCGACGCGGGCCGCGCCGTGGTTCGTCGTGCCGGCGGACAACAAGTGGTTCATGCGGCTGGTCGTGGTCGCCGCCATCGTCGAGGCGATGGAAAACATGAAGCTCGCCTATCCGAAGGTCACAGACATACAGAAGGCCGATCTCGCCCGTGCGCGCGAGCTGCTGCTGATGGAGAAGAAATAGCGCGGCCACCACCGGTGCTCGCCGCACACATACGTCCGCGCGTGATCCTGCTGCTTCTCGCCCACCCCCATCCGAGGCGCTCGATCGCAGGGCGCGCGCTGCTCGCCTCGGTGCAGGACCTGCCCGAGGTCCGCGTCCATTCGCTGTACGACACCTACCCGGATTTTTCGATCGACGCGTTGGCCGAGCGCGCCCTCCTGGGGTCCGCGAAGCTCGTCGTCTGGCAGCACCCGCTGTACTGGTACGGCGTTCCGGCGCTGCTCAAGCTCTGGTTCGAGGACGTGCTGGTGCGCGGATGGGCCTACGGCGATGGGGGGCAGGCACTGCAGGGCAAGGACTGCCTGTGGGTGACGACGACCGGTGCGCTCCCAGAGGCGTATTCGGAAGCGGGGGTGCATGGCCATCCCTTCGAGGCCTTCGAGCCCGGCGGTGCGCCAGACCGCGCGCTTTTGCGGCATGAACTGGCTGGACCCGATCGTTCTGCACGGCGCCCATCGGCTCGACGCCGCCGCGCTCGAGGCGCACGCGCAGCGCTACCGCGAACGGCTGCAGCAGTACATCGTGTCCCATGGCTGAGCCCTCGATCCTGCGCGACGCGCTCGTGTACCTGGGCGCCGCCGTGGTCTGCGTGCCGATCGCCAAGCGCCTGGGCCTGGGCTCGGTGCTGGGCTACCTGATTGCGGGCTGCGCGATCGGCCCGTGGGGACTCGGTTTCGTCACGGATGTTCAGTCGATCCTGCACTTCGCCGAGTTTGGTGTCGTGTTGATGTTGTTCCTGATCGGCCTCGAGCTCGACTTCAGGCGCCTGATCGAACTGCGCGGTCCGGTATTCGGCGGCGGTGCCCTGCAGATGGTCGCCTGCGGTGCTGCGCTTGGCGTGGCGCTGTGGATGGCCGGCGTAACCTGGCAGGGCGCACTCGTGGCAGGGCTCGCGCTGGCAATGTCGTCGACCGCGATCGCCGTCCAGACGATGAGCGAGCGCAACCTACTCGGCGCGCCGGTGGGTCGCAGTGCATTCGCGGTGCTGCTGTTCCAGGACATCGCGGCGATACCGCTGATCGCCCTGGTGCCTCTGCTCGGCACAGACCAGCCCGGCGGCGAGCCGGGCTGGCAGCTGGCGCTGAAGGGCCTGGCGGCGATCGTGATCGTCGTCGTGATCGGCCGCTTCCTGACGCGTCCGGTGATCCGCCTGATAGCCGTGTCCGGCGTGCGCGAGATCTTCACCGCGTTTGCGCTGCTGCTGGTGTTCGGCATCGCGGAACTGATGGCGCTCGCGGGACTCTCGATGGCGCTCGGTGCCTTTCTGGCCGGCGTGCTGCTCGCGAGTTCCGAATATCGGCACGCGCTCGAGACCGACATCGCGCCGTTCAAGGGTCTGCTGCTCGGGCTCTTCTTCATCGCGGTCGGCATGTCGATCGACTTCGGCCTGGTAGGTGCGCAACCGGCGCAAGCTCGCGCTGTTGGTGCTAGGCCTCCTGGTGATCAAGGGCCTCGCGCTGGCCGCGATCGCACCGACGCTGGAGGTCGCCGCACGCGAGCGGTGGCTCTTCGCGGCGCTGCTGGCGCAGGCGGGCGAGTTCGCGTTCGTCGTGTTCGGCGTCGCGCGCAGCGCGCACGTGCTCCCGGGCGACTGGGACGCGCTGCTGACCGCGGCCGTCGCGCTGTCGATGGCGGCCACGCCGCTGCTGCTACTGGCGCACGACGCGCTGCTCGCACGCCAGGCGCGTGCGGAACGCGCGGCCGATACGATCGACGACGACACGGCACCGGTCATCGTGGCAGGCGCCGGCCGCTATGGGCAGATCATCGCGCGGTTGCTCTCCGTGCACGGCATCAAGGTGACGGTGCTGGACCACGATCCGGACCAGATCGACCTGCTGAGCAAGTTCGGATTCAAGGTGTTCTACGGCGATGCCACGCGACTCGATCTGCTGCACGCCGCGGGGGCCGCCAAGGCCCGACTGCTGGTGGTGGCGATCGACGATGTCGAGGACAGCCTGCGCCTGGTCGATGCGGTGCGCAGCGAGTTCCCGATCCCTGCAGATCGTCGCGCGCGCACGCAACGTGCGGCATTGGTTGGAGCTGGCCGACCGCGGAGTGACGCGGGCCGAGCGCGAGACCTTCGAGTCAGCGTTGCGCTCGGGGCGTCAGGCCCTCGAGGCGATCGGCCTGTCGCCCTTCGAGGCGCGCGAGATCGCGGCCCAGTTCCGTCGCGCCAACCTCGCCACGCTGGCCGCGATGCGGCCGCACTTCCGGGACGAAGCGAAGACGGTGGCGATCGCGAAAAGCGGGCGCGAGGAACTCGAAGAAAACCTGCGGCGTGACCGCGAGGCGCAGGCCCAGGCTCAGCGCGACGCGGGCAAGTGGCAGTAAGTCGTCAAGTCGAAAACCCGTTGCGCTTGTGCGAGCCGTCGCAGAACGGCTTGTTGGCCGACCCACCGCAGCGACACAGCCATACCTTCTCGGTGGTAAAGGTGGACCCGTCGGCGGCGCGGAACTCGATCTTGCCTTCGACCATCAGCGGGCCGTTGGGGATCGGGTGGACCTTGACCTCGCCGGCGGCCGGTCCGGCCACCGAGGCGGGCGGGCTGGGGCAGGCGCCTTCGTCAGAGAATTCAATTCGTTCGTGGCTCCCGTCGCAATACGGCTTGTTGCCGGAGGCGCCGCAGCGGCACAGCGCCACGCGCGTGTATTCCACCAGAGTGGCGTGCTCGCCACCGGACACCGTGACGCGCGCCCGGACGTAAATCGGGCCGCGCGGCTGCACCGCGGCCGTGTTGCGCTCGGGCGGCGCTTCCGGCGACGTGCCGTCGGGTGCACGCAATGTCAGCGCGCCCGTTGGGCAGCGCGCGACGACGCTGACGAGGTGTTCGACGGAGGCGCTATCCGGCTGGATCCACGGCTTGGCCTGCGGATCGAACACGGCGGGCGCGCCGTGGACGCACTCCTCCGCATGAATGCAACGCTTGGCGTCGTAGCGAATCGTGATGTCCTTGCCGACATAGTCGCGAGCGCTCATCCGATGCCCCCGATGCAGACGTACTTGATCACCAGGTATTCGTCGATGCCGTATTTGGACCCTTCTCGACCCAGCCCCGACTGCTTGACGCCCCCGAACGGGGCCACTTCGTTCGAAATCAGCCCAGTGTTGACACCGACCATACCGCTTTCGAGCTGCTCGGCCACGCGGAACACGCGCGCCACGTCGCGCGAGTAGAAATACGCAGCGAGCCCGAATTCGGTCGAATTGGCGGCGGCGATCGCTTCCTCTTCAGTGCCGAACCGGAAGACCGGAGCCACGGGTCCGAAGGTCTCTTCACGCGCGACCAACATGTCCTGCGTGACATTGGCGAGCACGGTGGGCTGGAAGTACGTTCCGCCGAGCTCGTGGGGCTGGCCGCCTGTCACGACGCGCGCACCCTTGGCACGTGCGTCGTCGACGTGAGCCTGCACCTTGACGAGCGCGTTGCGATCGATCAGTGGGCCTTGCTGCACTCCGGGCTCGAACCCGGAGCCGACCTTGAGGCCGTGTGCCTTCTGACCGAGGCGTTCAACAAACGCGTCGTAGATGCCGGCCTGGACGTAAAAGCGATTGGTGCAGACGCAGGTCTGGCCCGAATTGCGGTACTTCGACGCAAGTGCTCCGTCCACTGCAGCGTCGAGATCGGCGTCGTCGAAGACGAGAAACGGCGCATTGCCCCCGAGCTCGAGTGAAAGCTTCTTCAGCGTCGGTGCGCTTTGCTGCATCAGGAGGCGTCCGACCGCGGTCGAGCCGGTGAATGAAAGCTTGCGGACGGTGGGCGACTCGCACAGCGTCCTGCCGACCGCGATCGAGTTGCCTTCGTCGGCAGGGACGACGTTGAACACGCCGGGCGGAAAGCCGGCGCGTTGCGCGAGCTCCGCCAATGCAAGCGCGGACAGCGGCGTCTGCTCGGCCGGTTTCACGACCACCGTGCAGCCGGCCGCGAGCGCCGGGGCAACCTTGCGCGTGATCATTGCGTTGGGAAAGTTCCACGGCGTGATGGCGGCAGCCACGCCGATCGGCTCCTTCAATACCAGCAGGCGGCGGTCGTTGGCGACCGTGGGAATCGTGTCGCCGTAAATGCGCTTCGCTTCCTCGGCAAACCATTCGATGAACGAGGCACCATAGGCGACTTCGCCGCGGCTCTCGGCCAGTGGCTTGCCCTGCTCCGCGGTCATCAGCCGGGCCAGATCTTCCTGGGCGGCCAGGATCAGGTCGAACCACTTCCGCATTACGGCTGCCCGCTCTTTGGCCGTCTTGCGGCGCCACCCTGGCCAGGCGCGGTGCGCCGCCGCGATCGCTTGTTCCGCCTCGATACCGGCGCAATTGGCAACCTCGGTCAGCTTGCCGCCATCGGCTGGGTTGGCGACGGCAAAGCGCTGGCCCGTTGCCGCCGGCAGCCACGCGCCGTCGATGTAGGCGTTGTTTTTGAGCAGCGCGCCATCGGACAGGGAGGGCATTCCCACTTTCTGCAGCATGGTCGTCTCCTAGGCTTGAAGATCAAGAATACTGCCGAAGCGCTCACCGGTGACCGCCCGCTACACTTCGCGCACCACCGGCCCGCGTGTGTTTCCATGAAGTTCGAAAGTCTCGCTCCCGACCTGCAATCGTGGTTTCGCGATATGGTGAAACGCGGGTCCGATCGTGACGGCCTGGTCCGATCACTTTGCACCGCCGGCTACCAGGAGCGCTATGCGCGCGATGCGGTGGAGGCCGCGCTCAGGACGCTTCCCGTGGCGCCTCCACCCCCGCAGCCGGCGGCGGCTGTCGAGTCGATCCCTGCTAGCGCGGCTGAAGCGCAGTCGCTAAGCCAGCAACTGGTGGAGATGCCGAACACCATCGAGACGGGCGATCGTGCGATCCACATGTTGTTCGCGCTGACGGCACCGCGCATTGTCCTGTTCGGCAATCTTCTTTCGTTCGACGAATGCGAGCAGATGATCGAACTGTCCCGCGGCAAGCTCGCGCGGTCGAGTGTCGTCAACAACGAGACCGGGTCCTACGACGTCCACCCCCACCGCACGAGCACCGGAACCTACTTCAATCGCGGCGAGAACGACCTCATCCGGCGGCTCGAGCAGCGGATCGCGGAACTGATCCAGTATCCGGTCGAAAACGGCGAGCCGATCCAGATCCTGCACTACGAACCCGGTGGCGAGTACAAGCCGCACTACGACTACTTCGACCCCAAGCATCCGGGCAATGAGCAGGTGCTGACGCAGGGTGGCCAGCGCATCGCGACGCTTATCATGTACCTGAACGACGTCGAAGCCGGCGGCTCGACCGTGTTTCCCGAAGTCGGCATCGATGTCCTGCCGCGCCGGGGCAACGCGGTCTACTTCGCCTACTGCTCGGACAGCGGCACGCTCGATCCGCGTTCCCTGCACGGTGGCAGCCCGGTCGGGGCGGGCGAGAAGTGGATTGCGACCAAATGGTTGCGCCAGGGTCACTATGTCGGAAGTGGCGCGTGAGCCCGATGGTGCGTGTTCATACAACGGCTGGCACACGGCAGGCAACGACTCAGTCGTTAGGGCCGCGGTAAACGGCTGGGGGAGTGCAAGGGTCGGATGCGCAGGCGCATCGGCGCCCATGCCGCCGCGGGGCATTGCGGCCCGGTTGTGTGTGGTCGCCATCGCGGCCGCGCTGGCCGGCTGAAGCGATCGCAACGCCGCGACGAAAGGCCCACGGCCGACGCCGAAGGTCGAGGTCGTGACGCTCACCGCGCAAACCGTGCCCGTTTGGCGCGAGTAGACCGGCTCGGTGACTGCGTACCGTTCGGTCGAGGTGAGGGCACGCGTCGAGGGCATTCTCGACGAGTACTTCGTCACCGAAGGTGCTTCCGTCAAAGAAGGGCGAACTGCTCTGCTGCATCGCCCCGGCACAGTGTGACGCCGCATTGCGCGACGCTCAGGCCGAACTTGCGCAGGCCGAGGCCAACGTCGCCAACGCTTAATCCAAGGAAGCGCGTCTCGCGTCGCGGGTCAAGAACGAGGAAGACGCGATCGGCCAGCCGGAGTTCGACGACTCCGTGTCTTCGCTGCAGCAGGGCCAGGCAGAGGGGCCGTCGGCGCGCGCAGCCGCTCATGGCGGTCGAGGAGCATCGGCAAACCGTGCGCGCGGCGGTCAAGGACGTGGAATGCGCGCGCGTGGCCTATCGGCGCCCGAGTGAGCCACGCGCGGTCCTCCAACGCGCCGTGAAGGCAAACCGTGAGCGCGCTCACCTGGCAGAACTGCGTTAGTGCAAGGGCAGGACGATCGATCTGGACGTGTTGATCGCCCAGCGCGATGTGATCGAGCCCGGGCGCAGACAGTCGAGCGCGGCACGCGATGTGTATGAATCGGTGGTCGACCTGTACGTCGCATTGGGGCGGCTGGCAGCCGCCCGCACCCACGCGTGCCGAAGGTCAGCCGATGACAGCTTGCCCAACCGAGCCAGTATTCGCGCGAGACGTGGTGCCGGGAAGGCGGTGGTGGGTCGTGAAGGATTCGAACCTTCGACCTACGGATTAAGAGTCCGCTGCTCTACCAACTGAGCTAACGACCCGCCTTCCTTAACCTGCCATGCGTCGATGGTGGGTCGTGCAGGATTCGAACCTGCGACCAACGGATTAAAAGTCCGCTGCTCTACCGACTGAGCTAACGACCCGAGTGGCTTTCTTCCGAGCCCTTCGTGCAACGCAATCTCGGGCAGCGCTCGAACGACCTGACGGTAGCCCGCGACGCATCGAGAGCACGAAATTATGCCGGCGCCACGCGTGAGGGTCAAACCGCGGTGTCGGCTCGGCGTCTGGCGCGTGGCCTAGACAGCCGACAGATCAACGGTGGGCTGGCTCGCATCAATTGCCTCGAACTCCACGCTGATCAGCGTTCCAGGTCGCTGCGGATCCGTGCTCGCGAGGCTGCTGCCGACGCGTATTAACGCATCGTGCTGTTCGGCGATCTCGCGCACGATCGCCAGCCCGAGACCGCTGCCGTCGACATTAGTACCCAGGATGCGATAGAAGCGGTCGAATACGCGCTGCCGTTCGCCCTCCGGAATGCCGGGGCCGTTGTCTTCAACTTCCAGGTACACCGAACCCTCGAGCTTGCGAATCCTGACCGTGACGCTGCCACCACGCGGCGTGTAGCGCAGCGCGTTATCGAGCAGGTTCTTGAGCATCTCGCGGACCAGCATCGGTGCCGCGACGACGCGCGCAGACTGCTCCGGCTCCTCGAAGCCGAGGTCGATCTGGCGAGCAATGGCCTCCGCCACCGAGTCCCGGACCAGGTCGCGCGCCAGCGGTACGAGGTCAACCACTTCGAAGCGACTGGGATCACTGCCCTGATACTCCGCCCGCGCCAGTGCCAGCAACTGGTTGATCAGGTGCGTTGCGCGCTCGGTGGAAACGGCAATGTGTCGCAGCGTCCGGCGCAATTCCTGCGGGTCGGTCTCGCGCACCGCCAGCTCGGCCTGCGTGCGCAGCCCCGCCAGCGGTGTCTTCATCTGGTGCGCGGCGTCGGCCAAGAAGCGCTGCTGCATCTCGATGTTCTGTGACAGCCGCGCCAGCAGTTCGTTAAAGGAGCTGACAAGCGGTGCAATCTCTTCGGGCGCGCCACGCGCATCGATCGGCGACAGATCGTCGGGTTGGCGCAACCGGATGCGTTGCTGCAAGTCGGCCAGCGGCGCCAGCCCACGGCTGAGGCCGAACCACACCAGCACCACCGCAATCGGCAGCACGACGAATTGCGGGACGATGACGCCACGGATGATTTCGTTGGCGAGCTGCGAACGCTTCTCGAGCGTTTCGGCCACCTGCACCAGCGCGTAATCGCTGACGCGCGCCGCGATTGAATTCGACCCACGTGTAGGCAATGCGAATCTCGTTGCCACGCAGGATGTCCGAGCGGAACTGGACTTCACGCGGAATTGGCCGGACATCTTCCGCGGGCAGCGGGAGGTCGTTGTCGCCGGTCACGAATTCCCCGCGCAGCCCCAGAACCATGTAATAGACGCTATCCGTTGCATCGGCCCGCAACAGTTCCCGCGCGCTGATCGGCAATTGCAGTGTCACGGTGCCACGCGTTTCCTGAACGTAATTGGACAGCGCGCCGACGGCGTCGGCCAATCCGCGATCGAATGGTGCATTGGCGATCGACTGCGCAACGATGTAGGTCACGGTGACGCTCATCGGCCACAGCAACAGCAGCGGCGCGAGCATCCAGTCGAGGATCTCGCCGAAGAGCGAGCGCTGCTCGAACTGTGCTCGCAGCGGATTGCGCAGGGGCCTCGGCGCGGGCGGGGGAGGCTGGGCCGCGGCAACGTCTGTCTCGCCACTGCGCGGCCAGCGCACACGCAGGCGACGCTTGGGGCTGCCTTCGTCAGGCATGGCGATCACGCGGGCGCCGGGGCTCAGGCGTTGCCAACGGTGGCTTCAGCGGCGGGGTCGGCGGAACGCTCGAGGTAGTAGCCAAGGCCGCGGACCGTCACGATCCGCACCGCGTTGGTCTCGATCTTCCTGCGCAGGCGGTGGACATACACCTCGATCGCATTGTTGCTGACTTCTTCACCCCAGCTGCACAGGTGATCGACGAGCTGTTCCTTGCTGACTAGGCGGCCGGGGCGTTGCAGCAGGATCTCCAGCAGGCTGAGCTCGCGCGCCGATAGGTCGAGCATCTGCTCATTCAGGTAGGCGACGTGCCCGGCGGGGTCCAGCGTCAACGGTCCGTGCTTGAGCACGGTCTGCGCGCTGCCGGCGGCGCGTCGGGTCAATGCGCGGACGCGCGCTTCCAGCTCGGACAGGGCAAAGGGCTTCGCCATGTAGTCATCCGCGCCAAGATCGAGTCCCTTGACGCGCTGCTCGACGCTGTCGGCGGCGGTGAGGATCAGTACCGGTACTGGCGAGTGCCGCGCACGCAGCCGCTTCAACACCTCCAGTCCCGAGAGTCGCGGCAGCCCAACGTCCAGGATCAGCAGGTCGAAGCTCTGGGCGGTCAGGGCGGTGTCGGCATCGTCGCCGCTTGCCACGACGTCGACCGCGTAGCCGGCGGCCCGCAAGGAGCGGGACAGCCCGTCGGCCAGCACGGCGTCGTCTTCGGCGATCAGGATGCGCATGGGTCGGCAGTATGCTTGCGCCCGTTCCCGTCTGGACGCTCGCCGCAGTCTAGGGCGGGCGCGCGCCGCCCGGCAAGGCGCCGGCGGCTGTCCTTGCCCCCGGGTAAGGCGCTTGGCGGTTGACAAGCCGTACTGAAAGTATCTACAGTGCTCGTACTGTAATTACTTTCAGTGTCCCGGATGTTCCTGGGCACGGCGCGAGCGGAGGCGGCGATGGATGACGGACGGAGCATGATGGTGACGGACAGCAAGGAGCGGCAGAAGGCACTCGCCGCCGCGTTGGCGCAGATCGAGAAGCAGTTTGGCAAGGGCTCGATCATGCGCATGGCCGAAGGCCAGGTGGCGGAAGACATCGACGTGGTGTCCACCGGGTCGCTCGGGCTAGACATCGCGCTCGGAATCGGGGGGCTCCCGCGCGGCCGGGTGGTCGAGATCTACGGTCCGGAATCCTCGGGCAAGACAACGCTGACGCTGCAGGTCATCGCCGAGATGCAGAAGATTGGAGGCACGGCAGCGTTCATCGACGCCGAGCACGCGCTCGACGTGCAATACGCGCAGAAGCTGGGCGTCAATCTGCAGGAGCTCCTGATTTCCCAGCCGGACACCGGCGAGCAGGCACTCGAGATAGCCGACGCGCTGGTGCGCTCGGGTTCGGTGGATCTCATCGTCATTGACTCGGTCGCGGCGCTGACACCGAAGGCCGAGATCGAAGGCGAGATGGGGGATTCTCTGCCCGGCCTGCAGGCGCGCCTGATGAGCCAGGCGCTGCGCAAACTGACCGCCACGATCAAGCGGACCAACTGCCTGGTCATCTTCATCAACCAGATCCGGATGAAGATCGGCGTGATGTTCGGCAACCCCGAGACCACTACCGGCGGCAATGCGCTCAAGTTCTACGCGTCGGTGCGGCTCGACATCCGCCGCATCGGTTCGATCAAGAAGGGCGACGAGGTCATCGGTTCCGAGACCAAGGTCAAGGTGGTCAAGAACAAGGTCGCCCCGCCATTCAAGCAGGCCGGGTTCGACATCCTCTATGGCGAAGGCATCTCGCGCGAGGGCGAGATCGTCGATCTCGGCTCGGAACTCAACATCGTCGAGAAATCCGGTGCCTGGTACAGCTATGGCGGCGAGCGCATCGGCCAGGGCAAGGACAACGCCCGCGAATACCTGCGGGCCAATCCCGCCATGGCACGCGAGATCGAGAACAAGATCCGCGCCGCCAAGGGCGTGAACGCGCGTGCCGAGGAAGTCACCGCCGGCTGACGCCGGCGCCATGCAAGCAACCCCCGAGGCGGGCGGTGCGGGCCTGCTTGCCCGTGCAATCACGCTGCTCGCGCGACGCGAGCACAGTCGGGCTGAGCTTGCGCGCAAGCTCATGCGCCGCCTCGACGAAGGCCAGGATCGCGCTGACGTCGACGCCGTGCTCGACGAACTGCAGCGGCGCCGGCTCCTGTCGGACGAGCGATTCGCCGCGTCGCTGGTACGCACGCGTGCGCCGCGGCACGGTGAGGCGCGGCTCAAGCTGGAGCTGAAGTCGCGCGGTGTGCCGGACCCGATCGCGGCGGCGGTACTCGGTAGCCTGCATGCCGGCGGAGGCGGCTCCGAATTGGACCGCGCCCACGCTGTCCGGTCTCGCCGCTTCGGCAGCGCTCCCCGGTCCCTGGCCGAACGTGCGCGCCAGGCGCGCTTTCTTCAGGCGCGCGGCTTTAGCGCAGAGGTCATTGGAAAGGTCCTGCGCGGACTGCCGGCCGACGACGATCTCTGATCTGACGCGGGAGTTCTGGTGCTACGGCTGGCGCCTTTGCTGGGCCGGAGCGCGCAGCGGCGGACGCAGGCTGCCGTCGTGGCGACGTCCCAGCCGCTTGTCCCTGAGCACCCGGGGTCGGTGCCAAGCATCGCTGTGTTAAATTTCCGAGCCGCTCCGCAGCACGAAGTCCCACGGCGGCCCGATCCCCTGTCTCTCATGCCCAACCGCCGCCACGTGCACACGCGCTCCATCCGGGTCGACGCGTACGCGCGCGACGACGGACTGTGGGACCTCGAGGCGGTACTGACCGACACCAAGTCACGCGACTTTCCGCTCGCCACCGGCATGCGCACCGCCGGCGACCCGGTGCATGACATGGTGCTGCGTGTGACCATCGACACGAAGCTCAACATCATCGATGCCGTGGCGCAGTCGCGCTCGGTGCCGTACCCGGGCTTCTGCGACACCATCGGCCCCGACTATCGCAAGCTGATCGGCCTGAACCTGCTGCAAGACTTCCGTCGCCACGTGCAAGGCGCGCTTGGGCGGTGTGCATGGATGCACGCACGTGACCGAGCTGGCCACGGTACTGCCGACGGCGGCCGTCCAGGCCTTCGCCGGCGAGGTCTTCAAGACACGCGATGCCGCGCACGCGGGCCACCAACAGGACGAGAAGATGCCTTGGCAGCTCGACCGTTGCCACGCGCTGCGCCTCGATGGTCCGGCCGTCGCCACGTTCTACCCGCGGTGGCACCAGCCCAGGCAGACGGGCACCCCGCACACCAAGCCGACTCCGATCAAGGACGGAACCACACGATGAAGATCCACGAGTACCAGGGCAAGGACATCTTCCGGCGCTTCGGAGTGCCCGTGCCGCGCGGCATTCCCGCTTTCACGGTCGATGAGGCCATCACGGCGGCGCAGACTCTCGGCGGGCCGGTCTGGGTCGTGAAGGCCCAGATCCATGCGGGTGGCCGCGGCAAGGGCGGTGGCGTGAAGCTCGCGCGCTCGATCGACGAAGTCAAGCAGCGCGCCTCGGAGATCCTCGGCATGCAGCTCGTCACGCACCAGACCGGACCCGGCGGGCAAAAGGTGCGCCGGCTCCTGATCGAGGAGGGTGCAGACATTGCCAAGGAGCTCTATGTCGGCATGGTCGTCGACCGCGCCACCCAGCGCGTGACGCTGATGGCGTCGAGCGAAGGCGGCATGGACATCGAGGAAGTGGCGGCCCGTACGCCCGAGAAGATCCACAAGGTGCACATCGATCCGACGCTTGGCATGACCGATCACGATGCTAACGATATCGCCATGAAGATCGGCATTCCTGCTGCGAGCGTGCCCGAGGCGCGCACAGTGCTGCAGGGCCTGTACAAGGCTTTCTGGGAGACAGACGCATCACTGGCCGAGATCAATCCTCTGATCCTGACAAAGGCAGGACGAGTGATTGCGCTCGATGCCAAGCTCAACTTCGATTCGAACGCGCTCTTCCGCCATCCCGACATCGTCGAACTGCGCGACCTTGACGAGGAGGACCCGGCCGAGGTTGAAGCGAGCACGTTTGACCTGAGCTACATCCAGCTCGACGGCAATATCGGCTGCCTTGTCAACGGCGCGGGGCTCGCGATGGCAACGATGGACACGATCAAGCTCTTCGGCGGTGAGCCGGCCAACTTCCTCGACGTCGGCGGGGGGGCTACGGCGGAAAAGGTGACCGAAGCGTTCAAGCTGATGCTGCGCAATCCGGGCCTCAGGGCGATCCTCGTCAATATCTTCGGCGGCATCATGAAGTGCGACACGATCGCCGAAGGCGTGATCAGCGCGTCGCGTGCGGTCGACCTCAAGGTGCCGCTGGTGGTGCGCATGAAGGGCACCAATGAGGAGATCGGCAAGAAGATGCTGAAGGACTCCGGCCTGCCGATCATTTCCGCCGACACGATGGCCGAGGCCGCCGAAAAGGTGGTTGCCGCGGCTAAGGGCCGCTAGACGCGAACGAGACCGACGATGAGTATCCTGATCAACAAGAACAGCCGTGTCATCACGCAAGGCATCACCGGCAAGACCGGCCAGTTCCACACGCGCGCCTGCCGTGAATACGCCAACGGCAAGGACTGCTTCGTCGCCGGCGTGAACCCGAAGAAGGCGGGCGAGGACTTCGAGGGCATACCGATCTACGCAAGCGTCAAGGACGCCAAGGCCGCGACCGGTGCGAATGTCTCGGTGATCTACGTGCCGCCGGCGGGCGCCGCCGACGCAATCTGGGAAGCGGTGGACGCGGATCTCGACCTTGTCATCTGCATCACCGAAGGCATCCCAGTGCGCGACATGATCGTCGTCCGCGACAAGATGCGTAAGCACAGCTCGAAGACGCTGCTGCTGGGACCGAACTGCCCCGGAACGATCACGCCCGAAGAAATCAAGATCGGCATCATGCCGGGGCACATCCACCGCAAGGGCCGCATCGGTGTCGTGTCGCGTTCGGGCACGCTGACCTACGAAGCCGTGGCGCAGCTGACCGATCTTGGGCTCGGGCAGTCGAGCGCGGTCGGTATCGGCGGGGACCCCGTCAATGGCCTGAAGCACATCGACATCCTCAAGCTCTTCAACGACGACCCGGACACCGATGCGGTCGTGATGATCGGCGAGATCGGCGGCACCGACGAAGAGATCGCGGCCGAGTGGGCGAAAAAGCACATGAAGAAACCCGTGGTCGGCTTCATTGCGGGCGTCACCGCGCCGCCGGGCAAGCGCATGGGCCACGCCGGCGCGATCATCTCTGGCGGCAAGGGCACGGCGCAGGAAAAGTTGGCCGTCATGGAAGCGTGCGGAATCCGCACGACGAAGAATCCCTCGGAACTCGGCAAGCTGCTCAAGAGCGTTTTGAAGTAGCGGCGGCCGCCGACTGAACGAAGCGCCGCAGAGCGCCGGACCGAGGAGACGAAGCGATGATCGAATGGCTGATGAATCTGGAATGGGATGCCATCGTCCAGATCATCATCATCGACATCCTGCTGGGCGGCGACAACGCGGTGATCATCGCGCTGGCGTGCCGCAATCTGCCCCCGAAGCATCGCCGGCAGGGCATCTTCTGGGGGGCTGCGGGCGCGATCATCCTGCGCGTGATCCTGATCACGGTCGCGGTCGCGCTGCTGAATGTCCCGTTCCTGAAGCTGATCGGCGGCGTGCTGCTGCTGTGGATCGGCATCAAGCTGATCGCGCCACCCGAGGAAGAGGGCGGCGCACGGCAAGGTACAGGCGAGCGACAAGCTGCTGGCGGCGATCAAGACCATCATCGTGGCGGACTTCGTGATGTCGCTCGACAACGTCATCGCGATCGCCGGCGCCGCCGAGCAGGCCGACCCGAGCCAGCGCACCGGCCTCATCATCTTCGGCCTGCTGGTGTCGGTGCCGTTCATCGTCTTCGGCAGCCAGATCATCCTCAAGCTGCTGGACCGCTTTCCGATCATCATCCTGCTGGGCGGCGCACTGCTCGGCTGGATCGCGGGCGGGCTGATCGTCACCGATCCGGTCGCGGTGCCGTACCTTCCGCAAACAGATACCGTTCGCTATATCGCCAGTGCGGCGGGGGCTGCCCTCGTGGTTGCGGTGGCGAAGATCCTCGCAGCGCGCCGCGGACCGGTGCACGGAGCCTGACTCAGACCATGGCAGTGGCCCTCGACTTCGCACTCAAGACGCATCCGGGCTTGGTGCGTCCGCTCAACGAAGACGCGCTCGGTGCGGATCCGTCGTGCGGCCTGTTTGCACTGGCCGACGGTCTCGGCGGTTACAACGCCGGCGAAGTCGCCAGCGTGATGGCGATCAGTTCGGTGCTCGAGCGCCTGTCCTCGGCGCTCGCCGTCGCGCAGGGGCAGTCCGACGGATTTCACTCCCGACGACGCGATCTACGACACGATCACCGAGATCAACGCCAACATCTACAACGCGGCGCTCAACAGCGCGGCGTTCGAAGGCATGGCCACGACGCTCGTGATCGCCTGGTTTCTCGGCAATCGGCTGTGGGTGGCTCACACCGGTGACTCGCGCCTCTATCGGTACCGCGATGACCAGCTCGAGCAACTGACCCGCGACCACTCCTTCTCGCAGGAGCTGCTCGACGCCGGCATGGTGACCGAGGAGGAGGCTCGTATCCTGCCGGCCAAGAACCTCGTGACCCGCGCGCTGGGCGCTAGCCCGGAGATCGAACCCGAAGTTCAGGAGCTCGACGTCGCCAGCGGCGACCTGATCCTGCTGTGCTCGGACGGCCTGACCGAAATGGTCGGCAGCTACGAGATCGCCGGCCTGCTGGCGGCCCAGGCCGACATGCACGAGACCGCACGCCGATTGGTGGATCTCGCCAACGAGGCGGGTGGGCGCGACAACGTGTCGGTGATCGTGGTCAAGGTGACCGGGAACAATGATGGCGATGCGGGCGGCTAGCGTGCATCATCGAAAGCAAAACATCGGCTAGGCCATTGATTGGCAGCCTTTTTGCAGGCTGGCAGAATCCGAGGGAATACGAGAATATGGGCCCCGGGGGAGAAGAAATGCCTAGGCTGGTGCTGAGTCTGGATGGTGTGGTGCTGCGGGAAGTGGGCCTGACGAAGGACCGCACGACCATCGGCCGGCGTTCCCATAACGACATCGTCATCGACAATCTTGCCGTCAGTGGCGAGCACGCGGTCATCTACAGTACGGGCGGCGAGGTCTACCTCGAAGACCTCGGCTCCACCAACGGCACGACCGTCAACGGCCAGCCGATCAAGAAGCATTTGCTGCAGAGCGGCGACGCCGTCGAAATCGGCAAGTACCGCCTGAAGTTCCTGGCCGACGGCGCCACCGGCACCGAGGGCGAAGTCGACATCGACACCTCGCAGCCGCTGAAGCGCGAGTTCTACGGCCCCGGCCCGGCGACGATCCAGATCCGCCAGCCCGGCTCCGGCGAAGACGTCCCGGCGGCGGCCTCGATCAAGATCCTCAACGGCGCCAACGAGGGCCGCGAGCTGCAGCTCGTGAAGGCGCTGACCACGATCGGCCGCCCGGGGCACCAGGTCGCCGTCATCACCCGCCGCCCGACCGGCTACTTTATCGCGCACGTCGAGGGCGAAGTCTTCCCGACCGTCAACGGCACCAACCTTGGCTCTGCCGCACACCCGCTCAAGCACAAGGACGTCATCGAACTCGCCGGCGTGCGGATGGAGTTCGTCAACGCGCCGGCCGGTTAGCGCGCGCTTCGGCGCCTCATCCATCGGGATGAGACGCGCTGGCTTCGGCACCCGCTGCCGAAATTCGTCACCCTCAGCAGCCGCGGATTGTCAGGAGTGCCTTGAATTAACGGCGGTTTTCTGCGCTTAGACGGTCGTCGGGCCTGGCACGGATCTAGCAGAGTATCGGTCATCGGCAAGGGGCCGTGTCTGACAGAAATCCTCAGGGTCTTCAAAGGAGAGCAAATGAAACAGCAACTCAACCGCGTCCAGCGCGGCTTCACGCTGATCGAGTTGATGATCGTGGTTGCGATCATCGGCATTTTGGCGGCGATCGCAATTCCCGCGTATCAGGACTACACGATCCGCGCTCGGGTTACGGAAGGTCTGAACGTCGCCGGCTCGTACAAGACGACGGTCGCCGACAATGCCGCCAACGCCACGCCCGCCGCCAACGGAGGCTTGGGCGCCGGCGTGCAAACGGGTGATCCGGCCGCTCCGACGGTCTGTACCGCTGCGGGCGTGTGTGCGTTCGGTACCCTCGCCAGCCCGGTTGGCCGTTCACTCCAGTCGATTGCCGTCACCACTGCCACTGGTCTGATTCAATTGGCCTACATGCCTGCGGTTGCCGTGGCCGCCGCGAACACCCTGTCGCTGGTTCCGACCGACGGACCCCCGGCGCTGGGCGTTGCGCTCGCCGCTGGTACGCCGCCGACCAACCCGATCGTCTGGACGTGCTACTCGGCCGCCAAGGTCGGCGCCCCGGCCGGCACCACGCTGCTGTCGAAGTTTGCACCGGCCGAGTGTCGTTAAGCTCACCGGAGCGTCGCGGACTTTCGTCAGGTTCAATCTTGTGACTCGCTGGCGAGAGTCGGACTGAAAAGGGGGCGCCTCGGCGCCCCCTCTCATTTGCACATTCACCATGAACGACAGACTGCGTAGCGCCGGCCGGTTCGCCGCCAAGCATCTCGGAGTCAGTGCACTGATTGCACTGGGCTGCGCGGCACTCGTGTTCGGTGTCTGGTATCCGTACCCGTACAGTGAACTTGCGAGTGGCCGACAGCTCTTTGTGCTGCTTGTGACTGTGGATGTGATCGTCGGCCCGTTGCTGAGCCTGGTGGTTTACAACCCGTCGAAGCCGCGCCGAGAACTTTGGCGTGACCTGGGGATCGTCTTCACGCTCCAGTTCGCAGCGTTGGGCTACGGCCTGCACAGCGTTGCGCAGGCGAGGCCCGTCTGGCTTGCGTTCGAAGGCGATCGCTTTCGGGTCGTCGCGATGCCAGACATCGATGCCGCCGACCTCGCCAACGCAAAGCCGGGTCTGGAAAAGCTGAGTTGGACGGGGCCCAAGCTACTGGGTGTCAAGCTGGTCGAAGGGACCGATCCCGAATACCCGAAAAGCATCATGCTCGCCATGCAGGGATTGCATCCTGCTTTCCGACCGCAACGATGGGTGGAGTTCGAAGCGCAACGCCACGACGTTGTGAAACATGCAAAGTCCTTAGATCAGTTGAAGCAGCGGCTGCCTGAGCAATCTGGTCTCATTGAGGACGTTACGCGGCGGCTGGATGCCGATCCGGGGGAACTCGCCTATTTGCCCCTTGTGGCGGGGAACATGAGCGACTGGATTGTCATTGTCAGCAAGAAGGACGGCACTCCAAAGGGCTTCGTACCCGTCGATAGCTGGCTCTGATGGGAAACGACGCGAGATGATTGTCGGTTGATCGCGTCAGATCGCCGCCGCGCGGCGGCGATCCTCATACATCACATACCACTCCACAAATCGGCGGATGCCTTGCCGAATCGGCGTCCCCGGTTTGTGCCCCGTCCAGTCCGTTAGCAGCGTCGTATCCGCAAACGTCGCCGGCACATCGCCTGGCTGCATCGGCAAATAGTTCCGTACTGCCGTGCGCCCAAGTGCTTGTTCGAGCGCATCGAGATACTCCAGCAGGCCGGCCGGCCCGTGGTTGCCAATGTTCAGCACCTGATACGGTGCCCAGGAGTGCGCGGGATCCGGTGTGGCAGTGTCGAATGCCGTGTTCGGCTGCGGCGCGCGGTCGAGCACGCGGACGACGCCTTCGACGATGTCGTCGATGTAGGTGAAGTCCCGCTGCATCTTGCCGTGGTTGAAGACGTCGACCGGTCTGCCCTCGACGATTGCACGCGTGAACAGGAACAACGCCATGTCGGGCCGGCCCCACGGGCCGTAGACGGTGAAGAAGCGCAGGCCGGTACTCGGTATGCCGAACAGGTGGCTGTAGGTATGTGCCATCAGTTCGTTCGACTTCTTGCTCGCCGCGTAGAGGCTTACCGGATGGTCGACGTTGTCCGATTCCTTGAACGGCAGACGCGTATTGCCACCGTACACGCTCGAGCTGCTGGCGTACACCAGGTGCCGCACCGGATGGTGCCGGCAGGCCTCGAGGAGGTTGAGGAAGCCGGTGATGTTCGAGCGGACGTACTCATGCGGATTGGTCAGCGAGTAGCGCACGCCCGCCTGTGCGGCGAGGTGTACAACGCGGTCGAAGCGCTCGGCGTCGAACAAGCCGGTCGATCGCAGGGCCGTCGGCGACATCAATCTTGTGGAACGCGAAGCTCGGATGCTTCAGCTGCTCCAGCCGTGCAAGCTTCAGATTGACGTCGTAGTAATCATTGAGGTTGTCGAGGCCGACAACCGTATCGCCGCGCGCGAGCAAACGCTGCGCGACATGCATGCCGATGAAGCCGGCAGCGCCGGTGACGAGGACTTTCATGAGTGGCTTGAGGGCTGAAACGTGTCAAGGATAGTGCATCGACACGACTGCGTTCGTTGAACGGCCGTGCGGGTGATGGAGGCCTTGCCACGGCCAGGGCGCCACGGCCCCGCGGCTGCGGCGAACTAGCGCTCGATCCGCAGTATCTGGTTCGCGTTGCGGCTGATCAGGTAGATCCAGCCGTCCGGCCCCTGCTTGAGGTCGCGGATCTCGTGCACCCCGGCGAAGAAGGGTTCCTGGCCGACGATGGCGGTACCCTGGCGTTCAGTACGAAGCGCCACAGCGTCTTGCCGGCGAGTCCGCCGACGAAAAAGCTGCCCTGCCACTCCGGGAAACTTATCGCCGGTGTAGAACAGTTGCGCCGCCGGGCGCGGTCGAGGTCGGGATACCAGTACGCGAGCGGAGCGGGTGTACGGCGAGTTGTGCGTGCCGCCGCCGATGCGGCAGCCGGTGCCCACCGGATCGCCGTAGTTGCAGCCGTAGGAGACGATGGGCCAGCCGAAATTGCGCTTCGGCAGCGAGAGGTTCACCTCGTCACCGCCCTGCGGGCCGTGTTCGGTGACCCAGAGCTCGCCCGTGGTCGGATGCAGGGCCGCGGCCTGCGGATTGCGGTGGCCGTAGCTCCAGATGGCGGCGCGTCAGCGGCTCGGCGTCGGTCGCATAGGGGTTGTCGGCGGGAATCGAGCCGTCGGTGTTGATGCGCACGACCTTGCCGAGCTGCGACGTCAGCGACTGCGCCTCGTTGGCGGGCTGATCGGCATCTGGCGCTCGCCGAGCGTGACGAACAGCGTGCCGTCGGACCGGAACATGAGTCGGCTGCCGTAGTGGCCTTGGCTGACCTTCTTCGGCGTCTGCCGGAAGATGACCGTCGACGTTCTGCAGTGCGGTCAGCGTGTCATTGAGGTCCGCGCGTGCGACGGCGGTGCCGTTGGTTCCGTTGGCACCGGGTTCGGAGTAGTCAGGTAGACGCGTCGATTGGTGCTGACGTTGAACTGCGGATCGAGCGCGACGTCGAGCAGTCCGCCCTGGCCGCTGCGCATCGACCGTCGGCACTGCCGGTGATCGGCGCCGAAACCGTGGCTGCCGTCGGCACTGACCAGTCCAACGAGCCCGCCCTTCTGCGTGACCAGCAGTCGGCCGTCCGGCAGGAAGGCCATGCCCCACGGCGTCGCGAGACCGGTCGCAAACACCGTCAGCTTGCGGCGTGACTCCGCTCGAATTGACCGGCGGCGGCGCCGACACATTGATGTGCGAACGGAGCGGTCGGGCGGCGGCGCGGGTGGCGGCGGCGGCGGGGGCGGTGGCGGCGGCGAGGGCGCCGGCGCGGGCGAGGCGTCGGGTCGACTGGCGGAGCGGCGGCGATCGGCGCTGGTGACGGACTCGGACTTGGGCGGTCGGGGTCGGTGCGGGCGTGGGCGTCGCGACGGGTGCCGGATCTTCGCCACCGCCGCACGCGACCAGCGCCGCGCCTGACGGACGCAGAAAGTGAAAGCGTGAAGAAGAGCGCTCTTGCGATTCATGCCGCGGCGCCACCGAGGACCGGTGATCGCTCGCAGTCTAGTCATCGCTGCGCTTGCGATCACTCCGCCGCCCAGACTAGCTTCTTCCCGATAGAGCACGGCCGACTGCCCCGGCGTGACCGCCCACTGCGGCTCGTCGAACACCAGTTCGAAGCGGTTGCCGTCGACGGCTGTGACGACACAGGCGGCATCGGCCTGCCGATAGCGCGTCTTGGCGGTCAGCCGCGTGCCCGCGGCGGGTGCCTGGCCACCGATCCAGGTCGCATCGATCGCGGACGAGCCGATCGCTCATCAGCCAGGGGTGATCATGACCCTGCACGACCCACAGCGTGTTCGATTCGCGTGTCCTTGCGCGCGACGAACCAGGGACTCTGCGCGGCGCCCTCGCGATGCCGCCGATGCCGATTCCCTTGCGCTGGCCGAGCGTGTAGAACGCGAGCCCGACGTGTTCGCCGATCACGCGGCCGTCTTCGCTGCGGATCGGGCCCGGCTGCATCGGCAGGTAGCGGTTCAGGAACTCGCGGAACGGGCGCTCGCCAATGAAGCAGATCCCGGTCGAATCGCGCTTCGCCGCATTCGGCAAGCCGATCTCGCGCGCGATTTCGCGCACTCGGGTCTTCCGCAGGTCGCCGACCGGGAAACAGTGTTCGCGCGAGCTGCGCCTGGTTCAGCCGGTGCAGGAAGTAGCTCTGGTCCTTGCCCGGATCGATCCCGCGCAGAAGTTCGTACCGGCCCATCGCCTCACCGATCCGCGCGTAGTGTCCCGTCGCGATGTGCTGTGCGCCGAGCTTCAGCGCATGGTCGAGAAACGCCTTGAACTTGATCTCGGCATTGCAGAGCACGTCGGGGTTCGGCGTGCGGCCGGCCGAGTATTCGCGCAGGAACTCGGCGAACACGCGGTCCTTGTACTCGGCCGCGAAGTTGACCGCCTCGAGTTCGATGCCGACCACATCGGCCGCCGCGGCCGCGTCGATCAGATCCTGGCGCGTCGAGCAGTACTCGTCGTCGTCATCGTCTTCCCAGTTCTTCATGAAGAGTCCGACGACGTCGTAACCCTGCTGCTTCAGCAGCCAGGCCGCGACCGAGGAGTCGACCCCGCCCGACATACCGATGACGACACGCCCTTTGCTCATGTCAGCGCAGATGGGTGCGTATAGACCAGACTCAACGGATAGCGCTGCCCTGCGAGGTAGTCGTCGATGCACTTCATCACGAGCGGGCTGCGATGCGTCCCGCTGTCGCGCGCGGATCTCGTCGGCCGTGAGCCAGAGCGTGCGCAGGATGCCGTGGTCGAGCGGGCGTCCGGGCTCGGCCTCGCTGACCGTGCCGACGAACGCGAAGCGCAGGTACGTGACGGGTGCGCCTTCCCGGGCCGATTCGCGAGCGCGCCATGTAAACGCCGAGCAGCGCGGTGGGCGTGAACACGCGCGCCGTCTCCTCCAGCGCTTCGCGGATCGCGCCCGTCGAGCGGCGTCTCGCCGGGATCGAGGTGTCCGGCCGGCTGGTTCAGCCGGATGCCTTCCTGGCGTTTCCTCCTCGACCAGCAGGAACCGGCCGTCGCGTTCGACGACGGCGGCGACCGTGACGTTGGGCTTCCAGACGGTGGGCATCGGTTGAGCGGTCCGGCGCGCCGCCGCGTGCGGGGCGGCGGCGCTTTCGCGTAAAGTCGCGATTCTATCGGCCGGTGCAACGCCGTCCGGCCGAGGCTGGCAGCCGCCGCAAGAGCGGTCGCGCCTAAGAACGCGCAGCGTACGAAACGGTACGAGCGAGGGGGACGCTGAATGAAGATCGGAGTGCCCGCAGAGGTCCGGCCGGGCGAGACCCGTGTGGCCGCGACCCCTGAAACGGTCAAGAAGCTGACCGGCGCCAAGCACAGCGTCATCGTGCAGTCGGGCGCCGGCGTGGCGGCAAGTTTCCCGGACGAGGCCTACACCGCAGTTGGCGCGACGATCGGCTCGGCCGCCGAAGCGCTCGGTGCCGACATGGTGCTGAAGGTGCGCCTGCCGAGTGCCGAAGAGCTGCCGCAAATGAAGCGCGGTGGCGTGCTGATCGGCTTGCTCGAGCCGTTCAACAACGACGGCATCGCAGCGATGAACGGTGCCGGGCTGACCGCCTTCGCGCTCGAGGCGGCGCCGCGCACGACGCGCGCGCAGAGCATGGACGTGCTGTCTTCGCAGGCCAACATCGCCGGCTACAAGGCGGTGCTGATGGCGGCCAACACGTACGGCAAGCTGATGCCGATGATGATGACCGCGGCCGGCACCATCAAGGCAGCACGCGCACTGATCCTCGGTGCCGGTGTGGCCGGACTGCAGGCGATTGCCACTGCCAAGCGTCTTGGAGCGGTGGTCGAAGCCTCCGACGTACGGCCCGCGGTAAAGGAACAGATCGAATCGCTCGGCGCCAAGTTCGTCGACGTGCCCTATGAAACCGACGAAGAGCGCGAGATCGCGCAGGGCGTCGGCGGCTATGCGCGACCAATGCCGGCCGCCTGGATGCAACGGCAGGCGGCGGAGGTCGGCAAGCGCCTGACCCAGGCCAACATCGCGATTGCCACGGCATTGATCCCTGGCCGCAAGGCGCCGATCCTGATCACCGAGGAGATGGTCAAGGCCATGCAGCCGGGCTCGGTGATCCTCGACATGGCGGTCGAGCAGGGCGGCAACTGCGCGCTGTCGGAACTGGGCAAGACCGTGACGAAGTACAGCGTGCACATCATCGGCCAGCCGAACATCCCGGCGCTGGTGCCAACCGATTCGTCGGCGCTCTATGCACGCAACGTGCTGGATTTCCTCAAGCTCGTCGTCGACAAGGACGCCAACTTCATGTTGCCTGTTGATGACGACATCGTCGCCGCCTGCCTGATGTGTTCAGGTGGCGAAATCAAGCGCAAGAACTGACCGAGAAGCCCATGGAAGCCGTAAGCCCGATAGTCATCAACCTGATCATCTTCGTGCTGGCCATCTACGTCGGCTACCACGTCGTGTGGAATGTCACGCCGGCGCTGCATACGCCGCTGATGAGTGTGACGAACGCGATCTCGGCCATCATCATCGTCGGCGCGATGCTGGCGGCCGCTCTGACCGAGACCGGACTCGGCAAGGCGATGGGCGTGCTCGCCGTGGCGCTGGCGGCGGTCAACGTCTTCGGCGGCTTCCTGGTGACGCGCCGGATGCTCGAGATGTTCAAGAAGAAAGAGCCGAAGGCCGGCTCGGCCGCAAAGTAGAGGGGCGGGCCATGACACTCAGCATGAATGTCGTCATCCTGCTGTACCTCGTTGCCTCGGTGTTTTTCATCCAGGCGCTGAAGGGCCTGTCGCATCCGAGCACGTCGCGACGAGGCAATGCGTTCGGCATGATCGGTATGGCGATCGCCATCGTCACCACCGTCGCGCTGACCTACCGGCTGGCGCCGCAGGCGGCCACGGGTGGCATGGCCTGGGTGTTGGTGGGTCTGCTGGTCGGCGGAGCCATCGGCACCACGATCGCGTTCAAGGTCGAGATGACCAAGATGCCGGAGATGGTCGCCTTCATGCACAGCATGATCGGTCTTTCGGCCGTGTTCATCGCGATCGCGGCCGTGGCCGAGCCCTGGGCATTCGGAATCGCCGAGAAGGGCGGAGCGCTGCCGGGCGGCAATCGCATCGAATTGGCGCTCGGCGCATTCATCGGGGCGGTCACCTTCACCGGCTCGGTCATCGCGTTCGGCAAGCTCTCGGGCAAGTACAAGTTCCGCCTCTTCCAGGGCGCGCCGGTCGTGTTTCCCTGGCAGCACAAGCTCAACCTGGCGCTCGGTCTCGCCGCCGTGTTCTTCTGCTTCGGCTTCTGGCACTCACAGAGCCCGATGGATTTCGCGCTGGTGATTGCGCTCGGCTTCCTGCTCGGCGTGTTGCTGATCATCCCGATCGGCGGTGCCGACATGCCGGTCGTGGTGTCGATGCTGAACAGCTACTCGGGCTGGGCGGCGGCGGGCATCGGTTTCTCCCTCAACAATTTCATGCTGATCGTCGCTGGATCGCTGGTGGGATCGTCTGGTGCGATCCTCAGCTACATCATGTGCAAGGCGATGAACCGCTCGTTCTTCAACGTGATCCTCGGCGGCTTCGGCGGCGAGGTCGCGGCAGCAACCGGCAAGGCTGAACAACGACCGGTGCGCTCGGGTTCGCCGGACGACGCAGCTTTCCTGATGGAGAACGCCGAAACGGTGATCATCGTGCCCGGCTACGGCCTGGCGGTCGCGCGCGCGCAGCACCCGCTGAAGGAACTTGCGGACAAGTTGATTGCCAAGGGTGTGACGGTGAAGTATGCGATCCATCCGGTTGCCGGCCGCATGCCAGGCCACATGAACGTGCTGCTTGCCGAGGCCGAGGTGCCGTACGACCAGGTGTTCGAGATGGAGGACGTCAACGGCGAGTTCGCCGAAGCCGACGTCGCGCTGATCCTCGGCGCCAACGACGTCGTCAATCCGGCGGCAAAGGACCCGAAGTCGGCGATCGCCGGCATGCCGATCCTCGAGGCCTACAAGGCGAAGCAGGTCATCGTCAACAAGCGTTCGATGGCCTCGGGGTACGCCGGCCTCGACAACGAACTCTTCTACATGCCGAAGACGATGATGGTATTCGGCGACGCGAAGAAGGTGGTCGAGGAAATGAGCAAGGCCATCGGCTGATGCGGCGTGATGCCGCTCTCCTCGTCGTCGACATTCAGAACGACTTCCTGCCGGGCGGTGCGCTGGCGGTCGAGCGGGGCGACGAAGTCATTCCGGTCATCAACCGCATTGCGCCGCGTTTCGAGAACGTCCTGCTGACACAGGACTGGCACACGCCGGGCCACATCTCGTTTGCGTCGTCGCACGCCGGGCGACTGCCGTTCTCGATGATTGAACTCGAATACGGTCGCCAGGTGCTATGGCCCGACCACTGCGTCCAGGGAACCCATGGCGCGGCATTCGCCGACGGTCTCGTCGTACCGCATGCACAGGGCGTGATCCGCAAGGGCTATCACACGCACACCGACAGCTACTCGGCGTTCCTCGAGGCTGACCGCCAGACGCCCACCGGGCTCGCGGGGCTGCTGAACGAGCGCGGTCTGCGCACCGTCTATCTGGCGGGACTCGCGCTCGACTTCTGCGTGGCATGGAGCGCGCTCGATGCGCGACTGCGCGGCTTCGAGGCGATTGTCATCGACGATGCCTGCCGCGCCATCGACACCAACGGCTCGCTCGACGCCGCGCGGCGGGCCTTCGCCGATGCGGGCGTGCGTCTCATCGCCTGCGACACGCTGCAGTGATCGAGCGGCTGAACGCCGCTGAAACACCTCGTTACGACTCTCACATCCGGCCACCGGCCGCGCTTGACGGCGCACAAGCGCGCGGCGGTGTGCCTGCCTATTCTGAGCTCATCGACACAAAGGAGGTCGCGATGACACGGATGACAGGGCAACGCGGGAAATTGACGGGCATCGCGCTGGCGCTTGCGGCCGCGGCGTTGGCTGTCGGCACGGCGCTGGCGCACGGCGGGTACGGGCCGGGGCACGGCATGGGCTGCAGCGCGGGCTACGGGCTGGGCGGCGGACAGGGCTGTGCCGCGAGCACCGGACCCGGTGCGGGCGATGGCGCGGGCTGCGGCGCCGGCTATGGACCGGGAGCATGCGGCGCGGCCGCTGGGTCAGGCATGCGCCAAGGCATGGGGCCAGGGCAGGGGCCGGGACCGGGGCGCGGTGTGGCCTTGCTGACTGACGAAGAACGCGCGGCGCACCGAGCCAAGATGCAGAGCCTTGCGTCGTACGATGAGTGCAAGACGTACATGGCTGACTTCAGCAAGCAGCTGCAGGCGCGTGCGAAGGAGAAGGGTCAGGCGGTCGGTGGTCCGACCGAAGCGATGTGCGACCGCATGAAGGCGCACGGCCGCTTCACGCAGTAGGAGCTTGATCGTGTTCCCGCACCGGCTGGGGCTCAGCGCCGGCGCGGCACGCGGGAACCCGGAAAGCGCCCTTCGGCCTGACGCTGTTTGCGCTCCGGCGTGTAGTGCCACCACGGCCGCGCTTGCCCGGTGCGCGCCTGATGGATCGCCGCGGCGAAGGTGTCCCAGACACAGGGATCCTGCCGCTGCCCGGTCCGGCGCTCGAGTGCCGTGTAGAGCGCGTCAGGTTCGCGGCGTGCCAGTTGCGCCACGCTCGAGATGCCGAGCAGCGTGAGGTCGCGGCGCATCGCGGGTCCGATGTTCATCAGCGCCATCAGCTCGTCGGCCGGTTGTCCCTGGGGCGCGGGATGCGGGCGCTCGTAGTCCTCCACCGCCAGCAGCAGGTCGAGGCGGCGCGTGCGCCGGATCACAGTCCAGTGCAGTCCTTCAACGGCGCCGACCAGTGCATACAGCGCGTTGACACTGACGCCGCGATGGGCCCGCTTCAGTCGAACAAAAGTTGCGATCGGACCGACACGACGCAGCCGTGCGGGCGTCGTAATCCCAATTGACGCGAGCCACTGCGCAGTCTTCGGGCCGAGGTTGAGCAGTTTTGTCAGAGATGGGTTGGAGTCGCGGGGCATCGCAGGACGGCTGGCGGTGGAATCGAATGGCGCGCGGTCAGCGGGTCAGCAATGTCACCAGCGCCGGGGCCAGCCACGGCGCGATGAATGCCGTCATCAGCGCCGTCAGTCCCATGGCCAGGCCTGCGAATGCGCCCATCTGTTCGCTGACCTGGAAGGCGCGCGCAGTGCCGATGCCGTGCGCCGCGACACCCACCGCAAAGCCGCGCGCCGGGTGCGAGTCGATGCGCAATGCGTTGAGCAGCGGCCGCGCAATGATCGCGCCGATCATCCCGGTCAGGATGACGAACACCGCCGTGAGCGAGGGCAAGCCGCCGATCTTTTCGGAAATGCCCATCGCGATCGGCGTCGTCACCGACTTCGGCGCGAGCGAGAGCAGCGTTTCGCGCGAGGCTCCCAGTGCCCACGCTATGCCGAGTGCCGAAGCGATCGCTGTGATCACGCCCGCTACCAGTCCGAGCGTCAGCGGCAGCCAGAGGCGCGTCAAGCGCGCACGCTGGTCATACAGCGGAATCGCCAGCGCGACTGTCGCAGGTCCGAGCAGGAAGTGCACGAACTGGGCGCCGTCGAAGTAGGTGCGATACGGCGTTGCCGGTCACCACCAGCAGGGTCACCAGCAGCGATGACAGCGATCGCGACTGGGTTGGCAAGCGGATTCATGCCGGTGCGCTGGTAGATGCGCCAGGCGACGAGGTACGCGAGCAGCGTGGCCGTCAGACCGAGCAGCGGCGTGGCGGCGAGATAGACCCAGATCGAATCAAGCCTCGGTGTCATCGGGCGCGAAACGGCGGGCGGTCCAGGTGACAACCAAGGCGGTGACAGCGATGGCGAGCGCCGTGCTGACGAGGAGCGAGGCGACGATCGGCAGCCATTCCTTGCCGATGCGTGCCGCGTGCAGCATGACGCCGACACCCGCGGGGACGAACAGCAGCGACAGGTGCTTCAACAGTTCGAGCGAAGTCGGTCGCAGCCGTTCGACCGTGAGTCGGCCGCAGCAAAAGCAGGGCGAGCAGCAGCGCCATGCCGAGTCACCGGGCCGGGCACCGGCAGCCGCAGCCCGTAGCTCAGCACCTCGCCGACCGTCTGGAACACCAGCAGCGTCGCGAGCGCTTCCAGCATCGTGTCAGCGTGCGTTCAGCCGCGTGTCGAGCCACTCGATCCAGTGCATCACTGCGCGTCTCGGTGCCGCTCTGCAGGTGCGTGATGCAGCCGATATTGGCCGAGAGGATCGCCTCCGGCTTTGGCGCCTGCAGGTGACCGAGCCGGCGGTCGCGCAGCTGGATCGCAAGCTCCGGTTGCAGCACCGAGTAGGTGCCGGCCGAACCGCAGCAGAAGTGGCTCTCGCCCACCGCAGCGACGGTGGCGCCGAGCGAGGTCAGCAGTGCTTCGACTGCGCCCTTGACCTTGAGCCCGTGCTGCAGCGTGCACGGCGGATGAAACACCACCTTGCCGGCGGCGCCGCTGCCGAGCTTGCCCTTCAATTCGTCGCCGAGCGCAGGGAGGATCTCGGCGACGTCCTTCGTCAGTTCGCTGACATGCGCGGCCTTGGCCGCGTAGGCCGGGTCGCGCGCGAGCATGTGGTCGTATTCCTTCACCTGCTGGCCGCAGCCGCTGGCGTTCATGACAATCGCCTCGGCACCCGACTCGATCAGTGGCCACCACGCATCGATGTTGCGCCGGGCGTCGTCGAGCCCACCGGCCTGATCGTTAAGGTGATAACGGATGGCTCCACAGCAGCCCGCGGCCGCGGGTCGCAGCACTTCGATGCCGAGCGCATCGAGCACGCGCGCCGTCGAGGTGTTGATGTTCGGCGCCATCGCAGGCTGCACGCAGCCTTCGAGCAGAATCATCTTGCGTGTCTGCTGGCGCGACGGATAGGCGCCCGCCGGGTGCGCGGCCGGCACCTTGGCCTTGAGGCTCGCGGGCAACAGTGGCCGCACCAGCTGGCCGAGCTTCATCGCCGGCCCGAACAGCGGACTCGTTAGCCCGGCCTTCAGTACTGCACGAACCGCGCGGTCAGCGAACGGGCGCGGCACATGTTCGTCGACCAGCTTGCGGCCGATGTCGACGAGCCGGCCGTACTGCACGCCGGACGGGCAGGTTGTTTCGCAGCTGCGACAGGTCAGGCAGCGGTCCAGATGGAGCTGCGTTTTCGCCGTGACCGCTTCGCCCTCGAGCATCTGCTTCATCAGGTAGATGCGGCCGCGCGGCGAATCGAGCTCGTCACCGAGCAGCTGGTAGGTGGGGCAGGTTGCCGTGCAGAAGCCGCAATGCACACACTTGCGCAGGATCGCGTCGGCCTCCTTGCCTTCGGGCGTGTCGCGGATCCATTCGGCGAGTTGAGTCTGCATGGCTATGCCAGTGGCATCAGTCGGCCCGGGTTGAAGATGCCGGCCGGGTCGAACTCGGCCTTCAGCCGCGCGTTCAACCGCGCCGGGACCGGGTCGAGTGCCTGGAATGCCGGGATGCTTGCATCGCCGCCGCGGAACCGCGTGGCATGTCCGCCGACGGCGGCGACCTTTGAACGAAGCGCTGTTGCGTCGACATCGCCGGTCACCCAGCGCTGGCCGCCGTGCCACTCGATCAGCGTGGCACCGAGTCCTAGCGGCGGCGTGGTCGGCGGCACCGCCAGTCGCCACAGCGATCGTTGTGCGCCGGACTGGAAAAACGGATGGCGCTGCTCGCGCAGGTCGACCCACCAGCGCTCGGCCTCGTCCACGACGCTGCCGCCAAGGCGCGCCTGCGCGGCATCGACCGCGGCAGATGCACCGGACAGACGCAGCCACAGGACGCCATCGTGCCAGGCGCTGGCAGAGATCGGCAGCGGCTGGCCGCCCCACTCGTTGAGCTGGCGAATGGCCGTGGCCTCGTCGAGCTCGAAGCGCAGCGTGCGTTCGGCTACCGGACGCGGCAGTACCTTCAGCGAAACGTCGACCAGGACGCCGAGCGTGCCGAGCGAGCCAGCGAGCACGCGCGCCATGTCGTAGCCAGCGACGTTCTTCATCACGCGTCCGCCGAACGTGAGGACATCGCCGCGGCCATCGATCAGGCTCGCGCCCAGCACGAAATCACGTATCGACCCCGCGGCGACGCGGCGCGGCCCGGCGATGCCGGCGGCAATCGCGCCACCCACTGTCGCGCCGGCGCCGAAGTGGGGTGGCTCGAACGGCAGCAGCTGCTGTTGTTCCGCCAGTGCGGCCTCGAGCTCGGCGAGTGGCGTGCCGCAACGCACCGTGACGACGAGTTCGGTCGGCGCGTAATCGACGATGCCGCTGTATTCGCGTGGATCGAGCAGCTCGCCGTGCGTCGCGTTGCCGTAGAAGTCCTTGGTGCCGCCCGCGCGGATGCGCAGCGGTGTCCGCTGCTCAGTAGCGGAGCGGACGCGGGCGCGCAGGCGCGACAGCGCCGGATGTTCGTGCTCGGTCATTGCACGCTGATCGTGTCGTTGCGCCGGCAATCGCAGTGCGCAGGAAGGTCCGAACGGCATCGTCGTGGTCAGAATCGCGGCAGCTCGGGAAACTTCAGCTGGCCGCCGTGCACGTGCATCTTGCCGTACTCGGCGCAGCGATTGAGCGTCGGCACGGCCTTGCCCGGATTGAGTAGTCCCGGCGGATCGAAGGCGCGCTTGATCGCGTGGAAGGCCTGCAGTGTCGCGGTATCGAACTGCTGGCACATCTGGTGGATCTTCTCGACGCCGACACCGTGCTCGCCGGTGACCGTGCCGCCGACGGCGATCGAAAGCTCGAGAATTTCGAAACCGAACTCCTCTGCGCGCACGACTGACGACGGGTCGTTGGCGTCGAACATGATCAGCGGATGCAGGTTGCCGTCGCCGGCGTGGAAGACATTGGCGCAGCGCAGGTCGTACTTCTTCTCCATAGCCGCGATCGCCTTCAGCACCTCGCCGAGGCGCTTGCGCGGGATCGTGCCGTCCATGCAGTAGTAGTCGGGCGAGATCCGGCCGACCGCCGGGAACGCCGCCTTGCGCCCGGCCCAGAAGCGCAGGCGCTCGGGCTCGGACTGCGAGACCTTGAGCTGGGTCGCGCCGCTCGCCTCGAGCACAGCCTTGATGCGTTCGATTTCCTCGGTGACTTCCTCGGGCGTGCCGTCGGATTCGACCAGCATGATCGTGGCGGCATCGAGGTCGTAGCCGGCCTTGACGAACGGCTCGACGGCGGCGGTGGCCGGTTTGTCCATCATCTCCATGCCGGCCGGGATGATGCCGGCAGCGATCACCGCGGCAACGGCGTCGCCGCCCTTTTCGACGTCGTCGAACGAAGCCATGATGACCTGCTGCTTCTGCGGCTTCGGCACGAGCTTCAGCGTCGCTTCGGTCAGCACCAGCAGCAGGCCTTCGGAGCCCACCGCCAGCGGCAGCAGGTCGTAGCCCGCGGCATCCGGCGCCTCCGAACCGATCTCGACGATGTCACCCTCGATCGTCACGCCGCGCACGCGCAGCACATTGTGCAGCGTGAGGCCGTACTTCAGACAATGCACACCGCCGGCGTTCTCGGCAATGTTGCCGCCGATCGTGCAGGCGATCTGGCTCGATGGATCCGGCGCGTAGTACAGGCCCAGGTGCGCCACTGCCTCGGAGATCGCGGCGTTGCGCACACCAGGCTGCACCCGCGCGCTTCGCGCCAGTGGGTCGATCTTCAGGATGCGGTTGAACTTGGCGAGCGAAAGCAGCACGCCCTGGCCGTGCGGCAACGCCCCGCCGGAAAGACCCGTGCCGGCACCGCGAGGCACCACCGGAACCTTGAGGTCATGGCAGGCGCGCAGGATCTGCACGACCTGTGCCTCGTCCTCCGGCAGTGCAACCACCATCGGCAACTGGCGGTAAAGGGTCAGTCCGTCGCACTCGTAGGGTCGCGTGTCCTCCTCGCGCCAGAGCACGCAATGATCGGGCAGGAAGCTCCGCAGCCGTGCCACGACGGCGCGCTGGCGTGCGACATCGACCGCGCCTGCACCTTCGAGCGGGATGCGCTCGGACAGCATCTGCCTCGGTGGATGCGCAAGGTCGGTCGGAGCGTTCATGATGATGACGGTATCACGCGCGGTCGGGACCGCGGCGGCGGCCGATCAAGCGCGCACTTTACCGCTGAATGCCAGCCTGGCGCGGGCCGCCGCGCTGGTTCGCCTTCGAGCCCAATCGGCAACATCGCGGAAACGTTCGGCTGGTGTCATGCTGCGGCTCGCAGGAGGCGGAAAGCTTGAATCCAATGAACCGGATGTGGCGATGCACGACGCGCCTGGCCTTCGCGTGCCTCGCCGGGACGGCGGCCGTGCTGACAGCGTGCTCGACACCAGGCCCGCCGACTGCGGCGCCAGCGGAGGCAGCACCCCTGCCGTTGCCGCCGCCGCCCTGGCGCGACGATGCGCCGCTGGCCGTGACATCAGGCCGCTGGCAGTGGACCGATGCCAGCCGCGACCGCGCGATCGTGGCCCAGTGGCATGCGCCGAGCCAGCTCGGCTGCCCAGGCGCTGCTGCTCGTGCTGCCCGGACTGGCGCAGGGAAGTTCGGCACCGCCGGCGTTGATCGAGGCGCTGGCCGGCAGCGGCTTCGCGGTTGTGGCGATCGGGCACCCGGGCAACGATGCCGCGGTATGGCGCAGCCCCGAGGCGCGTCGTGCCGATTTCACCGAGGCGGCGCGACGCATGTATGCCGTGAGCGAGGCGATGGAGCGCGGCGCCGATGTGAGCTTCGTGCTCGACGCTCTCGAAAAGCAGGCGCCGCCCTGGCTGCCGGCGGGCGCGACGCGGCGGGTCGGTGTCGTGGGAATCGGACTGGGTTCGCAGACGGCGCAGTGGCTGCTGGGAGAGCCCATGGCGCGGGCGCAAGTTGCGGCGAGCGACAAGCGGCTGAGTGCCGCGGCGCTGCTCGGACCCTACGTCAGTTTCGATGGTCCAGCGATGCACCAGCGCTATGAAGCCATCGTGGCACCGTTGCTCGTCGCCTACGGACTGACCGAATCGGACCCCTATGGCCTCGGGATGACGTCGCAGCAGCGGCGCGCGATGGTCGCTGAACTGCGCAATGCGCGCGTCACCGAAGTCCGGGTGCCGACAGCGTCACTGGCCGGAGTGTTGACGCCCGGGGCCGCGGGCGGGCCTGCCATGGCGGGCGCAAGGCCGTCGCTGCCCGGGGGGACTGGACCGATGTCGCGTAGCGAACCGCCTGCGCGCGGCGGCCGCAGTCCGGGCGGGGGCACGCAACCGGGAGGAGGCGTGCCGCAGGGTGGCACGATGATGCCGCCGAATGGTCGGCCAGAAGGTGCGATGGACTCGATGGCCGGCCCGCCCCGTGCGGTATCCGGCGGCGGCGAACGCGCGGCACGTGTAGCACTGCTGTTGTCAGTCCAGGCGTTCTTCGAGGCTGAACTGCTCGGCAGCAAAGATGCGCGCGAGTGGCTTGAGGGTCCGCACCCGGGGCCGGTGCAGTGGGCGACCTATCCGGCCGGCCGCGCGACGACGCAGGTCTCAGGCGGCCGCAGCGCGCCGTGACGCGCGTCGCCTGAGGGCGTCGAAGTCATCGACTGTCAGCGCGCGCCGGCTGAAACAAAGCGCGTGACAATCGGGCGATAGCGTTCGGACCAGCGATCGATCGGTCCAGCGGCGCCACCGAACACCTGCGTGACAAACGCCAGCGTCAGGTCGCGCGTGGCGGCCTTGACCTGAGCATTCAGTTGCACGCCGCCGGTGCCAGCGCGGTCGGTGAAGATGCTGTGCGATCCACCCGTGAACACGGCGAGGGTCTTGCGGCTGCTGCCGATCGCATCGAACACCGCAACGCGATCGTCGGCGCCCGAGTAGTAGCCCGGAATCTGGATCACGTCCTCGGTGGCGGTGATGTGCAGGGTCGGCACCGTCACGTGCTTCAGTATCTTAGCCGGATCGGACTCCCCGTAGAACGGCGGCGCGGAGATCAGGATCGCCGCGCTGTAACGCGGATCGCGCAACTCGAGCGCGCGGCCGTCGCGCTCGACGCGAGCGCCGGCAGCGAGCAGGGCCGTATTCGCGCCATACGAGTGCCCGGCGACGACGATATGGGCGGCATCGATGCTGCGCGCGTATTCACTCGCCAGCAGGCGATCGAGGGCAAAGCGCAGGTCGAGCACCCGGTTGATGGCCTCGCGTTCCTGCGCGGCGTCGTGCAGGCGCCCCACGAGCGAGAACGGATTGCCGATCCAGATCGCGCGATCGCTGCCGACATGCTGCACGTGCAGGCTGGCAATGCCGTTGGCCGCAAAGTGGCTGCCAAGGTAGCTATAGCCGCGCCGCGATCCGCCGATGCCGTGCGAGAACACCACCAGCGGAATGCGCGCGCCCGGCTCGCTGGTCGCGGGCAGATACAGGCGCACCGGGACGGCGCGGCCTCGGAGGGGGTCGTTCCATTCGTATTCGACCGCGCCGTAGGCGGGCAACGCGGTGACGGTCGCTGTCGCGGCCGCCTCGTCCGGTACCTGTGCGGCAAGCGGAGTGGCCGTCAGGGCCAGAGCGAGTGCGCCGCTGCACGAGGTCAGCAGGCGACGGCGCAACAATGTCTGGATCGTCGTCATCATTCGGCTCCCGAAGCGTGCGGGGCGGCCGCAGGCGAATTCGGTTTACGGTTCAGGATGCGCCGGCCGATGAAGGAAAGGAAGTCGTCTACATAGGTGAAGACGACCGGTACCACCAGCAGGCTGAGGAACGTCGACGTGATCAGACCGCCGATGACGACGATCGCCATCGGCGCGCGGAAGCTCGGGTCGGTGCCAAGGCCAATCGCGACCGGCATCATGCCGGCGCCCATCGCCACGGTGGTCATGACGATCGGACGTGCACGCTTGCGACAGGCGTCGACCAGTGGCTTCCCAGCGCGACAGCCCGTGATCGCGGCGCGCGAGGATGACGTAGTCGATCAGCAGGATGGAGTTCTTGGTCGCGATGCCCATCAGCATGATGAGCCCGATCATCGACGGCATTGAAAGCGCCGACTGCGTCACGAACAGTGCGAGGAACGCGCCCGGAATCGACAGTACGAGCGCGACCAGGATCGTCGCCGGCTGCACGAAGTCCTTGAACAGCAACACCAGCACGATGTAGATGCACAGCACGCCAGTGAGCATCGCAAGGCCGAAGCTGGCGAACAGTTCGTTCATCGCCTCCGCGTCGCCGATTGTGGTCTGGATCACGCCGGGCGGCAGCTGCTGCAGGCTTGGCAGCGCGAGAGCCTGCTTTTCGACCTCGCCGAGCGGCTGTCCGTTCAGTTCAATCTCGAAGTTGATGTTGCGCAGACGGTCGTAGCGGTCGATTTCGGCCGGCCCGCCGTCGATCGATAACTGGGCGACATTGCCAAGCATCACCGGGCCGTGCTTGCCGGGTACCGGCAGCCGTTCGATCAGGCGCAGGTCTTGCCGTGCATCGGGCGGCAACTTCACGACGATCGGGATCTGCCGCTGGGACAGGTTGAGCTTGGCGAGTCCCTGGTCGTAATCGCCCGCGGTGGCAACGCGCAGCGTGTCGGCGATCGCGACCGACGTCACGCCGAGATCGGCCGCCCGCGCGAAGTCCGGCCGTACGACGAGTTCGGGCCTCACCAGGCTTGCGCTCGTCGTCACGCCGCCGAGGCCAGGAATCGTGCGCAGTTCGCGCTCGACCTTGCGTGCGTGCTCGGCGAGCACGGCGCCATTTTCGCCCGCCAGCACCAGCACATACTTTTCCTGCGCTCCGGCGAGCCCGACTGTGATGCGGGCGCCGGGCAGCTGCGTCAGCGCCGCGCGCAGTTCGCCTTCGATTGCCTGCTTGCTGGTACCGCGCCGTTCGCCGCGCGGCGTCATGTTGATCGTCAGCGTGGCCTTGCGGGCCTCGGCCGCGCCACGCGGCTCGAACGGGTTCGAGCCCGCCGCGCCGCCGCCGACGGCGGTGTAGACCAGCTTCACGTGCGGATTCTTTTCCACGATCGCGCGCGCCTGCTCGGCGCTCGCGAGCGTCTGCTGGAACGTGCTGCCCGGGGGCAACGTGATGTACACCTGCGTCTGCGACAGGTCGTCCGGCGGAATGAAGCCGGTCGGCAGCAGTGGCACCAATGCGAACGAACCGAAGAAGAACACAGCCGCGCCGATGACCGTGGCGATGCGATGCCTCAGGCACCACTGTGCCCAGCGCAAGTAGATCTGCAGCCAGCGCGGCTCGCCATGATCTTTGGCCGGCCTGTTCAGGATGTAGGCAGCCATCATCGGCGTCAGCATGCGTGCGACCACCAATGAAAAGAACACCGCGATCGCCGCCGTCCAGCCAAACTGCACGAAGAACTTGCCCGGCACGCCGCTCATGAACGCGGTCGGCAGGAACACGGCAATCAGCGTGAAGCTGGTCGCGATCACCGCCAGCCCGATCTCGTCGGCGGCTTCCATCGCCGCCTGGAACGGCGTCTTGCCCATGCGCATATGGCGCACGATGTTCTCGATCTCGACGATCGCATCGTCGACCAGGATGCCGACCACCAGCGAGAGGCTGAGCAGCGTGACGACATTCAGCGAGAAGCCCATCAGGTACATCGCGCCAAAGGTCGGGAGGATCGACAGCGGCAGCGCCGCCGCCGACACCACCGTCGCGCGCCAGTCCCGCAGGAAGAGCCAGACGACCAGCACCGCGAGCAGCGCGCCCTCGATCAGCAGCCACATCGAGCCGTCGAAATTCTCCTGCACCGGGTCGACGAAATTGAACGCCTCCGTAATGCGGATGTGCGCATGCTCGGCCTTGAGCTTTGCCAACTGGGCGCGCACGCCATTGGCGACGTCGATCTCGCCGGCGCCACGGGAGCGCGTGATTTCGAAGCCGACCACTGGCCGGCCATTGAGCAGCGCTGCCGAGCGCCGCTCGGCCACCGTGTCGCTCACGGTGGCCACCTGGTCGAGGCGGATGCGACGGCCGTCGGACAGTGCAATGTCCATGGCGGCCAGTTCGTAGGCCGACTGTCACCGTCCCGATCGTTCGCACCGATTGCTCGACACCGCCAATGTCGGCGCGGCCTCCCGAGGCTTCCTGCTGGATCTGCCGCAGCTGGCGCGAGATGTCCGGCGGCCGACGCGTTGAGGGCCAGCAGCCGCGCCGGGTCGAGCTCGACCCGGATCTCGCGATCGACACCGCCAACTCGTGCCACCGCGCCGACGCCGCGTACCGCGAGGATGCTCTTGGTGACCGTGTTGTCGACGAACCACGACAGCGCCTCGTCGTCGAGGCGATCCGAGTCGACCGTGTAAGTTAGGATTGGCGCGCCGGACAGGTTGACCTTTGAGATGATCGGGTCGCGCAGATCGCCCGGCAAGTCGGAACGGATGCGGGTCACTGCGTCGCGCACGTCATCGACCGCCTCTTGCGTCGGCTTCTCGAGCCGGAACTCGACCGTGATCGTGGCGGTCCCGTCCTGCACTTTCGTGTAGACGTGCTTGATGCCCTGCAGGGTCGCAATCGAGTTTTCTATCTTGCGCGCAACCTCGGTCTCCATCTGCGCCGGTGCTGCGCCGGGCAGCGATGCGACAACGGTTACCGTCGGCAGGTCGATGTCCGGGAACTGCTGGATCTTCATCGCCTTGAAGCCGACGACGCCGATCAGAGTCAGCATCACGAACAGCAGGATTGCCGGGATCGGATTGCGGATCGACCACGAAGAAACGTTGATGGCCATTGACGTCTTTACTTCTGGGCCGACTTGACCGGCGCTGTCGCGGACTCGACAACGCGGACAGTGTCGCCGTCGGCCAGGAAGCCGCCGCCGGTTTCGACCACGCGCACGGACGGTGGCAACCCGGCGATGATCTCGATCCGGTCGCCGAGTCGCCGTCCGACTTCCACCTTGGACTGCACGACCTTGTTGTCGGTGCTGACCAGGAACACGTACGCGAAGCCGTCGCGCAGGACCACGGCGCTCTGCGGCAGGGTCAGCGCGCCGCCGCGACCGAGTTCGAACTCTCCGCGTGCAAATGTGCCGGCGCGCGCGCCACCGTTGGCCGGCAGGTCCACATAGACGATGCCGTTGCGCGTCGCCGGGTCGACCGACGGCGCGACTGCGCGCACCGTGCCGTCGACCCTGTCGCCATTGGCTGTGGTGAGTGTGGCGCGCATTCCTGGCGCGAGTTTCGTGAGCTCGGTGCCGGTGACTTCGGCGCGCCACTCGAGACGGCCGCCGCGGATCAGGCGGAACAGCTCCTGGTTCGGCTGCGTCAGCGAACCGACTGTTGCGGTGCGCGCGGAAATGACGCCATCGTCAGGCGCGACGATGCGCGCCTGCGCTAGCCGCACTTCCTCAGCCTGTACGCGCGCGCGCGCGGCCGCCAGGCGAGCCGCTGTGGTCTGTTCTGCGGTCAGGACCTGGATCGTCGCCTGGGAACTGATGAAGCCCTGCGACTGCAGCTGCTTCGAACGTTCCGCGTTGGCCTTCGCCTCAGCGAGTGCCGCCTCGGCCTCGGTCACCGACGCGCGTGCCTGCGCGAGGTCGGCCAGTACCGCGTCGGTCGCGATCTTCGCCAGCGGCTGTCCGCGCTTGACAGGGTCGCCGACGTTGACCAGCACGTCGGTCAGGCGCAGTCCGGACAGCTCGGCGCCGATGACAGCTTCCTGCCACGCCACGATGTTGCCGTTGGCGGCCAATGTCTGCGGCCAGTCGATGCGTTCGGGCGTGGCCAGCGCGACCGTGAGCGCAGGACGGGCAGCGGCGGCCTTGGTGTCGACTTTCACCGAACCGCTTTCAGGCTCCTTGCTGCAGCCGACGACGAGCGTCGCAGCGGCGAACACCGCCCCCGCTGCAATGAGTGGCAGCGCGCGTCGCGCCACGCGTGGGATCATCGGTTTCATCAGGCGGATCGCTCTTTTGCGGGCTCTAATCGGCGCCGCCCGATTTCGTGGTCGAGCAAGGCGCGGCTGTAGCCGACGAGGCGATCGAGGATCTTCTCCATCGCCTGTGGCCGGTTCAGCACGTCGGGCGCGAGCATCTTCATGAACTCGCGAGACATGCAGTAGTCGTGCGCCATCGCGACAAACGCGAAGGCAAGCTGGTGGATATCGGCATCGGCCTGCTTCAATCCGCAGTAACGAGCTATGACGTTCGCCAGCGAGTTGTGCGCCGGCACGACGACCTGCGCGATCACTTCCTGGAACACGGCTGACGGTTCGATCATCTCGCGCAGGTGAACGCGCATGACCTGGGCGTCGAGCCCATCGCCGCAGCCATCGGACCGGGAGAGGTCGCCGAGGAACGGAGCAAGGAACATCCGCATCGACTCTTCGAAGCTCAGTGCCGGGTCATCGAAGCGGCCAAAGGCGTCGGCCATCTCCGTGATCGGCCGCAGCAAAACGGCGCGATACAGGCCTTCTTTGTCGCCGAAGTAATAGTGGATCGCTGCCACGTTGACGCCGGCGGCGTCGCAGATCTCGCGCGTCGTTGCGGCAACGTAGCCCTTGGCCGCAAAAATCCTTGTCGCGGCGGCGACCAGCTGCTCGCGCGCGAGTACGCCGCGATCGAAAGCGCGTTCGGCGGTCGCGTCGTCAGCGCGGGCCGGACCGGGCTCGTGAAGTGCCCCGGAATTGAGGGAAATATCGGTGGTGGTGTTCATCGTGCGGCGCAATGTACCACATTAATCAAGCGTTTGATTTAAATGTGAACTGCTTAGTAACTATGTGTACCTTATGGTTTTATGGCTTTGGTCGGCGGCCGTTCCCGCAGCGGGAACACGACCGCCCGCGGTCAGGGTCTATTCCATCGGAACGCCATAGGGGGAACCGCGCGGGACGCGAGCGTAGTGCCCTCGTCTCAGGCGGCGGCACGGTCGCTGGCTGGTGTACTTCCGCGCGGTCAGCGATGCGTTGGGGGGTCGTTCGCCGCGGCTGACGCCAGATGAAAGCGTCAGTGTGGGGACTGCTGAGTCGTCACTTGACCGGCCAGATATTGCCGGCGCTCAGCTTGTTGTTGATCCCATCGGGTTCAAGGAAATTGACCTGGACCTTGTCGCCACTGTTGAGTTTCGAGAGGTCGTAGACACCGTCGGGGACATAGACATCCGCGGTCGTGCCATCCGCGGCGCGCAGGCGCACCGACTGTGCGTAGCTGTCCACCGAAACAATCACGTATACAGCCGGAGGCTGGCCTTGGTTCACTCCGCCCTGGTTGCGAAAGCCGGGGCGGTCGCCGACGCCGCCGACCCGTTGCGCGTCGGCGGAGGCGCCGAAGACGAGCGCAAGCGCGGCCAGTGTCGAGAGGAACAATCGTGCGTTCATGATTCCCTCCTGGGTGCTGAAGCAGCCGTCCGATTCCCGCCGAAGACGTCCGACCCCAATCTAGCGGAAATTCGGGACGTGGACCTAGCGGAACCGTGAGGATGCGCAAGCCTGCGACGGATACCTTTGGCGCGCCCACGTTGGGGACTCCGATGCCTGCGGCCTGTCGGATGTTCCAGTCGCGTGACCGGGGCATTCATGGGCCCTGGACCGCGAGTCGGACGCCTTACTCCGACCGTTGCCCAAGCGGATGGCCGCGGGCGCATTGCGCCCGCAGTTCGTGCTTTGCGCCGCGTCAGGCCGCGGCCCTGAAGGCGGCATCATCGATGCGCGCGGCCAAGCGCGCGCTCCAGGCGGTCGGCTTGTGCACTTGGCGCTCAGCGAGCAGGTGACGCGCATGGGCCGTTATCGCCGGCGCGGATCGCCGCCGCGATCAGCGTCAGGGTCAGCAGGTCGCGCTGCGCGTGGCTACCGCCGAACCCGTTGGCGCTGTCCCGCACCGGGTCGATACACTCAATTGCGCGAACCGAACGGCCCTGCGCGAAGGCCAGCACGCCCTCCGCCAGCGGCAGGCCGATATCGCGCGTCATCGCCTGGTTGGCACCGACGCTGTCCGCAGCAGTGGTGCGCATGTCGGTCAGCAGTCGCTCGCACTCCGCCGTCCGCCCGGTTGCCGCAAAACTCATCATCGCGTGCAGGTCATTGAATGCGTAGAACCCGCGCTCCTCGACCGCCTTGTCGTGCCAGCGATCGGCGACCCGCTCGAAGCGGTCGCCCACGTTCACGCCTTCAAGCTGCAGGCGCCAAAGCAGCGCGGTGCAGTCGATCAGGACTAGCAGCATGTCGGCCTGCGGGCCATCGAGCTTGCGGTCGTACAGATCAAGCGTCGCATCAAAGGCGCCGCGGTCCATGTGAAACAGCGCCAGGTGCCACCAGTTATGCGGGGCGAACGCGTTGTCGGCGGTCGCCCAGTCGGCTTCGCGCGTCGTGAGCCAGCCGATGCCCTCGTCGATGCGGCCCTGCATCTCCATCACGTGGGTGACGGCATGCACCGCCCAGCCGTCGGTTGGCACGATTTCCAGCGCGCGGCGGCCGGTTGCTTCGGCCTCGGCGTACTGATTGCACTCCTCCAGGCCGAATGCGTGCATGCCGAGTATGTAGGAATAGCCCGGCAGATTGGTGCTCCACGCAGGCAGCACGCGCGAGACGCGGTTGCGCAGGTTCAGCGCGTCGCCACGGAAGAAGTCCATCAGATGGGCCGTCTGCAGCGCCAGCGCGTCGCGCGGCCACTCGCGCAGTACTGCATCGAAGCTGCGGCTGGCAGCGTGCCAGTGACCGCCGACGAGTTGGCGGCCCGCCGCAATCAGAGCGCGCTCGCGCGCATTGGCCCGGTGGCTGAACTCGGTGGCGCGCGCCACGGCGGCACGAGCCGCCGGCAGGTAACGGCCCTCGCTGGTCGTGGCGAGTACATACGCCTTGAACAAGTGGGCGAGAACGAACGCCTCGTCTTCCGCCAGCGCGGCGTCCGCGCTGGCGATCGGGTCTCCCCGGTAGGCGTGGAACTGCTCGAGGGCCTTCTCGAAGTGAGCGAGTGCGGTGATGCTGGACGTGGAAACGTTGAGGCCACGGTGGTCTTGAAGCATCGGGATCTCCTTGAAAGTGAGAGTGGTGAAGGTAAATGGCCCGCGACGAATCACGAGGTCGTCAGGATGGGCGTCGCGTCATGCGGACTGCCGCAACCCAATGCATCGGTGGCACAAACCAGCGGCGACGCCGGTTGCTGGCGCGAGTAATGCAGCGCCATCGCACCGATCGTTCCGCTGGCTGAGATCGGAACGAGCCGGGCGGCCAGGGTGCCGGCGCTGCGCATGGCCGGCGACGGTTGAAGCGAACGCGGGATCGAGCGGCGGTACACCATGGTCTCCGAAACATTCGGTCGGCGAAGGCCGCATCTTTCCCGGTTGGGCTCATCAGGTCCTTGGCGTGGCCTGAAACGTTCTGAATCCGCGGCGGCCGATTAAGCTCCGGGCATCCTTCCCTCGGCCTACGAACCGTGCATTCCGAAATCGCCGAGTTTCGCTTCGGGCGCTTTCAGCTCGATCCGGTCCGGCGGGTGCTGCGCGTCGATGGCACCCCAGCCCGGCTCGGTGCGCGCGCCATCGACGTGCTGCTGGTCCTGGTCCGCCAACGCGACCGGATCGTCAGTAAGGATCAGCTGCTTGATCTCGTCTGGCCCGGACTCGTGGTGGAAGAGAACAACCTGCAGGTTCAGGTGTCGGCGCTGCGCAAATTGCTCGGGCCTCAGACCATCGCCACGATTCCTGGGCGGGGTTACCAGTTCATCGCCGATCTCGATGGTGACAGTCCGAAGGGACCGACGACGGTGGTGGGCGTTGCAGCGCCTTTGCCAACACCACGCGGCACCCTGCCGGCACGCCTGCCGCCCTTGATCGGCCGCGACGCGGACCTTGCCGAGGCGTCCGACTTGCTGGCTGCGCATGCACTCGTGACGCTCACCGGACCCGGCGGCATCGGCAAGACGCGGCTGGCGCTAGCCGTGGCCCATGCCGTGGCGGCGAACTACACCGACGGCGTGCACCTCGTCGACCTGGCCGCAGTCACCGATCCGGTGCGCGTGCCGGCGGTGGTCGCCTCCGCGCTCGGTATCGAATTGCCTACCGGGCCGTCGCCGGCCGCGACCATTGCCGGTGCATTGCGCGAGCAGTCGATGCTGGTGCTGTTCGACAACTGTGAACATGTGCTGGCGGCGATCGCGGCGCTGGTCGAGGCGATCCTGCAGCGGGCGCCGGGGGTGCACCTGCTCGCCACGTCGCAAGCCCCACTGCGCGTGGCTGGTGAACAGGTGCTGCGTCTGGCACCGCTGGCGTTGCCGCCCGCAGAGGCGATGCCCGACCTGACGCACGCGGTCCGCTACGGGGCGCTCCAGCTTTTCGCCGTGCGTGCCCGCGCCGCGCAGCGCAGCTTCGCGCTGAAGCCGGACACTCTTGCCGCCGCCGTCGAGATCTGCCGCGAGCTTGACGGGATGCCGCTCGCGATTGAACTCGCCGCCGCGCGTCTGCCCCTGTTGGGCTTGACCGGCCTGCGTGATCGCCTGGACGAGCGGCTGCGCTTTCTGACCGCCGGCGCTCGGGATGCACCGGCGCGCCAGCAAACACTCCGCGCAACGCTCGAATGGAGCCATTCGCTGCTCGACTCCGGGGAACAGGTGCTCTTCCGAAGGCTCGGCGTCTTCGTCGGCGGCTTTTCGCTCGCGCTGGCGCAGCGCGTCGTGGTCGACGCCGATGGTGACCCCTGGTCGATGCTTGACCGGCTGGGTGCGCTGGTCGACAAGTCCCTCGTGGTTGCGGAAGGCGAGGGCGCGCCACGCTACCGACTGCTCGAGTCCGCGCGCGCCTTCGCACTCGAACTGCTGGCCGCTGTCGGCGAGTTGGAGGCACTGGAGCGCCGCCGCGCGGAGGCGATGCGCGAGTCGCTGGAGGAGTTCGACGCAGCGATCGTGTATGCGCCACGCTTCGACGCGCTGGTGCAGACCTTCGAGCCCGAGATGGACAACCTGCGCGCGGCTTTGCGCTGGGCGATGGGCAGGCCCGACGCGCGCCAGACCGCGCTGGCGCTGCTCGCCGCGAGCAACGCGTTGTGGAACGAGCTGGATCCGTTTGGCGATGCGATCGAGCACTACCTGAAGGCGCACGCATGGCTCGACGATTCAGTTCCGCCGGCACTGGCTGCGCGCTTCCACATGGCGTTTCAGGCGATGGCACGAATGCGATTGATGCACCCGACGCTGTGGCGCGATGATGCCTGGCGTGCGCTTCAGGCGTATCGCGAGCTCGATGACCGCAGCGGCCTGTACAAGGCGTTGTGCTCGCTCGGCAGCGCGCCGCGCGACGTGATCGACGAGGCGCAGGCCGGCGCATTTCTCGAGGAGGCCGCACGACTGGAAGATCCCTCGTGGTCACCGCGCCAGCGTTCGCGCCGCCAGCTTTCGCTCGAGTGGTTTCACGACCAGGGCGGGCGGTTCGAGGCGGCGCGCGAGGCCGGGTTGCAGCATGTCGCGCTGGCGCGCGCGGCCGGCGCACTCGGCGCGATACCCGCGCTCAGTAACCTCGCCGACACCGAGTTCGTGCTCGGTCACAGCGACGTGGCGATCGCGTTATGCCGCGAGGCGATCGCACGCGCGGCCGCCATCGGGCGGCCTGCCGCGGCCGTGCATGCCTACGGCAACATGGTGCCAGCGCTGCTCGAACGCGGTGAACTGGCGCACGCCGAAGCGGCGATCCACGCCGGCCGGGCGCTCCTGGTTCGTGGTCTCGGCACCGCGTTCGTCCTGCTCTTTCCGCTCGCACTGCTCACACAGCGCCGCAACGGGCTGGAACTGGCGGCGCGGCTGGTCGGCTGCGCGGACCGCGCCTATGCAGAGGGCAGACGCCAACTGCACCCTCCGGAGCGCAGGATGCGCGAGAGTGTGCTCGCCGCGCTGCGCGCGCGCCTGCCAGAAGCGGCGATCAAGGCATTGATCGCCGAGGGCGCTGGCTGGACCGAAGAGGACGCATTCGCCCGCACCGGCATCCGCTAAGCCCTCGGCAACGCTATGCAGGCAGTGGACAGACAGCCGCAGGGCGGGCGACGCTAGACGCGCACCACTTTGCCCGGATTCAGGATGTTCAACGGGTCGAAGGCGCGCTTCAGCCGGACCATCAAGTCCAGCGCATCGTCGCCGTGCTCCTCAAGCAAGAAACCCATCTTGTGGATCCCGACGCCATGCTCGCCGGTGCAGGTTCCGTCCATTGCGATTGCGCGCTCGACGATTCGTGTATTCAGTCGCTCGGCCTCCTCGACCTCGCGCGGGTCGTCGGCGTTGGCAAGGATCGCACAATGGAAGTTGCCATCGCCGACATGGCCGAGGATCGGCGCAGGCAGGAAACTTGCCTCGGTATCGGCAATGGTGGCATTGATGCAGTCGGCGAGCCGCGAAATCGGCACGCAGACGTCGGTCGTGAAGCTGCGGCAGCCGGGCTTGAGCTGCAGGCACGCGAAGTAGGCGTTGTGCCGCGCTTCCCACAGGCGCGTCCGGTCTTCAGGCTTGGTTGCCCAGCGGAAGCCCTGACCGCCATGTTCGGCAGCGAGATCCTGCACGGTCTTTGCCTGTTCCTCGACGCTCGCCGGCGAGCCGTGGAATTCGAACAGCAGCAATGGCAGCTCGGGCAAGCCGAGCTTGTCGCGCAGGTTGACGGCTCTCACCGTCAGCGCGTCCAGAAGTTCGCAGCGCGCAATCGGCACCCCGAGCTGGATCGTCGCGATCGTCGTCTGCACGGCGGCGTCAACGCTTGGAAACGAGCACGTTGCCGCCGAGATCGCCTCGGGCTGCGGATAGAGCTTCAGCGTGACATCGGTAATGATCCCAAGCGTTCCCTCGCTGCCGACGAAGATGCGCGTCAGGTCATAGCCGGCTGAGCTCTTCTTCGCGCGGCGTGCCGTGCGGATCACCTTGCCCTCGGCGGTGACGACGGTCAGCGCCATCACGTTTTCGCGCATCGTGCCGTAGCGCACCGCGTTGGTTCCCGACGCGCGCGTGGCCGCCATGCCGCCAATCGTCGCGTCCGCCCCGGGGTCGATCGGGAAGAAGAGACCCGTGTCCTTGATCGCGGCATTGAGTTGCTTGCGCGTAATGCCGGCCTGCGCGGTGACGGTCAGGTCCTCGGCGTTGACGGCGAGCACGGCGTTCATGTGGCTCAGGTCGATCGAGATGCCGCCGTGCACGGCCAGCAGGTGACCTTCGATCGATGAGCCGACACCGTAGGCAATCACCGGTATGCGATGTGCGGCAGCCGCCAGGACGACCGCGACCACGTCGTCGGTCGATTCGGCGAACACCACGGCATCCGGCGGCATCGGCGCATACGGCGATTCGTCACGACCGTGGTGGTCGCGCACTCCGGCGGCAGTCGAGAAGCGCGCACCGAAACGCGCGCCCAAAGCATTGATGAGAGTAGGGGGTAGCGGGGCGTGTGATGTCGGCGCGTTCATAATCCGGCTTCGGCCAGGGGTTTTGCGACAATCATGCTCTTACCATACACCGAGCGGGCCATAGGCAGATGGGCAAGCGGCTGACGACGATAGCGACGCGCACCGGCGACGATGGTACGACCGGCCTCGGCGACGGCACCCGCACGCGCAAGGATGCGCTGCGGGTGGCGGCGATGGGTGATGTCGACGAACTCAACTCCACGCTCGGCCTGCTGCTGACCGAAGTCTTGCCCGACGAGGTGCGCAGCGATCTTGTCGACATCCAGCACGATCTCTTCGACCTTGGCGGCGAGCTCTGCATCCCGGGCTACACGATGGTGCAGGAGGCGCAGGTGGCGCGGCTCGATGCCCGTCTCGCGCACTACAACGCAAGCCTGCCGCGGCTGGCTGAATTCATCTTGCCGGGCGGATCGCGGGCAGCCGCGCTGGCGCATGTCAGCCGCACGGTGTGTCGGCGGGCGGAGCGCGCGGTCGTCGCGCTGGGCGCGGTGGAGGCGGTCAACTCCGCGCCGCGCCACTACCTGAACCGCTTGTCCGACCTGCTGTTCGTGCTTGCACGTACGCTGAACCGGCATGCCGGCGGCAGCGACGTGCTGTGGCAGCAGCGCAAGAACGCGGCGACCCCGGAAGCCTAGCGCCGGTCTCGCCGGCTGCGCCGGCCCGATTCGTCCGGCAACCGCGCGTTTCGTCGCACCGCGACGCAGTCCGTCGCAACCGGCCGGCGGTGTCCGGCGCAGTTCCTTAAGCTCGCGCCCTTCGCGGCGAGCCGCAGCCGAATTCCCGGAAGGAACCCATGAAGTTCAAGACCCGAAACGCGACCGCAGCGATCCTGCTCGCCGCGTCCGTAGCTCCCCTGATGGCCGCCGGCGCCGCGCAGCCAGCGCGTCCGCTGCTGCCGGTGTTCGACGCGGCCACGATCACCGCGCGCTGCGATGGCGAACTCGCCGCCGTGCGCCAGCAGCAGAAGGCGATGGAAGCGCGCAAGGGGGCGGGCACGATTTTCGCCGAACTGAACGCGCTGTCGATCCGCTTCGCCGAATTCGCCTACCCGGTCTACCTGCTGCAGAACGTCGCGCCCGACAAGGCCACCCGCGATGCCGCGCAGGCCTGCCTGGAGAAAGTGCTGCCGTTCGAGACCGAGCTGTACCAGAGCGCCGCGCTGTACAAGCGGGTGAAGGCCGTCAAGCCGAAGGATCCAGACGGACACCGTCTATCAGCAGGACCTGTTCGAGAAGTTCGAGGACGGCGGCGCGACGCTGCCGCCCGACAAGCGCAAGCGCGCCAAAGAGATCATCGACGAACTCGAGCGACTGTCGGCTCGCGTTCCAGAAGAACATCAACGAGGACGGCACCACCGTCACGATCACTCCGGCCGAAGCGGCCGGCATGCCCGAGGCCTGGATCGCCGCGCGCAAGCGGGACGATCAGGGCAACCTCGTGCTCGGGATGGATTACCCGACGATCGTGCCGTTCCTGGAGCTCGCCGCCAATGCGGACGCGCGCAAGCGCGTCTGGATGGCGAAGTATCGCGAAGGCGGCGAGAAGAACCTCAAGATCCTCGAGCAGGCGCTGAAGCTGCGCTACGAACTGGCGCAGCTGCACGGTCAGCCGGACTTCGCCACCTACGTGCTGAAGCGCCGCATGGCGCAGACGCCGGCCGCGGTCTACGAATTTCTCGGCAACGTGAAGGCCGCGGCGGATCCGCTGCAGGCGAAAGAGTTTGTCGAACTGCGCGCCGAAAAGGCCAAGCTCGATCGGCACGCCGCTGGCCGACACGAAGCTCAACCGCTGGGACGTCAATTACCTGAAGGAGCGTGTGCGCAAGGCGCGCTACAGCATCGACCAGGAGGCGCTGCGCGCGTACTTCCCGACCGAAGCCAGCGTGCACTACGCGATGCAAGCTCGCGAGCACGCTCTACGGCGTCGAGTTCGTTGCACGCGACGTTCCGCGCTGGCACAGCGACGTGCGCTACTACGACGTCTATGACCGCCTGCCCGATGGCCAGCGCGGCGCCTTCGTCGGCGGTATCTACCTTGACCTCTTCCCGCGCGATGGCAAGTACAACCACGCGGCGGCGTTCCCGGTGCGTGGCGTCTCCACGCTCGCGAACCGCACGCCGATCTCGGTGCTCGTGGCCAACCTCAATGCGAAGGGCCTGAACCACGACGAACTCGAGACGCTGCTGCACGAATACGGCCACGTGCTGCACGGCGTGCTGTCGAAGACGCGCTATGTCGATCAGTCGGGCACGTCGGTGAAGCGCGACTTCGTCGAGGCGCCTTCTCAGATGTTCGAGGAATGGGCGCGGCGCGAGGAGCCGCTGGCGCTGTTCGCGCAGATCTGCCCGACCTGTCCACGACTGTCGAAGGATCAGATCAAGCAGCTCGATGCGGCGCGCAAGTTCGGCCGCGGCTACTTCTTCGCACGGCAGGGCGAGTACGCGCTCTACGACATGCAGCTGCACACCGGCCAGCCCGGCGCGCCGATGCCGCCGTGGATCGCCATCGAGACGGCGAGTCCGCTCGGCTTTGTCGAAGGATCGATATTCCCGGCCGGGTTCGGTCACCTGCTCGGTGGCTATGCGGCCGGTTACTACGGCTACATGTGGTCGCAGGTCATCGCGCTCGACATGCTGTCGGCGTTCGACGGCAAGCTGATGAACCCTGCCGTCGGCAAGCGCTATCGGCAGACGATCCTCGCCTCGGGTGGGCAGCGCCCGCCGCATGCGCTGGTCGAGGCCTTCCTCGGTCGCAAGCCGAACAGCGACGCGTTCTACGCGGAAGTGAACGGCACGCGCTGATCGGACGGCGGGTCCGGGCGCACTGCTACCGCCCGGACCTGCGCCTCGCCTCCTGTTTTGGTCGCAGGCCGCGGCGGTCGAGCGCTTCGCGCAGCAGGAACTCGACCTGCGCGTTCACCGAGCGCAGTTCAGCGGCGGCCAGCCGTTCCAGCTCGTCCCAAAGGCGCGGATCGATCCGCAGCAGGAAGGCTTTCTTGTCCGGCAGTGCCATTGTCAGGTCCGGCCCTGCGCGCGCTCGATGGCGGCCTTGAGCCGGCGTGGCTCGTCGGTGCCGACGAGCAGCGATGAATCGTCGCGTCGACGGATCAGCACGGCGTCGTAACCCGACACGTTGTAGAGCCAGCCGCGGCGCGTACGGTGCACGCCCCAGCCCTCCCAGAACGTCGTTCGCGTGACTTCGACAGCAACGATGTCGTCCATGGGCACGGCTTTCCGTGGCCAGCCGAAGCCGAAGTGGAACCGCAGCGCGTTGCCGTCAACGCATACCGTCAACGAGGAGCACAGCCAGCCCACCGCCAACGCGACGACCGCTCCCACCACCATGGCCCAAAGGGAACCGGAACCCAGACCCGGTGGCGGAAACGCACACACGACGACCAGGCCCAGCGCGAGCGCAGTGAATGACAGTCGCATCGGCCAGCCGGCTTGCGTGTGCTGATAGGCAGGGCGGGTCATCGTCCCTTGCGCCCGGCCACGGTGCGGGTTCCTGCGGCTGCGCGCGAACGCAAGCGCGGCGAAGGTCTCCACCGCGGCACCGATTCCGGCCAGCACAAGTGCAGGTACGAGTGGGAGCCAGCCGAAGACGGCGGAAAGTGTCCCGAGTAGCAACACCAAAGTGCCGGCGAGGAGGAGCACCAACAGCAGTGCCGGATTCATGTCGACGGCGAGTCGGCGGCTCGATCGGCCGTGCTACTGATACAGGGTTCCGGTATTGATCACCGGCTGGGCATCGCTTTCGGAACACAGCACTACGAGCAGGTTGCTCACCATGGCCGCGCGACGCTCGTCATCGAGGTGCACGATGTCGCGGTCCGACAGGCCCTTGAGCGCCATCTCGACCATGCTGACCGCGCCGAGCACGATCTTGCTGCGCGCCGCGATGATCGCCTCGGCCTGCTGCCGGCGCAGCATGACCTGGGCGATCTCGGGCGCATAGGCGAGGTGCGTGAGCTTGGCGTCCTCTACCACGATGCCGGCCTGATCAAGACGGTCCGCCAGTTCGCGAACCAGCGCCTCGGTCACGCGGTCCTGGCTGGCGCGCAGCGTCGGCTCGTCCGAGCCCTCGTTCTCACCCTCGTCGTACGCGTAACTCGACGCCAGGTGGCGAACCGCGGCCTCGGCCTGCACGCGCACGTACTCGTCATAGTCCTCGACATCGAACACGGCCTGTGCGGTGTTGCGCACCCGCCAGACGATGGCGGCGGCAATCTCGATCGGGTTACCGCGTTTGTCGTTGACCTTCAGCCGCTCGCTCATCAGGTTGTGCACGCGCAAGCTGATCTTCTGCTTGCGGTAGAACGGATTGGCCCAGCGCAGACCTTCCGTGCGGTCGGTGCCAACATAGGCGCCGAACAGCAGCAGGATCGCGGCCTCGTTCGGCTGCAGCATGTACAGGCCTGCCAGTACGAAGGCGCCGGTGAGGATCAGGACGACCCCGGCGGCCAGGCCGATGAGGCCCGCGGGGCGCACGACAAGGAAGATCCCGATCGCGATCAGTATCAGGCCGATGGCGATCCATAGGTAGCCGCTCGACGTGGAGCGCTGGATTTCCTGCGTGCGTGGAATCGGCTGCATGGGGCGTCTCCTATCAAAGTGATATCACTTTGATAGGTGGTGCCCATGCTGTCAATCCAGAAACGACGAACGGCATCCGCTGGTGCCGTTCGCGCGGGACGCTGAGCGTCCGCCTACTTGCTGCCGTCGCTCACGCGGTAGCGGGCGTAAAGCGCGGTTTCGTCGTCGGTGATGCTTCCCAGAGCGCGCACGCGAGGGCGACGCCTCTTCCCCAGCCGTTATGGCCCATCAGCGGGGCGGCAACGCCGACCCCGCGCCGGTTAGGGAAAGGCGGGTATCGACGGTTCGATGCCTCGGTCGATGGCTTCCGGATGCCTGCGTGCGAGCATCTGCTCGATTTCCTCGACGCGAGCCACTGGAACGTCCACCATCAGCAAGATCTTTCCCGCCTCGATGTCGGCTTCGAAGGGTTTCAGGTCCGCACTCGGTATCGACAGGCCGATCATCGTTGCGGTCCAGGCGCCGAAGGCGGTTCCCCCGAGCGTGGCCAACAGGAACGCACCGGCACCGAACGTAATGTCGCCGATCGGCGACAGACGAAGGTAGACGCCGAGCAGCATCCCGCCTAGACCGCCGAGTCCTGCTCCGAGGAACAACGCATGGCGCACGTCGGATTTTTGCAGGACGTTCGCTTCGTGCAACGTACCGAACGACATGCCACTCTTGCCCAGGAAATGCATGTGCCGGTCTTCGATGCGGGCCAGCAGCAGGTCATTGGCCGTCTGGATCGCGCTGGCCATGTCCGGCAGAACCACGTACAGACGCCGTTTCATACTGCCTCCTTGTCGAGATGCATGAGTCGACTGGCACGCACCGCGCGCCACCTATTCAAGCAGGTATGGGCCGGCACGTCGAGTATGCCCTGCCACCGCCCGCTGCGGCTACTCCCTGTCGCTCGACCGTCAGATGCGTGCGAATCTGATCTGCATGGAGCAGTTCGTGCGGTGCACAACGAGCCCCGCAAGGCTCGACCAAGGGCGGGGGTTTGCAAGTACGGGTTTTACCGTTACCGTCCGCTCGATCGTTTTCGCACGAACGAGTGCACTGAGCAGTACCGCACTCGACCTTCGAACCAGTCACGCGGGGTGGCACCATGGCCATCGCAGTCGTATTGGTAGTACTGATTGCGGGCTCGCTGCTGTTTCATTTTCTGAGCCCGTGGTACTTCACGCCGATCGCGTCCAATTGGGGCGCGATCGACGACACGATCTCGATCACCTTCTGGGTGACCGGCGCCGTATTCGTCCTGGTCAACCTGTTCCTGGCCTACGCGGTGTTCCGCTATCGGCATCGTTCACACGCGCGTGCACAGTACGAGCCGGAGAACAAAAAGCTCGAGGTCTGGCTGCTCGCGGTGACGGCGGTGGGTGTGGCCGCGATGCTTGCACCAGGGCTCTTCGTGTGGGCCAAGTTCGTCGATGTACCGAAGGATGCGATCGTCGTTGAGGTCGTGGGCCAGCAGTGGAACTGGGCCTACCGCTTCCCAGGCAAGGACGGCAAGCTCGGCGCTGTCAGCACACAGCACATCAGCGGCGAAAACCCGCTCGGAGTTGCGCCGAACGATCCGGACGGCCAGGACGACATCGTTGTGATGAGTCCGGAAGTCCACCTTCCGCTTGGCAAACCGATCAAGGTGCTGCTGCGTTCGAATGATGTCCTGCACAACTTCTCGGTGGCGCAGATCCGCGTAAAGATGGACTTCGTTCCCGGCATGGTCACTCATCTCTGGTTCACGCCTACGCGCACCGGCAATTTCGATCTGCTGTGCGAGGAGCTATGCGGAATCGGCCACTTCGCTATGCGCGGGCGGATGGTCGTCGAGGAGGACGGACCGTACCAGGCGTGGTTGGCACAGCAGCCGACCTTTGCGCAGGTGGCGGCACGGCGCGGCGGAGATGCGACTGCCGGCCAGGCGCTGTTCGCGACCTGTTCCGCATGTCATGGCGCGCTGGGCGAAGGCAATCGTGAGCTCAATGCCCCGAAGCTGGCGGGCCAGGCCGGCTGGTATCTGAAGCGGCAGCTGGCAAGCTACAAGCAGGGTGCACGTGGCGCCAACGACAAGGATGCTTTCGGCAAGATCATGGCGCCGATGGCAGCCACGCTCGCGGACGATGCCGCGATCGACAATGTCGTTGCCTACATTGCGACGCTGCCGGACAACCCGGCGCCCGCGACGGTGAAGGGCAACCCGGCACAGGGCCAGCAGCGTTTCGTGACGTGCGGCGCATGCCATGGTGCCGACGGGCGCGGTATCCAGGCGACGAACGCGCCACGGCTGAAGGGCATGAGCGACTGGTACGTTGTCACGCAGCTCAAGAACTTCCGCGACGGCGCGCGCGGCTCGCACCCGCACGATCTCTACGGATCCCAGATGGCGCTGTTCGCCGCTGGGCTCACCAGCGACCAGATGATCCACGATCTCGTCGCGTATATCGACACATTGCAAGATCGACCGGTGAAGGGCGCCAAGGGTCGTTGACCCGGCGGCGCCCTCCACGTAACCGAAGCGGGAGTGAGTCGACTCCGAAACGCGAACAGGAAAGCCGATGTCAGCCCACGTTGCCCATGAGGAATCTGATTTCGCCCCGCCCGCGGAAGTTGGCGAGGTCGAGCTTTACCATCCGAAGACCTGGCTCGGGCGCTACGTCTTCAGTCAAGACGCCAAGATCATCGCCGTGCAGTACGCGTGCACCGCCATCGGCATCGGGCTGGTCGCGCTCGTGCTCTCGTGGCTGATGCGGCTGCAACTGGCGTGGCCGAACCAGTTTTCGTTCATCAATCCGTCCAACTACCTGCAGTTCGTCAGCATGCACGGGATGATCATGGTCATCTACCTGCTGACGGCGTTGTTCCTGGGCGGCTTCGGCAACTACCTGATCCCGCTGATGGTGGGGGCACGGGACATGGTGTTCCCGTATGTGAACATGCTCTCCTACTGGATCTATCTATTCGCGGTGCTGCTGCTGGTCGCGAGTTTCTTCGTGCCCGGTGGACCCACCGGCGCCGGCTGGACGCTGTACCCGCCACAGGCCATCCTGGACGGCACCCCTGGAGCGAGCTGGGGAATCATCCTGATGCTGGTTTCGCTGGCATTTTTCATCATCGGCTTCACGATGGGGGGGCTTAACTACGTGGTGACCGTGCTGCAGGCCCGCACGCGCGGCATGACGATGATGCGACTGCCGCTGACGATCTGGGGCATCTTCATGGCGACGATCCTCGCGCTGCTGGCGTTTCCGGCGCTGTTCGTCAGCGCGATCATGATGACGCTCGACCTGACGCTCGGCACCAGCTTCTTCATGCCGGCGATGGTGTCCAAGGGCCAGCAGCTCGACCACGCGGGCGGCAGCCCGATTCTGTTCCAGCACCTGTTCTGGTTCTTCGGGCATCCCGAGGTCTACATCGTCGCACTGCCCGCATTCGGCATCGTCTCCGACCTGATCAGCGTGCATGCGAGGAAGAACATCTTCGGCTACCGCATGATGGTGTGGGCGATCCTGATCATCGGCGGACTCTCGTTCATCGTGTGGGCTCACCACATGTATGTCAGTGGCATGAATTTGTACCTTGGATTCTTCTTCGCCACGACGACGCTGATCATCGCGATCCCGACCGCGATCAAGGTCTACAACTGGGTGCTGACGCTGTGGCGGGGCAATATCCACCTGACCGTACCGATGCTCTTCGCGATCGGCTTCATCTTTACCTTCGTCAATGGCGGCCTGACCGGGCTATTCCTGGGCAATGTCACGATCGACCTGCCGCTGTCGGACACGATGTTCGTCGTGGCGCACTTCCACATGGTGATGGCGATCGCGCCGATCCTGGTCGTCTTCGGCGCCATCTATCACTGGTACCCGAAGATCACCGGGCGCATGCTCGATGACACGCTCGGGCACATTCACTTCTGGATCACCTTCGTCGGCAGCTACGCGATCTATTACCCGATGCACTACCTGGGGTTCATGGGTGTGCCGCGTCGCTATTACGCGATCGAGGGCACGAACTTCATCCCGGCCTCCGCGCAGTCGCTCAATGTGGCGATCACGATCGCGGCGCTAGTCGTCGGCGCCGCGCAGATCCTGTTCTTGTACAACCTGATCACGAGCTACTTCAGGGGACGGCCATCGGGCGGCAATCCGTGGAACGCCACGACGCTCGAGTGGCAGACGCCCGAAACACCGCCGACCCACGGCAATTTTGGCAAGGAACTGCCGGCGGTCTACCGTTGGGCCTACGACTACAGCGTGCCCGGCATCAAGGAAGACTTCATACCGCAGAACGTCGCACCGAAGGACGTCGCGGCGGGCAACTGGATCAAGGCGTCATAGGAGCGAGCGCGCCCGTGACCATCACGCTGATCTTCCTCGCGCTGCTGATGGGCGCCATCTTGTGGTGGCTGTTCCGGCAGACCGTCAACGTGCAGCCGTGGGTCGCGGCGGGGCCAGTGCCGGACGTGCGCTCCGGTGTGCTGGCGCGGCCGACGGCCAAGACCGCACTGATCGTGTTCCTGGGCGTTGCGACGTCGCTGTTCGCGCTGTTCATCAGCGCCTACGCGATGCGCATCCAGTTTCTCGACTGGAGGCCGCTACCGCAGCCACGGCTACTGACGTTCAATACCGCGATCCTGGTGGTGGCCAGCATGGCGATGGAGTGGACGGCATTCGCGGCCCGGCGCGGCAACCTGCAATCGGTGCGGACCGGCCTGCTGGTGAGCGGGGTGCTGACGTTCAGTTTTCTCGCGGGCCAGCTCTGGGTCTGGAAACAGCTGAGCGACGCCGGCTATTTCGTCGCAACCAGCGCCGCGACCGGATTCTTCTATCTACTGACCGCTGCGCATGGTGCGCATGTTGTGGGTGGCCTGGTGGCCTGGGGCCGGACGTCCGCCCGGGCCTGGCATGGCATCGACTTTCCGCGGCTCCGGTTGGGCGTCGAGCTGTGCGCCATTTACTGGCACTTCCTGCTCTTGGTTTGGGTCGTGTTGCTGGCCGTGCTGGTTTCGAACGACCTGGGGCTCGCGATCTGCACGCCCTCCGTTTCGTTGTGAGGCAGTCCGCATTCCCCTTGCGTTAGGGAGATCGAAGCTCATGCCGCACGAAGTCAGTTCCGCAACCTCGCTGGCCCCAACGGAAGGGCTGCACGGCGTCGTCGCCGATTTCTCCTCGGATCAGCGCGCCTTCAAGGGTGTGCCCTGGGGCAAGCCGATGATGTGGATCTTCCTCGTCAGCGACACCTTCATCTTCGGCAGCTTCCTGATTGCGTACATGACGGTGCGCGGCTCGACGACCGTGCCCTGGCCCAATCCCAGCCAGGTGTTCTCGCTGGACTTGTTCGGTAGAAACGTGCCGCTGCTGCTGATCGCGATCATGACCTTCGTGCTCATCAGCAGCAGCGGGACGATGGCACTGGCCGTCAACTACGGGTACCGCAAGGATCGCAAGACCACGTTCTGGCTGTTGCTCGCCACTGCCGTGCTGGGGGCGACCTTCGTCGGCATGCAGGCGTTCGAGTGGACCAAACTGATCATGGAAGGTGTCCGGCCCTGGGGCAATCCGTGGGGAGCTGCGCAGTTCGGCTCGGCTTTCTTCATGATCACGGGCTTTCACGGCACGCACGTGACGATCGGCGTGATCTTTCTCATCATCGTTGCGACAAAAGTCCGGCGCGGCGACCTCGATCATCAGCGGCCGGGTTTCCTGACCGGACGCCGTGGCAACTACGAAATCGTCGAGACGATGGGCCTGTACTGGCACTTCGTCGACCTGGTCTGGGTCTTCATCTTCGCGTTCTTCTATCTCTGGTAGTCCGGTATCAATCGTGGAGGACCATCACGTGGAACATGCAGGCGGGCATCACGCGGCACACAGCGACCGGGCACATGCGGCTGCCGCGACGCATGAACAGGGCCAGCAACATCCTCTTGGGGTCTACTTCAAGATCTGGGGGTTGCTGTTTGTCCTCAGCATCGCGTCCTATCTGGTCGACTTCTTCCACGTGCAGGGACTGTTGCGCTGGACGCTGATCATCGTCTTCATGCTGATGAAGGCCGGGCTCATCGTGGCCGTCTTCATGCACATGAAATGGGAACGCCTGGCGCTGGTTTATGCGATCGTTGTGCCGCCGTTGCTGCTGATGGTGCTGCTGGCGATCGGTGTGATCGAGGCCGGCTATACAAACCTGACGCGTGAGACGTTCTTCGAGCAACCGAGCGTGGCGCCGGTGCAGCCGCACTAGCGCGCCGCCCGGCCGTCCGAAGGCGCGACGCTGTCGCTCCCACGCGATCGCGCGTCGCATCAGGTAGCCACACAGTTAGGAGGTCGGATGGAACAGGCAATCGATCGTCGGGACGACGGACTACCCGAGGTGCGCAGGGTCGACAGCGGCCGGCCACTGGTCTGGCTGCAGCGCGGGTGGGCGGATTTCAAGAAAGCCGCGGCACCAAGCTTGATTTACGGTGCCTGGGCGGCGGCCTTCGGCTTTGCCCTGCTGATGGTTGCATGGCGCTTGACCTACCTGGTGCCTGCGCTCGTCGGCGGCTTCCTGCTTGTCGCGCCCTTTGTCGCCATCGTGTTCTATGCGCTGTCGCAGCAGATCGAACAGGGGCGGCCCGTCGACGGCGCGGAAGCGGTGTTCGCCTGGAGGCGCAATTCCGGGTCGATTGCGCTCTGGGGGCTGGTACTGACGCTGGCCCTCATCGTCTGGGAGCGCCTGGCAGCGATCCTGTTCGCGCTGTCCTACGGTGGCCAGGTGACGGATCTCACGTCACTGATGTCGGACATCCTGTTTTCAGGCCGCTATTGGCCGCTGCTGTCTCGTGTACTTCGCCGTTGGCGGGATCTTCGCGCTGACGGTGTTCGTATTCGGCGTCGTGACCGCGCCGATGCTGCTCGACCGTGAGGTCGATGTCGTCACCGCGGCGCTGACGAGTCTGCGGGCCTGCCTCGCGAATCCGGGGGCGACGTTGGTGTGGGCCGTGCTGATCGCGTTGCTGACGGCTATCGGCTTTGCGACGCTAATGCTCGGTATGGTGATCGTGTTCCCGCTGCTGGGGCACGCGAGCTGGCACGCCTACCGCGATCTCGTCAAGTAAGCGCAATTCCGGGTTCCACGGCCCGGCCTACTTCGCTGGAACATTGGCGAGGTGCCGGCGTCGCTGGCGCACGGCCGATGCAAGAACTTCGAGCACCTTGACGCTGTCGTCCCAGCCGATGCAGGCGTCGGTGATCGACTGACCGTAGGTCAGCGTCTTGCCCGGAATCAGGTCCTGCCGGCCCGCAGTCAGGTGACTTTCGATCATCACGCCGATGATGCGGGTGTCGCCTGCAGCAAGCTGCTGGGCGATGTTCTCGCATACCGGTATCTGGTTGGCGTGGTTCTTCTGACTGTTGGCGTGGCTGGCGTCGATCATCAGACGTTGCGCGAGGCCTGACCTGCCGAGTTCGATGCACGCCGCTTCGACGCTCGCGGCATCGAAGTTTGGTGACTTGCCGCCGCGCAGGATGATGTGGCAGTCCTCATTGCCCTTGGTCGAGACGATGGCCGAGTGCCCACCCTTCGTGACCGACAGGAAATGATGCGGTTGTTGCGCGGCCTTGATCGCATCGGACGCGATCTTGATGTTGCCGTCGGTGCCGTTCTTGAAGCCGACCGGGCACGACAGGCCGGACGCGAGCTCGCGATGCACCTGGCTTTCGGTGGTGCGCGCGCCGATCGCGCCCCAGGCGACAAAGTCGGCGATGTACTGCGGCGTAATCATGTCGAGGTACTCGCAGCCGGCGGGAAGGCCGGCTGCGTTGATCTCCATGAGCAGCTCGCGCGCGACGCGCAGGCCGTGGTTGATGCGGAAACTGCCGTCCATGTCGGGGTCGTTGATCAGCCCCTTCCAGCCGACCGTCGTGCGCGGCTTCTCGAAGTAGACCCGCATGACGATCTCGAGGTCGGCCGCGAGGCGATCGCGTTCGGCCTTGAGCTTGCGTGCGTAGTCGAGTGCAGCCGATGGCTCGTGGATCGAACACGGACCGATGACGACGACGAGCCGGTCGTCCATGCCGTGCAGGATGCGGTGAATCGCCTGCCGACTTTCGTGCACGGTCACCGAGGCGACGTCTTCGCACGGAAACTCGCGGATCAGGTGCGCGGGCGGCGAGAGTTCCTTGATCTCGCGGATCCGCAGGTCGTCGGTCATGTAGCGCATGTGTTCGTGCTCCGTCCATCGTGGTTCCTCGGCGTCTTTCAGCCGGCCCACCTGGCGAAAAAAAACCGCCAGGTGTGTGGGCCTGGCGGTTCGGGTCGATTCGGTGTTTTCGTTACGCGCGCCGTTCGACTCTCTCCGCCAAGCGGAAAAAGCCATAAAAGTAGAAGAAGTAGAAGCGCGCAGTCGGGTTCATCGTCGGTTCGCGCCACGAATGGCGCGGCGCGAAACCGCAAGATACCCGAGGATGGCGCGCGTCCGCAAGCCGGTCGCGTTTGACGTCAATCAGACATCGGCGCGGATCACCCAAAAGTAGCGCGTGATCTGCCAGAAGAGCGGCGCTGCGAAGGTCAGGGCGTCGAGACGCTCGAGCACGCCGCGGGTCAGCTCGAACTCGGTGTCCCATTGGCGTGCGCCGAGGCTCTGCTTGACCGACGCCAGCACGACACTGCCGAGGTAGCCGGTGCCGACGATCACCAAGCGACATGACAAGCGCCTGCCACCAGGAAAACGGCGTGATCCACCAGAGGGCCGTGCCGACCAGCGCGCCGCAGGCGCTGCCCGCCAGCACGCCGTTCACGGTCTTATTCGGATTGGACTTGAGCGCCCGGCCGCCCAGCGCAGCGCTGAACACGATCTGCAGCACGTCGGTCAGGAACAGCACCAGCAGGAAGAACAGCAGCAGCAGCGGCCCGCGACCTTCATAGCCCCGGATCGGCAGTGTGGCGATGGCCGGCGCGTGGCTAATGCAGTAGACGCTGATCATCAGTCCCCATTGCACCTTGGCAACTCGCTCGAGGAAGCGCTCGTTGTCCTGGCGGATGGCGACGACGACCGGCAGCAGCAGGAACACGTAGACGGGGATGAGGGTCGCGAAGACACTGGCCCGGCCGAAGCCGAGCAGGATGTACTGCGCCGGAATCACCACGTAGAACGCCAGGACCAGTGCCCAGTGGTCCGAGGACTTGATCGGCGTCAGCGACACGAATTCGCGCAATGCGAAAAAGGACGCCAGCGCGAACACGACCAGCAGCGCGACGGGACCGAGTGCGAACGCGATCGTGAACACCGCCAGCACCGACCACGAGGCGCGTATGCGGGAGTTCAGTACGCCGAGCCGTGCCAGCCGCGCGGGATCGTGGGTGCGATGCAGTCGCCCACTGTCCGACGGCCGTCGCAATCGGCTGACAGCACGGCCACCGAGCCGAAGACGGCGAGGAAAGTTTCCTGTTGGGTCAGGTTCATCAAGTGGCCAGTCGGATCACGGCGGCGCGTGCCCGCTCCAGGAAAGCGTCCTTGTCTTCGTCGGGCGCGAGCGACAGCGCTGCGCCGAAGCGCACCGTGCAGATGATCGGCACCGGCAGCAAGGCGCCCTTGGGCATGCTGCGATGGAGGTTCTCGATGTAGACCGGGATCAGCTCGACCTGCGGAAACTCGCTGGCGAGGTGATATAGCCCGCTCTTGAACGGTCCGGGCAGCGGCTGCGCGCTGCGCGTTCCCTCCGGAAAGATGATCAGCGAGAAGCCGTGATCGAGCGCATCGCGCAGCGGCTCGAGCGGGTCGGCGTTCGGGTCCTCGCGGCTGCGATCGACCATGACGACATTCAACTCATCGCGCGCGATGGCGCCGCGGATGCCCGGCTTGTCCCAGTAGTCCTTGGCCGCCACCGGCCGCGTGTTGGAGCGCAGTTCTTCCGGCAATGCGGCCCACAGCACCACCGTGTCCATGTGGCTGGTGTGATTGCCGAAGTAGATGCGCTGCACCGCGGTCGGTGCGGACCCGATCCAGCGCGGATACGCGCCGACGAGCAAGCGCGTCAGCCACACGATCGGCGGCAGGAACTTCAGTGGGTCTCCCCGGGGAGTTTCTGTTCTTGTGGGCGAATTATGCCAAGCGTGCCGCGTTCAAATCCGCGCGAGGGCAACACCCGAGGATCGAGTGCGGCCCCGACAGTCAGCGGTAGAACCGCGTGCCCTCGCCGAGCCGCCTCGAGGCGGTGTGCCTGATCACTCCACTGCGAGCGCACGTGCGACCCGCAGGGTCGCGTCCGTGAGCAGCGCTGCGCTACGCGGTACCGCCCACCGTCAGCCCCTCGATGCGCAGCGTCGGCTGTCCGACGCCGACCGGCACGCTCTGGCCGTCCTTGCCGCAAGTTGCCGATGCCCGGGTCGAGCGCCATGTCGTTGCCGATCATCGTCACGCGCGTCAGTGCGTCCGGTCCGTTGCCGATCAGCGTCGCGCCCTTGACCGGGTGCGGTGATCCGGCCGTTTTCGATCAGGTAGGCCTCGGCCATGCTGAAGACGAACTTGCCGTTGGTGATGTCGACCTGGCCGCCGCGGAAGCTGGTGGCGTACAGGCCCTTCTTCACCGAGCGGACGATCTCGGCCGGGTCATCCTTGCCGCCCAGCATGTAGGTGTTCGTCATGCGCGGCATCGGCAGGTGCGCGAACGACTCGCGCCGTCCGTTGCCGGTGGGCGCCACCTTCATCAGGCGCGCGTTGAGGGTGTCCTGGATGTAGCCGCGCAGGATGCCGTCTTCGATCATCACCGTGCGCTGGGTCGGGTTGCCTTCGTCGTCGACGTTGAGCGAGCCGCGCCGGTTCGGCAGCGTGCCGTCGTCGATGACGGTGACGCCCTTCGATGCGACGCGCTCGCCGACGCGGCCGGCAAACGCGCTCGAGCCCTTGCGATTGAAGTCGCCTTCGAGGCCGTGGCCGACCGCCTCGTGCAGCAGGATGCCGGGCCAGCCCGGACCGAGCACGACCGGCATCACGCCGGCCGGCGTCGGTCGTGCCGACAGGTTCACCAGTGCCTGGTCGACCGCGCTGGTGCGCATAGTCGGCCAGACGCTCCTCGGTCGTAGTACGCAAGGTCGTGGCGGCCGCCGCCGCCTGCAAAGCCCTGCTCGCGCCGCCCGTCGTCTTCGACGATCGCGGTGACGGACAAGTAGACCAGCGGTCGCACGTCGGCGGCGAGCACGCCGTCGCTGCGCGCGACCAGCACGACGTCGTAGTCCGCGCCGATGTTCGCCATCACCTGCTTCACGCGCGGGTCGCGTGCGCGCGCATGGTGCTCGATGCGTCTCGAGCATCCGGATCTTCTCGGCGGCGTCCGAGCGACGCGACCGGATCGTGCGAGCCGTAGAGCGCCGGCTGCGGACGCGGCGCAACGCTACGCGCGGCGCCACGCTGCACCTTGCCCGCGCCCTGGCGCGCAATCGAGCGGGCGGCAACCGCCGCTTCGTTCAGCGCGTCGAGCGAAATGTCATCCGAGTAGGCGAACGCGGTCTTGTCGCCGGACACGGCGCGCACGCCGACGCCCTGCTCGATGTCGAAACTGCCGCTCTTGACGATGCCTTCCTCGAGCGAGTACGACTCCTGAACGCGTGTACTGGAAGTACAGGTCGGCGTAATCGGCGCGGTGCTCGAAGATCGATGCCAGCACGTTCTGCAGCGTCGCTTCGTCGAGGCCGTACGGATCGAGCAGCAGGTTCTTGGCGACGGCAAGGCGGTCGAGCGCGGGATCGGATGGCTTCATCGTATCGGGTTCGAAAACGAGCGTCAGGAAAGGCGGGCATTGTACGGACCCGCGGCGTCAGCACAGCGTTCGGTGCTCCAGCGCCGGCAGCGACGTGCGGCACGAAGCGATGACCTGTGGGTCGACGTCGCCGAACACAACCCCGGCGCCGTCAGGGCGATTGGCAAGTACGGTGCCCCAAGGGTCGACCAGCATCGAGTGGCCGAACGTGGCGCGTCCGTTCTCGTGGCGCCCGCCCTGGGCCGGGGCCAGCACGTACGCAAGGTTTTCTACCGCGCGCGCCCGCAGCAGCAGTTCCCAGTGCGCCTTGCCCGTGGTCGCGGTAAAAGCCGCCGGCACGAGGATCAGGTCCGGCCGCGGCATGGCCCGGTACAACTCCGGAAAACGCAGGTCGTAGCAGACCGACAGACCCACGGTGAGGCGCGGTCCGCCAACGGGTGCGAACACGAACGTCGACACCTCGCTGCCCGGCGCGATCGTCTGCGCCTCGTCGTAGGTTTCGGTGCCTTTCGTGAAGCGGAACAGGTGGATCTTGTCGTAGCGCGCCACGCGGACCCCGGCGGGATCGAAGACCAGCACCGAGTTCATCACCCGGTGCTGCTCGGCGGCGACCAGCGGCAGCGTGCCGCCCACCAGCCAGATGCGGTGCCTCGTCGCCTGCTCGGCGAGGAAATCCTGGATCGGCCCGCGTCCGTCGGTTTCGCGCAGAGCCACCTTGTCGGTGTCGCGCCGCCCCATCAGGCAGAAGTACTCCGGCAGGCCGACCAGTTGCGCGCCGGTGCCCGCGGCTTCCTCGATCAGCGTGCCGCAGCGGTCTTCAGGTTGTCGTCGACACGCGTGCTCGAGACCATCTGCACGGCGGCGACGCGGGCAAGGTTGGCGGTCATTTACGGCTCTCCGGCGGCTCCGGGATTGGGAGTAATGCGGCTGCGGCGCACGACGATCGGGATCGGTCCACGTCCGCTCACGTCGTACTGCAGCGCGAAGGCCTTCGACAGCGGGTCCCCTTCAGCACGTGTTGAGCGAGGAACGTGCCAAGGCCGATGATCGGATTGACCACGCCGACGGCCAGCGCGGCCGTCGCTGGCATCGATCTCGGGCAGCACGATCGATGCAGCTGCTGGGTTTCGTTGCGTAGATCACCGTGCCCGACATCAGCGCGGCGGCACTCGTCCCGTTCATGCGGAAGTCGTCCGTCTTAAAGATCCCGCGCTCGATGCGGGCATCGGCGCGGATCGACTGAACGCGAAACCTTCGCCGAACTGCTCCGCTGTCGGTCGCCAGGTTGCGACCAAGCGACTGCAACGACAGCAGCACAGCAGGCGCGCCGCGTTGCCCGTGTCGACCTTCAGGAACCGGCCGTTGTCCACGGCGACGTTCAGCGCTCCGACAGCGTCGGATAGTCGATGTCCAGCGGCGAACCAAGCCAGTTCACCTCGCCCTCGACGCTGCCCGCTGCCGCGTGCGACCGCGTCCGGATAGCCGAACGGCCCAGGGTGGCGCCGCCGTCCGCGACATCGATCGCGAACCTGAGCTGCGTGCGCCGGCCGGTGCCCGTCGGGGCCGGGCTGCCACTCGCCGGTGGCCGCGAGCTTCATGTCCGGATTGGTGAGGTCGAATCGCCGCACCTTCCAGGCTGCCGCGTTGCCACTCCCGACGTTCGCGCGGAGAGTTCGAGGCGGCCGAGCTTCATGTCACCGAGTCTCGAACTTCTCGACGGTGACCTCGAGCGACGGGAAGGCTGCGTGCGGCGCCCGCAGCACATCGACGACGTCGGCCTCTCCTGTGTTGGCGATGTGAAGCCTCGACAATCGCGCCGTAAACGAGTCCGAGGCCTGCGCCGCCGGTGCTGCCCTTCGCACCCGGGCGCCACCCGATGTAACCGGTCGCACCGTCCGACACCACGTTCATGTCATAGCCGCCGGCGTCCGTGCGGCTCGCCCCCAGCGTCACGTTTCGAAAGCTGCGATTGCTGAGAACGAGCTCGGGCGTTCGCAGGGCGATGTAGATCGATGCGCATGTCGCCGCTATCGGCTGTCCCCGGCGCCCGCGGCGCAGCCGGTTCCACTCCGATGCCGAGCCAGTCGGCCCAGGCTTCGACGTCGATGCGCGGCATGGCACGAGCACCAGCATGCCGCGTTCGGGCGGATTGGCCGGCTCGTTCAGCGCGATGACGCCGCGCTCCAGCTGCATCCTCTCGTCGACCAGACGGCGCTCGAGGTGCACACCCACCAGGCGTCCTGCGGTGACGCGCAATTCGTCCTGCGCGCCGCGGGTCGACTTCTCGAGCCGCAGCGGCAGCGACTCGCCGGCGGTCTTGCGCAACGGCGCGATCCCGTCGATCGTCAGGCCAAGCAGATCACTGTCGGCCTGCAGTGTCATCGCGCCACGCTGCGCCGTCAGACTGGCGCTGTAGCGCACGCTGCCCTGCGTGCGATCCAGGATGCGCTGGACCATGTCGACCTCGATGGCGCGCCGCAGTCCCGCCGGTGTTGCGGTACCGGTCGCGCTGACCACCACCGCGCCGTCGTTCCGCGTACTGGCGTCGAGCCGCGCCTGGCCACCCAGGAAGCCCGTCGCGAGATTGTTGAAGCGCACGCCGCGCTCGCTGAAGGCGAGAGTACCGGAGACGCGCGTGAACGGAGGTACGGCCGGCAACGTCAGGTCGTTGTTCTGCAATTGCACGGTACCCGCCACGCGCGTGTCGCCCCCGCGCGTCAGCGCGACGTCGAGCTTCAGGTCAACCTTGGCTGTGCCCTTCGCCTCGGCGCCGCGCGTGATGTCCCCGATCAGGCCGGCCACGGGGCTGGAGTTCACGTAGTCCACGATCCCGGCCAGCGCGCCTTCGACCTGCCCACGGACCTCCAGCGTTGCATTGCGCATGAGATCGGGGATGCGCGCGCTGGTGTCCGTGATGCGGGCGCCGCCGATCGTGCCGCGCTGCGCATTGAAGGTCATACCCTGTCGCTCGAACACGAGTTCGCCGTCGATGTCGCGGATCAGCGGCCAAGGCTTGCCGGGAGTGCGCTCACCCTGCGGGCTTGTCGCGGGAGCAACGTCCAGCACCACACCGCGCAAGCGGCCTACGGCTCTGAATTCGCCCGTCGCAGGCGTCACATACGGAAACTTCGCAAGATCGCCCCGCAAGCGCAGCGTTCCGTCGGACAGCTGGCCTTCAAGCAGCGCATGCTCAAGCCACGACAGGGTGCCCTCTCCGGCCGACAGCGGGACGTAGCGATGGGCATTGCGGACGTTGAGTCGCGCGATGCGGGCCGAGACGTCGGCCGTACCCGGTCCTTCGGTGCCCGCGGCCGGCGCGCGCCATGTCCCGGCGGCGGACACCTCGAGATCGGCGTTCGACAGCGCCAACTGAGCAACCTTCAGTTCCGGTACGTCACCCGACTTCCAGCGCAGGTCCGCGCTCAGCTGGTTCAACGGAATGCGTGGCTCGCGGAAGACGCCGGGAAACACGAGCGCTGCATCACGCGAGGTGAGCTGCAGCGAGCCCGCACCCCGGTCGAGCTGGACGATGCCGCTCAGCCGCTCAAAGCCGGGCGTCGACGCAGCGCCTGCGGTATCGGGTCGTGCCGGCTGCGCTGCGACCGACAGTTCCTCGAACCGGGCCTTTGCGGTCAGCGTCGCCCAGCGCGGTTCGTCACCGTCCCATTGCAGCGAGAAGTCCGCGAGCCGGCCGGTCGGCGCGTAGCGGCCGATCGCGTCCAGCAGTTCGCGGCCGATTGGCAGATGGGTCGCGATCGCGGCAACGCCCTTCAGGTCGACGCGGGCGCCCTCGAGCTCGACGCGCCGCGGGCCGGTGTCCGAGCGGGTGGCGCGATACGAAAGGTCGAGTGGCGGAAAGTTCACGCCGCTCGCCAGCACGAACGTGACGCCGGCAAGACCGTACTGCAGCCCGCCGCGCGCCTCGTCGCCCCAACGTTTCTGCGTCACCCGCCCCTGGAACGAACTCAGCTGCAGCGACTGAAGGTCCGGCGCAAGTCGAGCATCGACATTGGTCAGAGCCAGGTCGGCGGTCGCACTGACCACTTCGGTTGCATCGACCCGGATCCAGGTGCGCAAGCGCGCCCTGGGCGCGGCGCACGTCGAGCGGCGCGTGCACCCAGTCGTTGACCTGCGCCAGATCGACGTAGTCGACCTGCGCGAAGAGCTCGCCCCGCCAGCGCTTGAAGTCCGACAGGCGACCGAAGGTCGGGCGATTGAAGTCGCCGCGCAGGTCGATCGCAGCCGCGATAGCGCGGAGGCGGTGCCAGCTGCAGCCCGAAACGCGTGGTTCCAAGGCCGGAATCGAGCAGCAGGTCGGCGTCCGAGAACACGATCTCGCGCGACTTTCCAGCGCGTTCGTCGCGCAAGCGCACGCGCGCGTCGCGGATCACGACGCCGTCCTGCGCCAGCAGCCAGTCGAAGGCCTTGCCGTCGCCGCCTGTGTTCGCCGGATCGATGATGAAACCCGCCACCGACACACGGCCTCCATCGAGCAAGATCACCGTCAAGCTCGGGTGCGTAGATGCGCAGACGGGAAAAGCGGGGTTCAAGCGCCGCAACGCTGGTCCATGACAGCGTTCCCTCGATGCGGGGCAACGACAGCACGGCCGTGCCGCCCTGCCCGGTGATCGCAACGTCACTGAGCGCGAGTACCGGATTGAGGCCGTTCCAGGCCGCCTCGATGCGTCCGATCCGCACTGGAGCCTGCAGCGCCCGGCCGGCGATCCCCTCGATCTGGGGGCGCCAGTCGTTGGCGCGCGGCAGCAGCCAGTAACGCGCGGCGAGCATCGTCAGGCCCACAGCAAAGAACGCGATGACGAACAGCCAGCCGATCGCCCGCAGCGTCAGTCGGAACGCGCCGACAGCGCCCGCGCCGAAGCGGCGCGCGATCGACTCTTCAGCGACGTGCAGGCCGTGCTCGATCTGCTCCGCCACCGCATGTTCGAGCGCGTGCTCGATCGCCTGCGCGCGCGCACCGAGTTCGCGTGCGAGTGTTGGCGGACGGTCAGACGGCGGTGTCACGGTGATTCAGTGGGGAGGCAGTGCGACAGCGCGATCGGTTCGGAGCCGACCGGCGGAAAGCAGTGCGGCTCGTCATCGTTGAAACTACAATCGGCCGTGGCGCGATACTCAGGCGGGCTGCCAGGCGCCATCCGCAGCGGCCACCCAGAACGGGCAAGTTCACTCTATCACAGCGGCCCCAGTCAGCCGGGTCTGCGCCTCTGACTTCGCAGAAGCAACGTGACCCTACTTACTCCCAACGCTGCAGCCGACTGGCGCGGAACGCCTGCCGCGCTGGAAGACGTTGCGTCGCTGTCCCATTATGTGCGGCGCGCGCTCGACGCCGAAGTCGGGCCCGCCAGCACGTCCGAAGCGCGCCTCGAATGCCTGCGCGCCCGGGCGACGGAGCTTTGGGCGGCACCGCGCATGCGTGCCTTCCTCGGGGGAACGCAAGGCATGCCAGCCGATGCCGGCGCACTCTCGGTGGCGTTGCGACGGTTGCGCCGCCGCGTGATGCTGTCGCTGATCGCGCGCGATGCGACCGGAGTGGCCGGGCTCGACGAGGTCGTGCGGACGACGACCGCGCTGGCCGAACTGGCGCTGCAGGCGGCCGCTGTCACTGCACGCGCACGAACTGGCGCGAGATCGCATGGCGTGCCGCATCAGCGCCGACGGCGTGCCCCAGGACCTGCTGATCGTCGGCATGGGCAAGCTGGGTGGCGGCGAACTCAACGTGTCGTCCGACATCGACCTGGTGTTCGTCTACGACGAGGACGGGACGACGCGAGCCCCGCGGCCAGTCACGAAGCGTCCGCGCGGCCGCTCACCAATCACGAATTCTTCGAGCGCCTCGGTCGCCGCGTGATCGCGGCGCTGGCCGACGGTGACCGGCGACGGCTTCGTGTTCCGCGTCGACATGCGGCTGCGACCGAACGGCGATTCAGGCCCGCTGGTGGTATCGACGGCGATGCTCGAGGAGTACCTGGTGGCGCTGGGCCGCGAATGGGAGCGCTTCGCGTGGCTCAAGGGCCGCGTCGTGTCGACGCCGGTGTTCGCCACCGACGAGCAGTTCGCCGCGCAACGTGCTGGCGCTCGAGGACATCGTGCGGCCGTTCGTGTTCCGCAAGTACCTCGACTACGGCGCGATCGCCTCGCTGCGCGAGCTGCACGCGCTGATCCGCGCCGAGACCGGCCGGCGCAACGCCGGCCGCGATGACCGCGGTGACAACGTCAAGCTCGGGCGCGGCGGCATCCGCGAGATCGAGTTCCTCGCGCAGACCTTCCAGATCATCCGCGGCGGGCGCGAGCCGCGCCTGCGTTCGCGCTCGACCCTGGCCACGCTCGCATGCCTGGCCGAACTCGGTTCGCTGCCGCAGGACACCGCGCACGCGGCTCGCGGCCTGCTACGAGTTCCTGCGCAACCTCGAACACGCGCTGCAGTACGTCGACGATGCGCAGACCCACATGCTGCCGGTCGGACCCGAGGCGCGCGCAACGCGTCGCGCGCTGCTCATGGGCGCAAGCGGGCGCTGGAGGCGCTGTCGCGAGCGCTACACGGGCGTGCGTGAGGACGTCGCCGCAGCGTTCGATTCGGTGTTCGTCGAACCTGCACGCGCAGCGCGACGCCGCTGCCGCTGCCGTCGGACCGCGGACGGCGCGAGCCAGATGACACCGCGCTGATCGAACATCTCGAACTCGACCGGCTTTCGCGATCCGGCGGCGACGGCGCAGCGACTGCGCGGCGTGCTGGCATCGCGCCGGGTCCAGGTCGCCGAGCGCGGCGGCGCGCACGCGCATCGAGCAGCCTGCTCAAGCTGCCGGACTGCGTGCTGCCGCCGAGCGCTCGCGCGGAGCCGGCGCCTCGCACGACATCGGGCCGGACGAGCTCTTCGCGCGCTTCGCGCAGCTGGTCGACGTCATCGCCGGGCGCAGCACCTACGTCTCGCTGCTGAACCAGTTTCCGCCGGCGCTCGAGCGCGTGATGCGGCTGCTCGCGGCGAGCCGCTGGGCCACCGACTACCTGGTGCGGCATCCGATCCTGCTCGACGAACTGCTCGACGAACGCGTCGAGCTGTTCGACAACGAGCACACGCCCGACTGGATCGGCGTGGGCCGCGGCGTGCGGGCCAGCCTCGACGAGGCCGACGGCGACCAGGAAGTCGCAGATGAACCTGCTGCGCGACGTCCACCACGCGCAGGTCTTCCGGCTGCTCGTGGCCGACCTCGACGGCCGCCTGACGGTCGAGCGGCTCGCCGATCACCTGTCGGCGCTGGCCGACGCCACGCTGGCACTGACGCTCGAGTGCGCCTGGAAGACCGTGCGCGAAGCGGCATCGCGAAGAGCCGGCGTTTGCGGTGATTGCCTACGGCAAGCTGGGCGGCAAGGAACTCGGCTACGCCTCCGACCTCGACCTGATCTTCCTCTACGACGACGCTCATCCGGACGCGGCCGAGATCTACTCGACGCTCGCGCGGCGGCTCGTGACCTGGCTGACGACGCAGACCTCGTCCGGCATTCTGTTCGACATCGACCTGCGACTGCGCCCCAACGGCAATGCCGGCCTGATGGTCTCGTCGTTCGATGCGTTCTCGCGCTACCAGCGCAACGAGGACGGTCTCGGCGCGTGGGTGTGGGAAACGCAGGCGCTGACGCGCGCCCGCTACTCGCTGCGGCGACGCGCGCGCTGGGCGCGCGCTTCGAGGACGAGCGCGCTCGGATCCTGGCGCGCGTCGCGCGATCTGGCGAAGCTGCGCGAGCGAAGTGCTGGCGATGCGCCAAAAGATGCTCGACGGCCACCCGAACACGAGCGCGCTGTTCGACCTCAAGCACGACCGTGGCGGCATGGTCGACATCGAGTTCATCGTGCAGTACCTGGTGCTTGCGCATGCGCACGAACGCCCGCAGCTGATGCGCAACCCGGCAACATCGCGCTGCTGCAGATGGCCGGTGCGATGGGACTTGTCGACGAGGCGCTCGCACGCCAGGTGGCGGATGCCTACCGCACGTTCCGGCCCTGCAGCATCGGCTGCGGCTCAATGGCGCCGAGCGTGCGCGCGTCGCGCCTGGGGAGGTCGACTGCACGAGGTCGAGGCGGTCCGTCGCCTGTGGTACGGAGTCTTCGGCGAGTGAGCGTGCGCTCGACCCTGCGTGCGTTGCCCTCGACCGTCTGGCTGCTCGGGGGCGATCAGCCTGCTCAATGACGCGGCGTCCGAACTGGTCTACCCGCTGATCCCGCTCTACCTGGCGACGGTGCTGGCGGCGGGTCCGCGCGCGCTCGGGCTTCGATCGAGGGTGCGGCCGAGGCAACCGCGGCGCTGCTCAAGCTCGTGTCCGGGGTCTGGTACGACCGGGTGCGGCGCGCCAAGGGTTTCGTCGTCGTCGGCTATGGCCTGGCGGCGATCGCGCGGCCGGCGATCGCATTTGTCGACGGCGTGGCCGGGACTGCTGCTGCTGCGACTGCTGGACCGGCTCGGCAAGGGCCTGCGCTCATCGCCGCGTGACGCGCTGCTGGCACAGGCAGTGCCCGCGGACCGGCGCGGACTGGCGTTCGGGCTCCATCGCGCCTTCGACAACGCCGGTGCCGTCGATCGGCCCGCTGCTCGCGGCGGGACTGCTGGCGCTGCACGTGCCGGTGCGCGACATCCTGCTGTGGTCCGCTGTCCCGGGCGTGCTGTGCGTCGCGCTGGCGCTGGCGCTGCGCGAGCCCGCGGTCGACTCGAACGGCCGTCCGTGCGCCGATCGAATGGCGCTCGGCGTCGCTGCCGCCGGCGTTTCGCCGCGTGTTGCTCGTCCTGCGGCTCTTCACGCTCGGGCAGGCGTCGAACGCGTTCATCCTCCTGCGGGCGAACGAGCTCGGCATGCCGGCGACGCAGGTCGCGTTGCTGTGGGCGGCTGTCGCGACGACGTCGACGCTGCTTTCGGTGCCGCTCTCCGCCTGGACGGACCGAGTTGGGCGCCTGCCGCTGCTGATTGGCGGCTGGATCGCTGCACGCGCTGCTGTTCGTCGCGCTCGCGCTGATCGGAGAGTGCCGGGGCCGCTGTGGTTCGATCGCGGTGATGCTCGGGCTCTACATGGCGGCGACCGAAGGCGCCGAGCGCGCGCTGATCGCAGATCTGGTACCCCGACCGCGCTCGGCAGCGCCTATGGCTGGTACTACCTGGTCAAGGGACTGCTGTTGCTGCCGGCGTCGGCGGCGTTCGGCTGCGATCTGGTTCGCCACGGACTGCGACGACGGCTTTCCTGCTGCGCGGCCGTGCTTGTCGACGGCGGCGACGGCCCTGCTCGCGCCTGGGTACTGCCAGCCGTGCGCGCGCACGCGCGACCGGTCAGATCAGGCGGACCAGCGTGTAGGCCAGCATGCCGAGCGCGATGCCGGCAAACGCGCGTCGCGTGGCAACAGCATGATCGCGACGGTGACGACGGCGGCGACGAGCTTCGGATTGAGCCGATGCAGCGCGAGCGTGCCGGACTGCAGCACGAGCTTCCGGGACGATCAGCGCGACCAGCGCGCAGGCCGGCGCGTAGCGCAGTGCGTGCTGCAGGCGCTCGCGGCAGTGTCGACGCGGTGACCGAGCATGCAGAAACGCGTTGCGCGTGACGATCGTCAGCACCGTCAGGTCCCGCGATCGTCAGCCAGATGTCGGCGTCGGACGTCATCATGGCGTCGACTCCGCTGAGACCGCGCTCGCCGCTGTTGTCGATCGCCATCGCGACGGCGACGCCGGCGATGACCGCGAGCAGCGAGGCCGAGCTTCAGCGGCGAGCGACGCGGCCAGCACGGCGACGACGCCCGCGGTCGACACAGCCCGCCACGGCCGGCCGGCCCGTGAGCATCGGCGCACGTCATCGCGATCAGCGCCAGGATCGCGGCGAATTCGAGTCCCCAGCGCGCCGGGAATCAGGCCTCGGCCAGCAGGATGCCGAGCGATCGACAGCGGACTGCCATGACATCCATGTCGCCGACACAATGCCGACAAAGAACCACGCTGCTCCGTGTTGCCGCGCTCCGCGGTGGCGCATCGGCCATAACGCGCGACGAAGATCGCCACGCCAATGTCGGCCGTCAGGTAGCCGATCGACCAGTCGTCGTACCAGCGGCAAGCGACCGAAGTACGGCCACATCGTCGCGGAGAAGACGACGAAGCGCAGGTTGACGATGCCCGCTGTCAGCAGAACCAGCCACACCGGTGCACCGGCGACGATCAGCGGCAGCGACGGCCATCTGGGCGCTGCCGGAGTAGACCAGCAGCGTCATGGCGAGCGCCTGCGGCACGGTGAGTCCAGTCTTGATCATCGCTACACCGGCGACCAGTCCCCAGATCGCGGTCGGCAACATCGCCGGCGCGCCGCTCGCACGCCCTGCTGAAACGCACTGCGTCGGGTCCGGGCGAGCGCGGGCTGTGTTCCGAAAAGCGTGCGCAGGATCATGCCGCCGCTCGCGCGCCCGACCTGCGCCAGACCAGAACGATGCCTGCCGTGGCGACGATGAGCGCAGGCAAGGCCATCAGGTTGAGATCGGTCCAGCCGCTGGTCGAGAGCAAGGCGCCGGACGCCGCCGACGACGTGATCATGGTCAGGAAGACAGCCAGATCGTTGACGCCCTGCGCTTTCGCCCGTTCCGAGGCGCGGTAGGTGGTTGTCAACATCGCAGTTGCCCCGACGAACATGAAGTTCCAGCCCACTCCGAGCGCGACCAGCGCGCTCCAGAAGTGCCAGTACGTAAGTCCCGCATGCGCGATCGCCACGGTGAGGAACATCAGGGTGCAGCCGGCGAGCATCACGGCCGGCCGGCCGAAGCGCTGAACGACGCGGCCCGTGACGAGTCCCGGCGCGAACATCGCGATGACATGCCACTTGATGACATCGGCGGCGTCCGGATAGCCGAATCCGCAGACCTTCATGGCCAGCGGCGTGGCGGTCATCAGCAGGTTCATCGCTCCGTAGCTGGTGGCACCTGCGGCCACGGCCACGATGAACATCGGCTGCCGCGCGATCTCGCCGAGCGGGCGCGCCGGTCCGTCGTGGGCGCCGCTGTGCGGCCGCGGCACCTGGAGCTGGCTCGCGATCGTCAGCGCGACCAGTGCGACCAGCACCAGCACGGCGTAGCTTCCGGCAAACACCGTGGGCAGCAATTCGCGCGTAATCTTGGACAGTTCGGGTCCGACGATGCCGCCGGCGATGCCCCCCGCCAGCACAAGGGCGATGGCACGATCCTTCAGCGACGGCGCTGTGGCGTCGGCCACTTCAGCGGCGGCGAAGCGCAGGTACTGCCCGAAGGCGTTGTACAGCCCGACGATGAAAGTGCCGATCGACAGTCCGACGAAGCTTCCCTGCACGACGGAATACGCGGCGACGGCGGTACCCAGCGCGCCCATTGTGGCGCCGAACATGAAGCCGGCCCGCCGGCCCCAGCGGCCCATGCCGAGGGAGGCCGGCACAGTCGTCAGCGCCGAACCAATGATGTAAGTCGTGATCGGCAGCGTCGCCAGCAGCGGCGTCGGTGCGAGCGCGAGCCCGGCGAGACCGTTGATCGCGATCAGCGTGACGTTGTTGATGTACAGCAGCGCCTGGCACAGCGTGAGCAGCGCGATCTGCCGCCCGGCGGACGAGGTCGATGACAAGACTGGCTCCGGTAAGCGCGGATTATATGGAGCGCCTGCGGGCGCGACGGGCGGCGCACGCGGTGCCCGGATGGTCGTCTTCGCTAGAATCCCTGTCAGACAAGAACGTATCCGTGTGCAACGGAAGGGAGAATGGCGATGTCGATGGCCGATCGCGACGGCTTGATCTGGTACGACGGCAAGCTGGTGCCGTGGCGCGATGCGACCACGCACGTCCTGACTCACTCGCTGCACTACGGCCTGGCCGTGTTCGAAGGCGTTCGCGCCTACAAGACGGAGCGCGGCGCGGCGATCTTCCGTCTCAAGGAGCACACGGATCGCCTGTTCAACTCGGCCAAGATCTTCATGATGGAGATCCCCTACGGTCGCGAGCAGCTCATCGAGGCGCAGCGCGAAGTCGTGCGCGCCAACAAGCTCGAATCCTGCTACCTGCGGCCGCTCGCCTTCTACGGATCGGAAAAGATGGGTGTGAGCCCGAAGGGCGCCGCGGTGCACGTGTCGATTGCCGCCTGGCCCTGGGGCGCGTACCTCGGCGAAGAGGGACTGCAGCGCGGCATCCGCGTGAAGACGTCCTCGTTCCAGCGGCACCACATCAACGTGTCGATGGTCCGCAGCAAGACCGCCGGGCACTACGTCAACTCAATCCTTGCGAATCAGGAAGCCGTGCGCGACGGCTATGACGAGGCGCTACTGCTCGACACGAATGGGTTTCGTCGCGGAGGGGGCGGGCGAGAACCTCTTCATCGTCCGGGACGGCAAGATCTTCGAACCCGAGATGGTCTCCGGGCTCACCGGCATCACACGCGCGACAATCATCGAACTCGCGCGCGATCTCGGCTACAGCGTCAGTTCGATGCCGATGACGCGCGATGACGTCTACCTGGCTGACGAGGCGTTCTTCACCGGCACCGCGGCGGAAGTGACGCCGATCCGCGAACTCGACGGTCGTGTCATCGGCACCGGCGTGCGAGGTCCGATCACCGAGAAGATCCAGTCGCTCTTCTTCGATGTCGTCAATGGACGTGCGGCGAAGTACAGTGCCTGGCTGACCCCCGTATGAGCGCAACCATGACTGCGCGCAAGGAAGAGCCGGTCGTCGAGCTGCGCGCGACGGAATTGCCGGCGTTTTGTCCAAATCCCGCCATGCCTGTGTGGAACCATCACCCGCGGGTGTTTCTCGACGTTGCCACCACGGGCGAGGCGATGTGCCCCTACTGCGGCACGCGTTATCGCCTGAAGGCGGGCGAAGTGGCCACGGGCCATTGAGCCCGCGTCAAGCCGCGATCCGCCCCTCCATGTCCCGCTTGACCAAGCCGCTGCTGTTCGCCTCGCCGGAGGAGTGCGAGCACGCGTTTTACGAGGCGCTCGAAGGCGCTGATGTCGAGGCCGTGGCAGACCTCTGGCTGGAGGACGACGACGTGGTCTGTGTGCATCCCAACGGACCGCGCCTGGTTGGCTACGCCGCGGTGCGCGCCTCCTGGGCGGCCATACTTGCGAACGGTCCGCTGAATGTGCGCGGGACGTCTCGCAAGTCGCTCGACACGCCGACCGTCGCCGTCCACAACGTCATCGAAGAAGTCCTGGTGAGGCAGGGACCGGCGCAGCAGATCGTCAGCGTGCTCGCCACCAATGTTTACGTGAAGACCTCGGCCGGCTGGAAGATGGTGCTGCACCACGCGTCCCAAGCCAATGGCGGCGATGTGGTCAGCGCGTCGGAGCCGAGCTCGATCCTTCACTGACGTGACGGGCTCAGCGTCTTCTTCCTATAGCGCACCTGCCTGGCTGCCCGGTGGTCACCTGCAGACGGTGGTTCCGGCGCTGTTGGTTCCGCAAGCGGGCGTCGACTACCGACGTGAACGCTGGACGACGCCCGACGACGACTTCATCGATGTGGACTTCGCCCGGCCTGAACCGGCCGAGGCCGCGGCACCCATCGTCGTGCTGTTCCATGGGCTTGAGGGCAGCTCGGCGAGCCACTATGCGCGCGCTGTCATGCGCGGCTTTGCCGACCTGGGTTGGCGCGGCCTCGTCGCGCACTTTCGCGGCTGTTCGGGCGAGCCCAACCGGTTACTGCGCGCCTATCACTCCGGTGACTCGGACGAAGGCGACTGGATCCTGCGGCGGGTGCATGCGCGATGGCCGCAGGCGCGCTTGCATGCCATCGGAGTCTCACTGGGCGGCAACATGCTCGCGAAGTGGCTCGGCGAGCGCGCCGAGGATGCACAGATCGTGACCGCCGCGGCGTCGGTGGGATCGCCGCTGGATTTGGCCGCCGGTGGCGCCGCGCTGGGGCGCGGTTTCAACCGCGTCTATACGAAGATGTTCCTAGCGAGCCTCAAGCCGAAGGCGTTGGCCAAGCTCGAACGGTTTCCAGGCACGACAGATGCCGGCCGATTACGCGCCAGCCGCAATCTCTACGAGTTCGACAATGCGTACACCGCACCCGTGCACGGATTTCGCAATACCGAGGACTACTGGGACCGTGCGTCAGGCAAACCATGGCTTGCCGAAGTGCGCGTGCCTCACCTCGTGCTCAATGCGCTGAACGATCCCTTCGTGCCGGCCGCGAGCTTGCCTCGCGCGGGAGAGGTCTCTCGCTTTGTGCAGCTCGAGCATCCGAGCGAGGGCGGTCATATCGGCTTCGCGCGCAGTCCATTTCCGGGACGGCTCGATTACATCCCGCAGCGACTGCGCGAATTCTTCACGCGCGGCACCTAACCCATCGCCGTGCGCCTATCCTCTGGGCCATGGATGACACCGTGCTGGCGGCTCTCGCCAAGTGGCCCGACGTTCCGGCGGTCTATGGGTGGTTGGGACTGAGCGCGCGTGGGGAGTGGCGTCTGCAGGGGCAGCCAATTGCTAACACAGCGTTGCGCGAGTTCATCGGTCGCAACTATGGTGGCGACGAGCGTGGCCGTTGGTACTTCCAGAACGGTCCGCAGCGGGTGTTCGTCGAATTGGAACTGACCCCGTGGATCTGGCGGATCGGCTCACAGGGTCCTCGGCGCCACGTCCATGCCCACACGGGGGCGATCGCGAGGGCGCTACGCGGCGCCTGGGTGGACGAAAGCGGTCGCCTCTATCTGCACACCGACGTCGGCTTCGGTCTGGTCGACTCTCGAGATGCATCCGGGATTGTCGAAAGTCTCCGCGTGGGGCACGAGCGCCCAATGGGGGACGATGAACTGGACGCCTGGCTCGTCGACGCAACTGCGCACGCTGTCGTCTACGGCGCGAACCTTGGCCTCGATGGCAACCCCGAACTTGGCCGCCTGCGGATGGACGAGTTGCCCAGGCGATTCGGCTACGTTTGCAGACCGATGTCCAACTGACAATCCCGCCGCCGCACCGCGGGCCATGGCGATCGCCACAGTCGGGTCCCTGCTAGCGTCAGCGCGCCTCGCGCGCCCCATCGCTGCCGGGTCAAGTCCAGGCGATTACCAAGGGGAAGGCACCGGATGAACAGCGAGTCGTTGACGGACAAGACCGTGGTCGACGCAAGTCAGCATTCCAGAACTAGATTTGCCATGGCCGCCCTGCTGCTGGCAAGCCTCGGATCACTCATCCTTGTCGCCCCAATTTCGCCGCTGGCGCAGACTCTGGTGCCGCCGAGGATCGAAGATTTTGTTCGCGAGCCGGAGTTTTCGCGTCCAGCTTTGTCGCCGGACGGCCGGTTGTTAGCGGCCCTGATCGTCGCGCCGGGCGGCCGCAAGCAACTTGCGGTCATTGACCCCGCCGAGCTTGGCAAGTCGCGCGTTGCGGCGGGCTTCACGGATGCGGACATCGAGAGCTTCCAGTGGATCAGCGATCGCCGTCTCGTCTTTCAGGCGACGGACCTGACGTCTGGGGGTGGCAGCCAGCTGGCCCCCGGGCTGTTTGCTGTTGATGTCGATGGGTCCGATTACCGCCAGCTGGTGGACAGAACCTGGCGCGCTCGTCAGGGCGAGGCGCGGCGTCTCGGCGACAAATCGCTCCCATGGAACACCTTCCTTTTAGGGCCGACCTACGATCGCCAGTCGGACGACGTCTTCGTCGTCGAGTTTCCGGTGGACCGGTCACTGCGGCCGGGCGACGAACCGCCTAGTCCGAACTTGCTGCGCCTGAACACACGGACGGGGCAACTCGCCAATCTTTCGCTTGGGGCGCCGATGGGTCCGGGGACCTGGCTGGTGGACCACGATGGCCAGCCGCGGATGCGCGTGACAGCTCGCAAGGGACAAATTTCCGTTCACTATCGCGACCCGAAGGGTGATCGATGGCGTGTGCTGGCGGAGTTTCCGGAAACCGGCGGAGAAGGTTTCCTTCCAGTTCGCGTCCGGCGCGACGGCACGATCTTGGTCATCGCCAGCAATGGGCGCGACACTCAAGGGCTCTATGCCTACGACCCGGCCGCGGGGCGCATCGCCCCAGAAGCCATCGTCGCTGTGGAGGGTTTCGACTACGACGGTACGTCCGTCTGGGACGTGAAGGCGGATCGCCTGATTGGTGTGCACGTCAATGGGGACGGCGCCGGCACAGCTTGGCTGGACCCTCGCCTGCGGGAGATCCAGAAGTTAATCGATGCCACGCTGACTGGCACCACCAATCGCGTCTCGGTCCCAGTGCGAGCAGCAGCGCCGTTCATGCTCGTGGAGTCCTACTCCGACGCTCAGCCTCCCCTGTACGCGATCTACAACGCGGAGACTCGGACTTTGACGCGCATCGCGCGGTCGTGGCCAAGCATCGATCCGAAGCAGGTGGGCCGAAAGGACTTCGTTCGTTTCAAGGCGCGCGACGGCCTCGAGGTGCCGATGTACTACACCCTCCCACCGGCGTCGTTCGGCATGTCCAACCTCCCCACGGTTGTGCTGGTGCATGGGGGACCGTGGGTCCGCGGCCAGCGGTGGGGGTGGGATCCCTATGCACAACTCCTGGCCAGTCGCGGCTACCTCGTGCTGGAGCCCGAATTCCGCGGTAGCACCGGTTACGGCTTCAAGCACTTCCAGGCCGGCTGGAAGCAATGGGGCCTGGCGATGCAGGACGATGTCGCGGACGCGACCCACTGGGCTATCGCCAAGGGGCTCGCCGATGCCCGCCGCGTTTGCGTGGCGGTGCGAGTTACGGTGGCTATGCCACGCTGATGGCGCTTGTTCGCGAGCCCGATCTTTTCAAGTGTGGCATCGCCTGGGTCGCAGTGACCGACATCAATCTGCTCTTCACGGCTAACTGGAGCGACACAACCGACAGCGCGCGGCGTTATGGCATGCGCACGATGATCGGCGACCCGGAACGGGATGCAGCCCAATTGAAGTCGGTCTCACCGCTGGCCAACGCCGCCAAGATCAAGCAACCTCTGCTGCTCGCCTACGGTGGCACCGACCTGCGCGTTCCCCTCGAACATGGAAGGCGCTTCCGCGACGCGGTCGCGGCTTCCAACCCGAACGTCGAATGGGTCGTCTATGGCGACGAAGGACACGGCTGGACCAAGCTCGAGACGCGCCTCGATTTCTGGACGCGCGTGGAGCAGTTCCTGAAAGCGAACCTCGCGCCATCACCCGCAAAGTAGGGCGGCAGCGTCCCGCGGCCCGGCACTCGTCTGGCCCGGCCACTCCCAAAGGACTGATGCGGTCAGTCGAACACCGGTGACTCGACGCCGAGGATCTTGTGCAGTTTCGGGCTGGTCGTCGTGTACTGCAGGTGGACCTTGCGTTCGGGGAAGATGTACCTCGTCGAGCCGAACGCGGCGAGCGCGGCCTCGTGGAAGCCGGAGAGGATCAGCTTCTTCTTGCCCGGGTAGATGTTGATGTCGCCGACCGCGAAGATGCCGGGCACGTTGGTCTCGAACTTCTCGGTGTCGACCACGATCTGCTTGCGTTCGAGATCGAGACCCCATTCGGCGATCGGACCGAGTTTGGGCGACAGGCCGAAGAACACCAGCAGCGCATCGAGCGGCACGCGGCGCGTCAGCCCGTCGAGCGAGGTGACCCGCACTTCGCTCAGCCGGCCCGCCGCTTGCGTCGAAGCCGGAGATCTGGCCCACCAGGAACTGCATCTCGAGGCGATCGCACATGCTCCTTCATCTTCGCGACCGACGCCGGCGCGGCGCGAAAGCCGTCACGCCGATGCACCAGCACGACGCTTTCGGCCTTGCCGGCGAGATCGAGCGCCCAGTCGAGCGCCGAATCGCCGCCGCCGGCAATCACGAGGTTCTTGCCGTGAAACTGTGTCGGATCCTTGACGCGGTAATGAAGCTGCGTGCCCAGGAACTGTTCGATCTCGGGCACCTTCAGCGTGCGCGGCTGGAACGAACCGACGCCGGCCGCAACGATGACGACCTTGGTGAGCAAGCGCGTGCCCTTGCTGGTCTCGACGAAGAAGCGGCCATCCTCGAGCTTCTGCACGACGCTGACTTCCTGGCCCAGATGGAACGTCGCGCCGAAGGGCTCGATCTGCTTCAGCAGGCTGTCGGTCAGTTCCTTGCCGGTGCACACCGGGATCGCCGGAATGTCGTAGATCGGCTTGTCCGGATACAGCTCGATGCACTGCCCGCCGACGTCATTCAGCGAGTCGATGACGTGCGCCTTGATCTCCAGCAGACCGAGTTCGAACACCTGGAACAGTCCGACCGGACCGGCACCGACGATGACCGCGTCGGTCTCGATCGCGCCGGTCATGTCCGGACGGGCGCTTGCAGCATTTGGTCTTCGGCTGGTGACATTGAATTCATGGTGGCGGGCAGTCTGTCGCCAGCCCGACCGGCGTCGTCGTTCGTGATCGGGATCTGTGGTGCGGTGCGCAATTGTACGGCGTCTCCCGTCCCGACCGGTCTCGACGACCTGGCCCGCGGCAGGCGCGCTCGCGGCGGCTCAGCGCGACGGCTTGCCCTCCTGGCCCGAGCGTCCGCTCTCGCGCATCGCCTCCTGCTCGCGCAGGATGTCCGACTGCAGTTCGCGCACGCGCGCATCGATTTCCGACATCGTGTAGAAGTCGCCATCGTTCGCGCGTCGTGCCAGCTCCATCTGCTGCAGCGCTGCCGGCTTGATGCCCAGCAGGGCGTACATCTCGCCGATCGACTGGTGGTGCAGTGACTGCTTTCCGAGTGCCTCGTAACTGCGTCCGAGCAGCGCGTAGTACGCCGGGCTGGGTGCGCGTGATCGCGGCCTGCGTGCGCAGGGTGTCGATGGCCTGCTGGTGCTGGTTCGACTTGTTCAGCAGATCGATGTAGTGCGCTACCGCCACGGTCGACAGCGGGTAGCGCGCCGCCGTGTCGCGCGCGGCCTCGAGCGCAACTTTGCGCTCCTCGTCCGACTTTGCGGCGGCGAAACGTGTCTCCGAAACCAGCTTGTCGAGGATCGCCGATGACGCCGTCGTCAGCCGGCGCGCGGCGAGCGCATTTTCCAGCGCGAGATCCGGCATGTTGAGCTTGAACGCAGCGAGTGCCGCGCCGTAGTGTGCCGCGACGTCCGAGGTGGCAGTGCGATGCTTCAGCTGCCCATTGAAGTACTCGAGCTGATCGCGCCAGCCCTGGTTGCTGATTTCCTGCAGCACGCGCAGCCGGGCCCGGACCAGCTGGAAGTCCAACGGATCCGGCCGCTGCTTGAAGCGCAGATTGCGCGTGCGGTTCTGCATGTCGCTGATGCGCTCGACCGTCAGCGGGTGCGTCCGCAGGTAGACCGGCGCGGTGCCCTCGTACAGGCGCGAACCCTGCTGCAGACGGCCGAAGAAGCGCTTCCAGTCCGCGTCCGTCGAAACCGGCATTCACCAGGGTGACGAAGCCGACGCGATCGGCCTCGCGCTCGGCCTCGCGCGAGAAGTTGAGCTGCTGCTGTATTGCCGCCGCCTGGCCGCCCATGATCGCCGCCTGCGCCAGGTCGCCGCTCGACGATCCGCCGGCGCGCGCCGCGAGAATTGCCAGCAGCAGCGCGCCGATCTGGATCGCCATGGTGTCCTTCTGCTGTCCGAGCATGCGCGCGATGTGACGCTGCGACACGTGGCCGATTTCGTGCGCGATCACGCCCGCCAGCTCGGACTCCGTCTGGGCGGCGATGACCAGACCGGTATGGACACCGATGAATCCGCCGGGCAGCGCGAAGGCGTTGAGCATCGGATCGCGCACGATGAAGAAGCTGAAGTCGTTCGTGCGCGCCGCGCTGACTGAAACGAGTTGGTAGCCGAGGTGGTTCAGGTACTCCGTCGACTCCGGGTCGGCCAGGTAGTCCGGGTCGCGCCGGATCTGGGCCATGATCTGCTCGCCGAGCTTGCGCTCCAGGCCGGGCGGCAGTTCCTCGCTGCCGGCCTCTCCCAGCGTCGGCAGGTCGAACGCCTGCGCGTGCGCCGGCAGCGCCGTGGGAGCGCTGAGCGCGAAGGCCACCAGCAGGACAAGGGCGAAGCGAGCGATGTGCACGGAAGACGGATGGGCGCAAAGACGCCTGTCTCCGTATGATATCCAGCCTGGTGTTTCGTTCCCTTGCTGGATTGCTGCTGGCCGATGAAGCCCTTGACCCACTTTGACGCCTCCGGACAAGCCCACATGGTCGATGTCGGGGACAAGCCGGCGACACATCGCGTGGCCGTGGCAACCGGGCGCATCGCGATGCTGCCGTCGACACTGGCCGCGGTGCAAGGCCGGAGATGCGAAGAAGGGCGATGTGCTCGGCGTCGCGCGCATCGCGGCGATCCAAGGCGCCAAGCGCACGGCGGAGCTGATTCCGCTGTGCCATCCGATTGCGCTTACCCGCGTCGCCGTTGAGTTCCGGATCGATCAGCGCTGCCAGTTCCGTCGATTTGTCAGGCGCGCGCCGAGACGCACGGGTCGACCGGCGTCGAGATGGAAGCGCTGACGGCGGTCCAGGTGGCACTGCTGACCATCTACGACATGTGCAAGGCCGTCGATCGCGGCATGGTCATGGGCGACGTCCGGCTGCTCGAGAAGCATGGCGGCCGGTCGGGAAGCTTTGTCGCCGACGCGACCGGCTGATGCGCCTCTACACAGCCGCGCAGGTCCACGCGGCGCTTGACCTCGATGCGCTCGCCGATGCGATCGGCCGGACGCTGCTGACCTCGCCCGTGGCGCCGCTGCGGCATGCGCATGCGTTGTCGGACACCGACAGCCTGCTGCTGATGCCGGCGTGGTCGGCAAATGCCCTCGGGGTCAAGCTGGTGAACGTAATGCCCGGCAATCCGGCGCGCGGCCTCGCCACTGTCAGTGCGATCTACGTGCTGTTTGACCGCGTCACCGGCGAAGCGCGCGGAGTCATCGACGGCGAGGCGCTGACGCTGCGGCGAACGGCGGCTGTCTCGCTGCTCGCGGCGCGGCACCTGGCCCGCGCAGACGCGCGCAACGCACTCATCATCGGCACCGGGAAGCTCGCACCCTACATGGCCCATGCGCACGCGCGTGCGCGGCGGCTCGAGCGCCTATGGGTCTGGGGTCGGCGCGGCGAGGGCGCGCAGTCCGTCGCCCAGCGGCTGCGCGACGAAGGGCTGCCGGCCCAAGCCATGGACGATCTCGAAGCCGCCGTGCGCGGTGCGGACGTCATCAGCTGCGCGACGACCTCGACGCATCCGATCGTGCGCGGCGCCTGGGTCGCGGAAGGAACCCATCTTGACCTGGTCGGCGGCTTCCGGCGCGGCATGCGCGAGGCGGATGACGACGCGGTCGCGCGCGCGCGCATCGTGGTCGATTCCTACGCCGGTGCGCTGGCCGAGGCGGCCGACATCCTCGAGCCGCTCGAGGCCGGTGTGATCAACCGCGCATCTATCGTCGCGGAATTGAGCGAACTCTTGGCCGACCCGGCGCGCGGCCGCACCGCGGCCGGCGACATCACGCTCTTCAAGTCGGTGGGAACCGCGGTCGCCGATCTCGCCGCGGCGGATCTGTTGCTCCAGCGCTCCGAGTAGTCAGTTGGCAAGCATCTCGCGTGCATGCTTGCGGGTCGTCTCGGTGATTTCCTGTCCGCCCAGCATGCGCGCCAGTTCCTCAACGCGCGCACGGCGTTCGAGTGAGCCGATGTGCGACACGGGCCGGCCGTCGGAGGCGGTTGCCTTGGTCACGGCGCAGTGCTGGTCGCCACGCGCCGCCACCTGCGGCAAGTGCGTCACGCACAGTACTTGCCGGCTCTGTCCGAGTTGTTTAAGCAGGCGCCCGACGGTCTCGGCGACGGCGCCGCCGATGCCAGCGTCGACCTCGTCGAAGATCAAGGTGGGCACCGGCGTGGCCGCGGCCGCGATGACTGCAATCGCGAGCGAGATGCGGGCGAGTTCACCGCCGGAGGCGACCCGTACCAGGGACTTAACTGCAACACCCGCATGCGCGGCGACCATGAACTCGGCTTTCTCGTTGCCGGACGCGGCAGGCGCGCCAGCGGTCAGTTGGACCTCGAAGCGCCCGCCGGGCATCGCCAGGTCCTGCATCGCCCGCGTGACCTCCGTCGACATCTGGCGGGCCGCCTTACGGCGCGCCTTCGAGAGCACAGCCGCGGCCGTGTCGTAGCGCTGCTGCGCCGCCTGTTCGCGCGCGCGCAGCCCCTCGAGGTCGGACGAGGCGGTCAGCGCCGCGAGCTGGGTGCGCGACTCGGCAAGTACCCCCGCCAGACCGCCCGGCGCGCAGCGCAGCCGGCGCGCCGCCGCATGAAGGGCGGAGACGCGCGCCTCGACATCGGCCAGGCGCGAGGCGTCGAGGTCGGCCCGGTCGACATAGCGTTGCAGTGCTGAGACGGCCTCCTCGAGCTGTACCTGCGCCGTGTCGATCAGTTCGACCACGGGCTTGAGCCGATCATCGAAGGTCCCGAGCTGCGCCAGTCGGCTGCTGCTCGTTCCGATCCGGGCGAGGGCCGAGTCGTCTGCCTCGTTCAGCGCAACGATCGCGGATTGCGCGCCCTCGAGCAGACTGGCGGCATGCGAGAGCCGCTTGTGCTCGGCTTCGACCTGTTCCCACTCCCCGGTAATGGGCGCCAGCATCTCGAGCTCGTCGACCAGCCAGCGCAGGCGTTCCTGCTCGGCGGTGGCGCTCGCTGCCATCGTCTCGGCATCCTCACGCGCGCGCTGCTCCCGCTTCCACTCCGCGTAGGCCGCGGCGACGGCCCGGCGCTGATCGCCGAGTGCGCCGTGCTCGTCGAGCAGGTCGAGTTGAGCCGTAGGCCGCAGCAATGACTGGTGCGCGTGCTGACCATGCACGTCGACCAGCTGCTCGCCGAGCTCGCGCAACTGACCGAGCGTGACCGCGACGCCATTGATGAAGGCGCGGCTGCGACCGTTCGTGTCGACCGTGCGCCGGACCAGCACGAGGCCAGCGTTGTCGCCCATCAGTTCATGTTCGGCGAGCCACCGTTCGACAGGCGCGTGGGTCCTGAACTCGGCTGCGATGTCGGCGCGGTTGGCGCCTTCGCGCACAACGTCGGCCTCGCCGCGCTCCCCCAGGGCGAGCTGCAGCGCATCAATCAGGATCGACTTGCCGGCACCGGTTTCACCGGTCAGGACCGTAAAGCCCGGCGCGAACTCCAGCTCGAGCGTGTCGACGATCACGAAGTCCCGGATCGAAAGCGAAACCAGCATGCTTGGCGAGCCCGGTGGTGATCAGGCGCGCGAGTGCGGTTCGCTCGGCATCACGCTCCAGTGCAGCTTCTGGCGCAACGTGGCGAAGAAGTTGTAGCCCACGGGATGCAACAGCGTGACGATATCGCTGCCGCGCCGGGCGCGCACGATGTCGCCGGCCATAAGGTGGGCATACGACTGCATGTCGAAGTGGGCGTTGGCGTCGCGCACGTCGGTGATCTCGATCTCGACCACGACGCCGTCCGGCAGCACGATCGGCCGGTTCGATAGCGTCTGCGGCGCCACGGGCACCAGCAGCAGCCCGGCCAGGCTCGGATAGAGGATGGGGCCATCGGCCGACAGCGCGTAAGCGGTCGAGCCGGTCGGCGTCGCGATGATGACGCCGTCGGCGCGCTGGTTGTACATGTTCACGCCGTCGACCCGCGCGGTGTACTCCACCATCCCGCCGGCCACGCCGCGCGACACCACGACGTCATTCAGCGCCACCGCGTGATGCACGACATTGCCCCCACGTCGGACTTCCGCGTCCAGGACGAAACGGTGGTCCGTCTCATAGCGGCCGCCCAGCATCGCCGGCAGCGTCTCGGCCATCTGGTCAAGCGCGAGATCGGTCATGAACCCGAGCCGACCGTGGTTTATGCCGATCAGCGGTACGCGAAACGGGGCGAGTTCGCGGGCGATGCCAAGCATCGTGCCGTCACCGCCCAGGACGATGGCGACGTCCGCGTGTTTGCCGATGGCGTGCACCGTGTGGCGTTCCACGTCGTCGAGCCCGACGCTTTCCGCGGTCGCCAGGTCGAACAGCACCCGCGCCCCGGTCGACTCGACGATCCGCGCGATCGCAAGCAGCGGCTCGCGGATACCCTCCGCGCGCGGCTTGCCGAACAGGGCGACATGGCGGAACGCGTGCGTCATCGTCCGATTATGCAGGACGCGCCCAGCTGTCTGTACTAACACGCCGCACATCGCAACTGCGGCAACCGTCATAGAATCTGCGCATGATTGACGAACGCGCCCGCACGCTACTGAAGACGCTGATCGAGCACTACATCGCCGACGGCCAGCCGGTCGGCTCGCGCGCGCTGTCCCGGCTCTCGGGACTGGACCTTTCGCCGGCGACGATCCGCAACGTCATGTCGGATCTCGAGGAGATGGGCTTCGTGGCGAGTCCGCACACGTCGGCGGGCCGGGTGCCGACGCCGCGCGGCTATCGGTTCTTCGTCGACACGCTCGTCACGCTGCGGCCGCTCGAGGACCAGCAGACCGCCATCATCGAGGGCCGATTGCGCGAAGCCGATCCGCAGCGGGCCATCCAGACGGCCGCGCAGCTGCTGTCCAGCCTGTCGCAGTTCGCCGGCGTGGTGCTGACGCCGCGCCGCTCGTCGTCGTTCAAGCAGGTGGAGTTCGTACGGCTTTCGGAGCGGCGAGTGCTACTGATCATCGTCACGCCCGAAGGGGACGTGCAGAACCGCATTCTGCTGACCCAGTCGTCGTTCACGCAGTCGCAGCTGATCGAGGCCGCGAACATGCTCAATGAACACTTCGCCGGCAAGAGCTTCAGCGAAGTGCGCACGCTGCTGCACTCCGACCTGCGGCGGTTGCGGGAGGACATCTCCGCCCTGATGGAGGCCGCGGTGCAGGCGGGCAGCGAGGCCGAGGCGGAATCCGATCCGGTCGTCGTTTCCGGCGAACGCAATCTGCTCGGAAGTGACCTGTCCACCGACGTCGATACGCTGCGCCGAATGTTCGACCTCTTCGAGCACAAGACGCGGCTGATCCACCTGCTGGATACGTCGATCGGCGCCCACGGTGTTCAGATCTACATCGGCGGCGAGTCGCATCTCGTGCCGATGGACGAAATGAGCCTGGTGGTCGCACCCTATACGGTCGACGGGCAGGTTGTCGGCACGCTGGGCGTCGTTGGGCCGACGCGGATGGCCTACGAGCGCGTCATCCCGATCGTCGACATCACCGCCAAGCTGCTGTCGAGCGCGCTGTCGCAAGGCTAAGCACCACTCGTGTACGCCAGTCCCGGGGCACGTGCCTGGACCGGTACGGCCCTCGTGCACTCGCTCTGCGCGCCTATAGTCGGCTGCGTTCCGGAGCGGTCGCGCGCTCGGCCGATCTTCAACTGCACGGCACCCGCCCTGACCCTCCTGCCAGGGGGAAGGGACGCGGACTCCATAAAGGGGTAGGGGGGCTACCTCGACTTGCTGGGTCTTGTTTCGCGTCAAGTGCGCCGCCTCCGCAGAGACCCAGACTGCTCTGGTCTCTTCGAGGAGGAAGCATGGGATACGCCGATCGAACGGTGGCGGAGATCGCCACCTCACTTCCGGGCGCGACTTCGGTTTTCCGCGCTCATCGCATCGACTTCTGTTGCGGCGGCGCGCGTCCGCTGGCCGAGGCCGCGGCCGCGCGAGCGGTGCCGCTCGAGCAGATCGAGGGCGAACTCGCACGACTTTCGCCGGACGCCCCGCGCGAGGCGCCCACGGAAACGAGCGCGCTGATCGGGCATATCCTGGCCCGCTTTCACGACACGCATCGCCGTGAACTTCCAGAGTTGCTGCTGCTCGCCGCTCGTGTCGAGCAACGGCATGTTGGCCATGCGCAGGTTCCCGCCGGACTGGAGGCTGCCCTGCAGGAACTCGCGAGCGCGCTCGACGAGCACATGGTGAAGGAAGAGCGGATCCTGTTCCCGCTGATGATGCAGGGCGGTCATCCAGTGATCGCGGCACCTATTTCGCGCATGCGCTTCGAGCACGACGAGCACGGAGAGCGGCTGGCTCGGCTGGAGGCCCTGACGCACGGGCTGGTGCTGCCCGAGGACGCCTGCCCGACCTGGCGCGCCCTGTACGCCGGGCTGCGCAAACTGATCGATGACGTGCACGAGCACGTGCATCTGGAAAACAACCTCCTGTTCCCACGGTTCGGCTGACCGCCGGCAGCCCTGTCGACGGGGTGCGCCTCAGCCCGTCGGCGGTTGAGGCGGGCCAGGAGGCGGCGCGTCATTGCGCACCGCGGCGCGCGGCTTGGGCGGCGCCGGACGCTTTCCATCCAGCACATGTGCGAGGGCAAGCAAAGGATGTCGCCACATCATCCGCGGACCGGCATAGCGCATCATCACGCGCGTGGCTTCCCGCTGTCGCGGGCCATAGCAGTGAATCTGGCAGTTCGCACAGGTCGGCTTGTCCGGCCCATACGGACAGCCCGCGAGGCGCTTGCGCGCGTATTCGAATAGGCTGCTGCATTCCTGGCACAGCCCGTCGCTGTCATTGGGCTCCGCGCCGTGGTGATCCCGGCAATAAATGCGTAGCATCGCTCCGATGGTGGCGAGTTCGCGCGCAAGGCGTCGGGTCGCCAGTCGCGCTTGGCGGCGCTCCGCGCCGATTGCCGTGTCGGAGTTCGCGCTGGAGGTCATGACCCAATGCTGCCGGCGCCGCGGGCCACCGGGTCTGCGCTGTGTCAAAAGCGCCGCCGGCCTGCCTCCGGAGAGGTAGCTCCAGCGGCGGTCAGCTAAGGACCAAGGCGATGCGGCGGCAGGGCACTGCGCCCCGTTGGCTGTCAGCGGAATTTCACCCGCGTGGCGGTCAGCAGTCCGTTCGCGATGGTCCCGTCGACTTCGAGGTCGGTGCCGTTCTTGATGTCTTTGAGCGACATGCTGCCCGGAACTACCTTTGGGCTCGCGGCGACGCTGACGCGCTGCGCGCCGACCATGAATTCGGTAGCCATGTCGTTCGCGCGCCCGCTGACAATGCCGCGCACCGAGGCCGACCCGCTGGCCAGTTCCTTGATCTGCACAGTGACGGCGTACAGAGTGCCGTTGAGCTTGACCGCTTCGATCTCCACCCTGGCACCATTCTTCAGGTCCTCGAACTTGGCCGCGACATCGTTGCGCTTGTAGACCGTGGTCGGTGTCAGTGCGACCGTCTTGCCATCGACGATGACCGACGCTGGCTGAACGTTGCTCGCGATTCCGTCAACCGAGACGGTTGGCGGATCGTTCGGATTGTTGGTGAACTGGACCGCGTCGGCGATGAAGATCGCGCCGTCGTAAGTGCCGTCGAGCTTGACGCCGGCGCCGAGCACGATGTCTTCGACCGCGCCCTTCTTGAAGCGCGTGGTCGTCGTCGTCCTGACGTCGAACGGCAGCGGCGACAACCGGAATGTCGTCGTCTTGTCGGCGGCGGTCACGATCGGACCGGCGACCGTGCCGAACAGCACGCGGGCAATGCCCGCCGGCGGTGGCAGGAACTCGAGCGTCGTCGCCTCGACGACGCCGTTGACCACCGGACCTTCGACCTTGACGAGCACGCCATCACCCAGGTTCGACGCATCGCCCCGCGCGAAGGTCGTCTGCGCCGTGACCCTGGTCGCGGTAGCGCGGACCCGGAACACGCTGGCCGCGTCAACGAAGCCCGTGACGGCGCCGTTCAGCTCGATCCGGGCGGCCATCGTCGAGAGGAACTCGACGCGCGTAGCACGCAGCACGTTCGTGCCGTACGTACCCGTTGCTCGCACCGAACGGCCATTGCGCAGGTCTGCGGCGGTACCACTGACGAGCTGTGCCGCGCTGGCATCGACGGCAATGCCGCCGATGCGCAGGTTGCTGCTGCTCCGGTAATCCGTGACCAGGCCTTCCACCGTGAGCGTGGCATTGTTCGGGATGACCGGGCCGCCGACCCTTATGACGCGCGCCGCCAGCTCGCCGTTCACCAGCGGCTGGTCGGTCCACACGGCAACGCGCAGTCCGTCAGCCACCACCTGCCCGGCCGGGACGATTGTTGCCTGGGTCGCTCGGACCGTCAGTCCGCCGATGCGGAAAGCGCCATTGGCGAGATTCGTCATCGTCCCTGCGACGCGCAGGATGCTCGTGGCTGGACGCCGTTCGACGCGCGTCGCCTGGATCTCGGCGCTGGCATTGCGCTGGCCGTGTACTTCGACCACCGCACCGGTGAGTTCGGTCAAGGCGGTGAAGCCATCGAAGACGGTGGGCGAAGCAGGATCGGCGTTCACGCGCACCGTCTGCCCCATCACCACGAGGCCGCTCGCGGTGATCGAGCTCACCGGTCCAACCACTTCGGACGCGACGGTCGCCCGCGACATCCGGTTCGACTCGTGCTCGAACTGGATCTGCATGCCGAGGCGCACGGCATCGACGCTCGCCGCCGTCGGCTGATCGGGTCGCTCGTCCACGGCGAACTGCGCCGCCGTTTCGTCGTAGTGCTGGCCGTTGACGATGATGCTGCCGAAGCCGCTGACCGCGCCGGCGCCGGCGGAGACGGGGGACCCGCTGCCACCGCTGCCGATGCGGGCCACCATTTCACCGCCACCGCCGCCACACGCGGCCAGGCCGGCGGCAATCATCACCGCAAGGATTCGAAGCAGCGATTTCATGGATTGACGTCCTTTGACTCCTCGACGCGCAGATCCGGCTCGCTCGACAGCGGGTTGGCGCGTTCCGAATAGAAGTAGGCGCCAAAGCGCATTCGCGTCAGCTGGGTTCCTGGCGAACCTCGTTCATCGATGCGAGTACGCTCGTTCGCAAGCGCGAACATGCGGCGCAGTGCAGATTCCCAGATGCGACGCGCTAGCCGCTGCAGTTCCAGCACCGACTCTTCCGAGAGCTCGTCGGCGTACAGGCTCTGCTCGAGGAAGGGCCCGGACTCCCCGCGCTGAACGGCGCGCAGATTCTGGGAGGCGGCCGCAATGTGGTCCGCCAGATTGGTTCGAATGTATGTCAGGGTCTTGGCAAAGTCTTCGCGGGGAACATAGGTTCCGGCGCGCAACCGGACCGTCTCACCACGAACTTCTGCCAGGCCGAGCCGGACGAGCTCGTCGACGATGGAGCGTGAATGGAAGTCACGCGAGATCGACTGAGACAGTTGCTCGAACGACGGCTCGTCGGGGGTCCGGCCGCGCAGGGGCAGCACCTTCGGGAATCCGTCGGCGTCGAGATAGTTCGGATCGTTGGTCCAGCGTGTGAAGACTTCGTCCGGCAATGACAGCATTCGATCGACGGTGTGTGTCTTCAGCACCCCGTCGGAGGTCAGGGCCCGCACGTCCTTGCGGTGCACGCCCGACAGCAGGCTGACTGCCGAGTCCGTGACCTTGCGTGGACCCTTTTCGAGTTCTGCATGGGCCGCGCGTAAGAAGGCGGTCTTCAGCGCCGCGGTGAACTGCGGATAGGTCACACCGCTGGCGACCAACAGTTGGACCAGTGGTGCGAGCAACCCGACGCTCTCGTCGAGCAAGGCTTCGGCACGAGTTCTTGCCCCAGGTATATCTGCGTCCACGTGATGCTTACTTTCGTCGGCGTCGAAACTGGGGTCCCCTGCATGGGATTATTTCCCGCGTCGGCTGTCGCACGTTCGTCCCGGACCTCGTCCGCCTCGCGGAAAGGCGCTAGACCACCAGGATTAGTGGCGCTCGCCGAGCCCCAAAATCGGACCCCTAGAATGCGGTGCTAGGCGGTCGTCCGGATCGCATCAAAAGGCACCCAAAAGATGGTTTTTTCGCCGGAACCGCCGTTTCAGCACGGCAAGTTGGCACGCACTGCCGTGCTTCTCGTCAATCTGGGTACCCCGGCAGCGCCCGAGCCCGGGCCGGTGCGGCAGTATCTGAAGGAATTTCTTTCCGATCCCCGCGTGGTGGAGATCCCGCGTCTCTTGTGGTGGCCGATCCTCAACGGGGTCATCCTAGTGGTGCGGCCGCGCAAGTCGGCGGCCAAGTACGCCGCCATCTGGACCGAACAGGGCTCTCCTCTGCTGGTGCACTCGCAGCAGCAGACCCTGTTACTGCGCGGCTACCTTGGCGAACGGGGACTGGAAGCGGATGTTGAACTGGCGATGCGCTACGGCGAGCCTTCGATCGAGTCGGCATTGCGGCGCCTGGCCGAGCGTGATGTGGACCGCGTCCTGATCGTGCCGATGTATCCGCAGTATTCAGCGACGACAACGGCGTCGGCGCTGGATGAGGTCTTCAACATCCTTGGCCGCGTGCGCAACCTCCCCGAGGTGCGCTGGATCAAGCATTTCCATGATTATCCCGGCTACATCACCGCGCTCCGGCAATCGGTGCTCGACCACTGGAAGCGCCACGGCCGCGCCCAGGATCGCGGCGGCAAGCTGGTGATGAGTTTTCACGGCGTGCCCAAGCGCACGTTGCGGCTTGGCGACCCGTACCACTGCGAGTGCCAGAAGACCGGACGGCTGCTTGCCGAGTCACTGGGCCTCGGCCCGGACGAGTACGTGCTGACCTTCCAGTCGCGCTTCGGCCGCGCGGAGTGGCTGCAGCCCTACACGACACCGACGCTCGTGGAGCTGGCCCGGGGCGGTGCCAAGACGGTCGATGTCATCTGCCCCGGTTTCCCGGCGGACTGCCTCGAGACGCTGGAGGAAATCGCGATCGAGGGTCGCGACACGTTCTTGGCCAGCGGCGGCGAGGAGTACCGCTATATCGCGTGCCTGAACGAGTCGTCCGCCTTCATCGCTGCGCTCACGGACCTGTGCGTGCAGCACATGCAGGGCTGGCCGACGGGACGTGCCGAGACTGCAACTCGCACCGCCGCGGCCGAACAGGGCCGCGCGCGGGCCGTGCAGATGGGGGCAGAGCGCTAGGCCGGCAGGCGCCGACGGTTTTCAGGACGTCGGCTGACGCAGCGACAGTGCGTTTCCGTTGACCTGCACCACGTCGCCGACCTTGAAGCCGGCTGCCAGCTGCTGCACCACCCGCATCGAACCGTCGAGCATCTGCACCTCGACGAAATAGACCGGGGACGAGTGCGCGGAGCGCGTGACGGCGACGACGGTCCCGCATTCGGTGCTGCAGGCCGCTGCAACGACCGGTGCCTTGTCGACCGCCGCCGGCCGTGCATGTGCATTGATCAGCGCGATGATCGCGATTGCAGCCAGGCCGAGCAAGGCAATTGGCGCCTGCGCCCCGAACGATTCGCCGCGGGGATCGTGGTCGTTCTGCTTGAGGACCGCCATGTCTGTGGTGGCTCGCGGTAAAGGATCCATGTGCTTTGTACTGATGCTCGACGGAACGCGGAAGGTCATCCGATCCCACGTTACCGCGAGTGCGCTCGGCCGACCTCTCATCCAAACCGGTGAATCGCGCGTGGGCCGGGGCGCTGGACGGCACGAGGCGACTGACCGGCGCCGGATAAATCGCCGCTGGGCGCGTGGCAGCCGATGTCGCGGCCGCGCGACGCCTGGACCCACGGCGTGGTGCGGGCGAGGTCCTGCTGGCGCGGCTCCGCGGTGCTGGCCCTGGACGTTTGCAGCCCTTGGGCCGCGCGCAACGAGCCGGGCAGGCTCTGTCACATCGCCCAAAGCTCGGTTTGAAGCAAACTTTGTCGCGGCCGCCGCTTGATTTCCACGCGGCCGCCCACAAATCAGGTAAGCCTTTGAAATCAAAACATAAAACCTGGAGGAGTGATGCAGCAGCCGGATCCGGGTGCGGCGGTCGACACCGCTACGCCTGAGAAGGAAAAGTCAGCTGCGGCTGAAGCCGCCGCTCAGCCTGCGATCGGTTCGAGTTCTGTCGCTGAGGTCGAGCGGGAACTCGACGCGGCGCTATCAAAGGCGAACGAGAACTACGACCTCTACCTGCGTGCCAAGGCCGATGCCGAGAACGTCCGCCGCCGCGGACAGGAAGAAGTCTCCAAGGCGTACAAGTTTGCGGTCGAGTCCTTTGCCGAGTCGCTGGTCCCCGTGGTGGATAGCCTGGAGAAGGCGCTCGAGGTCAAGGACGCGTCCGCCGAGCAACTGCGCGAGGGCGTCGAACTGACGCTGCGCCAATTGAGGTCGGCCTTCGAAAAGAACGCGCTGGCCGAAATCAATCCGGTCGGGCAGAAGTTCGACCCACACCGGCATCAGGCGATCTCGTCGGTGCCGGCGTCGGACCAGTGTCCCGTCAACCAGGTCGTCTCGGTGCTGCAGAAGGGCTGGACTCTTTCGGAGCGGGTGCTGCGCCCGGCTCTGGTGGTGATTGCAAAGTGAATTCCAATGGCACGCTCGTTGAAACCATGGGGATGGTGCGCATATAGCGTGCAGTGAAGATTGCGACGGCTACGGGCCGCCGACCGACATTTGAGGGGAGCATTGCATGGCAAAGATCATCGGAATCGACTTGGGCACTACCAACTCTGCCGTGGCGGTAATGGAGGGCGACCAGGTCAAGGTCATCGAAAACGCAGAAGGCACGCGCACGACGCCGTCGGTCATCGCCTATCTCGACGACGGCGAGATCCTGGTCGGCGCGCCGGCCAAGCGGCAGGCGGTCACGAATGCCAAGAACACGCTGTACGCGGTCAAGCGCCTGATCGGGCGCAAATTCGAGGACGCCGAAGTGCAGAAGGACATCAAGCTGATGCCCTTCGCGATCGTCAAGGCGTCCAATGGCGACGCCTGGGTGCGCGCGCAGGGGAAGGATCTAGCGGCCCAGCAGGTGTCGGCCGAAGTACTGCGCAAGATGAAGAAGACCGCCGAGGACTACCTCGGCCACGAGGTCACTGAAGCCGTCATCACGGTGCCGGCGTACTTCAATGACTCGCAGCGCCAGGCCACCAAGGACGCGGGCCGCATCGCCGGCCTCGAGGTCAAGCGCATTATCAACGAGCCGACCGCGGCCGCGCTTGCGTTCGGCATGGACAAGGCCGGCAAGGGCGACCGCAAGATCGCGGTCTATGACCTTGGCGGCGGCACGTTCGACATCTCGATCATCGAGATCGCCGATGTCGAGGGCGAGAAGCAGTTCGAAGTGCTGTCGACCAACGGCGACACGTTCCTGGGCGGCGAGGACTTCGACCAGCGCATCATCGATTACGTCGTCGCCGAGTTCAAGAAGGAACAGGGCGCCGATCTGTCGAAGGACGTGCTCGCGCTGCAGCGCCTGAAGGATTCAGCTGAGAAGGCCAAGATCGAATTGTCGTCGGCCACGCAGACCGAGATCAATCTGCCGTACATCACGGCCGATGCCTCGGGACCGAAGCACCTGAACATCAAGCTCACGCGCTCGAAGCTCGAGTCGCTGGTCGAGGAACTGATCCAGCGCACGGTCGAGCCGGTGAAGACCGCGCTCAAGGACGCGGGGCTGAAAGTGTCCGACATCCAGGACGTCATCCTGGTCGGCGGCCAGACGCGCATGCCGAAGGTGCAGGAAGTCGTCAAGGACCTGTTCGGCAAGGAGCCGCGCAAGGACGTCAATCCGGACGAGGCAGTCGCCGTCGGTGCGGCGATCCAGGGTTCGGTGCTGGCCGGGGACAAGAAGGACGTGTTGCTGCTCGACGTCACGCCGCTCTCGCTCGGTATCGAGACGCTCGGCGGCGTCATGACGAAGATGATCCAGAAGAACACGACGATCCCGACCAAGTTCGCGCAGACTTTCTCCACGGCGGAAGACAACCAGCCGGCAGTGACGATCAAGGTCTACCAGGGTGAGCGTGAAATGGCAGGCGGAAACAAGCTGCTCGGCGAGTTCAACCTGGAAGGCATTGCAGCTTCGCCGCGCGGCATGCCGCAGATCGAGGTCACGTTCGACATCGACGCCAACGGCATTCTGCACGTCAGCGCCAAAGACAAGGCCACCGGCAAGGAAAACAAGATAACGATCAAGGCGAACTCGGGCCTCACCGAAGACGAGATCCAGCGCATGGTGAAGGACGCCGAAGCCAACAAGGCTGAGGACCACAAGCGCTTCGAACTCGCGCACGCACGCAACATGGCCGATGCGGCCGTGCACGAAGCGCGCAAGGCGGCCACCGAAGCCGGCGACAAGGCCGGCGCGGCGACCAAGGAGCGCGTCGAGTCCGCCGCGAAGGAACTTGAAGAAGCGATCAAGGGCGACGACAAGTCCGCGATCGAGGCAAAGCTGAAGGCGTTGACCGAAGCGCACCAGCAGCTGATGGCGGCAGTGCAGGCGCAAGGTGCTCAGTCTGCTGATGCAGGCGCGGCACCGGGTGGAGCAAAGGCCGAGGACGAGAGCGTCGTCGACGCCGAGTTCAAGGAAGTGAAGCGCGGCTAAGCGGGAACGCGTCAGCCGCCAACACCGGGCCTGTGCCCGGAACCGCCGGGTGCAGGCCGACAAGCCGCACCCGGCTTTTGCATTGAAGACAGTGACGAATCACGAATGAGCAAACGCGACTTCTACGAGATCCTCGGCGTGCCTAAGGGCGCGTCCGAAGAGGACATCAAGAAGGCGTATCGCAAACTGGCGATGAAGTACCACCCGGACCGCAACAAGGGTCGGAAGGATGCCGAGACGCGCTTCAAGGAGGCCAAGGAGGCCTACGAGATGCTGTCCGACACGGACAAGCGTGCGGCCTATGACCGCTTCGGTCACGCCGGCGTCGATCCGTCGATGGCGGGAGCTGCGGGTCCCGGCGCAGGGGGCTTCGACTTCAACGAAGTGTTCCGCCAGTCGCGTGGCGGCCAGGCACCCGGCGGTGGTTTCGAGGGCTTCCATTTCGAGGGCAATCCGGAAGACTTGTTCGAAGGCCTATTCGGCGGAGCGCGTGGTGGTAGACGTGGCGCGGCACCGCGCACGCGTCAGGGCGCCGACATCGCCTATCGCATGAACGTCTCGCTCGAACAGGTCGCACGTGGCTTCGAGACGATGATCAACGTGCCGGGCGAAGGCGGCAGCGGAGAACGTACGCTCGAGGTGAAGATCCCTGCCGGCATCCGCGATGGCCAGAAGGTGCGTGTCGCCGGGCGCGGCCAGCCCGGACATGACGGCGGGACGGCGGGCGATTTGCTGGTGCAGATCCACATCGAGCCGCATGCGCGCTTCGAGCGCGAGGGCGACGATCTCGTCACGCGCGTCACGATCAGCCAGCCGACGGCCGCGCTGGGTGGCGAGATCGACGTGCCGACGCTCGATGGCCAGGTGACGATGACGATCCCCGCGGGCACGCAGCCGGGCCGCCGCTTTCGCCTGCGCGGCAAAGGCATGCCGGCGATGAAGTCCGGATCGCACGGCGATCTGTATGCCCAGGTGCAGGTCGAAACGCCCGTGCATCTGACGTCGGAACAGAAGGAGTTGTATCGCCGGCTCGACGCTTCGCTGAAAGGCGGCGCGCCGACGCACGGCACGTAAACTGCATTGCTTTCCGCCACGCGTTCCTCGCGTAATCGGCCATCAGTGGCCGCAAGTGGAGGCGGCGTGACCGGGTCGGTTGAACACACTGGATGCTCGAGTCGATGTCTAAGCGCGATTACTACGAAGTCCTCGGGGTAGCGAAGGACGCGTCCGAACAGGACATCACCAAGGCCTATCGCAAGCTGGCGATGAAGCACCACCCGGACCGCAACACGGACGGCGACGCCAAGGAATCCGAAGAGAAGTTCAAGGAGGCGAAGGAAGCCTACGAAGTGCTGTCCGACGCCAGCAAGCGCGCGGCCTACGACCGATTCGGCCACGCGGGGCTCGGGCAGGGCGCGGGCGGCTTCGGCGGCGGTGGACCAGAGGGCTTCGGCGGCTTCGCCGATGCGTTCGGCGACATCTTCAGCGACATCTTCGGCGGTGGCGCGCGCGGCGGCCGCAACGCCGTCTATCGCGGCGCCGACCTGCGCTACAGCATGGAGGTCACCCTTGAGCAGGCCGCCGAAGGATTCGCCACCGAGATTCGCGTGCCGAGCTGGGATACGTGCGAGACCTGTTCGGGTTCCGGCGCAAAGCCGGGCACCAGCGCCAAGACCTGCGGCACCTGCGGCGGCGCCGGCAACGTACGCATGTCGCAGGGTTTCTTCTCGATTCAGCAAACGTGCCCGACCTGTCGCGGCAGCGGCAAGGTGATTCCGGAACCGTGCACGCCCTGCAGCGGTGCAGGGCGCGTCAGAAAGAACAAGGTGCTCGAAGTCGCGATTCCGCAGGGCATCGACGAAGGCCAGCGTATCCGCCTGGCGGGCAAGGGCGAGCCGGGCATGAACGGCGGGCCGCACGGCGACCTGTACGTCGAGATCCACCTCAAGCAACACACTGTATTTCAGCGCGACGGGGACGATCTGCACTGCGAGGTTCCAATCGGTTTCACGACTGCCGCGCTCGGCGGCGAGGTCGAAGTGCCGACGCTCAACGGCAAGGCGAGTCTCGAGGTCGGCGAAGGCACACAGTCCGGCAAGACCTATCGCTTGCGTGGCAAGGGCATCAAGGGCGTGCGCTCGAGTTACCCCGGCGACCTCTACTGCCACGTCAGCGTTGAGACACCGGTCCGGCTGACCGAGAAGCAGAAGAAACTGTTGCGCGAGTTCGATACGTCGCTGAAGGCCGGCGGGCAGAAGCATTCTCCGCAGGAGAAGAGCTTCGTCGATCGCATGAAGGGTTTCTTCACCGCCGAGTAGAGCTCGAGTCCGCTCGCGTGCTGCGCCCCGTCGTCTGCGTCTATATCGCGGTGAGCCTCGACGGGTTCATCGCGCGCGATGACGGCAGCCTCGACTGGCTCGACGCCATGCAGGTGCCGGGCGAGGACTATGGGTACGCGGAGTTCTACTCGACGATCGATACCGTCGTGCTCGGCCGCGCAACGTATGACAAGGTGCTGACCTTTGGCGAGTGGCCGTTCGCCGGCCGCCGCGTGATCGTGCTAACGCATCGCACGCTCACAGGCGACCGCGGCGAACAGGCGCACGAAGGCTCTCTCACACGGCTATTGAACTCCTTGGTCGTCGAAGGCGCACGGCGCGTGTATGTCGACGGCGGGCAGGCAAGCCGCCAGGGCCTGCGCGAAGGTCTGGTCGACGAACTGACGCTGTCGAGCGTGCCCGTCATGCTCGGGACAGGTCGGCCGTTGTTCGAACGAGGACTGCCTGCCTCGGAGTGGACACTCCAGGCGACGCGCAGATTCGCGAGCGGGCTGGTGCAAAGCCGCTACCTCCGGCTTGGCGCATGACACTTCGCGCGATGCGGCATCGCGAAGTGCGGGCGGGTGCCACGTGAGCGGCGTGGCCGACTTCGATGTCGCCGTCATCGGTGCAGGCGCGGCTGGCATGATGTGCGCGGCGGTCGCCGGCCAACGCGGCGCGCGCGTCGTGCTGATCGATCACGCGACGCGCCTCGCCGAGAAGATCCGCATCTCCGGCGGCGGTCGCTGCAACTTCACGAACCTCGAAGCCGACCGCCCCGAGCGCTATCTCTCCGAGAACCCACACTTCGCGCGCTCGGCGCTTTCGCGCTACACGCCAGCAGACTTCATCGCTCTGGTAAAGCGCTATGGCATCGCCTTCCACGAAAAGCACAAGGGCCAGCTCTTCTGCAACGAAAGCGCTGAACAGATCATCGCAATGCTGCAGGCCGAGTGCGGCGCCGGCAACGTACAGTGGCGCATGCCGTGCGTGGTGAGCGCGGTGCGTCGCGCCGGGGTTGACTACGCACTCGAAACCGACGCGGGCGTGCTGCGCACCCGTCGTCTCGTCATCGCGACCGGAGGCCTGTCGATCCCGAAGATCGGCGCGACGGACTTCGGCTACCGCATCGCACGCCAGTTCGGCCTGCGCATCGTCGAACCGCGCCCGGCGCTCGTGCCGCTGACATTCGATACGCGCGCCTGGCAGCCGTTCGCCGAGCTCGCCGGTGTTTCGCTCGCGGCGCAGGTGCGCTGTAACGTGGGCCAGTTCGACGAAGATCTGCTTTTCACGCATCGCGGGCTCTCCGGGCCGGCAATCCTGCAGATTTCCAGCCACTGGAGCCCACGCGAGGCCATCAGCATCGATCTGCTGCCGTCGCGGCGCAGCTCGCAGGCCGAGGACGAACTTCTGGTGCTGAAACGAACGAGTAAGCAGACCATCGCCAACGCGCTTTCCGCTTGGCTGCCGCGCCGGCTTGCCGAGCAATGGAGCGCACTGCAGGGCCACGGGGCAGATCGTCGCATCGCCGATGTCTCAGACGCCGAGCTGCGCATGCTCGCAATCTCACTGAAGCAGTGGAGCCTCGTGCCGAGCGGTACTGAGGGCTATCGCAAAGCCGAAGTCACACGCGGCGGCGTAGCCACTGACGAACTCTCGCAGTCAACGATCGAAGCGCGTAAGGCGCCGGGGCTGCACTTCATCGGTGAGGTGGTCGACGTGACCGGTTGGCTCGGCGGGTACAACTTCCAGTGGGCGTGGGCAACGGGGGTGGCGGCCGGATTCGCTGGCGCGTACCTCTGATTGCGGATGCTTCAGCCTCGCAAAGTCGGGCGGCCCGACTATGGCGTCAATGGCGTCAGCGTCGCCCGCGTCTTGCCGTCCGCATCGAGTAGCAGCAACGGCGAACCTGCTGCATCGCGGCGCGCGTTGCGTGTGGCTTCGAGCACCGCAGTGAATCGCACCTCCTGCTCCATTACCGCCGGCGGACACGTGTTGCTCGTGGGCGCGATCCCGCCGAAGCGCAGCCCGGCCGCATCGATGAAGTAGGTCGTCGAATACGGGTTGCAGCCGAGCGAGCCGCCTGCGTATTGGCGGTCAAAGAAGCGCAGCGTGCTGCGGGCCGAGGTCGCAGGCTTGCCTTCAATGGTTTCGGCAATCCATGCCGTGTTTTCCAGGCGCCCGGCGGGTGTGGGCGCCGTGGCTGCGCACCCTGTGATGGCCAGCACGGCGAGCCAGGTCGCTAGGCGACATCCTTGACGCTGCATCGGGAACTCCTCCGTATCTATCGGGCTCTGAGGTGGTGCAAGCCGCGCCGAGGCGGCCGCGCGCCGTTCGCCCGGGTTTGCCCGCATTCTAAGTTGCCACCTCGTCGATAACCTCACGGCCTATCGGGCGGGAAAAGGTAAGAAGTGGAACATTTCAGTCTGACGACCTACGATGCAAGGTCCGAACTCGACCGCCTGCATCCGCCTCTGCGCCTCGACCGCCGCGGCTTCGTGAAGACCTCGCTCGGAGCGGGCTTTGCCGCGGCGGTGCTGCCGGTGCAAGCGAAAACAATGATCACCACTGACACTCAAGGCTTGACCGCCGGCGAAGTAAGAATTCCGACACGGGACGGCGAGGTGCCGGCCTACCGCGCGCAACCGGCCGGCAAGACCGGGCTGCCCGTGGTCTTGGTGGTGCAGGAAATCTTCGGCGTGCACGAACACATCAAGGACGTGACACGCCGCCTGGCCAAGCAGGGTTACCTCGCGATTGCGCCGGAGTTGTATGCACGGCAGGGCGACCCGACGAAGTTCAGCGACGTCGCAACGCTGATCAAGGAAGTCGTCTCAAAGGTGTCGGACGCTCAGGTGATGTCTGACCTTGATGCGGCGGTTGCCTGGGCGGCGAAGAATGGCGGCGGCGGCAAGCTCGGCGTTACCGGCTTCTGCTGGGGCGGCCGGGTCGTATGGATGTATGCGGCACACAACCCGAACCTCGCCGCGGGGGTCGCGTGGTACGGACCCGTCGCGCGCGCCTTCAACCCGGGGGACAAGCCAGCCCTGGACGTGGCGAGCGCGATCAAGGCGCCGGTGCTGGGGCTGTATGGTGGCGCAGATGGCGGCATACCGGGCGACACCCTGGAAAAGATGCGGGCCGCGCTGAAGGCGGCCGGCAACACCCGAAGCGAGATCGTGATCTACCCCGACACGCCGCATGCCTTCCACGCTGACTACCGGCCAAGCTACCGGAAGGAGCAGGCCGAAGACGGTTGGAAGCGCCTGTCGGTGTGGTTCAAGCAATACCTGGGGTGAGGCGACGCGCGGGCAGGGCTTGACAGCCCTGCTACGCTTCCATCAAATGGGCAAAGGGGCGCGTTGGCGCCCCTTTGCGTTGCGGCTTCACCTCAGAAAAGCAGGAAGCTCCTGAGCGAACCCAGCGCTTATGGCGCGCGGGACTGACCGGCTCCACGATGACCACGCTCGGCTACATCATCCTCGCGAATCTCGTCTCGACGTTGCTGTCGATCGGGCTGGCGGCCTTGCTGAGTTTTCGCTACCTCGCGCAGGTGATCGACCGCCTGGTGCCGGTCTCGGCCGGTCTGCTGCTGGCGACCGCGGTGACGCACCTGCTGCCGGAGGCGTTTCACAGTGGGGCTGATCCGCAGGCGCTGGGATGGGTGCTGCTGGCCGGCATCCTGGGCTTCTTCCTGCTGGAGAAGTTGTCGCTGATTCATCACACACACCACCACGAAGGCGACCTGCATCACCACGCGCATGGCCACGACAAACATGAAGCCGGGCGCGGTGGAGTTCCGATCCTCGTGGGCGACGCGTTCCACAATTTCGCCGATGGCGTGGTCATCGCCAGCGCGTTCCTCGTCGACGTGCACCTGGGTTTCATCGCCACCTTGTCGGTGATGGCGCACGAGATCCCGCACGAGGTCGGTGACTTCATGATCCTGCTGAACGCCGGCTTCACGCGCCGGCGCGCATTCGCGTTCAATCTGCTGTCGGGAATGTCGGCCGTGCTGGGCGGGCTCATCGGCTACTTCGTGCTGGACGAAATGCAGTCGCTGCTGCCGTATGCGCTGGCGATCGCCGCCGCGAGCTTCATCTACATCGCGCTGTCGGATCTGCTGCCGGAGATGATGCGTCGGTCGTCATTGGCGAAGACGCTGCCGGAAGTGGGGCTGGTGCTGCTCGGCGTGGTCATCGCCGCGCTCGCGACCGGATCCTTCGGCGGGCACTGATCGTTCGTCATAGCGCCCTAGGGATGAGCGCCCATGCGTATGGGGCGCTTGGAGTCGGCGATCCACTCGCTCCAGGATCCGGCGTAAAGCGCAGAGTCGGACAGTCCGGCGACTTCCATCGCGAGCACGTTGTGGCAGGCGGTGACGCCGGAGCCGCACTGGTGCGTGACTGCGCGGGGAGCGAGATCGCCCAGCAGCGCGGCAAATTCGGACTTCAGTTGCGCCGATGACTTGAAGCGCTGGTCGGCGGTGAGATTGTGCTGCCAGGGTCGATTGAGCGCACCTGGAATGTGGCCGGCCACGGGATCGATCGGCTCCTGCTCTCCGCGGTAGCGCTCCGGCATGCGTGCATCCAGCAGCCGGCGGTCACGCTGCCCGAGTGCTGCGAGCACGGCTTCGGACGTGACAACCTTGACGAGTGAGACTCCGGCGCTGAAGTCGCCCGCGGCGCGCGCGACCGCTGTTGTTTCCGTGGCCCCAGCCGTTCGCGGTCCACGTCGGCCAGCCTCCGTCCAGGACCGCCACGCGCGCGTGTCCGAGCCAGCGCGCCAGCCACCACAGCCGCGCCGCGAATTGCCCGCCCTGTGCGTCGTAGGCCACGATCTGGCTGTCATTGCCAAGACCCCATGCGCGGAACCGTTCGACGAGTGCGTCCCGATTCGGCAGCGGATGGCGACCATTGCGGCCGGTCTTGATCCCAGAAAGATCGTCGTCGATGGAGGCGAACTGCGCTCCGGGAACATGGCCGGCACGATAGGCACGCAGTCCGGCGCCGAGATCGAAGAGATCGTGGCGAACGTCGAAGACCGCCCACCGCGGATTGGCAAGGTGCGCTTGCAGTGTCTCTGCGGTAACCAGCGTCGTGTAGTCCATCGGCACCTCAGGTTCGTTTTGGGGTTCGGCCGTCGTGCGTCACTGTCGCGGGAGCGCGCCGGCGCGCGATCAGCACGGTGGAAGCAACGCTGCTCGCGATGATGATCGCAATCCCGACCCAGCCGAGCAACGGAATCTGATCACCGAAAAAGAAAATCCCGATCAAGGACGCGGACACCACCGCGGAATACTGGAGATTCGCCACCACTAGCGTATGCCCGTAGGCATAGGCGCGCGTCATCGCGAGTTGTGCCATCGTCGCGGTTACGCCGATCCCGGCGAGCAACGCGATGCCGTGCGCATCGTGCCTGGAGAATCCCGCGAGCGCGGTGCCCGCCAGGCCGAGCACGGTGCCCGACAACGAGAAGTAGAAGACCGTGCGCCACTCCGGTTCGCCGAGGCGGCCGAGTTCGCGCACGTACCAGTACGCGATGGCCGACAGCACGCCCGAAACCAGGCCGGCCAGCGCTGCCACCTGCTGATCGTCAGAAAATGTCGGCCGCAGAAGCAGAAGGACCCCGACGAATCCGATGCACACGGCTCCGACCAGCCGCCAATCGGCGCGCAGCCCGGCCTTGAGCCCGAAGCCGACCGTGAAGGCCGCCAGGAACAGCGGCGACGTGTAGTTGAGCGTCATCGCGGTGCCGAGCGGCAGCTTCGTGGTGGCGTAGAACCAGAGCGCAAGTGCGGCGGTGCCGACAGCGCCGCGCGACAGGTGCTTCTTCGCCACGGGAGTTGCCAGGGATGCGCGGCGCCAGCGCACGAACGCATACAGGATAACGATGCCGATCAGCGAGCGATACAGAACGATCTCACTGACGCCATACTGCTTGCTGGCGAGCTTAACCATGGCGCCCATGACGGAAAAGAGCCCCGCGGCCACCAGCATCCAGAGCGCGCTCATCGGCGGCATTCTAGAGAGCTCGGTCGGGACGCCGCCACGGGCTACGACAGCGCTGCTCTAGAATCGGGTTCACGCTTTGCGCCATTGCCCGACTCCTGATGCCACCCAAGCACGCCCCCGCCTCACAGACCTTTGAACAGGCGCTCGATGAACTCGATGCGCTGGTACGCCGCATGGAGTCTGGCGAGTTGTCGCTCGACGAATCAATCGCGGCCTACCGGCGAGGCGCAGAACTGGCACGCCTCTGTCAAGCGCGACTCGCACAGGCCGAGCAGGAGATCAAGCAGCTCGAGGGCGACATGCTGAAACCGCTTGACCCGAGCGATTTGCGGGGCGCAGGCTCATGAGCGCAGCGTCCGCGCTGGCGCTGGGACTGCAGGCTCCGGAGGCATTTGAACTCTGGGTGCGCGATGCCGGCGAGCGCTTCGAATCCACCGCCGCGGACATGCTGCCCGCTGCTGACCGCGAGCCGCAGCGCCTGCACGCGGCGATGCGCTACGCAGTGCTGGGCGGGGGCAAGCGGGTACGGCCTTTGCTGGTGTATGCGGCCGGGGAAGTGACTGCGGCCGACGCCGAAGCGCTCGACCGCGCAGCACTGGCGGTCGAGTACGTACATGCGTATTCACTGGTACATGATGACTTGCCGTGCATGGACAATGACGTGCTGCGGCGGGGCAAGCCGACAGTGCACGTTGCGTTCGATGAAGCCACCGCCATGCTGGCAGGCGATGCGTTGCAGGCGGAAGCGTTTACGGTAATCGCCAATGGTTCACTGCCGGCGCCGCAGACGGCATCGCTGATGCGAGAGCTCGCGCACGCCGCGGGCACGCATGGCATGTGTGGCGGACAAGCGATCGATCTCTCCGTGGTCGGTCGCCAGATTACGCCGCCGGAGCTCGAGCGCATGCATCGGATGAAGACTGGCGCATTGCTGAAGGCAGCGGTGCTGATGGGCGCGCTGTCGGGCCAGGCGGCCGCGCTGACCGAATGCACGCGCGAAGCACTCACCCGGTATGGAGACGCTATCGGTCTCGCATTCCAGGTCGTCGACGACATCCTGGACGTCGAAGGCGATACCGCCGATCTCGGCAAGACGGCGGGTAAGGATGCAGCGCAGGCCAAGCCGACCTATGTCTCGGTGCTTGGGCTCGAAGCGGCGCGTGCGCTGAGCCTGCGGTTGCGCGCCCAGGCTCTCGAAGCGGTGTCCGGGCTGGGTGCACGCGCACTCCGGCTGCGCGAATTGGCCGATCTGATCGTCTGCCGCAATCACTGAATCCGTCGATGAGTTCACTGCTGAAAGCGATCGACAGACCGGCCGACCTGCGTCGGCTGGATCGCTCGGAGCTTCTGGCACTGGCGGACGAGCTGCGCCAGTTCGTCCTTGAATCGGTTTCGAAGACCGGTGGCCACCTCAGCTCGAACCTCGGCACCGTCGAGCTGACAATCGCGCTGCACTACGTATTCGAAACGCCAGACGATCGCATCGTTTGGGACGTCGGCCACCAGACCTACGCGCACAAGATCCTGACCGGACGACGCGATGGCATGGCGAAGCTGCGCCAGTATGGCGGCGTGTCGGGCTTTCCGCGGCGGTCGGAAAGCGAGTACGACACCTTCGGCACCGCGCATTCGTCCACATCGATCTCGGCGGCGCTCGGCATGGCGGTGGCGGCGCGCAACCAGGGCAGTGATCGGCACGCGATTGCGGTCATCGGCGATGGCGCCATGAGCGCCGGCATGGCATTTGAGGCGCTGAACAACGCTGGCGTAACCGACAACATTCGGTTGCTCGTCGTGCTGAACGACAACGACATGTCGATCTCGCCCGCCGTCGGTGGGCTCAATCGCTACCTCGCACGTCTGATGAGCGGCCGCTTTTATGCGGCCGCCAAGCAGGCCGGCAAGCAGGTGCTGAAGAACTTCCCGCCGGTGTTCGAGCTGGCGCGAAAGCTCGAAGAGCACGCCAAGGGCATGGTGGTGCCAGGAACACTTTTTGAGGAGTTTGGGCTCAACTACATCGGGCCGATCGACGGGCACGATCTCGAGTCCTTGATTCCAACGCTGCAGAACCTAAAGCAGCTGCCGGGACCGCAGTTCCTGCACGTAGTCACGCGCAAGGGCCAAGGTTACAAGCTGGCAGAGGCCGATCCTGTGCTGTATCACGGCCCGGGCAGGTTCGATCCCAGCGTGGGTATCACCAAGGCTGCGTCCAGCAAGGCGACGTACACGCAGGTCTTCGGCGACTGGCTGGTGGACGTCGCTGTGATCGATTCGCGCGTCGTAGGCATCACGCCGGCGATGCGGGAAGGCTCCGGGTTGGTGCGCTTCGAGAAGGAGTTTCCGGACCGGTACTTTGATGTCGGCATTGCTGAGCAGCACGCCGTAACGTTCGCCGCGGGCCTGGCCTGCGATGGCATGAGGCCGGTGGTCGCGATCTACTCGACGTTTCTGCAGCGTGCCTACGACCAGCTCATTCATGACGTGGCGCTGCAAAATCTGCCGGTCGTGTTCGCCCTCGACCGCGGCGGCCTGGTCGGTGCCGACGGCGCCACTCACCACGGGGCGTTTGACCTGTCATTCCTGCGCTGCATCCCGAACATGGTTGTCATGACACCGTCCGACGAGAACGAGTGCCGGCAGATGCTGTACACCGCGTTGCAGTGCGACGGACCGGCGGCGGTTCGCTATCCGCGCGGCGCGGGGCCGGGGGTGACTGTCGCCCAGGAGATGTCTAGCTTGCCACTGGGTCGCGGTCTCCTGCGTCGCTCGTCCAGGGCGCGTAGCGGGCATCGCATCGCTTTGCTCGCCTTCGGTTCGCTGGTGGCGCCGGCGCTGGTCGCCGCCGAGGAATTCGATGCGACCGTTGCCGACATGCGCTTCGTTAAGCCGCTCGATGCTGCGCTGGTGCTGCAACTGGCGCGCTCGCACGATGCACTGGTGACGTTGGAGGAAAACGCCGTGCAGGGCGGTGCGGGCAGCGCCGTGCTGGAGGCCCTGGCCGCAGCGGACCTCAAGATTCCCGTACTGCAGATCGGCCTTCCGGATCGCTTCGTCGACCACGGCGACACTGCTTTGCTGCTGAAGGAGTGCGGCCTCGATGTGGCCGGCATCGCGGCCGCCATCCGCCAGCGCTACGGTGCGATCCCGACGCACCACGCGCGTTCCGTCGCCTGAGGCGATATCCCGCTTCGCATGAAGCCGATCGCGATCGTGCAGCATGAGGCCGACGTTGAGCCTGGCAACTTCGAGCAGCACCTGCGGGCGCGCGGACGGAGCTACGAAGTAATCCGCATCGACGCAGGGGCCAAGGTGCCGCCATCGGCCGCGCCGTACGGAGGTGTCTGCTCGCTCGGTGGCAACATGAGCGTCAATGATCCGTTGCCCTGGATTGCTGAGGAGATTGGGTTCCTGCGTGATGCCGATGAGCGGGGAATTCCGATCATCGGCCATTGCCTAGGCGGGCAGCTGCTGGCCCGGGCCTTCGGCGGATCCGTGACGCGCGCCCCCTACTTGGAAATGGGCTGGGCACGGGTCGCGATCGACGACGCAGTGCTGGCACACGAATGGCTAGGCGCGGGTGCCGAGGCGGTTGAACTGTTCCACTGGCACGGCGACACCTTCGAGTTGCCGCCCGGTGGCCGTCGATTTCTCACCGGTTCGTGGTGTGCGAACCAGGCGTTCGTGCTGCCGAGGACGGGTTATGACCACGTCGGCATGCAGTTCCACATCGAGATGACGCCCGAGCTGGTGCGCAGTTGGGCGACCGATCCGCTGGCCGCGCGCGAGTTCGAACGCGAACGCGCTCGCACCGGCGGCCCTGCCGTGCAGTCCGTGGCCGCGATGGTCGAAGCCGTGGAGCAACGAGCGGAACGCATGTGCCGCGTGGCAGCTCACCTGTATGACCGTTGGCTGCGCGGGGTGCGCGGCTGAGGCCGCGCGGCAGTGTGCGCAGTTCAGCGCCGCAAGCGTGCTGGCTGCCACGTGTCGGCCCAGTGGCCGCCGCCGTAATACTCTTCCACCTTCTTGGCCGGGCGGTACGGGCAGATACGCTGGTGGATCGCCGCCAGCATCATCAGCTCGGCGATCGCTTCCGGCTCAAGCTGATTGATGGTCGGGTCCTGGCCGCTCCAAGCCTTCTCGAAGTACTGATTCATCTCCGGATAGCCCCAGAGCAGCGTTAGGGCGCGCACAACAGCCGGGTAGCGCGCCTCTATGACCGACGACTCCGTCGCTGCCGGTGGCGCGCGCCGCGCAGCAGCAGTACTGTCGAGCAGCGGGTCGACGGAGCCCACAAAGGCGCTGAACCGGGACGGTGTCGTTCTCATACCGCGTTTAGGGTAAAGCCCAACCATTCGGATGACAAGCCCAAGCCGATGTTCGGCGGGTCGGCAGATTCACATTCCAAAAGCTAGCGAGTCGCAGTCTGGCCCAGGCACAGTGCGATGCAAGTTTGAGCCGAGCGAGCGGCGCACGCGTGGCGCCCGGCGGGGCCGTGGCAGGCGCCCGGCGCACCGACCGTGCGGTCCTGCACGACGAACGGCCGCCCGGTTAGTCGCGGAAGTTCTCAAACGTGAGCGGGACCTCGGTGATCTGCGCGCGCAGCATCGCAATGACTTCCTGCAGCGTGTCCCGCTTCGCGCCTGTTACCCGCACCGTGTCGCCCTGGATGCTGCCGTTGACCTTGAGCTTGCTCTCCTTGATCAGGCCAACCATCTTCTTGGCGAGCACCGATTCGATGCCGTTGCGGACCTTGATCGTCTGCTTCAGTTTGTCGCCGGAGATCTTCTCCGGCTTGCCAAGGTCAAGCAGGCGGACGTCGACGCCGCGCTTGGCCATTTTCGTCGTCAGCACGTCACGTACCTGGCCCAGCTTGAAGTCATCGTCGGCGTACGCAGTCAGCTCGAAGTCCTTGGATTCGATGCGTGCGTCAGTGCCCTTGAAGTCGAAGCGATTGAAAATTTCCTTGTTGGCCTGCTCGACCGAATTGCGAACCTCGACCATGTTCGGTTTGCAGACGGCGTCAAATGACGGCATGGCGTATCTCCGTGAACCATGGAAGTTGCTGGCAGCGGAAGTCTATGCGCTCGCCCCTACAATCGTCCGATGCCCGTGAACGTCGAGCGCAATGTCAGCCTGAGGGCTCTCAACACCTTCGGTGTCGAGGCGCGCGCGGCGTGCTTTGCGCGCGTCAGCCGTCCGGAGCAGTTGGTCGAACTGCTGGCTGATCCGGGCCTGCAGACGCTGCCACTGCTCGTGCTCGGGGGCGGCAGCAATGTGCTTCTCACGCGCGACTTCGACGGACTGGTCGTCAGGAACGAGATCGAAGGCATCGAACGGCTTGGCGCGACTGGCGGCAGGCATCTCGTGCGTGTCGGTGCGGGAGAGGACTGGCATGCGACGGTCGCGCGGTTGCTCGATATATCGCTTCCCGGCCTGGAAAATCTCGCGTTGATCCCGGGTTCGGTCGGGGCGGCGCCAATCCAGAACATCGGCGCCTATGGCCTGGAACTCGCCGAGCGCTTCGAGTCGCTCGAGGCTTACGACAGGGCGACGGGAGAACAGGTCGTGCTCGATACCGAGCAGTGTCGCTTTGGCTACCGCGACAGCGTGTTCAAGCAGGTACCGGGGCGGTATGTCGTGCTGAACGTGACGCTAGCAATGCCGTCGGAATGGAAGCCGGTGGTTGGCTACGCCGACGTCGAGCACGAGCTGAAGGCGCGGTCCTGCGATCATCCCCAGCCGCGCGATGTGTTCGAATCCGTGGTCGCGATCCGGCGGCGCAAGTTGCCCGATCCTGCCGTCATCGGCAATGCCGGGAGTTTCTTCAAGAATCCGGTGGTGCCGCGGTCCACGCGTGACCGGCTGCGCGAGAAGTTTCCGTCGCTGGTGAGCTACGAGCTCGGCGGGGGCCGGTGCAAGCTCGCCGCCGGCTGGTTGATCGACGCGTGCGGGCTCAAGGGGTATGCGCGTGGCCGGGCGGCGGTCTACGAACGGCAAGCGTTGGTCTTGGTGAATCGTGGCGGCGCCACCGGCGCGGAGATCCTGGAACTGGCACATGAAGTGCAGGATCGGGTCCGACAGAAGTTCGACGTGTCCCTCGAGCCCGAACCGGTCATCGTGCAATGAGCCGAGAAAAAAAGGCCCGCCAAAGCGGGCCAAGATTCGCTGCGATTAAGGCAAGTGTCGTGGTCGCCGGTCGGAGAGCTCGCTTGCGGTGAGGAGAACGCGCAGAGCACCGGCGGCCACGAACAACTCCACTGTCGCACCGATCGCGACGCAGCGCACTCATCCAAATGGCTAGTCAGCGCGCAGAACTCTCCACGGCCCCCGGTGCTATTTGCCCTTTCGCTCCTCGGTCAACTGAGGCAGTGCGGTTCCCGAGGGACCGGACAGCAGCCCGGCCTTGGCGTAGGCGATCAGCTTCTCTCGCGTGTCGGCGATGTCGAGGTTGCGCATCGTCAGCTGACCGATGCGGTCGGCCGGGGAGAACATCGACTCGCCCTTTTCCATCGTCAGGCGCTCGGGCTTGTAGGTGAGGTTGGGCGACTCGGTATTGAGCATCGAATAGTCATTGCCGCGCCGCAGCTCGATCGTGACCTCGCCGGTGATCGCACGCGCGACCCAGCGCTGTGCGCTCTCGCGCAACATAATCGCCTGCGGGTCGAACCAGCGGCCCTGATAGAGCAGCCGCCCGAGCTTGCGGCCATTGTCGCGATACTGCTCGATAGTGTCTTCGTTGTGAATGCCGGTGACGAGCCGCTCGTATGCGATGAACAGCAGCGCGAGTCCCGGCGCCTCGTAGATGCCGCGACTCTTGGCCTCGATGATGCGGTTTTCGATCTGGTCCGACATGCCGAGCCCGTGGCGGCCACCGATGCGGTTGGCCTCCAGCAGCAGTTCAACGGAGTCCGTGAATTCGATGCCGTTCAGTGCAACGGGACGGCCTTCGTCGAAGCGGACCGTGACCTCTTCGCGCTTGATGTCCACGTCGTCGCGCCAGAAGGCCACGCCCATGATCGGCTGCACGATGCGGATGCCGCTCGACAGGTACTCGAGGTCCTTGGCCTCATGCGTGGCGCCGAGCATGTTCGAATCGGTCGAGTAGGCCTTCTCCGCCGACATCTTGTAGGCGAAGCCGGCCTGCTTCATGAACTCGGACATCTCGGCGCGTCCGCCGAGCTCGTCGATGAAGGCCTGGTCGAGCCAGGGCTTGTAGATCTTGAGCGACGGGTTGGCGAGCAGCCCGTAGCGGTAGAAGCGCTCGATGTCGTTGCCCTTGTACGTGCTGCCGTCACCCCAGATGTGGACGTCGTCTTCCTTCATCGCCATGACCAGCAACGTTCCGGTCACGGCACGACCGATCGGCGTGGTGTTGAAGTAGGTGAGTCCTGCAGTCGAGATATGGAACGCACCGCACTGCAGGGCCATGATGCCCTCGGCGACCAGCTGCGCGCGGCAGTCTACAAGGCGTGCCTTGTCGGCGCCGTACAGCAGTGCCTTGCGCGGAATCTCCTCGTAATCCGGCTCGTCGGGCTGACCGAGATTGGCGGTGTACGCACACGGGAGCGCGCCCTTCTGGCGCATCCAGAGCAACGCTGCGCTGGTGTCGAGCCCGCCGGAAAAGGCGATGCCGACTCGCTGGCCGATGGGCAGGCTTTGAAGGATGGTTGACATGGTGGGCAGCTTGCAAAGGCGCGCCGTCAGCGCGCGGGATTCGGTGACTTACTCGACCCCGCGGCCGAGCAGCAGATATTCCATCAGCGCCTTCTGCACGTGCAGCCGGTTTTCCGCCTCGTCCCAGACGACGGACTGCGCTCCGTCGAGCACCGTGGCGGTGACCTCCTCACCGCGGTGGGCCGGCAGGCAATGCATGAAGAGCGCATCGGGCCGGGCGCTGCGCATCATCGTCTCGTCGACGCGCCAGTCGGAAAAGGCTCGCCGGCGCGATTCGTTTTCCGCCTCAAAGCCCATGCTGGTCCAAACGTCGGTCGTCACAAGATCGGCGTCGCGCGCAGCATCCAACGGATTGGCAAAGACGGCGATGTGCGACCCGGCGGGTGCGTGCTGCGGGTCGAGCGCGTAGCCGGGTGGGGTGGACACGCTGACGTTGAAGCCGAGCAACTGCGCGGCCTGGATCCAGGTGTAGGCCATGTTGTTGGCGTCGCCGATCCACGCGACCGTGCGTCCGGCAATCGGACCGCGGTGCTCGAGGAAAGTGAAGATGTCCGCCAGGATCTGGCACGGGTGAAACTCATTGGTCAGGCCGTTGATGACGGGCACGCGCGAATGCGCGGCGAAGCGTTCCAGCTTCGCCTGCTCGTAGGTTCGGATCATCACGAGGTCGACCATGCGCGAGATCACGCGCGCAGTATCCTCGATCGGTTCGGCACGCCCCAACTGCGACTCACCCGTCGTGATGTGGATGACGGAGCCGCCCATCTGGTACATGCCGGCCTCGAACGAGACGCGGGTCCGCGTCGAGGCTTTTTCGAACACCATCGCCAGCGTGCGATCACGCAGCGGCTGGTAGAACTCGTAGCGCTTGAAGCGCTCCTTGATCACGCGTGTGCGCTCGAACACCCATTCCAACTCATCGCGCGCGAAGTCCGCAAGCTGCAGGAAGTGGCGGATCGGGGCCGTCATGGTGTCAGGCCGCGCGCGCCGCCGGTGACAGGAAGGCGCGGATGACGGCCGCGAGCCGCGCCACGATCTGGTCGGCTTCGGCCGACGAAAGAATTAGAGGCGGAAGCAACCGGACAACGGTGTCCTGGGTGACGTTGATGAGCAAGCCCGCGGCCAACGCGTGCTTGACGAGATCGCCGCACGGCCGGTCAAGTTCGACGCCGCTCATCAGGCCCATGCCGCGGATCTCCATCACGCCGCTGACGCCGGCCAGTTCGCGCTTGAGGCCTGAGCGGAGCCGCTCGCCCTGCGCGACGGCGTTAGCCATCAAGCCGTCGCTTTCGATGATCGCGAGCGTTTCGAGGCCGGCGCGCATCGCCAGCGGACCGCCGCCAAATGTCGTGCCGTGCTGCCCGGGGCCGAAGACGCCGGCGGCCCGCCCGCCGGCCAGCAGCGCGCCGATGGGCACGCCGGAGCCGAGGCCTTTCGCGAGCGTGATCACATCCGGGCGGATGTCTGCCCACTGGTACGCGAACCACTTGCCCGTGCGGCCGATACCGCTCTGCACCTCGTCGATCATCAGCAGCCAGCCGCGCTCATCGCACAGCCGGCGCAGGCCACGCACATATTCAGTGTCGGCGACCTGGATGCCGCCTTCCCCCTGCAGCACCTCGATCCACACGGCGCGCACGCGCGGATCGGCCGCCGCGGCACGCTCGACCGCAGCCAGGTCGTTATACGGCACGCGAATGAAGCCGCTGGGTAGCGGATCGAAGCCCTTGCGCGCCTTCTCGCTGCCGGTGGCCGCCAGCGTGGCGAGCGTGCGCCCATGCCAGGCACGCTCCATGACAATCGTTTGCGCCGCTGGCTCGCCGTTCTTGTGGCCGTACAGACGCACGAGCTTCAGTGCGCCCTCGTTGGCTTCCGAGCCCGAGTTGCCGAAGAATACTTCCTGTAGCCCTGACAGCTCACACAGGCGATCGGCGAGCGCCTCCTGCTCGCGAACCCGATAGACATTCGACGTATGGATCAATCGGCCGATTTGCTCGCTGAGCGCGGTGACGAGCCGCGGGTGCGCATGGCCGAGCCCGTTGACTGCGATACCGGCCAGCGCGTCGAGATATTCTTTGCCCTGCTCGTCGTACAGCCATGCGCCCCGGCCGTGCGTGAATGCGACGGGCAGGCGGTTGTAGGTGTTCATCAGGTGCGTCATGGCACGCGCTCCGGGTGATATCGGAAAGAAAAAACGCGGCGCTGGAGTCCCGCAGCCGCGTTTGCACGATTATAGGGAAATGGCGTCACGAGCATATGAGTGACAGTTCTGAACTGATCGGCGAGTACGATATCGTCATCATCGGCGCCGGTACGGCCGGCTGCTTGCTGGCCAATCGCCTCTCGGTGGATCGGCAGTTCCGCGTGGCGCTGCTCGAGGCCGGCGGCAGCGACGACTACCTGTGGATCCGCATACCGGTGGGATACCTGTACTGCATCGGTAATCCGCGAACTGACTGGTGCTTCTCGACCGAACCCGAAGCGGGGTTGAACGGACGCTCGATCCGCTATCCACGCGGCAAGGTGCTCGGGGGCTGCTCCTCGATCAACGGCATGATCTACATGCGTGGCCAACGCGAGGATTACGACGGCTGGCGCGAGGGAGACGGCTTCGGTGCCAATCCAGGCTGGGGCTGGAACGAGGTGCTGCCGGATTTCCTGCGGCACGAGGATTACTACGCCGGAGCGGATGCACTGCACGGTGTCGGTCGCGAATGGCGCATCGAGAAGCCGCGCGTGCAGTGGGAGATCCTCGACGCGATTTCGCATGGCAGCCGAGGAGCAGGGCATTCCACCCAATGATGATTTCAACCGCGGCGACAACTTCGGCTGCGGCTACTTCGATGTCAATCAACGGCGGGGCGAACGCTGGAACACCGCGCGCGCGTTCCTGCGCCCGGTGCAGGGCCGTTCGAACCTGACAGTGCTGACTGGGACACTGGCCGAGCGCCTCGCCTTTGACGGGCGCCGTTGCACTGGCGTCAATGTCCTGCGCGGAGGGCGGCGCGCGCGGATTGTCGCCCGGCGAGAGGTGATCCTGGCCGCAGGAGCGGTCGCGTCGCCGCAGCTATTGCAGATGTCCGGCATCGGGCCGGGTGCCTTGCTGCAGTCGATCGGCGTCCCGGTTTTGCAGGACCTCCGGGGCGTCGGCGCCAACCTGCAGGATCACCTGCAATTGCGCATGGCGTTCAAGGTGCGTGGCGTGCGTACGCTCAATACGCTGGCAAACAATCCGTTCGCCAAGGTCGGCATGGCGCTGCAGTACCTATTCACCCGGCGTGGGCCCTTGACGATGAGCCCGAGCCAGCTGGGTGCGTTCGCGAAGTCGGATCCGCGGCAGCCGCGCGCGAACGTCGAATACCATATACAGCCGCTGTCGCTCGACAAGTTCGGCGAGCCGCTGCATCGGTTTCCGGCGTTCACCGCGTCGGTGTGCAACCTGCGACCCACCTCGCGCGGGTCAATCATGGCGCGCTCCTCCGACCCGTTGGCCGCGCCGAGGATCGCGCCGAACTATCTTTCCACCGAGCAGGATCGGAGGGTGGCCGTCGATGCGCTGCGCCTGACGCGACGCATCGTTTCGTCGGCGGCGCTGGCGCGCTACATGCCGCAGGAATTCCTCCCGGGGCCGGGTCACGAAGACGACGAGTCGCTCGCGCAAGCCGCCGGTGAAATCGGAACGACCATCTTCCACCCCGTCGGAACGGCCAAGATGGGCCCGGCCGCCGATCCAGTGGCTGTCGTCGACAGCGAGTTGCGCGTACACGGGATCGGAGGCCTGCGCGTGATCGACGCCTCGATCATGCCGACGATTACGTCCGGCAACACCAACGCGCCGACACTGATGATTGCGGAGAGAGGCGCCGCGCTCGTGGCCGGTGCGCTCCGCCGCTTGGACTGAGCCCGGTCAGGCGGCCCGCCGGCGCGGCTTCCCTGTAGCAAGCTTTACGAGCTTGTGTTCTTCCGCCTCCGCCAGCACGCGGATCGATGGCACGTAGCCCTGGTACACGACACCGTGCAGCTCCACCTTGTTCTGTACCCGGAGGTAGCGCACTAGGTAGTCGACGATGTTTGACGTGATGCGCTGACCGGGGACCAGCACTGGGATACCCGGCGGATAGGGCACGATCTGGTCGCAACTGACGCGGCCGGCCAACTTGCCATTGAGCTGATCATTCTCATCGAGCAGCGGCACCAGTTCGCCGGTGGCGTAGTACGCGTCGCGCGGCAGAACGACGAGCTCGGTGAAGGGCGGCAGGTCCGGCGTCCGGTACAGCCGCCGCGGTGCGCGCTTCTCGCGAGCGATTCGCATCAACGCGTCATACAAGCGCGAACACTTTGAGCGCGTCGTGCCGACGGTCAGCAGAAGCGTCAGCGTGTTGAAGGTGGACTTTTCCACCGTGATGTTGAAGCGCGTGAAAAGCTCGTTCTGCAGATCATCGACCGTCATGCCGCAGGAAGAGATGTCGACCGTGACCTTGGTCGGATCGAGCCGAATGCCGTCCTCCAGCACTTCCTCGGGCAGCAGGTCCTCGAGTTCGAGCACGCGGAAGACGCCCGTCGAGTTGATCTGCTCGCGCAGCTCGTCGGCCAGCATCAGTGTTCGCTGCAGCAGCTTGTAGCCCTCGAGCACCGCCTGCTTGCGGCTCACATCGAGGCTCGCGATCATGCTGTACATCGGGCTCGTCGATGTATGCATGTTGAAGTTTTCGCGGAAGATGTGCTCGTTGAAGGTCGGGTCGTTGACGTGGATGTACGCCGCCTGCGACAGGGCCGACAGCGTTTTGTGCGCCGACTGCGTCGCGTAGTCGGCTCCCGACTCGAGCGCCGTCGGCCGCAGTGCCGGATGAAAGCGCGCGTGCGCGTACCATGCCTCGTCGATCAGGACCTTGATGTTGCGGACGTGCGCGGCATCGACGATCGGCTTCAGGTCGTAGCGCAGTCCGTCATAGGTGCACGAGGTCAGGACCAATAGTTCCGCGTCCGGGTGTTCCTCGATCGATCTGAGAATCGTCTTTTTCGGCACCGGTCCGAACACCCCGTACTTGCGATTCACTGACGAATCGAGATACACCGGACGTGCGCCCGACAGCACGACGCCGTGGTGCACTGACTTGTGGCAGTTGCGATCGAGCAGCAGCTTTTCGCCGGGGGCGATCAGGGTCTGCAGGATCACCTTGTTGGCGGTCGACGTGCCGTTGGTGGCGAAAAACGTGCGGCGCGCCCCGAATGCCTTCGCCGCCATCTGCTGCGCCTCGGCAATGACGCCGGTGGGCTCCATCAGCGAGTCGAGCGCCTTGACCGAGACCGAAAGGTCGGCGTCGAACACATGCTCGCCCATGAAGTCGTAGAACTCGTTGACCCAGGGGCTGCCGCGCATCGAATCGCCGCTTGAGTGGCCCGGTGTGTGCCACGCATCCTTCGCCGCTAGCACGTAGGCCTTCAGCGCGTCGTAGAAGGGCGTGCGGGCGCGCTCGGCGATCTGCGCGTTCAGGATGCGGTACATGCCGCGGTAATCGCGCTCTTCGCGATAGAAGTAACCGTCCACCGCCTCGGCGAACAGAGCGTCGACGACTTGGTCTTCCTTTTCCTTCTCGATCAGGATGTAGATGTCGAGTTCGGGCCGCAGCGCGGTGATGCGCTGGACCAGCTTCAGCGCCGACACCTGCAGGTTGCGGGGGCCGTCCTTGCCGCCGCCACGCTTCTTGCGCGTGTCCTGCACCGCATAGAGCTTGTCGTCGACGATCGCAGTCTGTACGTCGCCGTCGCGCTCGATCAGGGCCAGACCCTCTTTCGCAGTCAGTGCGCCGATGAAGGTGATGCCGAACGGATTGTCCAGCGACCGCGCCGCCGCGTTCAGTCCCTTCAAGCAACTCGCGCAGGATCAACGGCTCGTCGTTGATGACGAGCACCTTGGACACGGGCTTGGACATGCGGGCGCTCGGACCGACGAGGGAAAGGGGCGCTTTATGCGGCAATTGCCAGGCAAATGCAAGCCGACCGCCGGTCAGGCACGGCGAGTTCGGAGCAGGCTGCGCGTGAGCCGGTTCGGGACCATGAGAGCACGAGTACGATTCCTGACGCGAGCGCTCGGATAACGATTCGCGCCTTGTTCCGCCTGCACTGCGGTGGTCTGCGGCGGAATGAGGCACGCTGTGTCCGACTTGCCCGTTCCCGCTCCAGCCAAGCCCCGCGAATTCTTCATCCACGGGGTAACCTCGGCCGGCCGCACCTTTCGACCGAGCGACTGGGCGGAGCGTCTGTGCGGTGTGATGTCCTGCTATCGGCCTGGCGGCATCGCGAGCGGCCGCGACGCCTATATCGGCTACTCGCCCTTTGTCCGTCCGACGATGGTGGGAGGCGTCAAGTGCGTCGTGGTCGATGAGCGGCTGCGCGAGCTCGAGCGCATGGCGTTCGACTTCGTGATGAATTTCGCTCGCGACAACGAGCTTCAGGTGTATGAAGGCTGCTCGTTGCCCGACCTGCGGCGCCGCCCGCTAGGTGAGGCGGCGCCGGCTGCCGGCCACAGGAGTGCGGCGGCGCGCAGCGCGCCGCGCGATCGCCGGGCCGATAGCGCCGGCCCGGCGAACTACGCCATCGCCTTGATGGCGGCGGCGAGTCGGCTCTTGTTGCGGGCCGCGGTGTTCTTGTGGATCACTTTCTTGTCGGCGATCGAGTCGATCACGCTGGTCGCCTGGCTCAGCGTTTCCAGGGCGGCCTTCTTGTCACCGGTTTCGATTGCCTTGCGGACCGACTTGACCGCGGTACGAGCGCGCGATCGCTGCGAGGCATTCTGGGCGTTGCGTGCAGTGTCCTGTCGTGCCCGCTTGCGGGCTTGTTTGCTGTTCGCCATGAAAATTCCTGTCGTGGGTTCTTTGGTTCGCCGTTTGCTGTGGTGCCTGATGTCGTGCTGCATTCCGGCCCAGCCGTTGCCCTTCGGCACGGTCCGCGACCGTCGCGACTGGCCGATTCGTCTGGCCAACGCTCCAAGTTCTCTCGATTTCGCTCGGGCGTCGACGGCACGCCGGCGCGGAAAGCCCTAAACTATATCAAATCAACCCCTTACAAACAATTCTCCGCTCCGCAAGGCGCACGGCGGGGCCTGGCGGCTCGCGCGATCGTGGCCGGCGGCACAATCACCCGCAGTGAACCTCTTCCGCTCCCTCGCGACGGTCAGCAGCTTCACGCTGTTCTCGCGCGTCACCGGTCTCGTCCGGGACATGCTGATCTCGCGCCTGTTCGGCGCGAGCGCGGAGACCGACGCCTTCAACGTCGCGTTCCGCCTGCCCAACCTGTCTGCGGCGGCTATTCGGCGAAGGCGCGTTCCAGCAGGCCTTCGTGCCGATGCTCGCCGACGTCCGCGCCCACGGAGACTCCGAACGGACGCTTGCCTTTGCCGGCCACGTCGCCATCGACGCTCTTCTGGGTGCTGCTGGTCGTGTCGGTCGGTCGGCGTGCTGGCCGCGCCAGTCCTCGTGTGGCTGATCGCTTCCGGCCTGGCGCGCAATCCGGCCGCGTTCGATCTGGCGACCGTGATGACGCGCTGGATGTTTCCGTACATCCTCTTCATGTCGCTGGTCGCGATGGCGGCCGGTGTGCTCAACACCTACCGGCGCTTTGCGGTGCCGGCATTCACGCCGGTGCTGCTGAACCTGTCCTTCATCGGCTGCGCGCTGTGGCTCGCGCCTCGGCTTGCGCAGCCGATCATGGCCCTGGCATTCGCGGTGCTGATCGGTGGCGTGCTGCAGCTCGGGCTGCAGTGGGCTGCGCTGCGTGCGCGCCGGCCTGCACCTGCGCATCGGCGTGCCGCGCGCTGCGTTCGCCGATCCGGACGTGCGTCGCGTGGCCGGCCTGATGCTGCCCGCCATCTTTTCGGTGTCGGTCGCGCAGCTTTCGCATCATCATCAACACCAACATCGCGTCGCACCTGACGACCGGCAGCGTGACCTGGCTGGCCTTCGCCGATCGCCTGATGGAGTTTCCGACGGCGCTGCTCGGCGTGGCGCTCGGCACCGTGCTGCTGCCGAACCTGTCGGCCGCGTTCGCCGAAAGCGGACCGACGACTACTCGAAGCTGCTCGACTGGGGACTGCGGCTGATCTTCCTGCTGGCCCTGCCCGCCGCGCTCGGGCTCGGCCTGCTGGCCGAAGGCATCGTCTCGGTCCTGTTCCAGGGACGGGAGTTCACCGCGCACGACGTGCGCATGACGTCGGTCGCGGTCGTCGGCTACGCGGTCGGCCTGATCGGCCTGATCGCCGTGAAGATCCTGGCGCCCGGCTTCTATGCGCAGAAGGACATCCGCACCCCGGTGAAGATCGCGGTCGCGGTGCTGATCGCGACTCAGCTTGCCAACCTCGTGCTCGTTCCGCTGTTGGCCCATGCCGGCCTGGCGCTGTCCGTCAGTCTCGGCGCCTGCGCGAACGCGCTTGCGCTCTATCGTCGGGCCTGAAGCGGCGCGGCGTGTATGCTCCGCAGGCGGGCTGGGGCCGCTTCCTGGTGCGGCTCGCGGCTGGCCTTGCTGGTGCTCGCCGCCGCGCTGTGGTGGGTGCAGCACCCGATCGACTGGACCGCGCTGCAGGCGACGCCGTGGCAGCGCGCCGGTGTGCTCGGCGGCGTCATTGGCGCGGCCGCGGCACTGTACTTCGTCGCGCTGCTGGCGCTTGGGCTTTCGTCTGCGCGACTTCCGTCACCACGCCGTGCGTGATCCGCGCTGCCACGGTCAACGGATCGGCAGCCGCGCGGTCGTGCGGCAGGCCCGGACTGCGCAGCCGTTCCGTTGCATGACGCCGGAAGCGGCAACGCCGCCCGCAGGCGGCGTCCGACGTCCGAGCAGACGCCCGACTCAGCCCAGTTGCTTGAGCATCGTGTCGGCGTCGCTGACCTCGAACTTGCCGGGCCCTTCGATGTTGAGCGACTTGACGACGCCATTGTCGACCAACATCGAGAAGCGCTGGCAGCGCACGCCCATGCCGCGCGCAGTCAGGTCGAGTTCGAGGCCGAGCTTCTTCGTGTAGTCCGCCGAACCGTCGGCCATCATGCGCACCTTGCCGGCTGACCTTCTGGTCGCGGCCCCAGGCGCCCATCACGAAGGCGTCGTTGACCGACAGGCACCAGATCTCGTCGATGCCCTTGGCCTTCAGCTTGTCGTACTTGCGCCACGTAGCCCGGCACGTGCTTGGCCGAGCAGGTCGGCGTGTAGGCGCCGGGCAGGCCGAAGACGGCGATCTTCTTGCCCTTGACTGAGGTCGCCGACCTTGAAGGTGTTGGGGCCGAGGGAACAGCCCGCGGTCTCGACTTCGATGAATTCCTGCAGTTCGCCGTCCGGCAGCTTGTCTCCGACCTTGATCGTCATGGCGCGTCGTCCTGTGGTTTGTTTGCGGGAAGGAGCGATCAGTCTAGCAACGTGCGATGGACGGACGACTCAGTCGCCGAGCGCGACGCCTTCGCGGCGCGGATCGGCGCCGCCGGACCAGCCCAGGCGGCCGTCCGGCAGGCGCACGCGGACGATGCCCTGCAGGCCGCTCGCCCATGTCGATCTCGCGCACGTCATGGCCGCGCGCCTTCAGTGCCTCGATGACGCGCGCGCTGAATGCGCCCCTTCTCGACTTCGGTCGGTCCGTTGCGCGAGCCGAAGTTCGGCAGCGCGATCGCCTGCTGGATGTCGAGATTCCAGTCCAGCACGCCGACGAGCGTCTTGGCGACGTAGCCGATGATCTGCGATCCGCCGGGCGAGCCCACCGTGGCGACGAGCGCACCGCTCCGGCTGGTCGAACACCAGCGTGGGTGCCATCGAACTGCGCGGCCGCTTGCCCGGCTGCACGCGATTGGCGACCGGCTTGCCGTCGGCCTGTCGGGACGAACGAGAAGTCGGTGAGCTGGTTGTTCAGCAGGAAGCCGCGCACCATCACGCGCGAGCCGAACACGTCTTCGATCGTGGTCGTCATCGACAGCGCGTTGCCGTCGCCGTCGACGACCGAGATGTGCGAGGTCGCCGTCTTTCAGCGGCGAGCGGTCCGGCGCCAAGGCGACCGACGGTGCCGGGCGGCACGCCCGGTTGCGCGGTGCCCATGCTGCGTCGGTCCGATCAGTTGCGCGCGCTGCCTCAGGTAGGCGGGATCGAGCAGGCCGGCGACGTTGACCTGCACGAAGTCGCTGTCAGCGACGTAGAGTCCGCGGTCGGCGAAGGCGAGCCGTCCCGCTTCCGAGAACAGGTGCACCGCGTCGGCGCGCGGTTCGAGCTGCCAGTGCATCGTTCCGGCGGGAACGACGGCGATGTTGCGGATCGTGAAGATGCCGAGCATCTGCGCGACCGCGATGCCGCCCGACGACGGCGGCGGCATGCCGCACACGCGCCATTGCCTTGTAGTCGGTGCAGACGGCTTCGCGCGTCTTCACCTGGTACGCGCTGAAGTCGGACGCGGCCAGGCGGCCGGCGTTCGGGTGCGACCGCACTGCCTTCACGATGTCGGCCGCGATCGGCGCCCGAGTAGAACGCGTCGGCGCCGCCGGCCTGGCGATCGCGCGCAAGGTGGCGGCGTAGCTCGGGATTGCGCACGCACGTGCCGACCGCCTTCGGCGTGCCGTCCGGGTCGTAGAAATAGGCGGCGGCCGCCGCGATCGATCTTCAGGTACTTCTCGGCCGCGAGCAGCATGTTCAGGCGCGGCGACATCGCGAAGCCGTTGCTCGGCCAGGCGGATCGCCGGTTCGAACAGGCGTGCCCACGCCAGCTTGCCGTACTGCTGGTGCGCCGTTTCGAGCAGGCGCACGGCGCCCGGCGTGCCGACCGAGCGACCGCCGACGACGGCGTCGTAGAACGCCATCGGCTTGCCGTCGGGCCGCAGAAAGAGCCGCTCGTCGGCCGCCATCGGCGCCGTCTCGCGGCCGTCGAAGGCCACGACCTGCTTGCCGTCCCAGTGCATCAGGAAGGCGCCACCGCCGAGACCGGAACTCTGCGGCTCGACCAGCGCCAGCACCAGCTGGATTGCGATCGCGGCGTCGACCGCGCTGCCGCCGGCGCGCAGGATCTCGAGTCCGGCTTCGGTCGCGAGCGGGTTGGCCGAAGCGGCCATGTGCCGCTGCGCCGTCGACCGTCGCCAGCCCGGTGCGAAACGCGCGACGACGGCTTCGGGCTGCGAAGGGCGGTCGGGCGCGGTGGCGCAGGCGGCGAGCAGCGCTGACAGCGAGCACTGGATGCGCAAGTGCGAAGCAGTCTTCGACACGGTTCGCATCCAAGGCGAACGGCCGGCCGCGCTACTTCGGCTGCATGCGGATCGCGCCGTCGAGGCGGATCGTCTCGCCATTGAGCATCACGTTCTCGATGATGTGGCGCACCAGCGCCGCGTACTCCTCCGGCTTGCCGAGGCGCGAGGGAAACGGCACCTGCTTGCCGAGCGAGTCCTGCACGTCCTGCGGCATGCCGAGCAGCATCGGCGTGCGCGAACAGGCCCGGGCGCGATCGTCATGCAGCGGATGCCGCTGCGCGACAGGTCGCGCGCGATCGGCAGCGTCATGCCGACGACGCCGCCCTTGGAGGCCGAGTAGGCGGCCTGGCCGATCTGGCCGTCGAACGCCGCCACCGAGGCGGTGTTGACCAGCACGCCGCGCTCGCCGTCGGCGGTGGGCTCCTGCTTCGACATCGCGTCGGCGGCCAGCCGGATCATGTTGAACGTGCCGACCAGATTGATGGTGATGACGCGCGCGAACGAGGCGAGCGCGTGCGGCCCTTCCTTGCCGACCACCTTCTCGCCGATCGCGATGCCGGCGCAGTTGACCAGCCCGCGCAGCGTGCCCAGCGCGAGCGCGGCCTCGACGGCGGCGCGGCCGTCGGCTTCGCTGGAGACGTCGCACTTGACGTAACGCGCGTCTGCGCCGAGTTCGCGCGCGAGCGCCTCGCCCCGGTCGGCCTGAACGTCGGCGATGACGACCTTGCCGCCCTGCGCGGCGAGCATGCGCGAAGTGGCGCCGCCGAGACCCGATGCACCACCGGTGACGATGAAGACGTTGCTGCTGATCTGCATGGTGACTCCCCCGCTCGAAACGGAGAGAGTTTAGAGGAGCAGGTGCGTACGCACCCGGGTGGCTGATCTACTGAAACGTGCAGCGGGCGTACAGCCACATCGCGCCGCTGGCTTCACCGTCGGCATTGACGCGCGCCCGCGCCCGCACCATGGGCAGCAGGCACTGCTCGGCGGCGAACCCCGCCGAGTTCATCCAGTCCTTCATCGACGTCCGATGGCACGCCGATGATGAGCTTCGGGCGCGTGTACGTTCCGTCGATGGTCTCGCGCGCCCCTTCGACCTGCAGACGCCCGCCCAGCCAGCTGTAGTCGCGCGGATGCGGCGCGGCCGTCGCCAGGGCGTGTCGCGCTGCGGGCGGGCTGCTTCGGACCATGGGGAGTCGACCGCTGGCGCGGACCGAGTAGGGGCGCAGTACCGATTCCGGGACCGCATCGATTCGCACTTGCGCCGACGCGCCGGGGCATCCCGGCCGCGATGACGCCCCCAGGAAGCTCGGTAGAGCAGCCTGCAGGCAGCGGAGAGCGGGTCAGACGCATGAAGTCACCCTCGCATGGTGCAGCGCGAGTGGATGACTGCACTGTACTCTGCGCGAATGCAGCGTTTCGTGACAAGAGTCCAATCGGATGACTAAAGTGCGCGGTCCGGCGCGCTGACGCCGATGGACGGCCGGGACTCACGGGAGGGGACGCCATGAGGCGTGGACGCGAACTGCTGCAGGGGCTCAAGAGCTTCGAGAAGGGCAAGATCGTCACGGCGCGCGAAGCGGTGCAGCTGATCCACGATGGCGACACGGTCGCCACGACCGGCTTCGTCGGCATCGGCTTTCCGGAGAACATCGCCGTCGCGCTGGAGCAGCGCTTCGTCGAGTCCAGCGAAAAGGACCCGGACGGCGTCGGTCGGCCCGAGGGACTGACCCTGGTGTACGCCGCCGGGCAGGGCGACGGCAAGGAGCGCGGGCTCAACCACCTCGGCTATCCGGGCCTGGTCAAGCGTGTGATCGGCGGCCACTGGGGACTCGTGCCCAAGCTGCAGGCACTGGCAGTCGCCAACCGCATCGAGGCCTACAACCTGCCGCAGGGCGTGATCACGCACCTGTTCCGCGACATTGCGGCCGGCAAGCCCGGGCACCTCTCGCGCATCGGGCTCGGCACGTTCGTCGATCCGCGCCATGGCGGCGGCAAGATCAACGAACGCACGACCGAAGACCTCGTCGAGCTGATGACGATCGGGGCGCAGGATTACCTGTTCTACAAGGCCTTCCCGATCCACGTCGGGGTCGTCCGCGGCACGACCGCCGACCTGGACGGCAACATCACGATGGAGCGCGAGGCACTGACGCTGGAAGGTCTCGCGATCGCGATGGCGGCGCGCAACTCCGGCGGCATCGTCATAGTCCAGGTCGAGCGCATCGCCGAGCGTGGTTCGCTGAATCCGCGCCAAGTCAAGATTCCGGGCGTGCTGGTCGACTGCATCGTGGTGGCGGAGAAGCCCGAGTACCACATGCAGACCTTCGTCGAGCAGTACAACCCCGGTTTCGCCGGCGAGATCCGCGTGCCCGTCAGTTCGCTCGCGCCGATGGCGATGAGCGAGCGCAAGATCATCGCGCGCCGCGCCGCGCTCGAGCTGCAGGCCAATAGCGTCGTCAACCTTGGCATCGGCATGCCGGAGGGTGTCGCCGGCGTAGCGACCGAAGAGAAGGTGATCGACCTGCTGACGCTGACGGCCGAGCCGGGCGTGGTCGGTGGCATTCCGGCCTCGGGCCTGAATTTCGGCGCGGCGGTCAACACCCAGGCCATCATCGATCAGCCGTACCAGTTCGACTTCTACGATGGCGGCGGACTCGACCTCGCATTCCTCGGTCTGGCCCAAGCGGACCGCGAGGGCAACCTCAACGTCAGCAAGTTCGGGCCGCGGCTGGCCGGCGCCGGCGGCTTCATCAACATTTCTCAGTCGGCCAAGCGCGTCGTCTTTGTCGGCACCTTCACGGCTGGTGACCTGCAGGTCAGGATTGAACAAGGCCGGTTGAAACTGCTGAACGACATCGGCCCGAAGAAGTTCGTGGCGCTGGTCGAGCACCGCACGTTCTCTGGCAGTGAGGCGCGGCGCCGTGGCCAGCCGGTGCTCTACATCACCGAGCGCTGCGTGTTCCAGCTGGGCGACGATGGACTCGAGCTCACCGAAGTGGCGCCCGGAGTCGACATCGAGCGCGACATCCTTGCGCGCATGGACTTCAGGCCGGGCATCCCACGCGACCCGGTGAAGATGGACCCGGCGATCTTCGGCGACGAGCCGATGGGCCTGCGCGAGCGGATGCTCGCGATCCCGCTCGCGCAGCGCCTGTCCTATGACGAAGAGCACAACGTGCTGTTCCTCAACTTCGAACGGCTGTCGGTGCGGACCTCGGCCGATGTCGCCGCCGTGCTGGCCGAGATCAAGCAGCGGCTCGACGAGATTGGACACAAGGTCTACGGCATCGTGAACTACGATAACTTCGATCTCGCGCCGGAGGTGGCAGACGAGTACGCGGCGATGGTGCATCAGCTGGTCGAGAACTACTACTTCGGCGTCAGCCGCTACACGACCTCTGGATTCCTGCGGGCGAAGCTCGGCAAGGCGCTGACGCGGCGCGGCGTCGCGCCGCACATCTACGAGTCAGCGGCGGAAGCACTGAAGCACGTGCGCAACGACTAGTCGCGCGCAAGGCCTGTCAGCGCGACACGTCGGCGTCGCGCGCGAGCGCGCGCTGCATCAGTACCACGTCAACCCAGCGGTCGAACTTGCGTCCGACCGCCCTCAGCACGCCAGCGTGCTCGAAGCCACAGGCGCGGTGCACGCCGATCGAGCCGGCGTTGCCCGCATCGCCGATGACGGCGAGCATTTGCCGCAGCCCCTGGGATGCGCAGCGGGCGATCAGTTCGTCCAGCAGGGCCTTGCCGACTCCGCGACCCATGGCGTCCGGCGCGACGTAGACCGAGTCCTCGACCGTGTAGCGGTAGGCGGCGCGGGTGCGGAAATGGTTGGCGTAGGCGTAGCCGACGACCTGCCCAGCGTCGACCGCGACCAGGTACGGAAAGCCAGCCACCGTGATCTGCGAATGGCGTGAACGCATCTCGTCCACGCCCGGTGGCTCGGTCTCGAAGGTGCCGAATCCGTGCAGGACGTGGTGGCCGTAGACCGCCTGGATCACCGGGATGTCGGAAGCGACTGCGCTGCGGAGCTCCATCTTCGGTTCAAACGAGGTCGGGTCGAAAAAAAAGGCGGTCCAGCACCTGCTGACCGCCCATCGTCACCATTGCCGCAATCAGCGCAGCGTCACATCGACGCGACGTGCCTCGCGCGGGTCCGTGCCGCCCATCGTGACCGCCGGCTTTGACAGCTCGATAGCCTGCGAGCTGACCCCGGCCGTGACCAGCAGTTCGCGCACGGCAAACGCGCGCTGTTTCGCCAGTTCGGCATTGGCCACCGCGTCGCCACTGGCGTCGTGGAACCCGGAGACGACCCACCGCGCCGCACTGCTGTCCCTGGCGGCGGTGATGAGCGGCGTGAGCTGCGTCAACGCATCGGCCGGCAGCTCGGCTTTGCCCACTTCGAAGTAGAGCTTAGCCATCGGCGCTGCGACCGGCATCGCGCCCGACGTTGCGGTCATGGCAGCTGTGGCCGCCAGTGGCAATGCGCCCGCGGCCGCCGCCGGCTTCTTGCCAAGCTGGCCGATCGCAGTACCCGCGGCGATGCCGATCGTGAAGATCGAGACGAATATCGCCAGGCCGATCACCAGGAACAGCGCGTAGCCGGTTTCCCTGTCTTCCTCGTCGAACATGCAGATTCCTCCTAGCGCAGGATGATATCGACTCGACGTGCATCGGCGTCGCTGCCCTGGCCCACGATGACCTCGGCGGGCTTGACCAGCGCGATGCGTTCGGCCGCGATGCCGTCTGCGACCAGCGCATCACGCACCATCGTGGCGCGGGCCTTGGCGAGTTCGAGGTTCTTCGCGGCGTCGCCAGTCGGGTCGGCGTAGCCTGAAAGTTCCACCTTTGCCTGCGGGTTCGCCTTCAGCGCCTTGGAGTAGCCGTCAAGAATGCGCTTGCCACCCACCGAGATGTCGTCGGAGCCGGTGTTGAAGTGCACGCGGTTCGGCACGCCGACGACGACCACGACTGGCACCGCGACGGCGGCAATCTCCGCCACGACCGGGGCGGCCGGCGCGGCAGCGGCCGGCGCCGGCCTGCCGCCATGGATGGTGGCAATGATCGGCACAATCAACAGCGCCACGATATTGATGATCTTGATCAGCGGGTTGACCGCGGGGCCGGCTGTGTCCTTGTACGGGTCACCGACGGTGTCACCGGTCACGGCCGCCTTGTGCGCGTCCGAGCCCTTGCCGCCGTGGTGACCTTCCTCGATGTACTTCTTGGCGTTGTCCCACGCGCCGCCGCCGGTCGTCATCGAGATCGCGACGAATAGCCCCGTGACGATCGTGCCCATCAACACGCCGCCGAGCGCCGCCGGTCCGAGGATCACGCCGACGACGATCGGCACCAGTACCGGCAGCAGCGAAGGAATCATCATCTCCTTGATCGCTGCGGTGGTCAGCATGTCGACTGCCCGGCTGTAGTCGGGCTTAGCCTTGTACTCCATGATCCCAGGGATCTCGCGGAACTGCCGGCGCACTTCGTTGACCACCGCACCTGCCGCACGGCCGACTGCTTCCATTGCCATGGCGCCGAACAGGAACGGGATCAGGCCGCCGATGAAGAGGCCAATGATCACCATGTGGTTCGACAGGTCGAACGTGACCTTCATGCCGGCCTGCTCTAGGCCCCCGGTGTAGTCGGCAAAGAGCACCAAAGCGGCCAGTGCGGCCGAGCCGATCGCGTAGCCCTTGGTAACCGCCTTGGTCGTGTTGCCGACGGCGTCCAGCGGATCGGTGATGGCCCGCACTTCTTTCGGCATGTCCGCCATCTCGGCGATGCCGCCGGCGTTGTCGGTGATGGGGCCATAGGCGTCGAGCGCCACGATGATGCCGGTCATCGACAGCATCGACGTCGCAGCGACTGCAATACCGTACAGGCCCGCGAGCCAGTACGAGGCGAGTATCGCCGCGCAGATCGCAATCACCGGCCAGGCGCAGGCCTTCATCGACACTGCGATGCCCGCAATGATGTTGGTCGCATGCCCGGTGGTCGAGGCCTGCGCCACGTACTTGACCGGCGCGAACTGCGTGCCGGTGTAGTACTCGGTGATGTAGACGAGGGCTGCGGTCAGCACCAGGCCGACCACCGCCGCGAGGTAAAGGTTCATCACGGTGACGCCGGCGCCGGCCGCGACCGGACCGAGGATCCAGCTCGTCACCGGCCAGAACAGCACCAGCGAAATCACGCCTGCGACGATCAGCCCGCGATACAGCGCGTTCATGATCTTGCCGCCGTCGCGTGCCTTTACGAAGAAGCAGCCGACGATCGACGACAAGATCGAGACTCCCGAGATGACCAGCGGATAGAGGATGCCGGCGTCCGAGCCCTTGAACACCAGGCCGCCGACCAGCATCGTGGCGATGACGGTGACCGCAAATGTTTCGAACAGGTCCGCGGCCATGCCCGCGCAGTCGCCGACGTTGTCACCGACGTTGTCGGCGATCACTGCCGGGTTGCGTGGATCGTCTTCCGGGATGCCGGCTTCGACCTTGCCGACTAGGTCGGCGCCGACGTCGGCCCCCTTGGTGAAGATACCGCCGCCGAGTCGCGCGAAGATCGAGATCAAGGACGCGCCGAAGGCAAAACCGATCATGGGGTGCAGCAGATCGCGTGTGTTAGCCGTCGCGTGTGTCGCCGTCAGAACCCAGTAGAAGCCGGCCACGCCGATCAGTCCGAGACCGACCACCAGCAGGCCCGTGATGGCCCCGCCGCGAAACGCGATGTTGAGCGCTGGGTTCAGGCCCTGGGTGGCCGCCTGTGCGGTGCGAACGTTGGCGCGTACGGAGACATTCATGCCGACATAGCCGGCCAGGCCGGACAGCACCGCACCGAGGACAAAACCGATCGCGGTCCACAACCCAAGCTGCGGCACGACCGCGATGATGATCGCGAGTACCACACCGACGATGGCGATCGTGCGGTACTGGCGGTTGAGGTAGGCCTGGGCGCCGGTTTGGACGGCGGCCGCGATTTCCTGCATCCGCGCATTGCCTGCGGGCTGCTTCAGGATCCAGGTAATCGACCACGCGCCAAAGGCCACGGCCGCGAGGCCGCAGAACAGGGCGAGTGTCAATGCAGACATGAGGTTCTCCTTATCGAAGCTTGGGTAGCAGAAAGCAAAGCGAAAGCTAGGAGGCGAGCGCGTCGAGCGCGCGGCGCCGGATTTCATCGACCGGGCCGACGCCCGAGATCCGTCGGTACTTCGGCGCCCCAGGCTGGCCCGCGGCGGCCCACTGCGAGTAGTACTCGACCAGCGCTCGGGTCTGCGCGTGATAGACCTCGAGGCGCTTGCGCACCGTGTCCTCGCGGTCGTCGTCGCGCTGAATCAGCGGTTCGCCGGTGACGTCGTCGCGGCCTTCGACCTGCGGCGGGTTGAAGCGCACGTGATAGGTGCGGCCGCTGGCCACATGCACGCGGCGGCCGCTCATGCGGTCGATGATGTCACCGTCCGGCACGTCGATCTCGAGCACGTAGTCGATCGTCACGCCGGCCGCCTTCATCGCGTCGGCCTGCGGAATCGTGCGCGGAAAGCCGTCGAACAGGTAGCCGTTGGCGGTGTCGGGCTGCTTGAGCCGGTCCTTGACCAGTCCGATGATGATGTCGTCGGAGACCAGGCCGCCGGCGTCCATCACCTTCTTGGCGGCGATGCCGAGCGGCGTGCCGGCCTTGACCGCGGCGCGCAGCATGTCGCCGGTGGAAATCTGAGGAATGCCGAAACGTTCCTTGATGAACGCGGCCTGCGTGCCCTTGCCCGCCCCGGGCGGCCCCAGCAATATCAGTCGCATCCCCCGTCCTCTGCCCGCGCTGCTTCGTTGTTATGTGGCGTCCGGAATCGTTGCCCGGCGCCAAAACCGCAGGATTCTACCCGGTTCGAGCGGCGCGGCGCCTGCGCTGTGGAGCGATCCGACCCTTCAGTGGCGACCGCCGAAGTGACCGTCACTCGATGGAGCGCGAGGGCGCGACCCCGGCCCCAGTCGTCCGGTGCGCCCAGATCAGTCGATGCGCACCTGTTCCGCGGTCCGCCAATTGACCGGCCGATGCACCACATTGGTGATGCGCTGCCTCGCCCAGCCGATGACCGGGCGCTGCAATGGCCCAGGGCGCACCGGCGCGGTGTGCGCGGTCAGCACGGTGGAGACGATCTGCCGGCGTTTGCCCAGATTGGTCTCGACCGCTGCGGCGTCGCTCCGGCCACCGAGGTAAGCGTTCGCGTGACGGCCGTAGTGCTGAAGCTGCAGTTGCCCGTCCTGTCGTCCATGGAACGCAGCACCGGCGAACGCAAGGTCGGCATGTCGGTGAGCGCGCCGCCGGCAGGACGGGCGCCGAGCCGCTTCGATCTGAAGTCGTCCTCCGTCGAGGCGGCGGCGTCTATCTCCGCGCCTCAAACAGGGCACGCACGTGCTCCAGGTCCGCCGGAGTATCGACGCCGGGGGGAAGGGCTTCTTGCAAACCCAGAACCGCGATCCGGTAGCCGTGGGCAAGTGCCCGCAATTGTTCGAGGCGCTCAAGTTCCTCCAGCGGGTCCGGGGGCAGGTGTGGAAAGCGCGCAAGGAAGCCAACGCGGTACGCATACAACCCGATATGGCGGCGCGCGCCCAGCGTGGGTGGCAGCGTCGTCCGGTCGCTGGCGAATGCGTCGCGCGCCCACGGAATCGGCGCGCGCGAGAAGTAGAGCGCCCGTTCCTGCCGATCCGTGACCAGCTTGACGACATGGGGGTTGAAGAATTCCATCGCATCGGTAATCGGGTGCGCGGCGGTCGCCATCGCACAATCCGGGCTGCGTTCGAGCAGGTCGGCGACGGCGTCGATCACCGCCGGAGGAATCAGCGGCTCGTCGCCCTGGACGTTGACAACGACATCGTCGTTGACCAGTCCGAGCAAGTCGGCCGCTTGCGCCAGTCGGTCGGTGCCTGTCGCATGGGCCGGTGACGTCGCCAAGCATTCGACGCCGTGCGCACGGCAGGCCTCGACGATCTCATCACTGTCGGCGGCCACGACGACCCGGCTCGCGCGGCTCGCACGGGCGCAGTGCGCGACGCGGACGACCATGGGCAGGCCGGCAATGTCGACCAGTGGCTTGCCGTGCAGTCGCGTGGAGGCCAGCCGCGCCGGGATGATGACGGTGAATCCGGCCACAGCCGTGCGCGGACGGGCTCAGCGCCCGAGTTCCGCCGGTTCGACCTTGCGCGCCTCTGACTCGAGCATGACTGGTATGTCGTCGCGGATCGGATACGCGAGTGCATCGGCTTTGCAGACCAGTTCCCTGGCATCCTTGTGGTAGTCGAGCGCGCCCTTGCAGAGCGGGCAGACGAGAATGTCAAGCAGTCGATGGTCCATTCGCTGTCTTTCGGTGGGGAGTCAGGCGTGCCACAACCAGATCGACCAGCCGCTCGTCGATCGTCGCCACGAGCGGCACGACCCAGATGCGCGGATCCTTGCGCACGGGTTCGATGCGTTCGCATTTTACGGCGTCCTTTTCGGTGATCAGCACAAGGTGCGTGCGCAGGCGTGCGAAAGGATTGTCTCGAAAGTCGTGGTGGTCAGGTAACGGCAGCGGTTCGAATGTGAGTCCGGCGCTACGCAGCATGGCGAAAAAACGCTCGGGCACACCGATGCCGGCCGCAGCGGTCATGGTTAGCGAGCGCGCGGCCTGGCGGCGCGCAAGTTCAGCGAGCGGCATCGTATGGGCGCGGTCGCCGAGTCGGTGAATTTCGTCCGCGAGGGAAGTTTGCATCGCGAAGCGTGGGGTGTCCTGGGCAGGCGCACTTGCCGCGCCTCGCAGCACGATGGCATCGACGCTCTTAAGCCGAGCAGGCGGCTCCCGCAGCGGGCCGGCGGGCAGCAGCCACCCATTGCCGAGGCCGCGCTCGTCGAGCAGCACGATCTCCACCTCGCGGGCCAGGCGCCGGTGTTGCAGCCCGTCGTCGGCAACAATCACGTCACAGGCGCCATGCGCCGCTAGCAGCAGGCGTGCTGCCTCGACCCGACGGACCCCGACGACCACTGGGGCCTGTGTCGAACGGGCGATCAGCAAAGGTTCATCGCCGACGTCGGCGGCCGTGGCAGCGACGTCGACGAGGCGCGGTGAGCGCGTCGCGCTGCGGTAGCCGCGCGACACGACGCCCGGGTGCCAGCCGCGCCGCTGCAGGGTGCGGACGAGTTCAATCGTCAGCGGGGTCTTGCCCGTGCCGCCGACGTACAGGTTGCCGACGACGACGACCGGCACGCCCACATGCTGGGCTCGCAGCAGCCCGCACGCATAGGCCGCTCGCCGCAGTGAGAGGGCGCCGGCGTATAGCAGTGCAAGGGGACTTAGCAACCAGGCGAGCAGGCCGCGACGCTGCCAGGCGGACGCGAAGGTGGCTTCCGTAATGGCGTCAGCCGGCACCGCAAGCGATCAACGACGCCCGGCCGCGCGCTGGGTGGCGAAACTGATGCGCACGATGCCGGCCATGCGGGCGGCTTCCATCACGGTGATGACGGACTGGTGTGGCGACTGTGCATCCGCATTGATCACCAGGAGCGTGTCCTCCCGGCCTTGCACGGCCTTGATCAGTTCGGCTGCCAGGCCGTCCGCGCTGGTGGCAACCAAGAGGTTCTTTTCCAGAGCATATCGACCGTCCGCGGTGACGGCGACGTTGACCACATTCGGTGGTGGGGCGGGAGTGATCGCATCGGCCGACGGCAACTGGATCTTGAGTTCCGCGAACCTGCGAATAGGTGGTGCTGACGGCCAGGAAGATCAGGACGATCAGCAGGACATCGATCAACGGAATCAGGTTGACTTCCGGCTCCTCCTCGTACGAGCGCCGAAAGCGCATTACTTGCCTCGCCCGCCGTAGACGAACTCGAGCAGCCGCTCGGCCTGCTCCTCCATGTCGACCAAGTAGTCCTCGACCAGGCGGCGGAAATACCGGTGCGCCAGCACCGCCGGGACGGCGACGATGATGCCGAACGCGGTGCAGTACAACGCCACTGAAATGCCGTGCGCCAGGTCCTGCGGGCTTGACCCGGCCTGCTGCGAGGCAAAGATGTGGATCATCCCGACCACCGTACCGAACAGTCCCAGCAGCGGGGCAATCGAACCGATCGATCCCAGCAGCGTCAGGTTCTTCGTCAGCCGGTTGGCGACCACCGCTCCGGCGGCCTCGATCTGCTGGATTGCGCCTTCGCGCAGCGCACGCTCATTGCGCAGACCGGCCGCCAGCACGCGACCGAGCGGCGAGTTCTGTTCGAGCTTACCGATGATGTCGGGCGTCACGGACTGTTTCTTGATGAGGCCGACGACGTCGTCGAGGAGTCCGCTCGGTAAGATGCGGGGACGGCGCAGGGCGACGGTCCGTTCGATGATCAGCGCCAAGGCAAGCACGGACGCGAGAACCAGAGGCCAGACGGGCCAGCCCAACTCCACGATGATGGCGAACAACTCGATTGACTCCGGCGTCTGTACGCGTGAAACGCGCGAAATGTAGTGGCGTGCTCGGGCGACTGCAAGTTTCCACAGTTCCTGTGGACAAGTATGTGGAGAACTTGCCGCACACTAGGCTAAGCCATTGTCCTACCGAACTTTGCCGGCCGTGCTCACGCCGTAAGCAGGTAGAAAAGCAAAGGGAAATCAACGGCTTGAACAGTACTCACCTATTCGTACGAGGCGCGAAAGCGGCGCTGGCGCGACGGCATTGGCTTTGTGGACATTTTTTGCCCGGAAACCCGCATGGCGCTTGGGTCTGAACCTGCCGATCCAGTATTCACGCGGGCTTCGCTGACGGTTTCCGCGCTGAACCGCGCCGTTGCGAGTCTCCTGGAGCGCACCTTCCCGCTGGTGCGGGTGCACGGGGAGGTCTCCAACCTGACGCGCGCAGCGAGTGGGCACTGGTATTTCGTGCTCAAGGACGCCATCGCGCAAGTACGGTGTGTGATGTTCCGCGGGCGCAACAGTCTGCTCGATTGGCAGCCGCGCGAGGGTGACGCCGTCGAAGCGACGGCGATCGTGTCGCTGTACGAGGCGCGCGGCGAATTCCAGCTGAATGTCGAATTCATGCAACGGGCGGGGCTGGGTCGCCTGTTCGAGGAGTTCCTGAAGCTCAAGCAGCGCCTTGCCGCGGAGGGCGTGTTCGACGAGAGTCGCAAGCGCTCGCTGCCACGCCTGCCGCGCGCCGTGGGAGTCGTCACGTCGCTGCTGGCTGCCGCGCTGCGCGACGTTGTAAGCGTGCTGCAGCGTCGGGCGCCCTACGTGCGCGTGGTCGTCTATCCGGTGCCGGTCCAGGGCGCCGATGCGGGCGCGCGCATCGCGCAGATGCTGGGGCGCGTGGGCGAGCGCGCGGAGGTCGATGCGATTCTGCTGGTGCGCGGCGGGGGCTCGATCGAAGACCTCTGGGCGTTCAATGAGGAGGCGGTCGCGCGCGCCATCCGCGCCTGTCCGATTCCGGTGGTGGTCGGCGTCGGCCACGAAAGCGATTTCACGATTGCCGATTTCGCTGCGGACGTGCGGGCGCCCACGCCGACCGCGGCGGCAGAACTGGTGGCGCCCGCGGCCGATGTCCTGCGCGACGAGCTGGCGTCGCAACTGCGGCATCTGGCGCGCCAGCTCCGCAGCAGGCTACAGGGCGCGGCGCAGCGCATCGACTTCGCGCAACGCAGCCTGGCGGTTCCGCGCGCGCCGATTGCCGGGCTCGAGGCGCGCGTCGCCGGGCTGCAGTCGCGTGTCGCGGCCGCGGTTGCTCGCGCCGTCGGCGGTGCCGCGGCGCAAGTGGCGGCGTCCCGGACCCGCTGGTTGCGGTCGCGTCCGTCGCTCCCGTTCGACGTTTTGGCGTCGCGCCGGGGCCGACTCCTGGCGTCGGGCGAAGCGCTGCTTGCCGCGCGGACGGGACGCTTGCACCCGTTGTCGGCGCGCCTTGCCGCGATGAATCCCGAGGCGGTCCTGAGTCGCGGGTACGCCATCGCGCTCGACGCCGACGGTCGAGCAGTGACGGATGCAGCATCGCTCGTCATTGGCGAAGCATTGCGGATCGTGGTGTTTCGAGGCATCGCTGGCGTGCGAGTCGAGACGCTCGATTCCAAAGGCCCTTTGAGCGATCCGGATGTCGCATGACCGTACGGCGATAGAATTTCATTTTTACCGAACGTACCCGAGGCCTTCCATGGAACACACGCTGCCAGCACTTCCCTTTGCGACCGATGCACTCGCGCCACACATGTCGAAGGAGACCTTCGAGTACCACTACGGCAAGCATCATCAGGCGTACGTCACGAACCTGAACAACCTGATCAAGGGCACGGAGTTCGAGGCACTTGCACTCGAGGACATCGTGCGCAAGGCCTCGGGGGGTGTGTTCAACAACGCCGCGCAGGTGTGGAACCACACGTTTTTCTGGAACTGCATGAAGCCCGGCGGCGGGGGCGAGCCGTCCGGTACGCTCGCGCAGGCGATTGCGAAGAAGTGGGGCGCCTACGCAGCGTTCAAGGAAGCGTTCACCAAGAGCGCAGTCGGGAACTTCGGTTCCGGCTGGACGTGGCTGGTGAAAAAGGGCGACGGTTCGGTGGATCTGGTCAACACCAGCAACGCCGCCACACCACTCACGACGGCCGACAAGCCGCTCTTGACGATCGATGTGTGGGAGCACGCCTACTACATCGACTACCGCAATGCGCGTCCCAAGTTCGTTGAAACGTTCCTGACGTCGCTTGTCAACTGGGACTTCGCCGCTCGCAACTTCGGCTGACGCGATTTCCCCGGCGTCTCGTCATTGAAAACGGCCGCCACGGCGGCCGTTTTCTTTGAAATGTGGGGGTTCCGCGTTCAGCGATTGCCAGGCAGGCCACCGATCTTCGAACCGGCTGCGAGTCCCTTGCGCTTGAACCAGCCCTGTTCCATTTCCAGCGCAAAGCGGACCGGATGCTGAGAGCAGTGCAAGGCATCATCCTTCGGCGCCATGTCGTCGATCTGCAGAATCGTGCCGTCGTCTGCGATGAACGCGATTGACAGCGGCAGCGGTGTATTGCGCATCCAGAAGCATTCCTGGGCCTTGGTCTCGAAGACGAAGAGCATCCCGTGGTTTGGGGCGGTCTTCTCGCGGAACATCATGCCGATCGTGCGGCTCTGCGATGTCGTGGCAAGTTCAGCCGTGATGAGGTGCATGCCGGCGCTGAGGCGCGCCGTCGGTAGCGTGGGCTGCGGCCCCGACTGGGCGACGGCGCTGCTTGCCAGCGCCACGCCGAGCAGGAGCGTGTAGAAACGATGCAGCAATGTGGATGGCACGGACATCGGGCAACTCGAGAGTCGGATGGCGGGGGTGACTTTACCGCGGCGGCGCGCGAATAGAGGCGCCGCGAAGTGCACGAAAAAAAGGCAGGGAGCATCCCTGCCTTCTTTCAAGCCACGATGGGCTTACTTCATCGGCTTGTCGGTCGCCGCCGCGTCAACCTTCGGCTTCGTCTCTGCCTTGGCCTTCGTGTCGGTCGTGGTCTTCTTGCTGGTCGTGGTCTTCTTGCTGGTCGAGGCCTTCTTGCCGGTCGTAGCCTTGGCCGTGTCCGCCGTCGCCGCCGGAGCGGCAGCAGGCGCCGCCGCTGGCGCGGCCGGAGCGGCCGCCGGTGCGGCCGGTGTGGCGGCCTTGGCCGGAGCGGCCGGAGCCGCGGCTTGGGCCAGCACGGCGCCGGCAAACAGGGCGCTGGTCAGCGCGGCAATTGCTTTCTTCATTACTTTCTCCCTAGGTACATCACGTGGCCGCAGACACCCTGTCCGCGCGCCGTCCCTCTGTGTGGACGACCGAGTGGTCGACTCTTTAACGGGCATTCGAGGCGTGCGGTTGACACGCGTCATGTGCAGGATCGTCCGGCGACAATCGGCCCGAGTAAACTCTCGACCCTGCTATCGAGGCAATCGGCCGGCCGAAGGATGTTGCTGAGCCGTTGCCATTCACAAGAAGACACTGCCCGGAGACGCCATGTACGCGCACATCAAGGTCCCCACGACCGGCCAGAAGATCACCGTCAACAAGGACTACAGCCTCAGCGTTCCTGACCAGCCGATCATTCCGTACATCGAAGGCGACGGCACGGGTGTCGACATCACACCGGTCATGATCAAGGTGGTCGACGCTGCGGTGGCGAAGGCCTACGGCGGCAAGAAGAAGATCGTCTGGATGGAAATCTTTGCGGGCGAAAAGTCGACCAAGGTCTACGGTCCCGATGTCTGGCTGCCCGAGGAAACGCTTAAGGTGCTGCGCGACTACGTCGTGTCGATCAAGGGCCCGCTGACGACTCCGGTCGGAGGCGGCATCCGCTCGATCAACGTCGCGCTGCGGCAGGAACTCGACCTCTACGTGTGCCTGCGTCCGATCCAGTACTTCAAGGGCGTGCCGAGCCCCGTCAAGGAGCCAGAGAAGACCAACATGGTCATCTTCCGAGAGAATTCGGAGGACATCTACGCCGGCATCGAGTACGAGGCAGAGAGCGATAAGGCGAAGAAGCTCATCAAGTTTCTGCAGGACGAGATGGGTGTCAAGAAGATCCGCTTCCCGGCGACCTCGGGAATCGGCATCAAGCCGATCTCGCGCGAAGGTACCGATCGGCTCGTGCGCAAGGCTATCCAGTACTGCATCGACAACAGGCGCAAGAGTCTGACCTTCGTGCACAAGGGCAACATCATGAAGTTCACCGAGGGCGCCTTCGCGAAGTGGGGCTATGAGCTGGCTCAGCGCGAGTTCAAGGCCGAACTGCTGGACGGCGGCCCCTGGATGAAGATCAAGGCGCCGCACGGCGACATCGTGTTGAAGGATGTCATCGCCGATGCCTTCCTGCAGCAGATCCTGCTGAGGCCGGCCGAGTACGACGTCATCGCGACGATGAACCTGAACGGCGACTACATCTCCGACGCGCTGGCCGCGCAGGTCGGCGGCATCGGCATTGCACCGGGCGCCAACCTGTCGGACTCGGTGGCGATGTTCGAAGCCACCCACGGCACGGCACCGAAGTACGCCGGCAAGGACTACGTCAATCCCGGCTCCGAGATCCTTTCGGCCGAGATGATGCTGCGCCACATGGGCTGGACCGAGGCCGCCGACCTCATCATCAAGTCGATGGAACGTTCGATCCTGTCGAAGAAAGTCACCTACGACTTCGCTCGCCTGATGGAGGGCGCCACGCAGGTCAGCTGCTCGGGCTTCGGGCAGGTGATGATCGACCATATGTGATTGCCCGGGTGTGTGCGCGCGCCCTCGGCGCGCACGGGCACCCTCGGCGCGCAAGGTTCTCGCTGCTCGAGAACCGCTCAAGCCAGATCTGTCGGCTCGGGCCAGCGGGCCCGGGCGCGCCTCCGAGTGACGGAAGAGGGCAGGCCACCGCGCGATACACCTCGCACTGCCGGGCTAGCCTCGCCCTTGTCACCGGGCGAGTAGGGTGTATCGGGCGGTGCCTTTCGCCTCCTTCTCGGCGGTAGGACGGGTGGGAGTCGTACAGTTGACACTCGGCAGAGCGCGCGCCGCTCCGGCGAGAGCCGACCAAGCAGTGTTGGACGGTTCTCGCCCGCGCGAATCATGCCCCCGCCGGCGCGGCGCGACCGCGTAGCGGTCGCGTACAAAAGAAGGGGCGCAAGGCAAAAAATAACCCCGCCGCAGCGGGGTCTTTGAGCGATGCGCTGCCGATCAGGCAGCGGCAGTGATGTTCGACGCCTGCTTGCCCTTCGGCCCCTGCACGACTTCGAACTGCACCTTCTGGCCTTCCTTCAAAGTCTTGAAGCCATTCATCTGGATCGCCGAGAAGTGCGCAAACAAGTCCTCTCCCCCGTCATCCGGCGTGATGAAGCCGAACCCCTTGGCGTCGTTGAACCACTTGACTGTTCCTGTTGCCATGCCCTCATCCTTCCCACGTATGAAGGGGCGGCTCCGTTGTCATTGCTGCCGCCGACGCTGCCCCGATTCCGCGCACTCGTGCTCCGTTTCGGGTGCGCACCCACCCCGCGTCACTGCACATGCCGGGCAGACGGCAGCGATTGTTCGAGCAAAAGCCGCGTCGGTCAAGCGGTTGTCAGGGGCGCGCCTCCGACACGGGATTCCCAGTTTCCCGGTTCCGACTTGCCCGCGGGCCCGCCGGGAATGCGATGGTGCCGCGCCGCGCGCGCGGAACCGCGGCGCCAATTTCCACTCTGATGTTGCATCTACGCGTCGCGTTTCGAAAGCATCTCGTTCACCGTGATGCACAATGATTTACCGTATGATTGGTACGCTTTTTGTATACCGTTAGTCACGACCGGTTTGCCTAGAATGCGGGTCAATGAGTGAGCGGATTGACGAAGGTACTGTCGTCGAGAAGCAGGCTTCTCGCGTCAAGCCGCCGCCCATGTATCAGGTGGTCCTGCTGAACGACGACTACACGCCGATGGAATTCGTGGTCGGAGTACTGCAGAAGTTCTTCGGCAAGGGGAGAGAACAGGCAACCCAGATCATGCTGAAGGTGCATCACGAAGGACGCGGCGTCTGCGGCGTCTACCCCCGCGATATCGCCGCGACCAAGGTCGAGCAAGTCTGCAGTTATTCACGCCAGCACCAGCATCCGCTGCAGTGCGTGATGGAGGAAGCATGATCGCCCAGGAACTCGAAGTCAGCCTGCACATGGCCTTTGTCGAGGCTCGCCAGGCCCGGCACGAATTCATCACCGTCGAGCACCTGCTGCTCGCGCTGCTCGACAATCCGTCGGCGGCGGAGGTGCTGCGTGCCTGCGCCTGCAACATCGAGGACCTGCGCAAGAATCTGCAGAACTTCATCGCCGACAACACGCCGATCCTGCCGCCAAACTCCGAGGCCGACACCCAGCCGACGCTCGGCTTCCAGCGCGTGATCCAGCGCGCGATCATGCATGTGCAGTCGCACCAGCAACGGCAAGAAGGAAGTCACCGGCGCCAACGTGCTGGTCGCGATCTTCGGCGAGAAGGACTCGCACGCGGTGTATTACCTGCACCAGCAGGGCGTGACGCGGCTCGACGTCGTCAATTTCATCTCGCACGGCATCACGAAGTCCGGGCAGGCGGAGGAAAAGGCCAAGCCCGCGGCCGAGCAGGAGCAGGAGGGCGAGGGCAAGGACCAGCCATCGCCGCTCGAGCAGTACACGCAGAACCTCAACGCGCTGGCCAAGGAAGGCAAGATCGATCCGCTGATCGGTCGCGAACCCGAGGTCGAGCGTGTGATCCAGGTGCTGTGCCGTCGGCGCAAGAACAACCCGCTGCTGGTCGGCGAGGCCGGGGTCGGCAAGACCGCGATCGCCGAAGGACTCGCGTGGCGCATCGTCAAGGGCGACGTGCCGGAGATCCTCGACAAATCGAACGTCTACTCGCTCGACATGGGCGCGTTGCTGGCCGGCACCAAGTACCGCGGCGACTTCGAGCAGCGCCTGAAGGCGGTGCTGAAGCAGCTGAAGGCCAATAGCAACGCGGTGCTCTTCATCGACGAGATCCACACGCTGATCGGCGCCGGATCGGCCTCGGGCGGCACGCTCGATGCGTCCAACCTGCTGAAGCCGGCGCTCGCGAGCGGCGCGCTCAAGTGCATCGGCGCGACCACCTACAACGAGTACCGCGGCATCTTCGAGAAGGACCACGCGCTGTCGCGTCGCTTCCAGAAGATCGACGTCAACGAGCCGACGGTGCAGCAGACGATCGAGATCCTGAAGGGGCTGAAGTCGCGCTTCGAGGAGCATCACGGCGTCAAGTACTCGTCGGGCGCGATCACCGCGGCGGCTGAGCTGTCGGCCAAGTTCATCAACGATCGCCACCTGCCGGACAAGGCGATCGACGTGATCGACGAGGCCGGCGCCGCGCAGCGCATCCTGCCGAAGTCGAAACAGAAGAAGACGATCGGCAAGAACGAGGTCGAGGAGATCATCGCCAAGATCGCGCGCATTCCGCCGCAGACGGTGTCGAGCGACGATCGCGCGCAACTGAAGAGCCTCGACCGCAACCTGAAGAACGTCGTGTTCGGCCAGGACCCGGCGATCGAGGCGCTCGCCGCGGCGATCAAGATGGCGCGCTCGGGACTCGGCAAGCCGGACAAGCCGATCGGCTCGTTCCTGTTCTCGGGCCCCACCGGCGTCGGCAAGACCGAGGTCGCCAAGCAGCTCGCCTTCACGATGGGCATCGAGCTGATCCGCTTCGACATGTCGCGAGTACATGGAGCGCCACGCGGTGAGCCGGCTGATCGGCGCGCCGCCGGGATATGTCGGCTTCGACCAGGGCGGCCTGCTGACCGAAGCGATCAGCAAGAAGCCGCATGCGGTGCTGCTGCTCGACGAGATCGAAAAGGCGCACCCGGACATCTTCAACATCCTGCTGCAGGTGATGGATCACGGCACGCTGACCGACAACAACGGTCGCAAGGCCGACTTCCGCAACGTGATCATCGTCATGACGACCAACGCGGGCGCCGAGACGCTGCAGAAGACCGCAATCGGTTTCTCAAACACGCGTGAGTCCGGCGACGAGATGGCCGACATCAAGCGCATGTTCACGCCTGAGTTCCGCAACCGGCTCGACGCGATCATCTCGTTCAAGGCGCTCAACGAAGAGGTGGTGTTGCGCGTCGTCGACAAGTTCCTGATGCAGCTTGAGGACCAGTTGCACGAGAAGAAGGTCGACATCGTCTTCACCGATGCGCTGCGGGCGCACCTGGCCAAGAAGGGTTTCGATCCGGTGATGGGCGCCCGCCCGATGGCGCGCCTGATCCAGGACACGATCCGCCGTGCGCTGGCCGACGAACTGCTGTTCGGCAAGCTCGTCAATGGTGGCCGGGTCGAGGTCGACGTGGACAGCCAGGGCAATGTGAAGCTCGACTTCCCGCCGCCGGACAGCGGGGATGCCCCGCGCCGAGAGCAGGGCGAGCCCGTGCTTTCGGAGTAGACGGGTGTTCGGTGGCATGCCGCGCCGGCATGTCGTCATGCGGTCCCGCCTCCCTCCGCACGGTTGACGGCGTCGGTCCAAGTGCCGGATAGTTGGCCCTCAGAGTCCTCTCGACTCTGAGGGCTTTTTCTTGGGAGGAGACCGAAGTGAAAACGACACGATGGGTCGCAACCCTGGTCTGGCCGCTGGCGATGTCGGTGGCCCTGGCACAGGGCGGCCCGGCGCTTCCGGCGAACGCCGCCTATCTGGCGGCCAACTGTGCCAACTGCCACGGCACCACTGGCCATGCCAAGGGTGCGATGCCGAGCCTGGCCGGCCAGCCCAAGACCTACATCGTCGAGCAGATGAAGGCCTTTCGCGACGGCAAGCGGCCGGCAACCATCATGCATCAGCTCGCCAAGGGCTATACGGACCCGCAGATCGATGCGATTGCAGAGCACTTTTCGCGGCAGACTGCTGCGCGCTGAGGGGAAACGGATGAACTCGACGCAATTCTCTCGGCGCGATTTACTCAAGGCGTTGTCGGCAACCGCCGCTGCAGGCTCACTGTCGGCCTGCGCCACGCTTGGCGAAAGAAAATCCATCGGCAAGGTGGTGGTGATCGGCGCCGGTTACGGCGGTGCCACGACGGCCAAGTACCTGCGCCTGTGGTCCGAAGGCGCGATCGACGTGACGCTGGTCGATCCGAACGAAGCCTTCATTTCGTGCCCGATCTCGAACCTGGTATTGGCCGGTTCGAAGACGATGGCCGACATCACGGTCAGCTACGCCGGGCTCGACAAGTACGGCGTCAAGCGTGTGCGCGATACCGTGTCCGCAATCGATGCCGACAAGAAGGAGGTGCGGCTGGCTTCCGGCGGCACGCTCGCCTACGACCGGCTGGTGGTCTCGCCCGGCATCGAATTCATGTACGACCGCCTGCAGGGTTGGTCGACGGCCGCTGAGGGCACGGTCCTGCACGCCTGGAAGGCGGGGCCACAAACAGTGGCGCTGCGGCGTCAGCTCACCGAGTTGAAGGACGGCGGCGTGGTCGTGATGGCCATCCCTCTCGCGCCGTACCGCTGCCCGCCGGGGCCGTACGAACGCGCGTGCCTGATCGCCTGGTACCTGAAGCAGGCCAAGCCCAAGAGCAAGCTGATCGTGCTGGATGCCAATCCCGACTACGTTTCGAAAAAGCCGTTGTTCTCGCGTGTGTTCGGTGAGGACTACAAGGGCATCATCGACTACCGCGTCGCCTCTACAGTTACCGAGATCGATATCAAGACCGGCACGCTGGTCACAGAAATCGGCGACAAGGTGCGCGGTGATGTCATCAACTTCATCCCGCCACAGCGTGCGGCCAACATCGCGCGGGATGCCGGTCTGATCACGGCGAACAACCGCTGGTGCGAGGTCGACTGGACAACGCTGGAGTCCGTCAAGGTCAAGCAGGTGCACGTGCTAGGCGATGCCACTCTGCCGGCGCCGGCGATGCCGAAATCGGGACACATGGCGAACCAGCACGGTAAGGCGGCGGCAGCCGCGATTGTCGAACTCCTCAATGGTCGTCCCGTGACGCCGCCGATGATGGCAAACACTTGCTACAGCTTCGTCGACGACAAGAACGCCGTGCACGTTTGCAGCGTGCACCGCTGGGTCCCCGAGAAGAAGACGCTGGAGCCCGTCGCGGGTTCCGGTGGCATCTCCTCGCAGGACCGCGCCTCGTGGGCACTGGAAGGCGCCTATGCCAACGGTTGGGCTCTGACGATCTGGGCGGACATGCTCGCTTGACGCCCCAGGTGTCGGCGACGCGGCGTGGCCGCCTCGCCGATTCACCGTCGGCGGATTTGACTCGATGCGCGCCCTTCGGGCGGTTGCGCGGGCTGGTCTGCGGGCGGCGCGTGGCCGCTTGTTGCGTGCGCCTGGTCTACTTGAATGCGATGGTGCTGGCTAGCTCAGGGTGGCGCCCGACCTTGTCGGCATAGAAGCTGCGCAGCATTTCGAGGTCGCGCGTCTCGTCGCCGCTCAGGTGAACGAAGGTGGTGACGCCGATTTCGCGGCGCGCATAATCGATGTAGGCGAGCCCGACCGGCAGGTCGAGCTTGAGCGCCAGGTGATAGAAGCCCGAGCGGAGCTGGTCCGTTCGTCTGCGCGTTCCCTCGGGCGACAGCCCGAGCCAGAACCAGGGCTCAGATTGGATCAGGACTGCAAGCTGTTCGACGGCGCCGCTTGCATGGTGGCGCTCGACCGGCCGACCGCCCCACAGTTTCATCAGACGTCCCAGCGTCGCGCCGGCGAACCCCTTGAACAGAGACTCCTTGCCAATCCAGCGAATCGGCAGGTCGATCACCCACTTCGCGAGCAGCCCGACGATGAAGTCCCAGTTGGAGGTGTGCGGGTAGACGATCGCGATTCCGCGGGGTCCCGGGAATCCTTCGAAACGCACCTGCCATCCGAACAGCGCAAGCAGCGCGCGGGCGCCGCGGGACAGCCACGATGCTTTCGCCGGCGCGCCAGCGCTCGAGCGAGTGGAGGGGATCAATGCTTCCCGGTGCTGCCGAAGCCGCCGGCGCCACGCTTCGAGGCGCTGAAGTCATCGACGACATTGAAGCGTGCTCGCGCTACCGGGACAATGACGAGCTGCGCAAGGCGTTCGAGCGGATTCAGCGTGAACGCCGTGGAGCCGCGATTCCAGGTGGAGATCATCAGCTCACCTTGGTAATCGGAGTCGATCAGCCCGACCAAGTTGCCCAGCACGATCCCGTGCTTGTGGCCGAGTCCGGATCGCGGCAGTATCAGTGCGGCGTAGCCCGGGTCCGCGATGTGGATCGCGATCCCGGTCCTCACCAAGTGGGTCGCTCCTGGCTCCAACTGCAGCGGCGACTCCAGGCACGCGCGCAGATCGAGTCCCGCGGCACCGGCCGTTGCGTACTCCGGCAGCCGATCGCGCAGCCGCGCATCGAGGATCTTGACGTCGACCTTCATGGCTGAGGGGGACGCTGCCCGAAAACCTTTGCAATGACGGCGCGTCCCGCGTCGGGCCGCACATCAGCCCGCTGCGCCGCCGTCCGGCGCAGTTTGCGGACGGACCACATCAGCAATCCGCCGCCGAGCAGCAGCGGAAAGTAGCCTGCGCGCGTTGTGAACCAGTACAGGATCAGCAGGACACCGATGATCAATGCGATGCCGGAGCCGACCTGCTGCGCGGTCGCGCGGTCCGAGGCCAGTCGTGCCAGCAGCTTGTCTGCCTCCAGACGACTCAGCGGCAGGACACTCGTCATGGCCTGTTCCGGCGGGGCGGCGGCAGCGAGGTCCTGCATGCCCGTTCCAAGGGAAGTCAGCCGCGCGTCAGGGTGCGTCCCCGTCACGCTTCCTGCACCGCCGCCCCTTGGCGCTCGCCCCACAGGCAGTTCGACCATAACTTGCTTCGACTGCGCCAGGATGCGCGCCGCCGACTCACGCTGCAACTGCTCGATGTAGGCGACAAAGTCGCCGTTGGGCGGTTCCCCGGCGGACGACATCAGAGGCGAGCGGCGATTTCTGCGATCAGCCGCCGCGCCTGCGTTTGCTTGTCGGCGACGGCAAGGGTCGTGACGCCGCAGGCCTCGACCAGGTGCAGCTCGCTGGCATCGGCACCCAGCGCGTCCTGCGCCCGATTCGCGATCACGAGCGGAACCTTCTTCGACGCAAGCTTGGCGCGCGCATTGTCGAGCACGTTCTCGCTTTCGGCAGCGAATCCGACGCAGTAGGGAGGTCGCGCCAGTTTCGCCACGCTCGCGAGGATGTCCGGGTTGAGGCCGAACTGGAGTTGCGGCGCGTCGCCGACCGCCTGCTTCTTGAGCTTGATGGCGCTCGCGTTTGCCACGTGCCAGTCCGCCACGGCGGCGACCGCGATGAAAATGTCCGCCGGCAGCGCGGCATGCACCGCAGCGTGCATCTCGCGCGCGGTGCGTACGTCGATGCGTTGCACGTGGCGCGGCGTCGCGAGCGACGTCGGCCCGGCCACCAGCGTGACTTCAGCACCGGCCTGGACCGCGGCCCGCGCCAGCGCAAACCCGGTCTTGCCCGACGACAGATTGGTGATGCCGCGCACCGGATCGATTGGTTCGAACGTCGGACCCGCTGTCAGCAACACGCGCTTGCCGGCCAACCGCTTCGGCTGGAAGAACGCAATGATGTCTTCGAGCAACTCGCCAGGCTCGAGCATCCGGCCCATGCCGACCTCGCCGCAGGCCTGGTCGCCGGCCGCGGGGCCGAGCACCGTGATGCCGTCGGCAACCAGCTGTTGGATGTTGCGCCGGGTTGCCGGGTTCTCCCACATCTCGACATTCATCGCCGGCGCCACCAGCAGCGGAATCGTGCGGCTGCGGGCCAGCACCAGCGTCGACAGCAGGTCGTCCGCGAGGCCGTGGGCGATCTTGGCCAGGAAGTGGGCAGTGGCCGGCGCGACCACGATTGCATCGACGCCGCGCGACAGTTCGATATGCGGCATCGCGTTGGCGACTCGCACGCCGTCATGGCCCCACTGGTCCGTGTGCACCGGCTGCCCCGCAAGGGCCTGCATCGTGACGGCGGTGACGAACTCCTGTGCCGCCGTCGTCATCACGACCTGCACCTTCGCGCCTTCGTCCTGCAGGCGGCGCACGAGTTCACAGACCTTGTAGGCCGCTATGCCGCCGGTCATGCCGACCACGAGGCGCTTGTCAGTCAGTTCCATTGCGCTATTTTGCCCGACGCACGCGCAGCAGTTCGTCGAGGATCAGGAGCCCTGCGCCGGCAACGATCGCTGAGTCGGCCAGGTTGAAGGCCGGCCAGTGCCAGCGGCCCCAGTGAAAGTCGAGGAAGTCGATCACGTGCCCGTAGGCGATGCGGTCGATGACGTTGCCGATCGCGCCGCCGAGTATCAGCGCCAGCGCGCATGCGAAGAGTCGCTGGTGTCCATGCCGCGCCAGCAGGTAGAGGATGAAGGCGGATGCCGCGAGGCCGACGATCGTCAAGAACGTGTCCTGCCAGCCAGACGCTGAGGCGAGAAACGAGAATGCCGCTCCCTTGTTGTAGGTGAGCACGAGGTTGAAGAAGCTCGTGACCGGACGCACGTCGCCAAAGCTGAACGTGCGCTCGATGACGATCTTGGTCAACTGGTCGAGAAAGACCACCAGCAAGGCGAGCGCCAGCCACGGCAGCATCCGCTGCCACCAGGATCCGCGCAAGAGCGCCATCAGGCGTGCGCGCGCGACTCGCCGGCGCCGAAGAGATTCGACACGCAGCGCCCGCACAGCGTCGCATGAGCAGCGTCGGTACCCACATCCGCGCGCCAGTGCCAGCAGCGTTCGCACTTGGGATGCGGCGACGATGTCACGACGATGGCCTCATCACCCTCGCTCGCGACGGTTGTCACCCGTGCCAGCGATGTGATCATCACGAAGCGCAGGTCGTCGTCGAGGGACTGCAGCAGCTGCGCCTTCGCTCCGCTGGCACGAATCTCGACCTCGGCCTGCAGCGACGAGCCGATCGCGCCTTTCTCGCGCAGTTCCTCGAGGCGCTTCTGGACCTCGGCGCGAATGGTGCGCAACGCGGTCCAGCGTTCGACCAGTGCCGCTTCGTCGGGCACCGCGGGCAGCTGCGCGTAAGTCTCGGTGAAGATCGTGGCGGCACCTGTGCCGCGGAACACCTTCCAGGCCTCCTCGGCCGTGAACGACAGCAACGGTGCCATCAGCTTCAGCACGGCGTCGGTAATTAAGAAAAGCGCCGACTGGGCCGAGCGCCGCGCTTTCGAATGCGGTGGCGTCGTGTACAGCCGGTCCTTCAGGATGTCGAGGTAGAACGCGCCGAGGTCCTCGGAAGCGAACGTCTGTAGGCGGGCCACGATCGGGTGGTATTCGTAGCGCTCATAGTCCGCGAGCGTTCGGGCACTGACGTCGCGCATCAGTGCCAGCGCGTAGCGGTCGATCTCGAGCCACTCGGTCACTGGCAACGCGTCGCGCTGCGGATCGAAGTCGCTGACGTTGGCCAGCAGGAAGCGCAGCGTATTGCGCAGCCGGCGGTAGCTTTCGACAACCCGCTTGAGGATCTCGTCGGAGAGCGACAACTCGCCCGAGTAGTCGGTGCTGGTGACCCACAGCCGGATGATTTCGGCGCCAAGCGTATCCGCCACCTTCTGCGGCGCGATCACGTTGCCGAGCGACTTGCTCATCTTGCGGCCCTGGCCGTCGACGACGAAGCCGTGCGTGAGCAGCGCTTTGTAAGGCGGGACGCCGTTGATCATGCAGGATGTCAGCAGCGACGAATGGAACCAACCGCGGTGCTGGTCCGAGCCCTCCAGGTACATCTCGGCGGGAAAATGCGATTCGGCGGCGTGCGAGCCGCGCAGGACTGTTTCGTGCGTCGTGCCCGAGTCGAACCAGACGTCGATCGTGTCCTTGTTCTTCACGTAGTTCTCGGCGTCGTCGCCGAGCAGATCGCGCGGATCGAGGTCCTGCCAGGCCTCGATGCCGCCTTGCTCGACGCGCTGCGCCACCTGTTCGAGCAGTTCAACAGTGCGCGGGTGCAGTTCGCCCGTGACCTTGTGTACGAAAAACGCCATTGGCGTGCCCCACTGGCGCTGGCGCGACAAAGTCCAATCCGGCCGGTTGGCGATCATGCCCTGCAGCCGCGCCTTGCCCCAGGCGGGATAGAACGTCGTAGCCTCGATGCCGGCCAACGCGAGTTCACGCAACGTCTTCTCACCGTTCTTCGGCAGCGTGTCCATGCCGGCGAACCACTGCGATGTCGCGCGGTAAATGACCGGTGTGCGATGCCGCCAGCAATGCATGTAGCTGTGCGTGAATTTCTCGACCTTCAGCAGCGCGCCATGCTCGCGCATGACGTCGACGACCTTCGGATTGGCGTCCCAGATCTTCATGCCACCGAAGAGTGGCAGCGACTCGGCATAGACGCCATCGCCTTGCACCGGGTTGAGAATCTCGTCGTCGGTCATGCCGTGCGCCTTGCACGAGACGAAGTCCTCCACCCCGTAGGCGGGCGACGAGTGCACGATGCCGGTGCCGGTGTCGAGCGTCACATAGTCGCCCAGGTACACCGGCGCGTCGCGGTCATAGAAGGGATGGCGGAAGCGGATCAGCGCGAGCGACTCGCCGCGCGTGGCTGCCAGCGTTGTTCCCGAGAGTCCCCAGCTCGCCAGGCACGCTTCCGTGCGGTCGCTCGCAACCAGCAGCAGCGCGCGCTCGGTGTCGACGAGGTCGTAGCTGAACTCCGGATGCAGGTTGAGCGCCTGGTTGGCCGGGATCGTCCAGGGTGTCGTGGTCCAGATTGTCGCGGCGACCGGCTTGTCCGGCAGCGCTGTGAGGCCGAAGGCGGCCGCGAGCTTGCCGCGCTCGTCGTCGCGCAACGGGAAAGCGACGTCGACAGCCAGATCCACCTTGTCCTGGTACTCGACCTCTGCTTCGGCGAGCGCCGAGCCACAGTCAAAGCACCAGTTCACCGGCTTGAGTCCACGGAACACGAAGCCCTTGGCCAGGATCTTGGCCAGTGCGCGGATCTCGTTCGCTTCCGCGCGGAAGTTCATCGTCGTATACGGACGGTCCCACGCGCCCAGCACGCCGAGGCGCTTGAAGTCCTTCTTCTGGCGCTCGATTTGTTCGGTGGCCCAGGCGCGCGACTTGGCAATCACTTCGCGCGGCGGCAGGTGCTTGCCGTACTGCTTCTCGATCTGGATCTCGATCGGCATGCCGTGGCAGTCCCAGCCCGGCACGTAGTGCGCATCGAAGCCGGCCATCTGGCGACTCTTGACGACGACGTCCTTCAGCACCTTGTTGACCGCATGGCCGATGTGGATGTCATTGTTGGCGTAAGGCGGACCGTCGTGCAGGATCCACTTGGGTCGGCCAACCGAGGCTGCGCGAATGTGGTCGTAGACCTTCTGCTCGTCCCACTCGCGGATCCACTGCGGCTCGCGCTTCGCGAGGTCCCCACGCATCGGAAACGGCGTGTCTGGCAGGTTCAGCGGGTACTTGCGCGTCGCAGGATCGGACGCGGGCTTCTTCTTGGCGTCGGCGTCAGCCATGGCGTGGCACTCCTTGGCCCCCTCGGGCTCTGCAAGAGGTGTCGTGGTACAGCGGAGTGCAAGTGTACCGTGCGGCCGCGTGTTACCCGGCGGTAGGAGACGGGTAATCGGCAGTAAACAGCGAACGCGCCCGCGCGGCATCGGCGGCGATGGCGGCCGCCAGTTCGTCCAGCGTCGCGTAGCGTTCCTCGTTGCGCAGTTTCTGCAGGAATTCGACCCGTACGAGGCGGCTGTACACGTGGTCGTCGAAGTCGAACAGGTGAACTTCCAGCAGCCAGCGCCCGCTGTCGTCTACGGTGGGGCGCAGGCCGATGCTGGCCACGCCAGCTCGCGCCTTGGTCCCGAGGCCATGAACGCGCACTGCAAATACACCCTGGACGGCGGGGTGACGGTGCGCAATCCGCAAGTTCAACGTGGGAAAGCCGATCGTGCGACCCAGCTTTCGTCCGTGGAGAACGCGTCCGCTGATGGCATATGGCCGTCCCAGGAGGTGTCTGGCGCGCTCGAGTTCGCCGGCGGCCAGCGCGGCGCGTACCGCGGAGCTCGAGATGCGTTCCTGCCCTTCGACGACGGTCGGCATCTGTTCAAGTGCGAACGCCCCATGTGCCGCGTGTCGTTGCAGCAGTTCGATGTCGCCCGTTCGCCGCGCACCGAATCGGAAGTCGTCGCCCACCAGAAGCCAGCGCGCGCGGCATCCCAGCACGACGAGGTCGATGAAGGCCTCGGCCGTGAGCGCGGCGAAGGCCCGGTTGAAGTGCTGCACAATGACCCGGTCGATGCCTTGCGCCCCCAGCGCTTCGAACTTGTCGCGCAGTCCCGAGATGCGCGTTGGCGCGCGCTCAGGCGTGAAGAGTTCGCGCGGATGAGGTTCGAAGGTCATCACGGCTGAGGCAATCCCGCGCGCGCGCGCAGCCGCGACCACGCGCGCCAACAGCGCCTGATGGCCGCGATGCACGCCGTCGAAATTGCCGATCGTCAGCGCGCAGGGTGCGCGCTCGCTCGGCCGCGGAATTCCGCGGAACACCTGCATGTGACGGACAATTCTTCCTGGAAGAGCCAACTCGAAAGTATACGGTCCGCGTTGGTTTGTTCCGTGTTTTCCAATACTTAGCGCGGCCCGCTGGCGCCCGATCGGTACAATCTGCGGCAATGAAGAACATTGTCGTGCTGATCTCCGGCCGCGGCAGCAACCTGGAAGCCGTACTGCGGGCGGGTGAGGCGGAGCGCTGGCGCGACACGCTGGGCGCCGCGGTCGTCGCGGTCGTCAGCAATCGGCACGCGGCTGCCGGACTCGAGATCGCGCAGCGCTTTGGCATCGCGACAGCGGTCATTGAACACTCCGCGTTCCCGTCGCGTGAGGCATTCGAAACTGCGCTCGCCGCGGAAGTCGACCGGCACGAACCCGCTTTGGTCGTGCTGGCGGGCTTCATGCGTGTGCTGACGCCGGGATTTGTGCGTCGCTATGCCGGACGGCTGGTGAACATCCACCCGTCACTGCTGCCGCTGTTCCCGGGCCTGCAGACCCATCGTCAGGCGCTGGCGGCCGGCGTGCGCGTCCACGGCGCCACGGTGCACTTCGTCTCGGACGCCGTCGACTCCGGCGGCATCATCGCCCAGGCGGTTGTGCCGGTCCTGCCGTCCGACGACGAAGCGGCACTCGCCGCCCGCGTGCTCGAGCAGGAGCACCGGCTATTGCCGCATGCGCTGCGCCTGCTGCTCGAGCAACGGGTGAGGTGTGTCGAAGGGCGCGTTGTCGTGCGCGACTGCGGCGCGCCTGACCTGGCGATGCAGGGCTCGTGATGCGCGCCCGCAAGACACCCCGGACGGGTGCCCCACGTGCCACGGCAGGAGGGCCGAGGCCCGCGCGTCCGCGCGCAACGGCAGCCCCCGCCGCGCGGAGCCACGTCCCACGCCCGGACACTGGTCGCAGAAGCGACTCGCAGCGCGTCACCTCGCTCATTGTCGATACGCTTGCGCGCGCGCTCGCGCACGTGCTGCGCTTTGAAGGGCCGGCCGATGCAGTGATGTCGCGCTTTTTTCGTGAACACCCGAATCTCGGCAGTCGCGACCGCAGCGTGATCGCCGAGGCCATCTTCCACGCGTTGCGGCGTCTGGCCACTCTCGGCTGGGTCATGCAACCAGCGGTGCCGGTGCGCGCGCCGCGTTTCGCGGCGCTTGTCACGCTCGCGCGCCAATACGGATTGGATGCCCTCGAAGAGCGCGCGCTGCGCGGGGATGCGAACGCGGTCAAGCACGCGTTGGCGGTCAAGCTGGCGCAGGCGCCGGCGTCCGTGCGTGCCGAACTGCCGCACTGGCTTTACGTGGCGATCACGGGTCAGTACGACGACGCTGCCGCGCTCGTGGCGGCGCTGACCGAACCGGCGCCGCTCGACCTCAGGGTCAATCTCATCAAGGCCAGCCGCGACGCCGTCCTCGCTGAGCTTCAGGCGCATCACGTGGCGGCGACCGCGACGCGCTACTCGCCTGAGGGAATTCGGCTCGCATCCAAGCCGGCACTGACCCAGTGGCCTGCCTATCGCGAAGGGCGCATCGAAGTGCAGGACGAAGGCAGTCAGCTGATCGCGCGTCTGCTGCAGCCGCGGCGTGGTGAAATGGTCGTCGATTTCTGTGCCGGTGCCGGCGGCAAGACCCTCGCGCTGGGCGCCTTGATGCGATCCAGCGGCCGCTTGTATGCGTTCGATATCAATCAGCGCCGACTCGAAGGGATGGGACCGCGGCTGAAGCGTTCGGGCCTGTCGAACGTGCATCCGGTGGCGATCCGCAGCGAAGCAGACATCCGGGTCAAGCGGTTGCACGGCAAATGCGACCGGGTCCTGGTCGACGCGCCATGTTCGGGGTCTGGCACGCTGCGACGCAATCCGGACCTCAAGTGGCGCTTCGACGAAACCGAGCTAGCACGCGTCAACGAAGTGCAGCACGCCGTGCTGGCGGCGGCAGCCCGGCTGCCCAAGCCCGGCGGACGGCTTGTCTATGCCACTTGTTCGTTGCTGACGCGCGAGAACCAGCAGGTAGTCGAGGCATTTCTCGCGGCCCATCCCGACTATCGACTGGTGCCGGCGCAGGAAGTGCTGGCGTCACAGGGAGTGACTGTCGAGCACGCGGCGCGCTTCGCGCCGTTTTTCGTAATGTTGCCGCACCTTCATGGCAGCGATGGTTTCTTCGCGGCGATCCTGGAACGTCACTGACCCGTGGCCGATCTCACATTGCTGCAGGAGGTAGTCGAACTGGTGCGTGACGGCATTGCCCAGCCGCGGCTCCTCTGGCAACTGGCGGTGCTCGCGGTCGGCCTTGTGGGTGGCCAGGTCCTGGCGCGTCACGTGCGGCGACGTACCGAAGGTCGCATCGCGGCTGAATCCCAGATGCCCGGGCTCCGGACGGATGTCCTGCGCTTCTCGATCGCCGGTGTGCGCCGCCTCGCGTTTCCCGTGGCAGCGTTGCTGATCATCACCGCAGGCGGACTGCTGCTGCTCGGGGCGGGCGTCATTCAGCGTCCCGCCGACGCGCAGGTGCTGCGACTGGCGCTCACGCTGCTCGTCGCGCTGGGTGGCATACGCCTCCTGATCTATGCGATGCGGCGCTCGTTGCCTCAGGCGGCCTGGCTTGGGACCTTCGAGCGGGCGATCTCGACGCTGGTCTGGCTCGGCATTGCCGCACACCTGACGGGGGTGCTAGGCGACGCGATTGGCGCACTCGAATCGATCCGCCTGCCGATTGGCCGCTCGCAGATCAGTGCGTGGGATCTGTTGGTCGGAGTGGTTTCAGTCGTCATTACGGCCCTGGCGGCGCTTTGGCTCGGCTCGACGATCGAGTCGCGCCTGATGCGCACGGAAGCGCTCACGGCCAATTCTCGCTTTGTGCTGTCGCGCGTGATTAAGGCACTGTTGCTGGTCGTTGCGGTGCTGCTCGCGTTGTCGACGGTCGGCATCGATCTCACCGTGCTGTCGGTCTTCGGGGGCGCGCTCGGCGTCGGCCTGGGCCTTGGCCTGCAGCGCATTGCCAGCAACTATGTCAGCGGCTTCATCATCCTGCTCGACCGCAGCCTGTCAATCGGGGATCTGATAACGGCGGCGGACAAGTACTACGGCAGGGTCACGCAGATCAACACCCGTTACACGGTGATCAGGGCGCTCGACGGCACCGAGACGATTCTGCCGAACGAGCTACTGGTGTCGACCCCGGTCGTCAATCACTCCTACACTGATCACAACGTGCGCATCGCGATCAAAGTGTCGGTCGCGTATTCGGCGGACGTGGACCGGGCGCTTGCAGTGCTGGTTGAGTGCGCGCGTTCGCAGGCGCGCGTCCAGGCCGAACCCGCACCCGCGGCCTTCCTAACCGGCCTCGCCGCCGACGGCGTCGACCTCGAAGTGGGTTTCTGGATCCGCGATCCGGAGGAGGGCACGCTTGCCGTCCGCTCGGAGATCACCCGGCTGGTGCTGCGAAGGTTTGCGGAGGCCGGCATCGAGATCCCGTTTCCGCAACGCGAGGTGCGGATCGTGGCCAACGCTGCGGCGGAGCCGGGCGCACCAAAAGCTGCGTAAGTACCCTGATTTGGCTCAATTTGGCCGGATCTTCAACGCTAGGGCGAACAGCGCCCGACCGGTACAATCTGACGTTTATCTACACATCGCGCCGCAGTCCCCGGTCGACGGCGTTCAACGAGGAATATCAGTTCATGGATCTGCTCGAATTCCTGGACGGTGGGCTGTTGCAGCTCAACTGGTGGCAACTCATCCTGGCGGCACTCGCACTGACGCACGTCACGATCGCCGCCGTCACCATCTTCCTGCACCGCAGCCAGGCCCATCGGGCGCTGGACCTGCATCCGCTGGTGGCGAATTTCTTCCGTGTCTGGCTCTGGCTGACCACTGGCATGCAGACGCGTGAGTGGGTCTCGATCCACCGCAAGCATCACGCCAAGTGCGAGACGGTCGAAGATCCGCACAGTCCACAGACGCGCGGCATCAAGACGGTGCTGTGGACCGGCGCGGAGCTTTACATGGCCGAGGCTGAGAACAAGGAAACGCTTGCGCGCTACGGGCACGGCACGCCGAACGACTGGGTCGAGCGGAATATCTACTCCAAATACACCTGGCAGGGCCTGGGTCTGATGCTGGTGGCCGACCTGATTCTGTTCGGTGCGGCCGGACTGGCGATCTGGGCGGTGCAGATGATCTGGATCCCGTTCTTCGCGGCCGGCGTCATCAACGGCATCGGCCACTACTGGGGTTATCGCAATTACGACGCCCCGGATGCCAGCACGAATATTTCGCCCTGGGGGATCCTGATCGGCGGCGAGGAACTGCACAATAACCATCACACGCATCCGACGTCAGCCAAGTTCTCACTAAAGTGGTTCGAGTTCGACCTCGGCTGGAGCTACATCCGCGCGATGCAGGCCGTCGGGCTGGCTAAGGTGCTGCGCGTCGCGCCAGTGCCGGCCTTTGCCGAGCCCAAGCCCGCCATCGACCTCGAAACACTGCAGGCGGTCATCGCCAACCGTTACGACCTGCTGGCCAAGTACGCCCGCAACCTGAAGCAGGCGTACCGGGCAGAACTCGGCAGCCTCGAACTGGCCGCGTCGGAGCGGGCCCGTTTTGCCGAACTCAAGAGCTGGTTGCGCAAGGGTGACGTGTCGGCACTGCCGGTGGCCGAACAACGCACGTTGAGCGACCTGATGGCGCGCAGTCGCGTCCTGAAGACCCTGGTCGAAATGCGAACCGAACTGGCGACGACCTGGGAAAAGACTTCGGCGTCGCGCGAACAGATGCTGGCGCACCTGCAGGACTGGATAGCCCGCGCCGAAGCGAGCCGCATCCGGGCGCTCGAGGATGCGGCGCTGCGCATTCGTAGCTACCGCACTGCGGCGGCGTAAGTTCGCGCGCCAGCGGGGTCGCCGACCAACAAAAAGCCCGGCGAGTTGCCGGGCTTTTTGTTTCGGGGGCAGAAGACTTACTTGAGCTTCGTTTCCTTGTAGGCGACGTGCTTACGCGCCTTCGGATCGAATTTCATCAGTTGCAGCTTGTCGGGGGTCGTCTTCTTGTTCTTCGACGTCGTGTAGAAGTGACCGGTGCCGGCCGTGGACTCGAGCTTGATCTTTTCGCGGGCGCCTTTGGCCATTGGGATCTCCTAGTGGGCTGATCGCGCGGTGATGATGTCGGACAGGGCGGCTCAGCCGTGAAGCTCGCCACGTTCCCGCAGTTCGGCGAGAACGACGTCCAGGCCTTTCTTGTCAATCGTGCGGAGCGCGGCGTTCGTCAGGCGCAGGCGCACCCAGCGGTTCTCGCTTTCCACCCAGAAACGACGGTACTGCAGGTTGGGCATGAAGCGGCGCTTTGTCTTGTTGTTGGCATGGGAGACATGGTGTCCCACCATCGGCCGTTTGCCGGTTACTTGACACACGCGTGCCATCGGAAGCTCCTGTGCTTGTCGGTGTCCGGCGGAAACTTCGCCGCCGGGCTCTGAAACTCGCTGCGCTGGGTCCTGCGTTCGGTGGCTGGCTCGGACACCCGCCCAAGACAGCCAGCTCGACGCCGAATCTCTCGTTTTACGACCCGGCCCTGCTGGGCGGACCAACGCAAAGCCGTGCATTGTAAGCGTTTTTGCCGTTCTGCAGCAAGCTGGGATGACGCTTGAATTGGCGCCCACCAAAGGCGCTCCACGGCGTGGCCGCGCGGCATAACGCGGGTCAAAGCAACCCGCGCTGCGCACGGGAAACCATGGCGTCTGCGGTTCGGTTTAAAGCCAGGCCCGCGGGACCGTTGTGGCCGACATGACCGCCGCGACTGCTCCAGAACGGCTTGCGGCTGCACTCACTTCGACCCGCCGAGCCCCTCGATCGCTGTCAGCTCCGGGGCCCCAACGCAAGCAGTCCGCTGAGGCCACCCAAGGGCGCCAACGCGCCAAGGCCCAGGTCGAGTGCTGACCCTCCGGCGGTTCCGGTGCGCAGGCACAGGCAGTCAGTTCGGCGTCGGGTTGCGCCGGCGGGCGGTGTGCGAGGCGGCGCTCACGCGGGCGCCCGTCCTCGGGTCGACCCTCGATCGCCCGGCGCGCTGCCTCGACTAGAATCGTTCGTCATGGCCGACTCCTCCTGCATTAAGACCGGCTCGCACGTCACGCTGCATTATCGTATCGCGGTGCTGGTGGGCAGTGAGGAGCGCGAGGTGGTCAGCACGTTCGAGTCTCGGCCAGCGACACTGACGATCGGCGCCAACGCGATCGCGGCTGCGTTGGAGGACCGACTGATTGGGCTGACGGAAGGCATGCGCGGGCGCTTCGAATTGGCCTCGGGCGAGGGCTTTGGGGTGCGCAGTCCGGATCTCGTGCAGGTGTTTTCGCGTGCTGTCTTCGATGCAAACGCCGCGTGCGACGTCGACTATGTGCCGGGTGACGTGGTCGAATTCGCGAGCCCGGAAGGTGTCAGGTTCTCGGGCGTACTGAAGGAGAGCGGCGGCAATCGCGTCGTCGTCGACTTCAATCACCCGCTGGCCAGCCTGCCGGTTCGCTTTGACGTCCAGATCGTCGGAGTCCTCTGAGAATGGAAGTCGTACTGGCCCAGCCGCGCGGGTTCTGCGCGGGCGTCGACCGGGCGATCGAGATCGTGGAACGGGCGCTCAAGGCCTACGGTGCGCCGATCTACGTCCGGCACGAGATCGTGCACAACACCTACGTCGTCGATGATCTGCGCCGCAAAGGTGCCGTGTTCGTCAACGAACTCGATGAGGTGCCAGGCGGCGGGACTGTCGTCTTCTCCGCCCACGGCGTCTCCAAGGCGGTGCAGGCAGAGGCGGCGCAGCGCGGCCTGCGCGTGTTCGATGCGACCTGCCCGCTGGTGACCAAGGTCCACGTCGAAGTTGCGAAGATGCATGCCGCAGGCTACGAGATCGTGATGATCGGCCACGAAGGCCACCCGGAAGTCGAAGGCACGATGGGCCAGCTCGCCGCTGACATGCACCTGGTCGAGACGGTGGACGACGTTGCCAAACTGCAGGTGCGCGATCCGGCGCGGCTCGCCTACGTCACACAGACGACTTTGTCGCTGGATGACGCAGCTGAGGTGATCGGCGCTTTGAAGCAGCGTTTTCCGAGGATCTCCGAGCCCAAGAAGGCCGACATCTGCTACGCGACACAGAATCGACAGGACGCCGTCAAATTCATGGCGCCGCAGGTCGAGATCGTCATCGTGGTTGGCAGCCCCAACAGCTCCAACTCGAATCGCCTGCGCGAAGTGGCGGAACGCTTCGGTGTCCCGGCTCATCTCGTCGATTCGGCCGCGCAGTTGGATCCCACATGGTTCCAGGGCAAACGCCGTATCGGCGTCACGGCGGGTGCGTCCGCACCCGAGGTACTGGTCGAAGAATTGCTCGCCGCGTTGCGTGCGCTGGGCGGCACCAGCGTTCGTGCGCTGGATGGCGTCACCGAGGACGTGGTGTTTCCGATGCCCAAGGGCCTCGGCCGCGTTGCAGCGTAGATCGTTCCGAGGAGAGTGGACTTGGCCGTGAGCGTGCCGGTGTCGATGGGAGGAAACCCTTGGACCGCCTGACGACGGGACCCGTCGAGACACGTACGCCCAGGCGCTATGACGCGGTCGTCACGGCGCCATTCGGCGCGGTTGCGGTACGAGACCGCTCAGGGCCGCGTCACCGCACTTCGCTTTCTCCCGGCGCAGGTTGCGGTCCCGGCGTCAAGTGCGCTCGGCTCGGAGACTGTGGTGCAACTCGAAAGATATTTTTTGGATCCCGACTTTCACTTCGACCTCCCGTTGTGCATCGAAGGGACTCCGTTCCAACGCCGTGTGTGGGACGCCATCGCGTCGATCCCCCGCGGACAGACGCGCCGCTATGGCGACCTCGCGTCTGATCTCGATGCCCCAGCACGCGCGGTCGGTCAGGCGTGCGGCGACAACCGCTTGCCGCTGATCATCCCCTGTCACCGCGTCATCGGGGCTGGCAGCCTCGGCGGCTTTTCCCATGCGCGCGCGGGCTTTGCGCTGTCCGTGAAGCGCTGGCTGCTGGAGCATGAGGGCGCACTGGTCGGGACGCTGCTTTAGTGGCCCGTAACAGCCAAATCAGGAGCGCCTTGCCGGCCTGGTCGGTCGATCGCCTTGTCGTTCGCGTTTCGAATGGGCGACAGCTCTTCGAGGCGGATCGTCGCATCTGGAATGAGTGGCACTCGGCTCGCCCAGCCCAACCGCTCCGCCTCGAGTGGATCGTTGCACGCCACTAGCGTCGATGGATCCTCTGGTCGACCGCTTTCTCGATTCCCTCTGGCTCGAAGACGGACTGGCACGCAACACGCTCGCCGCCTACCGGCGTGACCTCGAAGGCCTCGTGCGCTGGCTGTCATCGCGCGAGGTCAGTCTGGCGACCGTCAGTGAGGCCGACCTGGCCGGATACTTCGCCAGCCAGCACGCAGCCACGCGAGCGGCCACGGCCAATCGCCGACTGGCGGTGTTTCGGCGGTACTACCGCTGGGCGCTGCGTGAGCGGCTGATTGCGCACTGACCCGACACTGCGCCTGCACGCGGCACGGCGCACGCCGCGTTTCCCGGTGACGATCAGCGAATCCCAGGTCGAAGCGCTGCTCGCCGCGCCGGACACCTCGACCGCACGCGGCCTGCGCGATCGCGCAATGTTCGAAGTGCTCTACGCCGCCGGCCTGCGCGTGTCCGAGTTGGTCGGTTTGAGTCTCAGCGAACTTTCGCTGAGTGAGGGGTTGGTACGCGTCGTCGGTAAAGGCTCGAAGGAGCGGATCGTGCCGCTTGGAGAGGAAGCACGCGTGTGGGTCGAGCGTTATCTGGCGGATGCGCGCCCGGAACTGCTTGCCGGGCGTGTCGCCGACGCGGTATTCGTAACCCGGAGCGCGGCGCCGATGACGCGCCAGATGTTCTGGGTCCTGGTAAAGCGCTACGCAAAACGGGCTGACATCAAGGCACCGTTATCGCCGCACGGCCTGCGGCATGCCTTCGCCACCCACCTGCTCAATCATGGCGCGGACCTGCGCGTCGTCCAGCTGCTGCTGGGGCACGCCGACATCTCGACGACCCAGATCTACACCCACGTTGCGAGCGCACGCCTGAAGGCGCTGCACGCCGAGCACCATCCGCGCGGCTAGCGTTACGGCGGTGGTCGCTCGTTACACTCGCGTGCCATGGGCAAGGCGAAGCATGTTTCGGAGACCCCGGCTACGCAGTTCCTGCGGCTTCACGGGATCCCGTTCACCGAGCACGTCTATGACTACGTCGAGCATGGCGGCACCGCGGTGTCGGCGCGAGAACTCGGCGTCGACGAGCACGCCGTCGTCAAGACGCTCGTGATGCAGGATGACGCCGGAGAACCGTTGATCGTGCTGATGCACGGCGACTGCACGGTGTCGACCAAGAACCTCGCGCGCCAGATCGATCGCAAGCGCGTTGATCCCTGCCGCCCCGATGTGGCGCAGCGCCATTCCGGGTACCTGGTCGGCGGCACGTCGCCGTTCGGCACCCGCAAGGCGATGTCGGTCTTCGTCGAGCGCAGTGTGCTCGACCTGCCGCCGTATCTTCATCAACGGCGGGCGGCGCGGGTACCTGGTCGGAATCGAGCCGCAGGTGCTGACGCAGTGGCTGGCCGCGCATCCGGTCGACTGCGCACTCAAGGAGTAAAGCCATGGCGATGCTGTGGACCGTGCTGGCGATCGTGGCTGCCTATCTGATCGGCTCGATCTCGTTCGCGGTCGTCATGAGCCGCGTGATGGGGCTGGCCGACCCACGCACCTATGGCTCCGGCAATCCGGGTGCGACCAACGTGCTGCGGTCGGGCAACAAGGTCGGCTGCCGTGCTGACGCTGCTGGGCGATGCGGTCAAGGGCTGGCTGGCGGTGTGGCTGGTCCAGCGCTATCGGCCCGGCGCTGGGGGTCGGGAGACTGGGGCGTCGCTGCTGGCCGGCGTCGCGGTCTTTCTCGGTCACCTGTATCCGGTCTACTTCGGGTTCAAGGGCGGCAAGGGGGTGGCCACCGCGGCGGGCGTCATCCTCGGCCTTCAATCCCTGGCTTGCGCTCGCGACCGGCGCCACGTGGCTGATCATCGCGTTCTTCTTCCGCTACTCGTCACTGGCATCGCTGGTCGCGGCGGTGTTTCGCGGCGTTCTACTCGGCGTTCGGGTGGGGCTTCGATGAACGCTTCATCGCACTCGTCGTGATCGCAGGTTTCGTCGATCTACCGGCACCAGTGCCAACATTCGCAATCTGATGGCGGGCACGGAACGGCACATCGGCGAGAAGCGCAGCCGGATACGGACGCCGCGTGCCTGACGCGCATCAGGCGGCTGGCTTCCGCCAGCGACCAGCGCGGGTGCACCGCGTATCCGAGATTGCGGCCCAGGCTGCCGGGATCGATCCGCCGCAGCGCGGCCAGACCGGCGAGCGCGATCATCGCGCCGTTGTCGGTGCAAAGGTCGAGCGGCGGAAAGTAGACCTCCGTGCCGTGCGCGGCGCGCATCGGCCGCTCAGACGTGCTCGCAACTGGCGCGTTGGCGCCGACGCCGCCGGCGACGACGAGCCGCTGCAGCCCGGTCGCTTCGAGCGCGCGCAGCGACTTGACGGCCAGTACATCGACGATGGCATCGACGAACGCATGCGGCGATGTCGGCACGGGCCTGCTCGCACAGGTTGCCCGTGCGCCGAACGGCCGTGAGCACGGCGGTCTTCAGGCCGCTGAAGCTGAAGTCCAGATTGCCGCTGCCGAGCATCGGCCGCGGCAGGCGCATGCGAACCGGCGATGCCGAAATCCGCAGGCGCGACACGGCCGGGCCGCCGGGGTAGCCAAGTCCGAGCAGCTGCGCGGTCTTGTCGAACGCCTCGCCCGCGGCGTCGTCGACCGTCTCGCCGAGCAGCGTGTAGCGCCCCCAGTCGTCGACCCGCATCAATTGCGTGTGGCCGCCCGAAACCAGCAGCGCGACGAACGGGAAGGGCGGCGCCGGCTCGGCCAGCAGGGGCGACAGCAGGTGGCCTTCCAGATGGTGCACCTCGACCACGGGCCGCTCGAGCGCATAGCCGATGGCATGGCGCAATGCTGGTCCCAACCAGCAACGCACCGGCCAGGCCCGGCCCGGTGGTGACCGCGATGGCATCGATGTCGGCTGCGGTGCGCCGGGCCTGTTGGCAGGACACGGTCGAGCAGAGGCAGCACGCGCCGGATGTGATCGCGCGAGGCAAGTTCCGGCACCACCCCGCCGTAGGCTTGGTGCATCTCGACCTGGGAGTGCAGCGCCTGGCCAAGCAGTCCAGTCTCGCTGTCCAGGAGTGCGACGCCGGTCTCGTCGCAGGAGGTCTCGATCCCGAGGATCCGCATGCGACCGAGTGTACGAGACGGCCGGCGGCGCCGTCGGGCCGAAGACCGCGGCTAAGCTCTTGACTTGTCTGCGGAAAGGCGAATGGGCTATACTCGCGCGCTTCGCAGCTTGGTCGACCCCCAACGCCAGAATCGGTTTGGGTCCGGCCGGCTGATCTAACCGATCCACGATTACCCGATACCGATGCCTACCATTCGCGTCAAGGAAAACGAACCGTTCGAAGTCGCGCTGCGCCGCTTCAAGCGCACCATCGAGAAAAGCGGACTGCTGACGGAACTGCGCGCGCGCGAGTTCTACGAAAAGCCGACGGCCGAGCGCAAGCGCAAGAAGTCTGCCGCCATCAAGCGACACTTCAAGCGCCTGCGCAGCCAGATGCTGCCGAAGAAGATGTACTAGGCATAAGACCCGACCGGGTCTGTATGTGAAGCGCGCCTCCGGGCGCGCTTTGACTTTCTGGAGCCTTCGATGACCGCGACTCACGAGCCTGAAAGAGCGCATCACCGAAGACATGAAGGCAGCGATGCGCGCGAAGGACGCCGCCCGCCTGTCCGCGATCCGGCTGCTGCAGGCGGCGATCAAGCAGAAAGAAGTCGACGAGCGCATCGTCGCCGATGACGCGGCCGTGCTGGCCATCGTCGAGAAGCTGATCAAGCAGCGCAAGGACTCGATCGAACAATTCGCAAAGGCCGGCCGCACCGACCTCGTCGACAAGGAAACGGCCGAGCTCGATCTGCTCGTCGGGCTACCTGCCGCAGCAGATGTCGGACGCCGAACTCGCCGCCGCAGTCGAGGCTGCCATCGCCGAGTCCGGCGCGGCCGGTCCGCAGGGCATGGGCAAGGTGATGGCCGTTGCTCAAGCCTCGCATTGCCGGTCGTGCCGACATGGGCAAGGCCTCGGCGCTGGTGAAGCAGCGGCTTCGTGAATGAGCTGCGGCCGCAGGCCGCCAGTGCGCGGCGGCGCCCGGCCGCCCGAAGCGCGCGCGCCTGACTGCAGCCGACGAACGTGCACGTGCATCGGCGGAGCCGATGCGTACACTTTCGTCGCAACCCATGATTCCCCAGAGTTTCATCCAGGATCTGCTCGCCCGCGTCGACATCGTCGACGTGGTCGGCCGCGACGTGCAGCTGAAAAAGGGCGGCCAGAACTTCCTGGGCCTGTGTCCCTTCCACGGCGAGAAGAGCCCGTCGTTCACCGTCAGTCCGTCCAAGCAGTTCTATCACTGCTTCGGTTGCGGGGCGCACGGCAGCGCGATCGGGTTCCTGATGGAGCATCGCGGGCTGGGCTACGTGGAGGCGATCCGCGAGCTCGCGCAGCAGGTCGGCCTGCAGGTGCCCGGAATCGGCAGACCGCGACGGCGAAGCGCAGCAGCAAGGTCCGCGCACTGACCGACCTGCTGAAGCAGGCGGCGGACTACTACCGCGGGCAACTCAAGGACGAGTCCTGCCGGCGATCGAGTACCTCAAGGGGCGCGGTCTCGACCGGCGAGACGGCGGCGCGCTTCGGGCTGGGTTATGCGCCCGACGCCTGGCAGCCGCTGCGCGCCGCGGTCGCCAATTACGACGATCCGCGACTGGTCGAAGCCGGGCTCGTCATCGCCGACGAAGGCAAGCGCTACGACCGCTTCCGCGGTCGCATCATGTTTCCGATCCGCAATCCGCGCGGTCAAGTGATCGGCTTCGGTGCGCGCATCCTGGGCGCCGGCGAACCGAAATACCTCAATTCGCCCGAGACGCCGGTGTTTCGCAAGGGCCAGGAGCTCTACGGGCTGCACGAGGCGCGCGATGCGATCCGGCAAGCGGGCCGTGCCATCGTCTGCGAGGGCTATCTCGATGTCATCCAGCTGGCGCAGGCCGGCTTCGCCGAAGCCGTCGCCGCGCTCGGCACCGCAGTCACGAGTGCGCATGTCAGCGCGCTGCTGCGTGCCACCGATCACGTGATCTTCGCGTTCGACGGCGATGCGGCCGGTCGCAAGGCCGCGCGTCGCGCACTCGAGGCGACCCTGCCGGTCATCGCCGACACCAAGCGGGCCAGCTTCGTGCTGCTGCCCGAGGGCGAGGACCCGGACAGCCTCGTCCAGGCGGGCGGTGCCACCGCGTTCGAGGCCGAACTGACGCATGCGTTGCCGCTGTCGCGCTTCTTCATCGAGACGCTGGCGAGCGGACGATCGCTCGGATCACCGGAGGATCGGGCGGCGATCGTTGCCGATGCCAAGCCGCTGCTGCTGTCGATGCCGCCGGGTGCGCTGCGTTTGCAGCTGCTGCGCGAACTGGCCGATGTGGCCCGCACCCCGCTCGACGACCTGGAGACGCTGTACGGCATTCGGCGGAGCCGGCCGAGTCGCCCGGCTCCGCTGCAGCGGCGAACGCCGCACGTCGAGGTCGAGGATCTCAAGCGTCGGATCCTGCAGCAGCTGCTCGCTCATCCGCCGCTGGCGCGCGAGTTCCAGCAGTCGGTGGTCGACGAGCACGTGGGGCGTGAGGATCGGATCGACCAGGAGATCAGCGAGGTCTGGCAGGCCGCGACGCAACCGGCCGTCTTCGGTCAGTGCCGTCATGACGCACGGGACGCTGCTCGAGGTGCTTGCAGGACAGTCCGTTCGTCGACGACTACCGCGCGCTCGCGGCTCAGGAGATGGAACTCGACACCGACGTCGAAACCGCCCGGCAGGTCCTGGAGGAGGCGTTCCACAAGCTCAGCCTGCGTCGACTCGAGCAGGAGCGCACCGAGCGCCTGGCCGAGTTCGAGACAGGAGCAGTCGCCGGCAACGTCTCGCCGCCTATCAGGACGCGGACCGCGCCTACATGCGCGCGCGCGGGAAGGCGCCAGGCGAGGCCCGGCCGCGTGTAGTGACGTCCAGGTCCTTGCCTGGTTGAATGCTGAAAGTTTGCTAAGATATTGAATTCTCGGTCGTTTCGTACCTTTGCGGGTAAGTGCATGCCGGAGCGCCCAGGAGATCGCGATTAGATCGGTGGCGCAGCAGTGATGCATTGACCGCGTGCGAGACGCACTTCGGGGCGCCTGAGATCAGGATTCGCCCGGCCCTCGCGGCATGTCTGCTCTAAGACACGTGGTGATGCGAGATCGTGGCCGTCCCGATCCGTCGGGCGGACGCGATTGATATAGCGCAATTGGACCCAATGATGTTTCCGATGCTGTGGACACGGTCCGCGTTCGCGCAGGCGCTGCACACGGCATTTCTACCGCGCTGCGCCCTGCAGCGGCCGATCGGAGTGAGAACGATGGTGATGAAGAAGCCGGTGGTGAAAGCCCAGCCTGCGCGAGCGAGCGCGCGTGAAGCGACGCGCACCAAGGGTGCAGCGAAGAAGGCCGCACCGGCGCCGGTGGCGAAGCCCGTGGCCAAGGCGGCGTCGCTGAAGACAGCCGTGCTGGCGAAGGCGACCGTCCAGAAGACGGTTGCGCCGGCGAAAGCCGTGCCTGCCAAGGCTGCGGCGCCTGCGGTTGTGGCGCAGCTTCTCGCCAAGGCGACGCCGCCCGGCTGCAGCGCCGCGCGGCCGCCCGGGTCGCAAGCCGAAGTCATCGGAAGAGCAGTTGATGGGCGCCGAGGGCGGCGCCGATGCGGTGCCGGAGGCGGGTGACGACGCGGCCGATCCGAGCGTGCAGATCGTCGAGAAGATGAGCGCGACCAAGCTGCGCGCGAAAGATCGCCGCGCGAAGGAAAAGGCGCTGAAGGAAGCGCTCGAGCGCAGCTACCACGGCACCGAGGAAGACCTCGAGGCGCGCCGCAACAAGCTCAAGGCGCTGATCAAGCTCGGCAAGGAGCGTGGCTTCCTGACCTACGCCGAGATCAACGACCACCTGCCCGACAACCTGGTCGACGCCGAGGCGATCGACTCGATCATCACGACATTCGGCGACATGGGCATCCAGGTCTTCGACCAGGCGCCCGATGCCGAGACGCTGCTGATGGGCGATAACGTGCCCACGGCGACGACCGACGACGATGTCGAGGAAGAGGCCGAAGCGGCGCTGACGACCGTCGATGCCGAGTTCGGCCGCACGACCGATCCGGTGCGCATGTACATGCGCGAGATGGGCTCGGTCGAACTGCTGACGCGCGAGGGCGAGATCGAGATCGCCAAGCGCATCGAGGACGGCCTGAAGCACATGGTGATGGCGGTGTCGGCGTGCCCGACGACCATCGCCGAGATCCTGGCGCATTCCGAGCGCATCCGTGCGAGCGAGATCCCGATCGACGAAGTGGTCGACGGCCTGATGGATCCGACGCGCCGAGGACTTCCCGACCGCCGGCGGCGACGAGGAAGACGAGGAAGGTGAGGAGACGACCGACATCGGCGCCTCGGGGATGACCGCCGCGCAGCTCGACGAGTTGAAGGTTCGCGCGATCGAGAAGTTCGACCACGTCGCCAAGCTGTTCGACAAGATGCGTGTCGCCTTCGAGAAGGAAGGGTACAAGTCGCCCGGTTATCTCAAGTCGCAGACCAAGATCCTCGACGAGCTGATGAGCCTGCGCTTCACGGCCAAGATGGTCGAGAAGCTGTCGGACACGCTGCGCGGCAGGTCGACGAAGTGCGCAGTCTCGAAAAGCAGATCTACGAGATTGTCGTCAACAAGTGCGGCATGCCGCGCGCGCATTTCCTGAAGGCGTTTCCGGGCAACGAAACCAACATGCGCTGGGCCGCGCGCGAGGCCGATTCCGGCCAGCCCTACGCCGAGGTGCTGCAGGCGCAATCTGCCGGCCGTGCAGGAACTGCAGAGCAAGCTCGTCGGACCTGCAGAAGCGTGTCGTGCTCCCGCTGCGCGACCTGCGCGAGGTCTACAAGCAGATGGCCACCGGCGAGGCCAAGGCGCGCAAGGCCAAGCGCGAGATGACCGAGGCCAATTTGCGCCTCGTGATCTCGATCGCCAAGAAGTACACCAACCGCGGCCTGCAGTTCCTCGACCTGATCCAGGAGGGCAACATCGGCCTGATGAAGGCGGTCGACAAGTTCGAATACCGTCGCGGCTACAAGTTCTCGACCTACGCCACGTGGTGGATCCGCCAGGCGATCACGCGCTCGATCGCCGACCAGGCGCGCACGATCCGCATCCCGGTGCACATGATCGAGACCATCAACAAGATGAACCGGATCAGCCGCCAGATCCTGCAGGAGACCGGCACCGAGCCCGATCCGGCCACGCTCGCGGTCAAGATGGAAATGCCTGAGGACAAGATCCGCAAGATCCTGAAGATCGCGAAGGAACCGATCAGCATGGAGACGCCGATCGGCGACGACGACGACTCGCACCTGGGCGACTTCATCGAGGACCAGACGACGATCGCCCCGGTCGACGCAGCGCAGTACAACAGCCTGTCGGGCGTGACCAAGGACGTGCTGGACTCGCTGACGCCGCGCGAGGCCAAGGTGCTGCGCATGCGCTTCGGCATCGAGATGTCGACCGACCACACGCTCGAAGAGGTCGGCAAGCAGTTCGATGTCACGCGCGAGCGCATTCGCCAGATCGAGGCGAAGGCGCTGCGCAAGCTCCGCCACCCGAGCCGTTCCGACAAGCTGAAGAGCTTCCTTGAGTAATCCTGCGTGCGCGCTGCCTCGACGACTCACGGCCACAGCTCAGCGCTGTGGCCGTGCGCGTTTCGCGTCCGTCGGGCCGTTAGCTCAGCTGGTTAGAGCAGAGGACTCATAATCCTTTGGTCGCTGGTTCAAATCCAGCACGGCCCACCAACACTCTCCTGACCATTCCGGCCCACCCCCTTGTCCGACTATCACGACTTTGAACACTTTGGCCTAGACCCGCGCATCGTCGCGGCGGTGAAGGCGATGGGCTACACGACGCCGACGCCGATTCAGTCCAAGGCGATTCCCGTCGTCATGCAGGGCAAGGACGTGATGGGAGCGGCGCAGACCGGCACCGGCAAGACGGCGGGCTTTGCGCTGCCGATCATCCAGCGCCTGCTGCCGCAGGCGAGTACCAGCATGTCGCCGGCACGGCACCCGGTGCGGGCGCTGATACTGGCGCCGACGCGCGAACTCGCCGACCAGGTGGCGGACAACGTCAAGCGCTACATCGCCGGCACGCCGCTGCGCTGCGCGGTCGTCTACGGTGGTGTCGACATGGATCCGCAGACGCAGGCGCTGCGCACCGGTGTCGAGATCGTCGTCGCCACGCCCGGCCGCCTGCTCGATCACCTGCAGAGCAAGAACACTTCGCTCGGCCAGGTGCAGATCGTCGTGCTCGACGAAGCCGACCGAATGCTCGACATGGGCTTCTTGCCCGACATCTCGCGCATCCTGAATCTCCTGCCGAAGGAGCGTCAGAGCCTGATGTTTTCGGCGACGTTTTCCGAAGAAATCAAGAAGCTCGCCGCGAACTTCCTGCGTGAGCCGGTTCTGATCGAAGTGGCACGCCGCAACGCCACGGCCGAGAACGTCAAGCAGGAAGTCGTGCGGCTGCACGAATCCGAGAAGACCGACGTGCTGCTCGAACTGCTGCGCACGCGCGGCGAGGGTGGCGGACGGCTCACGCAGGTGCTGGTGTTCGTCAACTCGAAGATCGAGTGTCGCCGGCTCGCGCGCCAGTTGCAGAAGGCCGGCGTGAACGCGGACGCGATCCACGGCGACAAGACGCAGGACGAGCGCATGAAGGCGCTCGAAGGGTTCAAGGCGGGCTCGATCGAGGTGCTGGTCGCCACCGACGTTGCCGCCCGCGGGCTGGATATCGTCGAGCTGCCGGTCGTCATCAACTACGACGTCCCCTTTGCGCCCGAGGACTACATCCACCGCATTGGCCGCACGGGTCGCGCCGGCGCCAGTGGCCTGACGATCATGATGATGACCGGGTCGGACGAGCGCAGCGTGGCGGCCATCGAGCGCCTGACGAAGCAGAAGTTCGAGTTGGGTACGGTCGCGGCGCCGCCGCGGCGCGAGCGCGGCCGCGATGAACGCGAGCGGTCCGGACGCGACGAGGTGCGTCGTCCTCGTCGCGAGTCCACGGCGCCCGCCGCGCGCGCCGCGCCCGCGCCAGCCGACGACTTCTTCTCGCGTCCCTACGAGTCGGGCGCGCCCGCGGCGGGCACGCCTCCCGTCTCAAATGAGACTACTGAGACGCCTCGGCCAGGGCGCGTTGCCGCATTGCTCGGCGGCAAGCGCAAGTAGTCGGCTTTCGCCAGGCCGGTTTCTCGAACCTCGTTACCGTCGCCCTGAGCCCGTGCGGTGCATCAGGCGTCACCTTGCACCGGCGGTGGAAACTCCTCACGGTGCCACCATTCCCGAAGCGTGCGGCACAGGCCGCTGTTATCGAACTCGAGCACGAACACTCCATCGAGAGTGACGTCGGCCTCGCTCGTGCGGCGAGTGAGAGTCGCTCCAATGAGCGATGACCGTCCTCGACTGCATGGCGAACAGGCGGGATCGAAACGACGCATCGGCCTGGCCGTCGGGAACGGTCGACCCGTAGCGCAGCATTCCGTCGCAGCCAGTGGCCGGTGGCACGAAGGGCGTCTCGAAAGACTGGCAGTGCTCGCTGAGCCGGCGAGCCGCGGCGGCCGGATCGGCGCACTCCCACGCTTCGCCGTAGCGCTTAAGCCGGTTCCCCGCATCGACGGGGCTCATCGTCAGGCAGTCTCGAGATTCAGGCGCGGCGAAACGTCATGCAGGAGCGTTGTCCATGAGGCGCAAAGGATGGGGTTCAAGATACCGCGGCCGTCCCAGTCGACGTCGCCGCAGGAAACGTGATCACGTGATCGGCGTCGAGCCGGATGCCAATCCTTTCGCCGATCGCGTGGTCATGGTGACTCGGCACGAGCGCGAGGACCTCGCGCCCGCTGTCGAGTCGCAAGGTGTAGATGAAGTCGCCGCCACGAAAGATCTTGCGCAGCACTTCAGCCTTGAGCGGGCTGGCGTCGTCATGGACCACATCGTCGGGTCGCAGTAGCACTTCGACAAAGCAGCCTTTGCCGCAGACGGCGCACCCCTGCTGGCACGGCAACGGAATGTCACCCTTGAGTTCGCCCAATTCGATGGCGACGTTGCGTGGCGACAGGACCTGCGCGGGCAGGAATACGCCCTGGCCGATAAAGTCCGCGACGTATCGCGTGGTCGGACGGTGATAGAGCTCGTAGGGCCGATCCCACTGCTCCAGCCGACCGAGATGCATGACGCCGACGCGATCGGCGATCGCAAACGCCTCCTGCTGATCGTGCGTCACCAGAATGGCGGTCGTGCCGCTTGCCTTCAGAATCTGCCGAACTTCGTGCCCCAGGCGCTGGCGCAGCTCTACATCGAGGCTGGAGAACGGCTCATCCATCAGCAGCAGCGACGGCCGGGGGGCGAGCGCCCGGGCGAGTGCCACGCGCTGCTGCTGGCCGCCGGACAGTTCGTGTGGAAAGTGGCGCGCGTGCGGCGCGAGGCCGACCAGATCCAGCATTTCCTGCACGCGGCGCGCGCGGCCTGACGCGGCCACGGATCGCAGCCCGAACGCCACGTTGCCTTCGACCGTCAGGTGCGGAAACAGGGCGTAGTCCTGGAACACGAGGCCGACGCCGCGGCGCTCCGGTGGCGCCGTGAAGTGCGGACCCGACACCACGAGCCCGTCGATCTCGATCGTGCCCGTTGAGACCGGCAGGAAGCCGGCGATGGCACGCAGCAGCGTCGTCTTGCCGCAGCCGGAACTGCCGACAACACAGCCGATCTCGCCCCGGTCGAGCGTCAGCGACAGACCCTCGAGCACGGGCGTGCCGCCCCGGTAGTCGACACCGAGGTCGTCGATCGCCAGCAACGCCGCAGGAGCAGGTTCTATGTCCATGATTCGGTTAGTCTAGCCTATCAAATGCGGTTAGTTCTCATTTGCATTTAGACTCCACGCAGCGGGGAGGGATTTTGGCGACGACGGTCAATCTGGGGGCGGCCGAGGCGAGGGCGGGACACCTTCGAAGGCTGACGGGTCGGACCGCGACCGAGCTGGGCCGACCGCTGCTGCTCGCGTTGGCCTGCGTCGCCGTCGTCGGGCTGCCAGTTCTAAGCATCTTTGCCAGTTTCCTCGGCGCCGCCGAATCGGCCGAAACACTGCGGCACCTGTTGTCCACCGTGATTCCGGCCGCGATGGCCGAGACGTTTCTACTCGGCTTCGGCGTGGTGGTGGGCGTGGTGATCGTTGGATCGGTCACGGCATGGCTCGCAGCCACCTGTGAATTCCCCGGGCGGCGCGTCCTCGAGTGGGCGCTGTTGCTGCCGCTCGCCATGCCGGCGTACATCGTCGCCTACGCGTATACCGACGCCCTCCAATTCGCCGGTCCGCTGCAGACCGCCCTGCGGGCGGCGTTCGACTGGCGCCGGGGTGACTACTGGTTCCCGGAAATTCGCTCCGTGCCGGGCGGCGCCTTCGTGTTCACCGTCGTGCTCTATCCGTACGTCTATCTGTTGGCACGCACGGCCTTTCTCGCGCGTACCGCAGCCATGATCGACGCGGCCCGCAGCCTCGGATTGACGGCGTTTCAGACGTGGTGGCGGGTCAACATCCCGCTGGCGCGACCGGCAATCGCAGCGGGCGCGCTGCTCGCTCTCATGGAAACACTGGCCGACTATGGTGCATCGGTGTACTTCGGGCTGCAGACCTTCACGACCGCCATCTATCGCGCGTGGTTTTCGATGGGCGACCGCATGGCGGCCAGTCAGCTTGCCGGAGTGCTGCTCGTGCTGGTGCTGGGCGTTCTCGCGCTGGAGCGCGCGGCACGCGGCCGCGCCCGCTTCTTCACGCCCACGGCGAGCCAACGGCCGGCGCTGCGCTCGGCGCTAAACGGATGGAGGGCCTTGGGCGCAATCGCGCTATGCGCTACACCAGTCATCCTCGGCTTCGTCTTGCCGGTGCTGCTGCTGCTGCGATTGCTCCTTCCAGCCTGGAGCGGCATTGACGCAGCGCGCTATCTGCAGTGGCTTGCCAACACCCTGGGCGTCGCTGTCGGCAGCTCAATGGTCGTGCTGGTGGTCGTACTCGTGCTGGCCTACGCGGCGCGTGCGGCGGACCGCGGGGCGCCCGCGTCGCTGGTGCGGGCCTCGGTGCGCCTGATGAGCTTGGGCTACGCGCTGCCGGGTGCCGTCGTCGCGGTGGGAATCCTGGTGCCGCTGGCGAGGCTTCGACAACGCCCTTGACGGCTTCCTGAAGTCGCTGATCGGAGTCGGGACCGGTTTGCTGCTGACCGGTAGCGTTTTCGCGCTGCTCTACGGTTACCTCGTGCGCTACTTCGCGGTCGCGTACCAATCGGTCGAGTCGGGACTGGCGCGCATCACGCCGGCGATGGACGCGAGTGCGCGCAGCCTCGGCAGCTCGACCCTGGACACCTTCCTGCGAGTCCATCTGCCGATCCTTTCACCGTCGGTTCTCGCCGCGGTGCTGCTCGTGTTTGTCGATGTGATGAAGGAGTTGCCGGCGACGCTGGTGCTGCGTCCGTTCAACTTCGACACGTTGGCTGTCGTCGCCTACCAGCTTGCCAGCGACGAGCGTCTTGCCGAGGCGGCGCTGCCGGCGCTGACCATCGTGCTCGCGGGCGTCCTTCCCGTCGTGCTGCTGTCGCGCGCCATCGCGCGGGCGGCAGGCCCCGGGCAAGCGTAGAACCGGCATCCGAGTGGCCCTCACGGCGAACCAGCACCGACCCTAAGATGGGTTCTAGTACGCTTGCCGCCTTTTCCAGCGGAGTGCCTGCATCATGGGCTATGCATTTGCAGCTCCGGCACAGGCGGTGGTGCCAATCGACGGCACGACCGATCTGTTCCCGGTGCATCGGATCTACTGCGTTGGCCGCAACTACGCCGACCACGCAAAGGAGATGGGCTTCTCGGAGCGCGAAGCGCCGTTCTTTTTCATGAAGCCAGCCGACGCCGTCCTGCCGGTTCCCTTCGGAAAGACAGGTGATCTGCCGTATCCCGGCGAGACCGCGAATCTGCATCACGAAATCGAACTCGTGGTCGCCATCGGACGGGCCGGACGCGACATCGCACCGGATAGTGCGCCGTCACACATTTGGGGCTACGCGGTCGGACTGGACATGACGCGCCGCGACCTGCAGTTCGCGCTGCGCGACAAGGGCCGCCCATGGGACGTGGCCAAAGGCTTCGATTTCTCGGCTCCGATCTCGCCGCTGAAGCCGATCGCGGTGACCGGCGCACTCACTTCGGCTGCAATCTGGCTCGAGGTCAACGGGCAGAAGCGGCAGTCGAGCGACATCTCCAAGCTGATCTGGAGTGTCAACGAGACGATCGCGCATCTTTCGAGGTATTTCGCACTGATGCCCGGCGACCTCATCTACACGGGAACGCCCGAAGGCGTCGGCGCGGTCAAGCCGGGAGACGCGCTGTCGGGCGGAATCGCCGGCCTCGGCACCTTGCAGGTGAAAGTCGTCTAGTGCGGACCGGACGCAGCATGACGATGGCGCGCAGGACTTTGTTCGTCGTCTGCGTCCTGGCGTTGGCCGTACCTGTGGTGCAGGCACAGCCCGTCATTACGCTGAAAGTGCACCACTTCCTGCCGCCCGGATCGACGACGCATGCGAAGTTGATCGTGCCCTGGTGCGCGAAGATCGAAGCGGAGTCCGCAGGCCGCCTGAAGTGCCAGATCTTTCCCTCGATGCAACTTGGTGGCACGGCCACGCAGCTCTTTGACCAAGTGCGCGACGGTGTCGTTGACATTGTCTGGACGCTGCCCGGGGTACAACGCGGGGCGCTTTCCCGTGATGGAAGTGTTCGAGCTGCCTTTCATGATCACTGACGCCGAATCAGCCTCGCGTGCGGCGTGGCAGTTCTACGAGAAACACGGTCGCAACGAATTTCGCGATGTGCGGCCAATCGCCATCCATGTTCACGACGCCGGTTACCTTCACACGCGCGAGCGCCCGGTGCGCACGCTCGACGATTTCCGCGGACTGAAGTTGCGCGCGCCGACACGCCAGACCAACAAGCTGCTCGCTGCGCTCGGTGCTTCGCCGGTCTCGATGCCGGTGACTGGTCTGGCCGATGCCATGAACAAGGGCGTGCTCGACGGAGCGGTCGTGCCGTGGGAAGTTGTGCCTGCCGTCAAGGTGCACGAGGTTGCGCGCTATCACACCGAGACCGATCCCAACGTTGCCGGCGCTGTACACGGCCGTGTTCCTGTTTGCGATGAATCCGAAGACCTACGACCGCCTGCCACCGGACCTGAAAGCGGTCATTGACCACAACTCGGGGCCGGAACTCTCGGCCCAGGCCGGGCGCCTGTGGGAACAGCAGAAGGCGCCGGCGCGCAAGTTGGCGCAGGAGCGTGGCAACACGGTCATCGTGGTGCCGGCGGCGGAACTGGCGAACTGGCAGCGTGCGGCGCAGCCCGTGCTCGTCGAGTGGGTTGCCGACATGGCGCGGCGCCAGATCGACGGCGATCGGCTGCTCGCCGATGCGCGCGCGCTGCTGACCCGCAGCGCCGCGTCGACCGCCGCTGCGTCCGCGCGCGACCGGGCCACGCAAGTAGCCATGCGGCGCGCGCTCGGCGCGACGGCGATTGCGTTCGCGCTGGTGGGCGGCGTTATCGTCGTGCTGGTCGCCGGGGTGACCGTGCTGTCGGTGCTCGGCCGCTGGATGAGCGCCACCCCGATTCCCGGCGACGTCGAACTGGTGCAGCTTGGCACGGCCAGTGCGCTGGCGCTCTTCCTGCCGTATTGTCAGTTGCACGGCAGCCACCTCATCGTCGACATCTTCACGGCGCGTTCGGGGGCCACGCTGCATCGCCGGCTCGATGATGCCGCCCGGCTTGCGGCCGCGGTTGTGCTCGCGCTGCTCGCGGTGCGTGCCGCTGCCGGGGTCGTGAGCCTGCGCGCCGCCACCGAGACATCGATGGTGCTCGGAGTGCCGCTGTGGCTGGCCTATGCACCGATGGTGCCATCGCTCGCGCTCGCGGCGCTGATCGCACTTCTGGGGATTCGAACCGCGGAAACGAGAGGCGCCGCCTGATGTACGCGTGGGGGCCGCTCCTGCTGTTTGCTGCGATGCTGGCGCTAATGGCGCTGCGCCTGCCGATCTGGGTGGCGATGTTCGTGCCCGGTGCCGTCGGCTTTGCGGCCATCGCCGGCGGGGATGCGCTGCTCGCGTATCTGAAGGGCATCGTCTTTGCGCGATTCTCGATCTACGACCTGTCGGTGATTCCGCTCTTCCTGCTGATGGGGCAACTCGCGACAGAGGGCGGCCTGTCGCGTGCGCTGTTTCGCGCCGCCGCGAGCTTCGTCGGCCACTGGCGCGGTGGACTGGCGCAGGCCGCGGTGCTTGCCAGTGCAGCGTTCGGCGCGGTATGCGGCTCGTCCGTCGCGACGGCGGCGACGATTGCGCAAGTGGCACTGCCGGAGATGCGCCGCTATCGCTATGACGGCGGCTTCGCGATGGCGGCGCTGGCCGCCGGAGGCACACTCGGCATCCTGATCCCGCCCTCGGTGGTGCTGGTGCTGTACGCCATCATCGCGGAGCAGAACATTGCGAAGCTGTTCGCGGCGGCGTTGCTGCCGGGTCTGCTCGCGGCGCTGCTCTACTGCATTGCAATCGCAGTGCTGATGCGGTGGCGGCCTGCACTTGGGCCGGCCGAGGCGCGCGTGCCCTGGCGCTGAGCGCTGGCCGACGCTGGGCGGCGTCGTTCCCGTCCTCGTGATCTTTCTTGTCGTGCTGGGTGGCATCTACGGCGGCGTGTTCACCGCCACCGAAGCGGCCGCCATCGGCGTTGTACTGACGGCGCTCGGTCGGTGCGCTGCGACGCCGGCTCACCCTGCGCCGGGGTGAAGTCCGCCCTGCTCGGCACGGCCGAAGTGTCGGGCGTCATCTTCATGATCTTCCTGGGTGCTGACATGCTGAACGGGGCGCTCGCGCTGACGCAGATGCCGGCGCGCGCAGCCGAGTTCGTCGGCGCGCTGTCGCTGCCGCCGCTGGCGATTCTCGCCCTGGTGCTGCTTGGCTACATCGTGCTCGGCAGCGTCATGGATGAACTTTCAATGCTGCTGCTGACGCTGCCGGTAGTCTTCCCCGCGGTGATGCAGCTCGATCTCGTCGGCCTGCCGCTCGAAGCCAAGGCGATCTGGTTCGGGGTTTTGCTGCTGACCGTGGTCAACATCGGGTTGATCGCGCCACCCGTGGGCTTGAACATGTATGTGGTCGGCGCGCTGGCGCGCGACATTCCCATCGCGCAGGGCTATCGGCGCATCGTCGCGTTCCTGGCCGCCGATATGCTGCGGCTAGTGCTGCTGTTCTGCGTGCCGGCGCTGTCGCTCTGGCTGGTGCAGTTTGTTCGATAGGATGGCGCCACGATGAAGCTGTACAACTACTACCGCAGTTCCGCGTCGTTCCGCGTTCGGATCGCGCTGAACCTCAAGGGCCTGCCCTACGAGTACGCCGTCGTGCACCTGACCAAGGATGGTGGCCAGCAGTTCGTTCCGGCATTCCGTGCACTGAACCCGGATGCGCTGATCCCGGTCCTCGACGACGACGGCCGCGTGCTGACACAGTCACTGGCGATCATCGAGTACCTCGACGAGACCCACCCCGAGCCGCCGCTGTTGCCGCGCGATGCGCTCGAGCGCGCCTACGTTCGCTCGTTTGCTCTCGGCGATCGCTTGCGAGATCCATCCGCTCAACAACCTGCGGGTGCTGCGCTACCTGGTGCGGGAACTCGGAGCGAGCGAGGACGCGAAGAATCGACTGGTACCGGCACTGGGTCGAGCTGGGCCTCGCCTCGCTCGAGGCCCGCGTTGTGGCCGAGGGGCGCTCTGGGCGCCATGTGCTGGGCGAGCGCGTCACGCTGGCAGACGTCGTGCTAGTGCCGCAGATCTTCAACGCACGGCGCTTCGACTGCCGGCTCGATCACGTGCCGACACTGATGAGCATCTTCGATCACTGCATGGAGCTCGCGGCTTTCATCGAGGCCCAGCCGTCGAAACAACCGGACGCGGAGGGTTGATCGTGCGCGATGTCGCTCAGCGGCCGAGCGCATGCGCTCGCGCACTGCAGCGGCCAGCTCCGTGACGGCGGTGGCGTAGAAGTAGCTGCGGTTGTAGTGCAGGATCGCGCTGAAATTGCCCGTGCCGACACGGTAGGCGCGGCCAGGCTGCCCATTGCCGTCCACCAATGGCAGGTCTATGACGATCACCGCGGTGTCGAGCGGCAGCAGCGCTTCGGTGACCACACCGGCCGCCAGCGCCGCCGACCATGTCGTCTGCGCCTCGATGCCGCGACCCAGTGTATCGACAATGCTCTCGTCCGCCTCGGCCTCGAATGCGATCGGCAGGTCGCGTTGCCAGCCGTGACCGACAAGGAAATTCGCCACCGAGCCGATAGCGTCCGTCGGGCTCGACACGCAGATCGATGCGGCCATCGCCGTCGAAGTCCACGCCCCAGCGGCGGATCGAGCCCGGCATGAACTGCGGCAACCCGATCGCGCCGGCGAACGAACCGCGGTAGGACGCCGGATCACGCCGCTGTTCGCGAGCGAGCAGCAGGAATTCGATGAACTCGGTGCGGTAGAAGTCGGCGCGCCGCAAGTAATCAAAAGTCAGCGTTGTGAAGACGTCGAGCGTCCGGAAATTGCCGGTGATGCGCCCGAAGTAGGTCTCGACTCCGATGATGGCGACGACGATCTCGGCCGGGACACCGAACTGCTCTTCTGCCCGCGCCAGTGCGGCGCGATGCGCCTGCCAGAAGTCCGCTCCCGCCTGGACGCGCGCCGGATCCAGGTACCGCGCGCGATATTCCAGCCAGTTGCGCTGGCCGAAGGGTATCGGCGGCTGCATCAGGCGTTCGACACTGGCGGAGTAGCGCGCCTCTCGCAACCATCGCTCAAGTCGCGCACGGTCAAAATCGTGCGTCGTCACCAGTTCGTCGACGAACTGCTGCACGTCGGGCCGCGCGAGATACGTACTGCTCGCCTGTGTCGGCGTAGCAGCCGCCAACGCGGCGAGCGAGACCAGGAACGCCCGGCGATCAACCGTCACAGCGGGCTGGGACGTGGCCGGAACGCCCGGATCGCACGACGCAGCGCACGTACATCGGTGCGCGTAGCACTCGAGGAGGCCGGTCCGTAGCGCAGCTGCTCGTATCGCGATAGCAGCCGTCGGGCCAGTTTCACGTCGTCTTCGACGAGCGCGCGCTTGGTCCGCACATACAACTCGCGCGGGCCGCACGACACGGAGGCGGCCACACCGGCGCGCTCGAGCCGCTCCCGCAGCAGCTGGAACGACGCCCCGAGCGGGTCGCGCACCAGGCGAGGTCGCAGTGAGACGAAGGCGAGCCAGGCGAGCAGGAAGCCCAAGATGAGCGCCAGCAGCAGAATGACGCTTTCGAGCTTTGGCGCGAGACCGAGCCGCTCGACGAGCGCTTGTTGCCGTTCCTGCGAATAGGTCAGAACCCACTGGTTCCAGCTGTTCTGCACGGCTTCCCAGTTGTAGTGCAGCGAGCGCAACCACGGCACTTCGGACCCGGGCGCTGACGACGTCCGGCCAGCCTGGCGCGCAATTTCACTGGCACCAATCTGGATGCGCACCGGCGCCACAACGGCGGTTGGATCGACCCGCACCCAGCCCTGGCCCTGCAGCCAGACTTCAGCCCAGGCGTGCGCGTCGGACTGCCGGACGGTCATGAACCCGTCGACCGGGTTCAGTTCCCCGCCCTGGTAGCCGGTCACGACGCGCGCCGGCACGTCCAGCGCGCGCATCAGGAACACGAAGGCCGATGCGTAGTGCTCGCAGAATCCGAGCCGGGTGTCGAACAGAAATTCATCGATCGAGTTGCGTCCAAGCGCTGGCGGTTCCAGCGTATAGCCGTAGCCACCACGCCGGAAGTGATCGAGCACCGCGTCGACCAGTCGCGCGTCGCGCGCGAACCGGTCGGCCGACGTGCCAGGCAAGACCTGGTTGCTCAGCTCGGAGGCGAACTGCAGCGTGCGCGGGTTGTAGGCGGCCGGCAGTACAAGCCAGTCGTGCAACTGGAGCGGGCTGAGGTTGGGGTCGAGCCGATAGGACGTGTGCGACAACATTTCGTAGCGAACGCGGCTCGTGATCAGACCGTTGGCCAGCAGCTGCATGTCAGGCGCCAGTCGCGCCTGGTGCAATGCTAGCGTCGGCAGCTGTCCCGCCGCCTCGAGTGCGAACAGCCAATCGCGCTTGTGTGGTTCGAGCGTCACCGCATACGTGACCGCCGAGCGTCGATCCGCCTCGATCGTCGGTTCTGTTGCGAGGGCGGCGCGCGTGGCCAGCGGCAGCCAAGTGCGGCCCGTGTACGTTCCGAACACCGGGCCGCGCCAGTAGAGCTTGTCTTTGCCGGGCAACGCGCCCTCGAAGCTGACGCGAAACGCGATCGCTTCGGACTCGAGCAGGCGGCTGATCGAGCCCGGCGACATTGAATTGGACAGCCCGGTGTTGCCGCGTCCGGAGGACTCCCCGGGCATGCCCCACAGCGGACCGGAAAAGCGTGGAAACAACACGAAGAGCGCCACCGTCAGCGGAATAGCCTTGGCCAGCGTGAGACCGACCAAGCGCAGCTTGCGCGCAGCAGGCAGGTCGACCTCGTCGAGGTTGACGCTGACCAGAACGAAGAAGAGCGCTAGCACGGCAGCGACGGTCATTGCCGCCACCGGCAGCCCCTGTCCGTACAGGTACTGAGTGAGCAGGATGAAGAATGACAGGAAGATCACGACGAAGATGTCACGCCGTGCGCGCATCTCGAGCAACTTCAGCGCCATGAGCAGCAGCAGGAACGTGACGCCCGCTTCCTGCCCTGCCAGCGTTCGATGCTGGATATAGACGGCGCCGACGGCCGCCAGCAGCAGCGGCAGCATGACAAAGCGTCCGGGCAGTGGGCGCTGTGTGATGGTCAGCCAGATGCGCCAGAAGAGCAGCAACAGGACGACCGCCGTGGCCCACCACGGCAGATGTTCGAAGTGGGGCACCACGACCAGCGACACTGCCGCCAGCAGTACCAGCATGTCACGCCGCTCGCGCGCCGCGCTCGAGGTCTGCGGCCCGAATACGCGCGCAACGGGTGCCAGCCAGCGCCTGAACGTTGCGTACCCCTGCGCGCCTGCGGATGCCGTAGTCATCTCAGCCTCGGTGCAGTGCGAGCGCGGTGAGACATTTCTCACGATGTTGCAGACCCGAACTCGCGAACACCAGCGAGCCAGGCAGTCGCAGTCCGTAGCGCGCATGGGCCGCATCGGCGTCCAGCACCCAGCGCGTCAGGCGCGACAGCTTCTGTTCGACGTCCAGGTGCCGCGGCAGGCTGTCGAAATCGAGCAGCAATTCCCCACCGCCCTGCGCCTCGAACTGCTTGACCGACAACTCGTCCGAGCGCGCGGCCAGGCGCCACGCGATCATCTTCTGCGGGTCGCCCGGGCTGTAGGGCCGCACGCCCGCAAAGTCGTCGCCCGACGACGCCAATCCGAAACCGTCGCCCCCACCCGTTCCGGTCAATCGGCAGGGGCGGGGCATCGATTTCCGGCTGTCGGATACACCATCGCCGTTCAGGGCGGGCGTGAGGTAGGCCCATGAGCGCCATAAGCCAAACGGGAAGCGCGTCTCGATGACGATGCGCGGTGCCGGCAGGCGGCCACGCTGTGGCGCGGGCAGTGGCACCCCGATGCTCCGATCGCCACGCGCCGGCACCTCAGTTGACACCGTGAGCGACGTTCGCGGGTGCCTCAACAGGAGCGGGAACCGGCGTGGCGCGGTCGTCGGGTCGATGAAGGCGAAGCGAAGGGCGAAACGGTCGACCGTCGTCGGATTGGTTGCCGTTACCTCGAACACGGCGACGTCGCCGGCGAACACCGGTTCGACGCGGATCCCACGCAGCACGATCTGTGCGAGGTTGGCGTGGGTGGTATGCATGCCGACGATCGCCATGCTGGCGACCAGGAAGGTCAGCACGTAGCCGAGCTGCAGGTCGTAGTTGATCGAGCCGATCAACAGTACGATGATCGCTGCGCCGAATACCAGGCCGGGCGTGGTCGGCAGGATGTAGACGCGACGTCGATCGAGTAGCACGTCCCCGGACTCCGGCCCGCGCCGGCCGGCGATCCACTGGCCGATGCGAACTGTCAGCGGATGTGCCGTGATGCTCATCAGCCGATTCCATTGACGCCGTCGATGGCCCTCACGGGCACCGGAACGGCGCCGATCAGCTGGCTGACGAGTTCCTTGCCGTGCAACGCGCGGCCGCTGTCGCGACTGACAGCGTGCAGGCGGTGGCCGGCCACGGCCGGCATCACGTTCTGCACATCTTCCGGGATCACGTGATTGCGTCCATCCAGCCAGGCCCAGGCCCGTGCCGCGGCCAGCAGTGCCAGCCCACCGCGGGGTGACAGGCCTTCGGCGTACTTGCCCGAGGCGCGCGTGTGTCCCATCAGCGCCTGCACGTAGTCCAGCAGAGCCGATGATACGAAGACTTTCTTCACTTCAACCTGTGCCGCGACCAGGTCCGACGGCCGCGCCACCAGCCCCTAGCGACTTCAGCATATCGCGCCGTGCCTCGCCAGAGAGCAGCGCACGCTCGGCGGCGCGGTCGGGGTAACCGAGGCTGATGCACATCAGGAACCGGTCGAGCTGGGACTCCGGCAGCGGGAATGTGCCCACCTGCGAGAGCGGATTCTGGGTCGCTATCACGAAGAACGGCTGTGGCAATGGGCGTGACTGGCCGTCAACCGACACCTGGCTTTCCTCCATGGCCTCGAGCAGCGCGCTCTGCGTCTTCGGACTGGCTCGGTTGATCTCGTCGGCCAGCAGCACCTCGGTGAAGATCGGGCCCGGATGAAACACGAACTGTCCGCTGGTGCGGTCGTAGACCGAGACGCCGATCACGTCGGACGGCAAGCAGGTCGCTGGTGAACTGGATCCGTCGAAACGGCAGGCCGAGCGAGATCGCAATGGCGTGGGCGAGTCGTCGTCTTACCCACGCCCGGGGCGTCCTCAATCAGCAGATGACCGCCCGCCAGCAGGCAGGTCAGGCTCTGCCGGATCTGCAGGTTCTTGCCGACGATAACACTGCCGATCTGGCTGGCGGTCGCGCGGAATTTCTCTAACATGGGGTCAAACGCTCAGGTCGCGCCGTGCGGACCTCGAAATCGGGCTGGAAGGAGACATGCTTCACACTGGGTTCTTCACGCACCGCGCCTGCACCGCGCACGAGATGGGTTCCTGGCATCCCGAAAGCCCGGAACGGCTCGCGGCCATCCACGACCACCTGATTTCCACCGGTATTGCACCGCACCTGGAGCACTACGACGCGCCCGTCGCATCGGAAGCAGCGCTGGCACGCGCCCACGACGCGGCGTACATCGACAGATTGAAAACCAGCGTACCACAGCACGGCTACTGGCCCGTCGATCCCGACACCTCGATGAATCCGCACACCTGGAACGCCGCGTTGCGCTCCGCCGGTGCGGTGGTGGACGCGACCGATCGGGTCATCGCACGCGAACTGGCGAACGCCTTTTGCGCGGTGCGCCCGCCCGGCCATCATGCGCGCAAGGCGGCGGCGATGGGCTTCTGCTTCTTCAACAACGTGGCGATCGGTGCATGCCATGCACTTTCAGCGCACGGACTGCAGCGGGTAGCGGTGATCGATTTCGACGTGCACCATGGCAATGGAACCGAGGAGATCCTCGCGGGCGACGAGCGTGTGCTGATGGTCAGTTTCTTCCAGCATCCGTTTTACCCGTACACCGGGACCGAGCACGTGGCGAAAAACATGGTGAATGTGCCGCTTCCGGCCGGAACGAAGGGCGATGTCGTGCGGCAGGTGGTCGACGAAGTCTGGCTGCCGCGCCTGCGCGCCTTCCGTCCGGAGATGATCTTCATCTCCGCGGGTTTCGACGCGCACCGCGAGGACGACCTCGGCCAGATGGGGCTGGTCGAGGCCGACTATGTCTACATCACCCAGCGCCTGATGGAAGTGGCCGCCGAATTCAGCGAAGGACGGATCGTCAGTACGCTCGAGGGCGGATACAACCTCAGCGCGCTGGCTCGCAGCGTCGGGGCGCATGTGAAGACGCTGGCGCAATTGTAGGCGCGCCGCTCGTGCACGTGCGACCGCGGTGCGGTCGCACGTGCATTCGTCGCGGAGCAGTGTGAAGGCCGGCCTTGGAGCGGCTGGGCGCACGGCCTTGGTGGCGGCCGCGACGGGGCGGCCCAAAGGACGAGGAATGCCGAAAACGATGTACGACGTCGGGCTGGACCGCAGTCCGGCGAACTTCACGCCGCTGTCGCCGCTCGGCTTCGTCGAGCGCAGTGCGACGGTGTTCCCGGACCTGCCCGGCGGTCATTCATGGCAGCGGTGCGACGCGGATCCGCCGAACGTGGCGTGAGCTGTATGCGCGGTCGCGCCAGCTGGCCCACGCGCTCGTACGGATCGGCATCGGCCGCGGTGATACGGTCGCGGTGATGCTGCCGAACACGCCGGAGATGGTCGAGGCGCACTACGGCGTCCCGATGGCGGGCGCGGTGCTGAACGCGCTGAACACGCGTCTCGATGCGGGGTCCATCGCGTTCATGCTGGAGCACGGCGAAGCGAAGGCCGTCATCGTCGACCGCGAGTTTGCGTCGGTCCTGCGCGCGGCCGTCGAGCAGCTCGGCCGGCCGCTGCCGATCATTGATGTCGACGATCCCTTGTACGACGGGCCCGGGAGTGCGGTCGGCAACGTGACCTACGCGGACTTCCTCGGGACCGGTTCAGCGGATTTCGCGTGGTCGCAGCCGAGCGACGAGTGGGAGGCCATCGCGCTCAACTACACCTCCGGCACGACGGGCAATCCGAAGGGAGTTGTTTACTCGCACCGCGGCGCCTACACGAACGCCGTGTCCAATGTGCTGGTGTGGGCAATGCCGCACCATCCGGTGTACCTGTGGACCTTGCCGATGTTCCACTGCAACGGCTGGTGCTTCCCGTGGACGGTGGCGGCGATGGCGGGCACGCACGTGTGCCTGCGCCGCGTCGAAGCGGCCGCCGTGTTCGGTGCGATCCGTGAGCATCGCGTCACGCACTACTGCGGCGCGCCGATCGTGCACTCGATGCTGGTCAATGCTCCGGACGAGTTAAAGCGCGATATCGACCATCGGGTCAGCGCCATGGTGGCCGCCGCTGCGCCGCCGGCGTCAATGATCGAAGGCATGGACCGCCTCGGATTCGACCTGACGCATGTCTACGGCCTGACGGAGGTCTACGGTCCGGCGACCGTCTGTGCCAAGCAGCCGGGCTGGGCTGCGCTCGACGTCGGCGAGCGCGCGGCGCTGAACGGCCGGCAGGGCGTTCGCTACACGCTGGAAGAGGGCGTCGCAGTGCTCGATCCGGACACCCTGCGTCCGGTCGCCTGGGACGGCGAGACCATCGGCGAAGTCATGTTCCGCGGCAATATCGCGATGAAGGGCTACCTGAAGAACGAGAAGGCGACCCAGGAGGCCTTTAGAGGCGGCTGGTTCCATTCGGGCGACCTGGCGGTCGTCTATCCGGACGGTTACCTGCGGATCAAGGATCGCAGCAAGGACATCATCATCTCGGGCGGCGAGAATATCTCATCGATCGAGGTCGAGGACGTGCTGTATCGCCATCCGGCCGTCATCGCGGCGGCCGTCGTCGCGCAGCCCGACTCGAAGTGGGGCGAGGTGCCGTGCGCCTTCGTCGAACTCAAGGACGGCGCCGAAGTGACGGCGGCAGAACTGCTGACGCATTGTCGGCAATACCTGGCGAGCTTCAAGATGCCAAAGAAGGTCGTGTTCGGCACGCTGCCCAAGACCTCGACCGGCAAGATCCAGAAGTTCATGCTCAGGCAGCAGGCGAGGTCGGCCTCGGCCATTGATGTGTAGGAGACTGGAATGAATGCACCAGAAAGTCGTGCGATCGCGGACCCCTTTGTGCTGAACGAGCGCGATGCGCGCGGCGTCGTGACGCTGACGCTGAACCGGCCGCAGCAGTTCAACGCGCTGTCGGAGGAGATGCTCGAGGCATTGCAGTGCGAACTCGATGCGGTGGCGGCGGACAGCGCGGCGCGCGTCGTCGTGATCGCCGGCAAGGGCAAGGCCTTCTGCCCCGGGCACGACCTGAAGCAGATGAAGGCGAATCCCGCGGTCGACTACTACCACCGGCTATTCGCTCAGTGCGCGCGGCTGATGATGACGATCCAGCGTATGCCACAGCCGGTCATCGCGCGGGTCCACGGCATCGCCACGGCAGCCGGCTGCCAGCTCGTCGCGATGTGCGACCTCGCGGTCGCCTCCTCGGACGCTCGCTTCGCGGTCAGTGGCATCAATGTCGGACTGTTCTGCTCGACGCCGGGCGTGGCGCTGTCGCGCAATGTCGGCCGTAAGGAGGCCTTCGAAATGCTGGTCACGGGCGATTTCATTGACGCCGCGACGGCGCAGGCGCGCGGACTCGTCAACCGCGTCGTGCCGGCGGATCAGCTCGACGCCGAGGTCGATCGCCTGGCCTCATCGATCCTCGCCAAGCCCCGCGTCGCGCTTGCAATGGGCAAGGAACTGTTTTATCGCCAGATCGAAACCGGCATCGAGGCGGCGTACCAGCTCGCGGGCCAGACGATGGCCTGCAACATGATCGACGAGGTCGCACAGGAAGGCGTGCAGGCTTTCATGGAAAAACGCAAGCCGACCTGGGCACCGTAGGTCGCGACCGCACGTTACAGGCCGCTACGGCCGCACGGCTTCCGGCTGTTCGACCGCCGGTGGCGTGTTCACGGCGCGGCGGAAGAAATTGAGCAGCGGCGATCCGGTCGTGGTGTCACTGCCGGGGTCAGCGGCTACGGCGCTGGCTTCGGGGGTGGCTGGCGCGGCTTTGGCCGCGGCGGGCGGACTGCTCGAGCGAACGGACTTGGCGGTCGGGGTGGAGGTTCCGTTCGGGCGCGGTTCGGCCGCCGCCGCTGTCGTCTTGCTGTCGCTCGGCAGGGGCAGTGCGAGTGTGTAGAGCGTCAGCGCAGCCCAGCCGGCCACGACAAGCAGTGGCAGGCCGCGGGTCGATGCTTGAGCCAGCAGCGCCGTCACTGCGCCCTGGCGCGCAAAGGCCGGCGGTCGTGCGGCCACGCGTTCGAGCGCGTCCTCGACCCGCTGCCGCTGCAACTTCAATGGGCCGACCCGATCGCGCGCCGCGCGCAGTCCAAGATAGGTCGAACCGACCGCCAGCATCGCGAACAGCGCAATGCCTGTGAGCAACCCACGCTTGCCGGGCAAGGGTAGGGTCCACGTGCCGACGAGCACGATGACGTAGGCGGTCAGCAGGAACGCCTGCGCGACGATCAGCCACGATAGGTGCTGGCCGACCGCAGCCGCGGATCCCTGGATCGCCGTATTCAGGCGATCGAGTTCGCGTTCGAGCGCGAGGCGGTTGTCGTCTTGCGCCAGGGCGGCGTCGGCCGCTTGGCGCACCGCATCAGCACTGCCGTCGCTCGGGGATAGTGCCCGCATCGGATTCTCCTTCAGGTCCTGCATGGAGTTTCGACAGCGGGGCTGGGCCCAGGGATCGCCCGTCCGGGGGAAGCCGCCTCACCCCCACGGGCGATGGTTGGCGCTTGCCTCGCCCGCGGGCGCATGCATGCGTGAGGCGACGGCGCGATCGGACCGGCCGCCTGCATGTGCTTCGGCGGGGGCCGGGGAAGGTCGCGGACTCAGCCGACGCGACGGCCTTCGAACTCCGCGATGACCGTCGCGAAGACGTCGACGCCCCAGTCCAGCGCCTCGCGGCTGATGGTCAGTGGCGGGGCGAAGCGGATCACGGTTCCGTGGGTGTCCTTGCTCAGCACGCCGCGTTCGGCCATGCGCTCGACGACCGCGCGCGCGGAGACGCGGTGTGCGTCGAGTTCAACGCCGACCCAGAGGCCGCGGCCGCGCACGGCGCGGATCAACGTGGAGTCGACGTCGCGCAGACGTGACAGCAGATGCGCGCCGAGCGTACGGCTGCGTTCGACGAGCTGCTCATCGACAAGCACACGCAGTGCTTCGAGCGCCACACGCGCCGCCAGCGGATTGCCGCCGAACGTCGAGCCGTGGCTGCCGGGCTCCATCAGGTCCAGCACCTCGGCACGCGCGACGAAGGCCGACACTGGCAGCAATCCACCGCCGAGCGCCTTGCCGACCAGCACGCCGTCGGGTCGGATGTCCTCGTGCATGTACGCGAACATCGCACCGGTACGGCCGAGGCCGGACTGGATCTCGTCGAGGATCAGCAGCACGCGGCGCTGATCGCACAGACGTCGTGCCGCACGCAGAAAGCCCTCGGGCGGCAGCACGATGCCGGCTTCGCCCTGGATTGGTTCGATCAGCACGGCGCAGGTGGCGTCGGTGATCACTTCATCGAGCGCTGCGATGTCACCGAAGTCGAAGTGGCGGAAGCCCGGTGCAAACGGCCCGAAGTCCGCGCGATACGTGGCCTCGGTGGAGAAGCCGACAACGGTCGACGATCGGCCGTGGAAATTGTCGCGCGCCACCACGATTTCGGCGCGTTCAGCTGGGATCCCCTTGATCCGATAGCCCCAGCGGCGGGCTGCCTTGATCGCAGTCTCGACCGATTCGCAACCGCCACTGGCTGGCAGCGCGCGTGCCGGCGATTCCAGGTCCGCGAGTTCAACCAGTTTCGCCACGAACGGACCGAGCACCGTCGAGTGATAGGCGCGCGACGTGACCGCGACACGCTGGGCCTGTTCGATCAGCGCCCGAACGAGGCGTGGGTGCGCGTGGCCATGGCTGACTGCGGAGTACGCGGACATGAGGTCGAGGTAGCGTTTGCCGTCAGCGTCCCACAGCCAGCAACCGTCGCCGCGTTCGAGCACGACCGGAATCGGCGCGTAATTCGGCGCCGCATACGACTGCTCCAGCGCAATCGCCGTGCTCCCGCCATTGAAGACTTGCCCGAGCTTCGCATCCATTTGGCACCTCACCCAACTTCGGTAAGTGTATGAACAGCGCGGCGCCAAGCGAGGCGGATCGGTGCAGTCCATTGTGCGCGAAGCGGCAGTTGGACCGCGCAACTTCCGCCGATTCGGCAGTCTCCCGTGCCGATAGCGACCCGCCCGGATCAGGTCAACGGATAGCCCCGAAACGCCTTGATCGTCTGCAACTCGGGTTTGGAGCTGATCTTCTCGACCCCGAGGGTGGGGTCGTCGGTCCACGCGTTGGTGAGGTCGCGGTAGTGATCGAGATCCCGGCAGGCGAGGCGCAGCACGTAATCGCATTGCCCGGAGACGAGGAAGCATTCGACGACTTCTTCGGCGACGCGCATGCGCTGCTCGAAGCGGCTGTGCGTCGCCTGGGTCTGGTCCTTGAGCGTCACTTCGACGACGATCGTTAGCAGCCCGCCGAGCCGGCGTGGGTCGAGCAGTGCCATGTAGCCGGTGATAAGCCCGGCCCGCTCGAGCCTGCGCACCCGGTCGAGGCAGGCGCGCGGGCTCAGCGCAATGCGTTCCGAAAGTTCCTGGTTCGTGATACGGCCGTCGGACTGCAGGATCTCCAGGATCTTGCGATCGATGCGGTCGAGGTCTTTGGTGGCCATGCGCGGCAGTATACGAACGGTCGCCGCCGCGGCCGATCGCCTCACGTAGCATGTGCGAACGATCTACTCTGTCCGCCCGCGATGCCCCTATTCGATGCTGCCGCACTCAATCCTGGCGTCCGCCCGCGCGAGGTAATGGCCTGGGCCGGCTACGACTTCGCCAATTCGGGCTATACGACGGTCGTGCTGACGGCGGTCTTCAACGCGTACTTTGTCGGCGTCGTCGCCGCGAACGCTGACTGGGCGACCTTCACCTGGACGCTGACGCTCGGCATCTCCAATGCGTTGGTCATGCTGTCGATGCCGATGCTCGGGGCCTATGCTGATCTGCGCGCGCGCAAGAAGTGGCTGCTGGCGATATCGACGGGCGGTTGCGTTGCCGGAACGGCGGCTCTGGCGGCGGTCGGTCCCGGCGACGTGGCATTGGCGACGATCGCCATCACGGTATCCAACTTCTTCTTCATGGTCGGCGTCGGCCTGATCGCGGCCTTCCTTCCGGAACTGGCCCGGCCGGAGGCACTTGGGAAGGTCTCCGGCTGGGGCTGGGGCTTCGGCTATGTCGGAGGCCTCATCACACTCGCACTGTGCTTGGCGTACGTGCAGTGGGCTCAAGGGCTGGGGGCGACCGCCAGTGAATTCGTGCCCATCACAATGCTCATCACCGCGACGGTGTTCGCTTTCGCCGCGGCGCCGGCCCTGCTGATCGTGCAGGAGCGGGCGGTGCCGCAAGCCGACGAACGCGTCGGCCACTTCGTTCATCAGGCGTTGTCGCGCCTGTTTGACACGCTGCGCCATGTCGACCGCTATCGCGATTTCGCCCGCTTGCTGCTTTGTGGCGTCTTCTATCAGGCCGGCGTCATGGTCGTCATCGCACTGGCGGCGATCTACGCGCAAGAGGTTATGAAGTTCAGCGTCCTGCAGACAATGACACTGGTACTCGTGGTGAACGTCACGGCGGCGATTGGCGCCTTTGCCTTCGGCTACGTGCAGGATGCCCTCGGGCACAAGCTCGCCCTCGGTCTCACGCTGCTGATGTGGCTGGCGATGGTGGCCGTGGCCGGGCTGGCGACCAGCGCAGCGATGTTCTGGGTCGCCGCCAACCTCGCCGGCCTTGCCATGGGATCGAGCCAGTCCGCGGGTCGAGCGCTGGCGGGACTCTTTGCTCCGACTGATCGGCTAGCCGAGTTCTACGGCCTGTGGACCTTTGCTACGCAACTGGCTGCGATCATCGGGCCGATCAGCTATGGCGCGGTGGTCTTCGCAACGGACAATAACCACCGCCTCGGGATCTTGCTCACAGGGCTTTACTTCGTGGCCGGGCTGCTCGCGCTGGCGACGATCGACATCTCGCGCGGGCGCCGCGCGGCCGAGGAATCGGTGGCGCTTTCGTAGTTTCGGCGCGCCGCCCGGTCATGCGGCGGCCGATAGCGCGGCGATGCCCGCCTTGGCGATCTGCGCATCTTCACTCGACTTCACACCCGAGACGCCGACAGCACCCACGACGTGGTCGTCGGCGACAATCGGCACGCCACCTTCGAGCATGCCGTCCAGCGGCGCCGACAGAAACGCCGTGCGACCGCCGTTGATCATGTCTTCATAAAGCTTGGTCTCGCGCTTGCCGAGCGCCGCGGCGCGCGCCTTGGCGGGTGCGATTAGCGAAGAAACCGGTGCCACGCCGTCTTGGCGATGCAACAGCAGCAGGTGCCCACCGTCATCGCAGATGGCGATCACAACGTTCCAGTGGTGCGCGACAGCCTCCGCTTCGGCAGCGGCTGCGATGCGCTTGGCGTCTTCGAACGTGAGCATGGGTTTGGTCTTCATCGTCGTCTCCTCGCGCTGAAGGTTCAGCGATAACGCAAAAGGTAGTAGCCGCGTGACACCCATTCCCGCAGGGCTGCGTGCGAAAGCTGCAACGCGGCTGCGCCGGGCACCAGCTGGTACGGCGCGAACGGACGCTGGCCCGCGTAGGCGGTCGGACAGGCGATCACTTCGAGTCCGGCCGCTTCGAATGCCTGGCGCGAACGTGGCATGTGGATCGCATCTGTGACCAGGGCGACCCGGGACAGCCCGAAGGCCTTGAGTTGCTTGGCCGCCATCAACGCGTTCTCACCGGTGGTCATGGCTTCGATATCGACCCAGCGGACTTCGAGCCGGTATTCGTTGACCAGCACGTCGCGCATCAGTGAGCCTTCAGCGAACTTTCCGCCCTCGGGTCTGCCGCCCGTGACCAGGATCGGCAAACCGGTCTCGCGCGCAAGCCTTGCACCATAGCGCAGACGCTGCAGCGTGTAGGTCTTCACAGTCTCGCCGCCCCACTCAGGCGAGCCACGATTGTTACCGCCGGCAAGAATGACAATGGCCTGCGCCCGCTTCAGGTCGCTCGCCGTCACTGGAGGCGGTTCGAGCGAGCGTGCCAGGGCGTTGGCCACGACAGGCAGCGAGAATGCCAGCAACGCGAGCTGCGAGCCCAGCACCAACGTCAATCCGAGCGCCCGGCGTTGCCGCAACAGCAGCGCGCCAACGATCGTCAGAGCGATCAGCGATGTCGGGGGCAGCACCACGTCCGACAGGGCGTAGCTGAACGTCACCGGAAGGCCTCCAATGCAAACGGCCGCGAGCTTACGCGAGCCCACGGCCGTCGAAGTGAAGCGATGACTACGCGCGAACGGCGCTGCGGATCTGTTCCAACGCGGTGGGGTCCTCGATCGTCGTCAAGTCGCCCGGGTCGCGGCCTTCGCACAGGGCCTGGATCGAACGACGCAGCAGCTTGCCGGAGCGCGTCTTCGGCAACACGTTGACGAAGTGCACGCGCGCGGGTCGTGCGACCGCGCCGAGCTGGCTGTCGACGGTCTTCATCATTTCGCCTTCGTGCGCCAGTTTCTTCTCCGGTGTGTCCGCCTTCGTCGGGTCCTTGAGGATCGCGAAGGCCATCGCGACCTGTCCCTTCAGTTGATCGGCAACACCGACGACGGCAACTTCGGCAATGTTCGGATGCGAAGACAGCGACTCTTCGATCTCACGCGTGCCGAGCCGGTGCCCCGCAACGTTGATCACGTCGTCCGTGCGGCCGAGGATGAAGAAGTAGCCGTCCTCGTCACGGATACCCCAGTCGAAGGTCGAATAGACCTGCCGGCCCGGGATGGTGGTCCAGTACGTCTTCACGAAACGGGCGTCGTCACCCCAGACGGTGCTCATGCACCCCGGCGGCAGCGGGCCGTCGATCGCGACCACGCCCTTTTCATGATGGGCGGTGATCTCTTCGCCGGTGGCCTCGTTAAACAGCTTGACCGAGTAGCCGTAGCAGGGCACGCCCGGAGAGCCGAACTTCGATGGCAACGCCTCCACACCGCGCGGAATCGCCAGGATCGGCCAGCCGGTCTCGGTCTGCCAGAAATTGTCGATGATCGGCTTGCCGATGCCGTCGGCGATCCAGCGCGCGGTCGGCTCGTCCAGCGGCTCGCCCGCGAGGAATAGCAACCGCAGCGACGACAGGTCGTACTTCTTCAGGAACGCCGGGTCCTGCTTCTTCAGCACGCGGATCGCGGTGGGTGCCGAGAACATCGTTGTCACCTTGTACTTCTCGACGATGCTCCACCACACGCCGCCGTCGGGACGGATCGGCGTGCCTTCGTACATGACCGTCGCCATGCCGGCGAGCAGAGGTCCGTAAATGATGTAGCTGTGGCCGACCACCCAGCCGATGTCGCTCGTCGCGAAATAGGTCTCGCCCGGATTGCCGCAGAAAATGAGCTTCATCGACGCTGCGAGCGCCACGGCATAGCCGCCGGTGTCGCGCTGTACGCCCTTGGGCTTGCCGGTCGTTCCCGAGGTGTAGAGGATGTAGCTCGGTTCACTCGATTCGAGCCAGACACACGGCACTTCGTCATTCATGTGCTCGGCACGCAGCTTCGCGTAGTCGGCATCGCGGCCGGCCACGACCGTGGCCTCGGCCAGGCCACGACTGACCATCAGCACCTTGGCCGGCGGCGACTTTGCGAGCGCAATCGCTTCGTCGAGCAGATGTTTGTAGGGCACCGGCTTGCCGCCGCGCGAACCGGCGTCGGCCGAGACGATGACCTTCGGCTGTGCATCGTCGATGCGGGTGGCGAGGCTGACGGCCGCAAAGCCGCCGAACACCACCGAGTGGATCGCACCGATGCGGGCGCACGCCAGCATCGCGAAGGTCGCCTCGGCAATCATTGGCATATAGATCAGCACACGGTCGCCGCGGCCGACGCCGAGCGCCTGCAGGATCCCGGCCATTCGGTTCACTTCCCGGTGCAACTGGCGGAAGGTGAAGGTCTTTTCTTCGCCGGTCTCGGTGGAGACATAGATCAGCGCAGGCTGGTCGCCGCGGGTCGCCAGGTGGCGATCCACCGCGTTGTGGCAGAGGTTGGTGGTCCCGCCGACGAACCACTTTGCAAAGGGAGGCCGCGAGTAATCGAGCGTCTGCGTGAACGGCGTCTTCCAGTCGATCAGAGCGGCCTGCTCGGCCCAGAACCCGGAGGGGTCCGTGATCGATCTAGCGTGAAACTCCTTGTACTTCGCCATGCGTGCCTCCCTCCGCCGGTGTGGCTTGTAGTTCCTTCTGTTGCCGCACCAGTTTCAGGAGTGGCGCGATCTGTTCCAGCAGTCTGGGCAGATGTTGCACCACTTCGGCAGCCCGGCCAGCGCGGATCAGCGCCAGGGCCAGGTTGATGTCCATCGAACCGTCCTCGGGCTTCGGTTCCATGCCCCCCGGCGAAACGCCGTCCGAGGTCCCGAGAATGATGCGGCGGGAGCGATTTTGCTGTGCCTGCGCGGAGCGCTTTTGAGCCAGCGCACGAAGTTCTTCCGCGCTGCGCCGCAGTTCCTCGGAAAGTGTCGAAAGGCCGATGCAGGTCCAGACCTCGACGCCCGGGCCGGCGGCCTCGACGTTTTCGAGCACCTTGCGCAGGCGCGCCGCAAAGCGCAGCACGCCCGACAGGCCGGACGAGGGCGTCGCCACACAGAATTCGAACTTGTCAGAGCGGGTGCCCAGGTCTTCAAGGCGGATTGAGGCGGCCAGAGTTCGGCCCACGAGCTTGAGTCGCTGTTCGACCTCGCCTTCCCAGGTTTCCTGCTGGGGCATCGACAACTCGACCCGCACGCAGATCAGCGCGACGTCCGAGAGGTTGCGCCGCGCAAACGAGATGAGCTTCTCGACCTGCTTGTCGAAAAAAGGCATGTTCAGCAGTTCGGTCTCGCCGTCCACCGTGCGCGACGATTCCAGCGACGCCTGGCTCTCGGCCAGCGCTTCGCGCGTGGCGGACAGGCGCACCAGTACTTCGAGCCGGGCGATCAACTCGGCAGCGCCAAGGCCCTTCTGGATGAAGTCGGTAGCGCCCATCGTGGCCGCGCGATCGCGCTCGGCGCCTTCGTCTTCGCCGGAGATGACGACCATGGGCAACTCGCGGATGCGTTGCACCTTCGAGCTGCGGACGCGGTTGAGCAGCTCAAAGCCGTCGACCTTGGGCATCGTCAGGTCAGTGATCACGACCCGGATCGAAGAGTCGAGCAGGATCGCCTGCCAGGCGGCCTCGCCGTCTATAACCTCGCGAATGTCGAACCGGTCACGGATGTGTTGGACGATCGACGCCCGCACGATCCGGGAATCGTCGGCAATGAGCACCCGCGGCTTGGGCGGCGCGGACGGCGCTGGTGACGTCTTGGCAGTGTCGGTGGGCAAGCCAACCTCGTGGTGGAACGGCGGGTCAGAGCTCCGACGCCGGACGTCCGTGCATTCCGTGGAAGGAATCTTGACGGAATCTAGCGTAACTGATCGGCGTAAACCTTGGCCAGCTTTAGGTTTTCTCGCCGGAATGCGCTATGTTCGCGGCCATCCCAAGCATTGCGAGCAGACGAACGGTGGTGGGAGTGCTTCGGTCGTCACGCCTTTGGTTTGCGCTGGTCGCAGTGGCGCTGGGCGTTCGTGTCGCGACGGCGGGCGCGCAGGCGCCGGCGGATGCGCTTGCCGCGGAACTGGTCGTACGTGCGCTGGCCCTGGTCGATGCGCCGTATCGCTACGGCGGGCAAACGCCGGCCGGCTTCGATTGCAGCGGGTTTGTCGGCTATGTCTTCGGGGAGTCGGCGGGCGTGGCGCTGCCGCGTCGCTCCGAGGACATCGGTCGCCTCGGCGATTCAGTCAAGAAGTCCGATCTTATGGCGGGCGACCTTGTGTTCTTCAACACGCTTGGGCGGCGCCTGTCGCACGTCGGGATCTACGTCGGTGAAGGTTATTTTGTGCATGCGCCGACGCGTGGCGGCCGGGTTCGGGTGGAGCGCCTGCTGGACCCGTACTGGGTCGCGCGTTACAACGGCGCGCGCCGCTTGGAGGCCTTGCAGCCCAAGCCGCAGATCGCCAGCACGGCGTCGGCGTCCACTGCGGCGGTGGAGGCGGGCAGTGAAGTTCGCATAACGCCTTGATCTTTCTGTGGATTCATGCCAAGACCCTGAACTTGACAGGGGTCAATGAATGCAAATGAGAACTATTTGCATTTGAGATAAGTTTTCGTTATTGTTTCGGCACCGAACCGGAAAGCCCGGCTCGCACCCGAACCGAAACGGAAGCTGCAATGAATTCACCGCGCAATCTCTGGTCCGCCGAACGCTGGTTGCGGCGCGGCCTGCAACTCACGGTCATCGTGGGCATCGTAGTGGCCGCGTTGGCGCCGCTTCATGCGCACGCGCAGGACAAAGTCCTGAACCTCTACTCGGCACGCCACTACCAGACCGACGAGGCGTTGTACGCCGACTTCACGAAGCAGACCGGCATCAAGATCAACCGGATCGAGCTCGGCGACGAGCAGTTGCTGCAGCGGCTGAAGACCGAAGGCGCGAACAGCCCGGCCGACGTCGTCCTGCTGGTGGACGCGGCCCGCCTGTGGCGAGCTCAGGTCGAGGGACTCTTCCAGCCGGTGCAGTCCAAGGTGCTGAGCGACCGCATCCCTGCCAACTTCCGCTCGAACGACGGCACCTGGTACGGCTTTTCGCTCCGCGCCCGAGCCATCGTGTACGACAAGTCGAAGCTAAAGCCGAGTGACGTCGATACCTACGAGAAACTGGCCGACCCGAAGCTCAAGGGACTGGTGTGCACGCGCTCCGGTTCGCATCCCTACATGCTGTCGCTGATCGGTGCGCTGATCGAACTCAATGGCGAGGCGAAGACCGAAGAATGGGCGCGCGGCGTGGTGGCCAATATGGCACGGCCGCCGCGCGGCGGCGACACGGATCAGATCAAGGGCGTTGCGGCGGGCGAGTGCGGCGTAGCGCTGACGAACAGCTACTACTGGCTGCGGCTCGTACGTTCGACCGACCCGAAGGACAAGGAGGTCGTGGCGAAGGTGGGCTTCCTTTGGCCGAACCAGGCAACGACCGGTACCCACATCAACATATCGGGAGGGGGCGTGGCCAAGAGCGCGCCGAACCGAGCCCACGCGATCCAGTTCCTGGAATACCTCTCGAGCCCACAGGCGCAAACGTACTTTGCCGATGGGAACAACGAGTGGCCGGTGGTGAAGGGTGCAAGCACGAACAATGCGGCGCTGGCGGCACTTGGCACGCCGAAGTTCGAGAACGTGCCGGTGTCCACGATCGGCAAGAACCAGATTGCGGCGCAGCGCGTCCTCGATCGCGTCGGCTATCGCTAGCCGTCCGAGGGCTGGCCATGTACATCTGCATCTGCAACGCGATCACGGACCGACAGATCCGCGCCGCCGTCGCCAGTGGCGCGGCCTCGCTCAGCGACATCTCGATGCAACTGGGGGTAGGTACCGGCTGTGGCTGCTGCCGCGAGGCCGCCCAGCGGGTCATTCATGACAGCGCCTGCGGCGGTGACTGCGCCTCCTGCGTCCGCCGCGAAGTGGCCGCGGCCCGATGACGCTGGGATACGCTGATCAGTTCGCACGACACGGGAGACGTCCATGCAGGGCGACAAGGCGGTCCTCGCGCAGCTCAATGCGCAGCTGAAGAACGAACTCACCGCGATCAATCAGTACTTCCTGCACGCACGGATGCTGCAGAACTGGGGCCTCGGCCGGCTCGGCAAGCACGAGTACGAGGAATCGATCGACGAGATGAAGCACGCCGATCGGCTGGTACAGCGCATCCTCATGCTCGAGGGGCTGCCGAACCTGCAGGATCTTGGCAAGCTGCTGATCGGCCAGGATGTACCGGAAATCCTGACGGGCGATCTGACGCTCGAGCGCGGATCGCAGCGGGCGCTGAAAGCGGCGATCGTCATCTGCGAGCAACTGCAGGATTTCGTGTCACGCGAAATCCTTGCCGAGATCCTTGACGACACCGAGGAGCACATCGATCACATCGAGACGCAGCTGGAGCTGATCGAGAAGGTCGGGCTCCAGAACTACCTGCAGTCGCAGATGGACTCCCCGAGCTGATCGGATCCGCGCACAGTGCGCGCTGGCCGCGGACTGCGCCGTGATCGTGTTCACGATCGATGCTCCGGTGAAACAGGCCGCGCTGCAGCTACCGGTCAACATCGCAGCGGTAGTCCTCGAGCCGACTCTGATCGAGGCGACCGGTCCCGCCGGCGGCGGCGCGGTATTAGATGGCTGGCTGGCGGCTGTGCGCACCCAGGACGATCTGGCGTGGCTGCGGGATCGACTGCGCGTGCCACTGATGATCAAGGGCGTGCTGCACGCCGACGCCGCCGCGCACCGTGTCGCTCTCGGCTGTGATGGACTGGTCGCCTCCAACTCCGGTGGCAGCGTACTCGACGGCGCACCCGCGAGCTCGTTGTGCTGTCTGCCGTCCGCAAGCAGATCGATTGCGCGCGCGTGATCCGTGTGCTGCGCGATGAACTGGAGATGACGATGGCGCTGGCCGGCTGTCGCACAGTACGCGAAATTTCGACCGATGCAATCGGTTGCAGTAACGGATTCGGCGCGAGCGCGACTCACTCTCGACAACGAGGCCTTGGCCACTGAGTCATTCGCCTTCAGCGTGAATCAGCGGCTCCGGGCGCCGCGTTCAACTCCTACCCCCGCCGCGGCCGATCCGCGGGTGCAAGTCCGTCACACCAGCTCTCGATCGCGACCCGGACCTCATCCGGCCGCTCGGTGAGCGGCCAATGCTGGCAGTCGATCTCGACTTCACGAACGTTGCGGAACCGGCGGGCAATCTGCGCTGTCTCGGCCGGATCGGCGAAGGTGCCGCCGCGTGAAAGCAAAGCAATGACTGGGCAGTGGATCGACGCCGGCGGTGGCGCGGCGCGGAACAGCTCCACGAGATCCTGCAGATAGACGGCCAGCGGCACATGGAGCAGGTCGGCCCGTGTCGACGAATACTGGCGTACGAACTCCGCCTCGGCGGCCGGCGACCCAAGCGCGCGCCGTGCTTCCTTGTCGAGCGCTTGCAGATCGAGCGGTGGCAGCGGCCCGCGGTGCAGCCCCAACGCGTTGCAGGCTCTGACCAGCGCGGCGACGGCGGCAATCAACAGTCGAAGCCGGGCAATGCGAGCCCACTTTCCGTGCAGCGCCGCATCGAACACCGGATCGATCAGTGCGATTGCGGACACGCTTTGCGGCCGCGTTGCTGCCGCGTGCATTGCGACCTGTGCGCCGAGGCTGTGACCGACCAGTACAGCCTTCGCATGACCCTCGGCCCCGAGGATGGCCTCCAGGTCGTCGCACCAGAGGTCGAGCCCGATCGGGCGCCGCGTCAGCGAACCACCGTGTCCGCGCAGATCGACACGGACTACGTCCCAGTCCTCGACCAGGCGAGTGGTGGCCACGAATTCGCTCCAGCGCGTCAGGTTGCTGGCGAGTCCGTGGAGCAGGAGCAGCACGCCGCGTGGCGTCTGCCCACTCGCACGCGCGAGCGCTCGTGTGACCCGGTAGGTAATTCGGATCCCGTGCGCGCGGTCGAGCACACGCTCGACTTCGACCTGACCCGGGAACGTTCTCCGCGCGCATGCGGCTGATCATCGCACTGAGTGCGCGACCGCTGCCGCTCGGCAGTGCGCTGTGATCAGGGGACGACGGCCCGTAATATCCACCCCATGCCCGGCGAACAACTGGACGTCATCATCATCGGTGCAGGCCACAACGGCCTGACGTGCGCCTGTTATCTGGCGGCCGCGGGCATGAAGGTTCGCATCGTCGAACGCCGCGGTGTTGTTGGCGGCGCGGCGGTGACCGAGGAGTTCCACCCGGGCTTTCGCAACTCGACCGCGAGCTATACGGTGAGCTTGCTGAACCCTAGGGTGATCCGCGATCTTCGGCTCGCCGACCATGGCCTCAAGGTCGTCGAGCGGTCGTTCTCGAACTTCGTTCCGTTGCCCGATGGGCGCGCGCTGCGCTTCGGAGGCGACCCCGCCACAACGCAGGCCGAAGTCGCGCGCTTTTCGGCGCGCGATGCCGAGCGGTTGCCACAGTTCTATGCGCGGCTGGATCGGCTGGCCAACCTGCTGAAGCAGTGGGTGTTGGAGACACCGCCAAACCTTGGCGGACCGTGGGTGATCGAAGGCTGGCGCGACGTTGTCGCCGCGGCGCAGCTGCTGCTCGAGTTCGGGCGCCTCCCGCGCGAGGGGCAGCGCGATCTCATCGACGTCTTCACGAAGAGCGCTGGCGAGTGGCTCGACAGCTGGTTCGAGTCCGAACCACTGAAAGCGGTGCTCGGCTGGGATTCCGTTGTCGGCAACTACGCGAGCCCCTACGCAGCGGGGTCCGCCTACGTGTTGCTGCACCACTGTTTTGGCGAGGTCAACGGCAAGCCTGGCAAGTGGGGACACGCGATCGGCGGCATGGGGGCGATCACGCAGGCGATGGCGGCCGAGGCGCGCGAGCGGGGCGTGGTGATCACGCTCGACGCGCCGGTCCGGCGCGTCATCGTCGAGAAGGAGGCCGCCGTCGGCGTCGAACTGGCGACTGGCGAGGTCGTCCGCGCGCGCGCTGTGGCGTCGAACGTCAACCCCAAGCTGCTGTACCAGCGCCTGCTGGAGCCGTTCGAGTTGCCGGCCGAATTCGTCGAGGCGATCGGGCGCTACAAGTGCGGTTCCGGATCGTTCCGCATTAACGTGGCGCTGTCGGAGTTGCCGGACTTCGTCGCGGCTCCGGGTTCGAACGTGCAACCGCACCATGCGAGCGGCATCGTGTTCGGGCCGTCGCTCGAATACATGGACCGTGCCTGGCATGACGCGGTCGCGCATGGACATTCGCGGCGGCCAATTGTCGAACTGCTGATCCCGAGCGTCGTCGACGACACGCTGGCACCGCCGGGCCGCCACGTGGCGAGCCTGTTCTGCCAGCAATTCGATCCACAGGCCGACTGGGCCACGCTCAAGACCTCGGCGGTTGAAGCAATCTTCGACGTCGTGCAGGCGCACTGCCCGAACTTCCGCGACGTGCTGCTCGGTTACCGTGCACTGTCGCCGTCCGATCTGGAAAGCGAGTTCGGACTCGTGGGCGGCGACATCTTTCATGGCCAGCTGTCGCTCGATCAGCTCTTTTCGATGCGGCCGATACTGGGCTACGCGCGCTATCGCGGTCCGCTGCGAGGGCTTTACCACTGCGGCTCGGGCGCGCACCCGGGAGGCGGTGTGACCGGCGCACCGGGCCACAACGCGCGCAAGAGAAGTGATTCGCGATCTGCGCTAAGTCCCGCGGCGCGCGCAGGAATCGCAAGTGGTGACGAACTCAACCGTAAGTCAGTGCACGCGCCTTACCGTGGAACACGCGGTAGGAGAACACGGTGTACGCGAGGATCGCAGGGACGCTGATGGCGACGCCGATCAGGATGACTTTCAGCGCAGCCGGACTGCTCGCAGCCTCCCATACCGTCAGGCGGTCCATCACGACGTATGGAAAAAGGCTGTACCCAAGCCCCGCCGCGGCGAGCACGAACACCCCGACAGCGAGGGCGAACGGCACCCAGCAGGCGTCGCCGGTCACGCGCTCGGACCGACGCAGCAGCAGCCACAATGCACCGAGGGCGGCCAGTGTCGCGAGCGGGATCGGCGCCAGTGCGATGAACTCCGGCAGGGTGAACCAGCGTCCGCGCACCGTGGGGCTGGCAATCGGCGTGGCGACCGAAATCGCGCCGATTCCAAGCACCAGCGGCAGGAACATCCGCCGCGCCCAGCCAACGGCCTTGCGTTGCAAGTCACCCTCGGTCTTCATGATGAGCCAAGCCGCGCCGATCAGCAGATACGCCGCCGGCAGTGCCGCCGCGATCAGCACTGCGAAAAGTGTTGCCGCCACGCTGTCGGTAAAGCCGGTGATGTAGCGGCCTAGCATCCAGCCTTGTGCCACCGAGGTCATGGTCGAGCCGGCGAAGAAGACCGTATTCCACAGCGGCTTGTGGTCGTCCTTCGCCTTGACGCGGAAGTCGAAGGCCACGCCACGCATGATCAAGCCGATCAGCATTGCGGCCACCGGTAAATAGAGCGCAGTGAGCACCACGCCGTGCGCGACCGGAAACGCGATCAGCAGGATGCCCACGCCGAGCACGAGCCAGGTTTCGTTAGCGTCCCAGAACGGGCCGATCGAGGCGATCATGATGTCCTTCTCGTCGGGCGTGGCGCGCTGCAGCCACATGCCGACGCCGAGGTCGTAGCCGTCGAGCACGACGTACAACAGCATCGAGAAGCCCATCAGTCCGAGGAATATCACCGGTAGTGCCTGATCGAAGCCGCTCATCGTCATCTCCTCACTTGTCACCGAGCGCATCGGCGGTGGCCGCAGGCTTCTGGCCAGGCAGCCGCACCGGCCGGCTCAAGTCTTCCGCCGGTTTCTCGGCCATGTGCCGCAGCACGCTGACGTAGGCGACGATCAGCAAGGCATAAACAACCAGATAGGCCGTCAATGTCAGCGCGATGTACGCCGGTGGCACGTTTGAGGCCGCTTCGGCCGTCTTCAGGAAGCCGTAAACGAGGTACGGCTGACGACCGACCTCGGTCACGTACCAGCCGGCCACGGTGGCGAGCCAGCCGCTGAACATCATTCCGACCAGGCCCGTCAACATCCAACGCGGCAGCGTGAGCGCCGCGTTGCTCCTGCGCTGGCGCCAGACCAGCCATACCCCGAGCCAGGACGTGGCGAGCATGAGCACCCCGGTGCCAACCATGATGCGGAAGCTCCAGAACAGGGGTGCCACCGGAGGATGCGCGTTGGGATAGGCGTCGATCCCCTTCAGTTCGCCATCGCTCTCGTGTGTCAGGATCAGGGCGGCGCCGCGTGGGATCTCGATTGCAAAGCGGTTGGACTGCGTGGCCGCATCGGGGAGCGCGAACAGCACCAGCGGCGCGCCGCGCTGCGTTTTCCAAAGCGCTTCCATTGCCGCTACCTTGGCGGGCTGGTGTTCGAGCGTGTTGAGTCCATGCAGGTCGCCCATGAATATCTGCACCGGGATCAGCGCAGCGCCTGCGATGAGGCTTGCCCTGAGCACGGGGCGCGTCGAGAGGTTGTCCTTGGCGTGCAGCAGTTGCCAGGCCGACACGCCCGTCATCAGGAAGGCCACTGTCAGGAACGACGCCAGCAGCATGTGAGTGAGCCGATACGGCATGCTCGGGTTGAAGAGCACCTCGAACCAGCTCGTCACGTGGAACACGCCATCGACGATCTCATGGCCCGTAGGGGTCTGCATCCAGGAATTCAGCGCGATGATCCAGAACGCGCTCATCGTCGTGCCGAAGGCGACGAGGAAGGTCGCGATGAGATGCACCCGTTCCGAGACACGGCCGTGACCAAACAGCATGATCCCGAGAAACGTCGCTTCGAGGAAGAACGCGGTGAGCACTTCGTAACCCAACAGCGGCCCGGCGACGTTGCCAACACGCTGCATGAAGCCTGGCCAGTTGGTGCCGAACTGAAAGCTCATCACGATGCCCGAGACCACGCCGAGCGCGAAGGTCAAAGCGAAGACCTTGGTCCAGAACCGGTAGGCGTGCAGCCAGTGATCGCGCCGGGTGCGAAGCCAGGCCAGGCGCATCGACAGCAGGGCCCAGCCGAGCGCGATCGAAATCGAAGGAAATAGGATGTGGAAGGTGATGTTGGCCGCAAACTGGATGCGGGCCAGCAGCAGACCGTCAAGCGAGTCCATGCGTAACTCCTAGCGCCGCCAGCCGCTCATTTCAAGCCGCTCACACACTAGGCACTGCGCAGCCTGATCGGCATGAGCGTCTGGGTGATCACTGGCATCTTCCTCCGATCGAGGCCTCAGCGCCCGCCGTGTTCTTGGGCGCAGACATTTTGCGGGACTCACCCGGCGAGCCCCGCGGCCAATTCCACGTTGCCGCCCGCGGCGGCCGTGTTGATCGTCACCGTGCGCTCGGCGCAGAAGCGCAGCAGGTAATGCGGGCCACCGGCCTTGGGGCCGGTGCCGGACAGGCCTTCGCCGCCGAAGGGCTGGCTGCCGACGACGGCGCCGACGATGTTGCGGTTCACGTAGAGATTGCCGACGCGCGCGCGATTCGCGACGTGCACGACGCGGCCATCGAGGCGAGTGTGCAGTCCCATCGTCGAGTCCGTACCCGGTCGCATTGATCGCATCGATGACGGCATCAAGAGCGTGCCTGTCGTAGCGCACGACGTGCAGGATGGGTCCGAAGTTCTCGGCGCAAGAGTTCGTCGATGGAGTCGATCTCATAGGCGATCGGAGCGAAGTAGTGTCCGTCGAGTCCGGCTGGCAGCTCGCACTCGTAAGATCCGTCGGGCGTGCGCGCGCAGCCAGTCGCGGTGCCCTTCGAGCAAGCGCAAGCTGCGCCGTGTCGATCACCGGTCCGATATCCGTGCGCGGATCGGCCGGATCGCCGATCACCAGTTCGCGCATCGCGCCGGCGATCATTTCGAGCATCGAGTCGGCGACGTCGTTCTGGACAAAAAGCACGCGCAGCGCCGAACAGCGCTGCCCGCACGAGCGGAACGCGCTCGAGATCACCGCATCGGTGACCTGCTCGGGCAGCGCGGTCGAGTCGACAATCATCGCATTCTGGCCGCCGGTTTCGGCGATCAGCACGCCGATCGGAGCGTCGCGCGCGGCGAGCGCCCGGTTGATCGCCCGTGCAGTGGCGGTCGAACCGGTAAACGCGACGCCGGCCACGCGCGAGTCGGAGGTCAGAGCCCGCCCGACGGTGTCACCGTCGCCCGCGCACGAACTGCAGGACTTCGCGCGGGATGCCTGCTTCGTGCATGAGCTGTACCGCTCGAAGCGCAACCAGCGGCGTCTGCTCGGCTGGCTTGGCGACAACGCTGTTGCCGCTGACCAGCGCCGCCACAATCTGCCCGCCGAAGATCGCGAGCGGAAAGTTCCACGGGCTGATGCAGACGAACACACCGCGTCCCGCTAGGCGCAGTTCGTTTGACTCCCCCGCCGGACCGGGCAGTGCCTGCGGCCGCATGAGGTCGCGGGCAACCGTAGCGTAGTAGCGGCAGAAGTCGATCGCCTCGCGGACTTCCATGTGGGCATCGAGCATCGTGCGCCCGCCTTCCCGCACGATCAGCGCGACGAGATCGTCGTGCGAGCGCTCCCAGGCGTCGGCCACACGCTCGACCAGCGCGGCCCGTTTCTCGACGCCGCACGCGTCCCACGCGTGAACCGCGGCGTGGGCAGTGCCAATCGCTTCGCGCGCGCTGTCGGCGTTGGCCTCGACCACGGTCCCGACAATGTCGCCCCGTCGCGCCGGGTTGGCGACGTCCCGTGCGGTCAGGGCTCCGCCCGCCGCTGGCCCGGCGGCATCGATGCGACCGGCGCGCGCCACTGCTGTCGTGAGTCGCACCAACGTTGGCGCATGCTGCAGATCGACTCCGCGCGAATTGAGCCTCCCGGGGAACAGATGATGGCCGGTCGGCAGCAGGGACACGGCTTCGTCGGCCGAGGCAAGCATGCGTTGCGCCTGTTCGTAGGTGTCTTCGACCAATGAGTCGGCCGGCACCGAGCGATCGGTGATCTGATGCACGAACGACGTGTTCGAACCGTTTTCCAGCAGGCGGCGCACCAGATAGGCCAGCAGGTCGCGGAACTCCCCGACCGGGGCATAGACCCGCACGCGCGCATCAGGGCCGTCTGCCAGCAAGCGCGTCGTACAGCGGATCACCCATGCCATGCAGGCGCTGGAATTCGTAGCGACGCCCGGGCGCGAGTTCCGCGGCGAACTCGATGATCGATGCGACCGTCAGCGCATTGTGCGTGGCGAACTGCGGATAGACGGGCGCCCGGTGTGCGAGCAGGCGGCGCGCGGTCGCCAGGTACGACAAGTCAGTCGCCCACTTGCGCGTGTAGACCGGAAATCCGCCAGGCCCAGTTCCTGCGCCCGCTTGATCTCCGCATCCCAGTAGGCGCCCTTGGTGAAACGCACGGTGATTGGCCGACTCAACTCTGCGCTGAGGGCGAGCAGGTGATCGATCGTGGCCGGCGCGCGGGTCTGGTACGTCTGAATCGCCAGGCCGAGGCCGGGCCAGTCGGCGAGCGACGGCTCGCGCATCAGGCGTTCAAAGAGACCGATGTGCAACGCCAGGCGCTCCGACTCCTCAGCATCGATCGTCAGATTGACATCGGCGCCGCGCGCGAGCTGGCCGAGTTCCACCAGGCGTGGATAGAGCTCGCGGTCGCTGCGCTCGACCTGCGCAGTCTCGAAGCGCGGGTGTATCGCCGACAGCTTGACCGAGATGCCATCGCGCGCAGTCCAGTCGCCGCCGCCGGAGGACTTCAAGGCGGACAGGGCCTCAACATAGGACTGGTAGGCCCGGTTCGGCGTCGGCGCGCGTGCGCGCACCCTCACCCAGCATGTCGAAGGAATACATGACTCGCGCGTCCGGTCGCCGGGCGGAGCGGCGCATTGCATCCGTCAGGTTCGTGGCGAACACGAACTGGTCGCCGAAACGGCGGATGCCTTCGATGACGAGTGGGCGCAAGGTGCTCTTCGCCAGCCATGCGCGCAGCGACGAGCTGTCAGCGGCGGCGTCGCGCAGGTCGGCCTCGGCTGCGGTATGGCCGGCGATCCTGAGCGCGGTCGCGAGCACTCGCGTGACGAAGTTGCCGTCGAGTCCGACATTGCCTTGACGGAACGCTGCCAGCTTCTCGGCGATCAGCCAGGTCTGCGTTTCGGCATCCGGCGCGCGCAGCAACGCCTCGGCCAGTCGCAGCAGGGCGATGCCTTCGGGCGTGGCGAGCGGGAAAGAATTCAGCAGGTTCTGCGCCGACAGCAGACCCGGATCGGCGGCGCGAACCGCGTCGATGTAGCGCAGTGCGCGCATGCGGGCCGCCGCCCGCGCGGCGGGCGCGGGCACGCCGAGCGCGAGCAGTCGGTCGATCGCATTGCGTTCGTCTGCGGTCGGATCGCCCAGGTCGGGCAACGCCCGCAGCGCTTCCAGCACGTCTGGCATGTGATCTCCAGCGAGGAAAGGTGCTCGGGGAATGTAGCAGGCGCGAGGCACGCTTCGCGGCACTAGACTCCCGCCCCTTTATCCGCCATCCGCATGTTCGATTTCTCCGCCGAGACCGGCTTTGTGGCCTTGTTCGCCGCGAGCTTCATCGCGGCCACGGTACTGCCCGGCGGGTCGGAGTTCGTCTTGGTCGCGGTGATCCACAAGCATCCGGAGGCGATCTGGCAGGCGGTGGCGGTTGCCACGGTCGGCAACACGCTGGGCGGTCTGACGTCCTACTGGGTCGGCCGGCTGATTCCCAACCAGGTGCACCACAAGTCCATCATCTACCTGCACAAGTACGGCTACTGGGCGCTGCTCTTCTCGTGGCTGCCGCTCGTGGGCGATGCGCTGTCGGTCGCGGCCGGCTGGCTGCGCCTGAGTCCCTGGATTTCGATGGTGGCGTTCGCGGTCGGCAAGCTCTTCCGCTACGTCCTCGTCGCCGGCGGCTGGGCCTGGTTCGAGGCACTGGTACTGCACTGAGGCCCCCCCTAGGGAGGGGGCGGCCGCAGATCTCGGCGACTCCTATAATTCTCCGGTTTTCCCGATCGAATCCGCAGCGCCGGTCCGCGGCGCGTCCTGCTCAGCGAAGCGAACCCATGAAAATCCTCGTCACCGTCAAGCGCGTGGTCGACTACAACGTCAAGGTCCGCGTCAAGTCGGACGGCAGCGGTGTCGACATTGCCAACGTCAAGATGTCGATGAACCCCTTCGATGAAATTGCGGTCGAGGAAGCCGTGCGCCTGAAGGAGGCCGGGCGTCGCGACCGAGATCGTCGCCGTGTCCTGCGGCGTTCCGCAGTGCCAGGAGACGCTGCGCACCGCGATGGCGATCGGCGCCGACCGCGGCATCCTGGTCGAAACCGACGTCGAACTGCAGCCGCTGGCGGTCGCCAAGCTGCTGAAGGCGGTCGCCGACAAGGAGAAGCCCAACCTCATCATCGTCGGCAAGCAGGCGATCGACGACGACGCCAACCAGACCGGGCAGATGCTGGCGGCGCTGCTCGACATGCCGCAGGGCGCCTTCGCATCGAAGCTCAAGATGGCCGATGGTCGTGCCGAGGTGACGCGCGAAGTCGACGGTGGCCTCGAGACCATCTCGATCAGCCTGCCGGCGGTCGTCACCGCCGATCTGCGCCTGAACGAGCCGCGCTACGTGACGCTGCCCAACATCATGAAGGCGAAGAAGAAGCCGCTCGAGACGATCAAGCCGGCCGACCTCGGCGTCGACGTGACTCCGCGCCTGAAGACGCTGAAGGTCACCGAGCCGCCGGCGCGCAAGGCGGGCATCAAGGTGCCCGACGTCGCCACGCTGGTCAGCAAACTGAAGAACGAAGCCAAAGTCATCTGAAACCGACAGACACACATGACTGCACTCGTACTGGCAGAACACGACAACGCGTCGATCAAGGGCCCGACACTCAACACGGTGACGGCGGCGGCGAAGGCCGGCGGCGACGTGCACGTGCTGGTGGTCGGTCACAACGCTGCCGGGGCCGCGCAGGCGGCGGCGAAGGATCGGAGGTGTCAGCAAGGTGCTGCTGGCCGACGGGCCGCAGTTCGCCGACGGCCTGGCCGAAGCGGTGGCGGCGCAGGTGCTGGCGTTCGCCGGCCGACTACTCGCATGTCCTCGCAGCGGCTACGGCCTATCGGCAAGAACGTCCTGCCGCGGGTGGCGGCGAAACTCGACTGCGGCGCAGGTGTCCGACATCAGCAGCGTCGAGTCGCCGGACACGTTCACGCGTCCGATCTACGCCGGCAACGCGATCGCCACCGTGCAATCGGGCGACAAGGTCAAGGTCGATCACCGTGCGCCCGACCAACTTCGACGCCGCGCCGGCCGAAGGCGGTTCGGCCGCGGTCGAGAACGTGACCGCGGTCGCGGCGACGATGTCTCGCGCTTCGTCGGCCGCGACATCGCGAAGTCCGACCGTCCGGAGCTGCAGGGCGCCAAGGTCGTCGTCTCCGGCGGGCGCGGCATGGGTTCGGCCGAGAACTTCAAGCTGCTCGAGCCGCTGGCCGACAAGCTGAACGCCGCGATGGGCGCATCGCGCGCCGCCGTCGATGCAGGCTATGCGCCGAACGACTGGCAGGTCGGCCAGACCGGCAAGGTCGTCGCGCCGGGGCTGTACATCGCGGTCGGCATCTCGGGCGCCATCCAGCATCTGGCCGGCATGAAGGACTCGAAGGTCATCGTCGCGATCAACAAGGATCCGGAGGCGCCGATCTTTTCGGTCGCCGACTACGGCCTGGTCGGCGACCTGTTCGAGGTCGTGCCGCAGCTGGTCAAGGAACTCGGCTAGATCACGCGCCCGGACGCGCCGGCCCGCACACTCCACTCACGTCGGAAACCCCATGAGCTACACCGCGCCGATCAAGGACATGCTGTTCGTCCTGCAACGAACTGGCCGGACTGAAGCAGATCCAGCAGCTGCCGGGCTGCGAGGATGCGACCGACGACACCGTGCAGGCGGTGCTCGAGGAGAACGCGCGCTTCATGAGCGAGGTCATCGCGCCGCTCAACTTGAGCGGCGATACCCAGCCCGGGCAGTGGGACAACGGCAACGTGACCACCAGCCCGGGCTTCCGCGACGCGTTCAAGTCGTTCGGCGAGGCGGGCTGGCAGGGCATCCAGCATCCGACGCAATACGGCGGGCAGGGTCTGCCGAAGATCGTCGGCGCCGCGTGCATGGAAATGATGCAGGCCGCGAACCTGTCGTTTGCGCTCTGTCCGCTGCTGACCGACGGCGCGATCGAGGCGCTGCTGGTGGCGGGCTCGGACGAGCAGAAAGACGCCTACCTGCCCGCGGCTGATCGATGGCAGCTGGACCGGCACGATGAACCTGACCGAGCCGCAGGCGGGTTCGGACCTCGCGCAGGTGCGCACCCGTGCCGTGCCGCAGGCCGACGGCACGTATCGCGTCTTCGGCCAGAAGATCTTCATCACGTACGGCGATCACGATCTCGCCGAGAACATCGTGCACCTCGTGCTGGCCCGCACGCCGAACGCGCCCGAGGGCGTCAAGGGGATTTCGCTCTTCATCGTGCCGAAGGTCATGTTCGGGGCGGATGGCACGCTCGGTAAGCGCAACGACGTCTACTGCGCGTCGATCGAGCACAAGCTCGGCATCAAGGCGAGCCCGACCTGCGTGCTGCTGTTCGGTGACGACAAGGGCGAGGTCGGGCCCGGGCGCGATCGGCTACCTCATCGGCGAGGAAAACCGCGGCCTCGAATACATGTTCGTGATGATGAATGCCGCGCGCTTCCAGGTCGGCATGCAGGGCATCGCGGTGTGCGATCGCGCCTACCAGATGGCGGCGAGCTACGCGAAGGACCGCGTCCAGAGCCGTGCGGTCGAAGGCTCGCCCGGGCCGGTGGCCATCATCCAGCACCCGGACGTGCGTCGCATGCTGATGTTCATGCGCGCGAACACCGAGGCGGCGCGGGCGGTCGCCTACGTAGCGGCCGGGTACTACGACGTCGCGCACAATCATCCCGACGCCGCGGCGCGCAAGCAGGCGCAGGCGGCCTACGAATACCTGGTGCCGATCGTGAAGGGCTGGTCGACCGAGATCTCGATCGAAGTCGCATCGACCGGCGTGCAGGTGCACGGCGGCATGGGCTTCATCGAGGAAACCGGCGCCGCGCAGTTCTACCGCGATGCCCGCATCCTCACCATCTACGAAGGCACGACCGCAATCCAGGCCAACGACCTCGTCGGACGCAAGACGTCGCGCGACGGCGGTGCAACCGCACGCGCGTTCATCGGCCAGATGCGCGCCACGGCAGCGGAACTCGCGCCGGGCGCCGGAGATCTGCCGGCCATCGGCCAGCGTCTCGTCTGACGCCGTGGATGCCTACGAGTCGTAGTGGACTATGTCGTCGCGCAATTCAAGAGCTGACATCCGCGCGGTGTTCGCCGGCTCCGTGCCGTACCTGAAGCTGGCCGGAATCACGCACGGCGGCTGGCAGATGGCGCGCGCCGCGCTGGCGGCCGACCGGATGGTCGCGGAGGGCCGACGTTCGCGTTCGCGAAGGCCAAGATTGCCACGGCGCGATTCTTCGCGGATCACATGCTGGTCACGGTGCCTGCGCTGGCCTCGACCGTGGTGGCCGGCAGCGCCGGCACGCTCGCGCTCGAAGAGCAGGTTTTAGGACGGACGTGGCCGCGCCCGTCACGCTATGGTCTTCCCCCGCTATCAATAGCTATCGACTATTAATAGGATTAGGACAATTAATTTGTCCTAGACAGTACTCAGCGGCGTAGACTGCTTTTAGCCGTGCCGCCGCGGAGTGGCCGCGCGGAGTGTTCTTCCGTCGAATCCAGCGAGGAGATTTTCATGCAACTGAAGGGCTCGAAAACCGAAAAGAACCTGAAGGACGCGTTTGCCGGCGAATCGCAGGCCAACCGTCGCTACCTGTACTTCGCGGCGAAGGCCGACGTCGAGGGCTACAACGACGTGGCCGCCGTGTTCCGCTCGACGGCCGAAGGCGAAACCGGTCATGCGCACGGCCACCTCGAGTACCTCGAGGCAGTCGGCGATCCGGCCACGGGCCTGCCGATCGGCCCGACCAAGGCCAACCTGAAGGCATCGATCGCCGGCGAGACGCACGAGTACACCGACATGTACCCGGGCATGGCGAAGGCCGCGCGCGACGAGGGCTTCGAAGAGATCGCGGACTGGTTCGAGACGCTGGCCAAGGCCGAGCGTTCGCACGCGAACAAGTTCCAGAGGACGCTCGACACCATCGTCGACTGAGGCGTTGCGTTCCCGCGCCTCGCGCGCCGGGCAGTGCTCATTCGCGATGAGGCCGAGGCCCGCACGCCGTGGCTCAACGCGCGTCCGGGCCGAATGCGCGGCCCGCTCAGCACAGCGCACGTGCGCTGTCGCTGAGCTTCCTGCAGATCAATTCACTCGGAAGACCCATGACCGTACGTGAGGGCAGCCTCGAGGCGCCGACCCGCCATCCGCTGGCGTGGAAGAGCCCCGAGTTCTGGGACCAAGCAGGCGCTCGACAAGGAAATGGAGCGCGTGTTCGAGATCTGCCACGGCTGCCGCCGCTGTGTCAGCCTGTGCGGCGCGTTTCCGACGCTGTTCGACCTGGTCGACAACGGGCCGACCGGCGAAGTCGACGGCGTACCGAAGGAGAAATACAAGGACGTCGTCGACCAGTGCTACCTGTGCGACATGTGCTACATGACCAAGTGTCCGTACGTGCCGCCGCATCCGTGGAACCTCGACTTTCCGCACCTGATGCTGCGCGCAAAGGCGGTGCACTTCAGAGACGCACGGCGCCAAGGCCACCGACAGGTTCCTCACCTCGACCGACAAGGTGGGCATGTTCGCCGGCATTCCGATCGTCACGCAGATCGTGAATGCGGTGAACAAGACCAAGCCGGCGCGCGCGATGGTCGAAACGCCGATGGGCATCGATCGCGATGCGTGGATGCCGAGCTTCGCCGACACGAAGATTCCGTTCGGCGGCCAGATCGAACACGACGCCGCCGCGTGAGGGACGGCGCGAAGACGCCGGGCAAGGTCGCGATCTTCTCGACCTGCTACGTCAACTACAACGAGCCCGGCATCGGCCACGACCTCGTCAAGATCCTCAAGCACAACGACATTCCGTACGTGCTGCTCGACAAGGAAGCCTGCTGCGGCATGCCGAAGCTCGAGATCGGCGACCTCGAGTCCGTCGAGCAGCTGAAGAACATCAACATCCCGCAACTCGCCCGTGTCGCGCGCGAGGGCTACGCGATCGTCACGCCGATCCCGTCGTGCACGCTGATGTACAAGCAGGAACTGCCGCTGATGTTCCCGGACGATGCCGACGTGCAGGCGGTCAAGGAAGCGATGTGGGATCCGTTCGAGTACCTCGTCGCGCGCAACAAGGACGGGCTGCTGAAGACGGACTTCAAGAAGCCGCTCGGCAAGGTCTCGTACCACATCCCGTGCCACGGCCGCGTGCAGAACATCGGCCGCAAGACCGAGGAGTTGCTCAAGCTGACGCCCGGCATCGAGCTGAACACGGTCGAGCGCTGCTCGGGACACTCCGGGCATCTGGGGCACGCGCAAGGAGTTTCACGCGATGGCGATGAAGATCGGCAAGCCGGTCTTCAAGAGGATGGCGGAAACCGCGCCCGACTACATCAGTTCGGACTGCCAGCTCGGCGGCCATCACATCGAGCAGGGCATCGCAAGTTCGCCAAGGATGCGCTCGGCGGCAAGACACCGGTCAACGCGCACCCGATCACGCTGGTGCGCATCGCCTACGGACTTTGAACTGACGTTACTGCGACACGGAAGGACCTGGAGATGACGATGGCCCAGATTTCCCGCGACAGCCTGCTGACGCTCGAGGCCTACGCGAAGCAGCGCAAGGACTTCCGCGCCAGGGTGATCGCGCACAAGAAGAACCGCACGATCCGCCTCGGCAAGCACGTGACGCTGATCTTCGAAGACGAGCTGACGATCCGCTACCAGATCCAGGAAATGCTGCGCATCGAGAAGACGTTCGAGGAGGCCGGCATCCAGGACGAACTCGACGCGTACAACCCGCTGATCCCGGACGGCACGAACCTGAAGGCGACGATGATGATCGAGTACGACGATCCGGTCGAGCGCAAGCGCGAACTGGCGCGGCTGAAAGGCGTCGAGGACAACGTCTATGTCCAGGTCGACGGCCACGCCAAGGTTTACGCCATTGCGGACGAAGACCTGGAGCGCGAGAACGACGAGAAGACTTCGTCGGTGCACTTCCTGCGCTTCGAGCTCGAGGCCGCCGATGATCGCGTCGTTCAAGGGCGGTGCAGCGGTGGCGATCGGCGTCGACCACCCCAACTACACGTTGCGCATCGACGAACTGGCGCCCGAGGTGCAGTCCGCGCTTGCGAAGGACTTCGCGCTGAGTGAATCCGACTGGCGTCCGGCCGGAAGCCGCCTTCCGCCGGCGCCTGCCGGCGCCGAGGTCCGCGCGCGCAAGGGACGCGGCGCGGTGTCGAACCTCCCGCACCGCTTCGAAGCGGTCGCGCGCGAGGTCGACGGCGATGCACTCGACGCCGCACGACGACGACGAGCCGCTGCCTCCGCTGGCGACCACCGTCACCGTGGAAACGGCGCGCTGCCTGATCACCTACAACGACTCGCCCGACATCCCGTTCGATCGCTCGATCAATCCGTATCGGGGCTGCGAGCATGGCTGCACCTACTGCTACGCGCGGCCGACCCACAGCTACCTCAACCTGTCGCCCGGGCTCGACTTCGAGACGAAGCTCGTGGCCAAGCGCAATGCGGCCGACATCCTGCGGCGCGAACTGGCGGCGCCCGGCTACCGCGTCGCCCACGTGGCGATCGGCACCGCGACCGGACGCCTATCAGCCGATCGAACGCGAGCTGAAGATCACGCGTGCGTGTCCTCGAAGTGCTCAGCGAGGCGCGCCATCCACTCGGGCATCGTGACGAAGTCCGCGCTGATCGAGCGCGACATCGACCTGCTCGGCCGATGGCGACCGATCGGCTGGCGGAAGCCTTCATCAGCGTCACGACGCTCGACGCGCGGCTGTCGCGGATCCTCGAGCCGCGCGCCGCGAGCCCGCTGCGGCGGCTGCGCACGATCGAAACGCTGTCGCGCGCCGGGGTCCCGGTGCACGTCAACGTCGCGCCGGTGATTCCGTTCATCAACGAGCCCGAGATCGAGAGGCATCCTCGAGGCCGCGGCCGAACGCCGGCGCGGTGAAGTCGCACTACACGGTGCTGCGCTTGCCGTGGGAAGTGAGCCCCTTGTTCGAGCAGTGGCTTGCGGCGCACTTTCCTGACCGGGCGCAGCGGGTGCTGAACCGCGTGCGCGAAATGCGCGGCGGGCAAGAACTACGACGCGAAGTTCGGCACGCGCATGAAGGGCGCGGGCACCTGGGCCGCGCTGGTGCGACAGCGCTTCGACAAGGCGAGCGCGAAGCTGCGGGCTCGATCGCAAGCTGGCCGGACCTGCGCACGGATCTCTTCGTCGCGCCGACACCCGCCAGCCCGCAGATGGCCCTGTTCTAGCGCGTTAGCGCGGAGCCCGAGCGTGTGCTCGAAGTAGGTCTGGAACAGCAGAGCGATGGTCGCCATCAGCGCGATCGCGCCTCCGGCCAGCGTGGCGATCGCCACCAGCACCGCGTCCCAGCCGCTGTCGGTTGCGCCGCGCGGCTGGCGGCGTTGAAGCGGGCGTCGAAGCGCTCGTCCGGCATCAGCGCGATGACCAGCGCCTGGATGAACCCGGCGGTGACGGGAATCATCAGCACGAAGAAAGCCGGTGACTGGTACCAGTTGCGCACCCCGATCAGCAGCGGCAGCGTCGCCGCTGTGACGCCGAGCGGCAGCCACCACAGTTTCTGTCCGAGATAGAGCCGGTTGAGCCCAAGGGCTCCGGTCAGCGTGGCAAGCAGTGCGGCCAGGGCCTTGTGACGAAATTTCGTCATGCGGACTGGGTTCAAAGGAGGTCCGAAGGATCATACGGACTGCGAATGGCGACACCCGTGCCACCGGACCGGGCAGGCCCCGTTCGCCTTGCCTGCGGAAGCTGTGGACGGATACAATCACGGGTTTTCCGCTGCGCCGCGCCATCCTTGGGTACAGCGATGGCTTGCATCGGCATTGGGCTGTGGCGGAGCCCGGACAATGGCGGGCGGCGTTGGCGGTTTGACACAGTGTCGGCGCCGGGTGGCCGCAAGAGTCGCCCCGGCGTTGTCCATCGACGAAAAGGAACTGCAATGGTCGTGATTCGACTTGCTCGCGGCGGCGCAAAGAAGCGGCCGTTTTTCAACATCGTGGCCACCGACTCGCGCAATCCCCGCGACGGTCGCTTCATCGAGCGCGTGGGTTTCTATAACCCGGTCGCGGCCGAGAACGAGCCGAAGCTGCGCGTCGCCCTTGATCGCCTCAACTACTGGACTGGCGTCGGCGCCCGTGTGTCGCCGACCGTGTGCGCGCCTGGTCAAGGAACATACGCCGACAACGGCCTGACGGACGTGGCACGGTCCGCGGCTGAGGAAGCGCCGCCGGACCTGGTGGAACTTGGGGGCAGTGCGTGGCTCTTACGGTGTTCCAAGGTTGGGTGCGTATCGCCCGTACGCGAACGAAGGATCCGTGCTGGAGCAACGCCCGAATGATGGTGGCTGCGCCGGAACGGCACGACGGAGGCCGTTGTGCCGGAAGGATGCCGGCGGCACGGACTGCTGTGGCTGGTCAAGTGGACCGGCTGCGACTCGAAGGAAGCGGCCGATGCCTGCAAGGGAGGAGAGCTCGCGGTTCCGCGCTCCGAGTTTCCTCCGGCGGCAGAAGGCGAGTTCTACTGGGCAGACCTGCTCGGCTGCCGCGTCGTCGGGGCCGAGGGGAAGTCCTGGGGACGGTGGCCGGGCTGAGCGAGAGCCGGGCCGGGCAGTGGCTCGAAGTGGACGACGGCAGGGGGGGCCGCGGCTGTTGATCCCGCTGATCGAGCAGTACGTGCAGGCCGTCGATCCGGCGGCGACGGCTGGTACGGGTCGACTGGCAGAGGGATTGGTGATGCGCTTCGACGTGGTCACGCTTTTCCCCGCGATGTTCGCGGCGATCACGGAGCATGGGATCACGCGGCGCGCGTATGAGCTGGGACTGTGGTCGCTGACGACGTGGAATCCGCGGGATTTCACCGCGGATGCGCACCGCACCGTCGACGATCGTCCGTACGGGGGCGGCCCGGGCATGATCATGATGGCCGAGCCGCTGGCGCAGGCGGTCGAAGCGGCGCGAAGCGACGGTGGCGCAGCGCAGGTCATCGCGCTGGCGCCGGGCGGACGACCGCTGACCGACGCACGGGTGCGGCGGTGGGCGGCGCAGGGTGGGTGCGCTGGCGATCGTATGCGGGCGCTACGAGGGTATCGACCAACGCTTCCTCGATGCCTGTGTCGACGAGGTGGTGTCGGTCGGTGACTTCGTGATGTCGGGCGGCGAACTGGCGGCGATGGCCTGATCGACGCCGTCGTGCGGCAGTTGCCCGGGGCGCTTGAAGGAAGCGTCGGCGGACGAGGAGTCGTTCGCGACGGGGCTGCTCGACGGTCCGCACTACACGCGACCCGAGCAGTGGCGGGGCCGCGAGGTGCCCGCGGTGCTGCTGTCGGGGCACCACGCCGACATCGAGTCGTGGCGCCGGCGTCAGGCGCTGGCGGCGACGCTCGCGGGAACGGCCGGAACTGATCCGGTCCGCGCGGGCGGGCAGGGCGCCTGACTGCGCGCGACGAAGAGGTTTTGCGCGAACTTGCGCAGATGGGTGCAGCGGAGTCCGAGTCTGCTGCGTGATTGGGAACCATCCTCTCGTGCGGCACACAACGATGAGAGCCGCACGACGATGGGATTAGGAGTTGAAGATGAACATCATTGAGAAGCTGGAACAGGAAGAACTGGCTCGCGTGACGGGCAAGAAAGTGATCCCCGAATTCGCCCCGGGCGACACCGTGATCGTCAGCGTCAACGTGGTCGAAGGCAACCGCAAGCGTGTGCAGGCCTATGAAGGCGTCGTGATCGGCCGCCGCAATCGTGGGCTGAACTCTTCGTTCGTCGTGCGCAAGGTGTCGAGTGGCGAGGGTGTCGAGCGCACGTTCCAGCTGTATTCACCGACCATCGCATCGATTGAAGTCAAGCGACGCGGCGACGTGCGTCGCGCCAAGCTGTACTACCTGCGCGATCGCTCCGGCAAGTCGGCGCGTATCCGTGAAAAGCTCTCGCACAAGTCCGCGGCGGCCAAAGCAGCTGCGGACCAGGCCGCAGACGAGGCCGCGAATCCTGTGGCCGAGTAGTCGCTGCGGTGACTGGCAGGGCCGCCACCGGCGGCCCTTTCTTTTCTTGTGCCGATGCAAGCGAGCCAACACGACCTTCGATGAGTTCAAGCGGTAATCGACCGTTGCGGACGCTGTTCGACCCCGAGACCGTTCCGCATGACCCGAGCTTCAGCGACATTGCTGCGCGAGGTCACGCGGTCGAACCGGCACGCCTGCGAGCCGGCGTCCTGAGGGAACGCTTCGCACAGCCACGGGCATGGCAACCCGAACTCCACGCAGACCCGCGACTGTTCACGCTCACTCTGGAGCCAAGGCCTGCGGCCGTGCTTGTCCCGCTCATCGTCCGGGGCGACGACGTGCAGGTGCTGCTGACCGAGCGCACCGCGCACCTTGAACGACCATGCCGGGCAGATCAGTTTTCCGGGGGGGCGGGTCGAGGAATACGATGCGAGCCCCGTCGCGACGGCTCTGCGGGAGACGGAGGAAGAAATCGGGCTTGGCGCGGGACTGATCGAGGTCGTAGGCGCACTGCCCGAATACACGACAGTCACGGGCTACCGCGTCACGCCCGTGGTCGGGCTGATCGAGCAGCCGTTCGCGCTGACGCTCGACAGCTTCGAAGTGTCAGAGGCATTCGAAGTGCCACTCGCATTCCTAATGGATCCCGCGCACCATGAGCGGCGCGTAGTGCTGGCCGGAGGCGCGCCGCGGACCTTCTATGCAATGCCGTATCAGGCGGCCCGCCGCTACTTCATCTGGGGCGCGACCGCGGCAATGTTGCGCAACCTCTACCACTTCCTGCGCGCCTGAATTCTGGAACGGGCCGCCTCTACAATGGGTGGCGAGGAGGACGCAATTGGCCTGGCTGTCATTGGTGATCACGCTGCTGATCGAGCAGATGCGCGCGCTTCCGGGCGAGAACCCGGTGTACGCAACGGTGCGGCAGGTCTCCGGATGGGCCGAGCGCAATCTCAATGCTGGGCGCCCGCGCCACGGCTTCTACGCCTGGCTGCTGGTCGTGGTCGGTCTCACGCTGATGGTCGGAGCCGCGTATTCGTTGCTGGTTTCGATCAGCTGGTTCCTCGGGCTCGCGCTGAACGTGGCAGTGCTGTATTTCGCGCTCGGCTTCCGTCAGTTCAGCCACCGCGGCACGGAAATCCAGATTGCGCTGGCCAACGGCGACCTCAACGCAGCGCGCAGAGAACTCACTGCATGGAAGCGGATTACGGACCCTGCCTACACCGCGGCCGACCTGCCGGCCGACGAGGTCGTTCGCCAGGCGATCGAGCACGGCCTGTTGCTGTCCCATCGACATGTGTTCGGCGTGTTCTTCTGGTTCGTCGCGCTGCCGGGTCCGATGGGGGCTGTGTTCTACCGGCTGGCCGAACACTCCGCCCGGGTCTGGAGCCGCACACCGGCACCGCCGACGCCACCCGACCGTTTTGGCGAGTTTGCGCGGCGTGCACTGGCCTGGATCGATTGGGCACCGGCACGTCTGACGGCACTCGGCTACGCGATCGTCGGTGACTTTGAAGGCGCCATTTACTGCTGGCGCCAAGTGGCGCGTCAGGCGTCAACCAGGGGTGAGCCCGTACCAGACACACGCACACTGATACTGGCTGCCGCCAGCGGTGCGCTGGGCCTGCGGTTGCTGAGCGATGCGGAAGCGGCGCGCCACTTCGACGAGGTCGGCAACGAGGGGGCCGGCCTGGCTGAGCCGCGCCCCGAGGCCGTTCGCGCGGTGGTGGGTCTGGTCTGGCGCGCCTTGCTGCTCTGGCTCGCATTGCTGCTGTTGCTCACGCTCGCAAGCTGGGTCGCCTGAACGGGCTGGCGCCCGGTTGGGCGCTAGCCGTGCCCCTCGAACCTCATGCAGGACGCTGCGACCCGCACTTCCAGCAGGCGCCGAACTGCGGCTCGGAGTGCTCGCCGCAAATCGTGCAACTCCAGCCGGGGCCCGACATCGGTTGCCGGATCTGCCTCAGGATTTCGAGAGCACGTCCTTCATCGGTGTCGCGCTCAATCCACAGCTGCGGTGCGCATTCCAGAAAAGGAATCTCGCCCATGGCGCCGGCCAGTGCGGTATTGCGTAGCTCGCAGCGGATACCGGCGGCGCGCAGCGATTCCGCCCAGATCGTCGCCAGCAGCACATGATCGGCGCGCGCCAACAGCTTCATCGCATTCGCGCTTCCGCGAGCGATCGATAGAAGTCGTAGCGGCCCGAGTGCAATCTGGCCGGAGCGCGACGGCACGGCGAATCGCGCAATCCGGCTCGACGACATGCCGGCAGTCGAGGAAACGGCACTGGCCGAGATACGCTGAGAACTCCGGGAAGCCGGCAACGATGTCCGCCGCGGTCAGATGCGCGAGGCCGAATTCCTGGAAGCCCGGGGTGTCGACTAGCGCGCCACCGCCCGGCAACTTGAACCAGCGCGCTGCCGTCGTCGTCTGCTTGCCGTGGTCGAGGCGTTCGGAAAACTCGCGCGTGCGGGCCTGCGCATCGGGCACCAGCAGGTTGAGCAGCGTCGACTTGCCCATGCCGGACTGTCCGACGAGCAAGGAGCAGCGGTCGTGCGTCATGGGCGCGAGCTGTGCTGATCGCCTGCGCCGGATCGTGGCGCACTGAGATTGCAAGCGTGCGCCAACCCAGCGTCGCGGATATTGTCTAAGGCGCACCTGTGCCTTCTCGGCGCCTTCGGCGAGGTCGGTCTTGTTGCGGACCACGGTGACCTCGATACCCGCAGCGCGGGCCGCCAGCAGCGCCTTCCAGATGAACCAGAGGTTGAAGCTCGGCCGCGAGGCATAGACGACGATGACCTGGTCGACGTTGGCAGCGAGCTCCTTGATGCGGAACGTGTCCGCGCGATACAGCAGGCTCGAGCGCTGCCCAATCGATTCGATGACGGCCTGGCCCTCGGCAGAGGCTGCGGCGGTGACCTGATCGCCTACCACCACGTCACTGCGGCGACCGCGCCGCACTGCCGACCAGAGTTCACCGTGCTCGTCTTCGAGCATCGACGTTCGGCCGTGGGTGGCGATGACGCGTGCGCTGAAGGCAGATACTTTGCCGCGCACGGCACGCTTCATTCCGGGCTGTAAATCTGTTCGAAGATGGCGTCGGCTTTGGCCGCGCAAATCAGGTCATTCTGCGTGATGCCGTTCGCCGAATGGGTCGAGAAGCGCACCGTGCAGCGGTTGTAGTCAACGTTGAGGGCCGGGTGATGGTCCTCGCGATGAACCATGTAAGCCAGCGCATTGACGAAGGAGATCGTTTCGAAATAGTTCGCAAAGGCGTAGGTTCGAACGATTGCGCTGCCTTCGCCGCTCCAGCCGGGAAGCTCACGCAACTGCGAGCCGAGCTCGTCGGCCCCGAGTGCGGACGACGCGTCAAGTGGGCGGCAATGCTGCGCGAGTAGCCGCTGGCGCGTCGTCATTGGCTCACGCGGGCGATCCGGCGACCAGCCGCTCGACCCGCAGCGATGCCGGCGGATGCGAGTCGTAGAACGCCGAATGAATCGGGTCCGGCGTCAGCGTTGAGGCGTTGTCCTCATAGAGCTTCACCAGCGCGTTGACGAGATCCTGAGCCGACGCGTGGCGCGCGGCAAACGCATCAGCCTCGAATTCATGGCGCCGCGAGAGATAACTTGCCACCGGAGCAAACACGAAAGTGAAGACCGGCAGCACGAGCATGAACAGCACCAGTGCGACGCCCTGATTGCCGCCATCGAGTGTCGGCGTGACGCCGAGTCCGGAATAAAACCATGGGCGCTCGGCCAGCCAGCCCAGCAGAGCGAGAAACACGAGGCTTGCCACGAAAGAGAAAGCGAGGCGCTTCGCAATGTGCTTCAGCTTAAAATGGCCCAGCTCATGCGCCAGCACGGCCTCGATTTCGGCAGGCTGCAGGCGCTCAACGAGAGTATCGAAGAAGACGATGCGCTTGGCGCGTCCTAACCCGGTGAAATAGGCATTGCCGTGGGCCGAGCGACGCGAACCGTCCATGACGAACACACCCTTGCTCGAAAACCCGGTCCGCGCCAGCAATTCCGTGATGCGCTGAGCGAGCGCTGAGTCCTTCAGGGGTTCGAAGCGATTGAACAGCGGCGCGATAACGGTCGGATAGATCACCAGCACCAGCGCGTTGAAGCCAACCCACAGTAGCCATGCGTACAGCCACCACAGCTCGCCGGCGCTGCGCATCAGGCCGATGACGGCCGCGAGCAGTGGCAGACCGAGCAAGGTGGCCAGCAGCAGGGACTTCGCGAGATCGGCGAGCCACAGTCGGAGCGTCATGCGGTTGAAGCCGTAGCGTTGTTCGATACGGAACTGCCGGAACCAGGAAAATGGCAGGTCGACAGCGGCGAGCAGCAATGCGACGACGGCGACGATCAGCATCTGGAACGCGAACTGATGTCCGACCCAACCGGACAGGGTGTCGGACGATCCACTGCAGACCGCCGAGCAACGTCAGTGCAACGAGCAGTCCTGCGCCCGACGGCGGTATCGACGAGACCCAGCCGCGTCTTGGCGATCGTGTACGAGGCGGCCTTGCGGTGCGCGTCGAGCGACACCCGGTCGGCGAACTGCGGCGGAACAGCGTCGGCATGCTGGCCAACGTGGCGGACATGCCGCCAGGACAGCCAGTATTTCAGGCCGACCATCAGCAGCAGAAAAGTCACGAACAGCAAGGACAGGACTTGCGACATTGCAGGAACGGGTGTCAATCCTCGTAGGGCACTTCGGCCGTCCAGAAACGTCAAGGCGCGCAACTCGCTATGCGACAATCGCGCGCCTCAACGGTTCGATCGATGCGCCTCGATCGACAATAGCGTGGAATTATGTCACAGCCCCCTTTCTCATCCATCTCCGCGCCATGAGCGCTTTAGCGAGACGAATCTCGTGTGGGTCGACATGGAGATGTCGGGTCTGAGTCCCGACTCCGACCGCGTGCTCGAGATTGCGGCGGTCGTCACCGACGCCGAGTCTGGACATCATTGCGGAAGGCCCGGTGCTCGTCGTTTGTCAGAGCGAGCGCGTGCTGCAGGGCATGGACAGCTGGAACACCGCGACCCATGGGCGCTCGGGCCTCACCGACAAGGTGCGCGTCTCAACGGTGGACGAAGAGGCCGCGACCGACGTGCTGATCGAATTCCTGAAGCGGCACGTGCCGGCCGGCAAGTCGCCGTTGTGCGGCAACTCGATCTGTCAGGACCGGCGCTTCATGGCGCGCTGGATGCCACGGCTGGAGGCGTACTTTCACTATCGCAACCTGGACGTCAGCACGCTGAAGGAACTCGCGCGACGCTGGAAACCGGAGGTCTACCGCTCGTTCGAGAAGAAGAGCCGACACGAGGCGCTTGCCGACATCTACGAGTCGATCGACGAACTACGGCACTACCGCACGCACTGGCTGCGTCCCGCGCCGGCGGCCTAATCCCCGCGGACGGCCACACTCGCGGCATCTGGCGTTGTGGCTGCGCCGCTGGCTGCGTCATCAGGTGCGCGCGCGTCGCGCGTGTTCACCCAGGCTCGCCCGAGCGCAAATCCCAGTGCCAGCAGTACCGGGCCGAGGATCACACCGATGAAGCCGAATGCGATGACGCCGCCCAGCACGCCGAGAAAGATCATGCCCAACGACAGCGTCGAGCCGCGCGCGATCAGAATGGGCTTGACGAAGTTGTCGATGCTGCTGATGACGACCGCGCCCCAGATCACCATGAAGATGGCCCAGCCGGATTCGCCCTGCAGGTACAGCCAGACCGCCGCGCCACCCCAGATCAGCACAGGGCCCATCGGCACCACCGACAGAATGAAGGTGGCCACGGCGAGCATGAAGGCGGCGGGCACGCCAGCGATCAGGAAGCCGATCAACGCGACGATCGACTGCGCCGCCGCTGTGCCGACGATGCCGATGAAGACGCTGCGCGTCGTCCCGGTGACGATCGTCAACACTTCAGTGCTCAAGTGTCCCGAGAGCCGATCGGATGCGCGGCGCACAATCGAAATGATGCGATCGCCGTCGCGGTAATAGAAGAAGACGATGAACGCGACCAGCAGCAGTTGCAGGATGCCGTCGCCGAGGACGCGGACGAATGCAAGCGAAAGCTTGCCGGCGGGCTCAAGCGCGCGCTGCACCAATGACGCGAGCTGTTCCCGGTCGCTCAGCAGCGATTCGAGCTCGCCGTAGAGCCGCTCGCCGAGCATCGGGACCTTCTTGAGTAGCTCCGGGAGCGTGCAGGCCGCCCTTGGTCCAGCCCTTGACGAGTTCCACGGCCGCGGGAAGCTTGTCGGCGGCAGCGACCGACAGCAATGTAATCGGGATGATGACGAGCACCAGGATCATCACCAGCATCACAGTCGCCGCCAGCGTTGCATTGCCACCTACAGCCTTCCTCAGACGCTCGAACAACGGCCAGGTGGCGATCGCGAGCACGCCCGCAAAGACCAGCGCCGAAATGAACGGCTGCAGCACCAGGAAGATGCCGATGACGACGATGGTCGCCCCCCCGAAGCGGAGGACGTTGTCGAAGTTGGCTTGGATGGAGGGCATTGGGGCGACAGTCCGGCAGGAGGGTGCAGCTTAGCCTTTCCGGTTCTGGGGGTAGACGTGAGCAGGTTGCTCGTGCTCTGCCAATGCTCGCAGCGCTTGCCGCCGAACCGAGCCGCGCGCGGGCAAGTCGCGGGCGGGCGTGGTTTGCTTACTGCGCGCGTCCCCCCGCCGGGAATTGAACCCAGATCTAGCGCTTAGGAGGCACTTGTTCTATCCGTTGAACTACGGGGAGCGCGGCGAGTATAGCGAGACGCCTCACGTAGAATTCGCCGCCGGCGAGCAGCGGCGGTATCGCAAGCGAGGGGCAATTGGGCGGGACGCCCCTGCTTAGTTTTTGATCAGCCCGGCGTCAGCCAGCGGCCATGCGGCTTGGCGAGCCGACGGCTCGAAGTTTTCCACAGCGGTTGGGGACAACTGCACACAGGTCCTTGTCAATGACTAGCAAGCCACGTTCCGACACTCGACGCGCTGCCGACTACGGCGAAGCTTCGATTCGCGTCCTCAAGGGGCTCGAACCGGTCCGCCAACGGCCGGGAATGTACACGCGTACTGACAGCCCGCTGCACATCATCCAGGAGGTCATCGATAACGCATCGGATGAAATACTGGCTGGCTTCGGACGACACATCGACGTCACGTTGCACGCCGACGGTTCGGTCAGCGTGGAGGACGACGGCCGCGGCATACCGGTTGGCTTGCACCCCGAGGAAAAGGCTCCGGTCGTCGAGATCGTCTTTACACGGCTGCATGCGGGCGGCAAGTTCGACAAACGTGCCGGCGGCGCCTACTCGTTCGCCGGCGGACTGCACGGCGTGGGCGTTTCGGTGACCAACGCGCTGTCGTCCCGACTCGACGTGACCGTGTGGCGCGATGGCAAAGGGCACACCATCAGCTTCGCCGATGGCGAGGTGAGCGAACCCTTGCGGTCGCAGTCAGCGAAAGGGTCGCAGAAGGCCGCGGGCACGCGGGTGCGCGCTTGGCCCAACGCGAAGTACTTCGACACGCCCCAAATCCCGGTGGACGAACTCGAACGATTGCTGCGCAGCAAGGCCGTGCTGCTTCCGGGAACCCAGGTCAGTCTAACGATCGAGAAGACGGGCGCCACTCAGCGCTGGCACTTTCAAGGCGGACTGCTCGAGTACCTGCTGGCGTCGCTGGCCGCAGAGCCCTACTTGCCTCCCTTCGAATCGAGTGGCTTTGCCGCGGCGGAGGACGACAGCTACGCCGAGGGCGAGGGCGCGAACTGGGTCGTGGTCTGGACCGAGGACGGTCCGGTGACGCGCGAGTCCTACGTCAACCTGATCCCGACTCCGGCGGGCGGCACGCACGAGGCGGGCCTGCGCGACGGTCTCTTCAATGCCGTGCGTGCTTTCGTGGATGCGCACGGACTACTCCCGAAAGGTGTGAGGCTTTTGCCGGAGGACGTTTTTGCACGCGCCTCGTTCGTACTGTCGGCGAAGGTGCTCGATCCGCAGTTCCAGGGTCAGATCAAGGAACGCCTCAATAGCCGCGACGCCCTACGGTTGGTGTCTTTCTTCGTGCGGCCACAGCTCGAGTTCTGGCTCAACCAGCACCCAAACGAAGGACGCCAGCTGGCGGAGCTCGTCATACGTCAAGCCCAAGCGCGCGCACGGGCGGGCCAGAAGGTAGAAAAGAAAAAGGGCTCCGCGGTCGCGGTGTTGCCGGGCAAGCTGACCGACTGCGAGTCGACAGAACTGGAGCGCAACGAGCTCTTCCTGGTCGAGGGCGATTCGGCCGGTGGGTCCGCCAAGATGGGACGCGACAAGGGTTTCCAGGCCATCCTGCCACTGCGGGGCAAGGTGCTCAACACTTGGGAGGTCGAGCGCGACCGCCTGTTTGGCAATGCCGAAGTGCACGACATCGCGGTGGCCATCGGCGTTGACCCGCACGGCTCCGCCGACACGGTGAACCTCGAGGGCCTGCGCTACGGCAAGATCTGCATCCTCGCCGATGCCGACGTCGATGGCTCGCATATCCAGGTTTTGCTGCTGACACTGTTCTTCCGTCACTTCCGGCAACTGGTCGACCGTGGCCACATCTACGTCGCACGCCCGCCGCTGTTCCGGGTGGATGTTGCGGCCCAGGGCAAGCGTCCTGCGCGCCGGCTGTACTGCCTGGACGAGGCGGAACTCAACGCCACGTTGGAGAAGCTCGCCGACGAAGGTGTGAAGGAGAGCGCCTGGGACACGGCCCGCTTCAAGGGGCTGGGCGAGATGAGCCCCGAACAGCTCTGGGAAACGACGATGAACCCGGACACGCGCCGGCTGCTACGCGTTGGCCTGGGCGACCTGCCGGCCGAGCGCACGGCGGCGACGATGACCATGCTGATGGGCCGCGCCGAAAGCCAGGCGCGCCGGGCTTGGCTCGAGGAGCATGGTGACGAGGTCGAGGCTGACATCTAGGCGCAGGGACTTCGCGGCTGCGCCAAAGCGAAGATTGAACCTCAACCTCCCAAAACAGGGGTGTTTTGAGATGGGGCGCATTGCCGCATACTCGCGAGCCGCCCTGACCGCGGACCACAAGACACTGCAACCAATTCAATGAAGGATCCTCAATTCGCTGCGATGACGAGCGCCCTCGGCGCCGGCCAGCAATGGCTTGGGGGCCCGCGCGTGGCTTGGGTGCGTTGGAGCATCGGCGCGCTTGCGCTGCTGTTGCTAGCCGCGCTGACGGTCGAGGCGATGATGCCGCTCGAGTCCGCGCAGCAGCACCCGGTGCTGATGAAGGCGCTCGCATCGACCCACGCGACCCTCGCTGCGGTGCTTGGCATCCTGCTGGTGGCTTGGTTGATCATTTCACAACGCGCCCAGCGCCGGTCACAGTCGCGGTCGCGGTTATGGGAAGAATCGATTGAATCGATGAACGTCGGCGTTGCGCTGTACGACGCCGACGACCGCCTGATCGGCTGCAACGCGGCGTATCGCAACCTGTACTCCGAGATCGCGGACCGGCTGGTGCCCGGCCAGACCTACCGTGAGCTGATGACCTCGTACTACGCGGTCGCGCCACCGGAAGTCGTCGACCGTCGAACGCTCGAGGATTTCATCGCCGACGGAGAGCGGCGCAGGCGCAGCGGCTCCGAAGTCAGCGAAGTGGTGCGACACCATCGCGGCCGGTGGCTGCTGATGACCGACTGCCGCACGGCCAGTGGCGGCATCATCTGCTTCCGCAACGACGTGACCGAGCAGAAGGTCATCGAACATGAGCTGACTAAGCGGCGCAAGCTCATAGACGATCTGGCTGACCTGACCTACGACTGGTTCTGGCGCCAGGATGCGGACGGGCGATTCGTCGAGTTCTCCGTGGCCATGGAGCAGCATGTGAAGGCGCCGCCTCAGCAGTTGCTGGGGCGGCGGCGCGAGGACATGCCTGGTTTCGAGGCCGATCCCAACCAGTACGCCGAATACCGGGCCCGCGTCGCGCAGCGCAAGCCCTTTCCCTGGTTCGCATACCGGGCGCGGCGAGGTGATGGCTCCGCGATGTGGATTGCCGTCACAGGCAAGCCGATCTTCGACGAGAAGGGCGAGTTCCAGGGTTACTACGGCGCCGGTCGCGATGTCACGGAGCGGGAAGAGACGCTGGTCGCGTTGCGCCGCAGTGAGGAGCGCTTCCGTGCCCTGACGGTGCTCGCCACCGAGTGGTACTGGGAAAGCGATACTGAGTTGCGCGTGACGTCCGTCCGCGGCGACCCGACCCAGCAGGAGCGTGTGGCCGAGTGGACGCTGAACCGCCGTTTCTGGGAGTTCGAGCACATTGATCCCGCGTTTGTCGTCGATTGGGGCGTGTTGCGCGAGCGGGTTGCACGCCGCGAGTCGTTCCGCAACTTCAAGCTGAAGCTCCGCAATGGTGAGGAGGTGGCGTATTACGAACTGGCCGGCCAGCCGGTGCTGGAGCGTGGAGAATTTGTCGGCTATCGCGGATTGGCGTGGGACGTCACGGAGCGCGAGTCACTGATTGCGCGCATCACGGAAAGCGAGGCCCGCTTTCGTGCCCTGTCCGAGCTCTCGTCGGACTGGTACTGGGAGATGGACGAGACCCTGCGCTTCACGCTGCTGCGCCAGGGCGCGCGCGGCTCCTTCAGCCTGGACGACGAGGACGTCATCGGCAAGCACCGCTGGGAACTGCCGGGCGAGCTGATCCAGCCGTCCTCATGGGACGAGCACCGCGCCACCTTGACGGCGCGGCGACCCTTCCGGGACGTCATGTTCCGCCGCTGGATGCCGGACGGTTCACTCGTGTATCACCTGACGAGCGGGGATCCGGTGTTCGACGCGGACGGCCAGTTCCGCGGCTATCGCGGCATCGGCAAGAACATCACCGATCAGATCCGCGCCCAGGAGCGGATCGAGCGCCTGGCGACGGTGGACGCCCTGACGCAGCTGTCGAATCGCCAGACCTTCGACGAACGGGCTGGCCGCGTGCTGGCCACCTCCTACGCCGAGGGCAAGCGCTGCGCCCTGCTTTTCATCGACCTCGACAACTTCCGTCTGCTCAACAACGGCTACGGCCACCGGGTCGGCGACGAGATGCTGGCAATCGTCGCGAGCCGCATGCGCGAGGTCGTCGGCGAGCCACATCTGCTCGGTCGGCGCGGTGGCGACGAGCTGGTGGCGTTGCTGGTGGACCTGCAGCGACCGGATGTCGCGGTCGAGGCGGCGCGGAAACTGATCGACTCGATCGCCGTTCCGGCGCGCATTCTCGGCATGGAAATCTCGGTGACCGCTTCAGTGGGCATCAGCTTCTTCCCGCAGGACGGCATCGATCTCGATTCATTGCTGAATGCGGCCGATGCGGCGATGTACCAGGCGAAGGACAGCGGGCGGAGGACCTATGCGTTCTACACCCAGACCGTCGCGCGCCGCGTCGACCTGCGGCTGCGACTCGAGCAGCGTCTGCGCAAGGCCGTCGAGTCGCGCGACTTCAAGCTGTTCTTCCAGCCGCTGGTATCACTCGCCGATGGCAAGATGGTCGGAGCCGAAGCCTTGATTCGTTGGCGCGACGCCGAGCTCGGCGACATTTCGCCGGCTGAATTCATTCCGATCGCCGAGGAGTCGGGCCTCATCGTCGGCCTCGGCGACTGGGTGCTGCGAGAGGCCTGCCGCGTGCGTCAGGAGTGGCGCCACCTTCAGCTCGATATCCCGCCGGTGTCGATCAACATGTCGGGTGTGCAGCTGCGTCAGCTCGGGTGCGTCGAGGGCCTGCTCGATGTCCTGAGTGCCTACGACGTGCCTGCATCGGACATCGAGGTCGAGGTCACTGAGACGGGCCTGCTCGACACCTCGGCGGTCTCGCGCGAGAACCTAGTGCGCATGCGCAATGCGGGTGTCAAGCTCGCGCTCGACGATTTCGGTGTCGGCTTCTCCAGCCTCGCCCACCTGCGCGATCTGCCGATCCATCGCCTCAAAATCGACCGCAGCTTCACCGTGGAATGCATGCGCGACGCCCGCACGCTGACTATCGTCAAGGCGGTCATCGAGATGGCGCGCTCGCTCGGGATCAGTGTCACCGCGGAGGGCATCGAAACGCAGGCCCAGCAGACCTGGATGCAGCATCTGGGTTGCGACGCAGCGCAGGGGTACCTGTTCGCGCGGCCGATGCCGGCCGATGACTTTATCAAGCTCTTCATTGATCGCCGCGGCACTGGCCGCGAGCGCTCCCTCATGCACTGATCCGGAGTTTCTCCTGTACACCACCTATTTTGAAGGCGTTTGGCACGACGGCAATGTGCCGCTGATAGGCGCGATGGACCACAGCGTGTGGCTCGCATCCTCGGTGTTCGACGGCGCGCGCTCGATCCACCGCCTGGCGCCGGACCTGCGGGCCCACTGCGAGCGCATCTACGAATCGTCAGAGCGGCTGGGGCTGAATCTCGAGTTGCCGATCGGTGATTTGATGCGACTGTGCATCGAAGGCATACACCGCTTCCCGGCCGATGCCGACTTGTACATCCGCCCGTTGGTGTTCGGCACGGCCGGCATGCTGGTGCCGGAGAAATCCGCTTTCGCGCTGACGCTGTTCGATGCACCGATGCCGCCGTTCGAAGGGTTCTCGGCCACGCTGTCGCAGCGGCGTCGTCCTTCTCCTGCCGCGGCGACGACCGACGCGAAGGCTTCGGCTCTGTATCCCAACGTCGCTCGCGCTTTGCGCGAAGCGGCCGCCGCTGGCTTCCAGAACGCCGTCGTGCTCGACCCGGACGGCAACGTTGCGGAATTCGCGACCGCGAACCTGTTCTTCGTCGCAGCCGACGGCCCCACGGTGACACCGGCTGCCAACGGCACGTTCCTGGCCGGAATCACGCGAGCGCGGGTCATTCGCCTGCTGGCCGAGGTGGGGATCGTGGTCGAGCAGCGCACCGTGCGCCCCAACGAACTGGATGGCGCGCGTGAGATCTTCAGTACTGGTAACTACGGCAAGGTCATGCCCTGCACGCGCTACGGTGCGCGTGAGCTACCAATCGGCCCGGTCGCGACGCTGGCACGACAGCGCTACATGGACTACGCGGACGGCTGTCGCGTCTGAGGGGCTGTCGGTGGCGCGCGACGGGCCATGCAGGATCCGCCCGGCGCGCATGTTCAAAAGCCGGCACGCGATCGCAAGCGGACGCCGTTCTCGGTAAACGTAGAATCAGGCTGCCTGCAGTGGCGGCGAACCCTCCCCGATGCTCGAGCAACAGACACTCTTTCCGGCCGCTGGCGGTAGCGGCGGCGATGGCAACGATGCGCTGACGCTGGCCGAGTTCGCCCAGCGCGCCTACCTCGACTACGCGATCTCGGTCGTCAAGGGCCGTGCGTTGCCCGACGGGGCCGACGGACAGAAGCCGGTGCAGCGCCGCATCCTGTATGCGATGAACGAGATGGGACTGGCCGCGGGCGCGCGGCCAGTCAAGTCGGCGCGTGTCGTCGGCGACGTGCTCGGCCGCTTTCATCCGCATGGCGACCAGGCCGCCTATGACGCGCTCGTGCGCATGGCGCAGGATTTTTCGCTGCGCTACCCCCTGATTGACGGGCAGGGCAACTTCGGCAGCCGCGACGGCGATGGCGCCGCGGCGATGCGCTACACCGAGGCACGGCTCACGCCGATCGCCCGGCTGCTGCTCGACGAGATCGACGAGGGCACGGTCGAGTTCATACCGAACTACGATGGTTCGACGCAGGAGCCGCGGTTGCTGCCTGCCCGCCTGCCGTTCGTGCTATTGAATGGCGCCTCGGGTATCGCAGTCGGCATGGCGACCGAGATCCCGTCGCACAACCTGCGCGAAGTCGCAGCCGCCACGCTGGCGCTGATCTCCAACCCGAAGACCACGCTCGAGCAGTTGCGCGAGCGGCTGCCCGGCCCCGACTTTCCCGGCGGCGGCCAGATCATCTCGACTGCTTCCGACATCCGCGAGATCTATGCGTGCGGTCGCGGTAGCCTGAAGGTTCGCGCGCGTTTCGAGTTCGAGGAACTGGCGCGCGGTCAGTGGCAACTGGTGGTGCACGAACTGCCGCCCTCGACGTCGAGCCAACGTGTGCTTGAAGAGATCGAGGAGTTGACAAACCCGAAGGTCAAGGCCGGCAAGAAGGCGTTGACCACCGACCAGCAGCAGACGCGGCAGCTTGTGCTTGCCGTGCTTGATGCTGTGCGAGACGAGTCGGGCAAGGACGCGGCGGTGCGGCTGGTGTTTGAACCCCGCACGTCCAAGGTCGATCGCGACGAGTTCGTGCGCACGCTGCTGGCGCATACCACCATGGAAGCGAGCGTTCCGGTCAACCTGGTGATGATCGGGCGTGACGGACGTCCGCGCTGCAAGCCGCTGCTCGAGATCCTTGCGGAGTGGATCGAGTTCCGGATCGACACCGTGCGGCGACGCTCGCAGCACCGCCTCCAGAAGGTCGAGGAGCGCATCCATATCCTCGAAGGACGCCAGGCGGTCCTGCTCAACATCGACAAGGTCATCAAGCTGATCCGCAATTCGGACGAGCCGAAGGCGGATCTCATCAAGGCGTTCAAGCTAAGCGAGCGCCAGGCCGAGGACATACTCGAGATCCGGTTGCGCCAGCTGGCGCGACTGGAAGGCATCAAGATCGAGCAGGAGCTGGCTGAGCTGCGCAAAGACGAAGCGGCGCTGCGCAAGTTGCTTGGCACCGACACTGCGCTGCGCAAGCAGGTGGCGCGGGAGATCGAAGACGATGCAAAGAAGTACGGCGATGCGCGGCGCACGCTGATCGAGGAAGCCGAGCGCGCGGCCGTCGAAGTCAAGCTGATTGACGAGCCGGTCACTGTCATCGTCTCCGACAAGGGCTTCGTGCGCGCCCGGACGGGGCATGGTCACGACGCGGCCCAGTTCGGTTTCAAGACGGGCGATGCGCTGTACAGCGCATTCGAGTGTCGCAGCGTCGATCAGTTGATTGCCGTGGGCAGTAACGGGCGGGTGTATTCGGTGCCGGTGGCACAATTGCCGTCGGCGCGCGGCGATGGCGCACCGGTCAGCTCGATGATCGAGCTGGAGGCCGGCACCCGCCTGGTCGGCTACGTGGCAGGAGCCGCCAACACGCCGCTGCTGCTGGCCACCAGCAATGGCTACGGCTTCGCGGCATCGCTTGGCGACATGGTGTCGCGCCAGAAAGCCGGCAAACAGTTCATCACGGTGGAAGAGGGCGCCGAGCCGCTGCGTCCGCAGCTGGTCAAGGCGGCAAGCGATCGGTTGATCGCTTGCCTGTCCGCCCGGGGCCGCGTGCTGGTGTTCGACGCCGCGGAGATCAAGGCGCTTTCTGGTGGTGGGCGCGGGGTGACGTTGATCGATCTCGACGACGACGAGCCGCTGCTCGCCGCGCTGCCGATCGTCAGCGGCGCTGTACTGCATGCGACCCGCGGTTCGGCCGCCAAGCCGGTTGCCGTGCGCCTCGTCGGTGCCCAGCTCGAAGCGCACCACGGTCACCGCGCGCGCAAGGGCAAGCTGGTCGACTCCAAGCTGAAACCGCCGTTCGCGTTGTCGCGCCTGCCCGAGGCTTGAGCGATGAACGTTCACTCTCCTGCGCGGTGGTCGCGGCCCGAGGCACTCCGATGCGGTTGATCTATACGGCGCTGCTCTTCGTTCACCTGATCGGGGTAGTGGTCTGGGTCGGTGGGATGTTTGTCGTGCACTTTGCGGTGCGACCGGCCGCTGTTGAACAGTTTCCGCCGCCACAGCGACTGCCGCTGCTCGCGACTGTGCTCGGCCGGTTCTTCTTCTGGGTGTCGCTCGCCATCGTTGCGATCCTGGGCAGCGGGATCGGACTGATCCTCGGCGCCGGAGGGTTCGGTAACGCGCATGTCTCTGTGCACCTGATGTTTGCGCTCGGGCTCGCGATGATGGCGATCTTTGTGCACATCCGCCTTGTGCCGTTCCCGCGGCTGCAGCGCGCCGTTGCGGCGTCGGATTGGCCGACGGCTGCCAGTAACCTCGACATCATCCGCAAGCTGGTGGTGACGAACCTGGCGCTGGGCGTCGTGACCACGGCGGTGGCAACGATCGGGCGCAGCCTGCTCTAGCCCGCTATACGGTCAGCGTCCCGCGGGCCAGCATCACCGCGCCGCCGCCGACGCGGACGCGCGTGGCGACGCCGCCGGTCTGATCGAAGTTCAGCGCTATGGTGCTCGGGCGGCCGATCTCCCCTCCCTGCAGGATCTGCCAGTGGTGCGGCCCATCGGCGCCGAACTTGCCGGCGAGCCAGCCGGCCAGAGCCGCGGCCGCCGACCCGGTCGCCGGATCCTCCGGCACGCCTAGCCCCGGCGCGAACATGCGCACGCGCAGACAGTTCGTGCCGGCGCGTGCCACTGGGTAGACCGTCTGGGTCGAACGGCGGTCAAGCAGTTCGCGCCAGCGCGGCAGATCCAGCATTGCGGCCGAAAGATGATCGATGCCGGCCAGCGGCACGATGAGGAACGGCACACCGCATGACCAGACTTCCGGCGACGACTCCACTGCATCGCGGGTGAGCCCGAGCATCGCGGCCGCCTCTGTTCCGTCGATCGCCTCGATGAACGTGGGCTGCTGGGCAGTGGTCAGCGTGCAGCGGTTAACGGCACCGTCGGCACCGCGTTCGATGCTGACCGGCACCGGCCCGATGCCTTCCTCGAAGACGATGTCGCGCGTGCCGGTTGCAATGCGGCCGAGCGACGCGAGCGCAAAGGCCGTTCCGACGGTCGGATGGCCGGCGAAGGGCAATTCGCCCCCGGGCGTGAAGATGCGCACACGCGCGGCATGCGCCAGATCCGAGGGCGGCAGCACGAAGGTGGTCTCGCTGTAGTTGAACTCGCGCGCGATCGCCTGCATCGTCGTGTCATCGATGCCGCGCGCGTCGAGCACCACCGCGAGCGGATTGCCGCCGAAGCGCCGGTCGGTGAAGACATCCAGCGTGCAGTACTCAAGGTTCATGGTCGTGACCTCCGTATCGTCGTCAGCCTGCCCGCCGCGACCAACGCAACAACGAGCGCGGCATAACCCCATGTCGCGGGATCGATCGTTTCGCCGAACAGTAGCCCTGCAAACCCGATCGTCAGAAACACTTGCAGGAGCTGGACCTGCCCGACCCGGGCCAAGCCTCCCTCGGCCAGCCCGCGGTACCAGGCGAAGAATCCCAGGAACTGCGAAAACAGCGTGACATACCCGAACGCGAGCACCGTCGTCGTGGCAACAGGCCACGGCTGGCGCCACGCCAGCCAGGCGACCGGCACCAGCAGCAGCGGCGCCGTCACCACCAGCGCCCAGCAGATGACTTCCGGGCCGCCGAACGTGCGCGCGAGCCGGCCGCCTTCGGCATAACCAAGCGCACCCAGCACGACGGCGGCGAGCAGCCACAGGTCACCGGTGGCAAACCCGCCGCCACCGCTACGCCATGCGAACACGAGGACAACCGCGCTGCCGGCGACCGCAAACAGCCAGAATGCCTTCGATGGGCGCTCACCGCCGAGCCCAGCGGCGAAGAGGGCCGTGGCCAGCGGCAGGACGCCGACGACGATGGCGCCGTGCGAGGCCGGTACCGTTTGCATGCCGATTGACGAGCACACGGGAAAGCCGACGATGACACCGATCGCCACGGCCGCCAAGGGTGACAACTCGGCGCGGCGCGGGCGCGGTGCCCGGCGCCACGCAAGGTACAGGGCGGCCGGGATCGCGGCCACCACGGCGCGTCCGAGTCCGATCAACCAAGGGTCGAGCTCCGCTACCGCGACGCGTGTCATCGGCAGCGTCAGGCTGAAGATCAGCACACCGATGAACCCGAGCAGCAGACCCCGGGACTCGTGTGACGGATGAGGCGGCGTGACAGGCGTGGGCGGCGACACGCACGAACTCTAGCCGACGTTCGTCGGGCTACCGCGGAGGTCGCGCCGGATCCGGGGAAGGCGGGTCTAGCCGCGCACGGCTGCCAGCACCTGCTGTGCGCCCGCGGCCATCAATCGCGCATCCGAGCCAACGGTGACGAACCGGAAGCCCCTGGCGATGCGTGCACGAGCCGCCTCGGGGCTGCCGTTATGGATGCCCGCCACCACACCATGCGCTTTCGCCCGTTCAAGGATGTGTTCAATCGCTGCGGCGACCGGCGGGTCGACGTCGTCAAAGGCCGGCTTGCAACCCAGGGCCAGCGAGAGGTCGGACGGACCGATATAGATCGCATCGAGCCCCTCGACGGAAAGAATGGCATCGAGGTTGTCGAGCGCCTGCGCGGTCTCGATCATCGCGAAGCGCACGATGGTGCGATCAGCGTGCTGCGGGTAATCGACGCCAGCATAGAGCAGGGCGCGAATCGGCCCGAAGCTGCGGGTGCCGCGTGGCGCGTAGTTCGTATAGGCGACGAGGCGGGCGGCGTCATCGCGCGTGTTGACCATCGGGCAAATCACGCCGTAGGCGCCGGCATCGAGCGACTTCATCAGGATGCCAGGCTCGAGCCATGGCACGCGTATTAACGGCACCGTGCTGGTAGTCGAGATCGCGGTCAGCATCGTGACGGCCGTCTGGTAGTCGACGACTCCGTGCTGCAAGTCGATCGTGAGTGAATCCCAACCCTGGTGTGCCATCGCCTCGGCCGAGAATCCGCTCGGAATGGCGAGCCAGCCGTTGACGGCGGCTCGCCCTTCGGCCCACAGGGTGCGCAACCGGTTTTCACGCATGGCGGACTTTCATGGGTGTACGAGGCAGGGGCGTTTGGGATCGAAGGTCCAGCCGGGTCGCAGCTATCGCATGGCCGGTGAATCGTCGCGTGCTCTGAGGCCGTGCGTACGATACAACCGATGAGCGTGTCGACGGCAGCCTGGTCGAGTCGTACGCCGAGGCTGGGCTCGGTCGGGACTTGGAGCTGGCCGTCAACGATGCGCGAGGGTGACTGCGTCAGGTGCTGGCCGTCCTGCCAGATGCAGTGCCCGTCGATGGCGGTGATGCGGCCGGGCGCGGCGGCGGCAACCCGTCGCCCGTCGTACTCGCGTTCCGCACGAGGGCTGGACGTGTCGCCCGGGAATTGGGCGCCGCGTCCCGAACCCGGGCTACCGCAGGGAGTTCTTGATAATGCGCGTTTCGACCCAATCCACGGGTCCTCGACGTCGCCTCCGTTTGCGACACCAACCCCTACAGGAGTGACAGATGCAGGCCACCGAAGCTGCCGCGAAGGAAACGCTGGGATTCCAGGCGGAGGTCAAACAGCTGCTAAAGCTGATGATCCATTCGCTGTACAGCAACAAGGAGATTTTCCTGCGCGAACTGATCAGCAACGCTTCGGACGCACTCGACAAACTGCGCTTCGAGTCAATTGCGCAGCCGGCGCTGATGGAGGGGCATGGTGAACTCGGAATTCGCGTCAGTGTCGACAAGGCTGCGCGCACGATCACCGTGTCGGACAACGGCGTCGGCATGAGCCGGCAAGAGGCGATCGATCACCTCGGCACCATCGCCAAATCGGGCACACGCGAATTCTTTGCGCAGCTGACCGGCGACCAGCAGAAGGACGCACAGCTGATCGGGCAGTTTGGCGTTGGCTTTTACTCCAGCTTCATTGTCGCCGACCGGGTTACGGTCGTCACGCGCCGTGCCGGCGCAGCGGCCACTGATGCGGTGCGCTGGGAAAGCGACGGCGGCGGCGAGTTCTCGATCGAGCCGGCTGAGCGGGCGGAAAGCGGCACCGACGTGACGCTGCACCTGCGCGACGGAGACGAAGAATTGCTGGAAGGATTCCGCCTGAAGTCGATCGTCTCGAAATACTCGGACCACATTTCCGCGCCGATCCGTATGCGCGGGGAGAAATGGGACAAGGACAAGGGCGAGATGGTCGCCGCCGACGAGGACGAGACAGTCAACCAGGCGAATGCGCTGTGGGCACGGAGCAAGTCCGACATCACCGACGAGCAGTACCAGGAATTCTACCGACACGTTTCCCACGACTTCGGCGAGCCGCTGGCCTGGACCCACAGCCGCGTCGAAGGGCGGACCGAGTACACGCAACTACTGTACCTCCCAGCGCGTGCGCCGTTCGACCTATGGGACCGCAACCAGCGCCACGGCATCAAGCTCTACGTGAAGCGCGTCTTCATCATGGACGATGCCGAGCAGCTGATGCCGCCGTACCTGCGTTTCGTGCGCGGCGTCATCGACAGCAGTGATCTGCCACTCAACGTCTCGCGCGAGATCCTGCAGGAGTCCCGCGACGTCAAGGCGATTCGCGAAGGTTCCACCAAGCGCGTACTGGCACTGCTCGAGGACCTGGCCGAGAACCAGAAGGACAAGTACGCCACGTTCTGGAAGGAGTTTGGCCAGGTGCTGAAGGAGGGCATTGGCGATGATGCGGCCAACCGCGAGCGCATCGCGGCGCTGCTGCGCTTTGCCTCGACGGCACCCGGCGGCGAAGAGCCGACGGTTGCGCTGAAAGACTACGTCGGGCGCATGAAGGAAGGTCAGGACAAGATCTACTACGTGACGGCCGACACGGTCGACGGCGCGCGGTCGAGTCCTCATCTGGAGATCTTCCGCAAGAAGGGGATCGAAGTGCTGCTGCTGACGGAGCGGGTCGACGAGTGGATGCTCTCGTTCCTGCACGAATTCGAAGGCAAGGCGCTGGCCTCGGTCGCCAAGGGCGGCCTCGATCTCGGCACCTTCGCCGACGAGCAGGAGAAGGCCGAGCAGCACAAGACCGAAGACGAGTACAAGGATCTCGTCGCTCGCGTGAAGACCGCCCTGGGTGAGAGGGCGAAGGACGTGCGGGTCACGTTTCGGCTCACGGATTCCGCGGCCTGCCTGGTCAGCGACGAGCACGAGATGAGCGGGCACCTGCAGCGGCTGCTGAAAGCGGCCGGGCAGAAGGCGCCCGAGTCGCGCCCGATCCTGGAACTCAATCCGGCACACCCGCTGATCGTTCGCCTTAAGGCCAGCGAGCACGACCTCGCCGACTGGGCGCAGCTGCTGTTCGACCAGGCCCTGCTCGCCGAAGGCGGCCAGCTCGACGAGCCGGCGGCCTTCGTCGAACGCCTGAACCGTCTGCTGCTGGATGCCGGCGCCAGGTAGTCGAGGGCGGGTGGCCCACAGACACTCGGCCGCGGTTGGAGCGACGCCTTTGCGCGGGTTCCCGCCGGTCATCGATCGGCACGTCGAGCGCCTGATCCTCGGCAGCTTCCCATCGGCCGCCTCGCTGGCGGCGGGCCAGTATTACGCGCATCCGCGCAACCAGTTCTGGCCGATCCTGGGTCGCCTGTTCGGGGAATCGCTGCCCGAACTTGCCTACGACGACCGGGTCCGGCGCGTCCTCGCACATCACGTCGGCGTCTGGGACGTCTACGACGCCTGTGACCGGGCCGGGAGCGCCGATACGGCGATCCGGCACCCGCGGCCGAATGCGTTCGCCCGACTGCGCCGACTGGCGCCACGGCTGCGCTCGGTCGCCTTCAATGGCTTGGCAGCCGGTCGATTTCGGCCGCTTTTCGACCAAGCGGGGTTTGCAACCGCGGTGCTACCGTCCACCAGTCCCGCTCATGCCGGCCGCAGCCTCGAGCAGAAACTCGAGCTCTGGGCGGCGTGGTGGCACGAGGTGCGCTGAACCCCGGTGGCCGCCGGCGAAGGTTGACGGCCGATCTTGAGCACGCCTGGGGCCGGGATCGGCTACCCTTGCCACCGATGCGCCGAGGGGAAAATTTCGAGTCTGAATGAGCACGACAACGACAGCGGGATCCGGAAAGGCCACGCGCGAATCGGCGCAGCGCGTCATCGTCTGGCTGCGGGCCACGATGCGCAAGGCGCTGGAACCGCTGCTGCCCACGGCCGCGCGCGACGCAATCCAGGTCATCGACGAAGACGAGCAGGCGTCCGCCACGCTCAAGAAGTCCGTGCGCCGGCTGCTGGTGGACCAGCGCGAATTCTCGAGTGCGTTCTTTACGGCGGTCGATCGCGAGATCGATGCCGCGTTCGACGAGCTATTCGGCGACGGGGCGGAGAAACAGCCCCAGCCGCAGGACAAGCCCGAGGGCCGTGCCGGGGCACTGTCGCTGGTCGGCTACGACCAGATGGAAGAAAAAATGATGCTCGATCGCTTTGCGGCGCGCCTGCGCAATGCCGTCGAGGAGCATTTCACGGATCTCACCCAGTTGCTCGCCGTCGCGCTCAAGGTGCCGGGCCTCGGTGATCGCCAGAACCCATTTCACCCCGTCCACTACTGCCGCGCGCTCGGCGAAGCGGTGGAGGCACTGGGCTTCAAGGGCGACCAGCGGATGGCGGTGATCAAGGCCTATGACAATGCGCTCGGCCGTCCGCTGGGCGAGATGTACGGCGAGCTCACCCGCCAGCTCCGACAGCAGGGCATCGAGGAGCGCAGCGGCGCCGCCGCGGCCTTTAAGAACTCGATGGCGGGCTTCCGCAACACCTTCGTGGCTGCCGGCCGTCCGTCACAGGGCGGCGGGTCCGCCGGCGCTATCACCGGCGCGACAGCTGAGCAGCTGCTCAGCGCCTTGTACCAACGCATGAAGGTACCGATGGTGGGACCGGCGCAGGCTGGAGCGGTGCCCATCGCGCCGGCTACCGGCATGCCAACGGGGCCATTGTTCGAACGCACGGACCTCGCGACGCCGGTCGCACCGGGAGCCGCCGGCTTTGCCAACACCGGTGTTGCCGCGCCTTCGCAGGCGATGCCCATTGCACCAGGAACCCCGGTGCAATTTGCTGCGATCGATCCGGGGTTGCTGGCATCGATCAACGAAGTCCAGCGCCTGAATGCGCTCGCGGCGGTGGCGGCCCGCAGCGGCTCGTCCGCCGCGGTCGCCATCAGCGAGCGCGACGAAGCGCAGCTGCGCGCGCATGTGGCCGAGCGGGCCACGAAGCAGATCGACAAGCTGGTGATCGAACTGGTCGGCATGCTGTTTGACCGCATCCACCAGGACAAGCACCTGCCAGGGGAGATCAAGACCGCACTTTCGCGGCTGCAGTTCCCGATCATGAAGGTTGCGCTGTCGGACTCGGATTTGTTCGTCTCGCCGCTGCAGCCGGCGCGCCGGTTGATGGACCGCATTGCCAGCACCGCGATCGGCTGGATCCCGGAAGGCGAGGAGAACCTACGCTATCTCGCCGAAGTGAACCGCGCGGTCGATACCGTGGTTGTCGCGATCAACGAAGGCCCGTCTATCTTCGAGAAGGCGCTCGAGGAGTTCGAACGGTACCTGGCCGAGGAGCGCGGCCGCGACGACGATCCGGTTGTCCGCGCCAAGCGCGCGCTCGAAGAGGCCGAAAACCGCGAGGTGATGTCCATCAACGCGGCGATCGGCATTCGCCGCGCGTTTGAGGGCGTGCAGCTCGAGTCCTATCTGCGCGAGTTCCTGCTCGAGACCTGGGTCAAGGTGATGGTCACGGCGACGATGCGGGAGCGTTCGCAGCCGGACTTCGCGCGGAAGTTCCGTGACATGGTCCCTGATCTGGTGTGGAGCGTGCAGCCGAAGATCAACCCGGATGACCGCAAGCGGCTCGTCAAGACGATCCCCGCCGTGCTCAATACTCTGCGGGAAGGTTTGCAGCTGATCGAATACGCGCCGACGCAGACCCAGGAATTCTTTACCCGGCTGATGTCCTCACATGCGCAGGCTGTCAAAGCGCTCGAGGTCGCCTACGGCGCTGCGCCGCCGGTCGACGCCGTCGCCCTGAAGCAGCGGTTGGACGAGGTGAAGATCGAGGAGCCGCCGCCGCCGGTGTCTGGCGAGGCGCTCGAGCAGCTGACAATCCCGGCATCGGCGATCCAGAGCGCCGCGGCGGCCAATCAGGCCGAGGTCAATATGCTCGATTCGCCGCCGACCGTGGCTCCCGAGGAAATGATCCCGATCGAGCAGCTGTCGGACCCGCAGATCGACGAGATGATCGAGCATTGGGAGCGCGGTTCGTGGTTCGATTTGTACACCGGGCAGCAGGTCGAACGTGTCCGGCTACGCTGGATCAGTCCCCGCCGCAATTTCTATCTTTTCACGTCGGCCGAGACCGGCAAGGCCCACTCGCTGGCGCCGCTGGTGCTACGCGGCTATGTGCGTGCGGGCCGCATACGCGCCGCCGAGCAGTCCCCGCTGTTCGAGCGGGCCGTCGGTGAGGTGATGCGCGACCTCGGCGCGCCTGCGGCGCAGCCGGCCTGACGTGCGCCGGCGGGGGCGCAGCGCGGTGACGCTGTCCGAGGAGGACGGCATCCGCTATCTCCACTTTGGCACACCCTGGGTGCAGGGCGCGATGCGGATCGCGCGACCGTGGCAACTCGAGCTCGCGTACCAGCAGCAGATGATGGCCTGTGCGCTGTTCAACTCGCGTCCGGACCGCATTGTCCAGCTCGGACTCGGTGCCGCGGCGGTGACGAAGTTCTGCTACCGGAACCTGCCGTCCGCACGAATCACCGTTGTCGAGATCAGCGCGCAGGTCATCGACACGGCGCGTCGTTCGTTCGCACTGCCGGCGGACGACGAGCGCCTCGAAGTGGTGCAGGCCGATGCACGCGAGTATCTAGGCGACCGCAGACGCGCCGGGCGGGCCGACTGGCTGCAGGTGGATCTGTATGACGCGGCCGCGCGCGGTCCTGTGTTCGACGATGTGGAGTTCTATACTCTGTGCCGCCGTGCGCTGCGCCGGCCCGGAGTCGCCTGCTTTAACCTCTTCGGTAGCCGCTTTGATCCAAGCTTCCGGGCTATTAGCGACGCGTTTGACGGCCGCCCGCTGGCGCTGCCACCGGTCGACGAAGGCAACCACGTCGTCTTTGGCCTGACCGGACCGCGCCTCGACGAGTCCATGGCAGCGGTGGAACGGCGTGCGCGGACGCTGGAGGCGGCGTGGCGGTTGCCCCTTGTACAGTGGTCGCACGAGTTGGGGGAAGTCAATGGCCTCGGCAATCGACTGAAGATCTGACGCAACCCGCATAATTGACGGGTTCTCGCGCCCATATGTAACTTGACAGACGGCCCCACGCCGATAGAGTCGAAGCCTCTTCTAGGGCCGCAGGGCCTGCACGCACCCAGAATCTCGATGGAGTTTGAGCAAAGCCCCGAAGCGCCCCGCCCCGCGGGTGAGCTTGCGCGCATCACCGCCGCGCAGGCATCGGCGTTGATGAAGTCGGCGCTCGCGATCTCCAACGAGCTGATGACCGTCGCCATTCCGGGAATTTGCAAGTCGATCCTTGACGAGCTTTCCGGTACTTGGGACTTCGACGTCAGTTCACCGCTGGTCCAGCGGTTGCTGGCCTCCAAGTCGACGGAACTCAGCCACGCCTTCCTCGACCACCTGAGGGACGCCCAGGACCAGGCATTCCACGACATCACCGTCGGACGGGTCCAACTCGCCCCGGCGGCACTCGATGCCGAGACCCTGTCGCTGGTTGATTCGATCTCGGTCGAAAGCAACACCGTAGTCGAGCGCCACGCCAACAAGGTGGCGGGTTACGCAGACCTGCGCTGGCGCGATCTGAATCTCGTCGTGGCCTACGTGATCGGGCGCAGTTCGGTGCGCAACTCCGAGAATCCGCTGGGCCCGAATGTCTACGTGCGTGCGCTCCTGCGGGCCGCTGAGCAGTGCGACTTGCACAAGGAGGCGTGGGAGTTCCTGCTCACGCGCTTCGAAAAGCCGCTCGGCGAGGAACTCGCTCGCGTGGCGCAGCAGTTGCTCGAGCACTTCGCCAACCACGGCGTCGATGTCCGCTCAGTGCGACGCAGCCTCGCTTCATCCAAGGCGCCCACGTTCGGCGGCACGTCGGGGGCAACAGGGTCGGCGACGCCAGCGGACTGGACCGGTTCGGACTCGCGCGGTCCCGGGCGCGCGCCGCCCGGGGGCGCGATGTCGCGCGGCCATCCGGGTTCGGATGAACCCGACGAGGTGCTCGGGGGCCTGTTGACGCGCCTGCAGTCGAACGCCCGAGGCTCGCGACTGCCGCCCATGCCGTCGTTCGGACCGGCACCTGAGGAATTGCTGCAATCCATCGGCGAAATCCAGCGCCATGGCTTGGACGAGTTCATCGAGACCGGGGAGTTCACCGGTGTGCCGCAGTCCCAGAGCATCAGCGCAGTCCGCGGTGAGCTGATCTCGAAATCGACCCGCACGGTCGACAAGCTCACGATCGAGCTGGTTGGCATGCTGTTCGACCATGTGATGCAGGACAAGCAGGTGCCCGCCGAGATCAAGGCCCGGATCTCGCGCCTGCAGTTCCCGGTGCTGAAGGCAGCGCTGATGGATGCGGCGTTCTTCGCGTCGAGCGCGCACCCGGCTCGCAAGCTGATCGACCGCATCGCGGGAACTTCGACCGGTTGGGAGCCCTACGGGGACGACAACCAAAAGTACCTGAAGGAAGTCGACCGCGTCATCGCCGAGATCCTGAAGAACTTTGAGACCGATCTCGGTGTCTTTGACAAGACCTACTCGGAATTCGACCGCTTCGTCTCGGACATCTCGATCGAGGACAGCGACCCGGTCTCGCGGGCGAAGAAGGCGCTCGAAGCGGCCGAGAAGCATGAAATCCTGACAATCAACACGACGATCCAGGTTCGCCGTGCGTTCGAACGCGTCGACCTCGAGCCTTACATCAAGGAGTTCCTGCTCGGGCCCTGGGTCAAGGTGCTGGTGGCTGCCAGCGTGCGCAGCGAAGCCCAGCCGGGCTTCGCCAAGGCATTCCGCGACGTCATCCACGAACTCGTGTGGTCGGTGCAACCAAAGGCCAGCACCGAGGACCGGGGCAAGCTGGTCAAGATCATCCCGGGCATGGTGCGCGTGCTGCGCGACGGGCTATCGCTCGTCAATGTGTCGGAGCGGGAAAGGGACCAGTTCTTCGGCAAGTTGATGGAGTCCCACGCGATGGCGGTCAAGCCGGTCGACCAGGCGGCCTACATCAAGTCCAGCCTGCTCACTTCCGAGCTGCGTGCCAAGATCGACGGCATGCAGTTGTCAGGGATGTTCCCGGTGACGACAGTGCCGGGTGGCATCCGCGTGCCCACCGGCCAGATCATGCGCGCGGCTCAGGAGCATCACGCCGACATTGTCATGCCCGATCCCCTGACCGACATTGCGCGGCTCGACCCGGTTGAAGATGCTCGCGTTCAGGAGGAGATCGGGCGCTGGCAGCGCGGCAACTGGTTCAAGCTGTGGAACGGGACCGAGTTCGTGCGCGTCAAGCTGCGCTGGATGAGCCCGCTGCGGACATTGTTTCTTTTCGCGGGAGAGCACGACCACAAGGCGCACGTGCTGTCTGCCGACATGCTGAAGTCCTACCTGGCACGCAAGTACATCGAACCGCTCGAGAGCGTCGCGTTGACCAAGCGGGCCGTGGACGCCGTCGTCGCGGACTTCGAGAGCGCACCTGACCGCGCGGCAAATCTTGCCAAGCGGTACAAGGCGGCTGCGCCGGCCGCATGAACTTCGCCGCATGAATCCGAAGGATGGCGCCGTGGCGTTGAAGGCAGCCGCCCTGCCGCCCGCGCGGGATCGCCACGCAGCGGCCGCCGTACCGAACGGTCGCGTCACCGGCGGCTACGTGCTGAAGCAACTCGTTGCCGACGGCCTGCTGGCGACCAGCGATGCCGAGCGTTTCAAGATCTCCGGCGGACGCGACCGAGCCGGGCATCCGCTTGTCAACCTGGCGGAGATGAACTACCGCACCGCCAACACCGAGCGGAAGCTGCTCGACCTCGAGATGCTCACGCAGTGGCTGGCGCAGAAGTCGTCGTTACCGTACTTCCACATCGATCCGCTGCGAGTCGACTTCACGCGCGTCGTCGACGTGATGTCGTCGTCGTACGCGACGACCTATTCGATCCTGCCGGTCGCGATGAGCGGCGACGAGGTGACAATTGCGACGTGCGAGCCGTTCCAGACCGGCTGGGAACGGGAGATCGAGCAGATCACAAAGAAGAAGGTCAAGCGCGTCGTCTCCAATCCGCTGGACGTCGCGCGCTACACGACCGAGTTCTACAAGCTGGCACAGCAGGTCAAGGGCGCAGCGAAGTCGGGCGCTACCCCGCTCGTGTCGAGCTTCGAGCAGCTGGTCGAACTCGGCGGGAAAGTTCAGGCCGACGATGCGCATGTCATTCACATCGTGGACTGGTTGCTGCAGTACGCCTTCGATCAGCGCGCCAGCGACATTCATCTCGAGCCACGGCGCGAACAGGGCATCGCCCGCTTCCGCATCGACGGGGTGCTACACCAGGTCTACCAAGTGCCCTCGGGCGTGATGGCGGCGATGACCAGCCGTATCAAGCTGCTCGGCCGCATGGACGTGGTGGAAAAGCGCCGCCCGCAGGACGGTCGCATTAAGACCAAGGTGTCGACCGGCCCGAATGCCGGACGCGAGGTCGAGATCCGCCTCTCGACCCTGCCGACTGCCTTCGGCGAAAAGCTGGTCATGCGGATCTTCGATCCTGAAGTCGTCGTGCGCAGCTACGCTGAACTTGGCTTCACGCCCGAGGAAACGAACGTCTGGGAGGAGTTGATCCACCGGCCGTCGGGCATCGTGCTGGTGACCGGACCGACGGGGTCGGGCAAGACGACGACGCTGTACTCGACGCTGAAGCAGTTGGCCACCGACGAGGTCAACGTCAGCACGGTCGAGGATCCGATCGAAATGGTCGATCCAGCGCTCAACCAGATGCAGGTCCAGCATGGCATCGACCTCGGCTTCGCGGACGGCCTGCGCGCCCTGATGCGACAGGATCCGGACATCATCATGGTCGGTGAAATCCGCGACAAGGAAACCGCCGACATGGCGGTGCAATCCGCGCTGACAGGCCACCTCGTGTTTTCGACGCTGCATACCAACGACGCGGCATCGTCGATCGCGCGCCTGCTCGAACTTGGCATTCCCGGTTACCTCGTCAACGCGACGCTGATCGGTGTGCTGGCGCAGCGGCTCGTCCGTACCCTGTGCCCGCACTGCAAGGCAGTGGGCGATGCGGTCGAACCCGCGCTCTGGAAGGAACTCGTTGCGCCGTGGCGCTCCAACGTGCCCGAGAAGATATACAAGCCGGTGGGTTGCCTCGAGTGCCGGCGCACCGGTTACATGGGTCGTACCGGGCTGATCGAGATGTTGGTGATGACCGACGCGATGCGCAAGCTCATTGCCGAAGGCTCAGACCTTGTCCAGTTGCGTGGCCAGGCCGCGCGCGACGGCCTGCGCTCGCTGCGGGTCTCGGGCGCGGAGAAGATCGCCAAGAGCATCACGACGTTGGATGAGGTGCTGAAAGCTGCACCGCCGTTCAATAACTGAGACCTACTTCGACAGCTGTCGCATTGCGCGCGTCAGGCCCTCGAGCGTCATCGGGAACATCTTGCCGCCGGCCAGTTGCCGGATGATCGACACCGACTGGCGGTACTGCCACAGCCCTTCCGGCTCGGGATTGAGCCAGATCGACTTCGGAAACGTCGCGAAGAAGCGCTGCAACCAGACGGCGCCGGCCTCGTCGTTGTTGTACTCGACCGAGCCTCCCGGCTGCAGGATCTCGTACGGGCTCATCGTCGCATCGCCGACGAAGATGAGTTTCCAGTCGTGGGGGTACTTGCGCAGCACGTCCCAGGTGGAGAACTTCTCCGTGTAGCGGCGGCGATTATTGCGCCACAGGTACTCGTAGACGCAGTTGTGGAAGTAGTAAAACTCGAGGTGCTTGAACTCAGTCTTGGCCGCCGAGAACAGTTCCTCGGTGCGCTTGATGTGCTCGTCCATCGTGCCGCCGACGTCGAGCAGCATCAGAACCTTCACCGTGTTATGCCGCTCGGGCACCAGCTTGAGATCGAGCCAGCCGGCGTTCTTCGCCGTTGACTCGATCGTGTCGTGCATGTCGAGTTCGAGCTCGGCACCCTCGCGCGCAAACCGGCGGAGCCGTCTCAGTGCCACCTTGAGGTTGCGCGTCCCGATCTCGACGCTGTCGTCGTAGTCGCGGTAGCCGCGCATTTCCCAGACCTTCACCGCCGAGCGGTTGCCCTTGCTCGGCCCGCCGACGCGGATGCCTTCGGGGTGGGCGCCGCCATGCCCGAACGGGGAGGTTCCGCCAGAGCCGATCCAGCGGTTGCCGCCATGGTGCGCGCCGTCCTGTTCGTCGAGGCGCTTCCTGAACTCCTCCATCAGCTTGTCCCAGCCGAGCTTCTCGAGCTTCGCGATCTCTTCGGGCGTGAAGGCGCGCTCCAGCATTTTCTTGAACCACTCGTCCGGAATCTCCTTCGCGAAGTCCAGCGTTGTGGTGACGCCCTTGAAGTACTCACCGAAGGCGCGGTCGAATTTGTCGAACTGCGTTTCATCCTTGACCAACGCGGCACGCGACAGGTGGTAGAACTCGTCGATCGACGGGCCGATCACGCCACGCTTGAGTGCGTCGAGCAGTGTCAGCAGTTCATTGATCGAGACCTTCAGTTTCGCCGCACGCAGGTGGAAGAAGAAGTCGATCAGCATGGCATCAGCGGTGGCGGGCGAGCCTGAGTTCGAGGTGGCGCTTCACGTCGGGCCATTCACCCGCCAGAATGCTGAACATCACGGTGTCGCGCACGGTGCCGTCGCGCCGTGGCTGGTGATGACGGATCACGCCGTCCTGCTTGGCGCCCAAGCTGGCGATCGCCTGCTGCGAGGCGAAATTGAAGTTGTCAGTGCGGAACCCGACCACCGCGCAGCGCAGTCCGTCGAAGGCGTGGCCGAGCAGCAGCAACTTGCACGCCGTGTTCACGTGAGTCTTCTGGCAACGCCGCGCATACCACGTGTACCCGATCTCGACGCGCCCGATCGCGGTGGCCACGTCGTGATAGCGCGTGGTGCCGACGATGGACCCGGACGCCAGCTCGCGCACGACCCACGGCAGCATGTGCCCGGCCTCCTGGCCCGCCAGCGCGGCCGAGATGTAGGCATGCGCCTGTTCCGGTTCGGGCACCGAGGTGAACCAGAGCGTCCACAGTTCACCGTCACGGGCGGCGGCGACGAGCCCATCGTGGTGCTCGCGCGCAAGCGGTTCGAGCCGCACGCCATGGCCCTCGAGCACCGTGGGTCGCGGATCCTGCATGGTCGCCTTAGCGGTTGCTGCGCGCCATGAAGACCAGCCGCTCGAACAGATGCATGTCCTGCTCGTTCTTCAGCAGTGCGCCGGCGAGCGGCGGCACAGCAATCTTGTCGTCCTTGGAGCGCAGCGCTTCGGGCGGAATCTGTTCGGCCACCAGCAGCTTCAGCCAGTCGAGTAGCTCGGAAGTGGAGGGTTTCTTCTTGAGGCCGGGCAGATCGCGTACGCCGAAAAAGACCGCCAGCGCAGTTTGTAGCAGTTCCTTGCGCAGCCTGGGGAAGTGGACATCGATGATCGCCTGCATCGTGTCCTTGTCCGGGAACTTGATGTAATGGAAGAAGCAGCGCCGCAGGAAGGCGTCCGGCAATTCCTTCTCGTTGTTCGAGGTGATCACGACCAGCGGGCGATGGCGCGCATGGATCGTCTGGCGCGTCTCGTAGACGTAGAACTCCATGCGGTCGAGTTCACGCAGCAGGTCGTTGGGAAACTCGATGTCGGCCTTGTCGATCTCGTCGATCAGCAGCACCGACGGCTCATCCGAGGTGAAAGCCTGCCACAGCACGCCGCGGACGATGTAGTTCTCAATGTCCTGAACGCGCGCATCGCCGAGCTGCGAATCGCGCAGCCGGCTCACCGCATCGTATTCGTACAGGCCCTGCTGTGCCTTGGTGGTCGACTTGATGTGCCAGGCGAGCAACGGCATGTTGAGCGCACGCGCCACCTCCTCGGCCAGCATGGTCTTGCCGGTGCCGGGTTCGCCCTTGATCAGCAGCGGGCGCTGCAGCGTCAGTGCCGCGTTGACGGCAAGCTTCAGGTCGTCGGTGGCGACGTAGGTGGATGAGCCTTCGAAGCGCGACATGGACAGGATTGGACGAGGCTAAGGGTCGGTCGAGTATACGCACGGGTCCGCGCCGGGGCGGGCCGCGGTGGCAGCTTCGGGTCGAGGCGCCGAGTCGATTACAATCGCGCCCGGCTTGGGGAGGAGATGAACCGGCCGCGCCTCAGGTCACGGCCTGGTCTTGCGCTTCGAATCAAACACCACACGGATGCTGCGGATGAAGTCTTACCGTTTGCTGCTCGCCGCCGTCGCGGCGACTCTGCCGCTGCTGGCGGTAGCGCAGGAAAAGAAAGCCGATGCGACTGCGCCGGCAGGCGATGCGCCGGTGTCGATGTGCATCGGCTGCCACTCGATTCCTGGGTACCAGGCCTCGTTCCCGCAGGTCTATCGCGTGCCGAAGATCGGCGGCCAGTCGCAGCAGTACATCGAATCGGCGCTGAAGGACTATCGCCAGGGTAACCGAGCTCATCCGACGATGATCGGTGTCGCCAAGGGTCTCACGGACCAGCAGATTTCCGCAGTCGCCGCCTACTACTCGGCGCGCGGCAAGTAAGCGAATGACCATGATGAAGACGAGATTCTTAGTTGCTGCCGTGGCGACCTGCTCGGCGTTGTCAGTGCAGGCGGCTGACCCTGCCAAGGGCCAGGAACTCGCGCAGACGCAATGCGCAGCGTGTCATGGCAAGGACTTCGCGAGCCCGGTCGATCCGAGCTATCCGAAACTCGCGGGCCAGTATCCGGACTATCTGGAAAAGGCGCTGCGCGACTATCAGACCGGAGCGCGCAAGAACCCGATCATGGCGGGACTGGCCAAGCCGCTGTCGCGCACCGACATCAAGAACCTCGCCGCATATCTGGGCGACCTGCCGGGACCGCTGGAAAACACCAAGCGCTGACGGCAAGACGTACCGCTGCGCACCGGGGCATGGATCCCGCGGAGCGAAGCAATCACTCAAGCCTCGCCGGCGCGGCGTGCTAGGCAGTCCAGGTAGCGCGCGCTCATTTCTTCGGGCGGCAGTGCCTGGCCGGCCCTTTGCGCCGTCCACACGATTTCGCCGAGACACTCCATCACCTCGTGCGCTGCGGCGTGCGCATCTCCGCGCCGTCGCACGAGCCGCTCGTACGCCGCCCGTATGCCGGGTGGCTGATCGATCGACAGCTGCTCGGCGATCGCCAGATGCATGGACAGGTGTAGGAACGGATTGGTGCGACCGTCCTCGACGCGATACTCGGCGTCCTCGGCGCCTGAGTTCGCCAGTTCGTTGTGATATTCCGGGTGCTCGATTATCCAGTCGAGCGCCATCGCCTCGATCGGGGTAAGCACGTGGCCCGCGCGGTGCTTGTGCCAGGTTTCGCGGAAGAAACGCCGCACCTCTTGCTTCGTGGGCGTGAACACATTCACGCTCCCTTGCCGGGCGGAAAGCCGGACCGCGGCCGCGCGGGCGCGGGTGTCTTCGGGCGGTACTCGCACCACTCGCTGATGGGGCACCGCCAGCATTCCGGCGAACGCGCCTTGCAGATGTAGCGCCCGTGAAGGATCAGCCAATGATGGGCGTCTTTGCGGAACTCGTCGGACGTGAACTTCTCCAGGCGCCGCTCGACTTCGTCGACATTGGCGCCCGTCGCCATACCGGTGCGGTTGGCGACGCGAAAAATGTGCGTGTCGACGGCAATGGTCGGTTCGCCGAACGCGGTGTTGAGCACGACGTTGGCGGTCTTGCGGCCCACCCCGGGCAGGGCTTCGAGGAACGCGCGGTCGCGCGGGACGTCGCCGCCGTGCTGTTCGAGCAGTCGCCGCGCGAGTCCGACGACATTCTTTGCCTTCGTCCGGTAAAGGCCGATCGTCTTGATGTACTCGGCCAGCCGCTCTTCCCCGAGAGCGACGATGGCGGCCGGCGTCGCAGCAACCTTGAACAGCGTGCGAGTGGCCAGATTGACGCTCTTATCGGTGGCCTGTGCGGACAGAACCACAGCGACCAGCAACTGGAACGGTGATCCGTATTCGAGTTCGGTCCGCGGGTGCGGATTCTCACTTCGCAGCCGCTCGTAAATGGCTTGGCGTTTGGCGGGATTCATGCCTTCGGGGCTGCATGGCGTCGCGCCCGCGCCCGCTCGATCGCCGCATGCACCACGGACTGTTTGCGGGCGAGTTCGTCTGGTGCGAGATCGTGGCGTGCTTCGAGCTCATCCGCGCTTGAGGTGAGCCTTGTTAAGCAGACGCTGCTCGTGCATCTCGCGCTCGACCGCGACTCGCTGCCGACGTGCCTCGTAGCGCGCGCGCGAGTCGCGGGCATCGCCCTTGGTCCAAGCGCGGGCGGGCTGCACGGGCACCATCGCGATGCAGTCCATCGGGCACGGTGCGACGCACAGGTCGCAGCCGTTGCACCACTCGGCGATTACGCTGTGCATGCGGCGTGCCGCGCCGATGATCGCGTCGACCGGGCACGCCTGGATACAAAGCGTGCAGCCGATGCAGAGCGATTCGTCAATGATGGCGACGCGCAATGCCTGCTCCGTGCCATTGGACGGATTTAGCGGCAGCGGTTGACGCCCCGTCAACGCCGCCAGCTGGGCGATGCCAGCCGCGCCTCCCGGCGGGCACTGGTTGATCGCAGCGGTCTGCAGCCGCAATCGCTTCCGCGTAGGGCCGGCAACCGTCAAATCCGCACTTAGTGCACTGGGTCTGCGGCAGCAGCGCGTCGATGCGATCGGTGAGTGTGGAAGCGGAAGGGCTGGTCATCGGCCGACTCGCAGCGCGACGGGCTAGGAGTAACGGCACCCGCGCGAGCGCGTGCGCACAACGCGCCTCAGGCGTTCGCGCGGATGAAGCTCTTGATCTGTGGCGCAATCATTTCGCGCCAGCGGCGTCCACTGAAGATGCCGTAGTGCCCGGCGCCTTCGGCGGTGCAGGTGCTTCTTGCGCCCCTTGGGTATGCCCTTGCACAGGTCGTGCGCGGCCTGCGTCTGGCCGCTGCCCGAGATGTCGTCGAGCTCGCCTTCAATCGTGAACAGCGCCACCGTCTTGATGTCCTCGGGCTTCACGAGTTCCCCACGGACCTTCCACGTGCCGTTTGGCAGTCGTTGCTCCTGAAACACGATCTTGATGGTGTCGAGGTAGTACTCGGCCGGCAGATCGAGTACGGCGTTGTATTCGTCGTAGAAGGAACGATGGCCCTCGACGTCGTCCAGGTCGCCCTTGACGAGGTCGAGGTAGTAGTCCCAGTGGGAATTGAGGTGCCGGTCAGGGTTCATCGCGACGAATCCCGCGTGCTGCAGGAAGCCCGGGTACACCTTGCGCAGGTAGCCTGGATAGGCCGACGGCACCTTGAATATGACGTTGTTCTCGAACCATTCGAAGTTCTTGCGCTTGGCCAGCGCATTCACCTGGGTCGGGCTCTTGCGGCTGTCGATCGGCCCGCCCATCATCGTCATCGATTTCGGCAGCTTCGGATCATTGCGGCTGGCCATCAGGGAGACCGCCGCGAGCACCGGCACCGTTGGCTGACAAACAGAGATCAGGTGCACATCCGGCCCGAGGGCGCGGACGAACTCGATGACGTAGTCGACGTAGTCGTCGAGATGGAACGGTCCGGCGGCAATGGGCACGAGGCGAGCGTCGGTCCAGTCGGTGATCCAGACGTCCTGGTCAGGTAGCAGGGCGCGGACCGTGTCGCGCAGCAGCGTCGAATGGTGTCCGGAGAGCGGCGCGACGATCAGCACCCGTGGGTCGGCGGGTCGCTTTGACTTCCCGGGAAAGACGCGCTTGAAGTGCAGCAGCCGGCAAAACGGCTTTTCGATCTGCACTTCCTCGACCACCGGCACGTCACTGTCGCCGACGCGCGTCGACTTCAGGCCGAACTCGGGCTTCTCGTAGTGCTTGCCGACACGATGCAGCAGGTCGTAGCCCGCAGACAGGCGGCGCGACAGCGGCGTATAGGAGAGTGGGCTGTAGGGGCTGGAGAAGAGTTCCGATGTGGCCTGTGCCCACACCGACAGGGGGTTCAAGAAACGGCGCTGCAACTCATGCAGGTGATATAGCACGCCACGCTCCGCTCAACGCACCGATTTCCAACTGGGGTTTCCTCCCTACGAGCGAGGGAATAGTAAACCAAATTGGTCAGGCCGCTTTGCCCTACGGCGGCCTTCTGGTGGAACCGACAGTTCCGACCGCCCCGGCGATCCGGCCGCAGTGGCCGCGTCCGACGCCGAACCAGCAACGGCACGGGATCAGCGCTCCAGCAGGTGGCGCTTTTCCCGTACGTCCTTCCACTCGTCGGCGTCGACCGGGTGGGGTTTCATGCGCGTGATCGAGGGCCACTGCTTTGACAGATCGACATTCAGTCTTGATGAAATCGCGCTGGTCCTCGGGCACATCTTCCTCGGCATAAATCGCATTCACCGGGCACTCCGGGATGCACACTGCGCAGTCAATGCACTCGTCAGGATCGATCGACAAGAAGTTCGGTCCTTCGCGAAAGCAGTCGACCGGACAGACGTCGACGCAGTCCGTGTACTTGCACTTGATGCACGATTCGGTGACGACATGCGTCATCGAGCGACTCCTGTACGTTCGGGGATGCCCGCGGCCGGTGCCGGAAAATGAGCGGCCGTCAAAGTCGGTATTCTAGCTGACGGGCGCTGGCGTCCCGGTCCCTTTTCCCTCTGCAACCAAGGGCTTGTCGCATGACCACACGACGCGAAGTGCTGTTGCTTCCGGCCGCTGCGCTGGTGGCACGTTCTGCGAGTGCGCAGACGGCCCCGCTGCGCATTGGCGAGATCAATAGTTACTCCACGATTCCGCAGTTCACGATTCCGTACCGTATGGGCTGGCAACTGGCGGTGGAGGAGGTCAACGCGGCCGGTGGGCTGCTCGGCCGCAAGGTCGACGTCATTTCGCGCGATGACGCCGGCAAGCCCGACGATGCGATCCGGCTCGCCACCGAATTGGTGTCCAATGAGAAGGTCGCCCTGCTCGCCGGGACGTTTCTGTCCAACGTGGGTCTGGCCGTGGCCGAGTTCGCGCTGCGGAACAAGGTGCTGTTCGTCGCGGCGGAGCCGCTGACCGATGCCATGGTGTGGGAGAAGGGCAACCGCTATACGTTCCGGCTGCGGCCGAGCACGTTCATGCAGTCGGCCATGCTGGTGGAGGAGGCCGCGCGCCTGCCCGGCACGCGCTGGGCGATCGTTGCGCCGAACTATGAGTACGGGCAGTCGGCGGTGGCAAGTTTCAAGGCCTTGCTGAAGGCGCGGCGGCCCGATGTCGAATTCGTCGCTGAGCAATGGCCAGCGCTGGGCAAGCTCGAAGCCGCGGGCACCATACAGGCGCTGATCGCGGCACGTCCGGACGCCATCTTCAACGTCACGTTCGGGGCGGACCTGCCGCGGCTGGTGCGCGAAGGCAATTTGCGCGGACTCTTCCCCCGCGTGCCGGTCGTCAGCCTGCTGTCGGGTGAGCCTGAGTATCTCGACGTACTGAAGGACGAGACCCCAAAGGGCTGGATCGTCACCGGCTATCCATGGGACCAGATCGCCACGCCCGAGCATTCAAAATTCTTCAATGCCTACTACAAGCGCTACAACGACACGCCGCGGCTGGGCTCGGTCGTGGGTTACTCGACATTCACCGCGATCTTCGATGCAGTCCGGAAGGCCAAGTCGACCGACACCGAGAAGATGATCGCCGCACTCCGTGACCTGACGTTCAGCACTCCGTTTGGGCCGGCCACCTTCCGCGCGCTCGACCACCAGTCAACGATGGGCGCCTACGTTGGCCGGCTCGACCAGCGCGCCGGCAAGGGCACGATGGTTGACTGGCGCTACGCCGACGGACGCAACTATCTGCCCACCGATGCCGAAGTCAGGAACCGCCGTCCCGCCGAGGCGATGAAGTAGCGGCGGGTCGGCGAGTTCGTGGACCTCATCGTCGGTCAGTTTCTCGCCGGGCTCTCCTTCGGATCGACGCTGTTCCTTGTCAGCGCGGGTCTGACGCTGATCTTCGGCGTCACGCGGGTTGTCAACTTTGCGCATGGCGCCCTCTACATGCTCGGCGCCTACCTCGCGGTGAGTCTTACCACTGCGCTGCCGGCCACTCCGCTTGGGTTCTTCGGGGGTGTGCTGCTCGCGGCTCTGGTCGTGGGCGCTGCCGGAGTCATCGTCGAATTCATCGTCCTGCGCCGGATCTACTCGGCCCCCGAAATCTTTCAGCTGCTGGCGACGTTCGGCGTTGCATTGATCATCCAGGACCTCGTGCTCGCGGTGTGGGGACCGGAAGAGCAGTTCGCGCCACGGGCGCCCGGCTTGAAGGGCGCGATCCAGTTTGGATCCGCGTTCGTCCCCGAGTACAACCTGCTGATGGCGGTGGTCGGGCCGCTGATGTTCGGCGCGCTGTGGTGGCTGTTCCATCGCACGCGCTGGGGCACGATCGTGCGTGCTGCCTCACAGGACCGCGAGATGGCGGGCGCGCTCGGCATCAACGAGCGGCGACTCTTCACGACGGTGTTTGCGCTGGGCGCCGGGCTTGCCGGGCTGGCCGGCGCGCTGCAGATCCCGCGCGAGACCGTCAACCTGCAGATGGACCTGACGATACTGGTTGAGGCATTTGTCGTCGTCGTGGTCGGGGGTCTTGGCTCGATCGCCGGCGCGTTCTGGGCGTCGCTGGTGATCGGTGTGCTGCATGCGTTCGGCATCTGGTTGCTGCCGCAATCCACGCTGGTGCTGGTCTTCGTCGTGATGGCCGCTGTCCTGATCGTGCGGCCGTATGGCCTGCTTGGGTCGACCGGAGGTCGCAACGCACGCGGCGAGCGGCCTATCGCACCCGCCGTTTCGCCTCGCCACCGCGCGCGCGCGGCTGTTGGCGGGTGCGCTGGTCGCGGCAGCGGCCACGCTGCCGCTGCTGCTGGGCGACTATGCACTGGTGATCGCCACCGAGATGGCGATCCTCGCGCTCTTTGCCGCGAGCTTGCAGTTCTTCATGGGACATGGGGGGCTCGTGTCGTTCGGCCATGCCGCCTACTTCGGCCTCGGCGCCTATGCTGCCGCGCTCGTCGCAAAGTCGATGGGGGCTCCGCTGGCCGTTGCGCTGGTCGCGGCACCGGCTCGCAGCTGCGTTGGCGGCGCTGGTCGCGAGTTTCTTCGTGCTGCGTGCGCAGGGCGCCTATGCCTCGATGCTGACGCTCGCGTTTGCGCAGATCCTGTGGTCGATCGCGGTGCAGTGGGTCGACCTGACCGGCGGAGACAACGGGATCCTCGGCGTGTGGCCACCCACGGCCTCGCGGCTCGCCTACTACCTGCTCACGCTCGGCATCGTGGTGGCTTCGCTGCTGCTGCTGCGCCGCGCGGCGCTCGCGCCGTTCGGCTACGCGCTGCGGGCGTCCCGGGATGCGCCGGAGCGTGCGGAAGCGCTCGGCATCGACGTGCGACGGGTGCGTTGGACCGCGTTTGTCGCCGGCGCGGCCTTCGCCGGACTGGCGGGCGCGTTGCAGGCGTTTCAGAAGGGCGCCGTCTTCCCGAACGCTCTGTCGATCCCGATTTCCGTCGATGGCCTGGTGATGGTGTTGCTGGGTGGGCTGCAGACCCTGTCCGGTCCGATCGTCGGCGCGATCGCGTATCACGGGCTGTCGACCGAGCTGATCCGCCATTCCGAGTACTGGCGCGCACTGCTCGGCTTCGCCATCGTTGTGCTGGTGATCGCCTTTCCGCAGGGCATCGTCGGATTCGTCGCGAACCCGGGCGGCGCAGTCGCGATGAGCATGCTGCATCTCGCCGAATGTGTCGCGCTCGTTCGGTGGCGTACGGGCGGTCGACAACGTGACGTTTGCACTCGAACCGGGAACGGTCACCGCGCTGATCGGGCCCAACGGCTCCGGCAAGTCGACACTGTTCAACCTGATCGATGGGCAACTCGCGCCCGACGCCGGTGCCATCGAATTCGAAGGGCGATCCCTGGTTGGCATGCCGATCGCCACGCGGACACGGACGGGCATCGGACGGACTTTCCAGGTCGCGCGGGCCTTTGGCTCGATGACGGTTCGGCAGAACGCGCAGCTCGCGCTGGCGGCCGCGTCCGGCGCGGTGTTCTCGGTGGGCGCGCCGCTGGCGGCGTGCGGAGCTCATGCCGCCGATGGTCTGTTGCGCCAAGTCGGCCTCGGCGATCGCGGCGGGGCGCCGGCGGCGGCGCTCGCCTATGGCGACCTGAAGCGGCTCGAGTTCGCGCTGGCGCTGGCCGCCGGTCCGCGCCTGCTGCTGATGGACGAGCCGACCGCGGGCATGGCGCCAGGCGAGCGCACAGCCCTGATGGCGCTGGTCGTGGCGCTGGTGCGCGAGCGCAGGATGACGGTGCTCTTCACCGAGCACAGCATGGACGTCGTATTCGGCTTTGCCGAGCGCGTGCTCGTGCTGTCGCGTGGCCGACTGATCGCGGACGGAGCGGCCGAGGCGGTGCGGGCCGATCGAGAGGTGCAGGCCATCTACCTCGGGAGCGAGGCATGAGTGCGAGGTCGCGAGATGTCCGGCTCCGGCGCCTGGCGGCGCGCGCGGACCCCCGAATGACGTTGCTGTCTCTGCGCTCGGTCGATGCCTGGTATGGCGCCGCGCAGGTCGTCTACGACGCGACGCTCGACGGTCGACGCGGGCGAAGTGGTGGCGCTGATCGGTCGCAACGGCGCCGGCAAGACGTCGCTGCTGCGCGCGATCATGGGCCTGATGCCGCGCGCGGCAGGCGAAATCGAACTGGGCGGCGCGCCGATCGCCAGACTGCCGCCGCACCAGCGCGCGCGGCGCGGTCTGGGCTATGTGCCCGAGGATCGCCGCATCTTCACCGACCTGACGGTGCGCGAGAACCTGTTGCTCGCAGCGCGGCCGCAGCCCGACGGGTTTGGTGAGCGCGAACTGCTCGAAGTCTTCCCGAATCTCACCGACATGCTGGAGCGCCCGGCGAGCCGGATGAGCGGCGGCGAACAGCAGATGCTGGCGGTCGCGCGTACGCTGGCGGCCAATCCGCGCGTCGTCCTGCTCGACGAGCCTTCGGAAGGCATTGCGCCGCTGGTCGTCGCGCGGATGAAGGAGGCCGTGCGAGCGATGCGATCGCGCGGCGTGGCGATCCTGCTATCCGAACAGAACCTCGCGTTTGTCGCGCGGCTCGCGGACCGTGCGGTCCTGATCGAGCAAGGGCACATCGTCGGCACGGCGACAGCGCGGCGAGATCGAGGAGCCCAGCGCAGCGATCCGCAAGGTGCTCGGAATCGAGCGATAGCCGGCCGGCGCAAGCCGCCCCTACAATCGCCGCATGATCATCCAGTCGCTGCTCGACACCGACCTCTACAAGTTCACGATGATGCAGGTCGTGCTGCATCACTTTCCCGGCGCGAACGTCGAGTACCGCTTCAACTGCCGCACCCGGGCGTGGACCTCGCGCCCTACGTCGACGAGATCCGCGAGGAGATCGCCTACCTGTGCCTGCTGCGGTTCCGCGAGTCGGAGCTCGACTACCTGCACGGCATGCGCTTCATCAAGAGCGACTTCGTGGACTTCCTGGGGCTGTTCCAGCTCAACATGAAGTCGATCCGGGTCGAGCGCAGTCCGGAGGCGAACGGCGGCATCAGCATCGTGATCAAGGGCCCGTGGCTGCACGCGATCCTGTTCGAAATCCCGGTGCTCGCGATCGTCAACGAGGTCTACTTCCGCAACACCCAGCCGAAGGCGGACTTCGCCGAAGGGCGCCGCCGCCTGCGGGCGAAGATCGCGCTGGTGCGCGACAACCCGGCGCTCGTCGGGTGCCGCATTGCGGACTACGGCACGCGCCGGCGCTTCTCGCGCCTGTGGCACGACGAGGTGCTGCTGACGCTGAGGAAGGAACTCGGCGAGAACCTCGCCGGGACCAGCAACGTCATGTTCGCTGCCAAGCACGGCCTGACGCCGCTGGGAACGATGGCGCACGAGTACCTTCAGGCCTGCCAGGCGCTGGGGCCGCGCCTGCGGGACTCGCAGACCTTCGGCTTCGAGACATGGGCGCGCGAATACCGCGGCGACCTCGGGATCGCGCTGTCGGACGTGTACGGCATGGACGCGTTCCTGCGCGACTTCGACATGTATTTCTGCAAGCTGTTCGACGGTGCGCGCCACGACTCTGGCGATCCGATCGTCTGGGGCGAGCGGCTGCTCGAGCACTACGAGCGCAATCGCGTCGACCCGCGCACCAAGACGCTGGTGTTCTCCGACTCGCTCGACTTTCCGCGCGTCATCGAGCTCTACACGCGTTTCAAGGATCGCGCGCGCATCGCGTTCGGGGTCGGTACCAACCTGACCAACGATCTGGGCTACACGCCGCTGCAGATCGTGATCAAGATGGTCCGCTGCAACGGGCAGCCGGTGGCCAAGCTATCGGACTCGCCGGAAAAGAACCTGTGCGACGACACGGCGTACCTTGCCTACCTGCGGCAGGTGTTCGAGATCAAACCGCCAGCGGCGGCATCGACGGCCGTTGAGGGGGCACGATGAAACTGGCACGCTTTCCGCGCGTCCGACTGACGCACGCGCCGACCCCGCTGGAGCCGATGCCCAACCTGACGCGGGCGCTCGGCGGGCCGCAGCTGTGGATCAAGCGCGACGACTGCACGGGGCTCGCGACCGGCGGCAACAAGACGCGCAAGCTCGAGTACCTGATGGGCGAGGCGCTGGCGCAGAAGGCCGACGTCGTCATCACGCAGGGCGCCACGCAGTCCAATCACGCCCGGCAGACCGCCGCGGCCGCGGCCCGGCTCGGGCTGGCGTGCGAGATCCTGCTCGAGGACCGCACCGGCTACACGCAGGCGGACTATCGGATCTCCGGCAACGTGCTGCTGGACCGCCTGCTCGGCGGCACGCTGCATCACGTTCCCGCTGGCACCGACATGGACGCCGCGATGGCGCGCCGGGCCGACGAACTGCGCGCGCTCGGCAAGCATCCGTACGTGATCCCCGGCGGCGGCTCCAATCCCGTCGGCGCGCTCGGCTACGTCACGTCGGCGCTCGAACTCGTCGGATCAGGCAAACGTCGCCGGCCTCGACATCGACCTGCTGGTGACCGCCACTGGCAGCACCGGCACGCAGGCCGGACTGCTGGCCGGCCTGGAAGGCTGCCGCAGCGGCATTCCCGTGCTGGGCGTCTGCGTGCGCGCGCCCAAGGCGGCGCAGGAAGAGAAGGTCTTTGCGCTCGCTCAGCGCACGGCCGACCTGCTCGGCGTTCCCGGCGCTGTTGCTCGCGAGCGCGTCGTCGCCAATTCCGACTATGTCGGTGGCGGCTACGGCGTGCCGACCGACGGCATGTTCGAAGCGCTCGAACTGGTCGCGCGCACCGAAGGCATCCTGCTCGATCCGGTCTATTCGGGCAAGGCGATGGCCGGACTGATCGACCTCATCCGCAAGGGCCAGTTCGCGCGCACCCAGAACATCGTCTTCCTGCACACCGGTGGCGCCGTGGGTCTGTTCGGCTACGTGCACGCCTTTGCGCCGCGGCTTGGGCTTGCCTGATGCTCGGCGTCCTGGGCGGCATGGGTCCGCTCGCCACGGCGGATTTCTTCCGCAAGCTGATCGACGCCACCAGTGCCGAACGCGACGAGCAGCACATTCCGACGCTGATTCATTCGGTGCCGCAGATACCGTCGCGGCCGGCGGCGATCCTGCGCGGCGGTGAGTCGCCGCTGCCGGCGCTTCGTGCTGCGCGCGACCGCTTGCTGGCCGCGGGCGCGACGATGCTGGCCATGCCATGCAACACCGCGCATTACTGGTACGACGACCTCGTCGCCGACGTGCAGGCTCCTTTTCCGCACATCGCGGATGCGGTGGCCGCCGAGCTGCCGCCGCAAGCGCATCGGGTCGGCATCATCGCGACCGCGGCGACGCTGGCGGGCCGAATCTACGAGGGACGGCTTGCGAGCGGCATCGAGTGGCTGACGCCAGACGCGGAGCAGTTCGAGCGCGCCGTCCAACCGGCCATCGATGCCGTCAAGCGCAATGCCTCGGCCGACGGTGGCCGACTTTTCGAGCCGGTCGTCGCAGCATTGCTCGAGCGTGGCGCGACCTGTGTCGTGCTCGCCTGCACCGAAGTGCCGGTGGCACTCGACGCGATCGCCTCGCCGCTGCGCGCGCGCTGCATCGACTCGACCGCAGCGCTGGCACGTGCCTGTGTCCGGACGTGGCGCGATAAGCACCGCCGCGGACAGCGATCGCGAACCTATAATCGTCCGCCATGCCCAAGCTCAGTCGCCGCGCCGACGCTCTCGGCACCGAGAACGCCTTTGTCGTACTGGCCGAAGTCAATCGGCTGATCCGCGGCGGCGCCGACATCGTCTCGTTCTGCATCGGCCAGCCGGATTTTCCGACGCCGGTGCATGTGCAGGATGCGGCGGTCGAGGCGGTGCGCGAGCGGCCGGCACGGCTACACGCCGTCGGCCGGCATCGATGAACTGCGTGCGGCGGCGGCGAAATCCATGGGCGCGCTGCGCGGGCTCGTCATCGAACGCCGACGAGGTCGTCGTCGGCGCCGGCGCTAAGCCCTTCATCGGCTACACGATCGCGCTCCGTCACCGACTACGGTGCTGGAGACGAGGTCATCTACCCGGTGCCGGGCTTTCCGATCTACGAGTCGCAGATCGTGGCCAACGGCGCGGTCCCGGTGGCGCTGCCGCTCGCTGAGTCGCGCGCCTTCGCGTTCGATCCCGCCGAACTCGAAGCGCGCATCGGCCCGAAGACGCGGCTGCTGATCCTGAACACGCCGCACAACCCGACCGGCGGCCTGCTGACGCGCGCAGATCTCGAGGCCATCGCCGCAGGTGCTGCGGCGCCATCCGGACGTCTGGGTCTACGCCGACGAGATCTACAGCAAGCTGGTCTACGACGGCGAGTTCGTGTCGATCGCAGCGCTGCCCGGCATGCGCGAACGCACGATCATTTCCGACGGCGCGTCGCAAGACCTACGCGATGACCGGCTGGCGCATCGGATTCGCCGCGAACAAGGCGCTCGCGCCGGTGTTCACGCGCTGGATCACCAACACCGAGTCGTGCGCATCGCAGATCAGCCAGTGGGCGGCGCTGCAGGCGCTGACCGGGCCGCAGTCCGACGCCGACGCGATGAAGCAGCGTTTCCATGCGCGCCGCGACCTGATCGTGCGCCTGCTCAACGCGGTGCCGGGTTTTCGCTGCGCGACGCCCGGGCGGCGCGTTCTACGCCTGGCCGAACGTGACGGAGGCGTGCCGCCTGATCGGTGCGCGCGACTCCGAGGAACTGCGCACGCCGGCTCCTGCATGGAGGCCGGCGTGGCGGTGCTCGCCGACATCCACTTCGGTCCGCGCGTCGAGGGCGAAGGCCAGCACATCCGCTTTTCCTATGCGACCAGCGAGTCCGCGATCGAGCAGGGCGTCGACGCGCATCGACGCATTCATTCGAAAGGCCGCGATGAGCGCGCACGGCCGCTCCGAAGGCGCGCGCGCCCCCTCGGCCGTTCGGCGCGCAGCGCCAAGGGGGCAGCCGATGAGCTTCGACACCTCCAAGGCACGCGCCGAGATCCTGCAGCGGATCCGCAGCGCGCAGAAGCGCGAAGCGCCACCGGCCGGCGATCGCGCCGCGGCGGACGATTACCTCGTCACGCCATCCCGCCGGGCCGCGGCCAGCGCCGTACGCCGACCGGCTGGCGCACTTCACGTGCGATGGCCGAGCGCATGGCGAGCACGGTGGAGACGGTCGACGCGATGCGCGACGCGCCCGCCGCCGTCGCACGCTACCTGGCGACGCAGGGCATCGCGTCGCGTGCCGTCGCGTGGCCGGTATTGCAGCGACTTGCCGTGGGCAGCGGCGAGCGTCGCATGTCGGAGTTCCGGCCGCCGCGGCGCGACGAGTCGCAGGGTGCCGACATGGTCGGCATCACCGGCGTGTTTCTGCGCGATCGCCGAAACCGGAACGCTGGTGCTGCTGTCCGGTGCCGACTCGCCGGCGTCGACGCATCTGCTGCCCGAGACCCATATCGCGGTGCGTCGCGGCGAGCCGCATCGTCGCTACGATGGAAGACGCGTTCGAACTGATGCGGCGCGAGCACGGCGGGGCGCAGCAGATGATGCCGCGCGCGGTCAACATGGTGTCGGGGCCGTCGCGAACCGGTGACATCGAGCAGACCATCGTGCTGGGAGCGCACGGGCCGTACCGGGTACACATCATCATCGCAACGTCCGCATAAGCAGCGAAGACGGACTCTAGGGAGACAGTCATGCAGCATGCGGCGCGCGCCGTGGCTGCCGTCATGCTGCTGATCGCGCCGTCGCTGGCGCTCGCGGCGGGCGGCGCGTTCGCCGGCCCGACGGTGGCCGGCATTCCGGTGGAGTTCGTGTTCTTTGCGGCCACGCTGCTGTCGGTGGCGCTGTTTCACCACCACACGATGCCGATCGCGGTCACCGGCGCCACGGTCATCGCGCTCTACAAGATCGTGTTCTCGCCGTTCCGGACCGGCGCCGGGCTTCGCCGGATTCTTCAGCCCACCTCGGTCACGAGTGGGTCATCCTGGCCAACCTGTTCATGCTGCTGCTCGGCTTTGGGCTGCTGGCGCGCTACTTCGAGGAAAGCCGCGTGCCGGCGATTCTGCCGAAGTACCTGCCGAACGGCTGGATGGGCGGCTTCGTGCTGCTGATTCTGGTGTTCGTGCTGTCGAGTTTCCTCGACAACATCGCGGCGGCGATGATCGGAGGCGCGATCGCGGCCACGGTGTTCCGCGGCAAGGTACACATCGGCTACCTCGCGGGGATCGTCGCCGCGTCGAACGCAGGCGGCGCCGGCAGCGTGGTCGGCGACACGACGACGACGATGATGTGGATCTCCGGCATTTCGCCGCTCGAGGTGATCGAGGCCTACATCGCGGCCGTTCGTCGCGCTGCTGATCTTCGGCGTCATCGCCGCGCGGCAGCAGCACGCGCTGCAGCCGATCGAGAGTGACGCACCAGCCGGCGTTCGCGGGTCGACTGGCTGGTCGCTGGCGGTGGTGGCGTTCATTCTCGCTGCCGCGATCGTCGTCAACGTGACGGTCAACCTGCGCTGGAACGACATCGCCGACTCGTTCCCGTTCATCGGCGTGGCCGTCTGGGCGGCCATCTTCATCGGTGGCCATGTGCGGCGGCCGCGATTGGCGGCTGGTGCCGGCCTCGATGAAGGGCACGATCTTCCTGCTGTCGCTGGTGCTGGCGGCGTCGATGATGCCGGTCGAAGAACTGCCGGCCGCGTCCTGGCAGACGGCGCTCGGCCTGGGTTTCGTCTCGGCCGTGTTCGACAACATCCCGCTGACAGCTCTGGCGATCAAGCAGGGCGGGTACGACTGGGGCTTCCTCGCCTACGCAGTCGGCTTCGGCGGTTCGATGATCTGGTTCGGTTCCTCGGCCGGCGTGGCGCTGTCGAACATGTACTCGCGAGGCGCGCTCGGTCGGTCAGTGGCTGCGCCATGGCTGGCATGTCGCGGTCGGCCTACGTCATCGGCTTTCTTCGTGATGCTGTGGCTGATCGGATTCCATCCCGGGCCGGCGCCCAAGGGCAGCCTTGCGGCGCCTGCGGCCGCCCAGCAGCCGAACTAGCGACGGGGACGGCCCGTGCAACGCGTTGTTGTCTCGCGCCGCATCTTTCCTGCAGCTGATCGACGACCTGCGCGGGACTTCGACGTCCGCTCCAACCAGGACGACGTCGCGTGGAACGCCTGCGAGCGCTCGCAGCCGCGCTGCGCGACGCCGACGGTGCGCTGCTCACGGCCGGCGACCGCATCGACGAGGCGCTGCTGGCGCAGTGCCCGCGCCTGAAGGTCGTCGCCAACATCGCGGTCGGCTACAACAACCTCGACCTTGCGGCGTGCACCCGCCACGGTGTGCTGGCGACCAACACGCCCGATGTGCTGAACGAAGCGACGGCCGATCACGCCTGGGCGCTGCTGCTTGCGGCGGCGCGCCGTGTCGGCGAATCCGAACGCTGGCTGCGCGCCGGCCTGTGGAAGCGCTGGACCTTCGAGATGTTCATGGGCGCCGAGATCAGCGGCACGACGCTCGGCATCCTCGGCATGGGTCGCATCGGCCGTGCGATCGCGCGTCGCGCCGTACGGCTTCGCGATGCCGGTCATCTATCACAACCGGACCCGGCTGCCGCCCGAGCTGGAGGGCGGTGCGCGCTTACGTCGCACTGCCCGAGCTGCTGCGCGAGTCCGATCACCTGGTGCTGGTCGTGCCGTATTCGCCGGCGGTGCATCACCTGATCGACGCCGCGGCCGCTGGCGCAGATGAAGCGCACCGCGGTGCTGGTCAACATCGCGCGCGGCGGCGTGGTCGACGACGCCGCGCTGGTGACGGCGCTGCGCGACGGGCACATCGCGGCCGCCGGGACTCGACGTCTTCGAGAATGAGCCCGCACTGCATCCCGGTCTGCTGGAGCTCGAGAATGTCGTGCTGACGCCGCACATCGCATCGAGCACGCGCGCGACGCGGATGGCGATGGCGCACCTGGCGATGACCAATCTGCGCGCGGCACTGGCGGGCGCAGTGCCGCCGTCGCTGCTGAACCCCGAAGTGCTGCAGAGTCGGCGCCGCTGACGACCGGAGGCATGATGGCGGACATCAAGATGATCAAGTATCACTCGCTGCCGATGCCGCAGGCGCGCGCGCTGGTGCAGCAGGCGGCCGACAACCTCGCCGCAGGAATACGACCTCGCGAGTCAGATGGGCGGGCAACACTCTGCACTTCCGCCGCAGCGGCGTCCAGGGCGAGATGAGCGTCTCGGCGTCCGAGATCCACCTCGAAGTGACCCTGGGTTTCCTGCTGAAGGCGTTCAAGTCGAAGTTCGTCGAACACATCGAGCACAACTTCGACACGCCTGCTCGCCGAAGCGCACGCCGAGCATCGATCGGCAAAGCCGCCCGCTGCGCCGAGGGAACGGGCGGCGCAGGGCGCGACTCCGAAGAAGACGCGCGCCAATGCCGGCCAAGAAGGCGGCGCGCAAGCGGTCGACGTAAGACCGCTACGCGCCGGGCGGCGCTGTTTCGATTCTTGGGCGGCGCAGCGATGCGCCGCGCTGATCGCCGCGCCAACCCGGGTGTTCAGCCCTTCGAGATCCTCGATCAGTGCAACGTACTGCTTCATCGCGTCGTCGGCCTTCGTGCCCTTGATCTCGTTCCACGCATCCCACTTGGCGCGCCCGACCATGTCGGTGAATCCCGGCCGCTTGCCGTCGACGTCGCCGGTCGCTGGCCTGCTTGAACAGCGCGTAGAGCTTCAGCAGAGTCTGGTTGTCCGGACGCTCGGGCAGGTTCTTCGAATCGGCAACGGCCTTCTCGAACTTCGCTTTCAGGTCGCTCACGGTGTCTCCTGTCTTGTGGTGTTGGCGGCGACGGATGTTCGCTGGTTCGCTGGCAGTAACGCGCGCGGGCCTGGCAGGATAGCGCGTCGTATCATAGCCAGCGACCCTCGAAGGCGAGCGGCAACCAGCGAGCCGCACGGGCGCGTACGGGAGACAGCATGGGCAAGCGCGAGCGGATGTCGTCCGTCGACACGGCGTGGCTGCGGATGGATTCGCCGGCCAATCTGATGCAGATCGTCGGCGTCTACGAGTTCGATGGCCACGTCGATTTCGAGCGCCTGCGGCGGCTGTACGAGGAACGATTCCTGCCGCACGAGCGCTTCCGCAGCTGTGTCGGGCAGGATGCCGCTCGGTTACTACTGGGAACTCGACGACAACTTCGACCTCGAGTCTGCACGTGGCGCGCACCGCGCTGCCCGGCAAGGGTACGACCGCGGACCTGAAGCGCCTCGTCGGGACGACTGGCGTCCACGGCGCTCGATCCCGAACAAGCCGCTGTGGCAGATCCATCTGGTCGACAACTACAACGGCGGCCAGGCGCTGATTGTCCGCATCCACCACTGCATCGCCGACGGCATTGCTCTGATCGGCGTCCTGATGGCGCTGACCTCGGAGGATCCGGCCGAGGGCGGCAGCGAGGCGGCTGCACCCGGCCGCGAAAGGCGCGCGCCCGCCGGCGTTCTGGGACAGCCTGCTGCGGCCGCTGACCGACGCGACGGTGCGCGCGATCGGCTCGACCGGCGACGCCGCCAGCCCGCGCGCTGCAGCACCTCGGCGGCGATGCTGCGAGCATCCCGGACGCGGTCGGCGAAGGCGGCCGGCGACTTTGCGCGGCATAGCGGCGCAAGTCGCCAAGGACCTGGCCGGCATCGCGCTGATGGAAAACGACTCCGTCACCAGCCTGAAGGGCATGCCGTCCGGCTCGAAGGTCGTGGCCTGGAACGAGCCCTTGTCGCTCGAAGACGTGAAGGCGGTCGGCAAGGCGCTGGGCTGTTCTGTCAACGACGTGCTGCTGGCCTCGCGTGGCGGGCGCGATCCGGTCCTACCTCGAGCAGCAGGGCGAGGAGGTCGACGGCATCGAGCTGCGCGCGATGGTGCCGGTGAACCTGCGCGATCCGCGCAAGTGGAAGGAACTCGGCAACAAGTTCGGACTGGTCCCGCTGTTGCTGCCGGTGGGCATCGCCAATCCGGTCGCGCGGGTCTACGAAGTGCGGCGTCGGATGGACGAGCTGAAGCTGGGCTACACCGCCATCATGACGATGGGCATCCTCGGCATCGTCGGGCTCGCCCCGCGGGCACTGCAGAAGCAGGCGCTCGACTTCCTCGCGAAAAAGGCGACCGCCGTGATGACCAACGTGCCGGGCCCGCTGAAACCGTTGTACCTGGCCGGCGCGCAAGTCAAGCGCATGATGTTCTGGGTGCCGCAATCCGGCAACATCGGCATGGGTGTGTCGATCCTGTCGTACGCCGGCGGTGTCCAGTTCGGCCTGATCACCGACAAGCGCCTGTGCGACGAACCGCAGCGCATCATCGATCGCTTCGAACCCGAGTTCGAGAAGCTCGTGCTGACACTGTGCATGCTGCCGTGGGAAGGTGCGGTCGAAGCGGACGCGGCCGAGAGCTGGATCTTTCCTGCAATCGCGCCGCCGCAGCGCGCACCGGGCAGGCGTCGGGTAAGGCGGAAGGCGGCTGCGGCCCAGACGACGCCGGCGAGCGCCGCCGGCGGCACTGCGAGCGAACGCGGAGGACACCGCCGAAGCTGACGGTGCGCAGGCCAACGATTCGTCACCGCGCCCGGCGGGTGTGCGCCGGCGCAAATCGGCGTTTGCGGCAGCGCGCCGCACGGATTGACGTGCCGACCGAGGCCCTGTTCCGCGCTGACGCCTATCTGCGCTCCTGCGAGGCGACGGTCACGGCCATAACCGACGATGGCGTGGAACTCGATCGCACAGTGTTCTATCCGCAGGGTGGGGGCCAGGCCGGCGACAGCGGCTGGCTTGTCACCGCGCATGGAACGCGTCTGCGGGTGATCGATACCCGCAAGACCAAGCGTCCGGACGCCACGCCCGACGACGCGCTGCACGTTCTGGATCCCGCTGCGGACTGGCGCGGCCGAGCTTCCGGTCGGCGCGCCTGTCCATGCGGAGATCGACTGGGATCGCCGCTACCGCCACATGCGCTTTCATACCGCCACACACCTTCTGTGCGCGGTGGTGAAGCAACTGGTCGACGGCTGCAGCATCACCACCGACTATGCGCGACTCGACTTCGCGATGACCGACCTGCTGGATAAAGGCGAAGTGCAGGCCGGGCTCGATCGGCTGATCGCCGCCGGCGCACGCGGTCACCAGCGAGTGGATCACCGACGATGAAATGCGCGCCAATCCGCAGCTCGTGAAGTCGATGAGCGTCAGCCCGCCGATTGGCTTCGGGCGGGTGCGGCTGCTGCGCGTGCAGGACGTCGACCTGCAGCCCTGCGGCGGTACCCACGTGAGGAATACCGCGGAGATCGGTGAGGTGCGGGTCGCCAAGATCGAGAAGAAGAGCGCCCGGACCCGGCGCGTGGTCCTCGAACTGACCGCTTGAGAGGCGTCGGCAGGCGCGGCGTGTGCATTCCGCCGTGCCGCACCGGCCGGTCCGAGGCGCATGACAGGGCTCCGCGCGATTCAAAAGTCGGGCCGTTTCGGGGCACATTTCGAGCGTCAATGAGGGGTACTTTGACGGGACACTGGTCTCCCCCACGGGTGACTGAGAAGTTCCTGCGGGGAGCGTGGCCAGAGAGGAAGGACATGAACGTTCACTTGCATCGTTACCTGCGGGGAATTGCTCTTGCGTACGCGATGACCGCGCCGGCATTCGCCCAGGCGCCTGCACAGGCAGCTGCGCAGCCGCCCGCTGCGGCAACCTTGCGCGCCGTAGTCGTACTGGACTCTTCGGACCTTTCGAGCGACTTCTTGACGATGGCCGTGGCCAATACGGGCCTGGGCAAGCTGGCTGGCACGCGCGCGGTCGTACTGCCGCAACGAGACCTCACCGATGCGACTGCGCTCCACTCGGACCAGCGAGAACGACATCATCATTGCGCCGCCGCATGTCGCCGCGTCGGCGCTGATTCATGGCTATGAGTTAGTCGCCTCGACGGGGACGGTTTCGAAGTACGTGCTGGTCGGCCGCGGCGACATCAAGTCGCTGGCGGACCTCAAGGGGCGGCGCGCGTACTTCCCCCAGCAGGACTCGCTGCGCAGTTACGTCGCGCGCGGACTGCTCGCCCAGGAAGGCATGACGATTCGGTCACTGAAGTCGGTGACCTACGGCCAGACCAGTGGCGCGGGCCTGCTGACGGTGGCCGGCGGCGGCGCGGAGGCGACCGTTGCGCTCGAAAGCGAGTGGGTCGAATGGAGCAAGTCTCAGAAGACGCCTGGCCAGGTGCTGGCGACCTCACAGCCGATGCCGGGTGGGCTCGCAGTCGTCGTCAAGAAGTCGCTCCCGGCCAACGTCAAGGCGGCGGTCGTGCAATGGGTGACGTCGCCGGAGTTCGTGATTCCCGGGGTTCCGCGGATGCGGCCGACGAGCGATGCGACGCCCTACGAGTACGTGGCGAGCCTGGGCATTTTCACGCCGGCAGAACTGACCGGCGTGCAGCGCGTCGGTGCCCGTGAAGCCTATGAGCTCTCGGAGAAGGGCGCGAAGCTGATCGATGTCCGCACCGAGAAGGAATACGCGACGCGCCATGCGCGCGGCGCGGTAAACCTGCCCTACGTCGAGAAGAGCCTGAAGGAAATCGACTACGACGTGAAGAAGGACCAGTTCGCCGGCCTCGCCAGCCTGAACAAGAGCGATGCGCTGGTCTTCTTCTGCAACGGCGCCGAGTGCTGGAAGTCGTTCAAGGCCTCCAAAGCCGCGCGCGATGCGGGCTACACGCGCGTGTACTGGCTGCGCGGCGGCATGCCGGAGTGGATCGCGCAGGGCCTGCCCACCGCGCCCTGACCGCGGACACTGGCGACAGCGGCGGGTCGCGCGCAACCGTCCGGACCGTCACCCTGCGACCGACTGGACATTGGGCGGCCAAGCGGCTCCAATGGCGAGGCGCCCGGGCGCTGATCGCGCCGCGCGCCGATCGCGGATCTGAGGGGAGCGGCGATGGAGAGCGGCAGCAGCACCGGCATGCGCGTCCAGCACTTCCGCCAGATTCTGCTGTGGCCGCTGCAGCTGCTGCCGCTGCGGCCCGACAGCCAGATCCAGCGGCACTGGGAAGTGCTGGAGGCAGGGGGCCCTGACTGTCCGTGGCACGAGGTGCTCGACGAATTCACCGGCGACCCGACCCAGTTCCAGGAGCGCCACTACAACGAGTTCGTGACCTTTCTGCCGTACGTGCAGCGGTTCCTGTATGGCGAGGGGCGCGTGCGCAAGGGCGCCGCGAGTCGCGACACCGAGGACTCGAAGCACGGGCCTGGCACTTCGCCGATGCGGGTCTTCCGTCGCGACGACGTGGCCGCGGCGCGCGTGTCGATTCGGGACGGCGAGCAGCCGCTGACACTGAAGATCGCGCACGTCGACTTGTGCTTCTTCTACGACATCGACGTTGTGCTGCTTAATGTCGAGTTCTATGCCGAGGACCTGACACTAGCCCTGGCGCAAGAGGTCATGTATCGCCTGGGCCGTGCCTACCCGGCCGGTTGGGACGCGCAGGGACAGGGCTTGCACTCGATGGCAAGCTTCGAATGGCTGACGGCTGACAACCGGATCCTGGCAGAGTCCGACACGAACGAGCGTGCACTCTTCCTGGCCTTTGTCTGCGAACACCGGGCGCCGCGCATCGGTTCGCAATGGGCGTTTCTGCTCAAGCCGCTGCTGCCCAAACACATTGACGTCAAGGGGCTCATCCGCTACCGGCAGCTCGAGTACTACCGGATGCCGCTGATGGCGTACCTGGCAGTCGACGATCCGGCTGCGCTGACGCGGGCCGACTTCATCCGCCTGGGCCTGGTGACAGGCGCGGGCGACGAGATTCCCTATTCGGAGTTGCACTTGAGTGACTTCGAGGCCCGCCACTGTTACGACCGCTACTGGTGTGGCGCGGGCCGGGCGCCTCTCGACGCGGTACCTGAGCTGCGGCCACGCGCTGGTCGTGGTCGGCGACGCGCACTCGGCCTACTTCCTCGATCCGGAGACTCGGCGTACTGGGACAGTTCCGCCACCAGCACTTCCTTCTGTTCCTGATCGCGCACTTCCAGAAGGCGGCGCTGCTGATGTTTTCCGACCGGCTGGCCGACGAGCTCAAACGGCTCGATATCGGCGACGCCAACAGCGTCCGGCTCTTCAAGCGTGCGATCCGCCAGAACTTCGAGATCTTCCTGCGGTTCACACACCGCTACTGGTTCCACGAGGTGTCGGAGCAGGCGCAGGCGAAGGCACTGTTCCAACTCTGTGCGGGGCACCTGGCGACTGGATCCGCTGTACGCGGAAGTCAAGGAACGAATCAGCGAGATGAACTCCTATCTCGATACCGACAGCTTGCGCCGCCAGGCCAACACCGTGGTCAAACTCACAGTGGTCACCACCTTCGGGCTGATTGGTACCGTGGCCACCGGCTTCCTCGGCATGAACCTGCTGGCCGAGGCGGACAGCCCGATCGAACGCCGGGTGTTCCTGTTCCTGCTGGTACTGGCGGCAGCAATCCTGATGACGTTGTATACGGTGAGCAAGTCCAAGCGAATGTCGGATTTTCTCGATGCGCTGTCGGACGAGCGTCTGTCGATGCGGGCAAAGTTTGGCGCGCTGGTCGATGTCTGGCGGACGCGAACACGGCACTGACGACCTGTGGAGGCATCACCGGGGCCGCGCCGCCGTTTCGCGGTCGATGCCCGGCCGTGCGAGACTTCCCTTCTCGGTCCGCACGCGGGAATCCGGCGACGTACATAGACAGTCAAGGAGAGGCGTATGAACGCACCGACAGAATCGCGGCTCGGCGACCCGCGCTACGACGAGCGACGCGAAATCCGCGCGCCGCGCGGCGCGACGCTCTCCTGCAAGAGCTGGCTCACCGAGGCCGCGTTCCGCATGCTGCAGAACAACCTCGATCCCGAGGTGGCCGAGGACCCGAAGCGGCTGGTCGTCTACGGTGGCATCGGCCGAGCGGCGCGCGACTGGGCCTGCTTTGACACGATTCTCGCAACGCTGCGCCAGCTCGACGACGACGAATCACTGCTGGTGCAGTCGGGCAAGCCCGTCGGAGTGTTCAAGACCCATCCCGATGCGCCGCGGGTGCTGATCGCCAACTCGAACCTCGTGCCCCGGTGGGCCACTTGGGAGCACTTCAACGAACTCGACCGCAAGGGCCTGATGATGTACGGCCAGATGACGGCTGGGTCCTGGATCTACATCGGCAGCCAGGGCATCGTGCAGGGCACCTACGAGACTTTCGGCGAGGCCGGAAGGCAGCACTTCGGCGGCGACTGGGGCGGGCGCTGGATCCTGACCGCAGGACTCGGCGGCATGGGCGGTGCCCAGCCACTGGCTGCCACGCTGGCGGGGGCCGTTTCGCTCAACATCGAGTGCCAGCAGTCGCGTCTCGACTTCCGGCTGCGCACGCGCTACCTCGACAAGCAGGCGCGCAACCTCGATGACGCACTTGCGCTGGTCAAGCAACACTGCGTGCGCAAGGAAGCGATGTCGATCGGCCTGCTCGGCAACGCCGCTGAGGTTCTGCCCGAGCTCGTGCGGCGTGCGCGCGCCGGCGGCGTGATGCCCGACCTCGTCACCGACCAGACCTCGGCGCACGACCTCATACACGGGTACCTGCCGGCAGGATGGACCCTGGAACGCTGGCAGGCCGCGCAGGCCGATCCGGCACGCCACACCGAACTGACGGCTGCGGCCGCCGCGTCGTGTGCGGTGCATGTGCAAGCGATGCTGGACTTCCAGACCCTGGGCGCGAAGGTGGTCGATTACGGCAACAACATCCGCCAGGTGGCGCGCGACCAGGGCGTGGCCAACGCGTTCGACTTTCCGGGCTTCGTGCCGGCGTACATCCGGCCGCTCTTCTGTGAAGGCAAGGGGCCGTTCCGCTGGGTTGCGCTGTCTGGCGACCCCGAGGACATCTACAAGACCGACGCGAAGATCGCGCAGCTCTTTCCGGCCAATGCCCATGTGCACCGCTGGCTCGACATGGCGCGCGAGCGCATCGCATTCCAGGGCCTGCCAGCGCGCATCTGCTGGCTTGGGCTCGGCGAGCGTCACGTCGCCGGGCTGGCCTTCAACGAGATGGTGCGCACTGGTGAACTCAAGGCACCGATCGTCATCGGTCGCGATCACCTCGACACCGGTTCGGTTGCGAGTCCAAACCGCGAAACCGAGGCGATGCAGGACGGCAGCGATGCGGTGTCCGACTGGCCGCTGCTCAATGCGCTGCTCAATACTGCCGGGGGCGCGACCTGGGTCTCGCTGCATCACGGCGGCGGGGTCGGCATGGGTTATTCGCAGCACGCGGGCGTCGTGATCGTTGCCGATGGTACCGAGGCCGCGGCGCGGCGCCTTGCGCGGGTCCTGGTCAACGACTCCGGCTCGGGTGTGATGCGACATGCCGATGCCGGGTACGCGACGGCGATTGCCTGCGCGCAGCGCAATGGCCTGAAGCTGCCGATGCTGAAGGTGTGACGTCGTGACGACTGCGCTGACGATCAAACCGGGCCAGCTGCAACTCGACGAATTGCGACGCGTGTGGCTAGAACACGTGCCGCTGGCGTTGGCCGCGGACGCCTGGCCAGCGGTCGATGCGTCGTCGCAGGCAATCCAGCGCATTGTCGCGCGCGGTGATGCCGCCTACGGCGTGAACACCGGCTTCGGCCTCCTGGCGAAGAAGCGCATTCCGGACGCCGAACTGCGGCAGCTGCAGCGCAACCTGATCCTGTCGCACTCGGTCGGCACCGGCGAGCTGCTGAGTGACGACGTGGTGCGGCTGGCCATGGCGATGAAGATCGCGAGCCTCGCGCGCGGCCACTCCGGCGTGCGGCGGCTGATCATCGAGGCGCTGATCGCGGTTTCCAATGCCGGCATCGTGCCTTGCATCCCGGCCAAGGGTTCGGTCGGTGCGTCCGGCGATCTTGCCCCGCTGTCACACATGACCTTGGCCTTGCTGGGCGAGGGCGAAGTGCGAGTCAAGGGCGTGCGCCAGCCGGCGCGCGCCGCGCTCGCCGCGGCGGGCGTGGCACCGGTCGTTCTGGGCGCGAAGGAAGGGCTGGCTCTGATCAACGGCACGCAGATCTCCACCGCGCTAGCGCTGCACGGCCTGTTCATGGCCGAGCGCGTGTTCGAGGCCGCCGTAGTGGTCGGCGCCATGGCGATCGATGCTGCCAAGGGCAGCGACGCGCCGTTCGACCCGCGGCTGCATGAACTGCGCGGACATGCGGGCCAGATCGCTACTGCGCGCGCCTACCGTGAACTGCTGGTCGGCAGCGCGATTCGAGCATCGCATCTCGTGAACGACGATCGCGTGCAGGATCCGTACAGCCTTCGCTGTCAACCGCAGGTGATGGGCGCGTGCCGCGACCTAATTGCGCAGGCCGCATGCACACTACTGACAGAAGCCAATGCCGTCACCGACAACCCGTTGGTGTTTGCGCGCCGCGATGCGACCGCGCTCGACGAGGTCCTGTCCGGCGGCAATTTCCACGCTGAGCCGGTCGCGTTCGCGGCCGATACGCTCGCGCTGGCGCTGGCCGAGATCGGTGCGCTGTCGGAGCGCCGCATCGCGCTTCTGATCGATGCGACGCTCTCGGGGCTGCCGCCGTTCCTGGTGCGCGACCCCGGCGTCAACTCCGGTTTCATGATTGCGCACGTGACCGCCGCGGCGCTCGCCTCCGAAAACAAGTCGCTCGCCCATCCGGCCAGCGTCGACAGCCTGCCGACCTCTGCGAACCAGGAGGACCACGTCAGCATGGCGACGTTCGCGGCGCGCCGGCTGGACGAGATGGCAGCCAACAGCGCGACCATCGTCGGCATCGAACTGCTGGCGGCAGCGCAAGGCATTGACTTCCACCGTCCGCTGTCGACGGCGCCGCGCCTCGCCTCGGTGCACCGGGCGCTGCGGGAGCGCGTGCCTTTCTACGAGGTCGATCGCATCCTGGCGCCCGACATCGCGGCCGCCTCGGAGCTGGTGTCGGCGGGGATGCTCAGCGCCGGCTGCCGCGACCTGTTCGCGCCCATTGCGTGAAGACTCGTGTGACGACCGTCGACATGTCGGTCTGGCAGGGCCGCGTCGACGATGCGGAGGGAACGCTCGGGCGGCGCTGGCACCAGGTGATGCGACCACTCGGCGCAGATACCGCACCTGCGACGACCGTGCTGATCGGGTTCGCGTGCGATGCCGGAGTTGCGCGCAATCACGGCCGCATCGGCGCAGCGGGCGGTCCAGCCGCGATCCGGAACGCGCTGCGCAACATGCCGCTGCACGAATGCAGACGGCTCGCCGACGGCGGCGACATACGCTGCGAGAGCGATGCGCTCGAGGCAGCACAGGATGCGCTGGCCGCGGCGGTCGCGCAACAGATCGACGCCGCTCGCTTCCCGCTGGTGCTCGGCGGCGGGCACGAAATGGCGTGGGGCTCATTCATGGGTCTTGCCGCCAACTGCGCACGAGAACCAAGAACGCCGCGTATCGGCATCGTCAACTTCGACGCGCACTTCGATCTACGGTGCGACAGCCGCGCTACCTCCGGTACGCCGTTCCTCCAGATCGCGAACGAATGCACTTCGCGCGGCTGGCCGTTTCGCTATGCCTGCTTCGGCGTCAGTCGGTATTCGAATACCGAGGCGCTGTTCGCACGCGCACGCGAGCTGGGCGTGCTCGCGCAACTCGACGAGGCGGTCGATCCGGCGCATTCAGCAACCGCGCTTCGGGCATTCATCGCTGAAGTCGATCACGTCTACCTGACGGTCTGCCTCGACGTGCTGCCTGCGGCCGTGGCACCGGGCGTCAGCGCGCCGGCGGCGCGCGGTGTCGGGCTGCGTGTTTTGGAACCGCTGATCGAAGCGGTGTGCGAAAGCGGCAAGGTGCGCCTGGCCGACATCGCCGAGATGAATCCGCGCTTCGACATCGACGGCCGAACGGCAGCGGTCGCGGCGCGCATCGCGGCACGCGTCGCCAACGGAGTCGCGCGTGCGCTGCGATAGCCTTTGGACCGGCGTGCACCTGGCGACGATGGCCGGGCCAGGACCGGCGTCTGGTTACAGCGAGATTTGCGATGCGGCTCTCGCCGTTGATGCGGGACGCATTGTCTGGCTCGGACGGTACGTCGACCTGCCCGCCGGATTGCAGGCGGACCAGATCATCGACGGCGAGGGTGCGTGGATCACCCCCGGCCTGATCGATTGTCACACCCACATCGTCTACGCCGGCAATCGCAGCGACGAGTTCGAAGCGCGGCTCAACGGCGCCACCTATGCGGAGATCGCTCAGCGCGGCGGCGGCATCCTATCGACTGTTCGGGCGACGCGCGCGGCGTCGGACGAGGAGCTGTTCCGTGCCAGTGAGCCGCGTGTCCGCGCGCTAATCGCGGAGGGCGTCACCACGCTCGAGATCAAATCAGGCTACGGACTCGACCTCGAATCGGAGCGCAAGCTGCTGCGCGTGGCGCGGCGCATCGGACGCGACCTGCCGGTCACGGTCCGCAAGACGTTTCTCGGCGCGCACGCGGTGCCACCCGAATTCGCGGCTCGCGCCGACGCGTATGTCGATGAACTCTGCGCACGCATGCTGCCGACGCTGGTGGGCGAAGACCTGGTCGATGCCGTCGATGCGTTCTGCGAGTCGATCGGTTTCACGCCGGCGCAGACCGAACGCGTGTTCCGCGCCGCGCAGGCGCTGGGAGTACCGGTGAAGCTGCATGCCGAGCAGTTGTCGGATCAGGGCGGAGCTGCGCTGGTGGCGCGTTACCACGGACTCTCGGCTGATCACCTCGAATATCTGTCGGCCGAAGGCATTGCAGCGATGCGCCGCGCCAGCACTGTGGCCGTACTGTTGCCCGGCGCGTTCTACTTCCTGCGCGAGACCCGCGTGCCGCCGGTTGATGCGCTGCGTAGCGCCGGCCTGAAAATGGCGGTAGCCACCGACTGCAATCCGGGCACGTCGCCGATGACGTCGCTGCTGCTGGCGATGAACATGGCCTGCACGTTGTTCCGCCTGACGCCGCAGGAAGCACTCGCCGGCACGACTCGCAATGCGGCGCAGGCGTTGAGCCTGCAGGACGATATCGGGTCGCTCGAACTCGGCAAGCGCGCCGACTTCGTGCTGTGGGATATCGAGCGACCGGCCGACCTTGCCTACGCCGTTGGACGCAACCCGTGCCGAAGCGTGGTGCGCTCTGGGTGCGCGGTCGGTGCGACGGGACGTTCGACATGACCGGATCGGCCGAGCAGCGGATCGTGATCGTCGGCGGGGGCGCGGGTGGCTTGCCGCTCGCCACCCGCCTGGGCGATCGCTACGGGCGACGAGGCTCCGTGCGGGTGACGCTGGTCGACCGCAACGCCACGCACGTTTGGAAGCCGCTGTTGCATGAGGTCGCTGCCGGGCGCATGGACGCCGACTCGCATGATCTCGACTACCCGGCAATTGCGCATTGGCATGGATTCCGTTTTGCACAGGGCTCGCTCACCGGCGTCGCTCGCGGCCGCCGCGAAATCACACTCGATGCGGTGCAGTCAGTCGACGGCGAGGAAATCTTGCCGCGCCGCACGCTGGGCTACGACACGCTCATCATCTGCGTCGGCAGCGTCAGCAACGACTTCGGTGTGCCGGGTGTGGCGCTGCACGCGATCTCGCTCGACATGCGGGTCGACGCCGAGCGCTTCCATCGGCGGCTGCTGGCGGCCTGTGTGCGTGCGGACGCGCGCGCGGCGGCCGGTGAGTCGGCGCAGATCGACATCGTTATCATCGGTGCCGGTGCCACCGGTGTCGAGCTCGCGGCCGAGATCCGCCAGACCACGCGCGCGCATGCCGGGTACGGACTCGAGCACCTCGACCCGGTGCGCAACATCCGTCTCACTCTGCTCGAGGCCGCACCGCGCATCCTACCGCCGCTGTCAGATCAACTTGCATCCGCGGCGACGGAACTGCTGCGGCGGCTCGATGTCGCTGTGCAGACCGGTCAGCGCGTCACTTCTGTCGACGCCAGTGGCGTGCACACCGCCGCCGGCACGTTCTTCAAGGCCGACCTGGTTGTCTGGGCGGCGGGCATCATGGCGCCTCCAATCCTGCGCGCGCTCGACGGGCTCGACGTGAACCGCGCCAACCAGCTGGTCGTCAGGCCAACACTGCAGACGACACAGGACCCCGACATCTTCGCCTTTGGCGATTGCGCCGCGGCGCCGTGGCTGGGTCATGCGGGCCATGCCATCCTGCCGCCGCGAGCCCAAGTCGCGCATCAGCAGGCCACGCTACTCGCGAAATCCATCAAGGCACGACTCTCGGGGCGGCCGCTGCCCGAGTTTCGTTTCCACGACTTCGGCTCTCTCGTTTCGCTTGGCGAACTGTCCGCGGTCGGCACGTTGATGGGACGGCTCATCGGCGGCAGCATGATTATCCAGGGGCTGGTCGCGCGCCTGATGTATGCCTCGCTCTACAAGATGCACCTGGTGTCGATCCATGGTGTGATCCGCGTGGCATTCGATACATTGGGTCGGCTGGTGCGCGAACGCCTGGAGCCGCGGGTCAAGCTTCACTAGCAGCAGAAGATGGCTTGAGGCCCCCTGTGTTCGAGTGGTGAAACGGACCAGCACCGTAAGAACCGTGGAACCTTGCCGTCGGGCGGGAACAGCCTTATTCCCCGCGGCTGTACTCGGCGATCAGGCTGCTGCGCTCGTGCATCTCAGGAGCGACCAGAGTGCTCCAGCGCTGCAGTTGCGCTGGTGTAGCCGTCCATTGGGGGCCGGATAGGGAAGGGCGGTAGCTCACGAGCGCCAGGGCTATTCGTGCCGACGGCGCGTGGCCCTCATCCGCCAGCGCGGCGAAGCGGCTGTAGGCAGCGAAGTAGCGCTGCGCCGTTAGGGCACGCACCGCATTGTCGTACCCTCGCATGGTGTCGGCGTCTGGCGCGCGAAGCTCCTGCGCATCGGCCGAAGCAATACCCAATGCGCTTGCCGCAACAACGACCAGCGGCATGGCGATTTTCGTCGCGAGTGTCAGCGAGGGCCGTTTCGAGTGCTTCGCGGCGGGGAAGTCGGGTGGGTTCATCTGGGTCCTTTCGTGGCGATGGTTCGTTTCCGACCGAAGGGTCGACCGCGTGGCAATTCCGGGAAGGACGACGCCAGGGGCGAATCGACAGTACCTACTGATGCCTTCATTGTTGTCGGAAGGCGGCGAACAGTAGGAGGCCGCAGTGGCCCGCGGGTGGCGGATTTCGCCCCAAAAGTGATACAGCGGCGGTCGGCCACCGCCGTGGCCGGGTCACGCGCTACCTTTCAGCGCCATTTCGCCGCTCAGTGATCTTTCAAGCAGACTGCGCGCGACTCTCAACGAGCCCCATTCTCTCGAGGAAGGGCTGCCAGCGCGGATCTTGGTGCAGGTTGCGCAGCAGCGGCCACGACTGCATCTGCGGCAAACCCGAGTCGCGCTGCTGGTAGGCGCGCTCCAGCCACTCGAAGGCGCGATCGGCGTCGCCGAGGCAAGCAAATGCTTCTGCAATCTGTAGCGCGCCGTTGTCGGCGCAGCGTTCGGTCAGTTGCTGCAGCGTCGCTTCGGATTCGGCGCGCCGCCCGAGTCCGTGCTGGGCCACGGCAATTCCCGACAGTCGCAATGCCTCAATGCCTTCCTGCTGAAACGCCGCGAGTGCTTCTTCCGGCCGTGCCTGCTCGAGACGCAGCGTACCGAGCACCGCGTGCAGCAACCGGCGCGTGGGTTGAGTGTGAAGGCACGATCAAGCGCGGCGTCCGCCTCGTCGAGCAAGCCTGAGTTCAGATACCGGAGCGCCAGGTTGCCGTGCGCGATATAACTCAGCGGGTCCAGTGTGACCGCGCGGCGGGCCCACGCCACGGCTTCGTCCTTGCGCTCCAGACTGTCGGCCAGCACCGACGCGGCGATGAGGTTGCTGCGGTCGCTGGCGCACAGCTCAAGCGCGCGCCGGCAAGACGCCGCAGCGCCATGCAGGTCCCATTCATGACACATTTGTATCCAGCACAGCTCGGCATGCGCCTCTGCCAGCTCTGGCTCCAGCTCGAGGGCGTGCAAGACCGCGGCGCGGGCAAGCGCGAAGGTCTGCGCCATCGGCGCCCAGCCATAGTCGGCCTGATTTGAATACGCGCCTGCCAGACCGGCCCACGCGAGCGCATACCGCGGGTCACGTTGCAGGGCCTGCCGGTAATAGCCGATGCCGGTGACCGTATCGTTGGGCGTGAGCCGGTCGATCAGGAATCGACCGAGCAGATACAGCTCGTGCGCCTCGGCGTCCTGAGTGCGGCCGCGCGTGGCCGCGAGCACTTGCGCGCTCGCGCGCGCGCTGGCTGCCGCATCGGCCGGCTCGCCGAGCAGCGCGGAGCGCAACTCCTGCACGACCGACCGTGCGATGTCGTCCTGCACTGCAAAAATGTCATCCAGCTCGCGGTCGTAGGACTGCGACCACAGGTGGGAATCGCTCGCCGCCTCGACCAGCTGAGCGGTGATGCGCACGCGGCCGCCCGACTTGCGGACACTGCCCTCGAGCACCGTGGAGACGTTGACCTGGCGCGCGATGGTCGGGATGTCCACGTCCCCCTTGCCCTTGAACGAAAAGGCAGACGTGCGTGAAGCGACACGCAGACCCGGAATCTTCGCGAGCACGTTCAATAGTTCCTCGGACAGGCCGTCCGCAAAGTGCTCGTTGCCCGCGTCGTCGCTCAGGTTGATGAAAGGCAGCACCGCAATCGACGGCATCGACGCGTCGAAGAACGCGATCGCTCGCTGCGCGGCTCCGCGAACTTCGAGGGCCGTTGCGATGTCCCTCGGGCCGATCGGTGTTGCGAGAGGCGGCGGCAATCCGACGGCGGAAAGTCGTTCCAGCCAATCGATGCGACGCTCGCCGCGCGCGATCTCGATGAGGCTCGCCCGCTCGGCCGGGGGTACTTGCAGGCAAGCCGCCAGCCTTTCGGCCAGCCGATGCGACGGGCGCCGCTCGTCGGCTTCGATCTTGCGCAGCGCCGATACTGAACAGTGCGCCGATTCGGCCAGTGCGGCATGCGTCTGCCCCAGGGCCATACGGCGCCGGCGCAGCCACTGACCGAACGACACGGAGCTGTCCACTTCGTTCCTCCGGGGTGAAGTCGGCCACTGCTCGTGGGGCGCGGACTTCGGACTCCAGTGTGTCACTTTTGGGGCGCGAACCGCCACCTAAGTGCTGCCACCGCTGCCTACTGTCCGCCGGCGGTCGAGCAGCAACGACTGCCTCGAGTGACGGAGCAAACGCCGCCGAACCTTCGGTCCCACACATCAGCCTTTGCAAGCAGGGAGTCGCCATGCGGTCCACGCTGTTTCGTGTTGCAAGTCGGGGAGGCGCCGTCATCTCCGACGTGTTCGACAGTCCGTTAATGGCGCGGGCCGGGCTGGCCGCCGTCTCGGTCTGGGCCATGTTTGCATTCAGTGGCATTGCGAGCGCGATTGCAGAAAGCCGCCACGAGGCGTGGTTGGTCATTGCCACGGCGACAGTCGTACTCGTGTCTGCCCTGTTGTCAAGCATCGTCGGTTTTGCATTTTCGGCGATCGCCGGCAGCGCGCTCGCGTATTTCAATATCGACCCCGTGAGTGCGGTGCGGACGATTGTCTTCTGCTCGTGCGCGATCCAGCTTTACGCGGTCTGGAAGTTGCGCGCGTCCATTCGCTTCAGGCCGCTATGGCCGCTGCTGGTCAGCGGCGCTTTGACAGTGCCATGGGGCGTCTGGCTTCTCGTGCGCATCGATGCTTCCATCTACGCTGCGGGACTCGGTCTCATCCTCGTCGGCTACGGCGGTTACATCTTGATGCGCCGTGAAACACCCGTTGTGCGTGGCGGACGCTGGAGCGCCGCGATCGCGGGTGCGCTGGGAGGACTTTCGGGTGGCCTCGCTGGCCTGCCGGGCGTCAGCGTCACGATCTGGTGTTCGAGGCGCGGATGGGACAAGCACCAGCAGCGCGCGGTGTATCAGCCGTACATCCTGACCATGCAGCTGCTTACGATTGCGTGCCTTCACTGGCAGTCGCCGCCCGGTGCGCCGGCGGCAAAGGATCTTACGTTCGTACCATTCGCATTGTTCGGGGCGATCGGAGGCCTGGCCCTGTATCAACGGCTGAACAACCCGCAATTTCATGTGGCGACCAGCGCGTTGCTGCTCGTCTCGGGAATCGGTCTGCTCGCGCGCACGCTCTGAGCCGTCAATTCCGGGAACACGGGCCGGCACGCGGTCTGGCGTCAGTGAAAGTCCCGGCTCGGCGTCACCAGCGCGCCGAGCAGATGGCGAGTGATCCTCCAGCCGTGACGCGATCAGGTGCACGATCGGTGTCACGCCCGTGGTGACGCGCTCGACATGGCCGTACACGGTCAGCAGCGTCGAGCCGAGCATCGCGCGCCGGTACTTCTCGCCGGTCGTGTTCCAGACCACGACGTTCACGGTGCCGGTCTCGTCCTCGATCGTGACGAAGGTGACGCCGCTCGCGGTGCTGGGCCGCTGGCGGCAGGTGACGATGCCGGTGGTGCGCACGCGCTGCTGGTCGCGCGCACTGGCCGATGCCGGCGGCGGTCAGATAGCCCTTCGCGTTGAAGCGCTCGCGCAGCAGCGCCAGCGGATGGCGGCGCAGCGTCAGCGCCGTGTGGTGATAGTCGGCGACGATGTCCTGGCCTTCGGTCGGCGGCAGCAGATCGACCGGCGCCTCGCGGCGCGAGCGCGCGGCGAGCGGTGCGCTGCGCGGCGCGTCGGCGTCGACGCCGAGTGTGGCCCACAGCGCGCGGCGGCGATGGCCGGTCAGCGTGGCCAGCGCATCGGCCTTGGCCAGCGCGCTGATCTCGCCGCGATTGAGCAGCGCGCGGCGCGCCAGGTCCTCCGCGTCGGTGAAGGGCGCCTCGCGTCGCGCCGCCATCAGGCGTTCGCCCGCGGCTTCGGCCAAGCCCGCGACCAGTTCGAGTCCGAGCCGCACCGCCGGCGTTGATGGATCGGCGGTCGACGGCTCGAGCGTGCAGTGCCAGTCGCTTACGGTGACGTCGATCGGCCGAATTTCGACGCCATGGTCCATCGCGTCTCGCACGATCTGCGCCGGTGCATAAAAGCCGAGCGGCTGCGAGTCGAGCAGCGCGGCGCAGAACGCCGCTGGCTCGTGGCACTTGAGCCACGACGACACGTACACCAGCAGGCCGAAGCTCGCCGCGTGGCTCTCCGGGAAACCGTATTCGCCGAAACCCTGGATCTGCTTGTAGATCTGCTCGGCGTACTCGGCGGTGTAGCCGCGCGCCAACATGCCGCTGATCAGCTTGTCGCGGAACGGGCCGATGCCGCCCTTGCGCTTCCACGCGGCCATCGCGCGGCGCAGCTTGTCGGCCTCGCCCGGCGTGAAGCCCGCCGCGACCACCGCCAGCTGCATGACCTGCTCCTGGAATATCGAGACACCCATCGTGCGTTCGAGCACCGAGCGCACCGCTTCGGACGGGTAGGTCACGTCTTCGAGCTTCTGCCGCCGCCGCAGGTAGGGATGCACCATGCCGCCCTGGATCGGTCCGGGGCGCACGATCGCGGTCTCGATGACGAGATCGTAGAAGCAGCGCGGCGCCAGGCGCGGCAGCATGTTCATCTGCGCGCGGCTCTCGACCTGGAATACACCGAGCGAGTCCCCCCGGCACAGCATGTCGTAGACAGCCCCATCCTCCGACGGAATGTCCTGCAGCCGCCAGTGACGGCCATCGAAGTGCTGCAGGTGATCGAGCACGCGGCGTATGCAACTCAGCATGCCGAGTGCGAGCACATCGATCTTCAGCAGGCCGAGCGCATCGAGATCGTCCTTGTCCCACTGGATCACCGTGCGTGCGTCCATCGCGGCGTTCTCGATCGGCACCAGGCGGTCGAGCCGGTCGCGCGCAATGACGAAGCCGCCGGAGTGCTGCGACAGGTGACGCGGAAAACCGATCACCTCGATCACGAGCTCGGCGAGCTGCGCGATGACCGGATTGGCCGGATCGAAGCCGGCTTCCTCCAGCCGTTGCGGAATGATCTTGCGGCCATCCCACCACGCCATCGTCTTCGCCAGCCGGTCGACCTGGTCGAGCGACAGCCCGAGCGCCTTGCCGACGTCGCGCAGCGCCCCCTTCGGCCGGTAGGTGTGCAGTGCCGCGGTCAGCGCCGCGCGGTGGCGCCCGTACTTGGCGTAGATGTACTGCATCACCTCTTCGCGGCGCTGGTGCTCGAAGTCGACGTCGATGTCCGGCGGCTCGTTGCGCTCCTTGCTGATGAAGCGCTCGAACAGCACGCTCATGCGCGCCGGATCGACCTCGGTGATGCCGAGGCAGTAGCACACCGCGGAGTTCGCGGCCGAGCCGCGCCCCTGGCACAGAATCCCCTGTGAACGTGCGTAGCGGACGATGTCGTAGACGGTGAGGAAATAGGGCTCGTAGCGCAGGTCGGCGATCAGCGCGAGTTCGTGTTCGACGATGGCTTTCACCTTGTCTGGCATACCGTCGGGGTAGCGCGTCTTCGCTTCCTCGTAGGTTGCGCGCCGCAGCCAGGTGGCCGGTGTCTCGCCCGGCGGCACGATCTCCTCCGGGTACTCGTAGCGCAGCTCGTCGAGCGAGAAGGTGCAGCGCTCGGCGATCGCCTGCGTCTGCAAGAGCAACTCCGTTGGATAAATGCGGGCGAGCCGGTACAGCGGCCGCAGATAGCGCTCGGCGTTCGGCGCCAGTTCGCGTCCGCACTGCGCCAGCGGCGTCTTCACGCGCACGGCAGTCAGCACATCGTGCAGGCGCTTGCGGCGGCGCGCATGCATCTGCACGTCGCCGGCGGCCACCAGCGGCACGCCGGTGGCATCGCTGATTGCCTGCAGCGCTTCCAGTTGCGCGGCATCGTCGGTGCCGCGCGTTAGCTCGCAGGCGATCCAGCCCGCGCCGGGCGCGAGCTCCGCCAGCCAGCGCGCTTCACATTCAACGCGCGCGGCGTCGAGCGCCTCGCGCCACGTGCGCAGCGGCAGCAGCAGTACCAGCACATCTTCGAGCCATGTGGCGTGTGCCTCGATGTCCGCAGCGCTCAGCCGGTAGCTACCCTTGGCCGCTTGCCGGCGTGCGAGCGTGACGAGCTGGCTGAGGTTGCCGTAGCCTGCGCGTGTCCGCGCGAGCAGCACCAGCCTGGCGCCGGGCCGCAGGCGCTTGGGATCGTCACCCTCGGTGAGCTGGATTTCGGTGCCGTGGATCAACCGGAACGCACGCGCCGGTTCGTCGTTCTCGCGCGCTTCGGTGAGCGCCAGGTGCGCGCGCACCGAACCGGCGAACGAGCACTCGTCGGTGAGCGCCAGCCCGGTGTATTCGAGCGCGAGCGCGCGCTCGACCAGTTCCTCCGGATGTGACGCACCGCGTAGGAACGAGAAGTTGGACAGGCAGTGCAGCTCGGTATAGGAGGGCGTCATCGCGTCTCAAGCAAACAGTCCGTGCAGGAACCAGCCGCGCGGGGCGGCGAGTTCGCGGTAGATCCACAACCACTGGCCGCGCGCATTGCGGGCGACGAAGTAATCGCGGTGCACGGCGCGCGCCGGGGAGCCGGCAGCAGGGCCGGTCAGATCCCACCAGCCGCACTCGATGCGTTCGGGACCAGCGACCAGTGTCAGCGGCTCGCGGTACAGCGGCTGCTCGTCGCGCGCCGGCAGTGGCTGCGGGGTCGGCAGCAGCAGCAGCGGTCGTGGTAAGGATGACGTCACCGAGGCCGCCGCCCGGTCGCCGTTGACCGCGATCGGCACGGCGCGCCAGGCGCGTTCTGGCCGGTGGTCGTTCACGGCCTGCAGTTGGAACACCCGCTCGGAGCCGAGGCGCGCATGCAGCGTTTCGGCCAGCTGCAGCCAGTCGACGCCATGGTCGCCGTCGTGCGCGGTTGGCGGCAGCAGGCTGGCGTTGAGCGCCGCGAACGGATGCAGGTGCTCGACCGTGAGTGCGAGCGTGAGCGCCGGCGCCGGCAGCGTCACGCGCGCCAGCCGCTCGGCGAGCAGCGTGGCGAGCCGCTTCGCATCGCGCTCGGGCGTGGCAAGTGCCAGCGTGATCACGGTCGGCGCGAGCTCGACACCGCGGCGTACGCTGTGCGTGGCGGCAAACACGAGCTCGGTTGCGCCTGCATTGCGCCCGCGCAGAAAGCCTTCGAGCGAGGCCAGCAGGCGCTGCGCCGGAAACATCAGCTGCGCGGTTTCGCTCATGTCGGCGGGCAGTTCCATGCCGGCAGCAAAGCGTATGGGCGGCACGTACAGCGGCTGTGGATCGTTGCGCACACCGAGCGCGCGGTCGAGATCATCGAGCAACCCGGTGCCGAAGCGCTTCGCGAATGAGTCACGCGGTAGCCGCAGCAGGTCGCCGATCGTTGCCAGCCCGAGCGCGCGCAGCGTCTCGTTCGTTGTTGCGTCCCATTCGAGACAGCCGATCGGCAGGCGTCGCAACACCGCCTCCCCCGCGAGCTGGGGAGGGCCAAGGGAGGTGGCACGCGCCTGGTCTGAGCGACCCGGTTGCACGTGCGACGGCGCAGCCGTCGCGGTCATGCGGGACGAAATTGCAAGCACGCGCGCGGCGCGTGGCGCGGTGGCGTAGGCAAATGCGCCGCGATAGCCGAGCTCGTCGAGCCCGCCGGCGATGACGCGATGCAGCCGTGCGCGTCCGCCGAACAGCTGCTCGCTGCCGCCGGTTTCGAGCAGCAGGCCGTCGGGCTGCGGCACCACGTGCGACGAGAACTGATACGCCCAGCCGGCGAGTTCGGCGAGCGCGTCGTGTTCTCGCTCGGGGTTGCGCGCGACCGGGATCAGCGTGCGTGCCAGCGCCTGTGCCGCCGCGAGCTTCATGCCGGGTGCAACGCCGGCCGCCCGCGCCGCCGTGTTGCAGTGGATCACGTCCAGGCGCTGCGGCGGACCTTCAACGATGGCGAGCGGTAGCGCACAGGGCAACGCGCGCTCGGCCAGCTGCAGCGGCAGAGCGGGCAGGACGAGGGCGAGCCACAGGGCCACGGTGCTGCGCGGGCGGAACCCGCGAATCGGAGCACTGCTAGGCGAGCAGTTCGTCCATCGGGCGCCGCGTATCGAGCAGTGCCGCGGCGGCTGGCAGTATGCGCGGCGGTGCGGTGTCGACCTCGACGCGGGCGCGCTCCCAGTGCGCGGGCCGCAGCGTGAGCGTGATCGGCTCGAGCAGCGGTCGGCCGCGCCGCTTCAGCAGCGTGAGCGTCGAGTTGCGCGCCGTTGCTCGCCAGCAGCAGCGCGCAGCACGGCGGGCGAGGGCGCCCGCGCATGGTGCGTGGAGCGCAGCACGAAGGCGAGCGCCTGGTGACGCTGCGCCAGCAGATGCAGGCGGCGCAGCGCGCGGAAATCGCTGTCGGCATGGCCACCGGCGGGCAGCCAGCCGATCACCGCGCCGAGGTGACGCGCGCGCAGCGACTGCTCGATCGCCCACAGGCCCTCGCGCGGCGTGGCCGGCTTGACGAAGATCGTGCGCGCGAGATCGAGGCCGGCGGTGGCCAGTGCCGGCGCATACGGCACGCCTGCGCTTCAAGCGCCGAGATGCGTGCGTACGGTGGTCGAGGCGGTCCGCCGGCAGTACCCACACCGTCGCAGCGCCGCGCCTGCGCCAGCTGCGCCAGCGCCGGCGCCAGCAGCGACAACTCGCCGATGCCGGCATCGTCGGTCAGCAGTTCGACCAGCTGCCCCTGCGGCCAGCCGCCGCCTGGCAGTTCGCGGTCGAGTTCGGCGAAGCCGCTGGCCAGCGTCGGGCCGCAGGCTTCATCGACCGGGCGCTCGTCAGCGCGCCACAGCGGCGCGCCGACGGCGGTATGCAACAGGGAAAGCAATTCCGTGGCCGCACGCATGTGCGTCCTCCTCAGGCAGTGAAGCGGAGTGGTGGGAACGCAGGGCGTCAGAGCGAAGGCCGGATCACCCCGACAGCAATGCCCTCGATGGCGAACGGCTCGCGCCGCAGGTCGACGACGATCGGCGCGAAGTCCGGGTTCTCGGCGATCAGTTCCGCGCGCGCGCCGCGCAGTCTTCAGCCGCTTGACCGTGACGTCATCGCCGAGGCGCGCCACGACGATCTGCCCCGACTGCGCCTGTGCGCGCTTGTGCACGGCCAGCCAGTCGCCGTCGAGGATGCCGGCGTCGCGCATGCTCATGCCGCGCACTTCGAGCAGGTAATCGGCGCGCGGCCTGAAGATGTCCGGGTCCACGGCGGGATGTGGCGAGCACGTTTTCCTGCGCCAGCAGCGGGCTGCCCGCGGCGACCTTGCCGATCAGCGGCAGGCCCATCTTCCTGCGCCGCGGCCATCAGTTCGCGCACGCTGTCCTTCAGGCGGATGCCGCGCGAGGTGCCGGCGACGAGTTCGATCAGGCCCTTTTTCGGCAGCGCCTGCAGGTGCTGCTCGGCCGCGTTCAGCGAACGGAAGCCGAAGGCGCGCGCGATCTCGTCGCGCGTGGGTGGCGCGCCGCTCTCGGTCAGCGCCTGGCGGATGAACTCCAGGATCTCCGACTGGCGGGGCGTGATGCGGCGGCCTGCGGAGAAATCGACGGGGATGCCATGCGAGCCTCTCCGGGCGGAGCGTCTACTGTCAATGTATACAGTACTGGATGGAATAGCAAGGGGCGGGCTCGGCGCAGCGCAAGGAATCGAGCCGCGAAGCCAGACCCGCGGCGCTGCTGGCGAGCACGTGCGTGTAGATCATCGTGGTCGAAACGTCCGAGTGGCCGAGCAGTTCCTGCACGCGGCGCATGTCGACGCCGGTCTCCAGCAGATGCGTGGCGAACGAATGGCGCAGCGTGTGTGCGGTGACCTTCTTCGGGTGCCGCAGCGCACGCAAATGCACGAAGCGGCGCGCCCAGTGGACGTAACTCTTCTCGGTCTTTAGGCTGTAGTGGTGGTAACGGATGCGCTCGCGCAGCCGGTCCAGCAGTCGGGTCGAACGCATCTGCGGAAGGGAGCCCATGGACGCACCTCCTTCATTGGTACTGAGTATTCATTCAGTATCCGGCCCAGAGTCAAATCTTGGTGCGGGTTTCGGGTGGGTTGGCGTTCCAGGTTATCCGTCAGCCGGCAACGTACCCGGCGGAAAGTTCGATCGCGCCAGCCGCAGACGTCATCGCCGGGACCCGGTCCATGTCCAAACGCTACCCCAGTGCGGCGGAATTTGACGCAACCCTTTTTCTGGAATTTCTAGGATGAGAGTGTGAAAAAGTCGGGCGCGAACCAAGGCCAGTCGGCATCGGAACTCATCTCGAAAAGAATCGCCGAACTCGCGGACTGGCGCGGGGAAACCCTCAGCAGAATGCGCAAGCTCATCAAGGAAGCGGACCCGGACGTCGTCGAGGAGTGGAAGTGGATGGGAACTCCGATTTGGTCGCACGACGGCATCATCTGCACGGGTGAGTCCTACAAGAAGGTCGTGAAACTTACCTTCGCCAAGGGCGCGTCCCTGACGGATCCGGCCCGTCTCTTCAATTCGAGTCTCGATGGAAACGTACGTCGCGCGATCGACATCCACGAAGGAGAAGCCGTCGACGAGACTGCCTTCAAGACGCTCGTTCGCCAAGCGGTCGCCCTCAACAGTGCCGGCAAGTCGAAACCTTCGAAGAAAGCGAAGTCCTAAGGGATGCCGTCCCCGAACAGGTCCGACATCGGGGGTGGCGGAGGTGTCGCTGTTGACGAGATCAAGCGCACACAGGGGCCGCGTTCACGTTCAAGAGGCTGCCGTAGCCCGAGTGGGACGGCATCGTGATCGGCCGGATCCTCGAGAAATCGAAGCGCATAGGAAGCTCAAGTCAAGCTCCGCTTGGAGATCATCCGCGTCCTCAAGCCGGGCGGCCGGTTCGCCGTTCAGGAGAGGGGCGCTGGGGAGACGGTTACCTCTTATTTTCCGCTTCCGCCGGCCGCATACGGTCCCTCATGTCTCGGTCTTCGTTGGCCATCGAGCAAGAACCCTCGGTGCGCAGGCGGCGTGAATCGCGCGCTCAACTTATCGGTCCGCCGGACCCGGGCGAGAGGCCTTGCCGTCCGGTGAATTCTGGCATTAGCCCCTTGGGAGTTCACACCTGTGCGCCACCTGGTCTCAGCAATGCTAGTCGTCGTCGGGCTCATTCACCTTGTGCCGGTAACAGGCATCTTCGGCGGCGACTGGCTTGCGGCGCTCTATGGCTTGCCTTTCAATGAACCCAACCTTGCGATCCTTATGCGCCATCGCGCGGTACTGTTTGGTCTGCTCGGCCTGTTCTTCGTCGTGGCAGCCTTTAAGCCCGTCTACCAACGAATCGCATTCCTCGGCGCCTTCATCAGCGTCATCGCGTTTCTGTGGCTAGCTTGGGCCGTCGGCGGCTACAACGCCGAGGTCGGGCGAGTCGTCGCCGCAGACGTCATTGCCCTGGTTTGCCTCGTCATCGGTGTCATGGCCTATGCTTTCGCGCAAACTCGGAGCTGACCCTCCCCTCGAGCGGGTCGCTTCCCCACGGCGGCTGCCGGCGCCGACACAATGCGATCACTCGATGACGTGAGGCCATGCATACGGTCGCTTCCATCCAGGCGTTGCTCGAGCCCCTGCTTCCCGGGCTCATGGGAGTCAAGCTCCTTGGGGTCTCTCCCAACGCCGTACTTGCCGAGATGGTGGTACGCGCTGACCTGTGCACGACCGGTGGCATGCTCCACGGGGGCGCGTGCATGCCGTTCGCGGACACAGTAGGCGCGGTGGGGACGCTGCTGAATTTGCCGCCGGGCAAGGGCACCACGACAACGGAGTCGAGTACCAAGTGCATCGCCGCGGCTCCCGGCGGCACGACGATACGGGCAGAGTCCCTAGCGCTGCACCGCGGCCGTACCACCATGGTGTGGCAGACCGCCACTACCGATGCCCAGGGGGAAACTGTGCGCCGTGGTGAGGCAGACGCAGCTCGTACTCGAGTCCAAGGCGCCGAGGTCGACTGATGACAATCGTTAGGGTGATCTGAGCGCAACCCGATGCCTTCAGCACCGGGCTATTCCGCTACGCCACTCTCGAAGAAGCTCGGACTCAGGCCGGCGAGCCGTGTCGTCGCGATCGCAGCGCCGGTTGACTACATGGCGTTACTCGAGCCCCTACCGCCAGACGTTGTGTTCGACCGCAGCCCCGGCCCACGAGTAGACATCGCGCATGTCTTTGTCCGCAAGCGCAAGGAACTTGCCAGACACCTGACGTCCCTGCGCAAGAAACTCAAGCCCGACGCCGCGATCTGGGTGTCATGGCCAAAGAAGGCAGCGAAGGTGCCAACGGACCTGACGGAAGACGTTGTTCGCGCAGTCGCCCTTCCGCTGGGTCTCGTGGACATCAAGGTCTGTGCCGTCACGGAGGTCTGGTCCGGGCTCAAGCTGGTGGTGCGCAGGGAACTACGCTGAACTCGGGTAAGCATAATGAGCGTTGAACTCGACCACGCGATCGTTCCTGCCCGGGACAGGAGGGCTGCGGCGGAGTTGCTCGCCACGTTGCTCGACGTCCCGTGGGCGGAGTCGACAATCGGGTCCTTCTGTCCGGTTTTTGTGAACTCGGGCCTGACCCTCGACTTTGACCAAGTCGATGGGCCATTTCCCGTTGAGCACTTTTGCTTTCGCGTGAGCGAGTCCAAATTCGACGGCATCCTGGCGAGGATCAGGGCCCGTGGCATCCCCTATAGGAGTACGCCGCACGGTCCTGTGGACCTGCAGATCAACACTCAGCACGGTGGTCGAATCGTCTACTGGAACGAGCCTGATGGGCACGTGTGGGAGGCGCTGACGGTGAGCTACGCCCGGCAGCAGAATTCGGGGACCGAGGCAGACCTATGATCCTTTCATCGAGCGGTCCTGGAAGGCCCGTTCATGCCCATTGCCAGGCTCTGCGCACTCGGAGGTGCAAGTGACCATAACCCGCATCAATCAGTTCGAAGCCAAAGTCGCCGCAGAAGAGAAACTGTATGCCTTTTTGCAATCCGTAATCGCGGTCATCACGACTTGCGGGGGGTGCATTTCGTGCCGGCTGCTGCGAAGCACCGAGAATCCTGCATGTCTAGCCATCATCGAAGAGTGGGACAGCATCGAATCCCACCAAAAGGCGGCGAGTGCCATTCCGCCAGCGCTGTTGGCGGAAGCGGTGGCGTTGTTTGCCAAACCAGCGTCCGGCATGTACTACAGGGCCTGACGTGGCGTTCGACGTGTACCCGTAGCCAGGCCAGCTGAAATCTGCTTCCACGTCTCGACGGCGACGCCTGGCCCGTCGTCGCAGTGACCGCGAGCGTCCAGCACCCATGGAGACGACGATGAGCAAGAGATCCATCTGGGCAATTGTTGCCGGCATCATCTTCATCATCGTCGTCACGACCATGGTCGACATCGCGTTGCATCTGGCCAGGGTCTATCCGCCACTGGGCCAACCGATGGACGACTCGCTGGCGGTTGTTGCGACGACCTACCGCGTCGTCATCAGCATCGCCGGTGCCTACCTCACGGCCCGGCTGGCTCCGGGCCAACCGATGAAACACGCTCTGATCCTTGGTGTCGTGGGCACCCTTCTCGGTATCGCGGGCATCGTCGCAACGTGGAACAAAGGTCTTGGCCCCAATTGGTATCCCATTGCCCTGGCTGTGCTCGCGATACCGCAGTGCTGGGCAGGCGGGCGCCTCTACGAATGGCTGGCGAGCAACCGGGGACGGGGTGGTACGAATGGCGCATGACCTCTCATTGAAGGCGATGCGGCTCTGCGGTTGGGCCCAGTTCCGACGGTAGTCCGCAGCTCGGGTCGCCCATGCCAACGGCAGTAACCCTCGAGCGATTCATCGCGCTCGTCGAACAGAACGCCCATGCGGACGCCATCGAGGCGTTCTACGCCCCGAATGCCTCGATGCAAGAAAATCAGTCGGCTCCTTGCGTTGGCCGGGACATTCTCATCGCAAACGAGCGTCGTGTTCTGGCCCGGGCGAAGGACGTCTTTTCGCAGTGCATCCGGCCAGTGTTCGTCAGTGGAGACAAGGTAGTGATTCGCTGGGTGTTCAAGTTTCGATGGCTCGACGGCACGGAGACGTGCATGGAGGAACTCGCGTACCAGCGCTGGGAGGGCGAGCGCATCGTGGAAGAGCAGTTCTTCTACGACCCGACGCAACTGACGCCGCAGAGGTTGCAGCCTTAGCTCCCGGATCGCAGATGCCCACCTTCGTCGCCCTGTTGAGAGGTGTCAACGTTGGCAAGGCCAGGCGTGTCCCCATGGCAGGACTGCGCGACGTGCTCACGGGGCTGGGCTACACCGGCGTGGCCACACTGCTCAACAGTGGCAACGCGGTCTTCCGCGCAGACACGGGCACGCCGGCCAGGCACGCGTCGGACATTGCCGCCGCGATTTCTGACAAGCTGCAGATCGAAGTGCCTGTCATCGTCATATCGGCAAAGCAACTGGCGGCCATCGTGTTGGAGAACCCGCTCGCGACGGTTGCGCCGGACCCTTCACGCCTGCTGGTAGCGTTCATACAGGACGCAAAAGCGCTTTCGAGTCTTGCCGTAATCGCGTCGTTGGTGGTTCCTCCCGAGCGCCTCGTGGTAGGCAGGAAGGCGGCCTATCTGCTGTGTCCCAACGGCATCGTCGGCAGCAAAGCCGGAGCCGCGCTGCTCGGGAAGGCCGGCCAGGGGGCCACGACCAGGAACTGGGCGACCGTGCTCAGACTGCAGGCGTTCGCGCGCGCGGATGATGCCTAGCGCGACCATCGAGCGGTCCGTCCATCGCGTCGCTGGCGTCAGGCCGTCGATGATCATCCCCGAGCGAGCCCTGCCGAACGCGGTCGCCCATACTACGGGTCGGACAATATGAGAGGATTCATACGGTTCATGAGCAAATTGCGGAAGTCATCGTGGTCCTTCGCGAAAGTTCAGAGCTGGAATCCGCACTCGATCTGCGGCATAGGTGGACACCCGTCGGATACACCGGAACTCGATCATCGGACACCATCAGGAAGAAGGCCATGGCTATTCGCGTAGTGCGCCTGGGAGCGCCGAGAGCGGCCGATGAGGGCACGCGCATCGGCACGGTTCGTCGGCCGCCGAGGGGTGTCCCCAAGACCGAGTTTGCTTTGCAGAACTGGTATGACGTCTGGTTTCCAAACTTGGCGCCCAGCGTCGAGACGATGAAACTGGGGCAGGAAGCCAAGACGCCCGCACAGTGGGCTGCATTCACCAGGAAGTACCGCTCAGAGATGGCCAGTCCGGAGCGCTCGCATGCCATTCAGCTGCTGGCCACGTTGTCGCACCAGACGAACTTCTCCGTCGGATGCTATTGCGAGCACGAAGCGCACTGCCATCGTTCGGTGCTGCGGGAACTGCTGCAGGAAAGGGGCGCCCGGTTGTAGGGCCCAGCGCACCGATGGCAATAGCGTCCGATCCGTCGCCCAGGTGAAGCGGCGGCACCCCGTCGCCGTCGCGGCCGTCTGGCGCCTTGCACGAGTTGTAGGAACCCCACCTTGAGCCCTGGCCCGACGTTTCCCCTGGAAGGCGGCTGCGACTGCCGGTACGTGCGCTACCGCATGCTTTCGACGCCGCTGTTCGTCCACTGCTGTCACTGCCGCTGGTGCCAGCGTGAGAGCGGCGCTTCATTCGCTCTCAATGCAATGATCGAAGGCGACCGGATTGAAGTCCTGGCCGGAGAGGCCGACGTCGTCGACACGCCGTCCGAGAGTGGCAGCGGTCAGAAGATCGCGCGCTGCCCGCGGTGTCGCATTGCGTTATGGAGCAACTACGCGGGAGCAGGGCCAGTGGTCAAGTTCGTCCGCGTAGGCACCCTCGATGAACCGGACCATTTGCCGCCCGACATTCACATCTTCACCGCGTCGAAGCAGCCCTGGGTCGTCATTTCAACTGGCGTACCCGCTGTCCCGGAGTACTACGAGCGCGAGAAGTACTGGCCGGCGGAAAGTCTGGCCCGCCGCCTAGCGATACTGCCGAAGATTGCGGCCTACCAGGCGTCTGTCCGTGGCGCAGGAACGTGACCCCGTTCGCCGCGCGTCAGGCGCAGCGATGATTTTGGCATCGAGGCGAGGCAACCAGTGAGTGCCTATCTCGCCAATCGCTGGGTCAAGATCGGGCTCGTACTGGTCGTCTTTGGCTGGGGACCGCTGTTGGCGGTTGTTCTCTTGGCCGCGGTGGGCCTGTGGCCCGACCCGAACCCCAACCCCATTGGCCTCGGACTGCTGTTCTTCATCACGTTTTGGCCCGCAGTCATCCTGTGCGGTATCGGTGCGATTCAGGTCCGGCGCCGTCGAAAGCGAGAGTGAATGGGCGCAATGGGTCATTCCGGTCCTTCGGTTCTGGGTCGATCACGGGTCAATGCGGCTCGCTTGCCCATGAGGTTCGACCATGGGATGCACCGGCCGCAGTGGGCTCCGGTGACCCCTTGTGCTCTGCGCCCTTCCGCCTAAAGGTACGAGATGCCATTGGCACGTCTAGTGGCGCTCACTTCGCTGGCGATGATTGCATTTGCGTGCAACTCGCTGCTGTGCCGTGTCGCGCTAAAGGACACCAGCATTGACCCCGCGACCTTCACCACTGTCCGACTGGTCTCCGGAGCCGCAATGCTTTGGCTGGTCACGCGAGTGAGGCAGGGCACGTCCGCTGGCACAGGCAACTGGCTATCGGCGCTGGCGTTGTTTGTCTACGCGGCCGGGTTTTCCTTTGCGTACGTAAGCCTGCCAGCCTCAACGGGTGCGTTGCTGCTCTTCGGAGCAGTCCAGGCAACGATGATCGGCCACGGGATCTGGGCGGGCGAGCGTCTGCTGAGGCCGCAACTCTTTGGTCTCATGCTTGCCGTCGGGGGGCTGGTCGGACTGCTGTCGCCGGGTCTTTCTGCCCCGCCCCTGTCCGGTTCCCTATTGATGCTGAGCGCCGGAGTGGCGTGGGGTGTCTACTCCCTGCGCGGGAAGGGCGCCGGCGATCCCACTCGGGTAACGGCCGGGAATTTCTTGCGCGCCGCACCGATCGCAGCCGTGTCAAGCGTATTCATGCATGGCGGCGCCACTCTGGATGGCGCCGGACTCGGGTACGCGGTCGCGTCGGGTGCACTCGCGTCTGGCATCGGATACGCCATCTGGTATGCAGCATTGCCGGCACTGAAGTCCACCAACGCCGCGACGGTGCAACTCAGCGTCCCCGTCATCGCCGCTTTGGGCGGTATCGCGTTCCTCGGAGAATCCTTGACGCTGCGCCTCGTGATGACGTCGACCGCCATACTCGGAGGCATTGCGTTGGTGATTCTGAAAAAGACAAAGGCCAGCGGTGGGCAAATCGCTTCCACCGACGCGGCAACGCGGCGGGACTGAGCTAGATTGTCTGGCCACGATCGATTTCGCGAAATCTGGCTTACGTATCGCTACACGAGGTTGCGACGATGACACCGACTCTTCTTGCGCTGACCGGCTTTGTGGCCTGGGCCCTGCTGCTCCTGGTCCTGATGGAGATCATCCGCTCCAAATTGGTGGTCACCGGAGCCGTTGCGGCCAATGGCTTCCGACCCGACAACTCGAATCTTTCGCCTTTCATGCAGCGCCTTGCGCGGGCTCACGCCAATTGCCTCGAAGGTCTGCCCATATTTGGTGGACTGATGCTCATTGCCGTCATCGCCGGAAAGTCGTCGGTGACGGATCCGCTTGCGTTCGCCTTCCTGGCCGCTCGTATCGTGCAGACCCTGATTCATCTTGGTTCAATCTCAGCCCCTGCAGTGACCGTCCGGTTTTGCGCCTTTGTCGTACAAATCGGCATCGGTGTGTATTGGGCCATCCGGCTGCTTGCCGGATAGGCTCGGGTTGGCCGAGATAGGGCGGCCGTGCTCCGGACCTGATCCGGCGCGAAGTGTTGGTTGAATTTCTACCGGCGGAGACACGATGAGCCCTGCCCACTCGATAGCTCTTGCCTGCGTCGCGCTGGCGCTCCTCACGTCGCTGGTTGCGCTGCGCATGCTCGTCGTGCGCGTTGGCGAAATGCGCCAAAAGCGAATCCATCCCCAGCAGATTGCGACATCGGCGCAGGCTGCGACAAAGCTGCAGTCGATTCAGGTATCGGACAACTACCGAAACCTCTTCGAAATGCCGGTCATGTTCTATGCCGTGAGTGCGCTGCTGCTCGTGACGGGAAATGCGTCGGCCTTCTTTGTGGCCGGTGCATGGCTCTATGTACTGCTGCGTTGCGTCCACAGCATCATCCAGTGCACGTACAACCGGGTCATGCATCGGTTTGCGGTGTTCGCCTCCAGCTTTGTCGTGCTTCTGGTCCTGTGGGTGCGGTTCGGTCTGCTCTTGGTCCAGTAAGGCAGGAGCCGAGCCGATGAAGCTTTCCGAGGCGGATCGGATCTGTCTCGCGCAGCGGGAAGAAAGCATGTGGCGAGAAGACACGCGCTCTGAGGTGTGGTACATGGAGGACTCTCCCGCGGCGGACTTCATTGACTTTGTCCGTTCGGGACGAACCTTTACGCTTCCACAGACTCGCGAACTGTCACGACACGACATCAGTGCCACGCTGGCCGTGCCCAACCTCCGTCTGGGGCAGCTCGACCAGAGCACGGCAGAAGTTCCCTACGACGGCGCAGTGTGTTGCATGGACGCGATGGCCTTCGCGCACCGCGGTTGCCTTTGGTTCCGGACGCAGGATGGATGGCCTCTGCGGTTCCAGCAGGCCGCGCCATACTCTCGAGCAAGAACCGAGGGGCAGCGAGAAATCCAATGAAGATCACGGTGAAGCCGTTGACGCTGGAGCGATGGCCGGACTTCGAAACCGTGTTCAATGCCAAGGGGTGCTCGGTTGCGCGCGGCTGCTGGTGCATGTTCTACCGGGAAAGCGGCAAGTCACTGCTGTCGGCCGGTGACCGTCCGCGGGAACAGCGCAAGCGGCGCATGAAGGCATTGGTCGGCGGCGGGTCCACCGCCGGGGCTCATTGGCTACCGCGGCACGGTGCCGGTGGGCTGGATTTCACTCGGGCAGCGCGCCGAGTACGCGAGGCTGCGGCGCTCGCCAGTGATGAAGCCAGTCGACGATCAGTCGGTGTGGTCGATCGTGTGTTTCGTCGTCCCGTCCGAGTTCCGACACCAGGGCGTGGCCGGCGCATTGCTCGCCGGCGCGGTCCGCTACGCACGTCAGTGCGGCGCAACGCTGCTGGAGGCTTATCCGGTCGACAGATCCCGTACCCGGTCGCGACGAGTCTCTCTGGTTCGGGACCCAGTCGATGTTCGATGCGGCCGGATTTCGGGAAGTGGCGAGGCGCAAGCCGCGGCGGCCGATTGTGCGGCTGCGCCTCGGGTAGCGAGGAACCGGAAGCTTTCCCGGTCGGCTTTAAGGAGGCTACGGCGCGTGGCTCGTGTCGACGTCCTTGGTGTCTTGATTCAGTGGCCCTGGCTCGCGCTGCTACCTATTGCGGTGTTCGCGACACTTTTCGTGCGTTCGCGTACATCCAGCGCGCTGGCTGCGGCCCTTGCGTGGCTGGCCTACCTTGCCGTATGAATACGCGATGAAGTTGCGCTGGCTGTGCTCCGGGGAATGCAATATCCGGGTTGACCTGCTGGTGCTATACCCGCTGCTGCTGCTCGTCTCCGCGATCGCGCTCTGGCGTAGCTTGCGGCGCCGGCGCTGATGCGGCGGATCGGCGGCGCGACCCTTGACATGACGATCCGTTGCACATGGTGCGGCTCGGACCCGCTCTACGTTGCCTATCACGACGAGGAGTGGGGCGTGCCGATTGCACGACGATCGAGCGCTTTTCGAAATGCTGTGTCTCGAGGGCGCCCAGGCGGGCCTGAGCTGGATCACGATCCTGCGCAAGAGGCCCAACTATCGACGCGCGTTCAGGCAATTTGAACCTCACTCCGTCGTCCGACTCAAGGAACGCGACGTCGAACGACTGCTGCACGATTCCGGGATCGTGCGCAATCGGCTGAAAATCGAGGCCGTGATACGCAATGCCAAGCGGTGTGCTCGCAATTCAGGAACAGCACGGGACCCTTGATCGCTTTCTCTGGCGCTACGTCGATCATCGGCCAAAGCAAAACGCCCGGCGCTCGCTGCAGGAGGTTCCCGCGCGGACGGAGTTGTCTGACCGGATGAGTCGCGACCTCAAGGGTCTAGGCTTCAACTTTGTCGGATCGACGATTTGCTACGCGTTCATGCAGGCGGTGGGTATGGTCAACGACCACACGGTTGACTGCTTTCGCCACGCTGAGCTGAGTGCGTAGCGTCCGGCGGTCGACGGCGATGCGCGCTCGCTCGATTGAGCCGCGGCAGGCGCGCGCCTCGGCGCAATGCGCCAAATGGATGCCTTGTGCGCCGTAACCCCTGTGATAGACTGCCTAGCCAACTAGATTGATGCAGCCGGTGCTTGCTCACGCGCCCGAGCTGCCAGCGTTGCCGGAAGGTTCGATTCCGCGCACAGCCGGCTCCAAGAACGACAAGATTGCCGACTTCCGCGGACTACGCGCTCCGAAGTTTTTTCTGGTCATTGATCGCGTTTCTGCGGCTGCGCGCCGGCGTTGCGGTGCCGCATGCGTCGCCCGCGATCGCTGGCACTCCGCACTGGGGATCATGAATACACAAGAGGCCAAGGTCGTACTCGAGGCTGCACTGCTCACCGCCGAGCAGCCGCTGTCACTCGGGGAAATTCGACGACTGTTCAATGACGAAATCAATGCCGACACTCTGCGGGCGCTGCTCGATGAGCTGCGCACCGACTGGGACGGCCGCGGCATCGAACTGGTTGCCCTTGCCTCGGGCTGGCGCTTCCAGAGCGCCGCTTCAATGCGCTCCTACCTGGATCGCATGCACCCCGAAAAGGCGCCCAAATACTCCCGAGCTGTCCTAGAAACGCTGGCCATCATTGCCTACCGGCAGCCGGTCACGCGTGGTGACATCGAGGAGATTCGCGGAGTCACCGTTTCAAGCCCGGTCATCAGGACCCTCGAGGAGCGCGGTTGGGTCGAAGTGATCGGGCATCGCGAAGCCCCCGGACGTCCGGCGCTGTTCGCGACCACGAAGGCATTCCTTGATGACCTTGGGCTGCGTTCGCTGGAGGAGTTGCCGGTGCTCGAAGACGGCGCTTCGGTCGCGCCGGAATTCGAACTTCAGTTCGCGGAGATGACGCGCGGCGATCCGGTCGCGCTTGGTTCCTCTTCGCAGGACGGCCTGACGCCAATACCTGCAAGCCTTGCGGCAGCGGATGCCGAGCTCTCCGCTGATCCGGCATCTTCCTCGATCGACTCGGCGCTGACCCCGCCTGACAGCCACGCTGATGAACTCCACGCCCAATCCTGAAGACGACCCGAACCGCCCCGGTTCGCTGGCGACCAACCCCGAGTCTGGGGGCGCAGCCTCGCGCCCGAGCGGCCAAGACGACGAGACTGAAGACGAAATGCCGGGCGACGTAAACGGCAACGTCATGTCGCCACAAGACCGGACCGAACGCGAGCCGGGTGACGATGCACCGCGCCAGCGCGGACCGGGTGGCCGGCGGCGACGAGGGCGGGGCGGTCGAGGCGAAAGTGAACGTGAGCGTCCCGCCGCGGGCGACGCTGTACCGGGCGCGGTCACGGCCGTGCCGGAAGCGACCGCCGCGCTGTCGCTGGCGGGCGAAGGCGATGAGATCAATCCGGCGGCGATGGCGGACGCGGCACTTCCGCGCGAACTGCTCGAGCGCGGGCGCCGCGCCGCGAAACAGGCGCTCAACGCGCAGTCCGAGAAGCTGCACAAGGTCCTGGCCGATGCCGGCATCGGCTCCCGGCGCGACATGGAAGAACTGATCGTCGCTGGGCGCGTGTCTGTCAATGGCCAGCCGGCGCACGTCGGCCAGCGCGTTATGCCCAACGACCAAGTGCGCATCAACGGCAAACCCCTGCAGCGTCGTCAGGCAAATGGTCGTCCGCCGCGCGTGCTGCTCTATCACAAGCCGGCCGGAGAGATCGTCACCCAGGATGATCCGGGCGAGCGCCCGACGGTGTTCGAGAGACTGCCGAAGGTTTCGGGTGGCCGCTGGGTCGCCGTGGGTCGGCTGGACCTGAATACTGAAGGACTGATCCTGTTCACGACATCGGGCGAGCTGGCCAACCGCCTGATGCACCCGCGTTATGAAGTTGAACGCGAGTACGCCGTGCGCATACTGGGTGAGCTCACCGACGAGCAACGCCAGCAGCTGCTCGATGGTGTCCAGCTGGAAGATGGCCCGGCCAAGTTCTCCAAGGTTGAGGACGCCGGCGGTCAGGGCGCGAACCATTGGTACCGCGTCGCGCTCAGTGAAGGGCGCAACCGCGAAGTCCGCCGGATTTTCGAATCGATTGGGCTCACCGTGAGCCGGTTGATCCGGATCCGCTTCGGAGCGGTGCAGTTGCCGCGCAGTGTGGCCCGAGGCCGCTACTACGAGCTTGCCCCTGAGTGGGTGCAGGCCTGGGTGCACGACCTGGGGATGTCGATCGACGAGGTGCGCAGTCGCTCGGGCGGTCCGGCACAGGGCGGCAAGGGTGGTCGCGGCAAGGGCGGGCCCGGGCGGGGTCGCCCGCAGCAGGGCCAGGCTCAGCCGATCGGCCCGATGTCGGGTGGCTACGGTTCTGGGACCGGATTTGGGCAGGGGGTAGGCCAGGGGCAGAACCGCGGCCGCGGCAAGCCGGCCGGCAATCGTCCGCCGAAGCAGCCGGACCCCATGACAAGCAGTGTCAATTACATCGCGGCGGGTCACGGGCTGCCCAACAACGGGCGGCCGGCGCGTTTCAAGCGCGGCAAGACGCAGCGCAGTTACTAACCTCACCCTAAGCTCAGGTGGCCCGGCCGCGCTTGTTGCAGCGCGGTTCCGCCCCTATAATATGCGGTTGCCGAAGTGCGCGCCGATCGAGATTCGATCAGGCGGGCGTCGGTTGCGCGGAACGGCTTCTCCCGCGCAAGCCTGTTGAATTCAACGGATGGGCTCTTGAGCCCATTTTTTATTTCCGGGCTGGTTCGTAGCAAGGCCCGGCGGCGGTGCGCTGCGTCGGACTGGGGTGAGCGAGCGATGGCAGGTGTGGCAACGGGCGTGGCTGGGACGATCGAGCGAACGGTCGAGGGACTCGGATACGAGTTCGTCGATGCCGAGCGGCTGGCCGGCGGATTGCTGAGAATCACGATCGATCGCGAAGGCGGCATAGGGCTCGCCGATTGTGAGCGTGTGAGCCGGCAGCTGACGCACCTGTTCGCGGTCGAGGATGTGGATTACGCGCGGCTTGAGGTGTCGTCGCCCGGCCTGGATCGGCCGTTGAAACGGGCGCGGGACTATGCGCGGTTCGCGGGGTCGGAGATCCAGGTGCAGCTGTACGCGCCGCTGGACGCGGCGGGTGGTCGCAAGCGATTGCAGGGGCGGCTGCTGGAGCTGGGCGGCTTGGCCGGAAGCGAGCGAGTCCGTCTCGAACTGGCGCCCGACGGCTTGCCGAAGGGCGCCACAGCACGCGGGCGCGCGGCGGCAAAGAAGGTCGGCGGGAAGGTTGTGAGCAGGAAGGTTGAAGCGGCAGGCGTGGTGGTGGAGTTCTCGCTGGCCGAGGTGGACAAAGCGAAACTAGTGCCTGAGTTGAACTTCAGGGGCGGGAGCAAGGAGTAGACCGCGATGAGTCGAGAAATTCTGCTGCTGGTGGATGCGTTGGCGCGCGAGAAGAATGTTCCGAAGGAGACCGTCTTCGGTGCACTCGAGTCCGCGCTCGCGATGGCCACGAAGAAGCTGTTCGCCGAGGAGGACGTCGATATCCGCGTCGCGGTCGATCGCGAGACGGGTGAGTACGATGCCTATCGTCGTTGGCTCGTCGTGCCTGATGAAGCCGGACTGCAGGAGCCCGGCCACCACATCATCCTGTCGGATGCCCGCGAGCAGATCGCCGATATCGAGACCGACGAGCACATCGAGGAACTGCTGCCGCGCCAGGACGTCGCCAGTGGGCGCCGCTTTGCGCAGGACACCAAGCAGGTCATCCTGCAGAAGATCCGCGATGCGGAGCGCGAACAACTGCTCACCGATTTCCTCGCACGCGGTGACCAGATCGTCAGCGGGACGATCAAGCGCATGGACAAGGGCGACGCGATCGTCGAGATCGGCAAGGTCGAGGCCCGGCTGCCCAGGGGCGACATGATCCCGAAAGAAAACCTGCGCATCGGCGACCGGGTGCGTGCGTTTGTACAGAAGATCGACCGGCTCGCGCGTGGCCCGCAGGTCATCCTGTCGCGCACCTCGCCCGAGTTCCTGATGAAGCTGTTCGAGTTCGAGGTGCCGGAGATCGAGCAGGGGCTGCTGGTGATCAAATCAGCCGCCCGCGACCCTGGCGTACGCGCCAAGATCGCCGTATGGACCAACGACCGCCGCATCGATCCGATCGGTACCTGTGTCGGCATGCGCGGCTCCCGCGTGCAGGCAGTGACCAACGAGCTTGCCGGCGAGCGCGTCGACATCGTGCTGTGGTCTGACGATCCGGCGCAGTTCGTCATCGGCGCACTGGCGCCGGCCAATGTCAGCTCGATTGTCGTCGACGAGGACAAGCACGCGATGGACGTCGTGGTCGACGAGGACAATCTCGCGATCGCGATCGGTCGCAGCGGCCAGAACGTGCGACTGGCCTCGGAACTCACCGGCTGGCAGATCAACATCATGACGGCCGAAGAGTCCGCGCAGAAGCAGGAAAGCGAGCAGGTCGGAGTGCGCCAGACCTTTATCGAGAAACTCGATGTCGACGACGAAATCGCCAACATCTTGATCCAGGAAGGCTTTTCGACGCTGGAAGAAATCGCGTATGTGCCGGTCAACGAGCTGCTCGAGATCGAGGCGTTCGACGAAGAGACCGTCGAGGAACTCCGCAATCGCGCCCGCAATGCCCTGTTGACCGAGGCGATCAAGCGTGAAGAGAACCTGGAGCAGGCTGAGAAGGACCTGCTCGACCTCGAGGACATGGACGCCGACCTCGCGGCCAAGCTTGCCGAGAACTCGATCCGCACACGCGACGACCTCGGGGAGCTGGCCGTCGATGAACTGACCGAAATGACCGGCATCGACGACGAGCGCGCCAGCAGGCTGATCATGGCTGCGCGCGCTCACTGGTTCGAGTCGGCGGAGCAGTAACCGGCGGCAGGAGCCGTCCTGGACGCAGGAATAGGGAAAGTTATGGCAAGCACAACAGTGACCCAGTTTGCGACGGAACTGAAAGTTCCGCCGCAGTTGCTCCTCGAGCAACTGAAGGCGGCCGGAGTCGTCAAGAAGGCGGAGGACGACGCGCTGTCCGACGACGACAAGGCACGTCTGCTGGAGTCGCTGCGCAAGGCCCACGGCGGGGAAGCGACCGAAAAGAAGAAGATCACCCTTACGCGCAAGCAGACGACCGAGATCAAGCAGGCGGATGCCTCGGGCAAGGCGCGCACGATCCAGGTCGAAGTGCGCAAGAAGCGCGTCTTCGTGAAGCGCGACGAGGCGACTGCGGAGCCGGAGGCCCCACCCGCGTCGGCCGCAGCGGTCATCGACGAAGCGGAGCTGGCGAAGCGCGAGGAAGAAGCGCGCCGCCAGGCCGAGTTCACCGCACGCCAGATGCAGGAGGCGCGCGAACGTGCCGAGCACGCACAGCGCGAGCTGGCCGCGGCGCATCAGAAGGAGCAGCAAGACGTTGACGCGGCGCGCGAGCGAGAGGCCGCTGCGGCTGCCGAGCTCGTGCGTGCGGAACAGGCACAACGCGATGCCGATCGCGCCGCCAAGGAAGCGGTCGAAGCGCAACAGCGAGCGCGTCGTGCGGTTGAAGAAGAAGTCGCTGCCATCAAGACCATGATGGCAGCGCCCAAGAAGGTGGCCAAGCCGGTCGAGCCGGCCGCGGGCACCCTGCACAAGCCGACCACCAAGCCCGAATCCAAGCCAGGCGACAAGAAGGACGAAAAGAAGCCGGGCGTCAAGGAAGTCAAGAGTGGCAAGCTCGCTTCGAGCTGGTCCGAAGAGCAGCAAAAGAAGCGCCAGCTCAAGACGCGCGGCGACAGCTCGGGCGGCACCGGCGCGTGGCGCGGCCCGAAGGGCCATCGCAAGCATGGCCGCGAAGAGTCCGAGGGCGCACAGGCGGCGATGCCAGCGGAAGCGACGGTGCGCGATGTCTCCGTGCCGGAAACGATCACCGTGGCCGACCTGGCGCACAAGATGTCAGTCAAGGCCGCCGAGGTCATCAAGGTTCTGATGAAGCTTGGCCAGATGGTGACGATCAACCAGGTGCTCGACCAGGACACGGCGATGATCGTCGTCGGCGAACTCGGCCACAACGCGATTGCCGCCAAGCTCGACGACCCGGAGGCGCTGCTTGCCGAGCGCGAAGCGAGCGCAGCCGCGGCCGGAAGTACAGAGGCCGTACCCGAGCCACGTCCGCCGGTGGTTACCATCATGGGTCACGTCGACCACGGCAAGACCTCGCTGCTCGACTACATCCGTCGCACCAAGGTCGCGGCTGGCGAAGCGGGCGGAATTACGCAACACATCGGTGCGTATCACGTCGAAACGCCGCGCGGGATCATCACCTTCCTCGATACGCCGGGCCACGAGGCGTTCACAGCAATGCGGGCGCGCGGCGCAAAGGCGACCGATATCGTCATCCTGGTCGTCGCGGCCGATGACGGCGTGATGCCACAGACCAAGGAGGCAATCGCGCACGCGAAGGCTGCTGGCGTTCCGCTGGTCGTCGCGCTCAACAAGATCGACAAGCCGGAAGCGAATCTGGACCGCGTCAAGCAGGAACTGGTGGCTAACGGCGTCGTCCCCGAGGACTATGGCGGTGAATCGCCGTTCATCCCAGTCTCGGCCAAGACCGGCAAAGGCATCGACGAATTGCTGGAAAACGTGCTGCTCCAGGCCGAAGTGCGCGAATTCAAAGCGGTCAAGGATGGTCCGGCCAAGGGTCTCGTCATCGAGTCGCAACTTGACAAGGGCCGCGGCCCCGTCGCTACCGTGCTGGTGCAAAGCGGTACGCTCAAGCGCGGCGACGTCGTGCTCGCCGGCTCAAGCTTTGGCCGCGTGCGGGCGATGCTCGACGAGGCCGGCAAGCCGATCCAGGAGGCGGGTCCGTCGATCCCGGTCGAGATCCAGGGCCTGTCGGATGTACCTGCAGCCGGCGACGAGCTGATCGTGCTGGGCGATGAACGCAAGGCGCGGGAGATCGCGCTTTACCGCCAGGGCAAGTTCCGCGACACCAAGCTCGCGAAGCAGCAGGCCGCCAAGCTCGAGAACATGTTCGAAAACATGGGCGAGGGCGCTGCGCGCACGCTGCCGCTGATCATCAAGGCCGATGTGCAGGGTTCGCAGGAGGCTCTGACGCACGCCCTGACTAAGCTCTCGACGGACGAAGTCAAGGTGCAGGTGGTGCACGCCCAGGTTGGCGGGATCACCGAGAGCGACGTCAACCTTGCGCTGGCGTCGAAGGCCGTCATCATCGGATTCAACGTGCGCGCCGATGTGTCGGCGCGCAAGCTGGCCGAAGGCAACGGCATCGACATCCGCTACTACAACATCATTTACGACGCGGTCGATGATGTGAAGGCGGCGCTGTCGGGGCTGCTCGCGCCGGAGCAGCGCGAGCAGGTGCTGGGCCTGGTTCAGATCCGTCAGATCTTCCGCGTGCCGAAGATCGGCGCGGTGGCGGGCTGCATGGTGGTGGACGGTGTCGTCAAGCGCACAGCCAGCGCGCGCCTGCTGCGCGACAACGTGGTCATCTGGACCGGTGAGCTCGATTCGCTCAAACGCTTCAAGGACGACGTCAAGGAAGTCAAGGCTGGTTTCGAGTGCGGCCTGAGCCTGAAGGGCTACGACGACATCAAGGAAGGCGATCAGCTGGAGATCTTCGAAGTCCAGGAAGTCGCACGGACGCTGTAGGCCGGCGGGCGCTCGCGTTGTTGCGCGGGCGTGCCGTAGTGGCTTGTGTACTGTCTGCGCCCGCGCGCCGCGCGATCATCCGGGTCTAGGGCGGCCTGGTTACGGTTGCTTCGGCCGGCGGGAAGCGGAAATGAGTCGAACATGAAACCAGGCAAGAAACCCGGTCGCGGCCTGCGAGTGGCGGACCAGATCCAGCGCGACCTTGCGGAGATGATCCAGCGCGAGGTCCCGACCGAGCGAGCCGGGCTGGTGACGCTGACCGGAGTCGAAGTGACTCCTGACTATGCCCATGCGAAGGTCTACTTCACGACGATCGGTGCACCGGTCGAAGCGGCGCAGCGCGTGCTGAACGAGAAGGCAGGATACTTTCATTCGTTGCTGTTCAAGCGGTTGTCGATCCATACGATTCCGAAGCTGACGTTCGTGCACGATGCCTCGGTCGAGCACGGCATCGAGATCGACCGGCTGATTGCCGAGGCCAACCGGGGTAAGCCCGACTAAGGGGTATGTGTGGGCAAGCCGCGCGGTGAGCGCGTGGATGGGGTACTGCTGCTGGACAAAGCCGGCGGCATGACGTCCAACCTGGCGCTGCAGAAGGCGCGGCGGCTGCTTAACGCTGCCAAGGCGGGGCACACCGGAACGCTCGATCCGATGGCCACGGGATTGCTGCCGTTGACATTCGGCGAAGCGACGAAGTTTTCGGCCGATCTGCTGGATGCCGACAAATCCTATCGGGCGACGCTCAAGCTGGGCGTGACGACGACGACCGGGGATGCCGAAGGTGAAATCACCGGGACGGCCGTGGTCGAGGCGACGGAAGAATTGATCGACGCCGTCCTGTCACGGTTCCTCGGCACGATCGAACAGGTGCCCCCGATGCATTCGGCGCTGAAGCGCGAGGGGCGCCCGTTGTATGAACTGGCACGGGCCGGTGTCGAGGTCGAGCGCGCGCCGCGGCAGGTGCTGATTCACGGCCTGCGGCGGGTGGACCGTGCGGGCAATTCGTTGACACTCGACGTCGAGTGCAGCAAGGGCACGTATGTGCGCGTGCTGGCCGAGGACGTCGGCCGAATTCTCGGATGTGGCGCGCACCTGACTGCTTTGCGCCGGACGAAGGTTGGACCGCTGTCGCTTGATGATGCTGTGACGCTGGTGGGGCTCGAGACGATGTCGCCGACGGACCGGCGGGCGTGCCTGCGGCCGGTGGACTCATTGCTCGATTCGCTGCCACGGGTCGAACTGGACGAAACCCTGGCCGGACGTTTCCGGCAGGGACAGCGGCTGGCGCTCGATGCGCAGCCGAAGGGTGCGCGGGTGCGTGTGTATGCATCGGGCAAGGAACTGCTGGGCACGGCCAACGTCACCGAGTGGGGCGTCGTCGCACCCGAACGATTGATATCGAACGAAAGAACACAGTTATGAAACGCCAATTGCGCAACGTCGCGATCATCGCGCACGTCGATCACGGCAAGACCACGCTGGTGGACAAGCTGCTGCAGCAGTCCGGCACCTTCCGTGCGAATCAACAGGTGGCGGAGCGGGTGATGGACTCAAACGACCTCGAGCGTGAGCGCGGCATCACGATCTTGGCCAAGAACTGTGCGGTCGACTACGAGGGCACGCACATCAACATCATCGACACGCCGGGACATGCGGACTTCGGCGGCGAGGTTGAGCGCGTGCTGTCGATGGTTGACGGCGTACTGCTACTGGTCGATGCGGTGGAGGGACCGATGCCGCAGACGCGCTTTGTCACGCGCAAGGCGCTGGCGCAGGGTCTCAAGCCGATCGTGGTCGTCAACAAGATCGACCGGCCTGGCGCGCGGCCGGACTGGGTTGTCAACCACACATTTGATCTCTTCGACAAGCTGGGAGCCACCGAGGCACAGCTTGATTTCCCCGTCATCTATGCCTCGGCGCTCAATGGCTATGCCGGCACGAGCCCCGACGTTCGCGGTGGCGATCTTCGACCACTGTTCGAGGCCATCCTCGCGCACGTGCGTGTGCGCGACGACGACGCCGATGGCACGTTGCAACTGCAAATCTGCTCGCTCGACTACTCGAGCTACGTCGGAAAAATCGGCATTGGCCGGATCACACGCGGAAGGCTGCGCGCCGGCCAGGAAGTACTTGTCATGCACGGACCGGAGGGCGAGCAGAACGCACCGACCACGAAGGGCAGGATCAACCAGGTGCTGACCTTTGAGGGCCTCGATCGCAAGCTGGTCGACGAGGCGATTGCAGGCGACATCGTGCTGGTCAACGGTATCGACGACATCGGCATCGGATGCACCCTGACGCCGGTCGATGCGCCCGATGCGCTGCCGCTGCTGAAGGTCGATGAGCCGACGCTAGTGATGAATTTTCAGGTCAATACATCACCGCTGGCCGGACGCGAGGGCAAGTACGTCACCAGCCGCCAGTTGCGCGAACGGCTCGAGCGCGAGTTGAAGTCCAACGTTGCGATGCGCATGCGCGAGACCGACGACGAGCAGATATTTGAAGTGGCTGGCCGTGGCGAACTGCACCTGACCATTTTGCTCGAGAACATGCGGCGCGAAGGCTACGAGATGGCGGTGTCGCGACCGCGCGTGCTCTACAAGGAGGTTGATGGGGAGAAGCTGGAGCCATTCGAGATGCTGACCGTCGATGTCGAGGAAGTAAACCAGGGCGCGATCATGGAAGAGCTCGGTCGCCGCAAGGGCGACCTGCAGGACATGCAGCCCGACGGCAAGGGCCGTGTGCGGCTCGAATACCGCATTCCGGCGCGCGGACTGATCGGCTTCCAAGGCGAGTTCATGACACTGACACGCGGGACCGGCCTGATGAGCCATGTGTTCGACGACTACGGTCCGGTTCGGACCGGCGAGGTTGGCGAGCGCCGCAATGGGGTGCTGGTCAGCCAGGACGACGGCGAAGCGGTCGCCTATGCGCTGTGGAAGCTGCAGGAACGCGGACGCATGTTCGTCAGCCCCGGCGACAAGCTGTACGAGGGCATGATCATCGGCATCCACTCGCGCGACAACGACCTCGTCGTCAATCCGGTGCGCGAGAAGAAGCTGACCAACGTGCGTGCATCCGGCAAGGACGAGCACATCGACCTGGTGCCGCCCATCCAGCTCACGCTCGAGTCCGCTGTCGAGTTCATAGCCGACGACGAGCTGGTGGAAATAACCCCGCAGAGCATTCGCCTGCGCAAGAGATACTTAAAGGAACACGAGCGTAAGCGAGCCCAGCGCGAAGCCGCATGACGGCGTCGCGCTATGCGTGCTTTCCTCGCAAGCACGATCAACGCCTCTCTCTGGAGCACTCCCTCCGCAAGACAGGGGATAGATCCAATTTGCTCGTGACTGCCGAGTCTTCCCACCGCCGCGCACTGATCCTGATGATCATCGCGCCGCTGCTTTGGAGCATCGCGGGCGTCGTGACGCGCAACCTGTCGCCGGAACTGCAGGCGCAGGGGCGGTTTGAGATCACGTTCTGGCGCAGCCTTTTTGCGGCGGTCTTCGTCGGCGGCTACTTGCTGCTCGTGCGGCGGGACCTCTTCGGTGCCCTGGCCCGCGTCGGTCTGCCAGGATTGTTGTCCGGCTGCATGTGGGCGACGATGTTCGTCTGTTTCATGCTGGCGCTGACGCTGACCTCGACCGCCAACACGCTGATTGTGCTGGCCGTTGCGCCGCTGCTGACGGCGGTACTCGCTTGGGCCGTCCTGAAGGCACCCATTCCTGCGCGTACCTGGCTCGCGATCGCTATCGCAATGGCGGGCATCGTCTGGATGTTTGCCGGCAGCCTCAGCATCGAGTCGCCGACCAGCGTCTTGGGCATGCTGATCGCTTTCGGTGCTCCGCTGGCCTCGGCTATCAACGTGGTCGTGCTCAAGAAGCGCGGCCAGTCAGTGGACCTGGTACCTGCCGTGTTCATCGGTGGACTGGTTTCCGCGGGGCTCATGGTGCCGCTGGCATTGCCGCTGATCGCGCAGCCGCGTGACATGCTGCTGCTGGCAGTGCTGGGCTTCTTCCAACTCGGCCTGCCCTGCATGCTCCTCGTAATCGCAGCGCGCCATCTGGCGGCCACTGAAGTGGCGCTGTTGGCGCTGCTCGAAGTCTTGCTCGGACCGTTATGGGCCTGGCTCGGCGCGGGCGAAGTGCCGGCCGGCACGACCCTCGTGGGCGGTGCGCTCGTACTGGGCGCTCTCGTGCTGAACGAACTCACCTCCGGACGCGGGCGCGGTGTTGCAAGTGCACGGTCCGGCTGACCCTGCAAGCGATAATTTGGAGTCAATGAACACGGCTGCTTCCTCCAATGACGCGCCGTTGCCCGTGCGGCACGTTTCACCGTGGCGGCCGCTGACCTGGCTCGTCCTCGGCTGGCGTGACTTCTTGCGCAGCCCGCTGGCCGGACTGCTGCACGGTGCCTTCGTCGCGTTCGGTGGCTGGGTCGTGCTGCTGGTGTCGCTGCGCTACGGCTGGGTGGCGCCGGGCGCCTTCTCCGGCTTCGTGATCCTCGGTCCGATCCTCGTGACCGGGCTGTATGAGATCAGCCGGCTGCTCGCGCGGGGCGAGCGTGCAGGTTTGCGCGATGCCGTCGTCGCCTGGCAACGAGGGACACGCCCTCTGGTTCAACTTGGCATCCTGCTGGCCGTGCTGGGAACCTTGTGGGTCGCGGCCTCGGCGCTGCTTTTCACGCTATTCGCAAGGGCTCCGCTGCGCGGGCCTATCGAGTTCGTGCGCTATGCGATCGTGGAGCAAGGCGATCTGCTCTTCACGCTGTGGGCCATTCTCGGCGGGCTCGGTGTCGCGATCGTCTTTGCGCTGACAGTCGTGTCGCCCCCGCTGCTACTCGGTCGCCGCGTCGGGTTTCGGCAGGCGCTGCTGACCAGCGCCCGCGCCGTCGGCGAGAACCCCGCAGCGATGCTGCTGTGGGCACTTGTGATCCTCATTGCCACCTCGCTCTCGCTGGCGACCGCAATGCTCGGCTTTCTCCTGTCGGTTCCCGTGCTGGGCCATGCGAGTTGGCACGCCTATCGCGACCTCGTCGACGCCGAGGGCGTGCCTCTGCGCTATCCGTGATGGACGGCACGCTCTTTGGCCTCACCGAGGAACGCATCGCCGAGTTGGGGATGACGTGGGGCATCGGTGGATTCATCGCACTGATGCTCTTCATCATCTGGAAGCTTGCGATTGAATCTAAGGCCGGCCGCTTCGGCACCTTCGTACTGTTCTTCGTACTTGCTTTCGGCATCCTCGGCTTTGTCGCGAAATCGGTCATCCAGTGGCTGCTGAAGCTGTAGGAGTGGCAGCGTCAGCGGCCGGCGAGGACACCCGCTGGCGGTTCTGCGTGGCGCCGATGATGGAGTGGACGGACCGCCATTGCCGCTACTTCCATCGTCAGTTGTCGCGCCACGCGCGGCTGTACAGCGAGATGGTCACGACCGGCGCGTTGCTGCAGGGAGATCCGGCGCGCCACCTACGCTTCGATCCGGCCGAGCACCCGGTCGCGCTGCAACTCGGCGGCAGTGAGCCCGACGAACTCGCGCGCGCGGCACGGATGGGGGCGTCGGCTGGCTACGACGAGATCAACCTGAACTGCGGCTGTCCGTCGGAGCGTGTTCAGCGCGGCTCCTTTGGTGCGTGCCTGATGGCGGAGCCCGCGCTCGTCGCCGAGTGTCTGAAGGCGATGCGAGATGCCGTGTCGATTCCGGTCACGGTGAAGCATCGGATCGGGATCGACCGCAATGAAGACTACGGTTTCGTGCGCGACTTCGTCGGCGCAGTGCATGGTGCAGGATGTGACGTCTTCATCGTGCATGCGCGCAATGCATGGCTCAGGGGGCTCAGTCCGCGTCAGAATCGCGAAGTCCCGCCGCTGCGCTACGACGTCGTTCAGCGGCTGAAGCGGGACTTCCCGAACGCGCGCTTCGTGCTGAATGGTGGCCTGACAACCCTCGAGGAGGTCCGCCGCTGCATCGCGGGCCTCGATGGCGTCATGCTGGGGCGCGCGGCCTATCACGATCCGTACCTGCTCGCGGCCGTCGATGCAGTCTGCTTGGGCGACAGTGCGGTGAGTAGGCCGACGCGCCTGGCCGTGGTCGAGAGCATGTCAGCGTATCTGGAACGCGAGACGCGCGCCGGCGAGGCACCGCGGCACATCGTGCGCCACATGCTGGGGCTCTACCACGGTGAACGGGGCGCGCGGCAATGGCGCCGCATGCTGAGCGATGCCGACCTGCTCGAGACCTGCGGTGCGGGAATCCTCCAGCATGCCCTGCAAGCCGTGGAATCGCCACCGGTGCAGGCAGCATGAACCTCAGCGTCGACCACCGCTAACTGGCGCAGGACCGCGCGACCTCGGCTTCGAGCTTAGAGATTTCGCTGTCGGCATTCTGCATCTGCTGGATCGTGGCGGGCTTCCGATGCAGTTCGGCGCGCACGTCCATGGCTTGCGCGAGCTCCTGCTTGGCCTTGTCGCAACGTACACGCTCTGTCGTCTGCACCTTCTTCTGCTCGACGGCAGCGCGCTGAGCCTGGGCCGTTTCCTTTGCGCGCGCCTTGTCGATGGACTTGGCTTCCTCTGCATCACGCTTGGCGCGCTCCTTGGCTGCCTTCTGTTCGTCCACGGCAACGGGCGGCGAAGTATTGACGTTGCGTACCGGTGTTGTTCCGTCGGGGCACTTCGTATTCGAGTAGGTGACCTTGCCGTCTGGGCTTTCGCAGCGCTGAACTTGCTGAGCGAGGCACGCCCCGCTCGCCACAATGAAGGCGAGGGTTAGGAGCGGCGCGCGGGTGCGTTGCTGCAAAGCGGCGTCCGGCTTCATGTACATCAGGGGCCGCACACGCGCCGGTACTGTTCCTGCAAGCCGGCGACGTGGTGATCCATTTGAGCGAGGTCGTCGAGGGAATAGAGTGGACGATTGACCAGCACGTTGCGCATGCGGCGGATCGAGTCGATCTCGCCTTGCATGTAAGAGCAGTCCGCGTCCCGCTGCGACTGCTGCTGGGTTATGGCCACTGCCTGCTGCTGCTGGCGCTGTTGCCCCAGTTGCTGCGCCGCCTGCGCATCGAGTGCTGCCTTGTCACGCGCCGCCTTTTGGGCTTCTGGCGATGGCGCCGGGGCGGCCTGCAGCGCTTTGACCGGGTTAGTGCCTGTGGGGCATTCGGTGTTCGAATAGGTGATCTTGCCGCCTGGGCCTTCGCATCGCTGGATTTGCTGCGCCAGGAGCGTGCCCGGAATAGCGAGCGCCACGAGCCACGCGGTAACGACAGATTGCATTATCGATGCAGTCTAGCGAACGCGTAGCCCGCCGTCATCGCGCCCGACGGGCGCGATGACTCAGTGACGATCCTACTAAGGCTATTGGACGCCGGTGGCCTGGCGCACTGCGTCAGCGGCGACCTTGTTGAAGCGATACTGATAGTCGTAGACGCTGGCGCCGGCCTGATACAACTTGCCCGGCCGTACGCCGGGAAGCCCCTTGGTCGGCTCGATGAAGGCGATTCGCGCGGACTCGCGCTCCACATTGGATACGCCAGTGTCGAGCGGATCGACCTGCGCCGGGAATGACAGGACGATGGCCTTCGTCCCGCCGACCGTACGTTCCTCCCACTCACCCTGCGCCAAGACCTTGTCAACGGACTTGTCGCAGAACAGCGTCCCGGTCTTGGCCGGGTAGAGCGTGACCTCCCCCTTCTTGCCGGCGCCCGCCGACTTGAAAAGCATGGCGTAGGGATTGGCGCCCTGGCGGTCCTCGTAAGCGAGGCAGTAGGGGATCTGCTTCGAGAAATTGCCGACGAACTGGGCGGTGTTGGTGGCGCCGGTAAACGACTCGCGACGTGGCAGCATCAGCACATCGTCGAAGAATCGAGCGGTGGCCAGATACGCCACCGCCCCCTTGGGAAACTTGGCTCCATTGGTCCGGGTCGCCTCCTGCCTCGGATAGTTGTCCGGGGTGCGCAGGAACAGCGAGATCGGCATTTCGGAAACGTCAAAGGCCTGCAGCGTCACGGCCATGCGCAGTGGTGCCTGACCCGCATAGACGATGTAGAACGAGCCATCCTGTGCGGGAATCGCGAAGTTGGGCCGTCCTAGCGCACGGCGCTCACCATTGAGCACGGCGTGCGCGACGTCGATGTTGCCGTTCAGGGTCGCTTGACCATCTTCGGTCGATGTTTCCGTCAGCGCGTAACGGTTGCCTTCTCCCGGTGTCGCCGCGGCACGCATGTTCGACATGCGAGCGCCACTGAAGTGGTACAGGCCGTCACCCTTCATTGCTTCAAACGATGGCACGGCGATCGGCTTGGCCCCCGGGACGGGAACCGGCCTGGGCGCCGGTCCGTAGACGACGACTTCGGCCGGCGCCTGCGCGAGTGCCAAAGGGGCTGCCATCGCGGTGAACGCCAGCGCGAGTAGTTTCAGTTTCTGTATTGCCATCAAGGCCTCCCTGAATGCCTGCATCGGTCACCATGCCGAGCTTGGCGCGAATGGTAATGGCTGCGGACCGGACCCAGTCCCCGGAGTAAGGGCTGAAACATCTCCCATGAAAGTGGGACTCAAGCCCGGGGCTGACTGTCCCACTTCAGGGCGCCACCATCTTCCCGGGGTTCATGATCCCGAGCGGATCGATTGCCTGCTTCAGCGATTTCATCAGCTGCAACTCGATCGCCGACTTGTAGCGCGCGTTCTCGCTGCGTTTGAGCTGCCCGATGCCGTGCTCTGCGGAGATTGACCCGCCGTACGCATGGGCCTGGTCGTGCACGGTTGCGTAGATTGCCGGCTGCTGTTCCAGGAAGCGGGCCTCGTCCAATCCTGCCGGCGGACTCACATTGTAGTGCAGGTTGCCATCGCCCAGATGCCCGAAGGTGACCATGCGCACGCCCGGGAAGCGCTGCTGCAGCAGCGCGTCGGTCTCGTCAACGAAGCGTGTGATCGACGAGATCGGCACCGCGATGTCGTGCTTGATGTTCTTTCCCTCGTGGGTCTGTGCCTCGGAAATCGACTCGCGCAATGACCACAGCGCGCGTGCCTGGGCGACCGACTGCGCGACCACGGCATCGCGGACCAGTTCGGATTCCATTGCCGCGCCAATCAGGCCCTCCACCAGCGTGGTCGCGTGCGGCTGCTCCTCGTGGTCGCTCAGTTCCATCAGTACGTACTGAGGGTGACGCTCGGCGAACGGCGAACGCTGGCCCTCGAAGTGCCGCTCCACAAGCGAGAGGCAAAAATCGCTAAAGCACTCGAAGCCGGTCAGCGTTGGTCCACAGCGGGTCTGGGCGTCGTCGAGTAGTTGCAGCGCAGCGCGCAGCGACGGCACGGCCAGCAGCGCCGTTACCTTGACGCGCGGCAGCGGAAAGGTTTTCAGGCAGGCTGCCGTGATGACGCCAAGCGTTCCCTCAGCGCCGATGAAGAGATCGCGCAGGTCGTAGCCAGTGTTGTCCTTGCGCAGGCCGCGCAGGCCGGCCCACACGTCGCCCGACGGCAATACCACTTCGAGGCCCAGGCAAAGTTCACGCGCGTTGCCATAGCGCAGCACCTGAATGCCGCCGGCGTTGGTGCTTAGGTTGCCACCGATCGTGGCGCTGCCTTCCGCGGCGAGGGAAAGCGGAAACAGGCGGTCGTGCCCGCGCGCTGCCTCCTGTACGTCGAGCAGGACGCAGCCGGCTTCGGCGGTCAGCGTGTTGTTGCCTGGATCGACCGTGCGAATGCGCTTCATGCGCTTCATGGACAAGACGATCGCGCGGCCGGAGTCGTCCGGAGTGGCACCCCCCACCAGCCCCGTGTTGCCGCCCTGTGGAACGACGGGCGAGCGCGTCTGCGCGCACCACGCGACAATCCGAGCGACTTCATCCGTCGTCTCGGGCAGGACCACCGCCTGGGCGCGCCCGATGTAGCGCCGGCGCCAGTCGACCAGATACGGTGCGACGGCATCGCTATCGGTCAGAACATGGGTCGCACCGACTATGTTGCGCAACTCGTCGGGGGCACTCATGTTGAATGGGCCCGGCGCTTTGCGGCGACTTTCATCGGCCGCAGGTAAACGATCGCGGCGACGAAGAACGCGATGGCCAGTACGCATTGCAGCGCCGCGAGCCACGCGGTGGGCGCTGGTTCGAACAGTCGCACCGACCCTTCCAGGACACTCAGCAGCACGATAAAAAGAGCCACCTGCATCGCGTACGCACTGCCGCGCAGCATCGCCGGCAGCGGTAGCAGCAGCGGCACCACCTTCAGAACGAGCCACGAGCCCCCAGGGCGCAGCGGTGCCAGTGTCAGCTCCCATGCCAGTCCAAGTGCGATCAGCGCGAGCCAGGCTGCAATCGACCAGCGCCAGGCGATGGCCTGCCGCGCAGTGATGCCGGGCAATGGTTCGAAGCCCATAGCTCAGGCAGCCAGCCGCAACGCTGCGCGAGCCAGCCGAGCGCCGAGCGCCTGCGCCAGGCGGCGCTCCTCGTCGGTTAGCACCGGAGGAGCGTCGTGGCGCGCTGTGTGACTTGCGCCGTACGGTGTGCCGCCACTGCGTGTGGTCATCAGATCGGGCTCGGTATACGGGATGCCCAGCAGCAGCATTCCATGGTGCAGCAGCGGCATCATCATCGATAACAGAGTTGCCTCCTGGCCACCGTGCAGACTGCTGGTCGTGCAGAACACCGCCGCGGGCTTACCTGCCAGCGCGCCGGACAACCACAGGCCCGACGTCCCGTCGAAGAAGTGCTTCAGCGGCGCCGCCATGTTACCGAAGCGCGTCGGCGAGCCGACGGCGAGGCCGCCGCAAGCTTCGAGGTCAGCCAGTTCGGCGTAGGGCGCGCCCTCAGGCGGGACGGGCGGAGAAACTGCTTCAGTGATTGGCGCCACCGGTGGCACCGTCCGCAGCTTTGCTTGGACGCCGTCGACACTGTCGATGCCGGCCGCAATGGCCTCTGCCAGGCGGCGCGTCGCGCCATGGCGGGAGTAGAAGAGTACGAGTATGTCCACGTGGGAAAGGGCCACAGTGCTTTTGAGGTCAACGCAGGTGGGCACCGCTTGAAACAAATCGAGCGCGGCGAGCGTGACCGTATTATAGAAACCGTTGTCGTCTGCCCTTCCTCGCGGGCAGCGACGCCTTGCCCGTCTCCATGTCCCGCCTCACTGCCGTCCTCGACAAGTTCCCCTGGCTTAAGACCGCGCGCGAAGTGGCGCTGTTCGCGCACCGGCGCGGCCGCGAGGCGCGCCTGCAGCAGGTCGCCGGCAGCTTGACGTTCACCACGGTGCTTTCGATCGTGCCGCTGTTTGCGGTGGCGCTTGCCCTGTTTTCGGTGTTTCCGTACTTTGCGGAGTTTCGCGAGGCGTTTCAATCGCTGGTACAGCGGACGCTGCCGGCGCAGATCTCTTCCACGGTTCTGCGCTATCTCGGCGAGTTTGCGCAGCAGGCAACCCGCCTGACAGCGGCCGGGCTGATCTTCCTCGGCATCACGGCGTTGGCGATGATCATGACAGTCGACCGCGTGCTGAACGACATCTGGCAGGTGCAGGATCGCCGGACGATAGGTCAGCGCGTGTTCATCTACTGGGCCATCATCACGCTGGGGCCGATCCTGGTCGGAGCCAGCCTGACGGCGAGTTCGTTCCTCTGGTCGCTGTCGGAGGACGCGATCATGCGCATGCCGGGATGGCTGCGCAACCTGATCGACTACGCACCGGTCGTTCTCAGCGGGTTCGCCTACGCGGCGCTGTATGTGTTCGTGCCAAACCGCACGGTGCGCTGGCACGATGCACTGATCGGCGGCTTTGTCGCCGCCATCCTTGCCGAATTGTTGAAGTCGACCTTCGCGCACTTCATCGGGCGCGGTGCGGTGCGGTCGATCTACGGCGCATTCGCGGTGTTGCCGCTCTTCCTGCTGTGGATGTACCTGTCCTGGTATGCGCTGCTTTTCGGTGCAGCCATCGCGGCCACGCTGCCTCGGCTGCGCGCAACGCGCTTCTCCGACGAGTTGCGCGCAGGCAACGCGTTCGTGACAGCACTTGCGCTGATTCGCCAGTTGCTCGCGGCGCGACGCAGCGGCGGGGCGGCCGTCGGAGCGGATGCGCTTGCGCGTGGCGCCCGCACGGATCCGGCGGACGCCGAACGACTGCTCGAGACGCTCGAGCGACTCGGCTACGTGCGTCGCCTCGCGGCGGGGCGGCGGCGGGAATCGTCGGAATGGATCCTGACCTGCGCGCCTGCGGCGATGGCGCTGCGTCCGGCCTTCGAGAGATTTGCCGTCGACCCCGCCAATACGCTCCTCGCATTCGACCGTCTCGGCGTCGGCGCGGTCCTGCAGGGCTGGATCGAGCGCGATGAGTGGCTCAATGCGCCGCTCGACATCAGTTTGCCGGCGCCGCGCACGGGCGGCCCTCCTGATTGATGTAGACGACCTGGCCGGTCCGCCAGTTGCCGAAATATGCAACGGCCTGCGGCGCGGCAGGAACGATCAGATCGTCTAGGGGCGCTGCCAGTCGCGCGAGCCATGCGCTGCCGTCCGGGAGCTCGGCTATATCCACTAGCACGAAGCGCTTGCCATGGCTTTCCACGCGTGCGCTGTCCGCGTGCAAGTTCTCCCAGGTCCCGGACTCGCGGGAGATATCGACGCCGGGACGGGCATCAAGGCCTTTGACGAACTTGTGATGAATGCCCGGGATTGAAAGCACCTGTTTCACCGGCGCATTCATCGGCGGGCTCAGCAACTGATCATTGTCGAGCATCCAGTACAGGCGCGCGACCTGGAAAGCCGTGGTGCCGCGCGACAGGTTGTTCAGCGGGTCGCACCGGGCCGCGGGCTCCGGCCCGTAGCCCTTGCCAGCCCCCGGGCCACCGCCACCGGCGCGGTCGTACAGGGCAAAGCGGGATGACTGCAGGATCTCCAGCAGGCGGTCGATGCCGATCCAGTGCGACACGCGCGTCGCGTCCTCGCTGCGGCAAAACCGGATCATGTTGATCATCACCGCGGTCGTAAGGCTTTTGATCGGCAGGCGGCCGGCTTCGGCTTCGACGAGTGCGCCGAGCAGTATGGCGACCTTCCGTATGTTCGCGGCGTACATCATGCGATCGCCAGCGAGCGTCGCCAGTCGCGGTGTGGCCACTCTAGAAGTGTGTGCCCGAACCGGGCTTCCGTTGCGGGCAGTACATGGGCAACGTGAAGAACTATGTGAACTCGATCCTGATCGTCGAGCACCCTGCGGGCGATCGCAAGCTCAACTACATGGTTGCGCTGATTTCGAACGTACTGCGCAAGAACTCGGCTGCCGAGCACCAGGGCCCGGCGGGAAAGATCCATCAACTCCTTGCCGGGCAGCACAAGTCGCGCGATCGAGGCTCTCCGGGCCCGATCAGGAGGGTGGGACGCCGGCGCGCTCCTGTAGCAGCTGAAGCGTGCGCGCATCGCGCTGGCCGCCGAAGAAGCGCGACAGCGCCTCTGTGAACAACGTTTCGCCGGGGGCTGTGTGGGCGAACAGTGTCATCGACGAGTGAAACTTCAGGTCATCGGGTGTGCCGAAGATCTCGGTGGCATCACGTCCACTGACGGCAAGCACGAGCCGGGTGCACTCCCGCAGGCGCTCGCCCAGCACCGGGTGCTCAGCGTAAGCCGCGGCTTCCGCGCGTCCGACGATGCCGAAATGCTCGGCGATCGCACTGCGGCCGAGACCACGTAGCTGCGGAAAGATGAACCACATCCAATGGCTCGTCTTCGCCCCGGCGGCGAGTTCGGCGCGAACCCGTGCATAGACAGGGTCCTGCGCGACAGCGAAGCGTTCCAGGTCGAAGGGTGCGATCACGGCACGGTCGTCATTCGCAAGCGTTGCCGCGCGGCGCGAGAGGTCTACGGGCGACTCGCTAGAAGCGAATCTTGCCGGTCCAGATGTCCTTGTACATCACCCAGTCACCGATGAAACTGAACAACGGTTGCTTGAACGAGGCGGGTCGGTTCTTCTCGAAGCTGAAGTGACCGAACCATGCAAACCCGTAGCCGCAGAGCAGCCCGGCAAGCAGCCACCACGGATTGCGCGTGAACGCGGCCAATCCGACGCACACCAGTGCGAGGCTGGAGCCGACGAAGTGCAGGCGCCGACAGGTGCGATTGCGATGCTCCGTCAGGTAAAAGGAATAGAACTCGGCAAAGCGGGCGTAGCGGCGTGCGTCGGAACCGGGCGTTTCGCTCATTGAGTGGTCGGGGTGAAGGCCGCGGGGCCGTCAATCTAGCGCGTGCGCGCGCCGGCCTCAACCGGGGCCGAGTGCCTCACGGCGTCACGCCGATGACTAGCGCCGCCGCACCCAGCACGAGTACACCGGCGACGCGGTCGGTCCACTGCGCGTACCGGACATCGCTCGCCATGCGTGCGGCCCGCGATGCCAGCCAGCCATAGCCGACGAGAATGAAGAACTCCGGAATGATCGAGCCCGCCGCCAGCCAGATCATCTGACGCCCGATCGGCAGACGTGCATCGACGAATTGCGGGAGGATCGCGACAAAGAAGATCAGCGTCTTTGGATTGGCGAGTTGCAGCGTCAGGCCCGCGAGGAACAGGTCACGCGGGGCGCGGCTGCGCGTGTCGGCGTTCGACATGGTGATCGGCGACGGCCGTCCGAAGAGCGCCGACAGCCCGACATAGGCCAGGTAGGCCGCACCCGCCCATTTGACTGCGGTGAAGAACTCGCGTGACGCGACCAGCACCGCACCGAGCGCGGTAGCGGAAACGGCGAAGTAGATCGCGTTTGCGCTGAGGATGCCGAGGCTGGCATAGGTCGAGCGGCGCGCACCGTGGGCCAAGCCGCAGGCGATTACCAGCATGACCGCCGGCCCCGGCGACAGGGACAGCGCCACCTCGGTGAGCACGTACAGCCAGTACGTGTCCCAGTTGACGGCATTCAGCAAGGCGCGAAGCCTCTCGTCGTCCGCATCAGGCCGGCGTCGGCGCAAACACGTGCGCCGCGAACGTGCGCAGTGCCGCCAGTACGGCGTCGGGCCGTTCTGCCATCAGCGAGTGGCCGCCGCCATCGACCTGGGCCACACTGGCATTGGCGCAGGCATCGATCAGCGCTTTCGCGGCCCTCGGCGCGGTCATGACGTCCTCGCCACCAAGCACAAAGAGCACCGGACAGCGCAAGCCGCGTGCCGCCTCGAGTCCACCCGCGTACGTGTTGCACGCTACGAAGTCCGTGGACAGCACCTCGGGTCCGTTGCGTGCCGCAATGCGTTGCATTAGCCGTAATGTCTGCCAGATATTCGAGAAGCCCGGCCCGGGATTGCAAGGCTTGCGCTCGAACGCTGCGGTTGAGGCGCTATGGGACCACACGTTGATCATGTTTAGCGCAGCGGGCACGTCGTTGCGTGTAGCGCCAAGCAAGGCGTCGGAAACACGCATCGGAAACGCGACGGCGACCAGCGCAATGCCGGCTACCTGATTCGGCAGGTGTCGTGCAACCTCGAGCGAGATCAACGATCCCATGCTGTGCCCGACCAGCAGCATCCGCTGCGCTCCGCTCGCCAGCAGCGCGGCGGAAACACGCTCGGCGATGGCTTCGATGGTGCCGAGTGCCGGCCCATCGCTACGCATGTGTCCGGGCAGATCGAGCGCGAGCACGCTGTAGCCGTGGTGAGCAAGGTAACGGCTCTGCAAGATCCATACGCTGTGATCGCCCTGTGCACCGTGCAGGAATACGACGGTCGGCTTCGCCGGGTCGAACGGACGGCCGCCGGTGTAGGCGAACAGGCGCGGTGAGGTGAGCAGGTCCATTGTCAGCCCACCTTCTGCGCACGCTTCAGCGCCTGCGCGAGATCCTCGAGCAGGTCGGCCACATCCTCCAGGCCTACCGAGAGGCGAATCGTTCCCTGCGTGATGCCCGCGGCTGCAAGCTCGTTGTCCGGTACGCGGAAGTGAGTGGTCGATGCCGGGTGGATCACCAACGACTTCGCATCCCCGACATTTGCGAGATGGGAGAAGACGCGCAGCGCCTCGACGAAGGCGCGGCCGCCGGCACGCGATCCCTTGAGATTGAAGCTGAACACGGCGCCGCAGCCGCGCGGCAGCAGTCGATCCGCCAGTGCGCGGTCGGGATGCGATTCCAGTTCCGGGTACGCGACGGACTCGACCGCCGGATGCGTGCTCAGGAACTTCACTACAGCACGAGTGTTGTCTACATGCCGTTGCATGCGCAGCGGCAAGGTCTCGATTCCCTGCAACAGCAGGAACGCGGTATGCGCGCTCATGCAGGCGCCAAAATCGCGCAGCCCCTCGCGCCGTGCGCGCAAGAGGAATGGCGCGACCGTGCTTTCCTCGGAAAAATTCATGCCGTGAAAGCCGGCGTAAGGCTCCGTGATTGTCGGAAATCTCCCGCTCGTCAGCCAGTCGAAGGTGCCGCCGTCGATCAACACGCCGCCGATTGCGACCCCGTGACCGCCGAGGAATTTCGTGGCGGAGTGGTACACGAGATCGGCTCCGTGGTCGAAGGGCGTCATCAGCCACGGTGTGGTGAAGGTGGAGTCCACCAGGAGCGGCACGCCGTGTTCGTGCGCCAACGTGCTCACCGCGGGAACGTCGAGCACGTCAAGACCAGGATTGCCGAGCGTCTCGCCAAAGAAGAGCCGCGTCGTGGGCCGGACAGCGGCGCGCCAGGCCCCCAGGTCACGCGGATTGACGAACGTTGTCTCGATGCCGAAGCGCGCGAGTGTGTAGGCGAGCAGGTTATGCGAGCCGCCGTAGAGCGCGCGGCTGGCGACGATGTGTCCGCCGGCGCCCATCAGCGTGGCGATCGCCAAATGCAAGGCAGCCTGGCCGCTCGCAGTGGCGATCGCTCCCACGCCCTGTTCGAGCGCGGCCATGCGCTCCTCGAACACTGCCACTGTCGGGTTGGAGATGCGGGAATACACGTGTCCGGCACGCTCCATGTTGAAGAGCGCCGCCGCGTGATCGGAGTCGTCGAACACGAACGAGGTCGTGGCGTAGATTGGCACGGCGCGAGCTCCGGTTGCCGGATCGGGCGGCTGGCCGGCATGCAGAGCGAGCGTGTCAAAGCCTGGGTAATGGACGGTCATGGGGGTCGCGGTAAACGCCTCGAAGCAGTGATGATGCCAGCCTGGCGCCGCGCACCGCCCACCGCGGGCGGATTCCGCGTTGGCGCCGTTACACTTGCGCGCCCATGATGGACACGCGCGCCGTCCTTTATCCGCCGATCGAGCCGTACGACAGCGGCATGCTGGCGCTCGACGACATCCACACGATGTACTGGGAGTCCGTCGGCAATCCCGCCGGGGTGCCGGTGCTGTTCCTGCATGGCGGGCCGGGGGGCGGCTGCTCGCCCGAGCATCGTCGTTTCTTCGATCCGGACTTTTTTCGCGCCGTGCTGTTTGACCAGCGTGGCGCCGGGGCCTCCACGCCGCTCGGCGAAGTGCAATCCAATACGACCCCGCAGTTGGTCGCGGACATTGAGCTGCTGCGCGAGTATCTCGGCATCGACCGCTGGCTGGTGTTCGGAGGCTCGTGGGGCAGCACGCTCGGTCTGTCCTACGGGCAGGTGTATCCGCAGCGGTGCACCGGTTTCCTGCTGCGCGGGATCTTTCTCGGACGGCCGGAAGAGATCGAGTGGTTCATGTACGGGCTGCGCCAGATATTTCCTGAGGTTTGGCAGAAATTCGCCAGCATGCTGCCGGAGGACGAACGCGCAGACCTTCTGCGCGGTTACCTCAAGCGCCTGTTCGACCCGGACCCCCGCGTTCACATCGCCTACGCGCGCGCATGGAGTGAATACGAGGGCGCGTGTTCGACACTGCTGCCGAATCCGGAGTTGGTGCGGCATTTTGCCAACGAGGCGCTCGGCCTGGCACGGTTGGAAGCGCATTACTTCGCGCATCGCTGCTTCCTCGGACCCAACCAGCTGCTCAGGAACATGGACCGACTCCAACGTCATCCGGCATCGATCGTGCACTCGCGTTACGACATGGTGTGTCCGATCCTGAGCGCGGATGAACTGGCCCGGGCGTGGCCGTCCGCGCGCTATACGATCGTGCCGGACGCCGGGCACTCGGTGTGGGAGGCCGCAGTTCGTGCGACAGTGGTCGCCGAACTCGAGCGGTTCAAGTCGCTTCTCGGGTAGTCGAGCGCATGCCGCGGTTTGCCATCAATATCCGCGTGCTCTATCCGGAGCATGCCCTTGTCGACCGCATCGGAGCGGCGACGCGCGATGGCTTCGTGGCCGTGGAAGTGCGGGGCACCTGCGCAGTCGACGCCGGCAAGTTGCGCCGCGCGCATCACGATGCCTGCAGCCGAGTCGCGCTGATGAACACGCCGGTCGGCGGCTTTACCGGCGGCGAATGAGGGTTGCCGGCGCTTGGCGGCCGCGAGCGCAAGTTCGAAGCCTAGAGCGAGTGGGCGGGCGCCGGAGTACGCGCAGGCCGTGGACGCCCCCGCGTTCATGCGATAGCCGGAGCACCGCGCGCCGATGTTGCGCCGACGTCGCCATTCGCGACATCCGCGCGCAATATCACTTGTGGCTGCACGGTGTTCAGGCGGCACGGGACCGACGTGATGATCGAGCCGATCAACCCGCGCGACATACCGGGGTACTTGCTCGACCGTCTGCCGCTGGCGCTGGAAGTGATCGACCGCTCGCTGGCCGCTAAGCCGCGGCTGCAGTTCGACGTCTATCACCGGCAGATCATGGGCGGTGACCTCACCCGGCACTCTGCCCAGCAGCGGAGTCTGGTCGGCCGTGTCCAGATCGCCGGTGTGCCGGACCGGCCCGACCCCGAGAACGGCGAAGTGAACTACACGTTTGCATTCCGTGCGGTGGACCGACGCGGCTATGCGGGATGGGTCGGCTGCGAGTACCGGGCACGGATGCCGGGACCGGGTGGCACATCCGCGGGAGTCGGGTGGATGCACCAGCTCTGAATTTCCCTTGTTCGGTCGTAAGTGCCGGTCTAGGATCCCTCCGAAGCAAGCCCTCGGAACGGCACCCCGGAGGAGACCATGAAAGTCAGCGACATCCTGCGCGTCAAGGGCACGGCGCTCTACACCGTCACTCCGGATGCGCCGCTGGTCGTGGCGGTCGCCCTCATGGCCGAGCAGGACATCGGCTCCTCCGTCGTCATGGAATATGGCGAACTGGTGGGCATGCTGACGTTTCGTGAAGTCATCAACCGCATTCATGCCAACGGCGGCAGCGTGGGAGAGATCAGCGTGCGCAAGGTGATGGATGATGCGCCGCTGACCGTCACGCCTGAAACGGAGGTGATGGAGGTGCGCCGGCTCATGCTCGAACGGCATGCGCGCTACCTCCCGGTACTCGATGGCCGCACGCTGGTCGGCGTCATTTCCTTCTATGACGTCGCACGCGCGGTGCTCGAAGAGCAGAGCTTCGAGAATCGCATGCTCAAGGCCTATATCCGCGACTGGCCTGAACCGGAAGACGCCCGCACGAACTGAACTGCGGGCGATCGCAGCCTGAATCGGCACTTCCCTCGCAGAGTGCGGTCGCCCAGGCGCGGTTCGGCAAGGCAACCCCAATGGGCGGACCGAGAGCGCTCGACGAACGCGTGTGGTCCGCGCACGGTGATGCCTGGCAGGCCGAGGGGCGGCTTCGGGAGTCGCACGGCGGCGGGGCTGCCGCATTGCCGGGGATCCGCCTGATGGCTTCGGGACTTCCGCATGCGCAATGGAACAACGGTGATGTCACAGATCCCGCGCTCGTGGACGTGGACGCCGTGCGCGCGTGGTATGCGGCCCGTGCCTATGGCAATGGGGTGCCCTGGGGCGTATGTGTACCCGCGGGCAGGTCCTTCACGCACGGGAGGCATCGGTTCCGCAAGCGCTGCATGGGTCTGCTGCCGGACGGGTTCCGGGCGGTCCGTCCATCGTCGGAAGTCACAATCGGACAGGCACGGCCAGGGGACGTCGACTTAGTCGCCAGAATTGATGCCTCCGCCTTCGATGGCCCGGTCGAACAGATCCGTCCCTGGGTTGCGCCGCATATCGGCGCCACGGGCTTCCGCGTGGCTCTCGCGAGGATGGAAGGCGAGCCGGTGGGTGTTGCCACGGCGATCCACACCAACACGCGTGCGGGAGCCTGTGTCGGCATCTTTGGCGTGGGAGTGCTGGAACGGGTGCGGCGCCGAGGCATCGGCAGTGCGCTGACTTCATGGCTGCTGGAGCGCGCCTTTGCTCGGGGCGCTACGCTCGCTCATCTCAATCCTGACAGTGACGCTGCAGCACGGCTCTATTCCCAACTCGGGTTCGTCGAGTGCGACGGCCTCGACATATACGTCGACCTGTGACTGGCGATTTGAATGAGCAAAGGTGCACTCGCAGGGACTGGATAGAACACATGTGGCGGCTTTGATGACGCCCTGTGCGCGTTCGCTGCGATGAAGAAGTCCGCCCTGGCCACGAGCCCTGATGCCCAGGTCCAGGGCCTGGTGGGACGGCTACGCACAACGGTGGAGAATCTTCGATCGACCGTCGCCGCAAGTGCAAGGGTGGACGAAGTCGTGAAATGGGGACCCCTGGTCTGCCGATAAGATCGGCCGGTGCCGCTCATTCGTGCCGAAGCGAGCTGCGGTTTTTTTTGGCGTCTGACGCGGCAAACGCTTGCGCCCAGTCGGACAGCCTCTGCACCCCGGCGCCAACTGCGAGATGGCCACAGTGGAATTGCACGAGAACGACAACGTCAGCGATGCCGTCGCTCTCCGCCTGACCCGAGCTGCCGTCGAACTCCCTCGGACGCTGGGCAGGCCCACGGACATCTGAGGCCACAGCGCCGCGGCACACGTTCTAACGCAGGGTTCAATCGGACCCCCGTGTCAACGCTCCGCTCAGCGCAACCGGCACGCAGCTTCCGCGGCGTGAGATCCACGCGCGTGCTCCCCTGCGAACGGGTAAAGATCCGCCCAATGCGTTGCCGGTAGCGGGCAAGCCCCGCGCACACGAGGCTGGCCTTGCCTGAGCATGGGTCGCCCCCGGGTCTGCTTCCGGTTCGTATCGTCCATCCCCGCGAATCCGGCTTTGGGCCTCGTCCAACCGGAGTGAACTGCCGCCAGGCGCGACGAACGGCGGCTACGTCGGATGAGGCGCGCAGCGGCGCCCTGGCACGACGAAACCGGCTTTGCAGTTCGCGCCGCGATTTCTGCGCCCCGTCGCAAGTCGCTCGCACGCGGGCCGCCGGATGCCTACAGTGCCTCCATCGACACCGAACACCGCTTCACGAAAGGACCGAACCATGAACGCCAACTACTCGACCCCCGCCCGCGTCAAGCTCAGCGCCTTGGTCGGTGCCGTCATCGCCAGCGTGGTCGTGCTGGGCAGCACCGTGGCGGGTCTGCAGCCGACCGATGAGTTCAACGGCCAGTTGGTGGCGCTGGAGCGCGTGGTCATCACCGCGGCGGCGAGCCCGACGGCGACCCGCTGAGCACGGTGCCGCGCCCCGGCGCGGCGACCGGTCCCGCCGCGCCACCCGCGCGCAGGGCACCCCCCCAGGAAAGCCCGGCTTCGGCCGGGCTTTCTGCTGTTGGCGCGAAACCCGCTTCTGAATCGGGACCGTCCGGTACCGCCGAGTTGCGCTGAACGGCTGACATAATTCTTCCGCGCCGTCGCAGGCCGTACTCTGGCGCGGCGGAGAACGACCTGCGGGAGAGCGAGTGAGTTCCAAGAACCAGTTTGCCCTGCTGCGTGAGCGCCGTTTCGCGCCACTGTTCTGGGTCCAGTTCCTCGGCGCGGCCAACGACAACATCTTCAAGTTCGCCTTCACGCTGCTGGCGACCTACGCCGCGGCCAAGTGGGGCGACGTCGATCCGCACTTCGCGGGGTTCCTGATCGGGGCGCTCTTCATCGCGCCTTTCATGCTGTTCTCGGCCACCAGCGGACAAATGGCGGACAAGCTCGAGAAGTCCTGGTTCATCCGCCGGGTCAAGGACGCGGAGATCGTCGTCATGCTCATCGGCGCAGCCGGGCTGACGCTGCAATCGGCTCCCCTCGTCTATGTCGCGATCTTCCTGCTGGGACTGCAATCGACCGTGTTCGGGCCGGTCAAGTACTCGTATCTGCCGCAGCACCTCGACGCGCACGAGGTTACGGGCGGCAACGGCATGGTGGAAATGGGTACGTTCGTCGCGATCCTGCTCGGCACGATCAGCGGCGGGCTGCTGATCGGCGAGTTCGGGGACCTTGGTGCACTGGTCACGGCCGGTGTCGTTCTATTGGTCGCCGTGCTCGGTCGGATCGCGGCGCAGTTCGTTCCACACTCGCCCGCGGCCGATCCCGGGCTCACGATCAACTGGAACCCATTCACCGAAACCTGGGGCAACCTGAAGATTGCGCACGGCGACGTCGCGGTGTTCAATTCCATCGTTGGCATCTCGTGGCTGTGGTTCTTCGGCTCGATCTTCCTGACGAGTTTCACGCCGTACGCGCGTGAGAACCTGGGCGGCAACGAAGCCGTCGTTACGTTCCTCCTGGCCGTGTTCTCGATCGGCATCGGGGTAGGCTCGCTGGCCTGCGAGAAGCTCTCGGGGCGTCGGGTGGAGATCGGACTGGTGCCCTTCGGGTCGATCGGCATGACGGCGTTCGCGATCGATCTTTATTTCGCGTCGGTAGGATTTGCGCCGATGACAGACGGCACGCTGGGGCAATTCCTCTCGCGGCCGGGCACCTGGCGGATCGTGCTGGACCTGGCCCTGCTGGCGCTCTTCGCCGGCCTGTATTCGGTCCCGCTGTACGCCCTGATCCAGACCCGCGCCGACCGATCACGCGTGGCGCGCATCGTGGCGGCGAACAACATCCTGAACGCCGTCTTCATGGTGGCGGCGTCGCTCGCCGCCACTGCGCTGCTCGCGGCGGGGCTGAGCATCCCACAGCTCTTCCTAGTGACGGCACTGATGAATGCCGCCGTCGCGCTCTATATCTACCGCCTGGTGCCGGAATTCCTGCTGCGCTTTCTCGCGTGGGTCCTGGCACACTCGCTCTACCGGGTGCGCTCGATCAACACCGACCGCATTCCGGCCGAAGGTGCGGGGGTACTGGCGTGCAATCACGTCAGCTTCGTCGATGCGGTGCTGATCATGGGCGAGTGCCCGCGACCGATTCGTTTCGTCATGGATCACCGTATCTTCAAGATTCCGCTCATGAACTGGTTCTTCAAGAACGCCAAGGCGATCGCGATCGCACCAGCACGCGAGGACCCGAAGATGCTCGAAAGCGCCAACCAGCGCATCGATGCGGCGCTGGCCGATGGCGATCTCGTTTGCATCTTTCCGGAAGGCAAGATCACGTTCGACGGTGAACTCAGCCCCTTCAAGCAGGGTGTGCAAAGGATCGTCGAGCGCGTTCCGGTGTCGGTGTATCCGATGGCGCTGCGCGGACTCTGGGGATCGTTCTTCTCGCGCTATGGGGGCGCCGCATTCTCCCGGCCGGTCGAAGCACGATTGCGCCGGGGACTGCGATCGAAGGTGGAACTGGTCGTGGGCGATCCGCTGCCCCCGGACGAGGTCACGCCGGAGCTTCTGATGGAGCGGGTCGCAGCGCTACGCGGTGACCAGGCGTGATGGAGCCACCGGCGCGCGCGGTTCGGAAGAAGCGCCGCTCCAGCGCACCTGTCGTCAACCTTGCGCTGCAGGGTGGCGGCTCGCACGGCGCGTTTACGTGGGGCGTTCTCGACGCCTTGCTCGAAACAGGAGGCCTGCAGTTCGAGGGCATTACTGGGGCCAGCGCCGGTGCGATGAACGCTGTAGTCCTGGTCGAAGGGTGGCGCAGGGGGCAGGCCGCGAAGGGCGATGCGCCCGCGGCGGCGCGGGCTCACCTTCGGCGGTTCTGGGAGGGCGTTGCCGCTTTGCCCAACGGCTTCACGTCCGCGTGGATGGCACCGGCACTAGCGGAGGGGGCGGCCACGCTCGTCGAGGTCTGGTCGCGGCTGTTTTCCCCGTATCAGCTCAACCCGTTCAATTACAACCCGTTGCGCGACCTGTTGCGATCGCTGATCGACTTCGAGGCGCTGCGCGCAGGTTCCCCGTTCAAGCTCTTCGTCTGCGCGACCAACGTGCGCAGCGGCCGCGCCCGCGTTTTCCGGGAGCACGAACTGACTTGCGACATGCTGCTCGCCTCCACCGCGCTGCCGACCTCGTTTCGCGCCGTCGAGATCGACGGTGACGCTTACTGGGATGGGGGATACATGGGCAACCCGGCGCTTTACCCACTGTTCTATGCGACAAAAAGCAAGGACCTTCTGCTGGTGCAGATCAATCCACTGCAACGACCGGACGTCCCCACCACACCGCAGGACATCCTCGAGCGCATCAACGAGATCAGTTTCAACGCGTCGCTGCTGCACGAGCTGCGCGCCATCGCCTTCGTGCAGCGCCTGCTGGACGAGCAACGCGTGGACCCGCAGCGCTACAAGCGCATCAACCTGCACATGATCGAGGCCGAGGAGACGCTGCGCACACTGGGTGCTGCCACCAAATCGGATACGTCGCCGGCCTTCATAGAGCGGCTGTTCGGAATCGGCCGCGCCGCAGCCGTCGACTGGCTGGACCGGTCGATCCATTACGTGGGGCATGCCTCCGGCGTGCGCATCGCCGAGCGCTTCCTGTGAGCGGACGCGCGCGACTTACAATCCCGCTCACCTCGTCAACCGACACGCGTCCGCTTCCATGGCTGGTTCCACCTTCGGGCACCTGTTGCAGGTCACCAACTTCGGTGAATCGCATGGGCCTGCGATCGGATGCGTGGTTGACGGCTGCCCCCCGGGGCTGCTGCTCGCCGCGGCGGACCTGCAGCCCGATCTCGACCGGCGCAAGCCGGGGACATCGCGGCATGTGACGCAGCGGCGCGAGTCTGACTGTGTCGAGATCCTGTCCGGGGTCTACGAAGGCCGCACCACCGGTACGCCGATCGCGTTGCTCATCCGCAACGAAGACGCGAAGAGCAAGGACTACGCAGACATCGTCGACACGTTCCGCCCCGGACACGCGGACTACACCTACTGGCGCAAGTACGGCGTGCGCGATCCGCGCGGCGGCGGGCGCTCGTCGGCGCGGCTGACGGCGCCGATGGTGGCGGCGGGTGCATTGGCCAAGAAGTGGCTGCGCGAGAAGTACGGCACTCTGGTGCGCGGCTGCATGCAACAGATCGGCGAGATCGTCATCCCGTTCGAGTCATGGGACGAGGTCGAACGCAATCCGTTTTTCGCACCCAACGCCGGGATCGTTCCCGAACTCGAAGCCGCGCTGGATGGCCTGCGCAAGTCCGGTGATTCGGTCGGTGCCCGCCTGCGCGTGGTCGCCAGTAGTGTGCCGGTGGGGCTGGGCGCGCCGCTCTTTGACAAGCTCGACGCCGACATCGCCTACGCGGTGATGGGCATCAACGCGGTGAAGGGCGTCGAGATCGGCGCCGGATTTCAGTCCGTAGCGCAGTTGGGATCGCAGCATGGCGACGAGCTGCTGCCCGACGGATTCGTCACCAATAACGCCGGAGGAATGCTCGGTGGCATTTCCAGTGGCCAGGACATCGAGGTGTCGATCGCGATCAAGCCGACGTCGAGCATACGGCTGCCGCGCCGCTCGATCACCCGCGCGGGCGCGGCGACCATCGTTGAAACACACGGGCGGCACGACCCGTGCGTCGGCATCCGGGCCACGCCCATTGCGGAGGCGATGCTCGCGCTCGTGCTGATGGACCACGCACTTCTGCATCGGGCGCAGAACGCTGACGTGCACCACGCGATCGCGCCGATCAAGGCTCGCTCCACCTCCGATTGAAGTTTCTTCGAGGAGCCGGGGACCGAGACGGCTGGCGGCTCGGGGCGCTCTACGGCGCGTACTTCGGTTTTGTCGGCATCATCGGGCCGTACCTTCCGTTGTACTTCCAGGGGCGCGGCCTCACCGCGTTCGAGGTCGGCGTGCTGATCGCCCTTGGCCAGGCGATGCGCGTCATCGGCCCGAACCTGTGGGGTTATCTCGCCGACCATGCGCCGCGGCGCACGCCGATCCTGCGCGCCACGGCCATCGCACTGCTGCTCACCTTCGCCCTGCTGGCGTGGCCCGGCGGGTTCGCGTTCGTCTTCGGCGTGATGCTGCTCGTCAACCTGTTTCAGACCGCGCAAATGCCGATCGCGGAAGCGCTCGCGTCCGCGTCGATGCGCGGGCGCGCGGACGCCGCAACGCGTTATGGTCGCTTGCGCGCCTGGGGTTCGACGGCATTCGTCGTCGTGGTGCTCATGGCGGGTCCGTTGTTCGATCGCCTCGGCATCGAAGCCGCGCTCTGGCTCGGACTCCTGTTGGCATTCGTGCTGGTGATCATGGCCTGGCAAGTGCCCGATCGAAAGCCGGTCGAACATCCCCACGAGCGGGTTTCCGTCAGCCGGCGACTGCGTGAAGCGCGAGTGCTGTGGTTCCTCCTTTCGGCCGCTTTGATGGTTTTTGCGCACGGCGCGCTATACGCCTACCTGTCGATCTACCTGGCAGAACTCGGCTACAGCAAGACCGCCATTGGAGTTTTCTGGGTGTTGAGCGTGCTCTTGGAGATCGTGTTCTTCGTGACGCAAGGGCGCTGGTTCCGCCGCTTCGGCGTGTACTCGCTGCTCGTCGCCAGCTTCATCGTGGCGGCGGTGCGCTTCCTTCTGATCGCAGAACTGGCGACAGTCTGGTGGGTACTCGCGTTCGCGCAGGTCCTGCACGCGATCACGTTCGCGGTGCACCACAGCGCCTCGGTGCTGACGATCCAGCGCTGGTTCCCGGGGCAGGCCGCCTCGCGAGGCCAGGCGGCCTACATCAGCGCAGCCTACGGAATTGGCGGCACGTTAGGCAGTCTGATGGCGGCATACTTGTGGACATTGGCTGGGCCGCGCTGGGCATTCGGCGCTGGAAGCGTGGCGGCACTGCTGGGCGCGTGGGCGATCCGGCAGGCTCGCCGGCACGATCCGGAACTCGCTGCCGCGCATCGGCAGGTCCTCGAATCGAATCGGAGTCTCGAAACATGACTGGGTACGCAATGAACCTGTTGCGTGTTGCGCTGGCTGGCACGCTGCTGCTGACGCTGACGGCGTGTCAGACGGTGCAGACCACGCGCAGCGGTGAGATCGGCGTGGACCGCAAGCAGACGATGACCTCGCTCGTCAGCAGCAAGGAGGTCGAGCAGCAGGCGAATCAACAATACGCACAGGTGCTGGCGGAAGCGAGGAAGAAGGGACTGCTCAATCAGGATCCGCAACAGGTGCAGCGCGTCCGCGCTGTTGCAGCCAGACTGATTCCTCAGGTCAGTACCTTCCGCGACGACGCGCCGAATTGGAAGTGGGAAGTCAATGTACTGACTTCCAAGGACGTCAACGCCTGGTGCATGCCGGGCGGCAAGATCGCGGTCTACACCGGTCTTATCGAGCAGCTCAAGCTCACCGACGACGAACTGGCGGCCGTCATGGGACACGAGATTGCCCATGCGCTGCGCGAGCACGCGCGCGAGCGGATGGGGCGGCAGATGGCGACGCAGACGGCGACCGTCGTCGGCGCCGTTGCGCTGGAGATCTTCACCGGTGTTCGAATCGACCCGCAGGTGGCCGGGACCTTCACCACGGCGATGTTCGTGCTGCCGAACAGCCGCGAGAACGAGCAGGAGGCGGATCTGATCGGCATCGAACTCGCCGCGCGCGCGGGTTACGACCCGCGTGCCGCGATCACGCTGTGGCAGAAAATGGCGCAGGCGGGCGGCAGTGGGCCACCCGAATGGCTATCGACGCACCCAAGTCACGACACACGCCTGCGTGAATTGCAGAGCGACGTGCAGAAGGTGATGCCGCTCTACGAGAAGGCGAAGGCGGCAAAGCCCGCCGGCTGAGACCGGAGACGGCTAGGCCAGGACCAGTTCGATGCGGGCCGTGAAACGCGTAGCGCGCGCCAGTGGGTGCGATGCGGTCGACGTCGGCTCGAACATGAGCAGCAGGGCGCGCTGCTCATCGGCGTCGAGCCGGCTGAACAGGAAGTCGCGCCGCGTTGCCCGGGTCATCGGGCAAATACAACTGCGTGGCGAACGCCCGGCCGCTGACGGGCTGCACGCGCACATGGATGTGCGCCGTCCGCCCCGGGTACGCGACCGGCCGGATCGTTCGGAACCTGAAGTCGCCGTTCGCGTCGGTGCGATCGACGCCGTAGCCCTGGAAGTAGGGATCGCGCTCAGACTCCGCGCCGCCGTCCGGGTGGTGGTAAACCGCGTTGGCGTCGCATTGCCAGATTTCGATGACCGCGTCGGCGGCCGCCTTGCCGCGTCGATCAACCACGCGGCCGGCAAGGAATACGGGCACGCCCTTGCTCGAACATCCGATCGCCCTCAACAGTGAGCAGGTCGGCGTCGGTTGCGCGCGGGCGCTCCGCGGCGTTGCGCGGGTAGAACGGCCCGAGCGTCTGCGCCGGCGAAGGCGCACGCCCAGCCGTCTGCGCGCGGGCGACATGCGCGAGCGGCGCGATGCTGGCCCCAGCCAAGCGACCGATGAATAGGCGTCGAGCGAGCGTGTTTCGATTGTTTGGGCGATTCATCGGAACTCCTGTGACGACGCGACTCGTTGCTGAGACTCGGCCAGGCGACCTTCCGTTCCCGTGGCTGGCAGTCGAGGCCGATTGATTATGAAAGGGAAATGTCGCCTCGGGTGGCATAATTCGTTGCCCTGCGATGCTGCTGCAGGCACCGTCAAGCGCCCGTCCCTGGGCGCAATCCGCCGATGGCCGCACGTACTGTTTACGACAAGCTGTGGGACGACCACGTGGTTCACGTCGAGGACGACGGCACCACTGTGCTCTATATAGACCGGCACCTCGTCCATGAGGTGACGAGTCCGCAGGCCTTCGAGGGACTGCGCGTCGCCGGTCGCTCGCCGTGGCGCATCAGTTCGATCGTCGCGACTGCCGACCACAACACGCCGACCACCGGCTGGGACCGCGGCTACGACGGCATTACCGATCCGGTGTCCAAGGAGCAGGTCGTCACGCTGGACACCAACATCCGCGAGTTTGGTGCGGCCGCGTACTTCCCCTTCCTCGACAAGCGGCAGGGCATCGTGCACGTCATGGGTCCGGAGCAGGGCGCGACGCTGCCCGGCATGACGGTGGTCTGCGGCGACTCGCACACCAGTACCCACGGCGCGTTCGGCGCGCTCGCCTTCGGCATCGGCACCAGCGAGGTCGAGCATGTGCTCGCGACCCAGACGTTGCTGATGAAGAAGGCGCAGAACATGCGGGTGGCGGTCGACGGCAAGCTGTCGGCCGGCTGCACCGCCAAGGACATTGTGCTGGCCATCATCGGGCGCATCGGCACGGCCGGCGGCACCGGCTACGCGATCGAGTTCTGCAGGCAGCGCGATCGAAGCGCTGTCGATCGAAGGTCGCATGACGGTGTGCAACATGGCGATCGAAGCCGGCGCTCGCTCAGGCCTGGTCGCCGTGGATGAAAAGACGATCGAATACGTCCGCGGCCGTCCGTTTTCGCCGCAGGGCTCGATGTTCGAGCAGGCGGCGGCGCACTGGCGCACGCTGCGCTCGGACCCCGGCGCCCGCTTCGATAGCGTCGTGGAACTGCGCGCCGAGGAGATCAAGCCGCAGGTGACCTGGGGCACTTCGCCGGAGATGGTGGCCACGATCGATGGCGTGGTGCCCGATCCGGACGCCGAAAAGGATCCGGTCAAGCGCGAGGGCATCGAGCGGGCACTGCGCTACATGGGCCTGGCTCCGAAGACGCGCATCGCCGACATCCGGATTGACAAGGTGTTCATCGGTTCCTGCACCAACTCGCGCATCGAGGACCTGCGCGAGGCGGCCTGGGTCGTGAAGCGGCTCGGCAAGCGCGTGGCACCGAGCGTCAAGCTCGCAATGGTGGTTCCCGGCTCTGGGCTGGTGAAGGCGCAGGCCGAGCGCGAAGGCCTGCATGAGGTATTCCGCGCCGCCGGCTTCGAGTGGCGCGAGCCCGGCTGCTCGATGTGCCTGGCGATGAATGCCGACCGGCTCGAGCCGGGCGAGCGTTGTGCCTCGACCAGCAATCGCAATTTCGAAGGCCGGCAGGGTGCGGGTGGCCGCACCCATCTCGTGTCCCCGGCGATGGCGGCGGCGGCGGCCATTGAGGGACACTTCGCCGACGTCAGGAGGCTCCAATGAGGATGCTGGTCGTGCTGATCGCGGTGACCCTTGCGATCGCTGGCTGCAACACCGTCGCCGGCTTGGGCAAGGATGTCGAGGCCGCCGGCAGCGCCATGGAAAAGCGCTGGGAACAAGGGCAAGAAGAACTAGGGCGCAGCCGTGGAGGCCTTCACTGTTCACACCGGGCTGGTGGCGCCGCTCGACCGCGCCAACGTCGACACCGACGCCATCATCCCGAAGCAGTTCCTGAAGTCGATCCAGGCGGACCGGCTTCGGCCCGAATCTGTTCGACGAGTGGCGCTATCTCGATCACGGCGAGCCGGGCATGGATCACGCCCGGCGGCCACTGAATCCGGACTTCGTGCTGAACCAGCCGCGCTATGGCGGCGCCTCGATCCTGCTGGCGCGCAAGAACTTCGGCTGCGGGTCGTCGCGCGAACACGCACCGTGGGCCTTGCAGCAGTCCGGCTTCCGCGCGGTGATCGCGCCAAGCTTTGCCGACATCTTCTACAACAACAGCCTGAAGAACGGACTTCCTGCCGGTGGTGTTGCCGGAACTCGTCATCGATCGGCTGTTTCACGAGGTGGCGGCGCACGTCGGCTACCGGCTAACGGTCGACCTGCCGCGCCAGGTGGTCGTCGAGGCCGACGGCCGCGAGCACGGCTTCGAGATTGCAGCCTTCCGTAAGTACTGCCTGGTCAATGGGCTCGACGACATCGGTCTGACGCTGCGCCACAAGGACAAGATCGAGGCGTTCGAGAAGCAGCGGCTCGCACAGCAGCCGTGGCTCGTCAAGACGAGCTGACGCCACACTTCGTTCCGGCCGGCGGGGAGGAGCGGGGCGATACAGCAGGACCCCCGCACGAGGACCACATGAAGATCGCGGTGTTGCCGGGTGACGGCATCGGCAAGGAGATCGTCGCCGAGGCGGTGAAGGTGCTGCGCGCCCTCGGCGAGCGATTCGAGTTCGAAGTTCGCCGACGTTGGCGGCGCGGCCTACGACGCGCACGGTCATCCTCTGCCCGAAGCAACGCTCAAGCTCGCGCAAGTCGGCCGACGCGGTGCTGTTCGGCGCGGTGGGTGACTGGAAGTACGACACGCTCGAGCGTGCGCTGCGCCCGGAGCAGGCGATCCTCGGCCTGCGCAAGCACCTCGGCCTGTTCGCGAACTTCCGGCCGGCGATCTGCTACGCGGAACTGACCCAGGCCTCGAGCCTGAAGCCGGAACTGGTCGCGGGTCTCGACATCCTGATCGTGCGCGAGCTGACCGGCGACATCTACTTCGGCCAGCCGCGCGGGCGGCGCACGGCCCCCGACGGCCCGTTCGCGGGCGCACCGGAGGCGTTCGACACGATGCGCTACAGCCGACCCGAGATCGAGCGCATCGCGCACGTCGCCTTCCAGGCGGCGCGCAAGCGCAAGTCGCAAGGTCACCAGTGTCGACAAGGCCAACGTGCTGGAGACCTTCCAGTTCTGGAAGGACGTGGTCACCGAGGTCGGGGCCGGCTATCCGGACGTCGAACTCGAGCACATGTACGTCGACAACGCGGCCATGCAGCTCGTCAAGGCGCCGAAGAAGTTTGACGTGATCGTGACCGGCAACATGTTCGGCGACATACTCTCCGACGAGGCCGCGATGCTGACCGGATCGATCGGCATGCTGCCGTCGGCATCGCTCAACGCGCGCAACCAGGGCTTGTACGAGCCGTCGCATGGCAGCGCGCCGGACATCGCCGGCAAGGGCATCGCCAACCCGCTGGCGACGATCCTGTCGGCGGCGATGATGCTGCGCTACTCGCTGAACCGGGCGGAGCAGGCCGAGCGGATCGAGGCGGCGGTGCGCAAGGTGCTGGCACAGGGCCTGCGGACGGCCGACATCGCGGTGCCGGGAGCGGCCACCGTCGGTACGGTGGCGATGGGCGACGCGGTCGTCGCGGCACTGGGTTGATGGAAACGGATAGGCAACGAGCGGGCAAGAGGAAGACATGAAGGTTAGGCATCGTTGGATGGCGCGGCATGGTGGGCTCGGTCCTGATGGACCGCATGAGCGCGGAGCGGGACTTCGACCTGGTCGACACGACCTTCTTCAGCACGTCGAACGCCGGCGGTGCGGCGCCGTCGGTGCCGCGCGCGCACGGCACCTTGAAGAACGCCGACGACATCGCCGCACTCGTCGTGCGCAGGACGTCGTCATCACCTGCCAGGGCAGCGACTACACGAAGGAGATCTATCCGAAGCTGCGCGCGACCGGCTGGAACGGCTACTGGATCGACGCCGCCAAGTCGCTGCGCATGCAGGACGACGCGGTGATCATCCTCGACCCGGTCAACCGTCCGGTCATCGACGCGGCGCTCGCAGCGCGGCATCAGGAACTACATCGGTGGCAACTGCACGGTGAGCTGCATGCTGATGGGCGTCGGGCGCGCTGTTCAAGCAGGATCTCGTCGAGTGGATGACCTGCACCACCTACCAGGCCGCCTCGGGCGGCGGTGCGCAGCACATGCGCGAACTGCTGACGCAGTTCGGCACGCTGAACCTCGAAGTGCGCGAACTGCTGGCCGATCCCGCCAGCGCGATCCTCGAGATCGACCGTCGCATCAGCGGCAAGCAGCGCGCGCTCGGCGACGACGAGACGCAGCACTTCATCGTGCCGCTCGCCGGCAACCTGATCCCGTGGATCGACGCCGATCGTGGCGACGGCACCAGCCTCGAAGAGTGGAAGGGCGGCGCGGAGACCAACAAGATCCTTGGCCGCGGCCCGGGTTTCGGTCCGACGGCAACGCCGATCGACTCGATCTGCGTGCGCATCGGCGCGATGCGCTGCCACTCGCAGTCGCTGACGATCAAGCTGCGCCGCGACGTCGCGCTGAGCGAGATCGAGTCCATGATCCGCGACGACAACGCGTGGGTGAAGCTGGTCCCGAACACCAAGGACGCTAGCATTCGCGAACTGACGCCTGCCGCTGTTACGGGCACGATGTCAATACCCGTCGGGCGGCTGCGCAAGCTCGCGATGGGTGACGATTACCTTGGAGCATTCACGGTCGGCGACCAGTTGCTGTGGGGCGCCGCCGAGCCGCTGCGCCGCATGTTGCGCATCCTGCTCGGCGCGCTCTAGGCGCGACGGCGTCGGGTGTTGCGGTCCACACGACGGCCCGATTCCATTTCTCACATAAAGGCGTGAGTTACGGCTATTTCTAAGCTTGCCGCCCTAAGTCCATGATGTTATGTTCGAAAAACGATTCTGATAAGGCAGGGGGCGGAATGCCATCCGACAAATTCACGCGCGCGCCCATGTGGTGCGCGCTTTCGCTTGCGTTCGGTATCGGGCTGGCGTCGCCCGCTGTGGACGCGGCGGGCCTCGGCCGCCTGTCAGTTCAGTCAGGGCTCGGGCAGCCGCTGCGCGCCGAACTCGAGGTTACTTCGGTTGGCCGTGACGAGGCTCCGACCCTAGCTGTGAAGCTGGCGCCCGCAGCGGCGTTCCGGGCCGCCAATCTCGAATACAACTCGGCGCTCACCAACCTGCGATTTGTGCTCGACCGGCGCTCGGACGGCAATTATGTCGTCCGCATCAGTTCAGCGACGCCGGTCAACGAGCCGTACCTGGATGTCATGGTGGAACTCACCTGGGCGACGGGCCGTGTGATTCGCGAGTACACGGTCCTGCTGGATCCGCCGGCTCTCAAGTCCCAGCCTGACATCGTTGCGCCAGCGGCACCACCGGCCCCAGTCGCCGCGGCTCCAACGCCGGCACCAATGCCGACCCCGCGCGCTGCCGCGCCTGCGCCGTCGCCGGTTGCACCGATGGCCACGGCACCGGCCCCTGCGCCGTCGGCGGTTCCGACCCCGAAAGCGGCGCCGGTCGCCGTCGACCGCCTCTGGCGGGACCTACACCGTCAAGTCAGGTGACACGCTTGGCAAGATCGCCAATCAGAACCGCAGTGCGGCGTCGCTGGATCAGATGCTGGTTGCGTTGTTCCGCGCCAATCCCGAGCGCCTTCATTAATAACAACATGAACCTGCTGCGCTCCGGAGCGCAACTCACTATTCCGACCGACGCCGAGGCGGCCGGACTCGCAGGGCCGGAAGCAAGAAAGGAAGTCGCGGCTCAGAGCGTCGACTTTGCGGCGTACCGCAGTCGGCTTGCGCAGGCAGCGGGCGGAGTCGGGCCGGTCGCCACGGCGCCGCCGGCGGCCGCAGGCGGTGGGCAGGTCACCACCAAGGTCGAAGACCGTAGTGCGACGGCGAAGCCGGGTGGCGACCAACTGAAGATCGCCAAGGCTGAAGAGAAAGCCACCGCCGCCGCCGCTGCGGCGGCGAAGGCCGATGAAGCTGCCGCCAAGGCGCGCGCAGTGAAGGAGGAGCAGGAGCGTGCTGCCCAACTGAAGAAGACGAACGAAGCCATCCAGAAGGCGCTTGAAGTGCAGAGCAAGGCCGGTGCACAGGCCCAGAAGCAGGCGGAACAGGCCAAGGCCGCGCCGACATCTTCTGCGTCGACACCGCCGGCACCGGCAGCAACTCCGCCTGCCCCGGCCCCCGCACCGGTCGCGGCCGCACCGGTCCCAGCGCCGGAACCCGTGAAGGCGGAGGCGCCGAAGGCCGAGACGCCGGCCGCCACCGCGCCTGCTCCGGTCCCCGCGCCCGTCAAGAAAGCCGTGCCGCCGCCGCCACCGCCGGCCGAAGAGCCGGGCTTCATGGACGATCTGCTTGGCAATACGACGACACAACTCGGCCTCGCTGGGATCGTCGCGCTCCTCGCCGGCCTGTTTGGATGGAGCTGGTACCGCAAGCGCAAGACCGAAGGCAGCAGCAAGTTCAAGGACACCGAGGAAGGGCTGCAGGCGAACTCGCTCTTTGGCGCGACCGGTGGCCAGAGCGTCGACACTGGCACGAGCACCTTCAACTCGAGCTTCATCCCCGCCGCCTCGCAGCTGGACTCGAACGAGGTTGATCCCGTTGCGGAAGCCGACGTCTACATCGCTTACGGCCGCGAAGAGCAGGCCGAAGACATCCTTAAGGAAGCGCTGCGGATGCAGCCCGACCGTCATGCCGTCCGCGTCAAGCTGCTGGAGATCTTCTCGCGGCGCGGTGACAAGGCGTCGTTCATGGCAATGGTCGAAGACCTGCGCGACCGCACCGGCGGCGCGGGCGAGGACTGGGAAAAGGCCATCAAGCTCGGCCACGCGGTCGATCCGAATCATCCGATGTTCGCGGGAGCGGCGCTGTCCGACACAGTCGGGCGCGGACCGACGACGGGCTTCCGACTCGATCCGAACACCAAGGGCCGTGGTCCGTCGACGCTGGGCGGTGGTCCGACCTCCGGACTCGATCTCGGTGGACTGCGCGGTGCCGACTCTGTGACGGACGCCGGAGCAACGCGCCTCCGCTGACCAAGATGGTGGTCGACACGCGCATGACCGGCGCGGATACGACGATGTCCGTGGGCGACACCAAGATGCCGGCCGACACCAAGATGTCAGGGCCGATGACGACGTCGGCGCCGACGACGCAGTTCCACGCGACCTTGCCCGGCGGCCAGCCCACGACCGGACTGACGCCGCCTTCACCGGCGCCCGCGCCGGCGGCCACGCCCGACTTCGCGTCGCTCGACTTCGACCTTGGCCCGACCAAGATGAACCTCGAGCCGCCGACCAAGATGCCGACGCTCGATGCGCCGACGACACGTCCGGCCGACATGGACTTCGGCTTCAAGCCGACCACCCCGGTCGGTCGCATCGGAGCCGCCCGCAGTGGCCGATCTCGACATCGCGCTGCCGTCCACGATACCGGCGCTGCAGCCGACGGCGACCGGCGCGGGCCTGATTCCCGGACCTCGATCTGAACATTCCGTCGACCAAGATGCCCACGTCGCCGGTGACCGCCGAAGCGCTGTCGCGTCCGACCGTCATCGGCAAGAAGCAACCGGTGACGGCCGAAGTCGGTGCACTGCCCGACGAGCAGGCCCAGCGTCTGACCGCCAACACGGACCAGGCCACGGTGCCGCTGATCGACTTCGACCTGTCCGCGGTCAGTCTCAACCCGACGACCAAGCGGGGCGAGACCGAGCCCGGCAGTGCGCTTGCCCAGCAGATGGCGACCAAGCTCGACCTCGCCCGCGGCTACATCGACCTTGGCGTGAAGGACGGCGCACGCGAACTGCTGGACGAAGTGATGCGCGACGGCACGCGCGAGCAGCGCCAAGCTGCCGTCGAATTGATCAAGCAGATCGACAGCTGACGCAGCGGGCCGCGTGCCCGCTGCGCCTTTCCCGTGCGCATCGCGCTCGGCATCGAATATGACGGCGCCGGCTTCAACGGCTGGCAGACCCAAGCCGACGGCCGTACGGTGCAGGACGTCGTCGAACGTGCGCTCGCCGACATCGCCGGCGGCGCGGTGTCGACGATCTGCGCCGGCCGCACCGATGCCGGCGTGCACGCCCTCGATCAGGTCATTCACTTCGACACGACGTCGAACGTCCCCTGACCGCGTGGGTGACGCGGCACCAATCGCTTCGTCCCTCCGACAGTCGCCGTGCGCTGGGCGCGCGTCGTGAGCGACGACTTTCACGCGCGTTTTGCTGCGCGGCGTCGACGGTACGACTACTGGATCCTGAACGACGCCGTCCGGTCTCGCCGCTCGCCCACGGGCGGCGCGACCTGGATCTTCCGGCCGCTCAACGACACAGCGATGCAGCGCGCCGCGGCGTCGCTGGTCGGGCACGCACGACTTCACCTCGTTTCGAGCTGCCGAGTGCCAGGCCGCCTCGCCGGTGCGCGAACTGCAGGAACTGACGGTACGACGGTTCGGCCGCTGCGCTGCGTGTCAGCGTCACAGCCAATGCATTCCTGCATCACATGGTGCGGAACATCGTCGGCGCGCTCGTCTATGTCGGCCTGGGTCGCCACTCGCCCGGCTGGATTGCGAGAAGTACTCGCGGCGCGGGACCGCTCCGCGCTGCGCCAACCCTCGGTCCGCAAGGTCTTTATCTGGCGCGGGTCGAGTACGATGCCCGATTCGATCTTCCGTCACCCGGGACCGTCGTCCCGCCACTGGTTGGATGCGTACACGGATCAAGATCTGCGGCCTGACGCGTGAGGCCGATGTCGAGGCCGCCGTGGCGGCAGGTGCCGACGCGGTGGGCTTCGTCTGCTACGCCAAGAGTCCGCGTCACGTTGCGCCGGCGCGCCTGCGCTCGCTTGTCGCGCGGGCTGCCGCCCTTCGTCACCCCGGTGCTGCTGTTCGTCAATGCACCGTCCGACCTGATCGAGGACGCGCTGGGCGCCATTCCCAACGCCTTGCTGCAGTTTCACGGCGACGAACATGAAGCGGCGTGCAGCCGCTATGGGCACCCATACGTCCGGGCGCTGCGAATGGAAGAAGGGGTCGATTTGTTAGACTTCGAACGTCAGTTTCAGTCGGCGGCGGCGCTGCTGCTGGATGCGCCGTCGGCAGATTTCGGCGGCAGCGGGCAGACCTTCGACTGGGACCGTATTCCACCGCGGCGTTCCAAGCCGCTCGTGCTGGCCGGCGGACTGACGCCGGACAACGTCGGCAACGCCATCCGGCGCGTCCGGCCCTACGCGGTGGACGTCAGCAGCGGCGTCGAAGATGCTCCAGGACTCAAGAACTCAGTGCGCATGAACCAATTCATCGCGGCCACACGCGCCGCCGACCAGGCCCTTTCCGCATGAAGCCCTACGACTTGCCGGACGCGCGCGGCCACTTCGGTCCGTATGGAGGCATCTTCGTCGCTGAAACACTGATGCATGCGCTCGAGGAGCTGCGCGACGCGTACGCGAAGTACCAGCACGATCCGGACTTCGTCGCCGAGTTCCAGCGCGAGCTCAAGCACTACGTCGGCCGCCCGAGCCCGATCTATCATGCCAAGCGCTGGAGCGACGAGCTGGGCGGTGCCCAGATCTACCTCAAGCGCGAAGACCTCAACCACACCGGCGCACACAAGATCAACAACACCATCGGCCAGGCGCTGCTCGCCAGGCGCATGGGCAAGCCGCGCGTCATCGCCGAGACCGGTGCTGGACAGCATGGCGTTGCGACCGCCACGGTGGCCGCGCGTTACGGCATGAAGTGTGTCGTGTACATGGGCAGCGAGGACGTGGGCCGGCAGGCGGCCAACGTGTATCGCATGAAGCTGCTCGGCGCGGAGGTGGTTCCGGTCGAAAGCGGTTCGCGCACGCTGAAGGATGCGCTCAACGAAGCGATGCGCGACTGGGTGACGAACGTCGAGAACACGTTTTACATCATCGGCACTGTCGCGGGGCCGCACCCGTACCCGATGATGGTGCGCGACTTCAATTCGGTCGTCGGCAAGGAATGCCTGTGGCAGATGCCGGAGATGGTGGGGCGCCAGCCGGACTATGTCATCGCCTGCGTCGGCGGTGGCAGCAATGCGATGGGCATCTTCTACGACTACATCCCCTACGAGCAGGTGAAGCTGGTCGGCGTGGAGGCCGCGGGTGAAGGGTTGACGACGATGCGGCATGCAGCCAGCCTGCTGCGCGGAACGCCGGGTGTTCTGCACGGCAACCGCACCTATCTTTTGCAGGATGAAAACGGGCAGATCACCGAGACGCACTCGGTATCGGCGGGCCTCGACTATCCAGGCGTCGGCCCCGAACACGCGTGGTTGAAGGACAGCGGCCGTGCCGTGTACGTCGCCGCGACAGACGAGGAGGCACTCAAAGCATTCCACGACTGCTGTCGCATCGAGGGCATCATTCCGGCGCTTGAGTCGAGCCATGCGCTTGCGTATGCCACCAAGCTCGCGCCGACACTACCCAAGGACCAGGTGCTACTTGTGAATCTCTCGGGTCGCGGCGACAAGGACCTGCACATCGTGGCCGAAGCTGGCGGACTGGAATTCTTTTGCCGCGCGTCGTGCCGCGAGGCAACACTCGCCTATCGGAAGCAATCCTGATGTCGCGCATTGCCAAGCGCTTTGCAGATCTGAAAGCGGCGGGCCGCAAGGGCCTGATTCCGTACTTTGCGGCAGGCGATCCGTCGGCCGAGCTCACGGTGCCGCTGATGCGGGCGCTGGCGCGCGCCGGAGCCGATGTCATCGAACTCGGCGTGCCGTTTTCCGACCCGATGGCCGATGGTCCAGTGATCCAGCGCGCGACCGAACGTGCGATCAGGAACGGCGTCGGGCTCCGGCAGACGATCGAGTTCGTGCGTCAGTTCCGGCAGTCCGACACCGACACACCGGTCGTGCTGATGGGCTATGCCAACCCGATCGAGCGTATGGGCCGTAACGAGTTCGCCAATGCCGCGCGCACCGCAGGAGTCGACGGCGTGCTAATCGTCGATTATCCGCCGGAGGAATGTGCCGACTTCGCGGCTGAAATGCGGGCGGCCGGCATCGATCCGATCTTTCTTCTGGCGCCGACCTCCACCGACGCGCGCATTGCGGAAGTGGCGCGCCATGCGGCGGGCTACATCTACTACGTCAGCCTGAAGGGCATCACCGGCGCCGGCCATCTCGATGTCGCCAGCGTTGCGGCCAAGCTGCCGCTGATTCGCCGGCATTCGGAGGTACCGGTCGGCGTCGGCTTCGGCATTCGCGATGCCGCGAGCGCTGTCGCGGTGGCGCAGGTCGCCGATGCGGTCGTCATCGGGTCACGTCTGATCCAGGAAATCGAAGCGACACCGCGCGAACGCGTGGTCGAGGCGGTGGAAGCTCTTGTTCATGACATTCGCCGGGCGCTCGACGGCATGACTATTCGCGCGGCCGCATGAGGGTGCACGGCCGCCCCCGCAGCGAGTTGCGCAGGACCCAGTCCGGAGGCACTCCATGAGCTGGATCGACAAGATTCTTCCGCCGCGCATCAAGCGCGAAGAAGGCACAACGCGCAAGGTCGTTCCCGAGGGTCTGTGGACGAAATGTCCCGGCTGTGAAGCCGTGCTTTACAGCGCCGAGCTCGAGAAGACGCTTATGGTGTGCCCGAAATGCGCTCATCACCTTCGCATCGGCGCACGGGCGCGACTCGACACATTGATGGACGCCGAGGGCCGCTACGAAATTGGGCAGGAAGTGTTGCCCGTGGATGCACTGAAGTTCAAGGACAGCCGGAAGTACACCGACCGCCTGCGTGAGGCGATGGAGGAGACCGGCGAGACCGATGCGCTGGTGGTGATGGGCGGCGCGATTCGTGCAGTGCCGGTGGTGGTTGCGTGCTTCGAGTTCCAGTTTATGGGCGGCTCCATGGGCTCGGTGGTCGGCGAACGCTTCGTGCGTGGCGTCGACACGGCGATCGAGCAGAAGGTGCCGTTCATCTGCATCACGTCGACCGGCGGTGCGCGTATGCAGGAAGGACTGCTTTCACTGTTTCAGATGGCGAAGACGACGGCGATGATCGCGCGCCTGGCCGAAGCGAAGCTGCCGTTCATCTCGGTGCTCGCTGATCCGACCATGGGCGGTGTTTCGGCGAGCTTTGCCTTCATGGGCGATGTCGTCATTGCCGAGCCGAAGGCGCTGATCGGCTTTGCCGGCCCGCGCGTCATCGAACAGACCGTGCGCGAGAAGCTGCCGGAAGGCTTCCAGCGCGCGGAGTTCCTCCTCACCAAGGGCGCGATCGACATGATCATCGACCGCCGCGAAATGCGCGACGAGATTGCACGCCTGCTGGCGCTGCTGCTGCGGCAGCCGGCCGACGCAATCAGCTGATGTGCGGGGGAGCCGACCTTTAAGGGTTCGGCCACAACGGTTCTTGACAACGTCTTCGCTCGCGGCTTGGCTCGAGCGCCTCGAGCGCCTGCATCCGAAGGGCATTGACCTGGGGCTGGAACGGGTACGCGCGGTCGCGGACCGACTTGCGCTGAGGCTCGATGCACCCACCATCGTTGTCGGCGGCACCAACGGGAAGGGGTCGACCTGCGCGATGCTGGACAGCATCCTGCGCGCTGGCGGTTATCGCACGGCGCTTTACACCTCACCGCACCTGCTCGACTTCAACGAGCGCGCCCGCATCGACGGCGAAAACGTTTCCGATGCGAAGCTGATCGAGCAGTTCGAGGCGGTCGAGGCGGCACGTGGTGCGGTGTCACTGACATATTTCGAGTTCACGACGCTCGCCATACTGCGACTCTTCGCAGGCGCGCGACCCGACGCGGCGGTGCTGGAGATCGGGCTCGGCGGGCGGCTCGATGCCGTCAACCTTGTCGATGCCGATGCGTCGATCGTCACGTCGGTTGATCTGGACCACATGGACTATCTCGGGCCGACGCGCGAGGCGATCGGTTTCGAGAAGGCCCACATCTATCGCCGCGGTCGACCGGCGATCTGCAGCGACCCGCGCCCGCCCCAGACGCTTATCGACCATGCGCAGGCGATCGGGGCGGATCTGTGGCGTTTCGGCAGCGACTTCAACTACCAGGGCGACCGCCAGCAATGGGCCTACGGTGGACGGCAACGCCGCCGCAGTGGCCTGCCGTACCCGGCGCTGCGTGGCGCCAACCAACTGCTGAACGCGTCCGGGGTACTGGCCGCGCTCGAAGCGCTCGAAGACCGGCTGCCGGTGTCGCAGCAAGCCGTGCGGCAGGGCCTGCTCGCGGTCGAACTGCCCGCCCGGTTTCAGGTGCTGCCAGGGCGGCCGACGACGATACTGGACGTGGCTCACAACCCTCATGCCGCCGCCGTACTGGCCGAGAACCTCGACAACATGGGCTTCTATCCGGTCACGCACGCGGTATTCGGCATGCTGCGCGACAAGGATATCGGTGCCGTTGTCGCCAGGCTCGGCAGTCGTGTCGACCAATGGCACATCGGTTCGACACAAGGCCCCCGCGGCTCCTCTGCGGCCGACACCGCCGCGATCGTGCGCCGCGTGGCCGGTGGGCCGGCTCTGGCATCAGTTTCCGAACACGATTCGGTCGCTGACGCTTACGGGCACGCACGGGAACGCGCAGGTCCCGATGATAGAATCGTCGCCTTCGGTTCCTTCCTCACGGTGGCAGATGTGATGCGCGCGATTCGCGCGGGGCGTCAGACAGACGCTTGAGGACCTCGACTGGAGCACGGATGTCTTTGGCTTTTTGGCGTCGTAAACCCAAGGCTGATGACGCCGCTGCACCGCGCTCCCCCCGTTCCGCCGCCGGTGATGACGACTCCGGTACGCGAGCCGATCCCGCCACTTCATTGCGCGCCCGGGCACGGCGCCGGCTGATCGGCGCGGCAGCCCTGTTGCTGCTTGTGATCGTCGTCGTGCCGATGGTGCTCGATCCCGAGCCGAAGCCGGTGCCTGACAACATTCCGATCGACATTCCCAGCGAGAAGTCAAAGTTTTCGCCCCGCCTGACATTGCCGCCGGTGCCGGCACCGGAGAACGTTCCGCTGGCGCCGCCACCGGACGCGGCCCCCTCGACTGCACCGTCGACCGCCGCTGCCGCATCGGTGCCGGAAGCCGCCAAGAAGGAGTCAACCGAGCCTGCGAAGAAGGACGCGGTGCGTCCGGCGCCAACCGCGAAGGCTGAAGAGCAGCGTGCGCGTGCTGTGCTCGAAGGCAAGGCGGGCACCGAGCCGCTTCCAGCGCCGGCCAAGGGCGGGAAGTTCGCCGTGCAGGCAGCTGCGACGTCCAGCGAGGCCGCGGCACGGGAACTTTCCGAGCGACTGAAGAATGCGGGTCTGCCGCCGTACACGGAAAGCGTCCAGACGGCGGAAGGGACTCGCTACCGTGTGCGGGTCGGGCCGTACGCGACGCGGGAAGATGCGGATCGGGTGCGTACGCGCCTGAAGACACTCGGCATCAATGCCAACATTGTCACGCCATAACTGAATGACACCAGTCGACTGGGCCATCCTCGCAACGCTCGGCCTGTCGGTAGTGCTCGGGGTGGCGCGGGGTGTCGTGCGCGAGATGTTCGCGCTCGCGGGCTGGATCATCGGCGTCGTGCTGGCCTTGCAGTTTGCCAGTCCAATCGGAAATTCGCTGCCGCTAGACCTGCCCGCTGGCGCACGAACTGCGCTGGCGGGCCTCGTCGTCATCGTGGGCACGCTGCTCGCGGCCGCGTTGGTCGCAGCATTGCTGCGCGCGATGCTCAGCGTGGCGAAACTGTCCACCGAAGACCGGTTGCTGGGCGGCGTGTTTGGGGTGCTGCGCGGCGTGATCGTCATCGGAATCGCTGTCTTGGTCGCGGTAGCCGCCGGTGCGCCACGACAGACTTGGTGGCAGGCGTCTGCGTTGTTGCCGTGGGCGCAGGCAAGCGTACGATTCGCCTCGCCGTTGCTGCCGGAATCGTTGGCGCGTTACGTGCCGCACCCGGCACTGAAGGGGAACTGATATGCGTGGCCGCCACGCTCACTTCGTTCGCGGCCCCCGGAAGGGGCCTCCCGTGCGCTTCAGGCGGCCGGACGGGCACTGACATGTGCGGAATCGTCGGAGTCGTTGCGACCGCCCCGGTGAACCAGTTGCTATACGACTCCCTGCAGCTGCTGCAGCACCGTGGACAGGACGCGGCTGGCATTGCCACGGGCGCCGGCAACACCTTCTCGATGTGGAAGGGCAACGGCATGGTGCGGGAGATCTTCCGCACCCGAAACATGCGCAATCTTGCGGGCAACGCCGGAATTGCGCACGTGCGGTACCCGACGGCGGGATCTGCCACCAATCCGGAGGAGGCTCAGCCGTTTTACGTCAATGCGCCGTTTGGCATCACGCTCGGCCACAACGGCAACCTGACGAACGCCGAGCAGCTCAAGAGTGAGATGTTCCGCATCGACCGGCGTCACATCAATACGACGTCGGATTCGGAAGTGTTGCTCAACGTGCTGGCGCACGAACTGCAGGAACAGAGCTCGAGCTACACGCTTGATCCGGCCACGATCTTCCGAGCGGTGAGCGGCCTGCATCGGCGTGTGCGCGGAGCGTACGCCTGTGTGGCGCACATCGCGGGACACGGCATCCTGGCGTTTCGCGATCCATACGGTATCCGACCTCTGTGCTATGGCGTCAACGAGACCGACGGTGGCACCGAGTATCTCGTGGCGAGCGAGTCGGTTGCGGTGGAGGGCCTGGGATTCAAGTTCGTTCGCGACGTCGGCCCGGGCGAGGCGGTGTTCATTGACCTGGACGGCAATTTTCACGCCCAGCAGTGCGCCGAGCGCCACTCTCTGAATCCCTGCATCTTCGAGTACGTTTACTTTGCCCGGCCCGACTCGGTCATGGATGGTGTCAGCGTGTATGCGTCACGCCTGAAAATGGGCGAACACCTCGCTGACAAGATCAAGCGCCAGTTCAGCATCGGTGACATCGACGTCGTCATGCCGATTCCGGATACTTCGCGGCCAGCGGCGATGCAGTTGGCCATGAAACTGGGGCTGGAGTTCCGGGAAGGGTTCTTCAAGAATCGCTATGTCGGCCGCACGTTCATCATGCCGGGACAGTCAGTGCGGCGTAAGAGCGTGCGCCAAAAGCTCAATGCGCTGCCGACGGAGTTCAAGGGCAAGAACGTGCTGCTTGTGGATGACTCGATCGTGCGGGGCACGACATCGCGCGAAATCGTGCACATGGCGCGCGAATCGGGCGCAAACAAGGTGATCTTCGCCTCTGCCGCGCCGCCGGTGCGCTATCCCAACGTGTATGGCATTGACATGCCGACGCGCAATGAATTGATTGCGCACGATCGCACGGACGAAGAGATTCGCCGCATGATCGAGGCCGACGGACTCGTCTACCAGGACATCGACGCGATGAAGAGTTCGGTGGCGGAACTTGGCCCGCACCTCACGAACTTCGAGGCGAGCTGCTTCGACGGGGTCTATATCACGGGTGATGTCACAGCGGAGTACCTGGACCGGCTGGAGGCGAGCCGCCAGGCGGCCGATGCGGCCGACATTGAACTGCGGACGCAGCTGAATCTCAACCTCGCGTCGGCGGACTGAGCGTTCTCGTTCTCGTATACAATTGCCCGATCGCGCCGATTTGAAGTCTCAGCTTGCGGGCGCTTAACAAATGCGGCTAAAGCGAGGGGCTCCAAAGAACCCGCTGCGCTGACGCCGGCGGGTTTTTTTATGGCCGACCACAACGTTTCACCAGAGTTCGACTTCGACACCCGCGCCGTTCGTGCCGGCACGATGCGCACTGCGTTCAACGAGCACAGCGAAGCGGTCTTCCTGACGTCGAGCTTCGTTTTCGACAGCGCGGCACAGGCGGCCGCGCGGTTCTCGGGCGCCGAAGAAGGCTACGTCTATTCGCGCTTTACCAATCCCACGGTGCGCATGTTCGAGCAGAGGCTCGCTTCGCTCGAAGGGGCCGAGGAGTGCATCGCCACTGCCTCGGGCATGGCCGCGATCATGGCGACCTGCGTGGCAACGCTGAAGTCGGGCGACCATGTCGTGTGTGCCGCGAACGTCTTCGGCGCGACGGTGCAGCTCTTCTCGACGGTGCTGGCGCGCTTCGGCGTCGACGTCAGCTATGTCGATGCGACGGACCCGGGTGCCTGGCGCGCGGCGGTGACGCCGCGGACGCGCCTCCTCTACTGCGAAACGCCGTCCAATCCGCTGATGGAGATCATCGACCTGACGGCGTTTGCGGCGCTCGGACGCGAGTGCGGCGCGCTCACTGTGGTCGACAACTGCTTTTGCACGCCTGTGCTGCAGCGACCGCTCGAGTTTGGCGTCGACGCGGTGATCCACTCGGCCACCAAGTACCTCGACGGACAGGGCAGGGTGCTTGGCGGGGCCGTGCTCGGCTCGCAGAAATTGATCCGCGAACAGGTGCTTCCCGTGTTGCGCACTACCGGCCCGAGCCTGTCGCCCTTCAATGCCTGGGTACTGCTGAAGGGGCTCGAGACACTGGGACTGCGCTTGCGCGCCCAGAGTGCGGCCGCGCTCGTACTGGCGCAGTGGCTGATGGCACAGCCGCAGGTCGCGCGCGTCCACTATCCCGGCCTGCCATCGCACCGCCAGGCGGAACTGTGCGCACGGCAGCAGACGAGTGGCGGGGCCGTGGTTGCTTTCGAGGTCCACGGCGAGACGCCGGCCGCGGCTCGCGCCCGCGCCTGGTCCGTCATCGACCGCGTGCGGCTGATGTCGATCACGGCCAATCTCGGGGACACGCGCACGACGATCACCCACCCGGCGAGCACCACGCATGGGCGCGTCAGTCCGGAGGCACGCGAACGAGCCGGTATCCGCGAAGGCCTGATCCGTATCGCGGTCGGTCTCGAGTCGATTGCCGATATCCAGCGCGACCTCGCGCACGCGCTGGCGACCTGATCCACACGTTAGTGCGTTTGGATGATCCGCCCGCGCCCGCTGGCTGGCGCTAAGACGTAAGGCGGATCGAAAGTCCATTCCCGCTCAATGACAATTCGCGCACGGCGACGCGCGCCGATGCGTCGCGTTCGTGCGTGTCACTTGCGCGCAAAGCGCGGATCGAAAATGAGTCACGGGCTTCGACTTTTCAGAAACATTGCGTTCGCCGTGTCGGCGGCCGCGATGGCGTCTGCTGCATTGGCGCAGTCGACGCTGCCTGGCGATTCGAACAAGGGCGAAGTGGTGTGGAACGCGACCGGATGCTCGGGCTGCCACACGGTTGCGAAGGCGCGGGGTGATATCAGCGCGCGGGCGCCGGCTGGAATGAGCTTCGACAAAGCGCTTGCCGCGCTGAACGCGGCTCTGAACGGTGCCGATCTCGAAGGCAATGCGACGGGGATGCAGAGTTTTGCGCCATCGCTCACCACGACGGACCGCAACGATCTGGCGGCCTACGTCGCGGGACTGGCCGGGCCCGCTCCTGTCATCAGCTACTCGCCCACCGGCGGCGCGATCTTTGCGGCCACCGCGGTCGGTGCCTCGGCTAGCGCGACTGTCACGATCCGGAACACTGGGACCGCTGCTCTTACGTTCGCGACCAACAACGCGGTGACCATTGCGACGGGTGGTGATGCGGCCGACTTCCGCGTCGCGACGTCGAGCTGTCCTGCGACCACCTTGCAGCCCAACACAGGTAGCTGCACGATCAACGTCACCTTCACGCCTGCGGCCGGGTCCTCGCTGACGCGGACCGCCTCGATCGGGCTCGCGACGACCACGACCACGTCGCTGGTGCCGCTTGCGGGCAGCGTCGCCGTGGCGGCGGCGACCACGAGTGCCGCCAACGCCCCGACGTCCGACGGCGGCGGAGGAAGCATCCACTGGGCGGCCCTCCTGCTGCTGGCAGGACTCGTTTCCGCGCGCCGTTCAGAAGGGGCTGATAGGCGGCAGGCCTCGAACGCAGCGCTTGGCAGTCTCGTCCTCGGACTTGCACTGCTCGGCGCACCTGCAGACGGCTTCGCGCAAGCCACGCGCGGCCGCGACCTTTGGTGGAATGCCGCCGCAGTCAAAGCCCGTCCGAGCCTACCCGCGTGCGCGTCGTGCCACACCGATCCCACGACGGGCTTGCCGCTCAAGGTCACCCGTACAGCAACCAATATCCAGAATGCGATCGACGCCAACCTTGGCGGCATGAAGGACATCTTTGTCCCGGCCGGCAACGCCATCCTGAATGGGACCGATCTCAACGACCTTCAGCTCTACCTCGCCGCCGTGGGTGCGACGCCGGCGGCGCGGGCCAAGATCAGTTCCCAGGCACTTGGATTCCCGAGCACAGCGGTCGGCGTTGACAGTGCCCCGTTGACCGTCACCGTGTCGCACGACGTCGGCAGCGCCGCCACGTTCACGCTCGCCGCGACCAATGCGTTGACGATCACCGGAGGCAACGCGGGCGATTTCCGGATCTCGGGCGGTACCTGCGCCAATGGCGTGGCGGTGCCGGCGACAGCGTCGAGTTGCACGATCCAGGTCACCTTCAGGCCGACGGCGGTGGGCAGTGCGCGGGCCGCCACGCTGAATATCGCATTTGCCGAAACGCATGTTCCGGCCATTGCGATGCCATTGGTTGGCGCCGCCGTGGCATCGCCAGTGCCGACAATCTCATTGACGCGGACGTCAGTCGTATTCCCCAACACACTGGTGAACGCCACCAGTGCGGCCGAGACGCTCACGCTCACCAATGCCGGAACGCTCGCGCTCGACATCACCTCACTCACAACGTCTGGCACCAATGCCACGGACTTCACGCGCGGCGGGACCTGTCCGAATGCCGGCGCTGTGGCCCCGGCCGCCAGTTGCACCATCACATACACGTTCACGCCAGGCGATCTCGGGGCGCGCCTCGGGGCGCTCGTGATCGCCTCCAACAACGCCACCGGCGCCGTGACGGTGCCGCTGAGCGGCAACGGCGCGGGCAACACGCCGGTGTTCGTCGCGACGCCTGCCGCGCTGACGTTCAGTGCAGCCACGGGCACGACCAGTGCGGCGCAGAACGTCACCGTGGGCAATGACGCCGGCGGCACGCTGACCGTCATGAGCGTGGCGATCACGGGTCCGTATGCCGCGACGGCCAACAACTGTGCGGCGCTGTCGATCAATCAGACCTGCACGATCGCGGTCACGTTTACGCCGACGGCGCTTGGTGCCGCCGTCGGAACGCTGACGATCAATCACAACGCCGGAACGGCCGGAACGGTGACGCTCAACGGCACCGGGGTCACAGCGGTCCCGCTGGTGGTCGCATCGACCGCGAGCTACACATTCCAGAACCTTGTTCTGGTGAACCAGGTGTCGCAGACGATTCAGCGCATCCGCTTCACCAACAACGGGCCGGGCCCGGCGGTACTTGCCGCCGCGAGCTCAAGCGCCGAATTCCCGACCACGACGAACGGCATCACGGTGCCGTGCAGCGCCAATCGGACGATCGCGCAGGGGACCTTCTGCGAAGTGGACGTGCGGTTCCAGCCGTCAGCGGCCGGCGCGCGCACGGGGACGCTCTCGTTTGTCAGCAACGGTAGCCCCGGCACGCTGACCGTTGCACTTACGGGAACGGGTTCGGGCACCGCCGCCCCGATCCTTCATTACGCGACGGGCGGCGCGACCATGGTCGGTCCTGTATTTCCGGTGACCAAGGCCGGCGAAACCGGCCCGGCAATTCGCGTCACGCTCACCAACGCTGGCACGACAGCCATGACATTCCCGTCCAGCAATGTCGCCACGATTTCCTCAGGCTTCAATCCGGGCGACTTCAAAGTGGTGACCACCACCTGCACCGCGAGCGCGCCGCTGCAACCTAATACGGGCAACTGCGCCGTCGATGTGGCCTTTTCACCCGCAGCGGCGGGTGCCAATACCCGCAGCGCGATCCTGTCGATCACACACGCCGGAGGCAGCGAGCAGATTCCGCTCTACGGCGTCGTCGAAGGCGCCACCGGTACGGCACCGGCCGCACCGCCGCCCAGCTCTGCCAGCCCCGCACCCTCCACACCGGCAACGCCGGCGCCGGCGACAACGACCGCGTCCGGTTCCGGTGGTGGCGGCGGAAGCCTCGGCTGGGCCTGGGCCCTCCTGCTCCTGTCGGCCGCCGCGGCGCGTTCGCGAGGGGTGGCAAAGCGGTGAACAGAATGGCCCGGAACCCCCTTTTCAAGTTGGATCTTCAGCACATGAATCGCCAAGCTTTCAGGAAAACCACGACCATGACAGGGAAAGCAAAAATGTTGCGCGCATCGATCGGAATCATCCTCGGGGTGGCGGCATCCGCGGCCTGGTCACAGAACGCCGTCGTCGGCAAGCAGCTGTACCTGAACACCAACGGCTCGCCGCTGAGCTGCGGCTCCGTCAACTGCCATGGACCGGACCCGTCCGCCAACATCAAGAACGTGAAGAAGGGGATCACGGGGGCGGCGATCCTGGCCGGCATCACGAAGATCAGTGAGATGCAGTTCTTGGCGAACGCCCCATTCACCGTGTCGGCGCAGCAGGCGGCTGACATTTCCGCCTTCATCGTCAATCCAGCGGCGGCCAACGGTGCTCCCGCCATCAGTCTGTCCGGCACGACGCTGGCATTCGGTTCGACTCAGATCGCCGTCACCAATCCGACCCCGACGCCGGCGACCCTCACGCTCACCAACAGCGGCACCGCGGCACTGATGATCACGGGCATCGCCAAGGCCGGGGCGAATGCGGCGGAGTTCACCACGACCGGGACCTGTGTCGGCGCCTCAGTCACCGTTGCAGCCGGGGGTACCTGCACGATCGGCGCGACCTTCACGCCGACCGCCGCCGGCAACCGGACGGCCACGTTGACGCTTCAGTCGAACGCCGCCACCAACCCGAGCATCACGGTGACCGGCACGGCTGCAGCTGCCGCGACGCCCAGCATCGCCCGCAGCGTGAACGCGATCACCTTCAACACGCAGACGGTGGGGACGGCAAGTGCCGCGCGCCCGGTGACGATTACCAACAACAGCACCGTGGTCGTGTCGATCAGCGCCGCTGCCGCCACGCCGACGCCCGAGTTCGCCGCGACCGGCAACTGCGTCGGCAATCTCGCTGCCGGCGCCAGCTGCACGATGAACGTCACGTTTCACGCCGTCGGCCGCCGGGCAACCGCACCGGTAACCTGACCATCACGTCCAATGCCACCGGCTCACCGCACGCGGTCACGCTTGGCCGGTCCGGGGACCTCGCCCCGACGGGCGCCGCCACGGTGGACACCAGCGCGCTGAGTTTTCCCTCGACGGGTGCCGGCGCAGCAGCGACCCCGCTCAAGACGACACTGACGAACACCGGCAATGCCGCGCTGACCATCTTTGCGGTGGCGATCGGCGGAACCAATGCGCAGGACTTCAAACTGGGCGCCGGCACGACCTGCGTGGCGGGCTCCCTGGCCGTGGATGCGACCTGCCAGATCGAGGCGGAATTCAAGCCGACGTCCGCGGGAAGCAAGACCGCGGATGTAGTCGTCGCGCACAGCGCCGGTACGACCAAGATCGCCGTCGGCGGGATGGCGACGGCCGCCACGACATCGACGGGAACGTCGACGGCGCCCACGGGAGCCCCCAGCACCGCGGCCCTCCGACGCCATCGTCGTCCGCCCTGTCGCCTTCGAACATCGGCGGCGGCGGCGCGAGCCCGTGGTACGCACTGTCTAGGGTTGGTGCCCCTGCTGGTCCTGCGCCGTCGGCGGGCGCTCGCGCCGACGACGCTAACAGGCCGCAAACTCACCTAAACGAACGGCGCCTGCGGGCGCCGTTCTCGCTTCTCGCGGGCCTGCGCGTGCGCCAATCCTAATGGTTGACTAAGTTAGTCGGGATTAGTAGAATTCCCGACGAAATCTATCGGGAATCTTTCGCGTGGACGCCGGGTCACACCTGACGTCGCCCCTATCGGAAGGCAAACGATGAGACTGACCACCAAAGGCCGGTTCGCCGTCACGGCCATGATCGACCTCGCACTGCGCGAGCACAACGGCCCGGTTACGCTGGCGGGCATCAGCCAGCGCCAGAAGATTTCCCTGTCCTACCTCGAACAGTTGTTCGGCAAGCTGCGCCGGCACGAACTGGTCGAGAGCACGCGCGGGCCGGGCGGGGGCTACACGCTGGGCCGTGTCGCCAAGGACGTCACTGTCGCCGACATCATCTTTGCCGTCGACGAGCCGTTGGATGCCACACAGTGCGGCGGCAAGGAGAACTGCCTTGATGACCAGCGCTGCATGACCCACGATCTGTGGGCGAACCTGAACGCGAAGATGGTCGAGTATCTGGACTCTGTCAGCCTGGCCGACCTGGTCGAGCAGCAAAAGCTGCGCGCCGACAAATCGGGCACGCCGGCCGTGTTGCACGATAATCGCTCCCGCACTCGCGCGGAGACGACGTCAAGAGCGAGACCGCACTGACGTAACAAGGGCAGGGCCATGAAGGTACCGATCTATCTCGACTACTCGGCAACCACGCCGGTCGACCCGCGCGTTGTCGACGCCATGATCCCCTGGCTGCGCGACCACTTCGGTAATCCGGCGTCGCGCAGTCATGCCTTTGGCTGGGAGGCCGAAAAGGCGGTCGAGCAGGCGCGCGAAAACGTGGCGGCGCTGGTCAACGCTGATCCGCGCGAACTCGTCTGGACGTCGGGTGCGACCGAGTCGATCAACCTGGCCCTGAAGGGTGCCGCGCACTTCTACAAGGACAAGGGCCGGCACCTCGTCACCGTCAAGACGGAGCACAAGGCGACGCTCGACACGATGCGCGAGCTCGAACGCGAGGGCTTCGAGGTCACCTACATGGACGTGCAGCCGAACGGGCTGCTCGATCTGGCCCAGCTCGAAGCTGCGCTGCGCCCCGACACGGCGGTCGTCTCGGTGATGTACGTCAACAACGAGATCGGCGTGATCCAGAACATTCCGGCGATCGGCGAGCTGTGTCGTTCGCGCGGCATCATCTTCCACGTCGACGCCGCACAGGCAACCGGCAAGGTGCAGATCGACCTTTCGCAGTTGAAGGTCGACCTGATGTCGTTCTCGGCGCACAAGACGTATGGACCGAAGGGCGTCGGGGCGCTGTTCGTCCGGCGCAAGCCGCGCGTACGGCTCGAAGCGCAGATGCACGGCGGTGGCCACGAGCGTGGCCTGCGGTCCGGCACGTTGCCGACCCACCAGATTGTTGGCATGGGCGAGGCATTCCGCATCGCGCGCGAGGAAATGGCGACCGAGAACGATCGCATCCGCATGTTGCGCGATCGGCTCTGGAAGGGCATGTCTCAGATTGAACAGGTGTTCCTTAATGGCGACTGGGAACACGCGTGCCGCACAACCTCAATGTGAGCTTCAACTTCGTCGAAGGCGAGAGCCTGATCATGGCGATTAAGGACGTCGCGGTCTCGTCGGGTTCGGCCTGCACCTCCGCAAGTCTCGAACCCTCATACGTGCTGCGTGCCCTGGGCCGCAGCGACGAACTTGCGCACAGTTCGATCCGGTTCACGGTCGGTCGATTCACGACCGAGGAAGAAGTCGACTACACGGTCAGCCTAATCACGCGCCAGGTCGCGCGGTTGCGCGAGATGTCGCCATTGTGGGAGATGTACAAGGACGGCATCGACCTCGCCACGGTGCAGTGGGCGGCGCATTAGCAAAAGGGCGCACGAAAATGCAAACCTACTTTCGTGCGGTTGCTTTGCAGGAGTTCGTTGGCGGAGCCAGATGAATTCTTGAGTACAAAGGCAGGGAACGCATATGGCATACAGCAGCAAGGTTATTGATCACTACGAGAATCCGCGTAACGTCGGGTCGTTCGAGAAGGGCGACGGCAGCGTCGGCACCGGCATGGTCGGTGCGCCGGCCTGCGGTGACGTGATGAAGCTGCAGATCAAGGTCAACGAGCAGGGCATCATCGAGGACGCCCGCTTCAAGACCTACGGCTGCGGCTCTGCGATCGCGTCGTCGTCGCTGGTGACCGAATGGGTCAAGGGCAAGACGCTCGACCAGGCGGCAACGATTCGGAACACGCACATCGCCGAAGAACTCGCGCTGCCTCCGGTGAAGATCCATTGCTCGATTTTGGCCGAGGATGCGATCAAGGCTGCGATCGACGACTACCGCAAGAAGCACGGAGCGGTCGAGGCTCCGACCGAACAGAAGGCAGCCTGAAGCGATTCAGGGAGAGAAGGCGATGGCAGTCACGATGACGGAGCGTGCGGCACAGCACGTTGCGGGTTTTCTCGAAAAGCGGGGCAAGGGTGTCGGCCTGCGGCTGGGCGTGCGCACGACCGGCTGCTCGGGCATGGCATACAAGCTTGAGTATGCCGACGCGGTCCAGCCAGAGGATCAGTCGTTCGAGTGTTACGGCGTGAAGATCCTGGTCGACCCGAAGAGCCTGGCCTACATCGACGGCACCGAGCTCGACTTCGTGCGCGAGGGCCTTAACGAAGGGTTCCGCTTCAACAATCCGAATGAGAAGAACCGCTGCGGCTGCGGCGAGTCCTTCAATATCTAGTCGCGGCCGCCGGGCCCGTGGCGTGCCCGGCCGGCCATGCTTCCGATGTCACATCCCGATCACTTCGCGTTGTTCGCAATGCCGGCGAGATTCGCTCTGGACGAGGCGGAACTCGAGCGCGCACACAAGGACGTCCAGTCCAAGGTGCATCCGGACCGCTTTGCCGCTGGCAGCGCTGCCGAGCGGCGCGTCGCGATGCAGTGGGCGGCACGGGCCAATGAGGCCTATCGCACGCTGAAGTCTCCGTTGTCACGGGCAGCATTTCTCTGTGAACGTGCCGGAGTGCCGATCGATGCCAACACGAATACGTCAATGCCGGTGGAATTCCTGGTGCAGCAGATGGAGTGGCGTGAAGAACTGGACGAGGCGCGGGCGGGCGGCGATGAATCGCGTTTCGCCGCACTGACCAGCGAAATTGACGAAGTACATGGGCGACTGCTCACCGAACTGGAGTCAGCGATCGACGTACGGGGTGACTACGTGGGCGCCACCGGCCTGGTCCGGCGGTTGATGTTCGTCGACAAGTTTCGCGACGAGTTGCGCGCTGCGGTCGAGGCGCAATTGGCGCCGAAGGCGTCCGCATAATGGCATTGCTTCAGATTGCAGAGCCGGGCGAGTCGGCGGCGCCGCACCAGCACCGGCTCGCCGTCGGCATAGACCTCGGCACCACGAACTCCCTGGTCGCGACGGTCCGCAACAGCATCCCGGTGGTCATTGACGATGCCGAAGGCCATTCGCTGCTGCCATCCGTGGTCCGCTACCGGGCGGATGGTGCCGCCGATGTCGGCTACAGCGCACAGAAGCACCAGTCGCTCGACCCCCGCAACACGATCGTTTCGGTCAAGCGCTTCATGGGCCGCGCGCGGTCGGACGTACTGCACATCGAAAACATGCCTTACGACTTCGTCGACCGCGGTGACGACGCGCCCGGCATGCTGCAGCTTCGCACCGCCGCCGGCGTGAAGAGTCCGGTCGAGGTTTCGGCGGAGATCCTGAAGGTCCTGCGCGAGCGGTCAGAGCGGTATCTCGGTGGCGACCTGGTTGGTGCGGTCATCACGGTCCCCGCCTACTTCGACGATGCTCAGCGTCAGGCCACGAAGGACGCGGCGCGGTTTGCGGGCCTCAACGTGCTCCGGCTGCTGAACGAACCGACTGCCGCCGCCGTCGCCTACGGCCTCGATCACGCCGCCGAAGGCACCTACGCAGTGTATGACCTCGGCGGCGGAACGTTCGACATTTCGATTCTCAAGCTCAGCAAGGGCGTGTTCGAGGTCCTCGCCACCGGGGGCGACACGGCGCTCGGGGGCGATGACTTCGATCACCGCCTCTTCTGCTGGATCATCGAGCAGGCGAAGCTGCTGCCGCTGTCGGCGCACGATTCCCGCACGCTGATGGTCAAGGCGCGCGAGGTAAAGGAGCGGTTGTCGGTTGAAACCGAAGTCCGCGCGAATGCCCTGCTGTCGACCGGTGAGGTCGTCGATGTGCCCGCCATGAGCCAGGAGTTCACGCGCATGACGCAGCCGCTCGTCGACAAGACGTTGGCGGCCTGTCGCAAGGCGCTTCACGACGCAAGACTCCAGCCGGCGGACATCGACGGTGTCGTAATGGTCGGCGGCGCGACGCGCATGCCACATGTGCGCAAGGCCGTCGGCGCGTTTTTTGGCCAGACACCCTTGACGAACATCGATCCGGACAAGGTGGTGGCGCTCGGGGCGGCGATGCAGGCAAACCTGCTGGCTGGCAATCATGCCGCGGGACAGGACTGGCTGCTGCTCGACGTAATTCCGCTGTCGCTCGGGCTCGAGACGATGGGCGGGCTGGTCGAGAAGGTCATCCCACGCAACTCGACGATTCCGGTGGCGCGGGCGCAGGAGTTCACCACCTTTCGCGATGGCCAGACGGCGATGGCGATCCACGTGGTGCAGGGAGAGCGTGAACTGGTCAGCGACTGCCGGTCACTGGCGCGCTTCGAACTGCGCGGCATTCCGCCGATGGTGGCCGGCGCCGCGCGCATCCGGGTCACGTTCACGGTCGATGCCGACGGCTTGCTATCCGTCGCGGCGCGCGAGATGGGCAGTGGCGTCGAGGCGGCCATCACGGTGAAGCCGTCGTATGGTCTGTCCGACGATGAGATCGCGCGGATGCTGCAAGACTCCTTCGGCACGGCCGACGATGACATGCGGGCGCGCGCCCTGCGCGAGCAGCAAGTCGAGGCGCAACGGCTCATCGAAGCCACGCAGGCGGCGTTCGCGAGTGATGGCGACTTGCTTGGGACTGACGAACGCAGTGCGATCGAACGCCTGCTGGCTGACGCCTCGCGCAGCCTAGACACCGGCGAAGTGGAGGCAATCCGGCGTTCAACCGAGGCACTGGTTGCAGGCACGGATGACTTCGCCGCGAGACGCATGGACCGGTCGATCCGCGCCGCGCTGGCGGGACGTTCCATTGCGGAACTCGCCAAGTAGCCAGGATCGAGCGTGCCTTCATGCCGAAGATCACCGTGTTGCCGCACGAGGAACTCTGCCCGAACGGCAAGGAGTTCGACGTCGCGCCCGGGGTGTCATTGACCGATGCTCTGCTCGACCACGGGGTCGATATCGAGCACGCCTGCGGCAAGGTGGCCGCATGCACGACGTGCCATTGCATCGTGCGCAGCGGTTTCGACTCGCTGCCTCCGGCCGAAGACAAGGAGGAGGACCTGCTCGATCGCGCCTGGGGCCTGACGCCGGTGTCGCGCCTATCGTGTCAGGCCATCGTGCAGAACGCGGATCTGACGATCGAAATTCCGAAGTACAGCATCAATTATGCGAAAGAACTCCACTAGCTGCAGACTCGCGCGCACGCACGCCGAGACACGAACGGGGCCGACATGAAGTGGACCGAGAGCCTTGAACTCGCAATCGCGCTCGCCGAGGCGCATCCCGACGTCGATCCGCGCACGATCCGCTTTATGGACCTACACCGGTGGGTGTGCGAACTGCCGGGCTTTTCGGACGATCCGGCGCGGTCCGGCGAAAAGATCCTGGAAGCGATCCAGATGGCATGGATCGACGAGGTCGCATGAATGTTCCGGGCGCGACGGGACCGGTGGCGCCGATTCCGGTGCTGGCCCGCGCTGAATCGCAGCAGGCGTGAGCTTCTGCCGGAGCATCGGCTTCACGGTCCACTTCCAGTCCGACGACAAAGCCGCAATGCCTCGCGACGCCGTGAACCGGCACCTGTGACGATGCGATGATTGCAACGGTGCGGACAACACAGCCTGCCGCAGGCGGGTCGCGGGCATTGACCCGCTCCAGGCGCAGTCCGAGGAGGCGGGTGCAGCGCATCCGGACGGAGCATCGCGGCTGCCGGACCGCGGCACACGCGAGGCCGCGTTGCCGGACCCGCACGGCGGCGAGATCACCATTGTGGCGGCGGTGAACCGGAACTTCTCGTTGCGCAAGAGCCCGCCGTCGCGGGTGAACGGCGTGACTGCTTCGTATGGTGCATCGGCGTCGAGTACGTGTCGCGCCAGTCGTTCAGCCACGGCAGCGTAGTCGATGACCTTCGTCTCGAGCGACGGATCCGACTCCCATTGGGCTTCACGCCCGCCCGGTTCGCCCGTGCCGAGAAGAATCGCGGCCACGGCCGGCGGCAGGACATTCGTGATTGGTTGGTTCACGACTTCGTCGCCGCCCTTGAAGCTGACCGCGAGCAGCGGGAAGGTCGACAAAGTGGCGTACAGCGCCTCCGGCAACCTCAGGTCACCCTTCGTGCCCGGCGCATCGAGGCCGAGCGCGAAGAAGTGGACAACCGCGTCGGTCAGTCAAAGAGTCCCGGCGGTGTCGCATAGGCGCCACGCCGCGTTAGACTTTCAAGTGTTGCGAGCGCCGCTTCGAGCGTGAATTCATCCTGCTCGATGGCCGCCACGACGTCAGCCAGCGGACGGTGCGCAATCGCCGAGACTTCGCCGTCCTGATTGGCGAATGACGTGTTGGGCCCGAGCATTGCGTCGTACACGTGAATGCGCTCGGACTGGTAGCCCTCAGGAACGGGCCGTCGTACGTGGAAGGTGCGGCCGTGGTGGACCTCGATGCGGTCGAGTTCGATGCCGGCTTCCTCCCACGCTTCGCGCTCGAGCGCCTGCTCTAGCGTTTCGCCCGCCGGCACCATGCCGCCGACGAGGTTGTCCCAGCGATCAGGATCGATTGGCTTGTGTGGCGCGCGCCGCGCGACCACCAGCGTGCCGTCGTCGGCATAGGCATTCAGGTGCACGGCCTCGGTGGTGATGCCAAGCGCGCGGCAGGCGGCGCGTTCGACCGTCGCAAGCACCTCGCCTCCTGGCTTGTCACGAATCGCGAGCTGCTCGTCGCGCCAGCCGCGAACGAGCCCCGTGTCGCGCAGTCGCAGTGCGGCATCGAGCAGAAGGCCACTGCGTGCCGGTACGTCGAGGTCCTCGTCATGCAGGCGCAGGGTGCCGTGGTGCTCGAAGAAGCCGGCGGCCTGCTGCGCGAGGATCGACGCAATCTCGGGCCGCGCCCAGCCGACGGCGTGCCCGGCCACGACGAACGGACGCAGGCCCGCGGGACGTTCCGGTTGCGCGCGGGACTGCAGCCGCTCGGCGATCGACCACAGTCGCGCCGCCGACGGCATCAGCTCTCCGGCCGCATGTGCGGGAACAGGATGACGTCGCGAATGCTCGGCGCATCCGTCACCAGCATGATGAAGCGATCGACACCGACGCCGCAGCCTGCTGCCGGTGGCATGCCGTACTCGAGCGCACGGACGTAATCAGCGTCGTAGTACATCGCCTCTTCGTCGCCTGCGGCCTTTGCCTTCGCCTGCTCATTGAAGCGCGCCGCCTGGTCCTCCGGATCGTTGAGCTCCGAGAATCCGTTGGCTAGCTCGCGGCCGGCAATGAAGAGCTCAAAGCGCTCGGTGATCTCCGGGCGTGTGTCCGACGCGCGCGCCAGCGGCGACACCTCGACTGGGTAGTCGACGATGTAGGTCGGCTGGATCAGCTTTGACTCGGCGACCTCCTCGAAGAGCGCCAGTTGCAATGCGCCGAGTCCGGCTTCCTCCGAATGCGTGCTGCCCCTAGACCGCAGTTCACGATGCAGGTAATCGCGATCGGCCAGCTGGCTGTCGTTGAACTGAGTCGCATGGGCGCGGATCGCCTGTGCCGTGGTCATTCGCGCAAACGGTTGCGACAGATCGATCGTCTGACCCTGGTACTGCAGGACCGCCGAGCCGGTGGCCGCGATGGCGGTGTGGCGCAGCAGCCGCTCGGTGAAGTCCATCAGCCACGTGTACTCCTGGTACGCCGCGTAGAACTCCATCATCGTGAACTCGGGGTTGTGCCGCGGGCTCACGCCTTCGTTACGGAAGTTGCGGTTGATTTCGAAGACGCGCTCGAAGCCTCCGACCACCAACCGCTTCAGGTACAGCTCGGGCGCGATGCGCAGGAACATGTCAATGTCGAGCGCGTTATGGTGTGTGACGAAGGGTTTGGCGGCGGCGCCGCCCGGAATAACCTGCAGCATTGGCGTCTCGACCTCGAGGAAGCCTTCATCGACCATGAACTGGCGCATTGCCGCGATCGCTTTGCTGCGCGTGAGGAACGCCGCGCGCGCATCCTCGTTCATGATGAGATCGACGTAGCGCTGGCGGTAGCGCTGCTCGCGGTCCTCCAGGCCGTGGAACTTGTCAGGCAAGGGGCGCAGCGCCTTGGCCATCAGCCGCAGTTCCTTGACCCGTACCGACAGTTCGCCTTTCTGTGTCTTGAATACGAGGCCACGCGCGGCAATCAGATCGCCGATGTCCCAGCGCTTGAACTCTTCCAGAGCGCCGACGCCGGCCTCATCCTTAGCAACGAAGAACTGGATGCGGCCGCTGACGTCCTGGACGGTGGCGAAGGCAACCTTGCCCATGACACGCTTTAGCATCATGCGGCCGCTGACCGCGACTTCCACATTCGCCTGTTCGAGCGCCTCGCGTTCCAGTGGACCGTACTTTGCGTGCAGGTCGCCCGCCAGGTGCGTGCGCCGGAAGTCGTTCGGGAATGCCGGCCCACGCGCGCGCAGCTCGGCCAGTTTGGCGCGCCGCTCCGCAATGATCTGGTTTTCGTCGGCGGGCGCCGGAGGGTTCACTTCATTCATGGTTCAGGCGTCGCGTACGTCTGCGACTGGTTGGGTTCCGAAATCAGGACGCGCGAGATAGGCCAGGACGCGCGCAGCGGCGGTTTCTGGGCTCGGCAGTTGTCCGCTGGCCTTCAGTTCGACGAAATGGAACTGCTCAGGAAATCCCGCGGCCTCGGCCGCACGCAGTTCGCCCTGCATGTCGGTATCGATGACGCCCGGCGCCAGCGACACGATGCGCGCAGGATTCGGAAGCAACGCTTCATCGAGCGCGACGACGCGCGAGTAGTGATCAATCCCCGCCTTGGCCGCGCAGTAGGCGGCCCAGCCGGAGATGGGGCGCCTGCCCGCGCCCGATGAAATGTTGAGCACGCGCTTGTCGATCGCCCAGTTGCGGGTGGCCCGCAGGAATGCGGCCGTCAGCACCATGGGTGCCTCGAGGTCGACGCGAAGCACAGCGGCGAGCTGCTCCGCTCCGCTGCGATCGATCGGGCCAACGGGTCCGAGCACGCCGGCGTTGTTGATCAACACTGCCGAAGTGAAGCCCGCCGCGGCATGCTGGTGCAGCCACGTCTCGAGCCGCGCAGCCGCGCCGACATCGTGGCCGACGTCGATCGCCCATTGTTCGAGTGCCGCGCCGGCTGACCGCGCCGTGTCCTGCAGCGCCGGATCTGGGCGGCGCGACAGGGTCAGCAGCAGGGTGCCAGCCGCCAGCAGGTGTTCGGCCATGCCGGCGCCCAGCCCGCGTGAGGCACCCGTCAAAATCACCAGCCGTGTTGAAGTCATGATGGGAGGGGAAGGTACCCGAGATCGGTCACACCGTGGGTGGAGTTCCAGTCGGGGTAGTCGTCGAAGGTCAGGCCGAACACGCAAGTGTCCCGCACGCGCCCGTGATGGTCCCGTGTCTCGGCTCGCAGCAGCCCTTCCTCGCGCATTCCGGCGCGTCGCATCACGCCTGCGCTGGCGGCGTTGGCGGCGTCGCACATACCCCAGACGCGGTTCATCTGCATCTGGTCGAACGCGTAGTGAATCTGCAGGCGCACGACATCGCTGGCGATACCGGCGCCGCGCGCAGGGGGCACCAGGAAATAGCCGATCTCGGCCTTGGGCGTCGTCCAGTCCGGCAGGTGGAACCCCGCGCCGCCGAGGTAGCTGCCGCCGGTGTCGAATATCGCCATCGGCATCGAGCGGCGCAGGGCGAACTCGGCGTTCATGCGTCGGGCGTAGGACTCGGAGTCTTCGATGCGCTGGTGGCTCCGCGGCCACTCCATCCACTGCATCAGTTCCTCACGATGGGGTGCCAATGCCGCAAAGAGCGCCGCCCCATCACCGAAGCGATAGCGCCGCAGCACAATGCGGCTACTGGCTGCTCCTTCTGCGAGCGGCAGCAATTCGGGTTGCGCGATGGCCGGGCGCGGCATCAGACGCCCTGCTTGAGGCTGGCTTCGATGAAGTCGTCAAGATCGCCATCTAGCACGGCCTGGGTATTGCCGATCTCGACGTTGGTGCGCAAGTCCTTGATGCGCGACTGGTCGAGCACGTAGGAGCGGATCTGGTGGCCCCAGCCGATGTCAGTCTTGGCTTCCTCCAGCTTGTTCTGCTCGGCCATGCGCTTGCGCAGCTCGAGTTCGTACAGGCGCGACTTCAGCATCGCCATGCACTCGGCACGATTGCGGTGCTGCGACCGGTCGTTCTGGCTCTGCACGACGATGCCTGATGGCGCGTGGGTGATGCGCACCGCGGACTCGGTCTTATTCACGTGCTGTCCGCCGGCTCCGGACGCGCGGTAAACGTCAATGCGCAGGTCCGCCGGATTGATCTCGATATCGACGGTCTCATCGACTTCAGGATAGACGACCACGCTGGCAAACGAGGTATGGCGCCGGGCATTCGAGTCGAATGGCGACTTGCGCACCAGCCGGTGGATGCCGGTCTCGGTGCGCAGCATGCCGTAGGCGTAGTCGCCGCTGATCTTGATCGTAGCGCCCTTTATCCCCGCCACCTCACCCGGAGACTCGTCGAGCAGCTCAGGCTTGAAGCCGCGCCGCTCTGCGTAGCGCAGGTACATGCGCTCGAGCATGCCCGCCCAGTCCTGCGCCTCGGTGCCGCCGGCACCGGCCTGGATTTCGATGAAGCAGTTGTTGGGGTCGAGCGGATTGTTGAACATCCGCTGGAACTCGAGCTCCGCGACCTGCTTGGCGAGCCCCGCTACGTCGGCCTCGACCGAAAGCAAGGTCGCGTCGTCGCCATCGCTGCGCGCCATTTCGAAAAGCTCCCCGGCGTCGCGCAGCCCGTTCGTCAGCGCGTGCATCTTCTGCACGACGAGGTCGATGGTCTTCTTTTCCCTGCCGAGTTCCTGCGCGCGCTTGGGCTCGTCCCAGACCTTGGAGTCTTCGAGGGAGCGGTTGATCTCCTCGAGGCGAGTTTCCTTTACATCGACGTCAAAGATACCTCCGCAGCTCGGCCAGGCGCCCACGCAAGTCCGCGACGGTGCCTTCGATCTGGTTGAGGCGTTCGGCTTCCATGGCGAATCTCGATGTCGAAAGGAGGTGATTATAGGAACTCGGTACGTCGCCGGGCGGTTGCTCGACAGAACCGAGCGGCGGCAACGTACACTCCGCGCGCTTGCTACTGCCAAGCTCGAGCGACCGGCGCACCGATGATCGAGTCGACTGCCACGACAGTCACCTACCTGTTCTCGGATATTGAGGGCAGCACCCGCCTATGGGAGACGGACCCGCTGAGGGCTGCACGCACGCTCGCTTGGCACGACGAACTGTCGCGCTCCGTGGTTGGGCGCCATCGCGGCACCGTCGTCAAGATGACGGGCGACGGCCTCCATGCCGCCTTCGACGATCCTGCGGACGCGGTCGCGGCGGTAGTCGAACTGCAACTGGCCTTGGCCGAGCCCGATGCCGATCGGGCGCCACTCAGCGTACGGTGCGGCCTGCATCTCGGGGCCGATCAGCGTCGCGACAATGACTTCTACGGCCCGGCCGTCAACCGTGCCGCGCGCATCATGAGCGCGGCCCACGGGGGCCAGATCCTCATGTCCCGGGCAGTCAAGGACCGCGTATCCGGCAGGCTGCCGCCCGGTATCGCGCTGCGTGACCTCGGCGCCGTGCGTTTGCGGGACCTTGGAACTGCCGAGCAGCTCTTCCAGGTCGTGCATCCAAAATTGCGTACCGAGTACCCGCCGCTACGGTCAATGGCGAGCACTCCGAACAATCTTACCCAGCAGTTGAACACTTTCGTGGGGCGCGACCGTGAAATGGAGCAGGTGCGGCAGCTGCTGGCGAACAACCGGCTGCTGACGCTGCTGGGCATGGGCGGCCTGGGCAAGTCACGCTTGTCGATGCAGGTCGCGGCCATTGTCCTCGAGGATTTTCCGGACGGGGTGTGGTTCGTCGAGCTGGCCGCGCTGTCCGATCCGCTCCTGGTGCCGCAGGCGGTGGCCTCCGTGCTCGGTGTCAAAGAGGAACCCGGCGGCACCGTGCCGGACGCCTTGGCCAAGTTTGTGCACGACAAGAAGCTGCTGATCGTGCTCGACAACTGTGAACACGTGGTGCATGAATGCGCGGCGCTTGTGAAGCGTCTGCTTCAGGCGGCGCCACAGGTGCGGACGCTGGCCTCCAGTCGCGATTCGCTACGCATCGCCGGTGAGACGGTGTTTCATGTTGCACCGCTAACCGCACCGGGCGTCAATGCCGAACACTCCGTCGATGCGCTGCTCGCCAACGATGCGGTCCGCCTTTTTGTCGATCGTGCGACGGCGGTACAGCCGGCATTTCGTCTGACCGAGAAGGCCGCAGCGGCGGTGGCTGAGATCTGCCGCCGCCTGGACGGCATTCCCCTGGCGCTGGAGCTCGCTGCTGCGCGCACCCGGGCGATGCCCGTCGAGACGATTGCGGCGCGCCTGCAGGACCGTTTCAAATTGCTGGTGTCGAACGACCGTACGGTGCTGCCGCGCCAACAGACGCTGCGCGCACTGATCGACTGGTCCTATGACCTGCTGACAGTGAGCGAGCAGACGTTATTCCAGCAGCTGTCGGTCTTCGCGGGCGGCTGGACTCTGGAGGCGGCCGAAGCCGTATGTCCGGGCGGCACCATCGGAGTCGATGACGTCATTGACCTGCTCGCCAATCTCGTCGAGAAGTCGCTGGTCGTACTCGATGCCGAGGCGAATCGCTACCGGATGCTGGACACCGTGCGGCAGTATGCGTCCGAGCGGCTGGCGCAAGGCGAGGATGAAAGTGCCACGCGGTCGCGCCATCTTGGCTGGTGTCTCGCCTTCGCGGAACGGGCTCGCCCGGGACTGGCCGGACCGGAGCAGGCGCGCTGGTTGGGCGAGCTCGATCGGGAGCGAGAGAACCTGCTCAGTGCGCACCGCTGGTGCGACCGGGCTGAGGGAGGTGTCGAGCTGGGACTCCAGCTGGTATTTCTGCTCAAGCTCTATTGGTATCAGCGTGGGCTGCTGACGCTGGGCCACCGGGTGACAGCGGAAGCGCTTGCCCGGACCAGACCTGAGGACCGCAGCGTTTCACGCTGCCGCGGGCTGGCGGATGTTGGGCAGTTTTGCGCTTTCATGGGGAACTATGCCGAAGCGCGCGGCTTTCTGGAAGAGAGCCTGCGACTTGCGCGCGAACTGGGCGACCGCAATCGCATTGCCGCCGTGTTGCAGCCGCTCGGACAGGCCTGCCTAGGCGAGGGTGATGTCGAGCGGGGTGGCCGCTATTCCGCCGAAGCCATCGAGGTCGCGCGCACAGTGGGCAACCCGCGACAACTCGCTTCGGCTCTGAACGGTCACGCTCAGTGGCTGCGTCAGCGCAAGGATCTGGTCGGGGCAGAGCGCCTGTATACCGAAGTCGTTGACATTTCGCGCGGGCTGGGTGATCAGGAGAGTGTTGCGATCGGGTGGCTGAATCTGGCCGTCGTCGCGATCGAGCGTGAGAGGTACGACGAGGCGCGAACGATGCTGAGTCAGGCCATTCGGGTGGCAGCAGCGACGGGGTCACGACACGTCGGCCAGTCCGCGCTCGATGTCTTTGCCGGGCTGTCTTCCGCGCTCGGTGCACACGAGATGGCCGGGCGATTCTTCGGTGCAGTTGAGGCGCATGCCGAGCGCTCAGGCCTGCGCCGCGACAGTGCGGATGCTGCGTTCCTTCTGCCGTTGATCGAACGGTCACGTGCTGCTTTGGACGCCGAAGCGTCCACCCGCGCGCAGGCCGAAGGGGCGCGCTGGGACTACGATGAAGCAATCCGCCGCGCGACCGATCTGCTTGCGCAGCCAGGCATCAGTGCTGGCGTCACTCCATGTTGACGATGAGCGGATCCTTTTCAATGAGCCTCTGGTTCTGATCAAGCAGGCGCACCGTGTACTTGAAGCTGCCCTTGCGAGTATTCCTGTTGGTGCAGGTGATATGCCTAGGCCCGCCACTGCAGTTGGCGATCTGGTCCTGACCTCGCCTGAGTCCGGCATTCGTTACTTCACCATTGATGATGATGCCCTCGGGGTGAAATTTGTAATTTGCGCCGCTCGGCAGCTCCCACCGGATTACAACGGCGCCCTGAGCCTTCCTGATCTCAATCGTCTCGGGTTGTACGCTGATGTTTGCGCCATCCAGCCTGACGACCGCCGTCGCGGGCTGTGCCAGGGCGCTCGACACCGAGCTGAGGAGAGTAACCGCGACCGCGGCAAAGATGAAACGCTTCATGTCTCGCACTCCTGTGAAAGGTGGGAGCTCGGCGCGCGCGCAGGGCGGGCGCGCCGACATAACGACGCGGTTGCTCGGACTTTTCTTGGTTGGAATCCAGCCTTCGGATCGTTGTCTATTCCATGTTGACAATGTACGGGTCAAGCGGCGGCAGGAGAATGCTTCCCTCCTGAGCCGTCAGGGTGTACTTGTACTGCGCGCGTGACTCGTATCGGAAGTTGCAGGCGAGGACCTTGGCCTGAGCACCGCGAATCTCGCATCGAAGGTCCGCTGGCGCCGGCTTGAAAGACACCGCTCTCGAAGCCGCTGGCCACTTGGTCGAAGACTTGGCCGACAGCGCCCAAGAAATCGAGATGCGACCGTCGGCCCCAACGTCCCGGCGCCAGATCCTGATCGGTTCCTGATCGACCACGAGTTGTCCGTTCAGGACAAAGACGTTTGGAAGGGTCGGTCGGGGGGGCAGGACGACGTCAGGGTTGAAGCCTTCGTCGTCCGCAAGTCGGGGTGACTTGTCCTTCGTCGCACAGCCGGACAAGGCCAGTGCAACGAGCAGCAGCATTACGCAAATTCGCTTCATGTTGTTCTCTCCTGCCGGGTCGTGAAACTAAGTGGGACCACACTCCTCGATGCTCAACGTCAGCTTCCGCTGTCCCTGGTATACGTCTACTGTCGGCCGATAGGCCAGACGCACGCGCCTCGGCAGCGGGGTGACGCGTCGGAAGAATATGGCATCAATGCGACGACCGTCCAGTTCGAGCACGAGCTTCAGGTGTTTGCCCTTGATCAGCCGCTGTTGCAGAACATCAAATTCGTTTTCGAATAGAGGCGCCGGGAACCCGTTGCCCCAGACGTGCTGATCGAGGGCCTCGACGAAGGTCAGGGCGAGTTCGCCGGGCGTGAGCGGGCCGTCGGTGGCGATCGTCCGCTCGAAGATCGAACGATCGCAGGACACGCGTGTGGCCTCCTCGAAAGCCGCGACGAAGCCCTCATACTTGTCTGCCGCCAGCGTCAGGCCGGCCGCCATTGCGTGGCCGCCGAAACGCTTGATCATGGATGGGTCAACCTTCGTGACGATGTCAAGCGTATCGCGCAGGTGCACGCCTTCGATCGAGCGGCCAGATCCACGCAGTTCCGCCTCACCGGCGCGCGCGAACGCGATGGTCGGGCGATGAAACCTTTCCTTGATGCGGGAGGCGACCAACCCGATGACGCCCTGGTGCCATGACTCGTCGAACAGGCAAATAGTGCTGTGACGCTGCACGTCCGCAGCGTCGAGCGTAGCGAGAGCGTCGAGTTGCATGTCGCCTTCGATCTCGCGCCGCTCGCGGTTGAGCTCATCGAGTTGGCACGCAAGCTCGAGGGCCCGCTCGAAGCTATCGGTCGTGAGGCACTCGATGCCGACCGTCATGTCGGTCAGACGGCCCGCCGCGTTGATGCGAGGGCCGATCGCGAAGCCGAGGTCGCTGGCGCGTGCAGTGCGTGCATCGCGGCCGGCCACCTGAAACAACGCAGCGATGCCGGGGTGCAATCGGCCGGTGCGGATGCGCTGCAGGCCCTGGGACACCAACACGCGATTGTTGTGGTCTAGCCGCACGACGTCGGCGACGGTGCCGAGCGCGACGAGATCGAGCAGCGCATCAAGCCTCGGTTGTGACGCTGCGTCGAAGCGGCCGCGCGCGCGCAGTTCAGCACGCAGTGCCAACAGGACGTAGAACATGACGCCGACGCCGGCCAGGTGCTTGCTCGGAAAGCCGCAACCCGGCTGGTTCGGATTGACGATGCAAGCGGCCGCCGGCAGCACCGCGCCCGGCAGGTGGTGGTCGGTGACGAGTACCTCGATGCCGAGGTCGTTCGCTCGCGCCACGCCCTCGACGCTCGCAATGCCGTTGTCCACCGTGATCAGCAGGTCGGGCGTGCGCTGTGAAGCCAGTTCGACGATCTCGGGCGTCAGGCCATAGCCGTACTCGAACCGGTTCGGCACGAGGTATTCGATCGTGGCCCGGGTGCCGGCTGCGAGCATGCGCAGTCCGCGCAGTCCGACCGCGCAAGCGGTCGCACCATCGCAGTCGTAGTCGGCGACGATCAATAGTCGCGCATCGGCCTCGATGGCGTCGGCCAGCAGGGTGGCGGCTTCGTTGACGTGCCCCAGGGCCGAGGGCGCGTCCAGGCCTTCGAGCGAAAGCCGCAGGTCGGCTTCACTGGTGACGCCGCGCGCCGCCAGCGCACGGGCGAGCGGGGCGGACAGCCCACTGGCGGTGAGCCGGCGGGCAACAGCGGGGTCGAAGTCCCGGCGCACGAAGGATGTCATTCGGCCAGCACCTCGGCGAGAGACTGATTGCGCCACAGCTTGAAGCGATCGGACGGGTGCACGCACCATTGCCGCAGCCGCTGGCGACCGGAGAGCACGAGATCGACCGCCGCGCCCGGCAGTGCCGCGATGCGGCCGTCGATCCTCGCCATCGCCTCGAGCCAGGCCGGCCAGTCGGCGGCAAGGCGAGGTTCGAGCGCATCGTCCCAAACAAGCAAAGCATCGCTGTCGGGCGTCATATCGTCGAGAGCAGACAAGGCGCCCGCGGCGACCGCGGCACCCCGGAGGTCGGGCCTGCGGCTGTGCACGCGCGACCATGGCAGCCGAGATAGCGGCTTCCATGCGCCCCCGCCGTGCAGCCATAGGCCATTGACGACCGGAAGGCCACGCAACTCGCGCGCCTCGTTGACGGGATGTGAATGCCAGCGCATCTGAATCTCATTGTGAAGGCGGCTCCAGCGCAGGGCGTCGGCGCTGTCTGCGGCTGGCAGCGGGAGCGGCGCGCCGGTCACTGCCGTGAGCGGCAACGGCTGCAGCGACCAGGCACGCTCGCTGAGCAGGAACCAGTCGGCGCCGACGCGCCGCAATTCGCACCGCTCGGAAGCACAGAGTTCGTTGGCAACGTCCAGCAGGGCGTCGGCCTCGGGCTCGGTCATCGGTGCGTCGTGCAGCGACTGCACGATCAGCGCATCGCGACCGATTGCGACATGGATCGGATCGGCTCGCCAGAGCGTCTTCGAGGTTTCGGTGCGGCCGCTCAGTTCGGCCCAGGCGTATGGCGCGGTGGGCGCCGGAGGATGCGTGCCGAAAACTTCGCGTGCGAGCCACTGATCTTCCGGAACCCGATCCCCGGCCGACGCAGACCACTCGCCCGCGGGTGTTGCGCGCGCGACGATGCGACTGAGCGCCGGTGCCCGCAGCGCAGCGCCGAGTTCGGACGTGAGGCGGGTCGGAATCAGCGCACCGGGAAGCATCAGTGTCAGGCGCATTTGCGCCATTCTAGAGTCGGCTCGTTAGCGCGTCGGTGCACACTGTGCGGGCGCGCTGTTCGGCTTGGATACAATCGATCGGCTTCGGCACTGCACCGCCTTGAACCTTCCCTACGAACTTCGCATCGGCCTGCGCTACACGCGCGCCGGACGACGCGCCCGTCGGCGCAACGGCTTCATCTCGTTCATTTCCGGAATTTCAATGCTGGGCATCGCGCTCGGCGTAATGGCGCTGATCGTCGTGCTGTCGGTGATGAACGGTTTCGTGTCCGCAGGTGCGGGACCGCATGCTGTCGGTGGTGTCGCACGTGGAGGTGTTTGCGCTGGGGGACCCGATCGACTGGCAGCAGGTGGAGCGCGAAGCGCGGAAGAATCCGGAGGTTGTCGGCGCCGCGCCCTACGTCAACGCGCAGGCGCTGCTGACGCGTGGCGATGCGGTGCGCGGCGTGCTGGTCCGTGGGGTGGATCCGGCGGCGGAGCCGGCGGTGTCGGACATTGCGTCGCTGGTGCGCGGGCAGCCGCTGACGGCCCTGCGGGACGGCGAATTCGGCATCGTGCTGGGCGGCGAACTGGCGCGCGCGCTCGGTGTGGGCCTGGGTGAGAAGATCACGCTGATCGCGCCGCAAGGACAGGTCACGCCGGCGGGCGTGGTGCCGCGATTGAAGCAGTTCACGCTGACTGGGACGTTCGACTCCGGCCACTTCGAGTACGACAGCGCGCTTGCGCTGATTCACATTGGTGATGCACAGCGACTGTTCCGGGTCGATGGGCCGACCGGCGTGCGCCTCAAGCTCACGGACATGCACCGTGCTCCGGAAGTCGCCGCACAGCTCAGCAAGACGCTGCCACCCAACCTGCTGGTGCGCGACTGGACACGGCAGAACCGGAGCTGGTTCGCTGCCGTGCAGGTCGAAAAGCGGATGATGTTCATCATCCTCGCGCTCATCGTCGCGGTGGCAGCGTTCAACCTCGTCTCGACGCTGGTGATGACCGTGACGGAGAAGCAGGCGGATATCGCGATCCTGCGCACGCTGGGCGCGACTCCGTCGAGCATTATGGCGGTGTTCATCGTGCAAGGAGCGCTGATTGGCGTGCTCGGGACGCTGCTGGGTGTGGCGGGCGGTCTGTTCATTGCAAACAATCTGGACCGGATCTTTCCGACGATCGAGCGCATCGCGGGCTTTCCGCTGATTCCAAAGGACATCTACTTCATCAGTTCGCTGCCGTCCGATCCGCGTGCAAGCGACATCGTGCCGATTGCGCTGATCTCGATCGTGCTGTCCCTGGTGGCGACGCTGTACCCGAGCTGGCGTGCGTCGCGCGTGCGGCCGGCCGAGGCCCTGCGCTATGACTGAGCAGGCCATCCTGTCGGCGCGCGAGGTGCGCAAGTCGTATCGCGAAGGGCCGCTTGCCGTCGACGTGCTGCGCGGCGCCTCGCTCGATGTGGCGCCGGCGGAGATCGTCGCCATCGTCGGCGCCTCGGGGTCGGGCAAGAGCACGCTACTGCATGTTTTGGGTGGGCTCGATGCGCCCGATCGCGGCGTCGTGATGATCGGAGGCGGCGACCTCGCGCGGATGAGCGACGCCGAGCGCGGGCGGGTGCGCAACAAGCGCCTCGGTTTCGTGTACCAGTTTCACCACTTGCTGCCCGAATTCACCGCCATCGACAACGTTGCGATGCCGCTCGCGATCCGGCGCATGCCGCTCGCCGAGGCGCGCCGACTGGCGCAGGAGGCGCTGACTTCGGTCGGTCTTGCTGAGCGGGTGCAACATCATCCGACCGAACTGTCCGGCGGCGAGCGCCAGCGAACGGCGATTGCACGCGCCATCGTGACTCGTCCGGCCTGCGTGCTGGCCGATGAACCCACCGGCAACCTCGACCGGGATACGGCGCGCGCGGTGTTCGACGTCTTCGTCGAGCTCGCGCAGCGCAGCCGCACGGCGGTGGTCATCGTCACGCACGATCCGGAACTGGCGGCACGCTGCGATCGCGTGCTGCGCCTGGCGCACGGTCAGCTGAGTCCGGCCTGACCTGCGCGGGCGGCGGCCGCGCGGCGCCGCCGATGCCAGGCCCGCCGCAGGTGTGCGCTCCAGAGCATGCGGACCACGACGTAGCCGACCACCGCCAGCAGGCAGGCGAGCAGCAGCACGCCGAAAGCCAGTGGCGGTCCGAGGCCGATCGCCCACTCGCCCATCGCCTGCGTCCATTGGCCGGCGTGTGCCCAGTCCATTTCGGGCGGTGGCGTGACCGGATGCGCGGCCGACGACCGGAGGACGAACGAGCCGAGTTCGTAGGCGATCAGGTAGAGCGGAACGATCGTCAGCGGATTCGTGTAGAGCGTCGTGACGAGTGCGACCGGAAGGTTGACCCGGAAGAACAGGCACGCGATGCCGGCACCGAGCATCTGCAACGGACCGGGAATCAGGCCGCAGAAGAGCCCCACCGCCACGCCGCCGGCGGCAGAGCGACGGTTGAGATGCCAGAGCGCCGGGTGGAAAAGGCTGTCGCCGAACATCGAAAACACGCGAACCTCGCGCACCTTGTCGACGTTCGGCATCACTTTGCGGAAGAACTTGCGCGGCATGTTGGGAGTCTAGACGCCCGGACTTGTGGTGGCCCGCTGCAGTGCTCCCGTGCTTACACTGGGTGCGATGTGGATCGACACGCACTGCCATCTGGACGCGGACGAGTTCAACGACGACCGTGACGCCGTCGTGGAGCGCGCGCGCGCCGCTGGTGTCGCAATGCTGGTGATGCCGACCGGACATGTCGACGAAGCCGCCAAGGTGCGCGAGCTCGCGCTGCGCCATCGGATTTCGCCTACGCGCTCGGACTGCATCCGCTCTGGCTTGAAGGCGCCGGCAAACGACGACCTCGAGCGCTTGCGCGCGGCAGTGTTCGCGGCGCGTGCCGACCCGCGCTTCGTGGCAGTGGGCGAGATCGGGCTAGATCTGGTCGACGTCCGGACCGACATCGTCCGCCAGGAGCACTTCTACCGGGAACAGCTTCGGATCGCACGTGACGCAGACCTACCAGTCATCGTGCACGTGCGGCGCTCCGCAGACCTGCTGCTCAAGCACCTGCGCCGGATCGAAGTGCCCGGCGGCATCATCCACGCCTTCAACGGCAGTGCGCAGCAGGCGGAACAGTTCATCGCTCGGGGATTCAAGCTCGGGTTTCGGCGGTGCGATGACCTACTCGGGGTCGCAGCGGATCCGCCGACATGCCACGGCATTGCCCAGCGCGGCGATCGTGCTGGAAACCGATGCGCCCTACATTCCGCCGGTCTGGCGGCGCACCGGCGGGCAGGTGGGGCGGACCGAGCCTGCGGATCTGGCGCGCATCGCGACCACGCTGGCGTCCCTGCGCGGCACCGACATCGCCACGCTGGCGAAGATCAATCGCGAAAACGCGACCGCGGCCCTGCCTCGACTTGGGTCGCTGTGGCCGGCGGCGCGGTAGCCCGCGCTGGGCGCACGCCGAGCAGCTTGCGTGCTCGGGGTCGGCGCGCTGCCCTGGCAGGCCGATCGGCCAGACCTCGCAGACGTGTTCCTGGCCGCGCTGGCTCGGGCCCAGGCCATGGCGGCAGTCGTTGGGCTGCTGCCGTGGCAGGTGTGGCCCGGCCACCGCGCGGCTGTCGGCGCGCAGCGGGTGGCAGCGTTTGATGTCCGACCGGGTTAGGCAACGGTCCGCGCGACGCGCAATCGGGACTGGCTCTACGAGGCCGGGCCGCGGCGGTTCGCCGGACGGAGGGGTTGAGCACACCGGGGTGCGCGCCACGGCGGTGCGTTACCGGCACAACCGCCCCTCCGCAGGGCAGAAAGACCGCCCGCGGATGTCCCGGACGAGAGTCGAGACCGACGAGGCGCCGCAGTAGGCCGCTATCCGGGATGCCGTGGAAGCTCAGGACTGGTGTACATCTTGCTAGACTGGATTGGCTCCTCGTCGGAGGGCGCCGGGACCACCACCAGGACAATGCAGGCCGCGGGATGAGCAAGCCGTACGACGAGATGTACAGCGCCGAAGGTGCCGTGCGCGAGCACTACCGCGAGTTCGAGCGCTGGCTGGAGGAACAGAGCTCCGGACTCGATGCGAAACAAGCGGGCGGAGGCCGACCTGGTCTTCCGGCGCGTGGGCATCACCTTCGCCGTATACGGGGAGAAGGACGAAGAGGGCAGCGGCACCGAGCGCCTGATTCCGTTCGATGTGGTTCCGCGCGTCATCCCGGCCGCCGAATGGCGCCAGCTCGAGGCTGGCCTGCGCCAGCGGGTGCGGGCGCTCAATCTCTACATCCATGATGTCTATCACGAGCAGCAGATCGTGCGGGCGGGCCGTATCCCTGCCGACGAGATCTTCCGCAACTCGCAATACCGACCCGAGATGCATGGGGTCGACGTCGCCAGCAACATCTACGCGCACATTGCCGGCGTCGATGTCGTGCGGGCCGGCGCCGGCGAGTACTTACGTACTGGAGGACAACCTCCGCGTTCCGAGCGGCGTCTCCTACATGCTCGAGAACCGCAAGATGATGATGCGGCTGTTTCCCGACCTTTTCGGACGCAACCGCGTGGCGCCGGTCGAGCATTATCCCGACCTGTTGCTCGAAGACCTGCGGTCCGTGGCGCCCCAGGGCGTCGACGATCCGGTGGTGGTGCTGCTGACGCCCGGCATGTACAACTCGGCGTATTTCGAGCACGCGTTCCTGTCGCAGCAGATGGGAATCGAACTGGTGGAGGGTCAGGACCTATTCGTGCAGGAAAACAACGTCTACATGAGGACGACGCGCGGTCCGAAGCGCGTTGACGTGATCTATCGCCGCATTGATGACGACTTCATCGATCCGCTGGTGTTCCGGCCTGATTCGCAGCTCGGTGTCCCCGGGTTGCTCTCGGTGTATCGCGCCGGTCGCGTGACGCTGGCCAACGCGGTCGGGACCGGCATTGCCGACGACAAGTCGATCTACGCCTATGTGCCGGACATGATCGACTTCTACCTTGGCGAAAAACCCATCCTCAGCAACGTGCCGACGCATCGCTGCCGTCAGGCGGAGGACCTCGCCTACGTGCTGGCAAATCTGCCCGAGCTGGTCGTGAAGGAAGTCCACGGCGCAGGCGGCTACGGCATGCTCGTCGGCCCGGCTGCCACCCGGCGTGAGATCGATGCCTTCGCCGACCAGGTCCGCGCGAATCCCGCCAATTACATCGCCCAGCCGACGCTGGCGCTTTCAACCTGCCCGACCTATGTCGAAAGCGGCATTGCGCCGCGCCACATCGACTTGCGGCCCTTCGTGCTGTCGGGCAAGCATGTGACGATGGTCCCCGGTGGCTTGTGCCGCGTGGCGTTGCGCGAAGGCTCGCTCGTGGTGAATTCGTCCCAGGGCGGCGGGACCAAGGACACCTGGGTTCTCGAGTGATGAAGCGGACTCCCGACCCCGCATCGGGCAATGAGCCCGGCAACGGCGAAGAGCCGGTCGCCCGCCGGGTGACCGACCAGATCGATCCGTATGCGCTGATCGACCGAGCCGAGCGCCTGCTCAGCACGGACCCGCACGATGCGGTGATGTTCGCGCTGCGGGCCCAGAGCGTGGCGCGAGCGCGGGGCGCGGAAGCGCTGATTGCACGCGCCCACTACGTCGCCGGCGCGGCGCTCACGCAGACCGGCGACTGGTCGGGCGCGATACGCCAGCTCTCGCACGCCGAGCACATCTACCGCGCGCAGAACGACATCGCGGCCCAGTGCCAGGTCATCATGCAGCTGGCGGCGGCCTGCACCGAGCTCGGCGAGTATCCCGAAGCGCTCGACGGCTTTGCCCAGGCCGAACGCCTGGCGCGCCAGCATCGCGACCACGCCGCGGTCCGCAAGGGCACTGGTTCAGACCTCCGGTGTTCACACGGTGCTGGGTGACTTCGCTGCGGCCCGCGAGTGCCTGCGTTCGGCGCTCGAGCTGCCGTCCGGCACAGCGGCCGACGAGGCGATGGTGGTGCTTCAGTTCGGTCTGGTCGATGTCAACGAAGGACTGAAGGCGGCGCTCGCCGGTGATGCGGCGACGGTGTCGCGGCGCATGGCAGAAGGCGAGGAGCACTTTGACGTCGCGCTCGAGCTGTTGTCGGGCACCACCGATCGTTCCACGACGATCGCCGCACGGACGCAGCGCGGCGCCGCGCGCTGCTGGCTCGGGCACTTCAATGAGGGCCTGGCCGATCTCGAGGAGGCGGCCGTCGAGGCAGCGCGCGGCGGCTTTCGGCTGCGTGAGGTGCAGGCGCGCATGGAGCAGGGCTATCACCTGGTCGCGGCTGGGCGGGAAACCGAGGGGTTGTCGCTGCTGCGTCCGGCGTTCCTGCAGGCCGAGGAGCTGGGTGACCTGCGTCGGCCGGCGGACATGCACGAGCGCCTGTCAGCGTTGTACGAGGCACGGGCGGACTACCCGCGGGCGCTTTCGCATCACAAGCGCTTCGTCGAGGTGAAGACCCGGCTCGACGGCAAGCTGTCGACCCAGCGCGCGCGGCTGCACGAAGCGCGGGCGGAACTGGTGAAGCTGCGCACGCAGACGGCAGCATTGCACGCCCGTGCGCAGGACCTCGAGAAGTCACGCTCGCAGGCTTGAGCGGCTTGCCCTTGAAGACGAACTGACAGGCCTAGCGAACCGGCGTGCTTTCACCAAGGAACTCGAGAACTGGTGTACCCGTGCGCGTGCGGGACAGTTGCGCTTCGGCCTGGTGGTGGCAGACATCGATGGCTTCAAGCAGATCAACGACACCTTCTCGCATGTGACGGGCGATGTCGTGCTGCGCCAGCTCGGCAACGTGATCAAGGCCAGCCTGCGCGACATTGACTTCGCAGCCCGCCTGGGCGGCGATGAATTTGCGCTGCTGCTGGCTGACAGCGAAGGGGGCGCCGCCCGCAAAGTCGTCGAGCGCATCGTTCAGGCCGTGCGCGCCATGCCCTGGGCTCAGTTGGGTGACGGGCTGACCGTTACGCTCAGCGTGGGGCTGTGTGAGTCGGCGGACTTCAACGACTCGAGTGAACTGGTACGCCGCGCTGACGAGGCACTTTATGGTGCCAAGGATGCCGGCCGCGATCGGATCCATGTCTGGAGCAGCGATCGTGCTTAGCCGGACCGCCGACCACCTTTTCTGGATGGCCCGCTACATCGAGCGCGCGGAGAACACGGCTCGCATGCTGGATGTCAATCTGGCGACGAGCCTCCTGCCGCAGTCGGCGCAGGCAGCCGAACGTGGCTGGCGCGCCATGCTGAGCATCTCAGAGCTGTTGCCTGCTTTTGACGCCAAGTATCCGCTGCTCTCGCCGCGCGAAGTGATCGACTTCATGGTGCGCGACCCGGACAACGACTCGTCGATCTACTGCTGCCTGCAGGCCGCGCGCGAGAACGCGCGGGCGGTACGAGGGTCGCTCACGACCGAGGTGTGGGAGACGCATAACGACACCTGGCTCGGCCTGCAGAAGCTCCTGCGCGAGCGCCCGCTCGAGCGCGACCCGCGGCAATTCTTCGAGTGGGTCAAGTTCCGCTCCCATCTCTCGCGCGGCGTGACCATCGGGACCATGCTCAAGGACGAAGCCTTCTATTTCATCCGGCTGGGCACATTTCTTGAGCGCGCCGACAATACGGCGCGGCTGCTGGATGTGAAGTACCACGGCGCCGCCCAGCCTGGAACCCTGTTTGCCAACGCGCGTGGTGAGGATGCCAGCGAACATCACCTGGACTTCTACCACTGGGCTGCCGTGCTGCGGTCAGTGTCCGCCTTCGAGATCTACCGCAAGGTCTATCGCGATGTGATCACACCATCGCGCGTGGCAGCGCTGCTGATCCTGCGTGGCGACATGCCTCGTTCGCTGCTGTCGTGCCTGAACGACGTTTGCCTCAACCTGGAGATGGTCCGCAACAGTCAGTCCGGCGAGACCGAGCGGCGCGCCGGACTGCTGCGCGCCGAACTGCGCTATGGAATCATCGATGACATCTTGACGCGTGGCATGCATGTGTTCCTGATTTCATTCCTCGAGCGCATCAACGATCTTGGCGGCCGCATCAGCCAGGACTTCCTCGTGCCGCCGGTCGTGCACTAGAGCTTCGGCCAGCGTCGGATACAGCCATGCGGTATCGAATCGAACACTGGACGAACTACCGCTACGCGCGCACGGCGGTTTCGACGCAGCAACTGCTGCGCCTGTCTCCGCGGTGTGACGCGCACCAGCGGGTGTCCAAGTGGACGGTGCGCGCGCCGGGTTCGCTAAGCATGGCGATCGATGCCTACGCCAACCTGACCCACATGCATACGCTGAGCGGCGCCCACGGCAGCCTGCGTATCGAGGCATCCGGCGAACTCGAGGTCGACCCGCTGCACGATGGCCGGCTGCGAGGAAACGGGCGGGTTGCCGCCCCCGGTATTCCTGGCGATGACACCCCTCACCGCGGCCGACGCGCGCGTGCGGGACTTTGCCGGCTCCCAGCTGCGCGGGGGCGGCGCAGCGAGGTTAATCGACTTTGCCCACGCGGTCGCGGCGGCCGTAGCCTATCGACCGGGGACCACGCACGTGCAAACGACAGCCGCCGAGGCCCTCGCGCTGGGGCAGGGCGTCTGCCAGGACCACGCGCACGTGTTCATCGCAGGCTGCCGGGCTAGCGGCCTTCCGGCTCGCTATGTTTCCGGCTACTACTATCGTCAGGCACTCGGCCCGGACACGGCGAGCCATGCCTGGGCTGACGTCTGGGTGCCGGGCGACGGTTGGGTATCGATCGACATCACGCATGGCTGCTTTGCTTCGGATTCGCTCGTTCGGCTCGCGATCGGGCGTGATTACGACACCGCAAGCCCGGTGCGTGGCGTGCGCGTCGGAGGCGGGGCGGAGGCGATGGAAGCGAGGGTTGTGATGCACAGTGAGGAGACCCCATCGCCGCACCGTGCTGCAGCGCTAGACGAAGAGGTGATCGCATGACGTACTGTGTTGGCATGCAGCTCGACGACGGGCTCGTATTCCTGTCCGACTCGCGCACCAACGCGGGCGTGGACCATATCTCGACCTTTCGCAAGATGACCGTATTCGAGCACCAGGGCGAGCGCCTCATGGTGTTGCTGAGCGCAGGCAATCTTGCGGTCACCCAGGCGGTGCGGCAGGTCGTATGTGAAAACGTCGGCCCGCACGTCGACAGTGTCTGGAATGCAAAGACGCTTTTTGAGGCCGTGCGGGTGGTCGGAGAAGCCGTGCGCGATGTGCATCGGCGCGACGGCCAGGCGCTAAAGGACGCCGGCATCGAGTTCAACTGCAGCTTCATCTTCGGCGGGCAGATCCGGGGCGAGCGGATGCGGCTGTTCCACGTGTACTCCGCCGGCAATTTCATCGAAGCCACACCGGAGAACCCATACTTCCAGATCGGCGAGGCCAAGTATGGCAAGCCCATCATCGACCGCGTGATCACGCCATCGACATCGCTCGAGGAGGCCGCCAAATGCGCGCTCATTTCGATGGACTCGACGCTGCGGTCCAACATCTCGGTAGGGCTGCCGCTGGATCTGCTCGTCTACGAGGAAGGCGCCTTACGGGTGACGAAGTTCGTGGAGGTCGACCAGCACAACCAGTACATGCAGATGATCCGGAACACCTGGGGTACGCGGCTGAAGCAGGTGTTTCAGGAAATTCCAGATCCCACCTGGCGCGACGCCCAGCGCGATAACGCGACCCCGCGGCTCGAAACCGAAGCCACCCAACCGCCGCGCGCACCATTGCCGCCGAGCCTCGAGGGCGATTCGGTGAACAACCTCGGCATGCAACTGGTGGCGCAGGCAGCGCCGCGCGCGGCGCCGCGCTGACACGCGTGACACGCGCGAGCACTTCGCGACCCGCTGCGCGCGGCAGCGCACATTCGACGTCGGTGCGACCGGCGGCAACTTGAAACACTCAACGGGGCTCCCGTGTCCATCCACGTCGCACTGAATCACGTCACGCACTACCGCTACGACCGCCGCGTCGGCCTCGCGCCACAGATCGTGCGGCTGCGCCCGGCCCCACACTGCCGCACGCCGGTCCTGTCCTATTCGCTGCGCATTGAGCCCGAACTGCACTTCATCAACTGGCAGCAGGATCCGTTTGCCAATTACCTGGCACGTCTGGTCTTTCCGGAGAAGACGACAGAGTTTCAGGTGACGGTCGATCTGGTGGCGCAGATGGCCGTGTACAACCCGTTCGACTTCTTTCTCGAGCCGAGCGCGGAGGCATTCCCGTTCGTCTACGAGCCTAGCTTGCGCCAGGACCTGCTTCCGTATCTCGCGCGCGAAGACGTGACGCCTCGTCTGCGTGACTTTCTCGCCAGCGTCGACACGCGCGAGCAGCGCACGATGGACTTCCTCGTCGACCTGAACCGTCGGCTGCAGCATGAGGTCCGTTACCTCATCCGCCTCGAGCCTGGCGTGCAGACTCCCGAGGAAACGCTGCAGCTGGCGGCCGGCTCCTGTCGCGACTCGGGCTGGCTGCTGGTGCATGTGCTGCGGCATCTGGGCCTGGCCGCCCGCTTCGTTTCGGGCTACCTGATCCAATTGAAGCCCGACGTGCAGGCGCTGGACGGTCCGTCCGGCACCGACCACGACTTCACGGACCTGCACGCATGGTGCGAAGTCTTCTTGCCGGGCGCGGGGTGGATCGGACTGGATCCGACGTCCGGTCTAATGGCCGGCGAAGGTCATCTGCCTGTGGCCTGCACGCCGGAGCCGACCACGGCGGCCCCGATCAGCGGCCTGGTGGACGACTGCACGGTCGAGTTCGAGCACACGATGAAGGTGACGCGCATCTACGAAGCGCCGCGCGTCACCAAGCCGTACACAGACGACCAGTGGCAGGCGCTTGATGCGCTCGGCCAGCGGGTCGACACCGACCTCAAGGCGATGGATGTACGGCTGACACAGGGGGGTGAGCCGACATTTGTCTCGATCGACGACCGTGACGGCGCCGAGTGGAACACGGCGGCGCTCGGCCCGACCAAGCGCCGCTACGCCATGGACCTGCTGCTGCGCCTGAAGGAGCGTTACGGGGCGCAGGGCTTCCTGCACCTCGGTCAGGGCAAGTGGTATCCGGGCGAACAGTTGCCACGCTGGGCCCTGTCCATTTGCTGGCGCACGGACGGGGAGCCCTGCTGGCACGATGCACGGCTGCTCGCCGACGAGCGCGAACCCGCGTCCTATTGCGCGGCCGATGCCGAGACATTCATGCGGCACCTCACGCAGCGGCTCGGGATCGACCCGAGCTTCGTCTTGCCCGGGCATGAGGACGCCTGGTATTACCTGTGGCGCGAGCGTCGCCTGCCGTCCAACGTCGATCCATTCGACTCGCGGCTCGACGACGAACTGGAGCGCGCGCGCCTGGGCCGCGTGTTTAGTCAGGGGCTGGCCAGCCCGGTCGGCTATGCGCTGCCGATCCGCCGCGAGCCGTCGGCGGCCGATCGAGCCCCGCGCTGGGCCAGCAGCCGTTGGTTCCTGCGCGGTGAGCGGTTGTGCCTGGTGCCCGGTGATTCACCGATGGGATATCGGTTACCGCTTGATTCGCTGCCGTGGGCGACGGCGGAAGATCAGCCGGTGCTGGTCGACCGCGATCCGTTTGCGCCACGTGCGCCGCTGCCATTGCATGCCGACATTCGTGCCCATTACGCGCCACACGCCGTCGGCGGAGGTTTTGCAGAGGGCGGCGCAGTTGCGTTGCAGGCGGGTTTCGAGTCGCGCAGCGAACCGAGCGTGCCCTCGGGCGCGCGGGCGACGCCCACGAATGCCGCGGCAGCCACGTCCGAACCGGCGCTACGGCGCTTCGAGTCGGCGGCCGCGATCACGCGCACAACGCTGTGTGTGGAGGTGCGCGATCCGCGTCGGGCCAGCGGCCCGGTCGCCGAGCGTGATGGCGGCGCGAGCCGCCTGCTGTACGTGTTCATGCCACCGCTGGCTGCACTGGAGGACTACCTCCAGTTGCTCGGCGCCGTCGAAGCGACGGCGGCGGAGCTGAAGCTGCGGATCGTGCTCGAGGGCTATCCGCCGCCGCGCGACCCGCGGCTCAGGCTGCTGCAGATCACGCCCGATCCCGGTGTCATCGAGGTCAACATCCACCCTGCGTCCGACTGGAAGCAACTGGCCGAACACACGGAAACCCTGTACGAAGCGGCGCGGCTGTCGCGCCTGTCCACCGAGAAGTTCTTGCTTGATGGACGCCACACGGGCACCGGTGGCGGCAACCACATCGTGCTCGGTGGAGCCACGGCTGATGACTCGCCATTCCTCAGGCGGCCCGACCTGCTCAGCAGCCTGATCGCGTACTGGCACAACCATCCCTCGCTTTCGTACCTGTTCTCGGGCCTGTTCATCGGGCCGACCAGCCAGGCGCCGCGCGTGGATGAGGCACGCAACGACCAGATCTACGAGTTGGAGATTGCGCTTGCCGAACTTCGACGGCGCAGCGAGGGCGGGGCGGCGGCTCCGCCGTGGTTGGTGGACCGTGCCTTGCGCAATATCCTGATCGACGTCACCGGCAACACGCATCGCTCGGAGTTCTGCATCGACAAGCTTTACTCGCCGGACGGGCCGACCGGCCGCCTTGGTCTGCTCGAGATGCGTGCCTTCGAAATGCCGCCACACTGGCAGATGAGCCTCGCACAGCAATTGCTGCTGCGCGCGCTGCTGGCACGCTTCTGGAAGACGCCCTACATGCACCGGCTCACGCGCTGGGGTACGGAGCTTCACGACCGCTTCCTGCTGCCGACCTTCGTCGAACTCGACTTCGAAGACGTGCTTGCCGAACTCGGGCAGGCGGGTTACCCGATGGATCCGAAGTGGTTTGCGCCACATTTCGAGTTCCGCTTCCCTCTGTTCGGCGAGGTGTCGGCGCACGGCATTCAGCTGACCCTGCGCGGCGCGCTCGAGCCGTGGCACGTCATGGGGGAGGAAGGCGCTGGCGGCAGCACGGTGCGCTATGTCGATTCGTCACTGGAACGGGTCGAGGTAAAGGTGGCCGGACTGAATGACAACCGTCACCGGATCTGCGTCAACGGGCGGGCGTTGGCCCTGCAGCCCACCGGACGTACCGGCGAGTTTGTCGGCGGTGTGCGTTACCGCGCCTGGCAGGCGGCTTCGTCGCTGCATCCGACGATCGGCGTGCACGCGCCGTTGACCTTCGATATTGTCGATTCCTGGATGGAGCGATCGCTCGGGGGGTGCCAGTACCATGTGGCGCATCCGGGCGGCCGCAACTACGTGACCTTTCCGGTCAATGCCTACGAAGCGGAAAGCCGGCGCCTCGCACGATTCTTCACGATGGGACACACACCTGGCCGCATGGTCGTCGAGGCCCCGCAGGGCAGCCTCGAATTCCCGTTCACGCTCGACCTGCGTCGGAGCTAGATGTCCTTGCCCCAGACCGAGATCGATCCGCCGTCCGCGGCCAGGATCAGGCGGACATGACGCAGTCGCTGTTCGAATTCGATCCGGACCATGACGCCGCGACGCTGGCTGCGCGGTTGGCAGCGCCAGCCCAGCCCGGTCACCACGATGAGTTGCGTACAGCGGACGGCACGCTGCGGCGCCACTGGCGCGAGTTCTTTGCGCATCTTGGTTCCGGCGGGTTCGCCGACCTGCCACGCCGCCGCGGCACCATCGAGCGCCAGGTGCGCGAAGATGGCATCACCTACAACGTCTACAGCGACGATGGACGCGGCGAGCGGCCATGGTCGCTGGACCTCTTTCCGTTCCTGATCGAGGCCGAAGAGTGGGCGCGCATCGAGGCCGGTGTCGCGCAGCGCGCCAGGCTGCTCGCCGCCATCATGGCCGACGCTTACGGGCCGCAACAACTGCTGGCGTCCAACCTGCTGCCGCCGGCACTTGTGTATGGGCATCCGGGCTACTTGCGCCCGCTGGTTGGACAGCGGCCTCCGGGCGGCACATTCCTGCACATCATCGCGTTCGACATTGCGCGCGCGGCCGACGGGCAGTGGTGGGTGATCGGCGACCGGACGCAGTCGCCCTCGGGCCTCGGCTATGCGCTGCAGAACCGGCTGATCGTCTCGCGCCTCTTTCCCGAGGCCTTCCGGCAGATGAAGGTGCAGCGGCTGGCCGCCAGCTACCGCCGCCTGCTCGACATGCTGCAGCGCTTGAGCCCGCGCGCCGACGGCGAAGCGGCTCGGCTGGTACTGCTGACGCCGGGCCCGTACACGGAAACGTATTTCGAGCATGCCTACCTCGCGCGCTATCTCGGCATCCCGCTGGTCGAAGGCAGTGATCTGACGGTTCGCGACGAGCGCGTCTTCCTAAAGACGCTGCACGGCCTGCAGCCGGTGCACGGCATTCTGCGACGACTCGACGACGACTTCTGCGATCCGCTGGAACTGCGTCAGGACTCGACGCTGGGTGTGCCGGGGCTGCTGCGCGCGGTGCGCGCCGGACGCGTTCTGCTGGCAAACGCACTGGGGTCGGGCTTCCTGGAATCGCCGGCGATCAACGGGTTCTTGCCCGCCATCGCGCAGCGCGAACTGGGCGCCAACCTGCTGCTGCCATCGCTCGCGAGCTGGTGGTGCGGTGAACGCGCGGCCTTCGCGCGGGTTGCGGATACGCTTGCCGATAAGGTCGTCAAGGCGACCTATCCGCGCAGCGCGCAGCGCCCTGGGTTCGAGGCGGCGATCGGCGCCGCGCTGCTGCCGTCGCAGATTGCAGCGCTGCGTCGTCGCATCGAAGCCGATCCCGACGCCTACACGGTGCAAGCCTACCTGCCGTTACCAATGGCGCCCACGTGGCAGGACGGTACGCTGCTGCCGCGTGCTGCCATGTTGCGCGTCTACGCCATCAGCGATGGGGCGGCGGGCTGGCACGTGATGCCCGGAGGATTGACCCGGATCGCGATGCGGGAGCAGCGTGTGGTGTCGATGCAGCGCGGCGGCGCCAGCCAGGACACCTGGGTCCGCACCGTCGATGCGGTGGATTCGTTTTCGATGCTGCCGACGCCGTTGCGGGCGGAGGAACTCCCAGGCCCGCGGCGCATCGTGTCGAGTCGTGCCGCCGAGAACCTCTTCTGGATGGGTCGCTATGCCGAGCGAACCGACCAGGCCGTGCGGCTGGCGCGCGCCGCCCTGACATTGATCGGGGACGACGCGCGGGCACCGTCTCCCGTACTGGATGCGCTGGCTTCGCTGTGCGAAGAGCAGGGCCTGGTCCCGGCTGACGTACCGTCGCCGGCCAAGTCAGTCGCCGTCTTTGAGCGCACGCTGATCTCGGAACTGGCTGACCGTCGTGGCAGCAGCGTCGCGTTCAATCTGGCCGCGCTGGTGCGCTCCGCCGGGCATATCCGCGACCGACTGTCGGCCGATCACTGGCGGTTGGTCGCCGCCACGGAGGAGCGCTTTGCGGCCGATTGCGCGGGCGCGACAGCCGATTCCGTCTTCTCGGCGGACGAGGCCGTGGCCGCGCTTGGCCGCCTCGCGGTTCAACTGTCGGCGATCACCGGCGCGCAGATCGACCACATGACGCGTGATGACGGCTGGCGCCTGATGACGATCGGCCGTCAGCTCGAGCGGCTGGGCACGCTCGGCCGAGCGCTGCACCTGCTATTCGAAACGGCGGCCATCGTGCGGGAGGATGGCTACGATCTGGCGCTGCAATTGTTCGACAGCACCATTACCTACCGTGCGCTTTACCAGCGCCGTTTGGAGATCCCTCCGCTGGTCGATCTGCTGGTGCAGGAGTCCGCCAACCCCCGCTCATTGCGAGGCATTGCGCGGCGCCTGACGGAACAGATCGAGCGCCTCGGGGCGCCGGATGCCACGCGCTTGCTGCCTCATCTGCCGGCGCAGGCTTCGTGGCCTGACCTCAAGCAATTGAGTGCGCTCGATTCCGGCGGGCAATACGCAGCGCTACTGGCCCTTACCAGCCGGCTTGTGGATGGCACGCGCGCGCTGTCCGATGCGATCGGCGCGAGCTATTTCAGTCATGCCGCCGACGCGTACAGGACCCTGAAGGCGTGACGCGCCGGATGGAACTCCACGTCACGCACCGGACAGTGACGCACTACTCGGCGCGCGTCGAGGTCGCCTATCACTGCGCGCACCTGAGCCCGCGCCAGGACGAGCGGCAACGAGTCGTGGACGTCCGGCTGACAATTGACCCATCGCCGTCCCAATGCGCGACCTCGCGGGATTCGTTCGGCAATGTGCGGACCGAGTTCGCGTTGTATGTGCCGCACGAGATGCTGTCGGTCAGCGTGCAAAGCCAGGTCTCGATCGCGCCACGGGCCGGGCCATTGGATCCGTCGGCCAGCGCGCCGTGGGAGGGCGTGGCGTCGGGTCTTCGCTATTCGCTCGACGCATCGTTCCGACCCGCCAGCGAGTTTGTTTTCGCATCTCCGTACGTGCCGCTGTTGAGCGCGCTGCGCGACTACGCGCAGCCGATCTTTACGACGGGCCGGAGCTACCTTGGCGCGGCGCTCGCGCTGATGGCCCAGATCCATGCCGATTTCACCTACGAGCCCGGCGCGACGGAAGTCGACACTCCGCTTATCGACGCGTTCCGTCTCCGGCGTGGTGTCTGTCAGGACTTCGCGCACCTGATGCTGGGCATGCTGCGCTCGCTCGGATTGCCGGCGCGTTACGTCAGCGGCTATCTGCAGACGCAGCCGCCGCCCGGTCAGCCCCGCCTGCTGGGCGCTGACGCATCGCACGCCTGGATTGCGATCTGGTGCCCGGTGCTCGGCTGGGTGGACCTCGATCCCACCAATGCGGTCGTACCGGATGTCAGCCATGTGACAGTCGCGGTGGGTCGCGACTATGGGGACGTGGTGCCCCTGCGCGGTGTCATTCAGGGCGGCGCGAGCCACACGTTGGATGTTGCAGTGGACGTCAGGCCGGCAGTCGAACGCGCCGCGTAGTCGCCTAGCCTCGACCGACCGGCGTGCCGCCTACTGCGCGCACCACCCACCGTCGACGTTGTACGCCACACCGCGGATCTGGTCGGCCGCGGGCGAGCAGAGAAACAGCATAAGACCAGCCAGTTGCTCTGGCGTCACGAACTCCATTGAAGGCTGTTTTTCGCCCAGCAGGGATTGCTTGGCGTCCTCCTGACTGAGCTTGTCCCGGTCCGCGCGGGCGTCGACCTGCTTCTGCACCAGCGGGGTCAGCACCCAGCCTGGGCAGATCGCGTTGACCGTCACGCCAGTCCGCGCAGTTTCGAGCGCGATCGACCTGGTGAAGCCCACGATGCCGTGCTTAGCCGCGACATAGGCCGACTTCTCGGCCGAGGCGACCAGCCCATGGACCGAGGCCACATTGACGATGCGGCCCCAGCCGGACGCCCGCATCTTGGGCAGCGCGAGCCGCGTCGTGTGGAACGCAGAGCTGAGATTGATCGCGATGATCGCGTCCCAGCGCTCGACCGGAAAGCTTTCGACCGGCGCCACATGCTGGATTCCGGCGTTGTTCACCAGGATGTCGATCGCGGCCGAACGAGGATTCCGCGGCGCGGACCATCGCTTCGATCTGGTCGGGCTTGCTCATGTCGGCGCCGTGATACAGCGTCTTGACGCCGAGGGTCTGGATGTCCTTTTCGGCCGCGGCAATCGCGGCCGGCTCGCCGAAGCCGTTCAGGACGATGTTCGCGCCCTGGCCCGCAAGCGCTTTTGCCATCCCGAGCCCGATGCCGCTGGTCGAGCCGGTGACCAGTGCAGTCTTTCCTTTCAACATGAAGCACCTCCCTCAGTGTGAGCCGAGTATGCCACCGGGACGACTACAATTTTCGCGCGGAGGTGCGAAGTGGGACACGACATGAATGGATCGGCAACGGGTACCGCGCGCGCGGAGTTGCGCCAGCGCGAGGTGCAGTGCCTCAGTCCGGCCGGGATGCATACGATGGCCTATACAGAGTGGGGCGATCCGAACAATCCGGACGTCCTGGTCTGCGTGCATGGCTTGACGCGCCTGGGGCGCGATTTCGATCGCCTTGCGCGGGCGCTGTCGGACCGCTATCGCGTGATCTGTCCGGACGTCGTCGGGCGCGGTCTCAGTGGTCGGCTGCGCAACCCCGCGTACTACGCCGTGCCTCAGTACGTCTCGGACATGGTGACGCTGATTGCCCGGCTGGACGTCGAGCGCGTCGATTGGGTCGGCACGTCGATGGGCGGCCTGATCGGCATCGCGCTCGCCGGTCAGCCAGGCTCGCCGATTCGTCAACTGGTCATCAACGATGTCGGTCCGGTGCTGGGAGCGGCGGCGATCGCGCGCATCGGGTCGTACGTGGGCCAGCCCGTCTCGTTCGCCGATCTGGAGGAGGCGGTGGACTATCAGTCCGTCACCGCGGCGCCGTTCGGACTGAAGACCCGCAACGACTGGCGCGAACTCGTCGCGCCGACACTCAGGCAAAAAGGCGATCGTTATGTCCTCCACTATGACCCGGCGATCGCAGTGCCGTTCAAGGCCGTGACAGCCGAGTCAGCCGCGGCCGGCGAAGCGGCCACGTGGGCACTGTACGACCGCATCTCGGCGCGGACGCTGCTGGTGCGTGGCGCGCAGTCCGACCTGCTGCACGGCCGAGACCGCCGCCGAAATGGCCGGCCGCGGGCCGCGGCCCGCGGTCGTGGCGATCGAAGGCGTTGGCCATGCGCCGACCTTTATGCCGGCCGACCAGATCGCCGTGGTGCGCGACTTCCTGCTGGCGGGACTGTCGTAGGCGCGGACTGCGGAGGTCTCCCTAGAAGACGCCACTGGCGAGGCCGGCCGCGAGTGCCGCGCCGAGCTCATGCGCCGGGGCGAGGTCGTGCGCCGGGACGCGCTTCGGTGCGAGGATCGCCTCCGGCGTCTGCGCACCGTTGCGCACGATCAGTGGCGGCGCGACCTCGCGCAGTCGCAGTCCAGTAGCGATGCGCTGGACCTGCCGTGCTGCACCGGCGCCGTCGGTACCGGCCGCGATGATCGCGGCGTAGGGCCGTCCGTTCACCTGGTCGAGTACGGCGTAGTACACGCGATCGAAGAAGTCCTTCATGAGTCCCGCCATCGTTGCGAGGTTCTCGGGCATGACGAAGAGATAGCCGTCGGCCGCCAGCATGTCGTCGGGCTGTGCCTGCGGTGCGCGCAGCAGTCGCGTCTGCACGTCAGGATCGAGACCGCGCGCCCTCGTCGGCGGCGTTGGCGAGCTGTTCGGCGGCGCCGGTCATCGAGTGATAGACGATCAGCAGCGACTTCATTTGGCGGCCAGCGGGTCTTGTCGAAAGAAAGTCGCGAGCTGCGCATACCAATCCGGAAATGCCCGCTGCAATCGCGCCGGGTCGACGAAGAAAGCTCTCGGAGGAGACGGCAAAGAACTCACCCGCGTCCTGCGCCGCGTACGCATCCAGCGGCAGATGCGCGTAGAAGGGATCGGCGGCGTTCGAATCCGGATCGACGTCAGGCGGAAGCTCGCCTTCGATGAGCTCGAGTTCGGTCACGAATCGCTGGAAGGCATCCGCCAGCGCCGCCTGCCACTGGCGCAGTTCGAGCCCTGCGTGCAGCGCCGGCGAAAACGGCGGTACGCCGTCGGCGTCGCCATTCAGCAAGTCGATCTTGTGGGTGAACTCGTGGATGACCACCGAGTACGCGGCGCCCTCGTCGATACCGGCCGCCTGCGTGTCTTCCCACGATAACAGCACCGGTCCGCCGTCCCAGGCCTCGCCGGCGATGGGCTCCGTGTATTCGTGCACGACGCCGTCCTCGTCGGTGACGCTGCGCGGCACCAGGAACTCGCCCGGATACACGACGATGCTGCTCCAGCCGCGGTACCAGTCCAGTCCCAGGTTCAGAACCGGGCAGGCAGGCCTGGACGGCGATGCTGAGCTGGATTTCGGCCGTCAGTTCGAGTCCCGCGGCGCTGGCCATCTCCTTGGCGGTCAGTAGCTGGCCCGCAAGTGCGCGCAGCCGGCTGCGCTCCTCAGGGGTCAGCCGTGCCACGAACGGCAACGCACGCCACCGCCCCGTCCCAGAGGTTGTCGGGCAGCGCGACGGGACCGCCTCGCGTGACCCGGCTCCAGCAGCGTCTTGAGCATCGGACGATTGTGCCGCAACGAACTGTGCGCGCGAGCGGGATAATCGCGGCATGGTCAGTCCCTCTGTCGTCGAATCGAGGATCGCCGACGCGGGTGCGCCGCTCGATGTCGCGGCGCACGCGTGCATTGGTGGAGCCGCTCTACGCGGGTAAGTCGCTGCGCACGGGCGAGACGTTCATCGCGCACGCCGATGGCATCGCGACCATCGTCGCCACGCTGCGTCCGGACGCCGATCTGCTCACCGCCGCCCACCTCTTCGGCGTGTACGACGTGCTGCGCGATCCCGACGACTGGCTGCGCAGCCGCTTCGGGGCCGCCGTGGCGCAGCTGGTCGCCGACCTGCGGCAGCTGATGCGGCTGTCCGAACTGACACGCTCCCGCGAAGAAGTGCGCGGCCGCAGCAACCCGACCGACCAGGCCGAAGCACTGCGCCGGATGCTGCTAGCGATGGCCAACGATTTGCGCGTCGTTCTGCTCCGGCTCGCCTCGCGCCTTCAGACGTTGCGGTTCTACGCCTTGAGCAAGACCGCGGGAGCGGAGCCGTTTGCGCGGGAGACGATCGAGCTGTACGCGCCACTGGCCAACCGTCTCGGTATCTGGCAACTGAAGTGGGAGCTCGAGGACCTGTCGTTCCGCTTTCTCGAGCCCGACACGTACAAGGCTGTGGCACGGCATGCTGGACGAGAAGCGCGCCGAGCGCGAATCCTTCATCGATGAGGCGCTGGCGCGGCTGCGACGGATGCTCGCCGACGCTGGCATTCGCGCCGAGGTGACGGGGCGGCCGAAGCACATCTACAGCATCTACAGCAAGATGCGCAGCAAGGGGCTGGCCTTCGAACAGGTCTACGACGTACGCGGGATGCGCGTCATCGTCGACGAAATCGCGCAGTGCTACCAGGCGCTGGCGCTGGTGCACTCGGCCTGGACGCCGGTCGAAAGTGAATACGACGACTACATCGTCCGGCCGAAGTCGAACGGTTACCAATCGTTGCACACGGTGGTCGGGGATGACGCCGGGCGCACGCTTGAAGTCCAGATCCGTACGCGCCGCATGCACGAGCATGCCGAGCTCGGTGTCGCGGCGCACTGGCGCTACAAGGAAGGTGGCAAGGGGCGCGACGACGACGAGGGGCGGGTGGCCTGGCTGCGGCAACTGCTCGCGTGGCGTGCGGAAGTGGATGCGCCGCCGACGGGCGCGCCGGCGCCGGAGGAGCGCATCTATGTGCTCACGCCGCAGGCGCGCGTGGTCGAGTTGCCGTCCGGCGGCACGCCGCTCGACTTCGCGTACCACATCCACTCCGAGCTAGGGCATCGCTGCCGCGGGGCTCGCGTCAACGGTGCGATGGTTCCGCTCAACACACCGCTCGTAACCGGCCAGACGGTGGAAATCGTGTCCGCCAAGACTGGCGGTCCGAGCCGCGACTGGCTGAATCCGGAACTCGGCTATCTGCGCAGCGCGCGCTCGCGCGCCAAGGTCAGGCAGTGGTTCAACGCGCTTGAGTTCGAGCAGTCTGTCTCCGCCGGACGCGAGATCGTCGAGAAGGAGCTGCAGCGCCTGGGCAAGACGGCGATGAAGCTCGACGACCTGGCCAAGCGGCTGGGGTTCGACAAGGTCGATGAGCTATGCGCGGCAGCGACCAAGGAAGAATTCAGTGTGCGCTCAATCGAACAGGCGATCGCACCGACCCCGGTCGAGCCGGAACCGGCCCCTCACCTGCTGGCCGGCAAGCCACGGGATGCGACGCCGGGGCGGGGCAAGGTGCTGGTGGTCGGCGTCGATTCGCTGTTGACCCAGTTGGCGCGGTGTTGTCGGCCGGCGCCCCCCGACGACATCGGCGGCTATGTGACACGTGGGCGCGGCGTCTCGATTCATCGTGCCGCATGCTCGAACCTGCAGGCACTGATCCGCCGCCAGCCCGAGCGCGTTGTCGAGGTGGCGTGGGGCCACGAGGTCGACGCCGTGTACCCGGTCGAGCTGCTGGTCATTGCGCAGGACCGGCAGGGGCTGCTGCGGGACATATCGGAGATCTTCGTGCGCGAGAAGCTGAACGTGATCGGCGTCGAGCACGCAGAGTCAGCGGGGCGAGGCCCGCATGGAGTTCACGGCGGAAGTCGGCAGCGCTAGCGAGATCGCGCGCGTGGCCGCGCTGATCCGGGATGTGACGGGCGTGATCGCCGTGCGCCGGCGCTGAATGCCGCCATTCAGCATTCAGAACAGATCGATCCCGTCCTGTTCGGCCGCCTCGCCCTGGGCGGCGAGGAGTTCGAAGTGGCGCGCGTAGCGCGGGTGCAGATTGGCGAGCGATAGCCAGACCAGGAAGTCGGCACTGTTAAAGTCGGGGTCCCACGCGGGCTCGCCACAGATTCTCGAGCCGATCCGCAGGTAGCCTTTTAGCAGGGGCGGCATCTCGCGCGTAGCGGCTGGCACGATCCGGTCGAAGGGAAACGGGTGGTGCGGGAACACGCGGTACTCGGGGTCCGTCAGGTAATTTTGGATGTCGAGCCGAATCCGGGCCGCCATCTGGCCGCCATCGTTTAGCGGAACACTCGCACATCCGATCAGATGGCTGTATCCGCCGGCCTTCATGTAGTGCGCCATGCCGGCCCACAGCAGCAGGATCGTGCTGCCCGAGCGGTAGTCCCAATGCACGCACGAGCGCCCCACTTCCACCATCGACGGCACGATGTGGTGCAGCCGAGAAATGTCGAACTCGCCTTCCGAATACAGCCGTCCCAGTTCGCGCGCACGATGCGGAGCGAGGATCCGGTAGGTGCCGACGACCCGCAGGCTGTCGAGGTCGCGAACAATTAGGTGATCGCAATAGGGGTCGAACTCGTCGGCATCGATGCCGGTGGCAGGGTCGCCGACCTTGGCCCCCATTTCCTCGGCGAAGACCTTGTAGCGCAGTCGCTGGGCGTCTTCGATGTCCGCCGGCGATCGCGCCAGCGAGACCGCCAGACGTGGCTCCGCAGCGGTGTCAGGTTGAGCGCCGATGCGTGAAGTGCTGTCCGATGTAGCCATGGTGTGATGAGTGTGTTGGCGACGGGCATCAGCCTAGGCGATCCCCGTGAAGCGATCATGACTGCGACTTATGAGTCTCGGCTGCCATGGTGGCGATGGCATTGCGTGCTGTCAACGCGCCCGCCGGCACGGTCGACGGAGCCGTGCAACGGCGCTGATATACTTCGCAGTTCTTGCAGGCGCGTAGCTCAGCTGGTTAGAGCACCACCTTGACATGGTGGGGGTCGTTGGTTCGAGTCCAATCGCGCCTACCAGGCCCTACAGCACACGAAAGGTACGGAGAAATGCTTCGAACTCGATTCACCGACGGTTGATCCCCGGGGACGAGTACGCCTTTCGACGGAAAAGTGCGGCTCGACCGCACTTTTTTTTCGCTTGGAGATTTCTATGATCTCAATTCGATTGCCTGACGGATCAAAGCGTTCGTTCGACGCGCCAGTGCGCCTGGCCGACGTTGCGACGTCCATCGGCCCGGGCTTGGCGAAAGCGGCACTGGCGGGTCGCGTCGACGGCAAACTGGTCGATACGTCGTTCTTGATCGAGCGTGACGCGGATGTCGCGATCGTCACGGAGCGAGATGCCGACGGACTGGAGGTGCTGCGCCATTCGACGGCGCACCTGCTGGCCTACGCGGTGAAGGAGCTCTTTCCGCAGGCGCAGGTCACGATTGGGCCCGTCATTGACAACGGTTTCTACTACGACTTCTCCTTCCCGCGCGGTTTCACGCCCGAGGACCTCGAAGCCATCGAAAAAAAGATGGCCGAGCTCGCGAAGAAGGACGAGCCGGTGGTGCGCGAGGTCTGGAAACGCGACGACGCCGTGAAGTTCTTTGAGTCGATCGGTGAGAAGTACAAGGCCGAGATCATTGCCTCGATCCCTGCCAACGAGGACATATCGCTCTACCGCGAGGGAAGCTTTATCGACCTCTGCCGCGGCCCGCACGTGCCTTCGACGGGGAAGTTGAAAGTCTTCAAGCTAATGAAGGTCGCCGGTGCCTATTGGCGCGGCGACAGCGCGAACGAGCAGCTGCAGCGCATTTACGGGACGGCCTGGGCGAAAAAGGAAGACCAGGACGCCTACCTGAAGATGCTTGAGGAGGCCGAGCGCCGCGACCATCGCAAGCTGGGGCGCGAGCTTGACCTCTTTCACTTTCAGGAAGAGGCCCCAGGGCTGATTTTCTGGCACCCGAAGGGCTGGGCGATCTGGCAGGCCGTCGAGCAATACATGCGCGGCGTGTACCGCGACAACGGCTACCAGGAGGTGAGGGCGCCGCAGATCCTCGACCGTTCGCTCTGGGAGAAGTCGGGCCACTGGGAAAAGTACCGCGAGAACATGTTCACGACGGAGTCGGAGAACCGGTACTACGCGCTGAAGCCCATGAACTGCCCGGGCCACATCCAGATCTACAACGCCAACTTGCACAGCTACCGTGAACTACCGTTGCGGTACGGCGAGTTCGGCGCCTGTCATCGCAACGAGCCCTCCGGGTCGTTGCACGGGATGATGCGCGTGCGCGGTTTCACGCAGGACGACGGGCACATCTTCTGCACGGAAGAACAGATCCTCGACGAATGCGTCGCCTATACGTCGTTGCTGGAGCGGGTCTATCGGGATTTTGGTTTCGAGCACATCCTCTACAAGGTGTCGACGCGGCCGCTGCAGCGCATCGGCTCGGACGACAGTTGGGACAAGGCCGAGCACGCGCTGATGGAGTCGCTGAAGCGCTCGGGGGTCGAATTCGCGATCTCGCCGGGCGACGGCGCGTTCTACGGGCCTAAGATCGAGTACACGCTGAAGGATGCGATCGGCCGCGAGTGGCAGTGCGGCACGATGCAGGTCGATTTTTTCATGCCGAGTCGACTGGGCGCCGAATACGTGGCCGAGGACAACAGCCGCCGGACGCCCGTCATGCTGCACCGGGCCATCATCGGTTCGATGGAGCGGTTCATCGGCATGTTGATCGAAAATTTCGCCGGGGCAATGCCGCCGTGGCTGGCGCCGGTGCAGGTGGCGGTGGCCAACATCTCGGAGGGTCAGGCCAATTACGCCGAGGCTGTTGTGCAAACGCTGAAAAAACAAGGATTTAGAGTTGACAGCGATTTGCGCAACGAAAAGATCACCTATAAAATCCGTCAGCTTAGCCTGCAGAAAATTCCGTATGTCCTCGTTGTCGGGGACAAGGAGAAACTGTCCGGGCTACAGGAAATGCGGGTGGCCGTGCGTGCCCGCGGCGGGGCCGACCTCGGCGTCATGCCGCTGTCTGCCTTTGCGCAGCGTCTGCAGGACGACGTCGCGCAGCGCCGTAACGTGGGTGGCGCGGCTTGATCATTGAAACCAGGAGAAGCCAACCATCGCTCAGGACCGTGCGCACCGGATCAACGGTGAAATCAGCGCCCCGGAAGTCCGCCTTGCAGGTATCGAAGGCGAGGCCCTCGGGGTCGTGAAACTGGCCGAGGCCTTTCGCCTCGCCGAGGAAGCCCAGGTTGATCTGGTGGAGATAGCTCCAACGGCTGTGCCGCCGGTCTGTCGTCTGATGGACTACGGCAAGTTCAAGTACCAGGAGCAGAAGAAGGCCCACGAGGCCAAGCTCAAGCAGAAGCAGGTCGTGGTCAAGGAGGTGAAGTTCCGGCCGCAGACGGACGAGAACGACTACCTGACCAAGCTGCGCAATCTGACGCGCTTCCTCGAGGAAGGTGACAAGGCCAAGATCACGCTGAGATTCCGCGGTCGTGAAATGGCCCACCAGGAGTTCGGATACAAGTTGCTGGAGCGGGTTCGGGATGACCTCGCGACGCTATCGCAGGTCGAGTCGATGCCGCGGCTCGAGGGCCGTCAGATGGTGATGATCCTCTCGCCAAAGAAGAAGAAGTAGTCTGGATCCCGCGCCGCCAGGGCGTGGAGTGTTAGGTAACAGCCGCTCTGCGGCTCAACAAGTGGCAACAGGCTCAAAGTCTCGCAAGAGCGCCCGACGCCATCAAAGAAAGGACGGCCAAGATGCCGAAGATGAAGACGAAGAAGAGCGCGTCCAAGCGCTTCGAGGTCCGCGCCAGCGGCTCGATCAAGCGGGGACAGGCGTTCAAGCGCCACATCCTCACCAAGAAGACCACCAAGTCGAAGCGCCACCTGCGCGGCCCCGTGCAAATCCACGAGGCCGACGTCAAGTCGGTGCGTCGAATGATGCCGTACGCCTAACGGGAGACTGACATGCCTCGAGTAAAACGTGGTGTGACCGCCCGCGCGCGGCACAAGAAAGTCCTGGCCCAGGCCGCGGGGTTCACGCGTCGCCGCAAGAATGTCTTCCGCGTCGCCAAGCAGGCGGTGATGAAGGCGGGGCAATACGCCTATCGCGATCGCCGCACCAAAAAGCGCGTCTTCCGTTCACTGTGGATCGCGCGTATCAACGCTGCGGTACGCGAGCACGGTATCACCTATAGCGCGTTTATCAGCGGTCTCGGCAAGGCCGAGATCGGCATCGACCGCAAGGTGCTGGCAGACATGGCAGTGCTCGACAAGCCGGGTTTTGCGGCCGTCGTCGATAAGGTCAAGGCCTCGCTCGCCGCGTAAGCGCACATCACCGGTCTTGCACGACCGGCCGATCGGGAACGGGGCCTACACGCTAGGCCCCGTTTTTTTACTGCATGACAATGGAACTAGAACAACTCGTAGATGAGGCGCGCGTCGCCTTTGCCGCGGCCTTGCATTCCGCGGCCTTGGAAAACGAGAAGGCGCGCTTCTTGGGCAAGAGCGGTGCAATCACCGAGCGCCTAAAGGCGCTGGCAAAGCTTGCCCCGGAGGAAAAGCGGGTGCAGGGCGCTCGCATCAATCGTGCGAAGGAGTCGATCGAGCGGCTTCTCGAAGAACGACGGCACGCGCTTGCGGATGCGCAGCTGAACATCCGGCTGGCGCAGGAGGCGATTGACGTCACGCTGCCAGGGCGAGTGCGCAGCGCGGGCGGCATCCATCCGGTCATGCGGACATGGATGCGCATAGAGGAAATCTTCGCCTCGATCGGATTCGATGTAGCCGACGGTCCGGAGATCGAGACCGACTGGTACAACTTCACTGCGCTGAACAGTCCGGAGAACCATCCGGCGCGGTCGATGCAAGACACTTTCTACGTCGACGCGACCGACAGCCGGGGCAAGCCGCTCGTACTGCGTACGCACACGAGCCCGATGCAGGTGCGCTATGCGCGCATGCATACGCCGCCGATCAAGGTCATCGCGCTTGGCCGTACCTACCGCGTGGACAGCGATGCCACCCACTCGCCGATGTTTCATCAGGTCGAGGGACTCTGGATCGGCGAGAACGTGAGCTTCGCCGACCTGAAGGCTGTCTACACCGACTTCCTGCGCTGCTTCTTTGAAACCGACGAACTGGTTGTGCGCTTCAGGCCTTCGTACTTCCCGTTTACCGAGCCCTCGGCGGAGATCGACATGATGTTCACCAGCGGCCCGCGCGAGGGGCGCTGGCTGGAAATCTCCGGTTCCGGGCAGGTCCACCCGGCGGTGGTGCGTAATTTCGGCCTCGATCCCGAAAAGTACATCGGCTTCGCATTCGGATCGGGCCTGGATCGGCTGACGATGCTGCGCTATGGCGTCGACGATTTGCGTGCGTTCTTCGAGGGCGATCTGCGCTTCCTGCGTCAATTCAACTGATACGCGATGGACATTTCAGAAAGCTGGCTGCGGGGCTATTGCAACCCATCTATGGATGGCGAGGCGCTGGCGGAGGCCCTCACAATGGCGGGGCTCGAAGTCGAGGATCGCCGCCCCGTCGCGCCGCCATTCAGCGGAGTCGTTGTGGCCCGGGTGCGCGACGTCCGCAAGCATCCGAATGCAGACAAGCTCACGGTCTGCGAGGTCGACGTCGGCAAGTCCGCCCTGTTGTCGATCGTGTGCGGTGCGCCGAACGTCACCCCGGGGATCGTCGTGCCCTGCGCGCTGCCGGGCGCGCGATTGCCAGGAAACCTGCAGATCACGGTGACGTCAATGCGCGGCGTCGAATCCCAGGGAATGCTCTGCTCGGCGCGTGAACTGGGGCTCTCCGACGACCACGCTGGGCTGATGCTGCTCAGCCCCGACGCGACGATCGGTGCTGATGTGCGCGCATGGCTTGAACTTGACGACAGCATCCTGACGGTCAAGCTGACGCCGAACCGCGCCGACTGTCTGAGTGTGGTCGGGGTCGCGCGTGAGGTGGCAGCGGTCTCCGGTGCACCGTTGCAGATGCCTGAGTTCTTGGCGGTCGCTGCTGGCAACGACGAGCGTCTTCCGGTGACGGTGCACGCCCCAGACCTCTGCGGACGCTTCTCGGGCCGTGTGATCCGCAACGTCGATGCCCACGCGGCGACTCCGACTTGGATGCAGCAGAGACTCCTGCGCAGCGGGCAGCGCCCGATCTCGGCGCTGGTCGATATCTCCAACTATGTGATGCTCGAGCTCGGCCGTCCGTCGCACGTGTTCGATCTTGACAAGGTTCACGGCGGCTTGCGGGTGCGCTGGGGTCGAACCGGTGAGTCGGTGCAATTGCTCAATGGCCAGACGGTACAGGTCGATGAGCAGGTGGGAGTGATCGCCGATGACGCTGGCGTCGAGGCGCTGGCAGGTGTCATGGGTGGTGAAGCGACGGCCGTGTCGCTAGAGACACGCAACATCTACGTCGAGGCGGCGTTCTGGTGGCCCGATGCCATTCGTGGCCGGGCCCGCCGCTACAACTTCGCGACCGATGCGGCGCATCGGTTCGAGCGCGGCGTGGACTACGCAACGACCGCCGAGCATGTCGAGTACATCACGCGCCTGATTCTCGACATCTGTGGCGGTGAGCCTGGCCCCGTCGACGACACGATCGTAAATCTGCCGTCGCGCGCACCGGTCACAATGCGCATCGAGCGCTGCCGCAAGGTGCTGGGAGTGGACGTTAACGCCGACGAGATAGCCGACGTGTTTTCGCGACTTCGGCTTGCGTTCGAGCGCTCGAATGACGCGTTTCTGGTCACTCCACCCAGCTTCCGGTTCGACCTCGAGACCGAGGAAGACCTGATCGAGGAGGTGGCTCGCCTCTTCGGCTACGCGCGCATTCCGGCGCACCCGCCTCTGGCGCCTGCGCAGATGCGCGCACGGAACGAAACGCGTCGCTCTTCGCACGACGTGCGCCGGCTGCTGGCAACCTTGGGTTATCAGGAGCTCGTGAATTACTCCTTCATCGACGCCGAGGTCGAGAAGGACTTTGCCGATGGCGCGGATGCCATTGGTGTCGTGAATCCGATCTCCATGCAGATGTCCGTTATGCGCAGTTCATTGCTCGGGGGCTTGGTGGTGGCACTGAGCTACAACCTCAACCGCAAGGCGAGCCGGGCACGTCTGTTCGAAATCGGACGCGTTTTCCGGCGCGATCCTGCGGTTCCGGATGGCCCGCTTTCGGTGCAAGGAATTGCGCAGCCGATGTGCGTCGCAGGGCTGGCCTACGGCCCAGCCGACGATGAGCAGTGGTCCGTGCCCAGTCGCGATGTCGACTACTTTGACGTCAAGGGCGATGTAGAGCGACTGTTCGCTCCGTTGACGGTCGAATTCGTTGCGGCATCCCATCCGATGCTGCATCCGGGCCGCAGCGCGCACATTCGGGTCGAAGGTAGTGCAATCGGCCTGATCGGTGAGCTGCATCCACGCCTGCAGCTAAAGCACGACCTGCCGAAATGCGCGGTGCTGTTTCAGATCGAGCTTGAGGCGCTGCTCGCACGCGCCTTGCCGGTCGCTCGCGAGTTATCCAAATTCCAGCCGCTGCAACGCGATATCGCGGTTTGGGTCGCTGAGTCGGTGAGCTTTCAGCAAATCCTGTCGGCGATCGACAGTCGGTCGCGCGCCGATGACCGATTGTCGGCCCTGAGAGAGGTAAGGCTATTCGACGTGTATCGTCCTTCCGCTTCTGCCGCATCCACGCTAGAAGTGGCCGCTAACGCATTGTTAAATAAAGAAAAAAGCCTTGCCTTCCGGGTTGTTCTGCAAGATACTGCAAGGCCGCTCAGCGATACTGATGCCGATGCCGCGGTCGCGGCAGTGGTGGAAGCGCTGGCGCAAAAGTTCGGTGCCCGCCTGCGGCAATGACCATGATGCGAGACGATCCCCAGATGACAACGGGATTCAAGTTCCCCGAGCTTCCGCCGGCGTCGGCGGGCAGCCGACCCGGCGAGCGCGGAACAAAGACGATGACCAAGGCGGAGCTGGCCGAGGTGTTGTTCGATCGATTGGGACTGAACAAGCGAGAGGCCAAGGACATGGTCGATGGCTTCTTCGATGAGATCCGCCAGGCCCTTGAGAGGGGTGAGTCGGTAAAGCTGTCGGGTTTCGGAAATTTTCAGTTGCGCGACAAGCCTACGCGCCCGGGTCGCAACCCGAAGACCGGCGAAGAAATTGCGATCACAGCGCGCCGGGTCGTCACGTTCCACGCGAGCCAGAAGCTGAAGGCCGCCGTGGCCCGCGTGGCCGGGCATTGACCCTGTCTCGGCGCTGAATTCCGGCAGCCGGCCTCTTGACGAGCGCGATGCAACGCCAGGACACATCGCAGTTGCTGCCGCCGATTCCGGCCAAGCGCTATTTCACGATTGGTGAAGTAAGCGAGTTGTGTGGAGTCAAGCCGCATGTCCTGCGCTACTGGGAACAGGAGTTCACGCAACTGCGCCCGGTCAAGCGGCGTGGGAACCGCCGCTACTACCAGCACCACGAGGTCCTCCTCATTCGCCGTATCCGTGAACTTCTGTACGAGCAGGGCTTCACGATCAGCGGGGCGCGCAACCGGCTTGAAGAGGGCGGGCGACCTCCCCGACACGACGCGAAGTCCGGCAACGGTGCACAGGGGCAGCCTGACGTGCCGGAGCTGCGCGAAGAACTTGCGTCCATCCGGCGCTTGCTCTCCGGCAACTGAACGCCGTTGAGTCGCATGCCCAATCGCGTGCGGCTATACTCCTGGCCTTCGGGGCGTAGCGCAGCCTGGTAGCGCACTTGCATGGGGTGCAAGGGGTCGCGAGTTCGAATCCCGCCGCCCCGACCATTGCCAGCCGAGGTAGCCGGCGCGTCACCGCGACCGGCTATTTCTTTATGCGCATCTTGGTTTCCAACGACGACGGTTATCTGGCTCCGGGCCTGGCGGCGCTCGCGGAGGCCGTCCGACCGTTGGGTGCGGTCACAGTCGTTGCGCCGGAGCAGAACAGCAGCGGCGCCAGTAACTCGTTGACGCTGTCCCGCCCGCTTACTGTCAGCACAGCGCCCAATGGCTTCATTTATATCAACGGAACGCCGAGCGACTGTGTGCACATTGCGTTGACCGGGCTACTCAAAGAACGTCCAGACCTGATCGTGTCGGGCATCAACAATGGCCAGAACATGGGCGATGACACGATCTACTCCGGTACCGTTGCCGCGGCGATGGAAGGGTACCTGTTTGGTATCCCGGCTCTTGCATTCTCACTTGTGGACAAGGGCTACGCTCATCTGGACGTGGCGACGGCCATGGCCGCCGAAGTGGTCCGTCGCTACGTCGAGCAGCCGCTGCCCGGACCATTCCTGCTGAACGTGAACATCCCAAATCGGCCGCTTGCCGAGATCAAGGGCATCGTCGCGACACGACTGGGCAAGCGCCACCCGTCGGAGCCGGTCGTGCGTGCCAGCAACCCAAGGGGCGAGCCGATTTACTGGATTGGAGCCGTTGGCGCAGCACGAGAGGGTGGCCCCGGCACCGACTTCCACGCGACGGCGGAAGGCTACGTTTCGGTCACGCCACTTCAGATCGACCTCACGCACACCGGTCAACTCGACGATGTGCGCGGCTGGCTCGCGCGGCACTGAGATGCAGCGCAGTCCCGCCCCCAAGGTAGATGCCATTGCGTCCCGCAGCGGCCTTGCGTCGGAGCGCGTGCGCGATCGCATGGTCGACCGCGTGCGCGAGCTTGGGGTACGCGACAGCCGCGTGCTCGACGCGATGCGAAACGTGCCCCGCCACTTGTTCGTCGACGAGGCGCTCGCCAGTCGTGCCTACGAAGACACGCCCTTGCCGATCGGCCATGGCCAGACGATCTCGCAGCCGTACATCGTGGCGCGCACGGCCGAACTGGCGCTCGAAGGGATTGCGGATGCGCGCCAGGCACGATTGCTCGAAGTCGGAACCGGCTGCGGGTACGCGGCCGCGGTCCTTGCGCAAGTCTTCGGCGATGTCGTCAGCATCGAGCGCGTCCGCGCCTTGCACGAGCGGGCCCGTGGCAACCTCCGCGGCCTGAGGCTTCCAAATCTGCGACTGGTTTTTGGCGATGGCTCGCGCGGGGTCGAGCAAGCAGCCCCATTCGACGTAATCGTCGCGGCGGCAGCGGGTGATGAGATTCCGTCGGCGTGGGTTCAGCAGTTGAGCACAGGCGGCCGCATCGTGGCCCCGCTGGGTAGCGATGACCAGAAGCTGGTCGTCGCGTTGAAGGACGACAATGGACAACTGGTGCGCCGTGGTACCGAAGCCGTTCGCTTCGTTCCATTGCGCGGCGGAGTCGCATAGGAGGACAGGGATGCGGGGTTGGCTTGGGACCATGGCATCGATGAGCGCGGTGCTGGTGATTGCGGCGTGCGGCACACAGCGCCCGGCGCCAGTCGTCGAGCGCTCCGGTGCGCCGCCGGCGCGAACCGAATCTGCTACGAGCGCTCCCGCGACGCCCAAGGCGCCGGCGGAAGGTGTTCACACGGTGACACGCGGCGACACGCTGTACAGCATCGCGCTGCGCTACGGCGTGGACGTGCGCGAGCTGGCGCGCTGGAACGGCATCAGCGACACGTCAGTGTTGTCGATCGGCCAAACACTGCGTCTCACGCCGCCGGCGGGCGTCGCCACGGTCACCCCGGTCGCGCCGGCCGGTACGACCGAAGTCCATCCCCTTCCGGCGCCCGGCGTCGCGGAAGCGGGGCCGCCGGTGGCGCCGGCCGCTGTCCCGCCGGCAATCACCAAGCCGGAGCCCGTGAAGCCGGCGCCGGTGGAAAGCACGGTGAATTGGCTGTGGCCTGCCCCTGGCAAAGTGATCGAAACGTTCGATGAGACGCACAACAAGGGCATCGATATCGCCGGTAACGAAGGCGACCCGGTGCTGGCGGCGGCGGATGGCGATGTGGTGTATGTCGGTAGTGCCCTACGCGGCTACGGCAATCTTGTCATCGTCAAGCACAACGAGGAGTTCATCTCTGCCTATGCGCACAACCGGCAGATTCTGGTCAAGCAGGGCCAGGGCGTGAAGCGTGGACAACGTATCGCGGAGATTGGACGCACCGACGCGGACCGTACCAAGCTTCACTTCGAGGTCCGGCGGCAGGGCAAGCCCGTCGATCCACTGCGTTACCTGCCCGCACGCTGATGGAGGCGAGTCGCATGAACGACAGGCCCGGATTGCCCTCTGACGAGCCCGATGACGGCGCGCCGCTGGCCGAGCGCGACGATGCGGCGGAGTCCAGGCTCGACACGCAGGATGGCGTCGACACTGCCCAGGCTGCCATTGATGTTGCTGCGGATGGCGGAGACTACGAGCCGGACAACGTACAGCGCTACCTGACCGACGTCGGTACTTATCCGCTGATGACGGCAGACGAAGAGCGTGCCGTCGCGGTGCGGATGCGTGCGGGCGAGTTCGCCGCGCGACAGGAGATGATCGAGCGCAATCTGCGCCTCGTCGTATCGATCGCCAAGCGCTATACGAAGCGCGGCCTGCCGCTGCTCGACCTCGTCGAGGAAGGCAACCTTGGACTGATGCATGCGCTGGAGAAATACGAGCCGGAACGTGGGTTCCGCTTCTCGACCTATGCGACATGGTGGATCCGGCAGGCCGTCGAGCGCGCCGTCATGAATCAGGCGCGCACGATCCGGCTGCCCGTCCATGTGCTGCGCGAACTGAGGCACGTCACGGCCGCCAAGCGACACCTCGAGTCCGAGTCGGAGTCAGGGGCCGAAGTGCGTATTGAGGACATCTCGCACCTCACTGGTCGCCCGGTCGAAGAAATCCATGACGTGCTGCAACTCGGTGCTCTGCCGGCATCGCTCGATGCCCCACTGGACGTGGACCCGTCCTCGACACTGGCCGATCTCCTGATGGACAGCGCGTCCGAAGTTCCTGAAGCGACAGCGTCGCGCCATGAACTCGAAGGCCGTGTCCACGGCTGGCTCGATCGACTCGATGAACGGCACCGCCAGGTTATTGAGCGCCGCTTTGCGCTCGACGGACAAGCGACGGCAACGCTGGACGAACTCGCGGTCGAACTGGGCCTGACGCGTGAGCGCGTCCGCCAGATGCAACTCGAAGCGTTGAAGCAGCTGCGCCAGGCCCTCGCGGCCGAGCACGTCGGCCGCGATGCGGTGCTGTAAGAACGGGCTCTGCCGACAGTGCGGGCGATGACGCCGATCCTTGTCTTCGACATCGAGACCGTGCCTGACGTGTCCGGAGCCCGTCGCTTGCGGCCGGCATGGTCCGATCTGGCCGATGCGGAACTCGCACAGCGGCTGTTCGACGAGCGACGCGAGAAGACCGGCAGCGACTTCCTGCCCCTGCATCTGCACCGGGTTGTGGCCATCTCGTGCGTCTTCCGCGACGACTCGGGATTCCGCGTGCGGTCAATCGGGACTCCGGACGACGACGAAGGTCGGCTGATACAGGCTTTCTATGCGACCGTCGATCGTTACACACCTCAGCTTGTGAGCTGGAACGGCGGCGGGTTCGACCTGCCGGTGCTGCATTACCGTGGCCTGATCCATGGCGTGCACGCCGCGCGCTATTGGGAACTCGGCGCAGACGACCGCGACTTTCGTTACAACAATTACATCAGCCGCTATCACTCGCGTCACATCGACCTGATGGACCTGCTGGCGAGGTACCAGCCACGTGCCAGCGCCCCACTCGATGACCTGGCGAAGCTCTGCGGGTTTGCCGGAAAACTGGGCATGGATGGCAGCCAAGTCTGGGAGGCGTTCCAGGCCGGAGGCATCGAACAGATCCGTAACTACTGCGAAACCGACGTCGTCAACACGTATCTCCTGTATGCGCGCTTCCAGCAGCTGCGCGGAGTGCTTGACGAGGCCGCCTGCACGGCCGAAGAGCAACTCGTACGGGACAGCCTGGCGGCCTTGCCGCAACCACACTGGCAGGAGTACCTGAACGCCTGGGGTCGCGCCTGAGATGGTTGCAGGCGAAGTCTTCACGGTCGAGATCGAATCGCTCGACCAGGACGGTCGTGGCGTCGGCCGCCGCGATGGCAAGGCCGTGTTCGTCGAAGGCGCGTTGCCCGGCGAGTCCGTGCGCTATGAGCGTCGGCGCAACAAGCCCAGTTACGAAGTCGGGCGAATCGTTGCGATCGACCGGGCGTCGGTGCTGCGAACACAGCCGCGCTGTCCGCACTTCGGCTTGGGCGCCGGTGCGTGCGGCGGATGTTCGATGCAACATCTGGACGCACGTGCCCAGGTGGCCGTGAAGCAGCGTGTGCTGGAGGATAGCCTCTGGCACATCGGGCGGGTTCGACCTGAGCGCATGCTGCGGCCGATCGCCGGACCGGCCTGGCGGTACCGCCATCGCGCCCGGCTGACAGTACGTCACGTCTTGAAGAAGGGCGGGGTGCTGGTCGGTTTCCACGAGCGCGCCAGCAGCTACGTGGCCGACATGGGCAGTTGCGAAGTGCTGCCGGCGCGGGTCAGTGCGTTGCTGCTGCCGCTGCGGCGCTTGGTCGAAGTGCTGTCGATCCGGGACCGGCTGCCGCAGATCGAAGTGGCGGTCGCCGACTGCGCGGGAGAGACGCAGATCGTCCTCGTGTTGCGGGTGCTGAATCCACCGACTGACGCCGATCACGCGCACTTGGTGGCGTTCGCGCGAGACCATGACGTTGAGCTCTGGGTGCAGCCAGGCGGGCCGCAGACTGCAGTGCCGCTAGGCCCGCAACAGCGCACCGAACTGCAGCTCAGCCTGCCGGAATTTGGCGTCACGGTGCCATTCGGGCCGACGGACTTTACCCAGGTCAATCACGGCATCAACCAGTCCTTGGTCGCGCGCGCGCTGCGGCTGCTCGACGTGCAGCCGCACGAGAAGGTCGTCGATTTTTTCAGCGGCCTCGGCAACTTCACGCTGCCACTGGCGACGCGTGCTGCTCATGTCCGCGGCTTCGACGGCAGCGCAACCCTGGTCGAGCGTGCGCGCCTCGCCGCGCGCGCAAATGGACTCGCCGATCGCACGACCTTCGAAACCGCAAACCTCTTCGAGTGGACGGTCAAGGATTGGGACGAGGCGGTGTGCGAAGCGGGCGGCGTGGACAAGGTGCTGATCGATCCGCCGCGCGAAGGTGCGCTTGCCCTGGTTCACGCATTTGCGGCCTCGCAATCGCCCCCGACCCGGGCGGTCTACGTCTCGTGCAATCCGGCCACGCTGGCGCGTGACTGTGCGGTCCTGGTTCACGAGGCGGGCTGGGTTGTGCGTGCGGCCGGCATTGTCAACATGTTTCCGCATACCTCGCACGTGGAATCGATGGCGGTTCTCGAACCTCCTGCGGCCGGACGCCCGGCGCCGCAGACCGCGGAGCCCGGTCCGAGGGGCGAGCATGTTAAAATTTCAAGCTGACTTCGACGCTGCAAGTTCTTAATTTGTCGAGGTTTTCGGTTTGGCAGTCCGCGGCCTGCGCAAGCGTCCGGACCGCCCACATGTTCCGTTCAAACAAAGGTTCAAGTCATGGCGGTGGAACGCACTCTGTCGATCATCAAGCCCGATGCTGTCGCGAAGAACGTGATCGGGAAAATCTATTCGCGGTTCGAAACGAACGGTCTCAAGGTCATTGCGGCCCGCATGATGTGGCTGTCGCGCACCGAGGCCGAAGGTTTCTACGCTGTGCACCGGGAGCGGCCGTTCTTCAAGGATCTGGTCGACTTCATGATCTCCGGCCCGATCATGGTTCAGGCGCTCGAGGGCGAGAGCGCGATCGCAAAGAATCGCGAGCTGATGGGTGCGACGGATCCACGCAAGGCGACCGCCGGGACCATCCGTGCCGACTTCGCGCAAAGTATCGATGCGAACGCGGTCCATGGCTCCGACGGGCCAGACACGGCCCAGGTCGAGATCGCGTATTTCTTTCCGCAAATGGCGGTTTACTCGCGCTGAGCGAGTCGGCAGGATGAATCGCGTCAACCTTCTGGCATTTGACGTTGCGGGCCTGACGGCCTACGCCGAGTCGCTCGGTGAGCGGCCGTTCCGCGCGCAGCAGCTCGCCCGTTGGATCCACCAGCGCGGAGCCAGAGACTTCGACGCTATGACGGATCTCGCCAAGTCGCTGCGCGGCAAGCTTCATCAGCACGCGCAGATCGATGCGCCCGCCGTCGTGCGCGACTCAACGTCGACCGACGGGACGCGCAAGTGGCTTCTGGACGTCGGTGCTGGCAATGCGATCGAGACGGTGTTCATACCGGAAGAGGAACGTGGGACGCTCTGCGTATCGTCGCAGGCCGGATGTGCGGTTAACTGCGTGTTCTGTTCGACCGGGCGGCAGGGCTTCAGCCGCAATCTCACTACTGCCGAGATCGTGGGCCAGCTCTGGCTGGCCGAACATGCCTTGCGGCGGGCGCACGGAACTGACTCCGACGGCGAACGGGTCATTAGCAACGTCGTGCTGATGGGCATGGGCGAGCCGCTCCAGAACTACGAAGCGCTCCTGCCTGCGCTGCGCCTGATGCTCGACGACCATGCCTACGGCTTGTCGCGGCGGCGCGTGACAGTCTCGACGTCGGGTATGGTGCCGCAGATCGATCGTCTGGCACAGGACTGCCCGGTCGCACTTGCCGTGTCGCTGCATGCCCCGACCGACGCCTTGCGCGACCGCCTCGTACCGCTCAACCGCAAGTACCCGCTGCGCGAGCTGATGGCGGCCTGTCGGCGTTACCTGCGCGTTGCGCCACGCGACTTCATAACGTTCGAGTACGTCATGCTCGCAGGTATCAACGACGCCGACACCCACGCGGAGGAGTTGTTGGCGTTGGTGCAGGATGTGCCGTGTAAGTTCAACCTTATCCCGTTCAATCCCTTTCCCGACTCCGGACTGGAGCGCTCCGTGGCAGGACGGATTCGTGCCTTTGCGCAGCGGTTGTCCGATGCCGGCATCGTCACCACCGTGCGCAGGACGCGCGGCGATGACATCGATGCCGCGTGCGGGCAGCTTGCCGGGGAAGTCAAGGACCGCACGCGCCGCAGCGCACGCGTTGTCCCGATCGCAGTTGCAGGCGCGCGCTAGTCGGGCGACCTCTGGGAGCATGTTCATGTCACGCACGTTGAAGTCCGTTCTGGTCGCCGCAGCGGTATCGGGCGCCCTCGCAGCGTGCACGACGACGACGGTCACCCGGTCTGGAGGAGGTGATGTCATTTCGTCCTCGCCGCAGGCCAGTGCCCCCAGGCAGGAGATAAACGCGCGGTCGCGGGCCCAGGCCCGCGTCGATCTCGCCGCCGGCTACTTCAGCAATGGACAGATGTCGGTCGCGCTCGAGGAAGCGCGGCGGGCGGTCCAGATGGACCCCACGTTTGCGGACGCCTATGGCCTGCTCGGCCTGATCTACATGCAACTCGACGACCGGCGCGAGGCCGAGGCGAACTTTTCGCGCGCACTTCAGATCGATCCCGCGAACCCTGACATCAACAATAACTACGGCTGGTTTCTGTGCCAGCAGCCGGGGCGTGAACGCGACGCGATTGCCTACTTTCAGCGCGCACTGCGCGATCCGCTGTACTCGACTCCAGCACGGGCCAACCTCAGTGCCGGTGTGTGCCTGATGCGCGTTAAGGACTACAGCGGGGCCGAACCCTTTCTGCGCCGATCGCTCGAACTCGACGCGGCGAATGCGACCACCAAGTATGAGTTGACGCGGTTGTACCTCGCGACCGGGCGCATCGAGCGGGCGTCTTTCTACTACGGCCTGTTGTCCAAATCGTCCGAGGCCACGCCGGCGACGCTGTGGCTCGGACTGAAGGTCGCGCGCGCGCAGGGCGATCTGCGCACCGAAACGGCGCTGGGCAATGCCCTACGAAACCTCTATCCGGCGTCGCCCGAGACCGGGTGGCTGGCGCGAGGTGCCTACGATGAGTGACGATCACACCGCCGGCCCCGCTGACTCGGACACCCCATTGACCGGAGCGGCCGAGGCGTCGCCGCCCGCCTCGTTTGGCGCGCGCCTGGAGTGGGAGCGCGAACGCCTGGGGTTGACCATCACCGACGTCGCGGCACGGCTGCGCCTGCACCCCAAACAGGTGCGAGCACTGGAGCAGGAATCGCTCAAGGCGTTGCCTGAAGCGGCCTACATACGTGGATTCGTTCGCAGCTATGCCCGCGTCCTCAGCCTCGATCCGGCTCCGCTGTTGGCGGATCTCGGTCTCAAATTGGCACCGGCCGCGGACTCGGTGGTGGACGGCATGGCTCGGGCCCGCGACTTTTCGCCGGTCCACGCCGCCGCGCGTGAGCATGCCTCGCGCAAGGTTGTCATGGCAGGCGCCGTGCTCTTGCTGATCGCACTTGGCGGCCTCGGCTGGTATGCAACCCATCAACCGCGTCCCGAGTCGCCGCCGACCGTGACTCCGGCTCCGGCCGCGGCGCCGGCATCGAGTTCTCCGGCGCCGGGCACAGCCATCGATTCAGCCTCCACTGCTGCGTCGGCAGCGACCGCACCCTCGACGGGGGCTGCCGCAATGCCGGACCCGGCTGCTGCCGCGACGGACCCTGCGTCGCTGACAACGCCGCTGCTACCGGCCCCGCTTCTGAAGGTTCGCTTTACCGGACCGTCGTGGATCGAGGTCAAGGATGCCGAAGGCAAGGTGCTGCTGTCTCAGCACAGCGCGGCCGGCGCCGAGCATGTGATCGAAGGCACGCCGCCGTTCTATGTCGTCATCGGCGATGCCACCAAGGCAGCCGTGGAGGTGCGTGGCGAAAGCTACGATTTGACGCAATACACGCGCCAGTACGTCGCACGGTTCACGGTTAACTGACGTCGCGATGAATCAACCGATCGAGCCGCTCGAGTGCCTGCCGGCGCCCGCGCGTCCTGCCGCGCGACGGCCCACACGTCAGGTCGAATTGCGGTGGGGTGATCGGGTTGTCCTTGTCGGTGGCAACGCGCCGGTGATGGTGCAGTCGATGACGAACACCGACACCGCCGACGCGATCGCCACGGCGATCCAGGTCAAGGAACTCGCACAGGCGGGATCCGAGGCCGTGCGCATAACCGTCAATTCACCTGAAGCTGCGGCCGAAGTCGTCGCGATCCGCGAGCAACTCGATCGCATGGGCGTCGAGGTTCCTCTGATCGGAGACTTCCACTACAACGGGCACAAGCTGTTGACACAGTTTCCCGGCTGCGCCCAGGCGCTGTCGAAGTACCGGATCAATCCCGGCAATGTCGGTAAGGGTGCCCGCGGCGAGGACAACTTTGCGCAGATGATCGAGGTGGCCTGCCGCTTCGACAAGCCGGTTCGAATCGGTGTCAACTGGGGCTCGCTCGACCAGGAATTGTTGGCACGGATGATGGATGAGAACTCCGCCCGGCCTGAACCGTGGGACGCGAGTGCGGTGCTGCGCGAAGCGCTTGTCCAATCGGCCACCGCGAGTGCTGCGCGCGCAGAGCGGCTCGGGTTGGCTGGCACCCGTATATGCCTTTCGGCCAAGGTGAGTGGGGTACAGGACCTGATCGCCGTGTATCGCGCGCTCTCGCAGCGTTGCGACTACCCGTTGCATCTCGGGCTGACCGAGGCCGGCATGGGCAGCAAGGGCATCGTTGCGTCCACGGCGGCACTGGCGGTGCTGCTGCAGGAAGGCATTGGCGACACGATTCGCGTTTCGCTGACCCCGGCGCCCGGCGAGTCGCGCACACGTGAAGTCCAGGTGGCGCAGGAGATCCTGCAGACGCTCGGCTTACGCGCCTTCACGCCGATGGTAGTGGCCTGTCCGGGTTGCGGCCGCACCACGAGTACGTCCTTCCAGGAGCTGGCCAATAGCATCCAGTCGTGGTTGCGCGAACAGATGCCGCTCTGGCGCCGGGACTACCCGGGCGTCGAATCGATGACTGTTGCCGTCATGGGCTGCGTCGTGAATGGCCCGGGCGAGAGCAAACATGCCAACATCGGCATCAGTCTGCCCGGCTCCGGCGAGGCGCCGGTGGCCCCGGTGTTCATCGACGGAGGGCGCTCAGTCACGCTCAAGGGCGAGCGCATTGCAGAAGAGTTCCAGGCCATCGTCGACGACTACGTGCGGCGCCGCTTCGCGCGCTCCACTGCCGAGCACTGAGCAATGGCCTCCAATCGCAAGCTTGCCGCCGTCCGCGGCATGAATGACCTGCTGCCGGCCGACGCTCCGCTGTGGGAGTGGTTCGAGGCGCGCGTCGCCGACTGGCTGCGCAGCTACGGTTACCAGCAGATCCGCACCCCGATCGTTGAATACACAGAACTCTTCGTGCGCGGCATCGGTGAGGTGACCGACATCGTTGAGAAGGAGATGTACTCCTTCGAGGACCGACTCAACGGCGAAAAACTGACCTTACGCCCCGAGTTCACTGCCGGCGTGATACGAGCTGTGGTCGAGCACAACCTGACGTACGACGCACCGCGGCGTGTATGGTCGATGGGGCCAGTGTTCCGCCACGAGCGGCCGCAGCGCGGGCGCTACCGGCAGTTCTATCAGGTCAACGTGGAAGCGGTCGGCTTCGCCGGCCCGGATATCGATGCCGAGTTGATCGTCATGCTGGCGCGGCTGTGGAGGATTCTTGGTGTCGACCGCGTCGGCCGTGTGCGGCTTGAAATCAACTGTCTCGGCCAGGCCGACGAGCGGGCGCGGCACCGCGCTGACCTGATTGCGTATCTGTCGCGCCACGAGTCCCGGCTCGACGCTGATGCCCGGCGCCGATTGCACACCAATCCGCTGCGTATCCTGGACACCAAGAATCCGGACCTGGCGGACGTCGTCGCCGAGGCGCCGCGCATTACCGACTATCTTGGCGACGGGTCGCGTGCGCACTTTGAGGGCCTGCAGGCACTGCTGCGGGCGGCTGACATCGAGTTCACCGTCAACCCGCGTATGGTGCGCGGGCTCGACTACTACAACCTCACGGTGTTCGAGTGGATCACCGATGCTCTGGGTGCGCAGGGGACCCTCTGCGGTGGGGGCCGCTATGACCCGCTGATCGAACGCTTGGGCGGCAGGCCGACCCCGGGCATCGGTTTCGGCATGGGCATCGAGCGCGTCATCGAACTCGTGCGTGAAAGCGGCACTGTGACTGCGGCTGCCGGGACCGACGTCTACGTCCTACATCAGGGCGGAGCGACACAGCTGCAGGCATTTTTGCTCGCCGAGCGGCTGCGCGATGCCGGTCTCGACGTAGCCCTGCACGCGGGAGACGCGAGCCTGAAGTCGCAGATGAAAAAGGCCGACGCCAGCGGTGCCGAGTATGCGGTGATCGTCGGCGAAGCGGAGGCAGCGGCCGGTGCAGCGGCAGTCAAGGCGCTGCGCAGGACCGATGCGGCGGCGCCCTTCGCCGAGCAGCGTATCGTGCCGCTCGCTGAGGTGCCCGACGCGCTCGTGGATGCAATGACAGTGACTGAAACGGAATAGGGACAGCATGGCGTACGACCTCGAAGAACAGGAACAACTCGCGCAGCTGCGGGCGTGGTGGCAGAAGTACGGCAATCTCATCACGACGGTTGTCACGGTCGTGCTGCTCGGTATCGCCGCCTACAACGGCTGGCGCTGGTATGAGCGCGAGCAGGCAAAGACGGCGGCAGGCGTCTACGGCCAACTCGAGCAGGCCGTGCAGGCGCGCGACGCAGCGAAAGTGCAGACGCTGGCGAACTCCATCATCGAGCACTATGGGCGCTCGACCTACGCGGTGATGGCGGCGTTGCAAGCTGCCAAGGTGAACGCCGACATGGGTGAGTTCACGAAGGCCGCCGAGCAGCTCCAGTGGGTGATAGACAAGTCAGGTCATGAGGAACTGCGGGCGATCGCGCGCGTTCGCTTGGCCGGCGTACTGCTCGATGAGAAGAAATACGACGCCGCCCTGCAGGCGCTTGCCTTTGACGCGCCGGCGGCGTACCTGCCGACCGTGCTCGACCGGCGTGGCGATGTGCTGCTTGCACAGAACAAGACCGAGGAAGCACGGGCCGCCTATAAGGACGCGCTGGCCAAGGCCGACGCTCAGCATCCGCTGCGCGCGATCATCCAGCTCAAGCTCGACGCCCTTCCGGCTGCTGCTGCGTCATGAAGCTTGCTCTGCCAACGGACCGCGGGTTGCGCCGGCAGTTCGGTGTGGTTCGCGGCTTGGTCGCGCTGGCGACCTCAGTCGTGCTCGCCGGATGCTCGTCCATGCCATCGTGGATGCCCTCCTGGCTTGGCGGCCCGTCGGGTACGCCGGTGGAGCCGGCTCCGTTGGTGGAGTTCGCGCCTACGCTGAGCCCGCGTGTGGCCTGGCGGACAAGCGTCGGTTCCGCCCGTGGGGCATTCCTGCAACCTGCGGTGGTGGAGAACGCGGTCTACGCGGCGAACGGTGACGGCACCGTGGTTCGGATCGCTCCGAACGGCGAAACCGTCTGGCGGGTCGATACCAACGTCTCACTGTCCGGAGGTGTCGGCAGCGACGGGTTCGTGATCGCCGTCGGCAGCACGCGCGGCGATGTCATCGCCCTTGGGGCCGACGGCAAGGAACTGTGGCGGGCGCAGGTGAGTGGAAGCGTCCTTTCGCCGCCGCTGGTTGGCCGGGGCCTCGTCGTGGTGCGGTCGTCGGACCATCGCATCGCGGCGCTCGACTCCGCGAGCGGTCGGCGACGCTGGAACTACCAGCGAACGATTCCGCCGCTCACACTGAAAGCCGCCACTCCGCTCGCCTTTGCCGGCGATCTGGTCGCTGCGGGCTATCCGAGCGGCCGACTGGTTATGCTGGCGGCCGCCAACGGTGCCGTCCGCTGGGACGTGCCGGTGTCCGAGCCGCGCGGCGCCACCGAGGTGGAGCGACTCGCGGATGTCATGGGGGCACCGCTGGTCCTGGGAGCGGATGTGTGCGCGGCGGCCTATCAGGGCCGCGTGGCGTGCTTCGAAACGAGCAACGGAAACCTGAGGTGGGCACGCGACCTGTCTGCCGGCAACGGGCTCGGCGGTGACGTGCGCCGCGTGTTTGCGGTGGACGCCAAGTCAAACGTGGTCGCGTTCGCCTCATCGTCCGGCGCCAATGCCTGGCGCCAGGAGCGTCTGCTGAATCGATCGCTGACCACCCCGCTCTCACTGCGACGGGCGGTGCTGGTCGGCGACTACGCAGGTTACGTGCACTTTCTGTCACCCGAGGACGGCGCGTTCCTCGCCCGGGTTGCGCTCGGCAGCCGGATCACGGCGACGCCACGCGAGTTCGGCGGAGGTTCGATCGTTCAGACGCAAGACGGCACCGTCGCCCTGCTGACTGTGGAATAGGGCGCGGTGAAGCCCGTCATCGCGATCGTCGGTCGGCCGAATGTCGGCAAATCGACGCTGTTCAATCGCTTGACGCGGTCGCGAGCGGCCTTGGTGGCGGATTTCCCGGGACTCACGCGCGATCGTCACTACGGCGTGGGCCGGGTCGGCCCGCGCGACTACATCGTGATCGACACCGGCGGGTTCGAACCACTGCACGCCGAGGGAATCGCACGGGAAATGGCCGCGCAGACCGAGCAGGCGATCGCGGAAAGCGATGCGATCGTGTTCGTGCTCGATGCGAGGGACGGCGTGACGGCGCAGGACCGCCGCATCGGCGAACGCTTGCGCGTGGCGGCGCGGCCGGTCTGGCTCGCCGTGAACAAGGCCGAAGGCCTGCCGCCGGAAGCGACCGCCGAGTTCCATGAACTGGGTCTTGGCGAACCGCGCCCGATTTCCGCGGCCCATGGCGAGGGTGTGCATGACCTCATGGACGAGGCGCTCGGCCCCTTCGTAGAACCCGAGGCGGACCTCGACGCCGGCGAGGCGCCGAGTGCCGGGCGGCGGGTACGCGTCGCTGTCGTGGGGCGTCCCAACGTCGGCAAGTCGACACTGATCAATGCGTTGCTGGGCGAAGAGCGCCTGATCGCCTTCGATCAGCCCGGCACGACGCGCGATGCGATCGAGGTGGAGTTCGACTATGGCGGCCGTCCCTACACCTTGATCGACACCGCGGGCCTGCGTCGGCGTGGCAAGGTGTTTGAGGCGGTCGAGAAATTCTCGGTTGTCAAGACGCTGCAAGCCATCTCTGATGCCAACGTCGTGATCCTGCTGCTCGACGCTGCGGCCGAAATCTCGGACCAGGACGCGCACATCGCCGGTTACATCCTCGAGACTGGCCGTGCGCTCGTCATCGCGGTCAACAAGTGGGACGGACTCGACGAGTACCAGCGGGACCGCATCCGGCGCGAGATCGAGCGCAAGCTCCATTTCCTGCGTTGGGCGCGGGTGCATACGATTTCGGCACTGAAACGCAACGGGCTCGCCGCGGTCATGCGTTCCGTGTCAGAGGCCCATGCGGCGGCATTCGCTAAATTGCCGACGCCGCGGCTGACACGCGCGCTGCTGGCGGCGGTCGCGCGCCAGATGCCGCCGCGTGCAGGACAGCAGCGCCCGAAACTGCGCTATGCCCACCAGGGTGGGATGAACCCGCCGATCATCATCATCCACGGCAACTCGCTGAACCACGTGCCCGAGACCTACCGGCGTTATCTGGAGGGTCACTTTCGGTCGGAGTTCGAACTGGCGGGCACGCCGCTGCGGGTCGAATTCCGGACCAGCAGAAACCCTTACGTGAACTGAGCGGGCGGTGGCGAAGCCGGGTCTTTTCCATTACATTGAATTGCGTGGGTCCGTCCCCATTTTGATCAAACATGACGGTCGGTTCATGCCTTCCGTGAACCGAACACAAAAAGCGGCGTCAAACCGCTGGAGCAAAAAAGATGAGTAACAAAGGGCAACTTCTACAAGACCCGTTTCTGAACGCGCTGCGCAGGGAACATATTCCGGTCTCCATCTACCTGGTCAACGGCATCAAGCTGCAGGGCCAGATTGAGTCCTTCGACCAGTACGTCGTGCTGTTGCGTAACACGGTGACCCAGATGGTCTACAAGCACGCGATCTCGACGGTCGTGCCGGCGCGTCCCGTCAATCTGACCGCGGAGTCCGACTCCTGACCGTCTTCCAGGTAGAGAGCCAACGCGCGGAGCGCTCCGAGCGGGCCTTCCTGGTGAGCGTCGCACGGGGGCGGCGCGATGACCCGGAAGCTGTCGAAGAGTTGACGCAACTGGCGACTTCGGCCGGCCTGGCGCCGGCCGGTCACATTGCCGTGCGGCGCGATCGACCCGATCCGGCGCACTTTGTCGGTGGCGGCAAGGTCGAGGAAATCAAGGCGCTCGCTGCGGCGGTCGACGCCGGCATTGTGATCTTCGACGTCGCACTGTCGCCGGCACAGCAGCGCAACCTGGAGCGAGTCCTCGGATTATGGGTGCTCGACCGCACGGCGCTGATCCTGGACATCTTTTCGCAGCGCGCGCGCAGCCGCGAAGGCAAGCTGCAGGTTGAACTCGCGCAACTTGAGCACCTCTCGACCCGGCTGGTCCGCGGTTGGTCCCACCTGGAGCGTCAACGCGGCGGTCTGGGCAAGACGGGCGGTCCGGGTGAGAAGCAGATCGAACTCGACCGGCGCATGATCGGCGTTCGGGTGAAGCAGTTGCGCGAGCGACTCAAGCAGCTAGAGCGGCAGCGGCGCACGCGGCGACGGGCCCGCGCGCGGCGCGATGTCGTTTCGGTGTCCCTGGTCGGCTATACCAACGCGGGCAAATCGACCCTGTTCAATGCGTTGACCAGGGCCGAAGCCTTCGCCGCTGATCAGTTGTTCGCAACGCTCGACACAACGTCGCGTCGACTCTATCTCGGAGCCGACCAATCGGCGGTCATCTCCGACACCGTCGGCTTCATTCGCGGCCTGCCACACCAGTTGGTCGAGGCGTTCAAATCGACGCTTGACGAAACGGCCGAGGCCGACTTATTGCTGCACGTGGTGGATAGCGCATCGCCGGCGCGCGACGACCAAATGGCCGAGGTGGATCGTGTACTCGATGAGATTGGCGCAGCCGAGGTTCCGCGGCTCGTCGTCTTCAACAAGATCGACGCGAGTCGGCGCGAGCCCTCGGTTGAGCGAGACCCCTGTGGTAGCATCGTTGCCGTTTCGGTCAGCGCGAAGACCGGTCAAGGTCTCGACCTGTTGCGCGAGGCGATCATCGAGTTTGCGCACCGGTCTCGCGAGATCGCTGCTCCCGACAGTATCTCTGCCTGGTCCAGTGCCGCCGCGGCTTAGCGGCTGCGCCGGCCCGCGCCAATCCCTCGTATGCTTCAACTCATTTCTAGCTAGGACACGCATGTCACTCAACGACCCCCAATGGGGCCGCGGTGGCGGTTCGGGCGGCTCCAACAGTGACGGTGGGCGGGAAGAGCCGCGCCGTCCGCAGCGCCCGAACGGCGAAGGGCCGCCGGATCTCGAAGAGCTCTGGCGCGACTTCAATCGTCGCCTGAATGGCCTGTTTGGCAAGAAAGCCCCAGGGTCGCGCGGTGGCGGCGGAGGGGGCAACTTCAGTGTCAGCCCGCGCGGAACAGGTATCGGCCTCGCTGCCTTGCTTGGGGTGGCCGGACTGCTGTGGTTGGCGAGTGGGTTCTACATCGTCCCGGAAGGGCAAGTCGGGGTGGTGACGACCTTCGGCCGCTATACCGAAACCACGCCACCGGGATTCCGCTGGCGCATGCCGTGGCCGGTCCAGGCCAATGAGCTGGTCGACATTCTCTCGCTGCGCAAGGTCGAGGTGGGAACGCGCGGCCGCCCGGAGCGCCTGAAGGAATCCCTGATGCTGACGGACGACGAGAACATCGTCGATATACAGTTCGAGGTCCAGTACCGCATCAAAGACGATGGCGCGCGCGATTACCTGTTCAACAGCCGCAACCCGACGGCGGCGGTGATCCAGACTGCCGAGTCGGCGATGCGCGAGGTGCTCGGCCGCAAGAAGATGGACTCGGTACTGTACGAATCGCGCTCAGAGATCGCGACCGAGGTGCGCGAGCGGATGCAGGACATGCTGGATCGCTACGGCACCGGCATTCAGGTGTCGGCGGTGGCGATCCAGAACGCTCAACCGCCGGAGCAGGTGCAGACTGCTTTCGATGACGCGGTCAAAGCGGGGCAGGACCGCGAGCGCCAGATCAACGAGGGCCAGGCCTATGCCAACGACGTCGTGCCGAAGGCGCGCGGCGCGGCTTCGCGGCTAATGCAGGAATCCGAGGGTTATCGCACCCGGATTGTGCAAACCGCCGAGGGCGACGCTTCACGTTTCCGCCAGGTGCTGACCGAATACCAGAAGGCTCCCGCCGTGACGCGCGATCGCATGTATCTCGACACAATGCAGCAAGTGTTCTCGAATGCGACCAAGGTACTGGTCGACTCCCGTAACAGTAACCAGCTGCTGTACTTGCCCTTCGACAAACTGATGCAGCAGGTGACGCAGGACGCGATGGCGTCGCGCACGCCGCCCACGGTCGTCACTCCGACCGAGCCCGCACCGGTCACCACTGACGGTCGCACGCGCGATTCACTGCGCAGCCGCGATCGCGAAGCGCGCTGAGGTCACGCCATGAACCGGATACTTGCACTAGTTATCGGACTGGTCATCGCGGCCTTCCTCGTCAGGGCCAGCACCTTTATCGTCGACCAGCGCCAGTCGGCGATCGTCTTCCAACTCGGCCAGATCACGCGCGTGGTGACCGAGCCCGGGCTGTACTTCCGAGTGCCGTTGCTGCAGAACGTGGAATACCAGGACAAGCGCATTCTGACGATTGACACGCCGTCGACCGACCGTGTGCAGACCTCGGAGAAGAAGAACCTCTTGGTCGACTCCTTCGTGAAGTGGCGGATCGTCGATCCTCGGCTCTTTCGCGTCAGCTTTCCGGCCGGCGAGCGTTCAGCCGAGGACCGCATTTCGACTCTGGTGCGCGATGCGATGAACCAGGCGGTGAACAAGCGCACCGTCAATGAGATCACCTCGCGCGAGCGCGAGAAGGCGATGGAGGAGATACGCGCCTCGGTGCAGGCGCGCACCAAGAGCCTCGGCGTGGAGATCGTCGACGTGCGCCTGAAGCGCATCGATTTCGTTCCGGAGATCAGTGAATCGGTCTACCGTCGCATGGAGGCCGAACGCAAGCGAGTCGCGAACGAACAGCGATCGATCGGCGCGGCCGAGAGCGAGAAGATCCGGGCGGACGCCGATCGGCAGAAGGAAGTCCTGCTGTCCGAGGCCTACCGCGACGCGCAGAAGATTCGCGGTGATGGCGATGCGAAGGCCTCCGCGCTCTACGCACAATCGTTCGGCCAGAATCCCGAGTTCGCGCGCTTCTACCGCAGTCTCGAAGCCTATCGCTCGAGCTTCCGGAACCGAAACGACATCATGGTCGTCGACCCGTCGTCAGAGTTCTTCAAGTACATGAAGTCGCCGGACCCAGCGCCGGCACCGAAGCGTTGATGTTGGAGTCCCTCGCGCTGGCCGTCGGGCTGATGCTGGTGCTCGAAGGCCTGTTGCCCCTGTTGGCGCCCGCGGCGTGGCGGCAAATGTTCCAGCGCGTGACCGAGCTCAATGATGGCCAGATCCGCTTCTTCGGCCTGCTCGCCGTGGTGGGCGGCGCGCTATTGTTCTGGTTTGTGAGCTGATCCCGATCGACTGAGCTGCGGCCTGGCCGCAGTGGCGCCACGATCTCGCCCTTCCGCTGCTGCCATGCCACGCTGGCTCCTGCCCGAGAACATCTCCGACGTGCTTCCACGCGAGGCACGTCGCCTTGAAGAGGTGCGGCGGGCGTTGCTCGATCTGTATGCCGGATACGGCTACGAGCTGGTCAACCCCCCACTGATCGAATACATCGACTCGTTGCTGACCGGCACGGGAAGCGATCTGGACCTGCGGACCTTCAAGCTGGTCGATCAGGCGAGCGGGCGCCTACTCGGCTTGCGGGCCGATATCACGCCACAAGTGGCGCGCATCGATGCCCACATCCTAAATCGGTCGGGCGTGGTGCGGCTGTGCTACGCCGGCAGCGTGCTGCATGCAAGGCCGCTGCATCCACTGGCGGCGCGTGAGGCCATGCAGGTCGGCGCGGAGCTGTACGGGGCGGCCGGCGTGCCGGCCGATCTGGAAATGCTGGAGCTCGCCGTGCAATCGCTGCGATTGGCCGGGCTCGGCCAGGTCCACCTCGACCTTGGCCACACGGGCGTCGTGGGCGGACTGCTCGACCTCGCGAAGATGTCCGATGAGGTCGAAGACGAGATCCTTTCCGCTTTGAGCACCAAGGACAACCCAGCGCTGCGTGCGACCGTAAAGGGCCTGCCGGATGCGGTTCGCAACGGTCTCTTGGCGCTTGGGCGACTGAGCGGTGGCCCCGAAATCATCGAAGCGGCCCGGCAGGCCCTGCCGTCCGAGCCGGGAATTCGGGCAGCACTGGCCGAACTCGAGTTGCTGGCGGCGCGTTGCGGAGCCGACGCGGTGTCAGTCGACCTCGCAGACCTGCATGGGTATCGCTACCACACCGGTATCACGTTTGCGGTTCATGCGCCCGAACTTCCGAGCGCGGTGCTGCGCGGCGGTCGCTACGACAACATCGGCAAGGCGTTTGGACGCGCTCGACCGGCGGTCGGCTTTTCCGTCTATCTGCGCGAACTCGTGCGACTGCTCGGCACCGGCGCCACGCGCGCGATCCTGGCGCCCGCCGACGATGATCCGGCGCTGCGCGAGGCGATTCGCCGGCTGCGTGCGGACGGGGAGATCGTGATCCAGCGCCTGCCCGACGAATCTGGCGTGTCGGGCTCGGGCGATTTCATCTTCGATCGTGAACTGCGTTGTGTCGACAACGCGTGGCAGCTCGCCACGCGCACAGACGCGGAACTCGTGAAATAGGAATCACAATGGCACAGAACGTGGTCGTCGTGGGCACCCAGTGGGGCGACGAGGGCAAGGGCAAGATCGTCGACTGGCTGACCGAGGACGTCGACGGTGTCGTCCGGTTTCAGGGCGGACACAACGCCGGTCACACGCTGGTCATCGGCGGGAAGAAGACCATCCTGCGCCTCATTCCGTCCGGGATCCTGCGGCCAAAGACAGCGTGTTACATCGGCAACGGAGTGGTGCTTTCACCCACGGCGCTGCTGGTGGAAGTTGATGAACTCCAGGCCGCGGGCGTAGACGTCGCGTCACGCCTGTTGATCAGCGGCAACTGTCCGCTGATCCTCGACTACCACGTGGCGCTCGACAAGGCACGCGAGACAAAGCGCGGCGACGCCAAGATCGGAACGACCGGGCGCGGAATCGGTCCGGCGTACGAGGACAAGGTGGCACGCCGTGCGGTGCGGGCGCAGGATCTGTTTGACGCGGACCGCTTCGCGACCGGCGTGCGCGAGGCACTGGACTTTCACAACTTCGTGCTCGAGCAGTACTTTGCTGCACCGCGCGTCGAAGCGTCGAAGGTGATTGATGAGACGCTGGCGCTAGCGGATCGAATCCGGCCCATGATTACCGATGTTTCCTATCGGCTGAACAGCGTGATGGCGAGCGGACACCGGTTGCTGTTCGAGGGGGCGCAGGGGACGCTGCTCGATGTCGACCACGGCACCTATCCGTACGTGACGTCCAGCAACACCGTCGCCGGCGCGGCGGCGGCGGGAGCCGGCGTGGCGCCACAGCGGCTCGACTACGTGCTGGGCATTACCAAGGCGTACTCGACGCGCGTCGGTTCGGGACCGTTTCCGACGGAGCTGCTCGAAACGACGGGCGAGCACCTCAGGCAACGCGGCCAGGAGTTCGGGTCGGTCACAGGACGTCCACGCCGCTGCGGCTGGTTTGACGCAGCGGGGCTCAAGCGCGCGGTGCAGTTGAACGGCACGACGGGGCTTTGCATCACGAAGCTTGATGTGCTCGATGGCCTGCCGGCCGTGAAGCTCGGCGTCGGCTACCGATTCGACGGGCGACTGGTGGACATCCTGCCGTACGGTGCCGATGCGGTCGGGCGCTGTGAACCGGTCTACGAGGAATTCGAGGGGTGGTCGGAGTCGACCTTCGGGATCCGGGCGTGGGATGCGTTGCCGGAAAACGCGCGGCGGTATCTCGAGCGCCTGGCGGATGTGCTCGGCGTACCGATCGATCTCGTCTCCACGGGCCCTGATCGTGAACAAACGATCGTCCTGCGGCATCCCTTCCGACACTGAGGCGGGGTGCCGGTGAAGGATCTCTACATCAACTGGGACGAGTATCACCGGCTGATTGAGCGACTCGGCCTAGCGATTCACGAATCCGGCTGGCACTTTGATTCGCTGCTCTGCCTGGCAAGGGGCGGGCTGCGCGTGGGTGACATCATGTCACGTGTCTATGACATGCCGCTAGCCATCCTTGCGGCGAGTTCGTATCGCGAAGCTGCGGGACGCTCGCAAGGCGACCTTGACATCGGCGAGTACATCACGATGTCGCACGGCTCGCTGCGCGGCGCGCTACTGCTGGTCGATGACCTGGTCGATTCCGGCATCACGCTGCGTCGGGTCATCGAACATCTTAAGCAGCGCTATCCGGCGATCACCGAAGTGCGCACGGCGGTCATCTGGTACAAGGCGTGTTCGTCGTTCAGGCCCGACTACTACGTCGAGTACCTGCCGACGAACCCCTGGATTCATCAGCCCTTCGAGGTCTACGATGCGATGGGTCCGCAAAACCTCGCGGCGCGTGTCCGCAGTGGCGTGAGGAACTGAGGTCCTCGCCGGTCGAGCCGAAGTTCGTTTGCGAAGTGCGAGGCGTGCTGTTGCTTCGCTTGCTGCACCCCAAAAAGAAAAGGCCGGCGGAGCCGGCCAATTGCCTTGGTGCCCAGGAGAGGACTCGAACCTCCACACCTTTCGGCGCTAGTACCTGAAACTAGTGCGTCTACCAATTCCGCCACCTGGGCACAGGTGAGCGCGAGATTCTAGCGGCGAAGATGGTGCTGTCAAATGCGCTACGCTGCCCCGATAACCTGCCTCAGGCAGGCAAAACACACAAAGAGAAAGTAATCACGGATTGAGTCCCAAGTCTTCAACCATCATCAATAGCGATGCGATCTTGCAGGCGCTGACCAGCGCCCGCGCACCGCTGACCCCGAGTGAGCTCTCCGAGCGGCTTCATGTGGCCGACGAGACTCGTTTCCATTTCGACGAACAACTGGAGGAACTCGAGCGCGCTGGGCGTGTGGTCCGCAACCGCGCCGGGTTGCTGCTCGTCGCTGCCCGCGCCAACCTGATCTCGGGCCAGGTGCAGGGCCACCGCGACGGTTTCGGCTTCCTGATCCGCGACGATGCCGGCCCGGATCTTGTGCTCTCCGAGCACGAGATGAGCAAGGTGCTGCACGGCGACCGCATCTTGGCGCGCGTGACCGGGACCGACCGTCGCGGCCGTCCCGAGGGCGAAATCGTCGAAGTCATTGAGAGCCGCACGAACAAGCTCGTAGGCCGCCTGCTAAACGAGCGCGGTGTCACCATCGTCGTGCCGGAAGACCAGCGCATCCAGCACGACATCCTCGTCCCACCGGGCGCGACGCTGTCGGCCGAGCCCGGGCAGGTCGTCGTCGTCGAGATCCTGCAGCAGCCGCAGCGCTACGTGCAGCCGGTCGGCCGGGTGATCGAGGTACTGGGTGCGATCGACGATCCGGGCATGGAGATCGAGATTGCGGTCCGCAAGTTTGCGGTCCCGCACGAGTTTCCGGCTGCGGCGCTCGAACTGGCGGAGGCCCTGCCGGATACGGTACTGCCACGCGACCTGCGCGGCCGCATCGACTTGCGCGATGTGCCGCTGGTGACAATTGATGGGCCGGATGCGCGCGACTTCGACGACGCGGTCTACTGCGAGCCCGTGAGCGGGCGTCGCAAAGGCTGGCGACTGATCGTGGCCGTCGCAGACGTGAGCCACTATGTCACGCCGGGGGACGCCCTCGATGTCGAGGCGCAGAGCCGCTCGACTTCGGTGTACTTTCCGCGCCGGGTCATTCCGATGCTGCCGGAGAAGCTGTCCAACGGGCTCTGCTCGTTGAACGCGGCGGTCGACCGACTCGTGATGGTGTGCGACTGCATGGTCAGCGCGAGCGGTTCGCTTGATGCGTATCAGTTCTACCCGGCGGTGATGCACTCGCATGGGCGTCTGACCTACGACGAGGTCTGGGAGGCGCTTTCGATTCCGGGCAGCCGCGCGGCGCACCGGCTGGTCGACCTGCTCCCGCATCTGCAGAACCTGCACGCGCTATACGAGACGCTTGCCTCCGCACGCGATTCGCGCGGTGCAATCGACCTCGAAACTACCGAGACCTACATTGTCTGCGACCCGAACGGCCGCATCGAAAAGATCGTTCCGCGCGTCCGCAACGACGCGCACAGGCTTATCGAAGAGTGCATGCTGGCGGCGAACGTCTGTGCCGCCGACTTCCTTGCCCATAGCAAGCATGCGGCGCTCTTCCGTGTACATGAAGGGCCGACGCCCGAGCGTCTGGCCAACCTGCGTGCGATGCTCAAGACCCTTGGCCTCAGTCTGGAGGGTGGTGACGATCCGCAGCCCGCTGACTACGCGCGGCTGCTGAAGAAGATTCGGCCGCGCCCCGACGGCCAGTTGCTGCAGACGGTACTTCTGCGCTCGATGCAGCAGGCCATTTACAGCCCGCACAACTCCGGCCACTTCGGACTGGCCTACGAGGCCTATGCGCATTTCACCTCGCCGATCCGCCGCTATCCTGACTTGCTGGTGCACCGGGCAATCAAGGCCTGCCTGGGGCGCAGGACCTATGTGCCTGTGGCGAGCGGTGTGCAGGATGCGGCTGTCGCGCCGTTGGCTGCGCGCAAGGCGCTGCTTCAATCGCGCGAGCGTTCGCCTGCCGCTGTCGGCGACCTTGCTGCGTGGGAGAAGCTCGGGCTGATCTGTTCGGCCAATGAGCGTCGAGCCGACGACGCGTCGCGCGATGTCGAGGCGTGGCTCAAGAGCTATTACATGCGCGAACGGGTCGGTGAGGTCTACAGCGGGACCGTCAGTTCAGTCGTGCCGTTCGGGGTCTTCGTCGTGCTCGACGACCTGTATGTCGAGGGGCTCGTGCACGTGTCGGAGCTTGGCTCCGAGTACTTCCTGTTCAACGAGGCGCTGCATGAACTGCGCGGCGAACGGACGGGGCTGCGCTATCGGCTGGGTGATCGGGTGAACGTGCAGGTGGCGCGTGTCGATCTCGAGGCACGTCGTATCGAGTTCCGCCTGGTGCGTGGCGAGACACGCAAGGCGATCCTTGCCGCGAGTGCCGCGGAGCCCAAGGAGCGCGAACGCCCGCGCGGTGAAAGCGTCGAGCAACGACGCGCTCGACGAGCCGTGGTCTCGGCACGCAAGCCGCGCGACATCGACAAGCGTGAGAAGGCGCGCACTGGCCTGCGATCAGGCAAGACCGGTGCCACCGGCCTGCGCGGTGCGAAGACTCGGGCGCGCCGTCGCGGTCGATGAGCGGCAAGCGCGTACTCGCCGGCTTTCACGCGGTCGCTGCGCGACTCCGCGTAGCGCCGGCCTCGATCGAAGTCGTCTATTTCGACGCGCGGCGCCGCGACGGACGAATGCAACAGTTGCAGCAGCACGCAAGAGAAGCCCGCGTGCGGCTGGTTCCGGTCGACGCCGAACAGCTGCGTGAACTGAGCGCCGGGGCTCCGCACCAGGGCGTGGTCGCGCTGGCGGCAGAGATCCAACAACTACTGACATTGGACGATGTGCTCGTCGAGGCAGGGCGCGACATGCTGCTGCTCGTGCTCGATGGAGTGACCGACCCTCGCAATCTCGGTGCCTGCCTGCGCGTCGCCGACGCGGCCGGGGTGCGTGCGGTCGTCGTACCGCGCGACCGCTCTGCGGGAATGACGCCGGCGGCGATCAAGGCGGCCGCGGGTGCGGCGGAATCAATGCCTGTGATTGAAGTGACCAACCTGGCACGTGCACTCGAAGCAATGAGCGAGGCAGGTGTGCGCACCGTCGGCGCGGTTGGCGAGGCCGAGCTGGCGCTTTACGAGCTCGACCTGCGCGGGCCGACAGCCTGGGTGCTGGGCGCCGAAGGCAGCGGACTGCGGCGACTGACGCGCGAACGATGTGACCTTCTGGCGAAGATTCCGCTACACGGCCAGGTCGAGAGTCTCAATGTCTCGGTGGCAGCGGGCATCTGCCTGTTCGAGGCCGTGCGCCAACGCAACTTCGCCCTCGATTCAATCGCACGCCCGACTTGAAATCGGCATGACCGACGTGCAGCATGCGGTCATGATCGCGACGTTCCTTGGCAACTTGATGCCTGCATCCTTGCGGCTTCGTCCGCTGCGGCGGGTCGGGTATCGCCGGTCACGGATTCGGCGGCAGCAAAGCTCCTGCGGCGAGTGACGCCGGTGCTGAACGAAGCCCTGGCGGCGGCTCGGAAGCGTATGCAGGGCGCGCGGCGGCTGGCTGTTCTATCGGGGGCGGGCATGTCGGCCGAAAGCGGTGTTCCGACCTTTCGGGACGCGCAGACGGGGCTTTGGTCCCGGTTCGATCCGATGCAACTGGCGTCCGAAGCAGGATTCCGCGCGGATCCCTCGCTGGTCTGGCGCTGGTATGCATCGCGGCGCGATGCGGTTGCACGGGCGCTGCCGAACCGCGGCCACCGCGCGCTGGCGGAAGCCGAGCAGCCGGGGCGGCGCATCACTGTGATCACGCAGAATGTTGATGGTCTGCATCGCCGGGCCGGTTCCACCGAAGTCATCGAACTGCATGGCTCGATAACCCGCACAACCTGTCTATCCCACTGCAGTTACTCCGAGGATGATCCGGCGCGGTTGCCGCCCGGCGAGCCGCCGCACTGCCCACGCTGCGGCGACTGGCTCCGTCCGGGCGTGGTCTGGTTCGGCGAAATGCTGGACCCGGCGCACCTCGCGGCTTCCGAAAGGGCGGCAATGGAGAGCGACGTCCTGCTGGTCGTGGGCACCTCGGGCATGGTCTACCCGGCGGCCGGCTTGCCGCTGGCCGCCCGGCGTGCCGGCGCGACAGTAATCATCGTCAACCCGGCACCGAGCGAGATCGACGAGTGTGCGCACTGGGTGCTGCGCGGCACCGCGGCGACGATTGTGCCCCGGCTGCTCGCCGCCTGACCGCGGCTTGTGCAGTGCCGCGTACTTCGGCTAGAATCGCAGGCTTTTCAAGCCCTTGCAGGCTTCCTTGCCGCACCGGAATGACGCTTCCGGGCGGCTCACCCACCGGCGCGTTGGCGCGCACCGGACCATCCACAAGGAGTAAAGATGCGTCACTATGAAGTCTGTTTCATTGTTCACCCGGACCAAAGCGAGCAGGTCCCGGCCATGATTGATCGCTATAAGGCGATGATCACCGCCGGCAATGGCCTGCTGCACCGGATCGAGGACTGGGGCCGCCGTCAGCTCGCCTATCCGATCGAGAAACTCGTCAAGGCGCACTACGTTCTGATGAACATCGAGTGCGACGGCAAGACGCTGGACGAACTCGAGCACGCGTTCCGCTACAACGACGCGGTCCTGCGCCACCTGACGATCAAGATGAAGAAGGCCGAGACTGCCGCATCGCCGATGATGAAGATCGTCGAACGCGAGGAGGCACGCAAGGCAGTGGCGGAGCCACCGGTCGCCGTGGCGGCCTGACGCGTGCCTTGCGCGGGAGCGCGGCGGGCCAGTGAACGAGTTGCGAATCTCCGCGACCCCCGTGGCGCGCAATGCACTGCGTTACACGCCGGCCGGAATTGCGGTGGCGGAAGCCAGCTTTCGCTTTGACGGGCCGGTGCTGGAAGCGGGCTCGGAAAGAAAGCTCGATTTCGAGTTCGCTGCTGTTGCCGTCGGGCCGGTCGCCCTTGCGCTCGAGCGTGAGCCGCTCGGACAGCCTCTGACGATCTCCGGCTTCATCGCCCCGCGCACCCGCCGCTCGATGCGCTTGACCGTGCACATCACCGAGTACACCAGACACTAGTAAACAGGAGCATCAGATGGCAACCTTTTCACGAGGCAAGGGCAAGGGCAAAGGCAAGAGCACGCGCCGGCCCGATCAGAAGAACGCGCTGTTCAAGCGTAAGAAGTTCTGTCGCTTCACTGTCGAGAAGGTCGATCAGATCGACTATAAGGATATCGACACGTTGCGCGATTTCATCGGCGAGAACGGCAAAATCACGCCGGCGCGGCTGACGGGAACCAAGGCGCACTATCAACGCCAGCTCGACACGGCGATCAAGCGCGCGCGCTTCCTTGCGCTGCTGCCGTACACCGACACCCACTGATCGAGGACGGCTGACATGCAAATCATATTGCTCGAGAAGGTCGTGAACCTCGGCCAGCTTGGCGACGTGGTCAAGGTGAAAGAGGGCTACGCGCGCAATTTCCTGATCCCGCAAGGCAAGGCGCGTCGCGCGACGGAAACAGCAATCAAGGAATTCGAAGCGCGCCGCGCCGACCTCGAGAAGGCTCAGGCTGACAAGCTCGCTGCCGCGCAGGCCGTGCAGGCCAAGCTGAATGGTGTCGCGGTCAAGGTCGCGGCCAAGGCGGGCGTGGACGGGCGGCTCTTCGGGTCGGTCACCAATTACGACATCGCCGAGGCACTCGCCAAGCAGGGCTTCGAGGTCAACAAGGCGCAAGTCCGCATGCCGCAGGGTCCGCTCAAGCTGGTCGGCGATTATCCGCTGGCGGTCGCGCTGCACTCCGACGTTGTCGCGGACATCACCGTTTCAGTGGTCGGCGAGCAGGCCTGAACGGCGCACTCGCACGAACTTGCAAGGCGGCCTGCGGGCCGCCTTTTTCTTGTCCGTGCGCCCCGGGATCATCTGTCCTGCGTTGCTATAGTGCACTTGCTCACGGGCGTCCGTCTGTGACCCTTCCCTTCTGCGCGAACGGCGTTGCGTGAACCAACCGATGTCTGATCCCCAACTGGCGGCGGTACGCACGCCGCCGCACTCCATCGAGGCCGAGCAGTCGGTGCTCGGTGGCTTACTGCTCGACAATGCGGCCTGGGATCGCATTGCCGACCTCGTCGGCACGGATGACTTCTACCGCAACGACCACCGACTGATCTTCGCCGCGATCAGCCGCCTGATCGACGCCGGCAAGCCCGCCGACGCCGTCACGGTGTATGAGGCGCTGCGCTCCTCCAACAAGTCGGACGATGCGGGTGGCCTGGGCTACTTGAACACGCTCGCCCAGAACACGCCGTCGGCGGCGAACATCCGTCGCTACGCCGAGATCGTGCGCGAGCGTTCGGTGCTGCGGCGCCTGGTGACGGCCGGCGACGAAATCGCCACCAGTGCGCTCAACCCCGCGGGCCGAGATACCAAGCAGATCCTCGACGAAGCGGAAAGCAAGGTCTTCCGCATCGCCGAGGAGGGGGCGCGCGGCCGTCAGGGCTTCATCGAGATCCAGCCACTGCTGACCAAGGTCGTCGAGCGGATCCAGGAGCTGTTCGAGCGAGCCAATCCCTCGGACGTCACCGGTGTGCCGACCGGATTTGCGGACCTCGATTCCAAGACTTCCGGCTTCCAGCCCGGTGACCTGATCATCGTGGCCGGGCGTCCCTCGATGGGCAAGACCTCGCTTGCCCTCAACATCGGTGAATATGTCGCCATCGACCAGGGCATGCCGGTGGCCGTGTTCTCGATGGAAATGGGCGCGTCGCAGCTAGCGTTGCGCATGCTGTCGTCGGTGGGCCGGCTCGACCAGCAGCGGCTGCGCACGGGCCGGCTGTTGGACGAGGACTGGCCACGGCTGACCAGCGCGATCCAGAAAATGCACGAAGCGCCGCTGTACATCGACGAGACGCCGGCCTTGACCGCAATCGATCTGCGAGCCCGGGCGCGGCGGCTGTCCCGCACCTGCGGCAAGCTCGGACTGATCATCGTCGACTACCTGCAGCTGATGAGCGCGAGCGGGCAGGGTGAGAACCGCGCCACAGAAATCTCGGAGATTTCGCGCGGCCTGAAGGCACTGGCGAAGGAACTGGGCGTGCCGGTCGTCGCGCTGTCTCAGCTCAACCGCACGGTCGAACAGCGCACCGACAAGCGCCCGGTGATGTCGGACCTGCGTGAGTCCGGTGCGATCGAGCAGGATGCCGACGTGATCCTCTTTATCTACCGCGACGAGGTCTACAACCCCGACACCAACGACAAGAACGTCGCGGAAATCATCATTGGCAAGCAGCGTAATGGTCCGATCGGGCGCGTGAACCTGCGCTTCGACGGGCAATTTACAAAGTTCGAGAACCTGGCGCGCACCGCTCAATTCGGATGACCTCGCACTTCGTCCAGGAACGGCCCGAACGACGTGGCGCCTTGCGTTCCATTCTGCGGCGCATCCTGCGGCGTGACCGGCGCTTTTACCCGCTGTTCAACCGCCAGGCCCAGCTGTGCGTCGAGGGCCTTGCAACGTTGGCGCAGCTGCTGGCAGATGTGCGCGACCCCACTGGCCGGGTGCGTGAGATCGAGGCGATCGAGAAGCGCGCTGACGGCGTGGTCGCCGAGACGCTCGCTCTGCTGCGGCGCTCGTGGCTCCCGCCGTTTCCGCGTTCGTCGATCCATGCGCTGATCAATCGTCTCGATGACATCCTGGATCTAGCCGAGGACGTGGCGCAGTCGCTGCACCTGTATTACGTGACGGCGATGACGCCCGACGCGCGGCGGCTGGCCGATCTGGCTGTTCAAAGTGCCGAGTCATTGCAACGTGCCGTGGGCGGACTGGAGTCGACCGGCGACATGCGCGCTGTGCTTGCGCTCTGCGAAGAAGTCGACCGACTCGAGGCACAGGCCGACCACGTGTACCGATCCGCGATGTCGAAGCTCTTCCGAGAAGAGCCGGACACGCGCCAGCTGGTCAAGCTCAAGGCGATCTATGAGTTGCTGGAAGAACTCACGGACAAGTGCAAGAACGCTGCCGCCGAGGTGCAGGCGCTGGCTTTGCGCTGAGCGGCGCCCATGACCGCAGTGCTGTGGCTACTGGCGGCGCTGCTGATGTTGGCGGGACTTGCAGGCACGGTTCTTCCGGCACTGCCCGGCATTCCGCTGATCTTCGGGGGCGTGCTGCTCGCGGCTTGGATCGAGGACTTCCAGCGCATCGGCGGCTGGGTGATCGGGGTGCTGGCCGTTTTGTCCGTCGTCGGCATTGCGGTCGACTACGTCGCCGCGGCACTGTCCGCGCGACGAGTCGGCGCGAGCCGGCACGGCATCATCGGCGCCGCCCTGGGCACCGTGGCTGGCATCTTCACTGGCCTGTGGGGTCTGCTGTTCATGCCGCTGGCCGGCGCTGCGATCGGCGAGTATCTTGCGCATCGCGATGCGCTGCGCGCCGGAAAGGTTGGCATTGCGACCTGGTTCGGGCTCCTGATCGGCACGGCCGTGAAGATTGCCGTGGCGTTCACCATGATCGGAGTGGCCCTCGTCGCGTTCCTGTTCTGACCCCGGTGAGCCGTTAACCCGGGGGCAATCGCCGGAGGGTCGATGGTCCGTTTGTTCCTGGTTGTGGCTGCCGTCGTCGTGACCGCCGGCTGCGCCGGCCTCTCGCGCAATCCCGTGCCAATCGATGCGCAGGCGCGTGCCCGCATACCGGAGATGCCCGAGGTTCGTGGCTGGGCCGCGGTGCCTAACGCGGCCATGGAGCGCGACTTCGAACTCTCCTTCAAGCAGGAAAAGCCGGGTCTGTTCGCGAAGCGTGCGGACGGCCGCATCGTCTACCCGCAGCTTGCCCTGTCCGGTGGCGGACCCAACGGCGCCTTCGGTGCCGGCTTCCTGAAAGGGTGGACCGAGAGTGGTCACCGTCCGGTTTTCAAGATCGTCACCGGCGTTTCGACCGGCGCAATGATGGCCCCATTCGCGTTTCTCGGACCGGCGTACGACGATCGAATGAAGCACTTCTACACGACGACGGCGACTGACGATGTGTTTATGCGGCCGCGCTCGCTCGTGCTGCAGGTTCTGCGCGGTGAATCGGTGGCCGATTCTGCCCCACTGGCCCGGTTGATCGCCAGTGACCTCGACATGGAGATGCTGAAGCGCATTGCGGAAGCGCACGCGGAAGGGCGACGACTGTATGTCGGCACCGTCGATCTCGACGCGCAGCGCTTCGTCGTCTGGAACATGGGGTTGATTGCGCAAGTGGGCACGCCACAGGCATTGCGGCTGTTCCGCGACGTTGTTCTCGCGTCGGCGTCGGTGCCGCTCGCAGTGCAACCGGTGCTCTTCGAAGTCGACGTCGACGGCCGGCGGTACGACGAGATGCATGTCGATGGCGCCGTCGGCGCGCGGGTGTTCTTTCACGGCGGGCTGTTCCGCACATCGGCCGTGCGCGAGCGTGCGCTGAGTGAGCCTACCTACGAAGACCTCTACGTCATCCACAACGGTCAGCTTTCGCCGCAAGCCGAGCAGACCGAACGCAACCTGCGCGACATCGGCCTACGCACGCTGCGCGCGCTGTCGCTCGGGGCGACGGCGGGCGATCTGTTTCGCATCTACGTGGCGACCAACAGCGAAGCTGCGGGCTTTCACTGGGTCACGATGCCCGACGGTGTCGAAGTCCGCGGCGACGAACTGTTCGACCCGGCCAAGATGAAGCAGCTTTACCAGGTCGGCTACGACATGGCCCGCAAGGGCCCGCGCTGGGAAACTCGCCCGCCTGCGTACGGGCGATGGATCGGGGCGCAGGACTAAAGCGCCGTTCACGGGCGCAATCGGCGCGGCCGATTGCCTAATCGAGGCGCGCTACATCACCTCCGCCGCGTGATCGGCCAGCCGCGAGCGTTCGCCGCGCTGGAGCGTCACGTGGCCCGAATGCAGCCACCCCTTGAAGCGGTCGACCACGTAGGTGAGGCCGGACGACCCCTCGGTGAGATACGGCGTGTCGATCTGAGCAATGTTGCCTAGGCAGATGACTTTCGTGCCCGGGCCTGCGCGCGTGACCAGCGTCTTCATCTGCTTTGGCGTCAGGTTCTGCGCCTCGTCGATGATAAGGTACTTGTTGATGAACGTGCGGCCGCGCATGAAGTTCATCGACTTAATGCGGATGCGCGTGCGGATCAGGTCATTGGTCGCCGCGCGCCCCCACTCGCCGGCCGCATCGTCAGTCTTGTTCAGCACCTCGAGGTTGTCTTCGAGCGCGCCCATCCACGGCGCCATCTTTTCTTCTTCTGTGCCCGGCAAGAAGCCGATGTCCTCGCCGACCGGCACCGTGGCGCGCGTCACGATGATCTCGGAGAATCGCTTGGTTTCCAGCGTCTGCGACAGTCCGGCGGCCAGCGCTAGCAGCGTCTTGCCGGTGCCCGCCTGGCCGATCAGCGTGACGAAGTCGCACTCGGGGTCCATCAGCAGGTTGAGTGCAAAGCTCTGCTCACGGTTGCGCGCTGTGACGCCCCAAACCGCGTTCTTGGCGTGCGTGTAGTCGCGTAGGACCCGTAGGACCGCAGACTTTCCTCTGATCTCACGCACCTGCGCGTAAAAGTTGGTGCCGTTTTCGAGGAAGACAAACTGGTTGACGAGCAGGTTGGCGACGACCGGGCCGGTGATCCGGTAATAGGTGAAGCCGCCCGACTGCCAGGACTCCATTCCCTTGCCGTTCTTGTCCCAGAAGTTCGCTGGCAACTGGAACACGCCCGTGTAGAGGATGTCGGTGTCCTCCAGGACCTTGTCGTTGTAATAGTCCTCTGCGGGCAGCCCGAGCGCGCGCGCCTTGACGCGCATGTTGATGTCTTTCGACACCAACACGACATCGCGCTCGGAGTGGCGGTCCTTGAGCGCGCGCACGACGCCGAGGATCTGGTTGTCGGCCTTGCCCGACGGCAGGCTGGGCGGCAGCACGGCGTCGACCGCCTGCGTCTGGAAGAACAGGCGCCCCGATGCGTCCTTGTTGCCGAGCGCGCTGAGCGGGATGCCATCTTCAATCGGCGTCTTGCACGCAGCCACCAACGAGTCGAGCGTGCGCGAAACCTGGCGCGCGCTGCGCGCGACTTCCGACATGCCCTTCTTGTGCGAGTCGAGTTCCTCCAGCGTCATCATCGGCAGAAAGACGTCGTGCTCTTCAAAACGGAACAGGCTCGTCGAGTCGTGCATCAGCACATTGGTGTCAAGCACGAAGAGCTTGGGCCGCTCGTCGCTGCGCGCTCGACGGCCGCTTGAGCGCGGTTTCGATTCGACGACGGCGAGGCGGGTGGCCGCTGAGGGCCGCGTCGCGGGCAGGGGTTCCGTGCCGCGGGCAACGGGAACTGGTGCAACGGGTGTGGGGACCTTCATGACCCGTTCAGGGCGGGCCGGCTCGGAAGGGATGGCGACGAGGATGGTGGCAGGCTTGCTCGGAGCTTTCGGTAGCGGCATCAGAGGGGCGGCGAGTCCGTGGGAGGGATGAGGCTTGCGAACGGAAATCGAGAGACCAGGAGATCGGATTCAGGCGATCTGCTGCACGAACTTGAGGACGTCATCGACGTGCTTGGGCACCTTCACGCCGCGCCACTCCTGACGCAGCACGCCAGCGCCATCAATGACAAAGGTGCTGCGCTCGATGCCGCGCACCTGCTTGCCATACATGTTCTTCATCTTGATGACGCCAAACAATTGGCAGAGCGCTTCGTCCGGATCGGAGACGAGTTCGAAAGGAAATCCCATCTTGGACTTGAAGCCTTCGTGCGACTTCATGCTGTCGCGCGACACTCCCAATACGACGGCGCCCGCCTTCTTGAACTTCCCATGGCTGGCCGCGAAATCCGCGCCCTCGGTCGTGCAGCCGGGCGTATTGTCCTTCGGGTAAAAATAGAGCACCACCGTGCTGCCCTTGAGTCCGGACAGCCGGACTTCGCCCCCGGTGGAGGCAGCCTTGAAATCGGGCACTTTCTTGTCGAGGGAGACGGCCATGGTGCGCTCAGGAATCAAAGAGGATGGCGGCAAGTACCTTGCGGCCCTCGCCCATCAGGATGTTGTAGGTGCGGCAGGCCGCGCGCGAGTCCATCGCTTCGCAGCCAATGTGTGCGTCGGTCAGCGAGCGGGTCAGGTGCGGACGCGGAAAGCGCTGCCGCTCGCCGGTGCCCAGCAATACGAGCTCTGGCTCACGCGCGCGCAGGCGGGAAAAGTCCTCGGGCGTCAGAGCATCGAAGCTCGCGACGTCCCACGCTTCGACCGGCCGCTCAGGCATCACAAGCACCGATCGGGTATGTCGTACCTTGTTGATTTCAATGAATCCGGAGCCGTAGGCAGTGACCGTGTTGAACGCTGTCGGCGAGTCCGCGTGCAGTTTCAATTCGCTCCGGGCTTCCCTGCGATCGTTCGTATGAAGCGGGAACGATGCATGAATGATTCGGGTACATTATAGGCACACGTTGCGCCGCACAAGCGAGTGCCGCGGGTCCATAAATCGCAACAGCGACCGCAGTTTGCGGCGACTTTGCAACACATTTTCTGAGGTCCGGGGAGATGGTCGAGTTTCCGCGCATCAAGCGCCTGCCCCCATACGTCTTCAACATCACGGGCGAGTTGAAGATGGCCGCCCGTCGGCGCGGCGAAGACATCATCGACATGAGCATGGGCAATCCAGACGGCCCCACGCCCCGGCACATCGTCGACAAACTGGTCGAGGCCGCGCAGCGCCAGGACACGCACGGGTATTCGGTGTCGAAGGGCATTCCCCGGCTGCGGCGCGCGATCACCAACTGGTACCAGTCCCGCTACGGCGTCGAATTCGATCCCGACTCGGAAGCAATCGTCACGATCGGCTCCAAAGAGGGCCTGGCGCACCTGATGCTAGCTACGCTGGATCGCGGCGACACGGTGCTGGTGCCCAACCCGAGCTACCCGATCCACATCTACGGCGCGATCATCGCTGGCGCCGACATTCGCTCGGTGCGCATGGACGGCGGCGTCGACTTCTTCGCCGAACTCGAGCGCGCGATTCGCGAGACGTTGCCAAAGCCCAAAATGATGATCCTCGGCTTCCCGAGCAACCCGACTGCGCAGTGCGTCGACCTCGAGTTCTTTCATCGCGTGATTGACCTGGCGCGCCAGCACGGCATCTACGTCGTGCACGACCTGGCCTATGCGGACATCACGTTCGACGGCTTCAGGGCGCCTTCGATCATGCAGGTGCCAGGCGCGCGCGACGTCGCCGTCGAGTTCTTCACAATGAGCAAGAGCTACAACATGGCCGGCTGGCGCATCGGCTTCATGGTCGGGAACAAGGACCTGGTGTCGGCGCTTGCACGCATCAAGAGCTATCACGACTACGGCACCTTTACACCGATCCAGGTCGCGTCCATCGCGGCGCTTGAGGGTCCGCAGGACTGCGTTGAGGAAATCCGCGCCGAGTACCAGCGGCGGCGCGACGTGCTGGCACGCGGGCTGCACGAGGCCGGCTGGATGGTCGACATACCCAAGGCCTCGATGTACATCTGGGCCGCGATTCCGGAACCGTATCGTGCAACGGGCTCGCTCGAGTTCGCCAAGAAGGTGCTCGCCGATGCAAAGGTGGCCATATCGCCCGGTATCGGTTTCGGCGACTACGGCGACTCGCATGTTCGGTTCGCGCTGATAGAAAACGAGCATCGCATCCGGCAGGCGGTGCGCGGCATCAAGGACATGTTCCGCAAGGACGGGCTGCTCGCGCCACGCTCGCCCGAGAAGGCCGCGGCCTGATCAACCACTGAAGCGGCGGCCGCGCGGCGCGCCGGGATCTCGATGACGATGAACCCGATCAGGGTCGGTTTGCTCGGGCTGGGCACCGTAGGGCGCGGCACCTGGAACGTGCTGCGCCGTAACCAGCATGAAATCACGCGGCGCGCCGGCCGCGGGATCGAGATAGCGAAGGTAGCTGTGCGCGATGCCGACAAGGCGCGCGCCACCCTAGGCAAGGACGTGCCGCTGACGACCGAGCCGCTGGAGGTGGTGTGCCACCCGGATATCGACATCGTCGTCGAACTGATCGGCGGTTACGAGCCAGCGCGCTCCCTCGTGCTCGAGGCGATCGCGCGCGGCAAGCATGTCGTCACTGCAAACAAGGCGATGCTGGCGCGCCACGGCAATGAAATCTTCGAGGCGGCGAGTGCGCGCGGCGTCATGGTGGCCTTCGAGGGCGCGGTGGCCGGCGGCGTCCCGATCATCAAGGCGCTGCGCGAAGGACTGACCGCCAACCGCATCGAGTGGCTGGCGGGCATCATTAACGGGACCAGCAATTTCATCCTGTCGGAGATGCGGTCCAAGGGACTGCCTTTCGCCGCGGTACTCGCCGAGGCGCAGCGGCTCGGCTACGCCGAAGCCGATCCCACGTTTGACATTGAAGGCATCGACGCTGCGCACAAGCTCACCATCCTGGCAGCCATCGCGTTTGGCGTGCCGATCAACGTCGAGGCTGCCTACACCGAAGGCATTGCGCAGCTGTCCTCGACCGACATCAAGTACGCCGAGCAGCTCGGCTACAGGATTAAGCTGCTGGGTATCGCCAAGCGCACGTCCAAGGGAATAGAGCTGCGCGTGCATCCGACTCTGGTGCCAATGCAACGCCTGATCGCGAGCGTCGAGGGGGCGATGAACGCGGTGCTGGTCAAGGGCGACGCGGTCGGCACCACGATGTACTACGGTCCCGGGGCGGGCGCCGAACCGACCGCCTCGGCGGTCATCGCGGATCTCGTCGACGTCACGCGCATGCACACGGCGGATCCGGAAAACCACGTCCCGCACCTGGCATTCCAGCCCGACGCAATGGCAGCAGTGCCGTGGCTGACGATCGAGGAGTGTGTCACCTCCTACTACTTCCGCATGCGAGTGGCCGACCAACCGGGCGTGTTGGCCGATATCACTCGTATCCTCGCCGACGGCCGCATCTCGATCGATGCACTGTTCCAGCGCGAACCGTCCGAAGGCGAGAATCAGACCGACATCATCATGCTGACGCACGACGCGGTCGAGCGCGAGGTCAATGCTGCGATCCGACGCATCGAGGCGCTGCCGACAGTGCTGGCGCCGGTGATCCGGATCCGTCAGGAAGAGCTGCTGTAGTGCCAGCCAACATGCGCTACGTTTCGACGCGCGGGCGCGCTCCGGAGCGCGGCTTTGCCGACATCCTGCTGTCAGGACTGGCAGATGACGGCGGACTGTACGTACCGGCCCACTATCCATCGGTGCCACGCGCGGAACTGGAATCCTGGCGCCACGCTGACCTACGCGCAGCTCGCGACTGAGGTCATCGCAAAATTCGCGACCGATCTTCCGCGCGAAACCCTGGCGCGGCTATGCCAAGCAACCTACAGCGCGTCGATATACGGGAATGGACGCGCGGACAGCCGCGCTGAGGACATTGCGCCGCTGCGCTGGCTCGAGCCTGGACTCGGGCTGCTCGAGCTATCGAACGGTCCAACGCTCGCCTTCAAGGACATGGCGATGCAGCTGCTTGGGGGCTTGTTCGAGTCTGTGCTCCAGACGCGGGGCGGCGAGCTCAATATCCTCGGCGCGACCTCGGGTGACACCGGCTCCGCGGCCGAGTACGCAATGGGGGGGCGGCCGGGCATCCGCGTATTCATGTTGTCGCCCCAGGGTCGGATGAGCGCATTTCAGCGGGCGCAGATGTATTCGCTGCAGGATGCGAACATCTTCAACCTCGCCGTGGCCGGCACCTTCGACGACTGCCAAGACGTGGTCAAGGCTGTCTCGGGTGATCTCGCCTTCAAGGCCAAGTGGCACATCGGCAGTGTCAACTCGATCAACTGGGGCCGTATCGTCGCCCAGGTGGTCTATTACTTCCGCGGCTACCTGGCCGCCACGCGCAACGCGGGTGAGTGCGTGTCCTTTGCGGTGCCATCCGGAAATTTCGGCAACATCCTTGCCGGCTGGATCGCGCGTCAGATGGGGCTTCCGATCGACCGACTGGTGCTGGCGACCAACGAAAACGACGTGCTGGACGAGTTCTTCCGAACGGGCCGCTACCGCGTGCGCAGCGGCACCGAGACGCACGCGACCAGCAGTCCGTCGATGGACATCAGCAAGGCGTCCAACTTCGAACGCTTCATGTTCGACGTGGTCGGCCGTGACCCCGAGGTTGTGCGCGAACTTTGGTGGGAAGTCGATACACGCGGCCAGTTCCACCTGGTCGGCACGCCCTTTCTCGCGGGTGTCCACGCCAGCCGACTGGTGTCCGGGCGCAGCAACCACATTGATCGCCTGCGAACGATCCGCAGCGTCGAGCAGCGGTACGGAATCCTGATTGATCCGCATACCGCCGATGGCCTGAAGGTCGCGCTCGAGCAGCGCGATGCATCGGTGCCGATGATCTGCCTGGAGACCGCGCTGCCTGCAAAGTTTGCAGCGACGATCATCGAGGCGACCGGCCATGCCCCGGACCGCCCAGCCGCCTACGCCGACCTTGAGTCGCGGCCTCAGCGCTCGAGCCATCGCAGCCGACGCGGAGCAGGTCAAGGATTACATCGCGGCGACGCGAAGTGACCCGAGTTCGGCCGCCGCAGTGGGTGGCCGTTAGCGAACTTCGCCGTAATCCTGCAATAGACTGTCCCGCGTGAAGGCGATCGGTTTCATTGGCTATTCCAACAGCGGCAAGACCACGCTGATCGAGCGCTGATACCAGTGTTCCGTGCGCGCGGACTCGCCGTGTCGGCCATCAAGAACGCCCATCACGGCTTTGACATGGACCGCCCGGGCAAGGATTCCTTCCGCTATCGCGAAGCCGGTGCTGGACAGGTGCTGATCGCCACCGCACGGCGATGGGCGCTCCTCGACCGAGACGCCGGAGCGCCCTTCCACGCTAAATGAACTGCTGGCGCAACTTGCCCCGTGCGACCTTGTGATCATCGAGGGATTCAAAAGCGAAGGGCACGTGCCGCGCATCGAAGTCCGCCGCCAGGGCATCGGCGAGCCGCCCATCTTCCCGCACGACCCCAACGTCATCGCGCTTGCGGCCGATCACGCGGTTGTCGCAGCCTTGCCAGTGCTCGACCTCAATGCGCCGGCTAAGATTGCTGACTTCATAGTGGAGCATCTGGGGCTTGCCTGATGCTGACGGTCGAAGAAGCGCTCACGCGCATGCTGGAGCGGGCCGATCCGGTCGGCGTCGAGGTCGTATCGACACTCGAAGCGGATGGCCGCGTGCTGGCCACGGACGTCGTATCGACGCTTGACGTTCCGCCACTCGACAACTCGCAGATGGATGGCTACGCGGTGCGCAGCGTCGATGTGCCGGCTGCCGGCACGACGTTGCGCGTCAGCCAGCGCGTTGCTGCTGGCCATATGGGCGCCGCGCTCGAGCCGGGAACTGCCGCGCGTATCTTCACTGGGGCTCCGGTGCCCGCAGGCGCTGATGCCGTCGTGATGCAGGAGGTGTGCACGGCCCAAGGTGACCGGGTGACACTGAATGAAGTTCCGCAGCGTGGCGCCTGGATTCGCCGCGCCGGTATCGACGTCGCCGCTGGCGATACCGTAGTGGCGGCTGGATCGCGTCTGCGGCCGCAGGACCTCGGCCTTGTCGCCTCCGTTGGCGTGGCGCGGGTCACCGTAACGCGCCAGCTCAGGGTGGCGGTGTTTTTCACCGGTGACGAACTCGCGATGCCGGGCGATCCGCTGCCTCCGGGGCGAATCTACAACTCCAACCGATTCGTCCTGCGCGCACTACTACAACGGCTTGGCTGCGAGGTGGTGGATCTCGGCATCGTGCCCGACGAGCGCGCGCAGACGCGGGCCGCGTTCGTTGAGGCTGCCCAGCGCGCGGACGTGATCGTGACCTCGGGCGGGGTCTCGGTCGGTGAAGAAGACCATGTGAGGCCAGCGGTCGAGGCTGAGGGTGCACTGGAGCTATGGCAGATTGCGATGAAGCCGGGCAAGCCGGTCGCATTTGGACATGTGAGGAACGTTCCATTCATCGGGCTGCCGGGCAATCCAGTGTCGAGTTTCGTGACCTTCCTGCTGTTCGCGCGTCCGTTCATCCTGCACCGCCAGGGAGTCCGCACGGCGCCTGCCCCGAGTCTGGAGTTGCGCGCTGACTTTGACTGGCCGCGGCCCGACACGCGTCGCGAGTTTCTGCGCGTGCGCCGCAACGCGGACAACGGGGTCGAGCTCTTCTCGACCCAGAACTCGGCGGTTCTCAATTCCACCGCTTGGGCGGACGGACTGGTCGACCATCCGGCGGGCGCGACGATCGCGCGCGGCGACCGTGTCCGCTACCTGCCATTTGCGGACCTACTCACATGAGGCCGGCGGCGCCATGAACGTGACCGTGCTTTACTTCGCCGCGCTGCGCGAACGTATCGGGCGTACACGCGAGCAGTGCGAGTTGCCGGCGGGTGTCGATACAGTTGATGCGTTGCGAGTCTGGCTCAGCACGCGCGGCGATCCCTGGGCCGGGGCGTTTGCCGAGATCAAACAGGTGCGGGCCGCCGTCGACCAGTCGATGGCGCGCGGCGATGCCCCGCTGCACGAGGCCGCCGAGATCGCGTTTTTTCCTCCAGTCACCGGTGGCTAGGATGGATTGCCCCCATGCCAACGATGTTCGCTGCCCCGCCGGGGAGCGTTCTGCCGCCGTGGGGCGGCGCGGCGGCGGCCGATGATTCGGGTCCAAACCGCGGCTTTCGACGTCAACGCCGAGATCGAGCGCCTGCGCGCGGCCGATCCTCGCGTCGGCGCGATCGCCTGCTTCCTCGGCGTGGTGCGCGACCTGAATGAGGGCGCGTCGGTGGTGTCGATGACGCTCGAGCACTATCCCGGCATGACGGAACGGGCGCTCGAAGGCATCGTCGCGCAGGCACGCGGCCGTTGGGACCTCTACGATGTGCTGGTGATCCATCGTGTAGGAGAACTGCATCCGACCGATCCGATCGTGCTGGTGATCGTCACCAGCGCACACCGCGGCGAGGCCTTCGCGGCCTGCGAGTTCGTGATGGATTACCTGAAGACCGAAGCGCCGTTCTGGAAGAAGGAAGCGTCGGCGGCGGGTGCGCGCTGGGTCGACGCCCGTGAGAGCGACGACGCGGCGCGTGAACGCTGGAAGGATCGCGGAAGGCAGCGATGACTCGCGACGGCCCTCTGGTCACGGTTTTCGCGGCCATTGCCGCCGGCGCGGTTCTGGGCGCATGGCTGCGCTGGGCGCTGTCGTACTGGCTCAATCCGCGCCTGAGTTCAGTTGCCCTTGGGCACTCTGGTTTCAAACCTCGTGGGCGGCTACCTGATCGGCGTCGCCGTGGCCGTGTTCGCAGCGCATCCCGCCATTTCCCCGGTTTGGCGCCTGGTCCTCGTCACAGGATTTCTCGGCGGACTGACGACGTTTTCGACATTTTCGGCGGAAAGCGTCGCGCTGCTGCAGGGAGAACAATGGCAGGCGGCCGCAGTACACACGGTGCTGCATGTGGCCGGCTCGATTCTGGCCACGCTGGCCGGCATCGCGACCGTCCGTTCCATGACCTGACCCCGGCGTTGTGAGTGTGCAACGCACAAAGGGTTGACCGGCGGGTTGTGGGATGGCTATATTACTGACCGGTAAGTTATTTACTGGTTCTGCTATGCGCTTTCTCCTTGTCGCGGTGCTCGGTGTCGGCCTCCTTGCCGCCTGCGGACGCCAGGTCACGCCCACTGAAGACGTACGGCCCGTCAGGACACTGACGGTTGGTCTGCGTTCGACCAGCGCGATCGCTGAGTTTTCCGGGCGAGGTCCGCCCGCGCGTCGAGACGCGGGCGGGATTCCAGGTGCCGGGGCGCGTGACGCAGCGCCTGGTCGACGTCGGGCAGTCGGTGCGCGCAGGCCAGCCGCTGGCAAGCCTGGACCCGCAGGACTATCGGCTGGCGGTTCAAGCGGCTGACGCGGGACTCAGTGCGGCGCAGGTCGATCGCGACCAGCAGCGCGCCGATTACCGCCGCTTTGAGGAGCTGCAGCGCAAAGGCTTCATCAGCCAGGCGGATCTCGATCGTCGCAAGGCATCGCTCGATGCCGCAGAAGCGAAGTATCTCCAAGCAGAAGCCAATGCCCGAACCAGCGGGAACCAGGCGGGGTACTCGGTGCTGCATGCGCCGCACGACGCAATCGTCGTCGGCGTCGACGCTGAAGTCGGCCAGGTTGTCTCCGCGGGCCAGTCGGTGATCCGGCTGGCGCGCACCGGCGAGATGGAAGTCGCTGATTGGCATTCCAGAGCAGCAGCTTGCCATGCTGAAGAGCGCGCGTGACGTGTCCGTGCGCCTGTGGGCCGGCGGCGATCCGATAGAGGGCCGCGTGCGCGAGGTCTCGCCGGTGGCCGATCCGGCGACGCGCACCTTCCCCGCCCGGATCATGCTGATCAACCCGCCTGAAAGCGTCGCCCTTGGCATGACAGCCAGCGTTTCGTTTGCAACGCCGATCGCCCAGCCGGTCATCGCGGTGCCGTTGCAGGCGCTGCTTGCCGAGAGCGGGGCGACGCACGCATGGGTCGTCGATCCCGCGAGCCAGACAGTGCGCCGCACGCGCGTGCAGGTTGCCAATGTGGCAGGCAACGAGATCGTGCTCAGCGAAGGCCTGAAGCCAGGCGACGTGATCGTGACGGCCGGCGTGCATCAGCTCAAGGACGGGCAGAAGGTGCGATTGCTGAGCGCGACGATGGAGCTCGCTCCGGCCGGCCCGGCAACCCTGAAGCCCGACGCCCCCAAGAAGGGCTGAGGCCATGACACGCGGCAGCGGCTTCAACCTCTCGAGCTGGGCGGTCGAGCACCAGCCCCTCGTGCGCTACTTGATGGTCGTCCTCCTCCTCGGTGGACTGTTCGCCTTCGATCGCCTCGGCCAGGACGAGGATCCGCCGTTCACCTTTCGCACGATGGTCGTGCGAGCGTACTGGCCGGGAGCCACCGCGACCCAGATGGCCGAGCAGGTCACGGACAAGCTCGAGAAGAAGCTGCAGGAGACGCCCGGACTCGAGAAGTTGCGCTCGTACAGCAAACCCGGCGAGACCCTCATCTTCGTCCAGCTCAACGAGTCCATGCGGGGCCACGATGTGGTCGACGCCTGGTACCAGGTGCGCAAGAAAGTCGGTGACATCCGGGCCACGCTGCCGCCGAATGTGCAGGGGCCGCTCTTCAACGACGAATTCGGCGACGTGTACGGAGTGATGTTCGCCTTCTCATCCGACGGCTTCACGTACCGTGAGCTGAAGGATCACGTCGAAGCAGTGCGCCAGCAGCTGCTGCGCGTTCCGAACGTCGCCAAGGTTGATCTGTTCGGCGCGCAGGACGAAAAGATCTTCGTCGAGATCTCGCACAAGAAGCTGGCGCAGATCGGGCTCGACATTCCGCAGCTGGCGGCGCAGATCAGTGCGCAGAATGCGGTCGAAGGGGCGGGCGTACTGGTCCTGCCCACCGATAACCTGCAGGTGCGCGTGAGCGGCGAGTTCCGTTCGGTGGACGAGCTGCGCCAGCTGCCGATCCGGGCCAATGGCCTCAGTTACAAGCTGGCCGACATTGCCACGCTAAGCCGCGCCTACACCGATCCACCGCGCGACAAGATGCGGGCGGGGCGCGGCGGCGCCGAGGGGCGCGAGGTAATCGGGCTCGGCGTCTCGATGGTCAAGGGCGGCGACATCATCCAGCTCGGCAAGGATCTCGCGGCCGTCGGGCACCGTCTCGAGACATCACTGCCGGTCGGCATCGACATGGTCAAGGTGGCCGACCAGCCACGCGCGGTCGCCACGTCGGTCAACGACTTCCTGCGTGTGCTCGCAGAAGCACTGATCGTCGTGCTCGGCGTGTCGTTTCTGAGTCTTGGCCTGCATACCAAGCCGCTACGGGTCGATCCGGGACCGGGCCTGGTCGTGCTGGCGACGATTCCGCTGGTGCTTGCGATCACGTTCCTCGCCATGTGGCTGCTCGGCATCAACCTGCACAAGATCTCGCTCGGCGCGCTGATCGTCGCGCTCGGCCTGCTGGTGGACGACGCCATCATCGCGGTCGAAATGATGGTGCGCAAACTGGAGGAGGGCGCCAGCAAGACCGTGGCGGTGACCTCGATGTACGAGACGACCGCCATGCCGATGCTGACCGGCACATTGATCACCGCGGCCGGGTTCCTGCCGATCGCGATCGCAAAGTCGTCCGCCGGTGAGTACACGATGTCGATCTTCCAGGTCACTGCGCTGGCACTGGTGATCTCCTGGTTCGTCGCGGTGCTGTTTGTCCCGCTGCTCGGCGTCTGGCTGCTCAAAGTCAAGCCGCACTCGGGTGCGCACGATGCAGCGGAACTCTTCGCGACCCCGTTTTACTCGCGCTTCCGCGCGCTCGTCGAACTGGTGTGTCGAATGGCGCAAGACCGTCATCGCGATCACGATCGCGGCGCTGGCGCTTGGCATTGGCGGCTTCCGCTTCATCGAGCAGCAGTTCTTCCCCGATTCGAGCCGGCTCGAGCTCGTGGTCGACCTGTGGCTGCCGGAGGGTTCGAGCCTGCAGGCGACCGAGGTGGAAACGCAGCTGTTCGAGCGCTGGCTGGTGCAGCAGCCGGAGCTCGACTGGTACGTCAGCTACGTGGGGACCGGTGCGCCGCGCTTCTACCTGCCGCAAGACCAGCAGTTCAGCAACACCAACCTGGCGGAAATCGTGGTGACGCCGAAGGATCTCGCAAGCCGGGACCGGCTGCGGGTGAAGATGATCGAGCTGTTCCGGACCGACCTGCCGAACCTTCGCGGCCGGGTGAAGCTGCTGCCCAACGGACCACCGGTGTCCTACCCGGTGCAGTTCCGCGTGCAGGGACCGGACGCGCGCACCGTGCGGCAGGTCGCTGACCAGGTCAAGGACGTGATGCGGGCGAATCCCAACACGCGCGGCGTCAATGACAACTGGAACGAGAGCGTCAAGCGGCTGAGCCTGACCCTCGACCAGGACCGCGCGCGGGCGCTCGGCGTGTCGACCCAGACGCTGGCGCGTGCGGCGCAGACCATACTGTCGGGCAGCACCATCGGCCAGTTCCGCGAAGGCGACCAGCTGATCGACATCGTGTTGCGGCAGCCGGTGGAGGAACGCGCCGTCATGTCGCGCCTGGCCGAGGCCAACATTGCGACGGGCAGCGGCCGCGCGGTGCCGTTGTCGCAGCTCGTCAAGGTCGAGTTCGGCTGGGAGCCGGGGATCATCTGGCGGCAGGACCGCGACTATGCGATCACAGTGCAAAGCGACGTGCGCGAGGGCATCCAGGGCCAGACCGTCTCCGCGCAGATCGCGGCCGACCCCCAGCTGGCAGCCCTGAAGCAGCGCCTGCCGGAGGGCTACCAGATCGCGATCGCCGGCGCGGCCGAAGAGTCGTCGAAGGCCGGGACCGCGATCATGGCCAACGTGCCGCTGATGCTGTTCATTGTCTTCACGCTGCTGATGCTGCAGCTCGGTACGTTTTCGCGCTCGATGCTGGTGTTCCTCACTGGGCCGCTGGGCCTGATCGGGGCCTCGCTCGGCCTGCTGCTGTTCCGGGCGCCGTTCGGCTTCGTGGCGCAGCTGGGCGTCATTGCGCATGTTCGGCATGATCATCCGCAACTCGGTGATCCTGGTCGACCAGATCGAGCGCAACCGCGAGGCCGGGATGCCTGCCTGGGACGCGATCATCGAGGCGGCCGTGCGGCGGCTGCGGCCGATCGTGCTGACTGCGGCGGCCGCCGTGCTCGCGATGATCCCGCTGTCGCGCAGCACGTTCTGGGGTCCGATGGCCATTGCGATCATGGGTGGCCTCATCGTGGCCACCGCCTTGACGCTGCTGTTCCTGCCGGCGCTGTACGCAACCTGGTTCCGTGTCACGCGGCCGGCGCGCGGCGCGCCGCCTCCCGCGGACGCCGTGGCCGTTCCCGCCTGATCCGCTGCGGTCCAAGGCGATTCAGTCGAAGGCGATCGAGTAGACGACGTCGAGCGCGTTGGTGCTGCCGGCGCGCGCAATCAGCGAGAGCTGGCGCGTCAGGCGATAGTTGAGCGCAACGAAATACTCGGCACCGCTCAGCGCCTGCTCGAACGACAGGTACAGGTCGTCGTTGATGCGTTTGCCGACGGCCAGGAAGTCTGCCGCGGCCGAACTCGACGTCGCAAGGCCGCTGCTGCGCAGCCGCCCCGCGACCGTCTCGCGCGGCAACAGCGAGGCGCTGCTCTGGCCCGGCTGCAGCGTGATCTGGTCAATGCCGAGCGTGCGCATCAGGCTTGTGCTGGCGCTGTCGGCCTGACCGGCAAAAAGCGCGCTGGCCGCCGCCGACAGCAGCGCGCGGTCGTTGCCGTCGCTCGCACCCGGCGGACGGCCGAGCACCAGCCAGTTCAGCTTTCTCGGTGTCCGACATCGACGGGTCGGAATGCAGGCGCACGATACGGCCGCTGCGCGGTCCCGCTGATCGCGACGCCGACTTCGACCGGCAGTCCTGCGCGCACCGCCAGCACGTTGAGTGCCGGGTTGTCGACCGGGCCCCTGGAAAGTGACGATGCCGCGCTCGATCTGCAGCCGCTGGCCATAGCCGGCATACACGCCGTCCACCGTGCGCACGCTGCCTTCCGCGCGCAGTTGCGACGGTCGTCCGCTGAGATTCACCGCACCCGCCAGCCGCGCTTCGAGACCCGCGCCCTTCGATGTAGAAGCGGCGTCCGAGATCGAGCCCTGCACGTCGAGCGTCACGTCGACCGGCGCGGCCGCGCTTGCCTTGCGCTGCGTTCCGGGGTGTGTCACGACAACGTCGTTCGGCAGGCTGCGCCCGCCGCGCAGACCGTCGAAATTGATGTACGCGCCGTCGACCGTCAACTTGGCGTAAAGCTCTGCCCGCTGGGGCGAGAGCGTAATGCCGCCGTCGCCGGAGACCACCATCCAGCGGTCAGCCCGCTGCAGCACCGGCAACTGCGTGGCCTGCACGCCGATGCTGCCCGGTCAGCGACCGCAGCGCGATGCGGCCGACCGCGCGCACCTCGAACGGCCGTTCGGAGTCCAAGCCCTTCGAGTGCGCGCTTCTCGAGCGGCGCCACGCGCGGGTTGCCCGTGAACAGCCAGCTCGTTGATGACGAGCACGCCGTCGTCGAGCACGGCATCGAGTCGGCCGTTTTCCAGGCGCACCGCCTGGTCGACCCACGCCAGGCGCAGCGCATTCGCCCCGCAGCGTGCCAGTCGATGTCGGATCCGCCGGCGTGCCGCCGATCGCTGCGTTGATCGATCCCGCGCCGCCGAACTGCACGTTGTCACCGATCAGCGGGCCGAGCCAGCTCAGGTCCGGCAGGTTGGCGTCGATGACGACGCGGAATGCGCGTGTCCTGCGCCAGCAGGCGGCCGCCCGGCGCGGCGGGATCGAGATAGGCGTCGATGGCGGCGTCGATCTTGCCCAGCGCGCGTCCGCGCATGTAGACGTTGCCCGTGACGCGGTTGTCGAGCACGTTGAGCGCGGCCCCGACGTCGCTCACGCCGATCGGGTTGAGCGCATCGATGCCGCTGTAGATGTCGCCGCCGGTGCGTTCGATCACGGCGATGCCGGTGATGGCATCCGGCATACTCAAGCTCCCAGCGCCCGGCGAGCGTGAGCGGAACACGGTCGCCGGTGCCGCTGCGTACCACCCGTCGCGGTGCGCGTGCGCGAGCGTCGAGGGCCTGGGGTTGCAGGTCTTCAAAACGGCCCGAAGTACGCCAACGGTCCTCCTTGAGCTGGAGCTCAACGTCGAAGAAACGCGTGCCGCGCAGCAGGAACTCCGCTGGTCCCAGTGCCATGCGTTCAGCGAGATCATCAGCGGTGTCGGTAGTCCGCATCAGCAAGTCGATGGGCGCACCGACCTCAGCGGCCACCAGCGATCCGCGCCATGCACCGTCCGTGATGCCGCCGCTGGCGATCAGGCGCACCGGCTGCTGCGCTGCCGTAGCGCCATTCAATTCCAGCGTTGCGTTCGACGTCGTGCCGCGGCCGATCAAGCGTGGCACCGGCGAGCGACTGTTCGGGTCCCCCGGGGGCCGTGTGCTTGGCGAGATCGACGGTCAGTGCGAGCGGCTCGTTGGCCGCCATGCCACCGCGGAACGACGCGACCACGGCTGCTGATGCGATGCCCGCCCGGTAGCCGCAGGTTCTTGGCCGCCGCCGTGCCATCGATCCGCACGGTCTCCCGATTCACCGGTGAGCGTGGCGCGGGCGTCGACCTGGCCGCCGTAGCCCGGCACCAATGCTTCGATGTCTTCGGCCGACAGATCCACGCGCAACTCGCGACCCGCGCCGAGACCGCCGACGGCCGTCAACCGCGACGCGCCCGAGCGAAGTTCAATGTCGGCATCGAGGCGGTGATCGGTGGCCTCGACGGTGCCGCGCCCGTTCAGCGGCCGACCCGCGATACGGCTTTCGCTCAGATCGAAACGTGCCCGGCCCCGCAGCGGCTTCTGCAGTCGTCCATCGACATCGAGCGTGCCATTCAATCGCGTATCGAATCCACGCACGAGCCGCGCCAAGTCCAGGTCCTTGAAACTGCCGCTGATGCGGGCGCTGCGGGCGCCGCCCAGCTCGATCCGGCCGCTCAGGTCGGCGCGACCCTCACCAAGGCTTAGCTGCGCCCGCGCGACCTCGAGCACCTGCGCGCGCACGGAGGCATCGATGTCGGCGGCCAGTGGCAAAGCGCCGGCATTGCGTGCGCTGCCGACAAAGCGCTGCACGCCATCCCGCAAACCGTAGTCGAGCTGACCGCTCGCATTCGTCACCACGGCCTGCGAGTGCAGCGTGGACGCATCGACGCCGCTGAATCGCGCTGCGGCCTGCACGCCATCCGCTTTGGACCATGTCAGGGCTCCGTTGGCGATGCCGCGCACACCCTCGACCCGCTCGAGGTCGAGCCGCAGCGTTTCGGCGGCCCAGGCCAGGGTTCCGCGCACCGACCGAACCGGCAGTCGATCGCGGTCGATCGGCCCGGCGGCGCTGTTGTCGGCCGAGAACGGCCCGCCGACCGACCATTTGCCGTCGGCCTGCGTCGTCGGCACCAGATCGGCACGCGCTCGCAGTTGCATCGACGGCACGTCGCTCAGCCACAGTGCAGGGTCGAAGGCTTCGACTTCGACCGAGAGCCGCTCGAGCGGTACGACGGCGAAGATGTGGAGGGCGGCATTGGCGCGCGCTCGGGCGGCCTTGTCGTCGGCGTTCAGTTCGAGCCGCAGCTGCTGCAGGGAGCCCGTGGCCGAGACGGTCGCAGTGATGGCGCGGTCCCGCAGCGAGGTACTCAAGTGCGCGCGTGCCTCTGTGACGAAGGGATCCGAGGCGCCGATGCGTCCCTGCACCTGCAGCCGGGTGCGCTCGAACTCACCACTCACCTGTTCGACGTCGATACCGTGAGCATTCATCCGGCCGACGAGCTCGACGCGACGGAACACGGTCGGCGTGGCCCCGCGAGCGCCGAGTGCGAGTTCCTGCAGTCTGCCCTGGCGCACGACAAGATCGAAGGGCAACCCCAGCGTGGCAGGCGGCTTGCCAGGCGCGTCGCTGGCGACCCAATCGATCTGCACGCGCTGCGCCAGTACGCTGCTCCACATCAAGGGTGCGCTGCCGCACCGACCACTCGCGCAGGTCCAGCGTCACGGAGTCGGCTGCGACCGACCAGCTTGCACGCATCAGTTCGAACCGGGCGATCCGTATCCCTTCACCGAACGTGCCCTCGACACCGTTCAGCGTGAGTCCCGGGACGAAGGCGCTTGCCAGGCCGGCGGCGACGCGTAGCCCGGCGCCCGTCGTAACAAGCCACCCGGCGGTAGCGGCCGCTGCGACTACGGCCAGCAGCGCCGGGCCGAGCACGATCGCGACCGAGCTCAACCAGGACGGGCGAAGCCGTTTCGGTGCGGGGGCGGGCGCGGGCTGCATACGGATCAGAACGCGATTGCCACCGAAAAGTGCACGCGAACCTGCTGGAAGCGTTCGCCGTAGGCGACATCGACGGCCAGCGGTCCGGCCGGGGTGCGCCAGCGGACGCCGAGACCGTAGCCGTAGGCTGGATCGAGGTCCTTGAAGCGCGCGGCCGCGTCGCCGGCGTCGATGAAGGCGGCCAGGCCCCAATTGCCGCCCCAGCGCTCAAGCCATCGGACATATTCGATCGATGCAACGGCGAGCGCGCGGCCGCCAACGATTGCGCCGCCCTGTTCCACGCCGAGGCTCTCGAAGTCGTAACCGCGCACAGTCAGCGCGCCGCCCGTGCGAAACAGGAACTTGTTGGGGACGTTGTTCGTGCTCTGGGCCTGGACGCCGCCGACCTGCCCACGCAGGATCAGTGCGTCACGTACTGCCGACCGGCACGTACTGGACGACGCTGCCGAAGCCACGCACGAATGCGTCATCGATCGACAGGCCGCCGAGGCCGACCGATCCCTGCAGCTGGACCAGATTGCCATGGCGCGGGTTGGTGATGTCGTCGACGTTGCGCCGGGTCCAGGTGTAGGTGCTCGACAGCACGTCGAGCGTTATCGGTGGATCAAGGGGCGTCTCGCGCCGCTCGTGCTCGAAGTTAAATGCCAGCTGCGTCTCGACGTTGCGGCCGTCGCGCGGCCCGGTGAGCTGCGACCGGGCGGCACCGACACCCCAGCGGTTGATCCGCAGGTTCTCGATCTCGGAGTTCTCGACCAATGCGCCGACGCTGTCGCGCACGCCACTTCGTTGCGGCGGGAAGAGCATGTCGACGAATGCGAACTGGCCAGTCTGGTCGACGCGGAAGCCGGTTTGCAGGAGGTACGGCCGCCCGAACGTGATTGCCTGGCGATAGAGCGCCTCGATGTGCGCCCCGGTGTTGGTGGCAAAGCCGATTCCGGCCGAGAATCGGCGGGTCAGTGCTTCGCGCAGCTGCACCCGCAGCGGCGCGAGATCGGCCGTCGCCGCCTCCAGATCGAGGGTCACGACGACGCTGTTGAAGTACGCGGACTCCTGCAGCGACTGCTGGAATTGAAGCATCAGGGCCCGATCAAACGGAGCCCCCTCCTTGAAGGGATTGAACCGCTCGACCAGGGCCGCATCGTGGCGCTGCAGGCCTGAAATTCTCAGGGGGCCCACGCGGTAGGCTGGACCGCTGTCGATTTCGACGCTCAGCACGGCTGAGCTGCTCTCCGCATCAACCTCTGCGCTCGACTGCGCGATCGTTGCCGCCGCGAAGTCGCGTGCCGTCACTGCCAGCAGCAGCCGGTTCTTGGCCGCCTCCCAGTCGGCGCTGCGAAACGGCGCTCCGGCTGGCAGGCTCCAGTCGCGACGCAGCGCGGCGGCGCGCTCGGCAAACGTCGACTCCGCCACGGCGCCTCGAAAGCGGATGTCGACGGTGCTCACGGTGGTGAGGCGACCGGTTTCGACCAGGAGTCGATAGCGCGGAACCTTCGCCGGATTCGGTTCAAAGCGCACGGCGGGACGGAAGTAGCCCTCGGTGGCCAGGACCTCGATGGCAGCGCGTTCGGCGCGTCGCAGTTCGCGCTCCTCGTCGGCCTCGTCCGCCTCGGCCGGCAGCCGGAACCTCGAAAGGGCCTCGTCGAGCGCCGCGGCGACGCGGCCACTGACGCCAGCCGCGCCGACCAGGCGAGCACCTTCATCGGCGGCGTCAGCGGACTGCGCCAGTGCGCCCAAGGGCACGCCGAGCAGGAGTACGAGCGAGACCAGCAGTCCGGGGTGCACAGTGCAGACCTGAATGTCGAGGTGGCTTCCGACGCGCTCGGTCAACCCGGAGCCAGCGCACCGCAACCCTATGCGGTTGATCCTAGCAAAGCGAGGGCGGCGCCCAATGAGCTTGAAAACGCGCCACTTCGCCCTACCTTCGACTAGGAAACCGAATTCGGGGGCAGGGAGCGACATGCGTATCGACAAACTGACGACCAAGTTCCAGGAAGCGCTCGGCGACGCCCAGTCGATCGCCGCGGGTCACGACAATTCCTACATCGAGCCGGTTCACGTGCTGCTCGCCATGCTGCGGCAGGGCGACGCGGGCGCTCGCTCGCTGCTGCAGCGGGCTGGAGCCAATGTCAACGCACTCACCACGGCGCTCGATGCCGCGGTCAAGCGTCTGCCGCAGGTCAAGGGGGGCGACGGCCAGATCCAGGTCGGTCGCGACCTCAACAGCCTGCTGAACGCGACCGACAAGGAGGCGCAAAAGCGTGGCGACAGCTACATCGCGAGCGAGATGTTCCTGCTGGCGGTCGCCGACGACAAAGGCGAGGCCGGGCGGCTGGCGCGCGAGCACGGCCTGAACCGCAAGGCACTCGAGGCTGCCGTGGATGCCGTGCGCGGGGGCACTCCGGTGGAAAGTGCCGAGGCGGAAGGTCAGCGTGAAGCACTGAAGAAGTACACGATCGATCTCACCGAGCGCGCCCAGCAAGGCAAGCTCGATCCGGTCATCGGGCGCGACGACGAGATTCGCCGCACGATCCAGATCCTGCAGCGCCGGACGAAGAACAACCCGGTGCTGATCGGGGAACCTGGCGTCGGCAAGACCGCGATCGTCGAGGGCCTCGCGCAGCGCATCGTCAATGAGGAAGTGCCGGAAACCTTGAAGGGCAAGCACGTGCTGGTGCTCGACATGGCGGGCCTGCTGGCCGGCGCCAAGTACCGCGGCGAGTTCGAGGAAAGGCTCAAGGCCGTGCTCAAGGAAGTCTCCGCCGAGTCGGGTCGCATCATCCTGTTCATCGACGAGATGCACACGATGGTCGGTGCCGGCAAGGCCGAAGGCGCGATCGACGCCGGCAACATGCTCAAGCCCGCGCTGGCGCGGGGCGAGCTGCATTGCATAGGCGCCACCACGCTCAACGAGTACCGCAAGTACATCGAAAAGGATGCCGCGCTCGAGCGTCGCTTCCAGAAGGTGCTGGTCGACGAACCGAGCGTCGAGGCGACGATTGCGATCCTGCGCGGCCTGCAGGAGCGCTATGAGCTGCACCATGGCGTCGAGATCACCGACCCGGCAATCGTCGCGGCCGCGGAACTCTCACATCGCTACATCACCGACCGCTTCCTGCCCGACAAGGCGATCGACCTGATCGACGAGGCCGCGGCGCGTATCAAGATGGAAATCGATTCGAAGCCGGAGTCGATGGACCGACTCGATCGCCGCATCATCCAGCTGAAGATCGAGCGCGAGGCTGTGAAGAAGGAGAATGATGAAGCCTCGAAGAAAAGGCTCGAACTGATCGAGAACGAGATCAGAAAGCTCGAACGTGAATACGCGGACCTCGAGGAAGTATGGAAGTCCGAGAAAGCGCAGGTGGCGGGCACGCAGCACATCAAGGAGGAGATCGACAAACTGCGCCTGCAGATGGAAGACCTCAAGCGCAAGGGGCAGTACGACAAGCTGGCGGAGATCCAGTACGGCAAGCTGCCGCAACTCGAATCCCAGCTCAAGCAGGCCGAGAAGGCCGAGGCGCCCAAGGGTAAGCCGAGGCTGCTGCGCACCCAGGTCGGCGCCGAAGAGATCGCCGAGGTCGTGTCACGTGCGACGGGCATCCCGGTCAGCAAGATGATGCAGGGCGAGCGCGAGAAACTGCTGAAGATGGAAGAGCACCTGCACCGGCGCGTCGTTGGTCAGGACGAGGCCGTAAGCCTCGTGGCGGACGCAATCCGGCGTTCGCGCGCGGGCTTGGCCGATCCGAATCGCCCGTACGGTTCGTTCCTGTTCCTGGGGCCGACCGGCGTTGGCAAGACCGAGCTGACGAAGGCACTGGCCGAGTTCCTGTTTGATACGGAAGATGCATTGATCCGCATCGACATGAGCGAGTACATGGAGAAGCACTCGGTGGCGCGCATGATCGGTGCCCCGCCTGGATACGTCGGCTATGACGAGGGTGGTGCGCTGACCGAAGCTGTGCGGCGCAAGCCCTATGCGGTGATCCTGTTCGACGAGGTCGAGAAGGCGCACCCCGACGTTTTCAACGTGCTGCTGCAGGTGCTCGACGACGGCCGCATGACTGACGGTCAGGGCCGCACCGTCGACTTCAAGAACACGGTCATCGTGATGACGTCGAACCTCGGCTCGCACGATATCCAACGCATGGCCGGGCAGGACCCGGAACGGATCAAGGACACGGTGATGGGCGAGGTGCGCAAACACTTCCGGCCGGAGTTCGTGAACCGGATCGACGAGATCGTCGTGTTCCAGGCGCTCGACTCGCGTCAGATCAAGTCGATCGCGAAGATCCAGCTCAAGCGGCTCGAGCAGCGACTGGCGGCGCAGGACATGAGGCTGGAGGTCAGCGACGCGGCGCTCGCCGAGGTTGCGAAGGTGGGCTTCGATCCGCTGTACGGTGCACGGCCTCTGAAGCGTGCGATCCAGCAGGAGATCGAGAACCCGGTCGCGCGGCTCGTGCTCGAGGGCCGATTCGGCCCGAAAGACGTGATCCCGGTCGACGTGAAGAACGGCCGGTTCGTGTTCGACCGCATCGTGCATTGATCGCCGCGCCCGGCCTGAGCGCGGCTCGGTCCGTCTAGTCTGGGTCGGGTATGGATTGCACTTCACCCGGCAGACGCGTGTTCCATTCGCCGCCGGCGAGGCCGTGCTTGAAGCCGACCTCGTACAGCGAGGTCATCATTGCCGGGTCGAAGAACTCTTCGCCCTCCAGGCTGACGCCGTTCGGGATCGTGACCCAGCGATACTCGGCGCCTTCACGCTGCGCGATTGTGTAAATGCGGAAGAGGTCGCCGATGACGCCCGCCCGGCCGCGGGCTTCGAGCACCCGCGTGGAGATGGCGCGCACGGTGCGTGGCGTCGGGGTCGGGGCCGGCGGCGCGAGCTGGCCGTTGTGGATCACGAAGATCCGGTCGTGGCCCGGCGCGCTGCCGGCGGTCTTGCGGGCAATCGACGGACTGAAGAGTCCCGCATTGAAGAACACCATCGCGCCGACACCGCCGTCGACGTGCATCTCGTCATAGGTCCGGCCGCGGGCCTCGACGTCGAAATAGACCGGCGGAAACACGACCGGTATCGATGCTGAGGCGAGCATGACTTGGCGAAACAGCCGGACCTTGTCCGGATAGCTCGCCTGGGCGATCAGCCCCATGTTCCAGACCACAAAGCGCTGCGAGTCGAGGTCGGCAGTGCCGACGTAGAGCCGGCGTCCCTGCGCGTGCGCCTCGGCCACCTCGCGCACGAACGATGCGTCGACGTAGCGCGCGATCATCGTTGCCAGCGGGCCAGTGTCGGCCAGGGCTTCGCCGAAGAAGAGCTGGGTCAACATGCCGAACATTGACCCGCTGATGAAGATGTTTTGTGAACGTGTCATCGTGTAGAGCTCGCGCAGGGCGTCGTCGTACTTCGGCCCGAGCAGCGCAAAGGGCGCCATCAGCGCGCCAGTGGAAACGCCAGTGACGATCTTGAACACCGGACGATTGCCGTTCTTCGTCCAGCCGTTGAGCAGGCCGGCACCGAATGCACCGTTGGCACCACCGCCGGAGAGCAGCAGGTGCGAGTACTGCACCACGCCGTCGGGCCCGACCGGAAACTCGGTGCGCGACTCCTGTTTGAAGGAACGCACCAGATCGTCTTGCAGGGCGCGGCCGGGGTTCGCGGCCCAGGAGCGCACATCCGGCAGGCCCGACACGATGGCCTCGTTGGTCAGGTCGGCCGGAACCGGATTGCGAACGAGCGTGCCGCATCCCGCCACGGAAACGACGAGCCATGCCAGCAGGAGAAGCGGTTTGCGTGCTGGCGGCCGCCGCCGGCTCACCGCCGACGCGGGCGGGCGCAACGTCATGCTCGCGCGTGCACCATGCTCGCTCGCGCCTGCACCGTCACGGACAATTTCAAACGCCATGGCTGAGACTATTTTCTAAGGTGCGATCGGAGCGGCAACGCTTCGAGTGACGCACGAGGTCTGACGCTATCGAGGTCGCGTTTGACTTCGAAATGATCGAAGCTAAAATCCTCCGCGCAATTCATGAAGTCTAGCGTTCGGAGTCAGTTTGCGTGGTTGCACTCCGAATTCGTTCCGTCTTCGCAACTGTCGACATCGCCGTGGTCCATCGGCCGCACTCATGGGTCGTTTGGAAGCAGGAAGTCGGCCGGGGGCGAGCGGCGACCGTACGGAAGTGCCATGGAGACTCCCTTGTCCTCGATGCATCCTGAAACCACGCTGTTGTTCACGCGCGGGACCCTCCCGTTGATCGGCGCGTTGCTGGCGCTGACCACACTCATCGGATGCCGGCCGGCCGAAAAGGTCGCTGCGCCCGACATCCGTCCGGTCCGGTACATGAAAGTCGAGATGTTTCCGGGCGGAGAGACCATCTCGCTGACCGGCACGATTCAGGCCGAGTCTGAAGTGAACCTTTCGTTTCGCATCGATGGTCGGCTGGTGGAACGTCGGGTCGATGTCGGAGCGACGGTCAAAGCCGGTCAGCTGATCGCGGTGCTCAATCCAGAAAACGAGGAAAGCGGCGTGGCCGGCGCACGCGCCAATGTCGCAGCGGCGCGTGCGCAACTCGTCGAAGCACGCAACAACTACGAGCGCCACAAGGAACTGCTGGCGCAGAATTTCATCTCGAAAGCACGTTACGATCAGGTGGCTGCAACGTTTCAGTCGGCCCAGGCGCAGCTCAATGCCGCCCAGTCGCAGCTCGACATCGCTTCCAACCGGCTCGGCTACACGCGGCTCGTCGCCGATGCTCCAGGCACGGTGACGGCGGTCGGCGCTGAGGCCGGCGAAGTAGTGCAGGCCGGGCGAATGGTCGTGCAGCTCGCACGCCAGGGCGGCCGTGATGCCGTGTTCGGCGTGCCGCCGCGCATCAAGGATGCGGTGCCTGCGAACCCCGAGGTCACGGTGTCATTGACTTCTGATCCGAAGGTCACGGCGGAAGGGCGCGTACGCGAAGTCTCGCCGCGCGCCGATCCTGCGACCGGCACCTTTGCCGTGCGCGTGGGACTGATCAACCCTCCTGCGGCCATGCGGCTCGGGTCGACAGTGACCGGGCGCACGAAGCTCGGTGGAGAAGCCGGCATCGACATCCCAGTGTCCGCGTTAACGCGCGATGCCGGGCAGCCGTCGGTCTGGGTTGTTGACCCTGCGAACAAGACAGTCTCCGCGCGGGCGGTCGAAGTGCTGCGCAACGACCCTGCGCGCGTCATCATTGGCAAAGGCCTGAAGGAAGGCGACCTCATCGTCACGGCCGGCATCCAGGCGCTGCGGCCCGGGCAGACCGTCCGTCTGCTCGAAAGCAAGAAGTGATCGGCCCGAATCTTTCCGAATGGGCGATTGGCCGTCGCTCATTCGTGATCTTCCTGATGCTGGTGGCTGTTATCGCCGGCACATTTGCCTTCCTCAAGCTCGGGCGTGCCGAGGATCCGGTGTTCACGTTCCGCACGATGATCGTGCAGGCGGCGTGGCCGGGTGCGACGCTCGATGAGACGCTGGAGCAGGTCACCGAGCGACTCGAACGGCGCCTGCAGGAGACGCGCTTCATCGACACGGTGCGCAGCTACACCAGCCCCGGCGTTACCACGATCTTCGTCGACCTCAAGCAATCGACGCCACCGGAGATTGTGCCGGACCTCTGGTACGAAGTACGCCGGAACATCGGTGACATGCGGGCAACGCTCCCGGCCGGCGTCGTCGGGCCGGGATTCAACGACGATTTCGGCAATACCTTCGGCATCATCTACGGCTTCACCTCCGACGGCTTCACCAAACGCGAGCTGCGCGATCATGTCGAGGACGCGCGCTCGCGCCTGCTCGCGGTGCCGGACGTGTCGAAAGTGGAGATCATCGGCGCGCAGGACGAGCAGATCTTTCTCGAATTCTCGACCGAGAAGCTGGCCGGGCTCGGACTGGACTACGCAGCGATCGTGCGCGCGTTGCAGGCGCAGAACCTGGTCCGGCCGTCGGGCGTGATCCAGACGGCACAGGAGCGGCTATCGCTGCGTGTCTCGGGGTCATTCGAAGACGAGCGCGCGATCGAGGAATTCAACTTTCTCGCCGGCGACCGCATGGTCAGGCTGGGTGATGTCGCAAACGTGCGGCGTGGTTTCATCGACCCGCCGCAACCGATGTTCCGTGTCAACGGTCAGCCCGCCATTGGGCTCGGCATCGCGATGCGCGATGCCGGAGACATCCTTGCGCTGGGAAAGAACATCCGCAAGGAGATGGCCGAGATCAAGGCGCAACTGCCGCTCGGCATTGAGCCGATCCTCGTGGCCGACCAGGCGGAGACCGTCGACACGGCGATCAACGAATTCATCACGTCGCTGTGGCAGGCGATCCTGATCATCCTGGCGGCGAGCTTCGTCGCACTCGGCGTGCGGCCCGGTTCCGTCGTCGCGCTCGCCATCCCGTTGACGCTGGCGATCGTGTTCGTCGTGATGGGCATCTATGGCATCGACCTGCACCGAATCTCGCTCGGCGCGCTGATCATCGCGCTCACGCTGCTCGTCGACGATGCGATGACGACCATCGACGCGATGATCCGCCGACTCGGTGCGGGCGACTCGATGGAGAAGGCAGCCACCTTCGCTTACAAGACTCTGGCGGCGCCGATGCTGATCGGAACGCTGGTGACGATCGCCGGCTTCGTGCCAATTGGGTTCGCCCGAAGTTCGGCGGGCGAGTACACGTTCTCGATCTTCGCGGTGGTGGCGATCGCGCTGATCGTCTCGTGGTTCGTCGCCGTCATCTTCGCGCCACTGCTCGGAATGGCGATCCTGAAACCGCCCAAGGAATTGAAGGAAGAGAAGCCCGGCCGCGTGCTGCAGGTCTACAGCGCGTTCCTGAGTGCGGCGATGCGCGCGAAGTGGCTGACGATTGCGCTGACGGTAGCCGCCTTTGTCGCGGCCGTGTTCCTGGTTCGATTCGTGCCGCAGCAGTTCTTCCCGGCCTCCGACCGGCCGGAACTGCTGGTCGACCTGACCCTGCCGCAGAACTCATCGATCTTCGCCAGCGAGACGACTGCCAAGCGGGTCGAGGAAGTGCTCGCCAAGGACGACGGGATCGATCGCTGGAGCACCTACATCGGACGCGGGGCGATCCGCTTCTACCTGCCGCTCAACGCGCAACTGCCGAACCCGTTCTTCGCGCAGATTGTGATTGTCGCCAAGGACGTCGCAGCGCGCGATCGCTTGCAGGTCAAGCTCGAAACCCTGCTCGCGGAGGACTTTCCGAGCGTCGTCGCGCGGGTCTACCCGCTCGAGCTCGGTCCTCCGGTGGGGTGGCCGTTGCAGTACCGCGTCAGCGGACCGGATATCGAGCAAGTGCGGCGCATCGCGCTCGATGTCGCTCGGACGATCGCCAAGGACAGCCGCGCGCGCCTCATCAACTACGACTGGATGGAGCCTGGCCGCGAAATGCGCGTGAAGATCGACCAGGACCAGGCGCGCCGCCTCGGCGTCAGTTCAGCGGCGATCGCCGCGGTGCTGAATGCTTCGGTGTCGGGTTCGGTCGTGACGCAGGTACGTGACGACATCTACCTCATCAACGTGGTGGCGCGCGCGGTCGACGAGCAGCGGATGTCGCTGTCCGCGCTGCGCGGACTGCAGGTTCCGTTGCCCAACGGCCGCACGGTGCCGTTGTCGCAGTTCGCGACCTTCGAGTCCCAGCAGGAGTACCCGCTGGTGTGGCGCCGCGACCGCGTGCCGACTCTGACCGTGCGGGCGGACGTTGCGCCGGGTGTGTTGCCCGACGAGGTCGTCAGCATCCTGGCGCCGGAGTTCGTGAAGCTGAACTCCACACTGCCCAAGCCGTATAAGGTCGTCACCGGCGGCATCTACGAGGAGAGTGCGAAGTCGCAGGCATCGGTGGTCGCCGTTGTGCCGCTGATGATCGTGCTGATGCTGACCGTCATGATGCTGCTGCTGGTGAGCTTTCGGCGGCTCGGGATGGTGGTGTCGCTGCTGCCGCTGGGGCTCATCGGTGTGGTTGCCGCACTGCTGATTTCAGGCCGGCCGCTCGGCTTCGTGGCCATCCTCGGCATCCTTTCGTTGATGGGGATGATCGCCAAGAACGCCGTGATCCTGATCGTGCAGATCGAATCCGATCGGGCCGAGGGCCGCAGTGTCCGCGACGCCGTGATGGCTGCCAGCACATCGCGCCTGCGGCCGATGATGCTGACGGCGATCTCGACCGTGCTGGGCCTGATCCCGATCGCGCCGACGGTGTTCTGGGGACCGATGGCCTTTGCGATCATGGGCGGATTGCTGGTCGCCACGCTGCTGACGCTCGTGTTCCTGCCGACGCTGTACGTCACCTTCATCAAGGACGACCCGGCGCCGAAACCGCAAGCGGCGCCGGCGTCGGCCTGAGCCCGGAGAGCCGGGATGGCGCGGGCAGAGGCGGCAACCGATGCAGCGTCCCCGGCGGTGGCGCGGCGTACGGCGCGCCGCGACATCCATGCTGGCGCGATCCTGCAGCCGTTGAACTCGGTGTCCACGCCACGGTTGCGCGAGCGCGATCCCGAACCGAGCGCAGGTCACTTCATCGTCGAGTCGGGCCGTGCGGTGCGCCTCGAGGCGCGACTGTGTGACCGCTCGCGCGCGATGCAGCTCGAGATCGTCGACGCCGTCACCACGCCCACGGCGGCGTGAGCCCCACCGCCCCGCTCGAAGCCGGCCGCAGGATTCCGATGACGAACCGCTCAAAGCCCGCTCAAGCCGCTCGACCGCGGCGCGGCGGGCTACTGGTGCGCGGGCTGGGCTTTTTCACGCTGTGGATCGTGCTGATGGGCTGGGCGCCGGAGCAGCTGGCGTTCGGGGTCGCGACCGCTGCTGCTGCGGCTTGGGCCAGCGGCAGGCTGCTGCCGCCAGGGACGCTGCGGATCCGACCCTGGTACCTGCTGGCGCTGGTGCCACGCTTTCTGTGGCAATCGGTCGTCGCGGGCGTCGATGTGGCGCGCCGCGCATTCGATCCGCGCCTGCCGCTGGCACCCGGTTATGTGGTCTATCACCCGCGGGTGCCGCCCGGCGTGGCACGCAACGTGTTCACGTCCTATACCAGCCTGCTGCCTGGGACCGTGCCCTGCGGCGATGACAAAGGTGGCGTCATCTATCACTGCCTCGACGTCGGTCAGCCGGTCGTGGAGCAGCTGAGCGCTGAGGAAGCCCGACTCACTCGGGCCATTGCGCCGGGCGAAGCGGCGGCGAATGCGGCCCCGCCCGGGGCGATGGACGCCACCGATGTATGAGTTCCTGCTTGCCAGTGCGGTGATCATCATCGCGACGGTTGCGGCGGGGCTTGCGCGTGTGCTGCGCGGGCCGGGCGACGCCGAGCGCATCATGGCCGCACAGCTGCTTGGCACGGGCGGGGTCGCGGCACTTCTGCTATTTGGTGCCGCGGCTGGAAGCGGCAGTGCGGTTGATCTCGCGCTCACGCTTGCGCTTCTCGCCGCATTCGCGGCGATTGCCTTCGTGAAGAAGGGCAGCACGCGGGAGCTGCCCGACGAAGACCCGCGTGACGACGCCGGAGTCGAAGGCGACGCGCTGGGTAAGGACCGTCGATGAGCGCGCTGACCGGCTATCTGAGCCTCGTGCTGATCGGCGCCGGCGTGTTCTTCTTCGTCGCCGGCACCGTGGGGCTACTGCGCTTTCCGGACACGCTGTCGCGCCTGCACGCACTGACCAAGGCCGACAATCTCGGCATCGGGCTCATCGTCCTCGGCCTGCTGCCGCGCGCGGCCGACGGACTGGCCGCACTGAAGCTGATTGTGGTCTGGGGCCTGATCCTGCTGGCGAGTGCGACCGTTTCACAATTGGCGGGGTCGGCAGCGCGACGCGAGGGCCGTCCGCGGTGAATCTCGTTCGTCTGGGACTTGCGCTGGACATCGGCCTCGGCCTGCTCGCGCTCGCGATCGCCTTCTTTGCACTGCGCACGCGGACGACTTATGCCGCGGTGGTCGGTTTCGTCGCATTCGGCCTGCTGGTGGCGCTGGCCTGGTTTCGACTCGGCGCGCCCGATGTGGCGCTGACCGAGGCCGCGATCGGCGGCGGACTCACCGGCCTGTTGATGCTCAACGCGTCGGCGCGGCTGCGCGCGACGGAGGCAGCGGCCGCACGTGAGCGGCCGGGCGTGTTCGTGCGCCTGATCGCGCTGCTCGCGACCGGCGCCGTGACGGGCGCGCTGTCGATTGCGGTGCTGGCGTTGCCGACCCCCGCGCCGACGCTGGCACCGCTGGCCGTTGCCGGCCTTCCCGCGACCGGACTGGGCAATCCGGTCGCGGCCACGCTGATGGCATTCCGCGCGACCGACACGCTGCTGGAAAAGGTCGTGCTTGTGCTGGCAATCGTTGGTGTCTGGTCGCTCGCGCGCGACGATCTCTGGGGCGGCCGGCCGGGCCGGCGTCACGCGGCCGATCCAAACGGCGTGCTGGTGTTCTTCGCGCGCCTGCTGCCGCCGATCGGCATCGTGTTTGGTGTCTATCTGCTGTTCGTCAGCGCCGATCACCCGGGCGGCGCGTTCCAGGGCGGCACAATCCTCGCGGCCATGTGGCTGCTCGCGATCATGGCGCGACTGGCCGACACGCCGGCGATCGACCAGCGCTGGCTGCGCTTCTGGCTCGTGGCCGGCCCGGTGGCATTTCTCCTCGTCGGCCTGGCGGGTCTCGCGTTCGGTGCCGGCTTCCTCGCGTATCCGGAGACGCTCGCCAAGCCGATCATTCTCGCCGTCGAAATCATCAAGATTGTCACGGTCGGCGCGACGCTCGCGCTGATGGTGGCCGGCCCGCCGGAACGGCGCGGAAGCGAGGGTCGATGAACTCGGCGACCTGGTATGGCCTCGTGGGTGCGGCACTGGCCGGCATCGGCCTGTATGGGCTGATCGTGCACCCGCACGTGCTGCGCAAGATCCTGTCGTTCAACCTGCTGGGGTCGGGCGTGTTCTTGATCGCCGGCGTGGTCGCGCGGCGCGGCGCGGCCATGGGCCTGCCGGGTGACCCAGTTCTTCAGGGTCTCGTGATCACCGGCATCATCGTGGCGTTCTCGGCGACCGCCCTGGCGGTCACCCTGCTGCTGCGGCTGGCGGCAACCGCGCACACAGCGAGCCTGTCGCCCGATGCGCTGCCGCGACCGGCCGATCAGCCAGCGCCGGCGGGCGGGTCCGATTCCGGCGGCGCTCGTCGGGCGGAAAGCGTCTGACGCCCATGCAGGACCTGACCACGCCCGGTGGGCACTGGCTGGTGCTCGCGCTGATGGTGCCGGTCGCCGGGCTGCTGCTGGCGGTGCTGTTCGGAGGGCGTCACGCGGCGCGGATTGCGCTCGCAGCACTGCCGCTCGGCGCCATCGCGGCGCTCGCGATCGTGATGCAAATGCTCGAGTCCGGGGCGGCGCTGGTCTATCGGCTCGGAGCCTGGGCGCCGCCGCTCGGTATCGTGCTGCGCGCCGACGGACTGTCGGCGGCCATGATGGCCACCTCCGTGGTCGTGCTGGCGGCCATCGCGCTCTTCGCTCGCGCCGACTTTGCGACCCCGCGCGGCCAGCGCGAGGCGCGCGCACCGTTCGTATTCTGGGTCATGCTGCTCGGCGTCTGGGCCGCGCTGCTGGTGGTGTTCCTGGCGGGCGATTTCTTCACGCTCTATGTCGGCCTCGAACTCGTGGCCTTCGCGGCCGTGCCGCTGGTGAGTCTCGACGGTCGCGCCGAAACACTGCAGGCGGCACTGCGCTACCTGCTGTACGCGCTGGCGGGTTCGGTGCTCTATCTCGTTGGCACTGTGCTGATCTATGGCGGATACGGCACGCTCGACATTGCGCTGCTGGCGGAACGCGTGCACGCCGAGCCGGTGGCGATCGTTGCGGTGGCGCTGATGACGGCGGGCCTGCTGGCGAAGACGGCACTGTTCCCGTTGCACCTGTGGCTGCCGCCCGCGCACGCGGGTGCGCCGGCGGCCGCGAGCGCGCTGCTGTCGGGCCTGGTGATCAAGGGCTCGTTCTTCCTCGTAATCCGGTTATGGCTTGACGCCTTTGCCGGCGTCGTGACGCCGGCGGCCGCACAACTGTTGGCAGCACTCGGCGCCGGCGCGATCATCGTTGGCAGCGTCGTGGCGCTCCAGCAGGCGCGCCTCAAGCTGATGGTCGCGTACTCGACCGTCGCGCAGATCGGCTACCTGTTCCTGATGTTTCCGCTCGTGCTGGGAGCGGCCTCGGCGGCAGGCGCCGCGTCGGCGCTGGCCGGCGGGCTGCTGCAGGCGATCTCGCATGCGACCGCCAAGGCCGCGATGTTCATGGCGGCGGGCCTCGTCTATGCCGCACTCGGACACGATCGCGTAGCCGATCTGCGCGGCGTTGCGCGCGCTCTGCCGCTGACGATTGCTGCTTTCGCGCTGAGCGGGATCGCGCTGATCGGCCTGCCGCCCGCTGGCGGATTTCTCGCCAAATGGCTGCTGCTGTCTGCCGCGCTGGCATCGGCACAGTGGTGGTGGGTGGTGATCATCGCGCTCGGCGGGCTGCTCACCGCCGCCTATGTGTTCCTGGTGCTCTCGAAGGCGCTGACGACGACGGACGAACCGGTGACGATCACGCCGGTGCCGCGTGCGAGCGAAGCGATTGTGCTGGCCCTGGCGATCGTCTCGGCGCTGCTCGGCGTGGCCGCACTCGCGCCGCTCGACCTCGTGCTCATCGGCCGCGATGAACTCATGAGCGGTGCGCGATGACGGCGTCGAACACTCTGCTCACCGGAACGCTGGCGTTGCCGCTGGTGCTGCTGGGCGCGTGTCTGTGGCCGTCGGCGCGCGATCGCATGTTGCCGTGGCTGGTGTTTGCGCCGCTGCCTGCGCTGCTTGCTGCGCTCGGCGTCGATCGGGGAGCGACAGTCACGCTGATCTCGGTCGGGTCGTACACCGGCGTGCTGGCCCTCGATACGCCTGGCGCGCTGCTGCTCGGCGTGGCGGCGCTGCTGTGGAGTGCGGCGGGTGCCTACGCTGCGACCTACCAGCGCGACCGGCCGAATCGCGGCCGCTTTGCCGCGAGCTGGCTGCTGTGCCTCATCGGCTGCCTCGGCGTATTCGTCGTGGCCGACATGCCGCTGCTGTACCTGATGCTGGCGACGATGACGCTTGGCGCGAGCGCACTGGTGTTTCAGGACGAGAGCGCTGGTGCACGCCGCGCAGCCGGGGTCTATCTCGGGCTGGCGCTGGCGGGCGAGACGTTGGTGCTGGTCGCGATGATCCTGCTGGCGCAGGCCATGCCGGACGGCAGCCTCATGATCCGTGAAGCCGCCGGCACGCTGCCGACGGCGGCGAATCGCGATCTGATCGTGACGCTCCTGGTGCTCGGCTTCGGGCTGAAGGCCGGCCTGGTGCCGCTGCATGTGTGGATGCCGCTGGCGCACGCCGCAGCGCCGATGCCTGCGTCGGCCGTCCTGAGCGGCGTCGTCGTCAAGGCCGGCATCATCGGCTTGATCCGCTTCCTCCCGGTCGACGCCGCGCTGGCCGACTGGGGCAACGCGCTGGCGATCGCAGGCATGTTCACGGCGCTGTATGCCGTAGCGATCGGCATCACGCAGCGGCATCCGAAGGTCGTGCTGGCGTACTCGAGCGTCAGCCAGATGGGATTCACTGCAGCCGTGATCGGCATGGGCATTGCCAATCTCGATGCCGCCACGCCGGTACTCGCCGCGTTCTATGCGACGCATCACATTCTGGTGAAGGGCGCGATGTTCCTGTTGGTGGGCGTGGTGGCCGCCACTGCGGGGACGCGGCTGCGCGGCACGCTGTTGCTCGCTGCGGTGCTCGCCGTCGCACTCGGCGGACTGCCGCTTACCGGGGGCGCCGTGGCCAAGCTGGCGGTCAAGGGACCGCTCGGCTCGGGCTGGGCCGCGACGGTGGCGTATGTGTCCGCCATCGGCACGACGCTGCTGATGCTGCACTTCCTGCGACGAGTGGCGGCCAACAGCGCGGCGGAGCCGGCGGCGCGCGCCGCCGCCGGCCTGCGCCTGCCGTGGCTCGTGACCGCAATCGCGGCGCTCGTCGTGCCGTGGGGGCTGTATCTGGCCTTGTCGCTCGGCACCGTCGCCGAAATCCTGGCGCCGGACGCACTATGGGCCTCAGTGTGGCCGGTATTGGTCGGCGCAGGGCTGGCGTGGTGGCTGGCACGCGCGGGCGAGCGCGTGCCGCGGATTCCGCCGGGCGACATTGCGGTGGTCATAGACCGCAGCATGACTCTGGGTGCAAGCGCCGGCGCAGCGCTGCTGCGTGCCGACGGCGTGCTGCGCCAGTGGGCGGTTGCAGGCGTCTCCATGCTGGTGCTGGCGGCGCTCTTCGGCGCCGCCTTAACGCTGGCGCGCTAGTTCATCCCGCCTGCAGCGCTGTGCCTCGGCCGAGTTCGAACTAAAGGTCGAGTCGCGTGAAGCGATTGCCATTCAGGTTGAGGTTCGCCATCAGGGCCGCGTTGGGAGTGCCGTTGGTTGTTGGATTGGTTTGACCGCTCTGTGGAAGCCGTCGTGCCGATACCAAATGGCAGGCAGCTGGGATGGCGGTGCATGGGCGCGACGGCAGCGCCACTTGCCGTCGCGCCGGCGCAGGTATCAGAAGCGCCAGATCATCGGTACGAAGAACACGGCCATGACAAAGAACCAAGCCATGCACACGATGCCGATCTTCCAGTAGTCGCCGAACTTGTAACCGCCCGGCCCCATGATCATCAGGTTCACAGGCGTGGCCACCGGCGTTAGGAAAGACGCCGCCGCGGCGACGCAGACGCTCATCATGACCGGGCGCGGCGAGATGCCGAGTTCGAGCGCAGCCGCCACGGCGATCGGAATGATGATCAGTGCCGTCGCGGTGTTGCTGATGAGCTGACCGAGGACCGCGGTTAGGATGAACAGCCCGGCCAGCAGCGCGTACGGCCCCGCTTCTCCGACGATGCTGACTAACCTGTCTGCGAGCAGCTGCGCCGCGCCTGTCTCGGCCATCGCCGCAGACAGCGGGGTCATCGCACCGACGAGTATCACCGTCGTCCAGTTCACCGAGCGGTAGGCCTGGTCGACCGTGAGCACGCCGACGAGCACCATCGCAACCGCCGCGACCAACCCTGCAATCGCGGACGGCACGAGATTCAGCGCGAGCGCCGCCACCATTGCCACGAGAATTCCGATCGCTGCCTTGGCGCCGGTGCCCATCGGCACCGCCTGGCGACGCACGAGGTCGGGGGAATCGACGACCAGCACTTCGGGGTCCGCGAGGCGCTTGTCGAGCGCACTCCACGTTCCCTGCAGCAGCATCGTGTCACCGACTTCGAGCGTGGTCTTGCCCGGCCCGACGTCTTCACCGCGGCGCTGCACCGCGAGGATCAGCAGGTCGCCGCTCTCCGTCACCATGCCGGGAAACACTTCGCGACCGACCATGCCCGACCGTGGCGGAATCACGACTTCGGCCAGTCCGGAGGAACGGTTGAACAGCGTGTCGGCGACACCGGCTTCGGCCTCGCCCGCGCCGAAGGACAGGTGCTGGTCATTCGCGAAACTCGCGGCGGCGTCGGGTTCGCCGCGCAGGATCAGCGTGTCGCCTTCTTCGATCGCCGCGCGCGTCAGCGGCCGCCCGCTAGCGCCGGTCTGCGATCCGATCAGGCTAAGTCCCGGGTAGGCGGCGAGATCGATCGCCGTCGGCGCGGTTCCGATCAGCGGGGAACTCGCCCGCACGCGCAGTTGGAAGGCATTGCCCTCGAGCCGATACTGCTCCACGAGCGTGCGCGCGTGCTTCGACAGATCGGTCGGCATCGATGCACCACCCTTGTGCGGCAGCAGGCGATTCCCGAGGAACACCAGGATCGCCATCGTGCCGGCGAGCAGCGGAACGCCGACGATCGCGAACTCGAAGAAACCGAAGTAGCCGGTGCCGGCCTCGGCGGACGCTTGTGAAACGAGCACGTTCACGGGCGAGCCGGTCAGCGCCAGGATGGAGCCGGCATGCGAGGCGAACACCATCGGCATCAGCAGTTGCGATGGCGGGCGGTTCAGGCGGACCGCCATCACGACGACCACTGGCAGTAGTGCGGCCACGGCACCATTCAGGCTGATCAATCCCGTCAGCGTTGCACAGGCCAGCATGATCAGCACCAACTGCCGCACCCGGCTTTCGCCCGCCTTTTCGATGAGGAACTGACCGGCCCACGCAGTGACGCCCGTCACCTCGAGCCCGGCACTGACGACGAAAAGCGACGCGATGAAAATCGTCGTCGGATCCCCGAGTCCGCTGAGCGCCTGCCGGAAGTCGAGGATGCCGGTGAAGTACAGCGCCAGCGCGGTGCCGAGCGCCACGATCACCACCGGGACTTTCTCGGAGATGAACAGCACGATCACCACAGCGATGATCAGGAAGAGGATGGTGATGTCGTTCAAGGCTTCACCTGTCGTTGTTATGGTGGGTCCGGCCGAACTTTACCCCGCCCGCGGAACTCGGCTCCACGGGCGATGCCGCGCGGCGAGCGAAACACCGCGCAAGCGTCAGCGCGGCGGCTTGAAGTTGACGGCGAGATCGGCCAGCAGGCGCGCGCAGACGCCGGTGGCGCCGCGCGAGCGCCAGGAGTCGTCGGCATCGGTCTTCATCGTTCCGCAGATGTCGAAGTGCGTCCAGGGTATGCCGTCGACGAATTCCTCGAGGTAGAGCGCCGCAGTGATCGAGCCCGGCTGTGCGTCGCCCATGTTTTTCAGGTCGGCGATGGGCGAGTCGATCTGCTTGCGGTAGCGCCGGTCGAGCGGCATCTGCCAGACCGTTTCATCGGTGCGAGCAGCGGCGGCCTTGACCTGAGTCATGAAGCCATCGTGGTTCGAGAACACACCGGTCAGCAGCTCGCCGAGCGCGGCCAGGATCGCGCCGGTCAGCGTGCCAATATTGATGATCGCGTCGGGCTTCAATTCGGCCGCGAGCGCCAGGCCATCGGCGAGGATCAGGCGTCCCTCGGCATCGGTGTTGTGTATTTCCACCGTCTTGCCGTTGCGCTGTGTGAGCACGTCGCCCATCTTGGTGGCTGAGCCCGACGGCATGTTGTCGGTGCACATCAGAAACGCCGTGACCGTGTTCGAGCAGTCGAGGTCGCGCAGCACCGACATCGCACCCAGCACTGCGGCGGCGCCGGCCATATCCATCTTCATGAAGAGCTGCATGCCCTGCGCCGGCTTCAGGTTGATGCCGCCGGAGTCGTACATGATGCCCTTGCCGACCATCGCGAGGTGCCCACTCTTGCCCTTGCCGCCTTTCGGCTTGTAGGTGAGCTTGACCATGCGCGGAGGCTCGGTGCTGCCCGCATTGACGCCGAGGATGCCGCCGCAACCCATCTTCTCGAGATCGGCCTTGCCGTAGACCTCGACCTGCAGACCGTGCGTGCGCGCGACTTCCTCTGCGATTTCGGCCATGCGCGTGGCCGGCAATTCCTTGGCCGGCGCGTTGGCCAGGTCGCGCGCGAGCAGCGCGGCCGAAGCCATCGTCTGGCCGAGTTGTGCACCGGATGCCTCAGCCTTCAAGCGCTCCGCGCCTGTCACCAAAGTGAGCTGCGCGAGCGGGACATCGGTGCGCTTGCTCTTGCGCTCCTCGTATCGGTAGCGTGCGAGCAGCACGCCTTCGGTGACCGCCTGCGCAGCCGCCGCCGGTGCGACGCCGCTGGCGACATCGGCGAGGCCGGTCGCAAGGTTCGAATGCCGTGATGCGGCGCGTGCGAACGAAGCAGCGGCGTCGCGCAGCTTGGCGGCGTCGAGGCCCGCATCACCGATGCCGACCGCAATGACGATCGAGTTCTTGTCCGTCGGGATGACCAGTGTCTGCCCCGGCTTGCCTTCGAATCCAGCGGCCAGGAGCGCGTCTCGGTCGAAGCCCAGCTGGCGCGGCACCGCGCCCTTGGAACCGACCGCGACGCCGACCGCGGTTGCGCTAGTTGGTGCCGAACGCGCGACGCTGACCTTGATCTTCGATGCGTACTCCAGCGATGGCGCGGGATGCGGCCCGGCGCGGTTCTTGATCTTCTTCGCCATGGTTATGGCTCCTTTGGAGTTCGGGATGGGACTGGATGAAGCGGGGGTGGATCGTCATCGCCGCAGTTGATCTAGGCCGCGCCAGATCATGAGCGGAGACGCGGCTATGCTGCCGCCACGTCTGCTGCATGCAATCAGCGCTGGATCATGGGCACGTGCAGGGTCAGGATATCTCAAGAAGTCGCCATTTGTCTTGTCAAGTGCGGCCGCATGAGGCACGCTTCGCCGTCGCGGCGCAGCGTGTCATTGGCCGCCGCCATGGGGCGCCGTCTGTGATGTCTGGCGATGGCTGGACCCCGGAACAAACAAGAAGAAATTCCAAGAAACAGTGAAAGGATGCCGTCTATGAATCAAGCTGCTGCCGCGTCCAAGGGCGGGATGCAGAAGATCCTCGACGTGGTCGAGCGAGTTGGCAACAAGGTGCCGCACCCGGTCGTGATCTTCCTGATCCTGATTGCCTTTGTCATCGTTCTGTCACACATCTTCTACGCGATGGGCGTGGCCATCACCTATCAGGTGATCAACCCCGAGACCCACAAGCTCGAGACACAGACGACGGCGGCGCGCAGCCTGCTGACCGCTGACGGCATCCGCTTTATGTTCACCGGTGTCGTCGTCAACTTCATGAATTTCCATGCGGTCGGCGTCATCATCGTTGCGATGGTCGGCGTTGGCGTGGCCGAGGCCTCGGGGCTGGTGAAGGCGCTGATCCGCAAGCTCGTGATCATCGCGCCGAGTTGGGCGCTGACGTAGATCCTGGTCTTCGTCGGCATCATCTCGAGTATCGCGGCCGATGCCGGCTACCTGGTGCTGATTCCCTTGGCGGGTGCCGCCTTCATCAGTGTCGGCCGTCATCCGCTCGCGGGCCTGGCGCTGGCCTTTGCGGCGGTCGCCAGCGTATTCCTGGTCAACATCCTGATCGTGCCGGTCGACGGCATCCTGGTCGGTATCACCAACGACGCGATCCACCTGCTCGACGCCAACAAATCGATCGACCTCGCGTCGAACCTCTGGTTCTCGATCGCCTCGGTGCTTGCGATGATGGTCGTCGTCGTGTTCGTCAATAATCGCCTCGTCGAACCGCGGCTCGGCAAGTACACCGGCGACTATGTCGTCGAGGGTGAAAACGTGCTGTCGGCGGACGAATATCGCGGGCTGCGTTTCGCCGGAATTGGCCTTGCGCTTGCGCTCGGCTTTGTGCTGCTACTGACGCTGCCGCCGGGCGCGCCGCTGCGCAATCCGGAGACCGGCTCGATCATCGGCAACTCACCGTTCATGAACAGCCTGATCGTGACGATCGCGCTGGTGTTCCTGTCAGCGGGCATTGGCTACGGCATCGGCGCGAAGACGATGAACACGTCGGTCGATGTCATCAACGCGGTGCAGAAGTCGATCGCGAGCCTGAGCGGCCTGATCTTCCTGCTGCTGATCATCAGCCAGTTCCTCGCCTACTTCAACTACACCAACATGGCGCCGCTGGCAGCGATCTCGCTCGCCGACATTCTGCAGCAGGCCAACCTCGATGCGGTCTGGCTGATGATCGGTTTCGTCATCGTCGTGCTCGATCCTCGATCTGATCATCACCGGAGCAATCCCGAAGTGGGCGATCTTCGCGCCGATCTTCGTGCCGCTGCTGATGAAGCTCGGCGTGGCGCCTGAGGCCGTGCTCGCCGCCTACCGCGTGGGCGACTCGCCGATGAATGCGATCACGCCGCTGAATGCCTACTTCGCGATGATCGTCGTGTTCTGCCAGAAGTACGAGAAGGACGCCGGCGTCGGCACGGTCATCGCGCTGATGCTGCCGTATGTGATCTCAATCGCGATCATCTGGCTGATCCTTCTCATCGCCTGGCAGCTGCTCGGTCTGCCCTGGGGCATCTAGAAACCGCCTTTGCGCCGGTGAATGCGCACGCGTTCACCGGCCACACCCTTGTTGAATTCGATTGCGGAGTCACTCATGGAAATTTCAATTGCGAAGGCCGCGCCGGCGACCCTGAAGACCGGCACGCTGGTGGTGGGTGCCTACGCCGATGGATCACTGCTGCCGGCGGCGCAGGCGGTCGACCAGGCCGCCGGAGGCGCGCTCGCGGCCGCCCTCAAGCGCGGCGACCTTGAAGAGAAGGCCGGCTCGACCCTGCTGTTTCCTGCCATCGGTGGCGTCGCTGCCGAGCGCGTGCTGCTGGTGTCGCTCGGGCAGCGCACGGCGCTGGGCGACAAGCCATTTCGGGATGCTGTTGCCGCCGTCGGCAAGGCGCTTGCCGGTGGAGTGTCCAAGGACGCGGCGGTCGCGCTGACCGACGTCGACCTGCCGAACCGCACGCCGGCGTGGCGCGTGCGGACGGCCGCGCGACTGCTGGCGGACGGCGCCTACAAGTTCGATGCGCCGCGCGCGAAGCCGGCGCCGTCCCGTGGCGCGAACAAGGTCACGCTGATCGTGCAGTCCGATCCCACCGCCGAGCTTGCCGACGCAGTGAAGGCCGGTCTGGCGATGGCGGAAGGCATGGCGCTCACCAAGGATCTCGGCAATCTGGGCGGCAATGTCTGCACGCCCGGCTACATGGCGGAGACCGCGCAAAGACTCGGCAAGGAGTTCGGCTTTGAGGTCGAAGTACTCGAGCGCGCCGACATGGAAAAGCTCGGCATGCACTCCGCGCTCTCGGTTGGCCGCGCCTCGCATTCCCCGTGCAAGTTCATCGTGATGAAGTACAGCAAGGGCGGTGCCGCCAAGCCGATCGTGCTGATCGGCAAGGGCATGACGTTTGACACCGGCGGCGTGTCGCTGAAGCCGGGCGCCAACCTGGACGAGATGAAATACGACATGAGCGGGGGCGGCAGCGTCATCGGTATCTTCAGGACCGTCGCGCAACTGGGCCTGCCGATCAATCTTGTCGGGCTGGTCATGGCTGTGGAGAACATGCCCGGCGGCAACGCCAGCCGCCCGGGCGATGTCGTCAAGTCGATGGCCGGCATCACGATCGAGATCCTGAACACCGACGCCGAAGGCCGGCTCGTGCTGTGCGATGCGATGACCTACGCCGAGCGCTTCGAGCCGGCATGCGTGATCGACCTCGCTACCCTGACCGGCGCCTGCGTGATTGCACTTGGCGCCCATGCGAGCGGACTGTTCGCGAACGACGATGCGCTGGCGGCAGAACTGCTGGCCGCCGGCATGACCGCGGGTGATCGCGCCTGGCAGATGCCGATGTGGGACGACTACCAGGGGCAGCTCAAGAGCAACTTCGCCGACATGAGCAACCTCGGTGGTCCCCCCGCGGGATCGGTCACCGCGGCGCTTTTCCTTTCGCACTTCGCGAAGAAGTACAAGTGGGCACACCTCGACATCGCTGGCACCGCCTCGGTCTCAGGCGATGCGAAGGGTGCGACCGGGCGGCCGGTGCCATTGCTGGCCGAGTTCCTACTGATGCGCGCCGAAGGCAAGGCAGCCTGACCGATCGCGATGTGCACACGGCGCGGCTCGGCCCGATTCGGGCGCAGCCGTACGGCCGCGCCTGATTCGTATATGGCGCGTGGCCGCCGGTGGTCTCCACGCGCGGGCCGGCCGGTGCTTCAGTGACGGTGGCCGCATCCCCGGCGGTGACGGACTCCGGAATACTCCTCGAGTTCATGTTCCGGCTCGGGCAGGCCTACCTCGCCTGCGGCGAGCAGACCGCTGAGGTTGAACTGCTCCTGCGCCGGGTGGCGCTTGCTTACGGCATGGGCCGCACGCGCGTTGTCGCGTTGCCCACCGCCATCTTCATCACGATGCACGATGAGACGCAGGAGCGCGTGACGCTGGCCGAAGGCCCGTCGCAGCCACTGCGACTCGACCAGATCGCCGAGGTTTACTGGCTCGGCGACGAGGCACAGCGCGCGACGCTGACGCCGCGCGAGGGACTCGACCGGCTGATCGAGATCCTGCGCACGCAGCCACGCTTCGGTCGCATCGGCGGACTGATCGGCCACTCGATCCTTGCAATCGGCGTGGCGATGGTGCTGATGCCTACGCTCGCGAACATCACGGCCGCCGCGATCCTCGGTTTCATCGTTGGTGTCCTGAAGCTGCTGGTCCCGGAGCGAACACTGTTCGCGGTGCCGATGCCGGTGGTCGCGGCGACCCTGGTGTCCGCCGCCGTTTTCTACGCCTCCAACTATGGACTTCCGGTCGATCCGTTGCACATGCTGGTGCCGCCATTGGTGACGTTCCTGCCAGGCGGCATGCTGACGCTCGGTATGGTCGAGCTGGCCTATGGCGACATGGTGAGCGGCTCGAGCCGGCTCATTGCCGGTTTCATCCAGCTGGTACTGCTCACGTTCGGCCTGGCGGCCGGTGCCGCGCTGCTGGGTGCACATCCGGAGAACCTCGTGTACTCGAGCTCGCAATTCGTGAAGGTGCCGTGGGCGGCGTGGGTCGGGGTGCCGGTGTTCTGCCTCGGTGTCTACCTGCACTTCTCCGCACCGCGCAATTCCTTGCTCTGGATCCTGGTGGTGGCACTGGCGGCCATCGCGGCACAGCGCGCCGCGGCCGGGCTTTTCGGCGCCGAGATCAGCGGCTTCTTCGGCATGATTGTCGCCATGCCGGCGAGTTACCTCATCCACCTGCGCTTCAACGGTCCGCCCTCGACGGTGACATCGCTGCCCAGCTTCTGGCTGGTCGTGCCGGGTTCCCTCGGGCTGCTGTCGGTGACACGCATGCTGAGCGACCGTGCTGCCGGCCTCGAGGGACTGATCACCGTGGTTTTCGTCGTGACCTCGGTCGCGCTCGGAACACTGGTCGGTGCGTCGATCTACCGCTTCCTGTCGGAGCGCTTCAACTGGTTTGGCGCGCGTATCCGCCGCGTGCACTCCTACTTGCGGGATCGTCGCAAGCCGTGAGGTCGCTTGCGCCGCGTCGAACAACTGTCCCTCTTCTTGCCGTTCTTCCAATACTCCATGATGGCAAAATTTCCCACCGATATCTTCACAGAGCCCGATGACGTCGACTTCGACACGCTAAGGAATCTCGGTCCGCTCGCCCCGCTGGCAGGAATCTGGGAAGGCCAGCGCGGCCTCGATGTGCACCTCGGTGGCGAAGGATCGAAGAAGGAAGCGTTCTACGAGCGCTACGAACTGCAGCCGATCGACCCGCAGCTGAACGGACCCCAGCTGCTGTACGGGTTGCGCTATTGGACGCATGTGTTGCGGCCAAACCGGCCGGCAACATTCCATGATCAGGTCGGCTACTGGCTGTGGGAACCGGCTACCAGCATGATCATTCAAACGCACACGATTCCGCGCGGCCAGGTCGCGATGGCCATCGGCACCGCGGCGGCCGATGCGAAGTCCTTCGCGCTCGAGTGCATCTTCGGATCACCGACCAACGGCACCTGCTCGAATCCTTTCCTCGACCACGCGAAGAAGACGCTCGAGTTCCGTATCAAAGTCGATATCCACGACGACGGCACCTGGTCGTACGAGCAGGACACGGTGCTCAGGATCCTGGGCCGCGACGAACTCTTCCATCACACCGACCGGAACCGGATGCAGAGGATCGCCGAACCGACTCCGAACTGGCTGATGCGCGAGAAATCCTGAAGACTCCGCGATGAAGGCAGGCCCACGCTGCTCAGCGGCCCGCAACACCACACGATCGTCGACGAAAGGAACGACATCATGGGCTATTCCATCGCCACAGCACGGAAGTGGTGCACGGACTCCGAATTTGCATTGGTCACGGCGAGCTTTGCAGGCAGTGAAGTCGCCTGGACGCCGGCGACCCTCAAGGCAAAAATCGAGCGCACGCGCAAGTTGCGCGACAAGAATCGGGACCGACATCGGCAGATGCGGCGTGCCAACCGCGCAGCCATCGGCGTGAAGAGCGGCATGCATGTCACCGCGATGGCCGTGGCGGAGAAACGGGCACGCCTGTTCGAGGAGACGCTGGCGCGCTTCGTCGCGAAGCTTGACAAGTTGAATGCGAAGCGGCGCATGGCGAACCTCAGGGTGGCCGTGGCCGACGCTCTGGCGCGCAAGCGTGCATCGCAGGCGGCGGCGGGCGGCAGATCCGTTCAGGCCAAGGCGAAGCGCGGCGCCAGTGCGCGCCGGGCCGGGGAAGTGGGCGTTGTGTCCGCCCCCGTCCAGTTGAAGCGCACGACGCAGGCCGCTCGCGTGCGCGCGCGCAATGCGCGCAAGCAGGCCAAGCGGGACTCGCGCGGCGGCTGATGTCTGCCGGGCGAAGTAACCGCATGGACGAAAGTGAGGTCGGCCGCGGTCTGTCCGCCGCGGGCGCTGGTGACAATCGTGCCACCGACGTTGCCATCGACCGACTTTATCGCCGTCCGTGGCGAAAGGATTACGGCTCCCGTTCTTGTAGTTTTGAGATAGCCCTTGTCGGCCGACGGATGCCGATCGATCACTTGAGAGAGGACCGCCAGAATGCGATCGAGAACTTTTGAACGTCTCGTCAAAAGCACCGTGGTGCGTGCGGAAGTACAGGTCAACAGCTGGCTCGGGCGTGAGTTCATTCCACGCGACTCGTCCCTGTTTCACATCGAGACGAGCAGCGCATGCAATCTCAAATGCCGGTTTTGCGCGTACTCGAAAAAGACGAGCGCCCGTACCACCATGTCGAACGATTGCTTCTCGCGGGTGTTGCGAGAAGCGCTGGACCTTGGCTACAGCCGGTTCGAATTGACCCCGAGCACCGGCGACGTCTTCATGGACCGCCGTACATTCGAAAAGCTCGCGATTCTTGAGGCGGACCCGCGCGTGGTCAGCTACATGTTCTTCACCAACTTCACCATTCCGCCGGTGACCGTCGTTGCGCGCCTACTGGCCCTGCGCAAGCTGACCCGATTCACGGTCAGTGTCTACGGACACGACGAAGCCAGCTTCGTTGCAGTTTCACGCGGCACGCCGCTCCTGTACCGCAGGCTAATTCGCAATCTCGAAGCGTTGTTAAGGGCCGCGGACAGATGGCCATTTGAGTTCGAGATCGGCATGAGAACGTCCGAAGGGGAGCATCGCAACCAGAACCACCCGCTGGTCGCGTTGCTCGATCGGTTCAAGCGGGCCGGCGCGGACGTGCGCTTTTCGCACGGCAGCTACAACAACTGGGGCGGGCTGATTACGAAGGAAGACGTTGCCGGCCTTGACATGCAAATCGCGACGACCGAAAAGGGCTTCAAGCGGGGCGCCTGCGTGAAGCTTTTCGATTCAGTACAGGTGATGGCCGACGGCAGTGTGAATGCCTGTGCCGCTCGCGACGCCAACGCCACACTGCGTATCGGACACATCGATGACGCTCCGCTGGCGGAAATCCTGCGCTCAGACAACCCTGCTTACAGGGCGCTCATCGACGAACAGCAGCAAGGCGTGTTTCGTCCCGTCTGCCGGCACTGCGACTATTACAAAAGCATCTACCACCAACGCTCCCATGCGCGGCGGGACGGCATGTCGACGCAGACACTGCAGGAATTTTTGCAGAGGTCCGGCGCGCCGGCGGTGCCGCCGCGTCCATTTCCGATTCCTGTGGTCGCATGCGATGAGTAGCCCGCGCTGGGGTTGATCGCGTTCTTCATGCCACCGGACGCAGACTCAGTCAGTTGACCTTGCCTTGTTGGACGTTTGGCCGCCGGGGAAACAGGGGAGTGCAAGAAGTCGCGGCACGGTGTCGCGACGAACTCTATTGTCAACGTTACAAGTCGGCGGTCGATTGCGCGCGCGGTGCCGCCGCGTTTGACTCGGCGGAGTAGGCGCTTGTCGCGTGCCACAGCGTCGGGAAGAAGCGCGTCTTCGCGAGCCGCGCCTCGAAACCCCGCGCGGCGGCCCAGTCGGCCCATTCAGTCTCGCGTCCCACGGCACAGCTCGTGATGCCCCGCGCGCGCAGTTCTTCGAACACTTCCATGATCGTATAGACGCCCGTTGCATCGACCATGTTGACGGGGACGAGATCGAGGACGAACCAGCGCAGGCCCTCGGTCCTGGCCACGGCCTTGAGCACCTCGCGCTTGAAGTAGGCCGCACTGAAAAAGATGATCGCGCCATTGAAGCGGAACAGCATCAATCCTGCGGGCGATGACGCCTCGGGGTGACGCGCCAGCGAGTGAAAGCCGGACTGTCCTGCGATAGTGCCGAGCTGCTCGACCTTGGGTCGCGAAGCAAGTTGCACGAAGCTCAGCAGCGCCAGCACGATGGCCAGCAGGATCGCGTTCATTACGCCGACCACGATGACGCCGACGGTGGCAATCATCGCGATCCAGTATTCCCGCCGGTCGATGCGCCCGATTGCCGCGACGTTGCGCCAGCTGAACAGCGACGCGCCCGCCACCACCAGCAAGGCAGCAAGCGAGACTGCGGGGATGTACTGCAGCGGCCAGGTGAAGAAAGCGACCACGGCGGCGATCACCACAGCGGTCACAATGCCGGCCATCTGCGTGCGGCCCCCGGCGACCTCGCCGATGGCGGTGCGGGAATTGGTGCCTGTGACCACGAAGCCCTGGGCGAGCGCCGCGGCGATGTTGGCGGCGCCGAGCGCAGCGATTTCGCGGTCGGCATCGATCTCGTAGCGGTTGCGGTCGGCGAAGCTGCGTGCTGCCAGCATCGTCGTGGAAAACATCACGAGTGCCAGACCGGCCGCTTCCGCGATCAGGACGGGCAGTGTATCGAACGGAATCTCCGGAACGCGGGGAATCGGGAAGCCTGACGGCACGGCGCCGATCGTGCGCACTCCTTGCTCTTCGAGGCCGAGGAAATGCACCGCGAATCCGGCTCCGACCAACGCGACGAGGGTGGCGGGCAGGCGTCGGCTCACCCGGGGAAGCATCAACAGCACCGCCATCGTGGCGAGTCCGACGGCGAGCGTCGGCCAGTGCGTCGCGGGCAGCCGCGCAATGAATTCCGAGGCGCGCGGCACGATGCCGCTGGCTTCGATGCGAAAGCCGAACAGCACGCCGAGCTGGCTCAGCACAACGTTAATGGCGACACCGTTCATGAAGCCGACCAGGATCGGCTTCGACAGAAAGTCGGCTATGGCGCCGAGCCGCAGGAAACTTGCGCCGACGAACAGGACGCCCGTGATGAAGGTCAGTGCAATCGCAAGCGACAGGGCCTGGTCTTGACTGCCGCCGGCGAGCGGGGCGACCGCGGCCGCGACGAGCGCGGCGGTGGCGGCGCTCGGACCAACCATCAACTGCCGCGAGGTGCCGAACAGTGCGTAGGCGATCATCGGCAAAGTGCTTGCATACAGGCCAACGACCGGCGAGAAGCCGACCAGCTGCGCCGTGGCCACACTGCCCGGGATCGCCATCGCTGCCACGGCGAGCCCCGCGGCCAGGTCGTGCGGAAAGTCGCTGCGCCGGTAACCGGCGAGTGCTGTCAATCCGGGGGCGACGCGGGCCAGGCGCTGCACCGTCATGTTCACCAAGCGCACCGGCCGGACTGCAGGGTGTTGCCGCGCTTCAAGGTCAGGCGAGCGCCTTGGACTTGAGCCGCGCGAATTCATCGGCAGTGATCGTGCCGGCGTCGAGCAACGCCTTGGCGTCGGCAATCTGTTCGACCGGGGACTTGCCCGCGAGGGCGCGAATCTGCGTCTCGGCCTCCGAACGTACCTGCTGCAGCGCCGCGCGCTGGCGCTGAGCCATGCCACGGCCGCGCACGATGACGTAGAGCAGCGCCGTCAGGAAGGGCAGTACCAGCAGACCGACGATCCAGATCGCCTTCGAAATCCCGCCCAGATCGGCGTCGCGGAACAGATCAACCACGATCTGGAACAGCACGACCAGGTAGGCGACAAAGACGAAGGCCGAGAAGATCAGCCACATCAGATCCCAGAAATTGCTCATCGATGACATCCTGATTTGGTTATTGTTTGATCAATCAAATGCTGAACGGGGGCTCGCCCGAATTGCGCTAAGACCTCGCGCGCGGGCGCCTCCAGTCGACGTTCAGTTCTCGTTGAAGTGCGGCGGGCATCCTACCCGACGGCCGGCCAGTCGATTTCCGACCCAATCCCGCCCGTCAAGTCTGAGAACGGCTCGGTGTGGAGTCTGGCGCGCGAACGATCCTGGAAACAAGCCTGGGTGTCGCCGGCCCGCTCGACTCTGGGGTCGTCGCGACAAGGCTCGCTCGACAATGCGCGCGGCGCGACGCGCGTCGGGTATCTTTACAAACAGAACCGCGACGAACGGATTACCGCGTCGCAACATCGTGGAATTCATGGGACTTTTTCCCATGGCACGGTTACTGCTCTGTTGGAGGCGGGGACGGATGGTTGGTCTTTTGAGGTGTAGAGCCTGAAGTTGCGAAGTGGTTTGAAAGTGCTGGTTGGCCTCTCGGCCAGCCTTATCGCGGTCGCCGCACATTCCGCCGTCATATTTAGTGGTTCATCGGGCGGGCGTTCGGCCAGCGTGTCGTTCGACTTGGTGGGCGGTGATCTTCTGGTCACGCTGACCAACACGAGTGCCGCCGATGCCCTTGTGCCGACGGATATCCTGACTGGTGTCTTCTTCAACCTCGCTGGAAATCCGGCGCTGACTTCGACGTCCGCGCTCTCGGGAGGGACCACCTACCTGAGCGGGGCCTTTGTCAGTAGCGCTGGCACGATTGTCGGGGGTGAGTGGGCCTACCTTAACGGACTCAGCCAGTATGGGGCGAACTCGGGAATCTCCAGTTCCGGTCTGGGAATTTTCGGCGCGGCGACGTTTCCCGGTGGCAATCTGGCAGGCCCCGCGGCTGTCGATGGCGTGCAATACGGCATCACCACCGCAGGCGACAACGTAGCAACTGGCAATGCCGGGGTCACCCAGATCACCCAGAACTCGGTGAATTTCGTTCTGGGCGGATTTACTGGAAGCCTCGCCGACATTTCAGACGTGACCTTCCAGTACGGAACAGCGCTGACCGAGTCCAGTCTCCCGGGCCGCGAGGACATTTCGGTTCCCGAGCCCGGCTCGGTTGCTCTCCTGGGGCTTGGCCTGGTTGGGCTCGCCGCGGTCCGCCGTCGGCGTGCTGCCTGACGGTGGCGCGCTGCCCGCAATGTTCAAGGGGCCCGCCCAGCGGGCCCCCTTTTTGCGTGAGGATCGGTCGCTCGATCGGTTATCGACCTCGTCGGGTGTCTGCCGGGGAAATTCTGCCTAAGGGCTTCCGGGGCAACTTCAGGTAGCACTTCAGGTGAGCCACATAAGCGTTAAGGCAGACGGCAGCTTTCAGGCTTTTCCCCTGTCGGCATCCGCGTATACAATCCGGCGCCAAAGGGGAGGCAAGGCAGGAACGAGGCTGCACTTCGGACCTGCCATGACGGGGCCCGCCGATTTGGCGGCTAACGGAACCGGTTAGCGACCGATTGACGGGGCGTGGGACACGGTTCAATGCTTCCGGAAGATTTCTGCAGCCCGCTTCGGCAGGGCATTGGGAGGGAGTAGGCATGGAGATACAGCGCTTGACCATGTTGATGGTCGCCGCGGGCTTGTCGGTGGCGACTCTCTCCGTCAGTGCTGCCGTTTCCGCAGAGAATTCGGACAAGGCCTTGGCGACTGCCGTACCCGCCAAGTCTCGAGTGCAGGGTACCGTGCCGGCCGGCAAGACCGCCATCACCTCCACTAGCTCAACGCGTTCCAAACGTTCGGCCGTCGAACGAAAGCCGCTGCGACCGTCCGAAGGGCAACTTGCGGGCCTGAATCGCGCGGAAGATCCGCTCGAACTGAAGTCTTCGGTCGCCCTGGTCGTCAACCAGGACACCGACGAGGTCCTGTTCGAGAAGAACACGCACGCCGTCCTGCCGATCGCTTCGATCACCAAGCTGATGACCGCGCTGGTCACACTCGACGCCAACCTGCCGCTCGACGAAGAACTCGTCGTGTCGCAGAACGAAGTGGTGCGGGCCAACGTGCGCTCGAACCTGCGCCCGGGCATGAAGCTCTCGCGTGATACCGCCCTGCACCTGGCGCTGATGTCCTCGGAGAACCGCGCCGCGCAGCTGCTCGGTCGCACGTATCCCGGTGGTCTGGATGCATTCGTCGAGGCGATGAACGCCAAGGCACGCATGCTCGACATGAGCGACTCGCACTTTGCCGACCCCACCGGTCTCTCACCGGACAACCGTTCAAGCGCAAACGACCTGGTCAAACTGGTGAAGGCCGCCTACGAACACGACGTCATCCGCTCGCATTCGGTCAGCGGCGAACTGGCGCTGCCCGTCGGCAAGCGCATGGTCCGCTACGGCAACACCAATCGGCTGACGGCGAATCCGGACTGGGATATCGGCCTGCAGAAAACGGGCTACATCTCCGCGGCAGGCCGCTGTCTCGTCATGCAGGCGGTCGTCGAGGGCCAGCGTGTCGTGATGGTGCTGCTGGACTCGGTCGGCAAGTACTCCCGGATTGGCGATGCACAGCGCATCCGCGACTGGCTGGAGGCGAAGCACTTCGGCGCCGCGAAGGTCGCCCCGGCCAGCAAGCCGATTGCCAACGTCGCTGGGTCGGAAAAGCCAATCTGAGCTTGGTTTCAGTGCGCTGCGGGCACATGCCCGAGGCCGGCTGAGATACGAACAGCGGTCCCCAGCAGGTCCTCCAGCCACTCGTCTTGCATTCGTTCGGCCGGCGCCGACACCGAAAGCCCCGCCACCAGTCGGCCTGAGTCGTCGCGGATTCCTGCGGCGATGCAGCGCACCCCCAGTTCCAGTTCTTCGTTGTCGCGGGCGTAGCCGCGCGTACGCACCTGCGAGAGTTCTTTCTCCAGCTTGGTGAGTTCCGTGATGCTGTTGCGCGTGTGTCCGGCGAGTCCCGTACGGGTAGCGTACGCACGTACGACCCGCGGGTCGTCGAACGCCAGGAACAGTTTGCCGCTCGAGGTCAGATGAAGTGGCGCGCGCCCCCCGATTGCCCGCACCACCTGCATGCCCGAGCGCTCGCTGTAGGCGCGATCGATGTAGACGATCTCATCGCCCTGGCGCACCGAGAGGTTGACGGTCTGTGCGGTCTTGCGATGCAGTTCGCGCATCGGCTCCAGCGCCGCCTCGCGCACCGACAGTCGCGCCTTCACCAGATTGCCGAGTTCGAGCAGGCGCATGCCCAGCCGATAGGACCCCGGGGTTTCGGCGCGGTCAACGAACCGACCGACCACCATGTCATTTAGAATCCGGTGCGCCGTCGAGGGATGCAATCCGGTGGCACTTGCCAGATCTTTGAGACTGACCGGGTCCGATCGAGAGGCAAGCGTATCGAGCAGCTTCATCATCCGCTCGATCACCTGAATGGCAGTCTTTTCGCGCGTGGTCGGGGGCATGGTGCAGAGCAATATTGCTACTGTATGGGTTATACCACCATACGAAACGATGGCCAACAACGTTGTGCCACGTGGCTTTACAAAGACTGACCCTCGTCAGTTGCAGCGCGCGAGCGATACTGCATCGCAGCGCAGCGGGCGCCGAACTGGAACGAAGCCATGCGCGTAGCGCTGTTTGTCACTTGCCTGGTCGATGCGGTGCGGCCGGAGATTGGCTTCGCGACGCTCAAGCTGCTCGAGTCGGCAGGCTGCGAGGTTGTCGTGCCGGAAGCGCAGACCTGCTGTGGACAGCCGGCCTACAACTCGGGCGACAGTGTGGCGGCGCGTGCGCTTGCGGAAAAGGTGCTGCGCGAATTTGACGGGTTCGACTACGTTGTTATCCCGAGTGGCTCCTGCGGCGGGCAGATCAAGCATCAGTACATCGAACTGTTCCGTGATCACCCAGACCTCAAATCGCGTGCCGAAACGCTCGCAAGGCGAATCTTCGAACTGACGGACTTCCTGACCAACGTGCTGCGGGTCGAGCGCCTGCCGTCGACCTTTGCCGGGCACATCACGTATCACGATTCGTGCAGCGGGCTGCGTGAAATGGGTGTCAAGTCCCAGCCGCGCGCCTTGCTGGCGAAGCTGCCCGGGGTGCGTCTGACCGAGATGAAGGACTGCGAACAGTGCTGCGGTTTCGGCGGCACGTTCTCGGTCAAGTACGGCGATATCTCCGGCGCGATCGTCGACGAGAAGTGCCGCAACGTGCGCGCCAGTGGCGCCGATGCGGTTGTCCTGGGTGACCTGGGCTGCATCCTCAACATCGAGGGTCGGCTGCGGCGCAGCGGCGACACTACGACACGCGTGCTGCACGTGGCCCAGGTACTAGCGGGAGACGCTTGATGCAGACCCAGTCGATGCACTTCAAGGCGCGCGCCGGCCAGAAGCTGGCGGACGCCCGACTGCAGAAGAACCTGAAGAAGCTCTCGGAAAAGTTCGTCACGGCGCGTGCCGCGGCCATCACCGAGCTCGACGACTTTGAAGCCACGCGCAACGCGGCGGTCGAGCGCCGCAATCGCGCGCTCGAGCGTCTCGACCTCTGGCTGGACGTGTTCGAGCGCAACGCGACGGCGCGTGGGGCGGTCGTGCTCTATGCGCAGACGCCGGAAGAGGCGACGCGACTGATCGTCGACATCGCCAAGAAGCACGGCGTGCGCAAGGTCACGAAGTCGAAGTCGATGGTGTCGGAGGAGGTCCAACTCAACGCCGCGCTCAGCGCTGCGGGCGTGCAACCGGTCGAGACGGACCTCGGCGAGTACATCCTGCAGATCAATGACAACGAGGCGCCATCGCACATCATTGCGCCGGTCATCCACAAGGACAAGGAAGAGATCTCGGCGCTCTTTGCGAAGGCGCCATGGCACGCGAGCGCAAGAACGAAATTACGCAACTGACGCGCGAGGCGCGCGAAGTGCTGCGCGGGCACTTCCTGTCGGCAGACATGGGTGTGACCGGCGCTAACTTCCTGATCGCCGAGACCGGGACCGTCGCGCTGGTGACGAACGAGGGCAATGAAGGAATGTGCACGATCATGCCGCCGAAGGTGCACGTGGTGCTGACCGGCATCGAAAAGGTGCTGCCGACGCTCGAAGACGTGGCGACCCTGATGCGCCTGCTGCCGCGCTCTGCCACGGGTCAGCCGATTTCGAATTACTTCTCGCTCCTCACCGGACCGCGTCGAGCCGACGAACCGGACGGGCCCGAGTACATGTACTACGTGCTGCTCGATGCGGGACGCACGGGCCTGCTCGGCAGCGAGTTCCAGGAGATGCTGCGCTGTATCCGCTGCGGCGCCTGCATGAACCACTGCCCGGTGTATCAGAAGATCGGCGGCCACGCGTATGGATGGGTGTATCCGGGACCGATGGGGTCCGTGCTGACGCCGAGCTACGTCGGCATCGAAAATGCGCTGGACCTGCCGCACGCCGCGACGCTGTGCGGCCAGTGCAGCGTCGTCTGCCCGGTCAAGATTCCGCTTCCCGATCTGCTGCGCAAGCTGCGAGAAAAGCAGTGGGAGCGTGGGCTGAGGCCGTGGTACGAACACGTCGCGCTCGGCGGCTGGGCGTTTGTTGCGAAGCGTCCGGCGCTCTATGCGCTGGGTTCGCGCATCGCAGTGCGGCTCCTCAACTGGATGGGTGGCAGTGACCGGCTGATCCGCCACTTGCCGATCGGTGCGGGCTGGACCAAGAGCCGCGATTTCCCGGCGCCGAGCGGTCGCACCTTTCGCGACCTGTACCGCGAGCGACGCGCCAGCGGGGCTCGCCCTCACTAGCGATGGTTCGATAACGCTCCCGCCTGGCTCGCCGCAGTGACGCGGCGGTAGATCGGTCCGCGTTCGTCCCGCTCCGCGGCGTAAAGCGCCACGTGATCGGAGCGCCATGGGATCGGGTCAGCCAGGGCTCCTGCGCAGTCGAAACGTCGAACGTCCCGAAACAGCGTCACGTGCGGAACGAATGCCTTGTGGTCGAATGGGATGCCACGTTCATCGAGGCGCGTGCGCGCCCGTGCGGCGCAGCCAGCGAGCTGTTCGTTGAGCGGGCCGCCCGCCCACGCGACGCGTGCGCGTGAGAAGCAGCCGAGAGTATCGATTGTCCAGTCGCATCGCTCGGCGGCCAGGTCGCTGCAGTCGTCTGCGAGGGTATGGGCGCGCTGCGGATCGAGTTCGCCGATGAAGGCCAGGGTCAGATGCAGGTTGCGCGCCTGCATCGCACGCCCTTCCGGCACGCGGCTCTTGAGCCCGCAGACCAACTGGCCCAGTGCCAGTCGAGTCACCTCCGAGGGCCAGGCGGCGATGAAACACCGCATTGGTCAGGCCGTGCGCCTGGGTTGGGGCGCTCGAGGCCGGGTCGGCAGCGCGTCCGCCGCTCGTATGGCCTCGACACACTGCCCGATGAGTTCAGGTCCGGAGTAAATGAAGCCTGTGTAGATCTGAACGAGTGCGGCGCCGGCGCGGATCTTCTCGACCGCATCGCTGCCTTTCATGATGCCGCCGACGCCGACGATCGGCAGCCTGCCCTTGAGGTGCCTGGCGAGATGCCCAATCGACTTCCGTGGCGCGCTCGCGCAGCGGGCGCCCCGAGAGCCCGCCGGTCTCCTCCGCATGCGCGAGGCCGCGGACGCGGTCGCGCGCGATCGTCGTATTGGTGGCGATCACGCCGTCGACACCGTGCGCGACGAGGGCGTCGGCCAGCGGCGGGATTGCCGCGTCGTCGAGATCCGGGGCGATCTTCACCGCCAGCGGAACGCGCCGGCCATGTTGGTCTTCCAGCCGGCGGCGTTCGTCGCGCAGGCCGCGCAGCAGACCAACGAGTTCGCGTTCGCCCTGCAGCGCGCGCAAGTCCTTCGTATTGGGCGAAGAAATGTTGACGGCGACGTAGTCGGCATCGAGATAGACGGCGCGCAGGCCGGCAATGTAGTCGTCGAGCGCGCGTTCGATGGGTGTCGTGGCGTTCTTGCCGATGTTCAGGCCGAGGATTCCACCCGCCGCACGGAAGCGCTTCTGCGCGCGCACGTTGGCCACGAAGCGTTCGACGCCGTCATTGTTGAAGCCCATGCGGTTGATCAGACCCTCCGCCGGCACCAGTCGGAACAGGCGCGGCTTCGGGTTGCCGGGCTGGGGACGTGGCGTGACCGTCCCGGCCTCGATGTGCCCGAACCCGAAGGAACCGAGCGCGTCGACATGCGCGGCGTTCTTGTCCATGCCCGCGGCGAGCCCCACGGGATTGCGAAAGGTGAGTCCCATCACCTGGACCGGAAGGTCCGGAACGGGGCCGGCGATGACCCGGGTCAGGCCGAGGCCGGCGGCGATGTCGAGCTTCGACAGCGTCAGTTCATGCGCGACTTCGGGGTCGAGCCGGAACAGGAACGACCGAGCCAGTGGATAGAGCACCTCGTCAGCTTAGCGGTGCGCCGCGCAGGCTAGGTCCGGGCAGGGCCCTCGCGCAGGCGGTCCCAGCGGCCGCCGCGCAGGATCTCGACGGGCCGGAAGCGCGCCTTGTACGCCATCTTCGGGCTCTCGGCGATCCAGTAGCCGAGGTAGAGGTACGGCAGCTTCAGCGCACGGCACTGCTCGATCTGCCACAGGATGTTGTAGGTGCCGAAGCTTGCGGCCTCGATGTCGGGATCGAAGAACGTGTAGACGGACGACAAGCCGTCGTTGAGCATGTCGATGATCGACACCATGCGCAAGCGCGCCGGTGCTGTCCGAGCCGTTCGGCACCGGGTCGCGGAACTCGACCAGCCGGGTGTTCACCTTGCTCTGCAGCAGGAACTGCGAGTACTGCTCCTTGCTGTCGTTGTCCATGCCACCGCCGGCATGACGCGTGGCCTGGTAGCGCAGGTAAAGGTCGTAATGTTCGGGGTCGAACGCCAGCGTGGCGACGCGGGAGACCAGGTCCGCATGGCGCAGCCAGGCGCGCCGCTGGGTCCGGTTCGAGCGGTACTCGGCCACCGGCACACGCACCGGCACGCAGGCGCGGCAGCCGTCGCAGTACGGCCGGTAGGTGAAGATGCCGCTGCGGCGAAAGCCCATCTTGACCAGCTCGCTGTACACATCGGCGTTGATCAGGTGCGCTGGCGTGGCGACCTGCGAGCGGGCCTGTCGCTCGTCGAGGTAGCTGCAGGGATAGGGCGCCGTCGCGTAGAACTGCAGCGCCGAGAACGGAAGTTCCTTGAGATTCGCCACGTCAGTCCGCCGCAAGTGTCGACGGCGCGAGCAGCGGGTTCAGCCGCGCGTGCTTGTACTTGGCCCAGGCGACTGGGTGCCAGGGTCACCGCGCTCGCCACGTGGGCGCAGAACGTGTCTCGTGCGATCTCGCGTCCCCCGAGAGAGGCCAGGTGCCTCGTGTTCTGCTGGCAGTCTATCACCGGCACTCCCTCCGACTGCAGTAATCGCACCAACAGGGCCAGCGCGATCTTGGAGGCGTCGGTTGCGCGCGCGAACATCGACTCGCCGAAGAACATCCGTCCGATGCTGACGCCGTACAGTCCGCCGACCAGTCGGCCGTCGACCCAGGTCTCGACCGAGTGCGCGAGTCCGCGCCGATGCAGCGCCCAGTACGCGTCCTTGACCTGTTGCGTGATCCAGGTGCCCACCTCGGCCGAGCGCGGTGCTGCGCAGGCCTGCATGACGCCTTCGAAGTCACGGTCGATCGTCACCTCCGTTGCGGGGTCGGCGGCCGCCCGGCGCAGCGACTTGCCGAAGCGACCGCGAGACACGGAACTCGTCGCAATAGAGCACCATGCGTGGATCGGGAGACCACCACAGCACCGGTTCACCCTCGGCGTACCAGGGAAAAATGCCCTGCCGATAGGCAGCGACCAGCCGTTCGACCGTCAGTTCGGAACTTGCGGCCAGCAGTCCGTTCGGTGCCTGCAGCGCCGTGTCGACACCCGGAAACGGCTGCCCGGCGGACAGCCAGGGAATCATGTGCCGGGCACGCCGCGGCGCGGGGCCGGCGGTTCGATCGCTTCGGTGTGAACGCCGAAGTTGCCGCGCGCGCGGTCGCTAAAGAAGTGGCGCAGCGTGGTGGCAACCGTCCGAAACGCGATCTCATTCCACGGGACTGCGTGCTCGCGGAACAATTGCACCTCGAGGCTCTCCTCGCCGGGCGCGAAACTCAGGTCCAGCAGGCGCGCCTGGAAGAAGATGTGCACCTGCTCGACGTGCGGCACATCGATCACCGAGAAGAGCGGACCGAGTTCGATCCGAGCGCCCGGCCTCTTCGAGTGTCTCGCGCATCGCGCCGTCGGCGGTTGTTTCGCCGACCTCCATGAAGCCAGCCGGTAGCGTCCACTTGCCATGACGCGGCTCGATCGCTCGGCGGCACAGCAGGATCTCGTCACCCCAGACCGGAATCGTGCCGACGACGGGGCGCGGGTTGACGTAATGGATCGTGCCGCACTGGTCGCAGCAGGCGCGTGGACGATTGTCGCCTCCGGGCACGCGCAGCGTGACCGCACTCCCGCACATCGAGCAGTACCGCATGGCCACCGTATCCTCTGTTAAGAAGTCTATCCCACCGCTGCTGCAAACCGGACACGCGGGCCGGCAGCCAGCGGCGGCATAATCCGAACGCGGAAAGCCCGATGACGCCGGGCCACACCAAATCAAGCGTCAGGGGGAGGGTGCATGAAGTCGGTCCTGGTTCCGATCGATGGATCGGCGTGCTCGCTGCGGGCCGTGCAGTACCTGATCGGTGCCCGCGCGGATGGCCGCACCCCGAAACTCCACCTGCTCAACGTTCAGTCGGCGCTGACAGGTGACGTGCGCCAGTTCGTGGCGCGTTCCGATATCGACGATTATCAGCGCGCGCAGAGCGAAGCCGCCCTGCGACCGGCGCGAGAACTGCTCGATGAGGCAGACATCGCCTACGTGTCGCGGCTGGAGGTTGGCCATGCGGCCGAGTGCATCGTCCGCTGCGCGGAGGCACTCGGCTGCGACCACATCGTGATGGGGACGCACGGGCGGGGTGCGCTGGCGGACCTGCTGATCAGTTCGACCACGCTGAAGGTGCTGCACCAGACTCGACTGCCCGTTGTGCTTGTGAAGTGATTCAGGCGCGCAGTTCGACCGTTCCAGAGTGAATTCCTCAGAAGGCACGCAATGAGCCCGTTGGCCTGGTTCGCGCTGATCATCTTTGCGATCACCATCGTGGTGGTGATCGCCAACGTGGTGGACGGCACAATCGCTGCCCTCCTGGGCGTCATGGTCATGGTTTGGTTCGGTGTGATGACCGATGTCGACGCGTTCGGGCTGGTCGACTGGAACGTGATGGCCATCTTGGTCAGCATCTGGATCATCGCGGGCTACTTCGGTCGGACGGGCGTGCCCAGCTGGCTGTCGGTGCAGGCGCTGCGGCTGTCCGGCGGGCGCCCGGGCCTGCTGGTGATGATCCTCTCGATGCTCTCTGGGGTGATCTCGATGTTCGTCGACAACGTCGTCGTCATCCTGATGATGGCGCCCGTGGCATTGCCGCTGGCCCGCGCGTTGCGGCTGCCCATCACTCCCGTGGTGCTGATGATCGGCTTCAGCGCCAACTTCATGGGAACCGCGCTGCTGCTGGGCGATCTGCCGCCGCAGATGATGCACAGTGTCTCCGGCGCGGAGTTCATGGACTTCATCTGGCAGCACGGCCGGCCTTCCTCCTTTCCGATTCTCATGGTGACTTTCGTGATTACGCTGGCGGCGATATATGCCTACGGCTTTCGTTCTCACGGACGGCAAGCGGTCGATCCGAGCACGCTCGGGATCGAGACCCACATTCCGAACAAGCTGTTTGCCGGCGTCGTGGTCGGCTGGTTTCTGCTGACCGTCGTCGCGATGGCGTTCCGACAGGTGTTGGGCGTTAAGCTCGGATTCATCGCGATGACCGGGGCCGTGACGCTGGTGCTGCTGCTCCAACTCCTCGGCGATCGAGTGAAGGCGCCGGATTTCGAGGAAATGCTGGGCGAGCTCGACTGGCGCGCGATCTTCTTCTACATCGCGCTGTTCGCCTTGGTTGGAGCACTGGAGAAGATGCACATCCTGGACCTGCTAGCGACGGCTCTGCGACCGTTGTTCCGGGAAAACCTGGCGCTAGGCGCCACTCTCCTCTACTGGGTCACGGTGCCCATTGTGGGCATCGTCGAGCACGATGCGTACATCCTGACCTTTCTCTACACGATCAAGGAACTGCAGGCCGACGGCGTCGCGGCCTGGCCGCTGTGGTGGATGCTCCTGTGGGCGGGAACGCTGGGCAGCAACCTCACCGTAGCCGGCGCGCCCGCGCTGTTCGCCGCGCTCAATATCTGCGAGCGCGAAGAGAAGCGCAAGGTGTCGCTGCGCGAGTTCCTTTCATGGAGCGTGCCTTTCACCCTGGTGGCGTCGTTCGTCTGCTACGTGCTGGGCATGCTGATCTGGGTGCTGCCTTTCGCGAAGTAGCGGGCAACGGGAGCGAACATGTTCAAGCACATACTGATTCCAACCGACGGTTCACCGTTGTCGGTCAAGGCCATCCACGCCGGAGTCGCACTGGCCCGTGTCCACAGTGCAAGGGTCACCGGCTTCTTCGCTGCACCGGCACCGACGCCGCTGATCTACGGGGACTTCATGCCAGTGGGGTACCTGCCGCCGGACCAGCACCAGGCCATCATCGAGAAGGCGAGCAAGCACCACCTCGCAGTGATCGAACGGGCGGCACGTGAGGCCGGTCTCGAGGTCGACTGCCTGTCGGTTACCAGCGACTTCCCAGCCGACGCCATCATCGAAGCGGCGCGACAGCGCCACTGCGATCTGATCTTCATGGCGTCGCATGGCCGGCGTGGCCTGTCGGGACTCTTGCTGGGCAGCGAAACCCAGAAGGTGCTCACGCACGCGAAGATTCCTATCCTGGTGTTTCGATGAACTCCAAGGGTCGGACGCCGCTGCTGCCATCGCTCACTCATCCTGCGACCGGGTGCGAATCGCGGTCGGCGCGCTGGCTGATGGGCTTTGGGCTCTGCTGTGGCCTGGTGATGGCCGCCGTTCCGGGGTTTGCGTTCGAACTCCAGGGACACCGCGGGGCACGTGGCCTGGCGCCGGAAAACACGCTGGCGGCTTTCCGGGCGGCACTCGGCATCGGCGTCACCACGCTGGAAACCGATCTTGCGCTGACGCGCGACCACGTCCTGGTGTTGTCGCATGAGCCTAAGCTGACTCCGGCCCTGGTGCGTGGGCCCGACGGGTCGTGGCTCGTCGAAGACGGCGCGCCGCTTTTCGAACTCGACTACGCCGACCTGGCGCGTTACGACGTCGGGCGCCTGAACCCGGCGCACAAGTACGCGGCGCAGTGGCCATTGCAGAAGCCCGCGGACGGGGAACGCATACCTTCGCTTGCGGCACTGTTCGCACTGGCCCGCGACGCCCGTTCGCCGGGCGGGGCGCCCGTGCGCTTCAACATTGAAACAAAGATCACTCCGGGCGCCGACGTCCCGACGGCCGACGCCACGACGTTCGCCCGGGCGGTCATCACGGCGGTGCTTTCGGCCCAGATGGCCGATCGGGTGACAGTGCAATCGTTCGATTGGCGCACGTTGCAGGAGGTGAAACGGAACGCACCGCAGATCGCGACCGTTTGCCTGACGATCGAATCGGGCGGCATGAACACCGAGCGCCCCGCTGCGGATGGTGCCTCGCCTTGGCATGCGGGCCTGAAGGCAGCCGACTATGGGAATTCCGTGGTGCGGCTCGCCAAGGCGGCCGGGTGCTCGGCGTGGTCGCCGTTCTGGCGCAATGTCACGGCAGAACAGGTCGCCGAAGCGCACGCATCGGGACTGAAAGTCGTTCCCTGGACCGTGAACGAACCGGAGGAGATGGCGCGCCTGGCGGCGCTTGGCGTCGATGGCCTGATTACCGACTATCCGGACCGTGCGAAGCTTGTGCTGACCGCACGCGGATTCGCAATCGACTGACAGACGCGCGGTTCGCTTGCTGTGCGGGTCGGTATACTGCCGCTTTACCGGTAACGCCTGAACCCTGACTGCAGCGGGGCAGCGCGCAGACGATGACGAAATACGTGTTCGTTACCGGTGGCGTGGTCTCCTCCCTGGGCAAGGGGATCGCCGCCGCCTCCCTCGCCGCGATCCTTGAATCGCGCGGCCTCAAAGTCACCCTCATCAAGCTCGATCCGTACATCAACGTCGATCCCGGCACGATGTCGCCATTCCAGCATGGCGAAGTGTTCGTGACTGAGGACGGCGCCGAGACGGACCTCGACCTCGGCCACTACGAACGATTCATCTCCGCCAAGATGCGGAAGGTGAACAACTTCACGACCGGGCAGATCTACGAGTCGGTCATCAAGAAGGAACGGCGCGGCGAGTACCTGGGCAAGACCGTGCAGGTCATTCCGCACGTCACCAACGAGATCCAGGAATTCATCGAACGCGGTGCGGCCGCTGCCTGGGGCGGCAAGACCGACGTCGCGATCGTCGAGATCGGGGGTACCGTGGGCGACATCGAGTCGCTGCCTTTCGTCGAGGCTGCGCGCCAGATGAGCCTGCGGCTGGGCCGCGGCTCGTGCTGCTTCGTGCACCTGACGCTGGTGCCGTTCATTCCGATGGCCGGCGAACTCAAGACCAAGCCGACTCAGCACAGCGTGCAGAAGCTGCGCGAGATCGGAATTTCGCCCGACGTGCTGCTGTGCCGCGCCGACCGACCGATTCCGGACGAGGAGCGCGCGAAGATTTCGCTGTTTTCGAACGTACCGAACAACGCAGTGATCTCCGTGTGGGACTCCGATTCGATCTACAAGGTGCCCTCGATGCTGCACAAGCAGGGGCTCGACGAGATCGTCTGCTTCACGCTCGGGATGCCGTCGCGCCCGGCCGACCTCACGGCTTGGGACAGACTTGTCTTCGCGCTGGAGCATCCTGAGCACGAGGTGCGCATCGGCATGGTCGGCAAGTACGTCGATCTGTCGGATTCCTACAAGTCGCTGAACGAGGCGCTGCGGCACGCCGGCATTCACACGCGTACTAAAGTGGAGATCGAGTACGTCGACTCCGAGGCGCTGGAATCCGGTGCAAAGATCGACTTGTCGCGGCTCGACGCGATCCTGGTTCCGGGTGGCTTTGGCAAGCGCGGCACCGAGGGCAAGATGAAGGCGATCCAGTACGCTCGCGAGCACGGCGTTCCGTACCTCGGCATCTGCCTCGGCATGCAACTGGCGACGATCGAATTCGCGCGCAACGTCTGCGATCTGGCGGGGGCCAACTCGACCGAGTTCGACCCGGACACGCCGCATCCGGTGGTTGCGCTGATCACCGAGTGGCTCGACCGCACCGGACGGATCGAACGGCGCGATGCGACATCCGATCTCGGCGGCACGATGCGCCTGGGCGCTCAGAAGTGCCCGATCGAGCCCGGCACGCTGGCTTCGCGTATTTATGGCGCTGACGTCAACGAACGGCACCGCCACCGCTATGAGGTGAACAACATCTACGTGCCGCAGCTCGAGGCACGCGGCTACAAGGTCTCGGCACGGACGCCGACCGAGAACCTGCCGGAGATCATGGAGCTGCCGGCGCATCCGTTTTTCATCGGCGTGCAGTTCCACCCCGAGTTCACTTCGACGCCGCGCGGAGGGCATCCGCTGTTCACCGCCTTTATCGAAGCAGCGCGCGGGCGCAGGCAAGGTCGTACAGACAAGCACGTCGAGCCTGTGGCCATGCAAAAGGTGGCGTAAGCATCAGTAAGTCGCAGTTCCACATTTCGTCGGTGGCCGAAACTGAGCCATCTGTCGGGGACAGAGCGCATGGGCAAGAGCAGCTTCGCAGTCGCATGTGTCGCGCTGGCAGCGGCAGTGGGCGTATTGGCGCAGGACGCGCCAGGGACCGAGCGGCCGGAGTCCAAAGTTGGTGACACGTGGTCCTACGATTGGGTCAATCGCGCCGGCGGATGGCTCGACGTGCGGCGCGAAGTCAAATCCGTTTCGGCCGATTCTCTGACGATCGTCGTCACCGATGACGCCGGAATCTCCGAGCCGCAAGGGACGCCCGAGTTCAATTTGGTGCGCGGCGAGGGCAAGCCAGTCGTGCGCCCGCATACGCAGCTGATCTCGTTTCCGCTGACCGTCGGCCGGCAGTGGAAAGTCGAGTCCGAGGGTGTCAACGCTAGTGGCCGCGACGACACGGCCGACGGAAACTGCGCGGTCCTGTCTCTCGAGGAGGTCAGCGCCAAGGTTGGCGCCGCTGGTTCGTTCAAGGTCGACCGCGACGTGGAGTTTTGTCGTTACGGAGCCAGGCCGATCCGGGGTCGCAATCGTTACGTTGACTGGTATGCGCCCACGCTCGGGGGCGAAGCACGTGCCGGGCGCCTCACCCGAGATGGCTCGACTGGCGTCTACGATGGGACACCGGAGCTCGCTTCGACGACGGTCAAGGGATGATGAAGCTCTGCAACTTTGAGGTCGGGCCCGATCGGCCGATGTTTCTGATCGCAGGGCCCTGTGTGATTGAATCCGAAGCCATGGCACTCGATACCGCCGGGCGTCTGCGGGACATCACGCACGAACTGGCCATTCCGTTCATTTACAAGTCGAGCTTCGACAAGGCCAATCGCAGTTCGGGCAAGAGCTTTCGTGGCCTCGGCATCGACGAGGGGCTGCGCATCCTCGCGGCCGTGAGGAAGTCGGTGGGTGTGCCGGTGCTGACCGATGTGCACGACGATGACGAAATCGCGCCTGCTGCGGCGGTGGTCGACGTGCTGCAGACGCCGGCCTTCCTGTGCCGCCAGACCGACTTCATTCGCGCCTGCGCAGTCAGCGGCAAGCCGGTGAACATCAAGAAGGGTCAGTTCCTCGCGCCCGGTGACATGAAGAACGTCATCGACAAGGCGCGCGACGCGGCGCGTGAGGCGGGACTGTCGGAGGATCGCTTCCTCGCCTGTGAGCGCGGCGTCTCATTCGGTTACAACAACCTGGTCTCCGACATGCGGTCACTGGCGATCATGCGTGACACCGGCGCGCCGGTCGTGTTCGATGCCACGCACTCGGTGCAGCTGCCCGGCGGGCAAGGTACGTCGAGCGGCGGCCAGCGTGAATTCGTGCCCGTACTTGCGCGCGCCGCGGTGGCCGTTGGCGTTGCGGGTGTCTTCATGGAGACACACCCGAACCCCGCTGAGGCGAAGTCTGACGGCCCGAACGCGGTGCCGCTCGATCGCATGCGCGAGCTGCTCGAGACGCTGTTGGAGCTCGACCGTGTCACCAAGAGCAGCGGCTTCCTGGAAGCGAGTTTTCACTTAGCACGGAGTGACTGATGCCGGCCGCCTACGTTCTCGTCGAGATGAAGGTCTCCGATCCCGAGCAGTACAAGCAGTACATGGCCGCGGCGCCCGCCACGATTGCAGACCACGGTGGCGAGTACCTGGTGCGTGGCGGGCGGCACGAGGCGCTCGAGGGCGACTGGCAGCCGGCCCGCGTGGCGGTGCTGAAGTTCCCGAGCTACGAGCAGGCAAAGGCCTGGTATGACGACGGCGCGTACTGCCGCGTGCGGGAAAAGCGCGCTGGCGCGACCGAGTACTTCAACATGATCCTCGTCGAGGGCGTTGCCGCACCCATCGCCTGAACCCCCACCCGCAGATTCCTCCAACAAGTAGAGACTATGTCTTCCATCGTTGACATTATTGGCCGCGAGATCCTCGATTCGCGTGGCAACCCCACCGTCGAGTGCGACGTGCTGCTGGAGTCCGGCGTCATGGGCCGCGCGGCGGTTCCGTCTGGCGCCTCGACCGGTTCACGCGAAGCCGTTCGAGTTGCGCGATGGCGACAAGGACCGCTACCTCGGCAAGGGCGTGCTCAAGGCGGTCGAGAACATCAATACCGAGATTTCCGAAGCCGTGATGGGACTCGAGGCGAGCGAGCAGGCGTTTCTTGACCGCGCGCTGATCGACCTCGACGGCACCGACAACAAGATGCGGCTCGGTGCAAATGCCACGCTGGCGGTCTCGATTGCCGTGGCGAAGGCGGCCGCCGAGGAGGCCGGGCTGCCGCTCTACCGATACTTCGGCGGCAGTGGCGCGATGGCGATGCCGGTGCCGATGATGAACGTCATCAACGGCGGTGCCCACGCGAACAACAACCTCGACCTGCAGGAATTCATGATCGTGCCGGTCGGTGCGCCCAGCTTCAGCGAGGCAGTGCGCTACGGTGCAGAGGTGTTCCACGCGCTGAAGAAGCTGATCCACGACCAGAACATGAGCACCGCCGTCGGCGACGAAGGCGGATTCGCGCCGAATGTGAAGAACCACGAGGCGGCGATCCAGCTGATCCTGGCGGCGATCGACAAGGCCGGCTACGAGGCCGGCTCGCAGATCGCGCTTGGCGCTCGACTGCGCCGCGAGCGAGTTCTACAAGGACGGCAAGTACCACCTCGCGGGCGAGAACCTGACGCTCGATGCCCAGGGCTTCACCAACCTGCTGGCGACCTGGTGCGACAAGTACCCGATCGTCTCGATCGAGGACGGCATGCACGAGAACGACTGGGACGGCTGGGCGCATCTGACCGCCACCCTTGGCAAGAACGTGCAGCTGGTCGGCGACGACCTCTTCGTCACCAACACGCGCATCCTGCGCGAAGGCATCCGCCAAGGGCATCGCCAACTCGATCCTGATCAAGATCAACCAGATCGGCACGCTGACCGAGACCTTCGCGGCGATCGAGATGGCCAAACGCGCCGGCTACACCTCGGTCGTCAGCCATCGCTCGGGCGAAACCGAGGATGCGACGATCGCCGACATCGCGGTCGGCACCAACGCGCTGCAGATCAAGACGGGCTCGATGAGTCGGTCGGACCGGATCGCGAAGTACAACCAGCTGCTGCGCATCGAGGAGGACCTCGGCGACATCGCGAGCTACCCCGGTCGCGGCGCGTTCTACAACCTGCGCTGAGCGATGCGGATCCTCGGCATCGTCCTCGGCCGTCCTGCTGGTGGCGATCCAGTATCCGCTGTGGTTCGGCAAGGGCGGCTGGCTGCGGGTCACTGAACTCGAGCGCCAGCTCGCTGCGCAGCGGGCGACCAACGCGGCGCTCGCCGCCCGCAACGCGGACGGCCGCCGCGGAAGTCGCCAGCCTGCGCGAGGGCAACGAAGCCATCGAGGAGCGTGCCCGCGCTACAGCTCAACATGGTGCGCGAAGGCGAGGTCTTCTTCCAGTTCATCGGCACGCGCGCCGAACCGCGCCGCGAGTACCGCGCCGACGCGCTGAGGCGCATCGCCGCGCTGCCGACGCGCGCCGGCGATGTCCGCGTGACCACCGGCGTCACATCGTCCCCATTACGCGAACACGGAGGACGAAGGTGAACCTTCATCGGCTGCTGAAGCAACGCGAAGAGCGCGGCGAGCCGCTGCGCGTCGGGCTGATCGGCGCCGGCAAATTCGGCTCGATGTTCCTGTCCCAGGTGCGCCACACGCCGGGCATGCGCGTCGTCGCGATTGCCGACCTCAGCCCGGAGCGGGCCCGTGACGCGCTGCGGCGCGTCGGCTGGGCGGACTCGGCGATCGCAGCGGTGCGGTTCTTCGACGATGCGCGCCGCATGATCGACGAGCCCGACGTCGACATCGTGATCGATGCCACCGGCTCGCCGCCGCGCCGGCATCGCGCACGTCTTGGCGTGCTGCGAGCGCGGCAAGCACATCGTCATGGTCAACGTCGAGGCCGACGCACTCGCCGGTCCGTTGCTGGCGCGGCGCGCGCAGCAGGCGGGCATCGTGTACTCACTCGCCTATGGCGACCAGCCGGCGCTGATCTGCGAGATGGTCGACTGGGCGCGTGCGTGCGGGTTCGAGGTCGTAGCGGCCGGCAAGGGCACCAAGTACCTGCCGGAATATCACGCTTCGACGCCGGCAACGGTGTGGCAGTACTACGGTCTCACGGAGGAGGACGCGCGGCGCGGCGGACTGAACGCCCAGATGTTCAACTCGTTCCTCGACGGCACCAAGAGCGCCATCGAGATGTGCGCAGTGGCGAACGCCACCGGCCTGAACGCACCGGAAGGTCTGAGCGTTCCCCCCGTGCGGCGTCGATGAGCTGCCCACGGTCCTGCGGCCGGTGAGCGAGGGAGGCGTGCTGCATCAGCGCGGCCAGGTCGAGGTGATCTCGAGTCTCAAGCGCGACGGCAGCACCGGTGTTCCGTGACCTGCGCTGGGGTGTGTACGTCGTCTTCGCTGGCGGCAGCGAGTATGTCGAGCGCTGCTTCAAGGAGTACGGTCTGGTGACCGATCCGAGCGGACAGTACTCGGCGCTGTACAAACCGTTCCACCTGATCGGCCTCGAACTCGGCATCAGCGTCGCGAGCGTCGGGCTGCGCGGCGAACCGACCGGAGCGCCGATCGGCTTCAACGCCGACGTCGTGGCGACGGCAAAGCGTGAGCTTGCCGCGGGCGAGACGCTCGACGGCGAAGGCGGTGCCACGGTGTACGGTCGAGTTCTGCCTGCGGCCGAGTCGCTGCATCTCGAGGGGCTTCCGCTGGGACTGGCACAGCACGTCCGACTGCGCCATGCGGTGGGTGCCGGACAGATCGTGCGATGGGACGACGTCGAGATCGACCCCGAGGATCCGACCGTAGCGTTCCGTCGCGAAATGGAGCGCGCTCAATTCGGTACTGTGGCCTGAGTACAGCGAGCGTCACGCGATTGCATTGTGAGTGCCGCGATCGAATTCGAGACGGCTCGGCTGCGACTGCGGCAGTGGCGCGACTCCGACCGCGAGCCCTTCGCCGCGCTCAATGCCGATCCGGTCACCATGGAGTACTTCCCGTCAACACTCACGCGGCACGCCAGCGACGCCAGCATCGATGCTTGGCGGTCGCAGTTCGCCGCGCGGAACTGGAGCAACTGGGCGCTGGAGCTGCACGCCTCCGGCGAATTCATCGGCTTTGCGGGTCTGACGGTTCCGGTACGCGTCCTCCCGTTCTCGCCGTGCGTCGAAATCGGTTGGCGCCTCGCGCGTGAGCATTGGGGCATGGGCTATGCCACCGAGGCGGCGCGGGAAGTCTTGCGAGTGGGGTTCGAGTGGCTCGCGCTAAACGAGATCGTATCGTTCACGACGGTACCCAACCGCAGGTCCTGGGCCGTCATGCAACGGATCGGTATGCAGCGCCAAGACGACTTCGATTACCCGGGCCTTCCGTCTGGCCATCCGCTGCGACGGCACTGCCTGTACAGGCTCTCCCGCGACCAGTGGCAGCAGGGATGACGATCCAGGCCCACGCATGAACAGCCTCGAACTGCACGTGCCGCCGCTTGCGTTAACCGAGGCTGTCGCCGTTGCCATGGTCGGTACGGAGCCATGGCTGCCGCAGCCGCGCGTTGCATTGTCCGGCGCTGGCGCCGTGGGCCTCGTTGTCACCGTTATCGGCGCTTTGACGGCGATCCTCGGCGTGTTTGAGGTCCGACGCGCGAAGACCACAGTCAATCGCCTCCGACCGCGCAAGGCCCGTCGCGTCGTGACGAGTAGCGTCTATCGCGCCAGCCGCGATCCGATCCACCTCGGGATTTCGCTGTCGCTGCTGGCGTTGGCCAATATCCGTCTCACGCCTTTTCGTTCGCATGGCGCGCCGGGTTCGTGGCCCACATGAACCGGTTCCAGATCGGGCGCGAAGAGCGCCTGCTTGTCTCTATGTTTGGTGACGAATACAGGGCAACCCTGAAGGCCGTGCGGCGATGGATCTGAGGCGGCGCAAGCCAAACGGAGGTCGTACGTCGGCCGCACGGAACTGGCGTGAGGTATGTCCGGCAGGTTGAGCTTTTCATTGCACATGACCCTTCGGCTGACCCGCCAGTGGCCACGTCGGATTGGGCCTGAACGAACCAGCCCCGTACTCGGTACCATTCCCATTGGCGCGGGGTACCCACCCGGCCGGCCTCAATTCCAATCCTAACGGAACCAAGCGACAACGTGCTCGACAAGCTCTTTGGCTCACCCCCGCACGAACACGCCGACCCGTCGCAACGCGCGGCGGGCCTTTCCGCGCTGCCGCCGGATTCGAAGGTGCTCGTCCAACTGCTTGGCGCTGATCCCTCGGCCGAGGTCCGCATCGCTGCGGCCACGCACTGCAGCGATCCGGCCGCACTCGCTTCTGCCTTGAAGCAGGAGACCGAACCTCAGGTGTGCGCGGCCATCGCTGCGTCGTTGGGCAAGGTGGCGGCGACCATGTCGGACGAAGTCGTCGCGCAGAGCATTCTTTCCGCGCCTGACTGCGTTGATTCTGTCCGCGCGCAGGTCGTGCTGCTCACTCAAGGTGAGGAGCGCCGTCGCCTCGCGATCGACGGCATTGTTGACGAAAACGTGCTGGTGGACGTTGCACTCGCCGCGGAGCACGCGTCAGTGCGTATCGCTGCGGCCGAACGCGTCCACGCGCCCGAGCCGCTGCGCCGGCTGATCAGGGGCGCACGGGACAGGGACCGCGGCGTTGCCCGCCTGGCGCGGGAGCGGCTCGATGTGATCAGCCAACGCATCGAACACGCCGAGGTGGCCGATGCGATCCTGCAGGAAGCAGAGGCGCTCGTGGCGCGGCCCGGACCTATCGTGATGGCCGCGGTCGAACTCGATCGGCGCTGGAAGGCGCTGTCTCTGGGCGAGGATCCGGAGCGACGAGCCCGTTGGGAATCGATCGGTCGACTGATGCAGCAGCGCTTCGACCGCGAACTCGAGGAGCAACGCTCGCATTCCCGGTTCGAGGAGCGGCTCGCAGCTGGCTTGCCTCGCTTCAGCCTCCAGCCGGATACCACGGCGCTTCCTGCGATGCGCGACGAGCTTCTCGCGCTGCGTACGAGGGCGGCGCATGACGACGATGCACATGCCATGGCGCGCCTGGACGAGGCCGAACAGCGGATCCTGAAGTGGGAGCAGGCTGCTCCCGCGCTGGCTGCGGCCGAGGCCCTAGTGGAGGAAGCCGAACAGCTCGCGACCGGAACGCCGATCGACGACGCACAATTGCCGGCCCGCTGGCAGGCGCTCGATCTCGCGGCCCGCACGCCGGCGCTGACGCGGCGCTTCGAGGCGGCGCTGCTCGTGATCGAGCAACGCCGCCTGGCGTATGTGCGCGCGACCCAGCAGGAGCAGGTTGCAGCGCGGCAGCAGTTGCACGCGACGCTGCACGAGGCCGAGCAGGCGCTTACAGCGGGGCAGTTGCAGGAGGCCCGCGTCGCCGCCGACCGAGCCCGCGCGCTGAAGCCGCTTGCGGGACTGTTGCCAAAGCCCACCGTGCAGCGGCTGAGCCGGGTCGTGCAGCAACTGGTCGAGCTCGAGCGTTGGCAACAGTTCGGCCAGCAAACCGCTCGAGTTCAGTTGTGCGAACGCGCCGAAGCGCTCGTGCAGCAGGCGCTCGCGCCCGTGGCGTTGGCGCGTGAAGTCCAGCAATTGCGTGCGGAGTGGAAGAAGCTCGACGAGCAACACGCCGGGGTGCCCAAGCCGCTTTGGGAGCGCTTCGACAGCGCCTGCGAAAGGGCCTACGCGCCCGCGGCGCGGTACTTTGCGGATCAGTCCGCGCAGCACAAGCAGGCGCGCAAGCAGCGCGAAGAATTCATCGCCGTCAGCGCGGCGCACGCACCGACGCTGCTCGGCGAGCCGCGCGACTGGCGTGCGATCGAGCGCTGGCTGCGCGATACCGAGCCGACCTGGCGGGGACCGAGTCTGGGCAGCGTCGAACCCGGGGCATGGAAGAAGCTCGATGCGCGTCTGAAGGCGCGCCCTGGCGCCGCTGCAGGAGGCCTTGACGGCGTCGCGCCAGCAGGCCCGACAGGAGCGCGAGGCGATGATCGCCGAGGCCGAAGCGCTGGTCTCCAAGGCGACGGAACGCGAGACGCCGTCGCACGTGAAGGAGCTGCAGGCGCGCTGGCAGACCCACGCCAAATCCATCGTGCTCGCGCAGCGCGATGAACGGTCACTGTGGGAACGCTTTCGAAACGCATGCAATGCGGTGTTCGACGCGCGCACGGGGTCACGCAAGGAAGCGGACGGCGGTCAAGCACGGTCAACGTCGGGCCTTCGAGGCGTTGTGCGAGAAACTGGAACAGCTGGCGCGATCGACCGGGGCGGATGAAGCGCAGGTCCGCCAGTGCACAGCGCGAACTGCAGGACCAATGGCGCAACGCGGCGAAGGAAGGCGGTGCGGCGCCGGCGGCGCTCGAGGCACGTTTCAAGTCAGCGCGCGCCAGTGTCGAGGAGTTGCTGCATGGACGCGCTCGCGCAAGCGAAGCGGCGCAGTGGCAAGCGCTGCTTGCCAAGGTCTGGCTATGCGAGGAACTCGATGCCCTTGTGCTTGCAGGAGAGCCGACGGCCTCGGCGGCCGTAGCGTCTGTGCAGCAGCGCTGGGCTGCGCTGCCGCCGCTGTCGGCGCAGTGGGAACAGAAGGTGCTCGAGCGGCGCGACGCCGCCGTACGCTCGCTGGCGGATGCGGAAGCGCGCGACGATCAGGTCGCGAAGATCGACAACTGCGCTGCCGCGCGTCGCGATGCATTGCTCGAACTCGAACTGATGCTTGGCAAGGAAAGTCCCGCCGACTTGCAAGCGCAGCGCCTCGCGGTTCAGGTCAAGCACTTGCGTGAGCGGTTCAAGCGAACGGCTTCCAGCGGCGCCGGCAGCGCCGAGCACGTCCTGCTGGAGTGGTGCACGCTGCCGGGCGTGGCCGAGATGCGCGATCGGCAGCGCTGCGAAAGGATTATCGCGAGTCTCGGTCGGCGGCGTTGAGTCCGATGGGGCTCACAGAGCAGCCCGGTGTCCGGGCGGGGTGAGCATCGAGCATTCTGACGCTGAGGAGCGACGGCCACCTCCGCGGTCCTGCTGCACGGGGCGCTTGGGCCGACAGGCTCGAGCCAGACGCCTTCGATCCGATGCACACGCAGCCCGGCTCCCGATCGGTCGCCGCTGTCGTTCGACTTCGAAAGCGCCTCGAAGGTATGCACGGCTTTCATTGCAGCCACCACGGCCGGTGCAACCACCGCTACCGTGTCACGGGCTGGAGCGGGCCTACTACTTCGTCGGACGCTGAGTGGAAGCAACCGGCCGAGCTCGGAGTTGAGGACACCTCACGGGCGGATAGCCGGGGGACCACGCTGAGAGCTGGCTTTGTCAGGATTGCTGTGTCAATGCCGATGTCGCTCGTCGGCTTCGGTGGTCTCGCCGCTGGTGAAGAGTTGTGCAACGTCGACAGCATCGAACGAGTACTGCCGGCCGCAGAAATCGCACGTGACGGTCACCGTGGCGAGCTCCGCGATGATCGAGTCGACCTCGCCGCGGCCAAGGGAGACGAGCATGCGGCCGATGCGCTCCCGCGAGCACCGGCAGGCGAAACGGGGAGACAGCGTCGCCTGGTGGTCGAGCACTTCCTGGCTGTAGAGTCGCCGCGCGAGGTTTTCAGGTGACAGACGCAGCAGTTCCTCGACGCTCAGGGTGGCGCCGAGCGTCGTCACGCGGTCCCACGCGTCTTCGTCGATGGCGCCGGGTGTACCACCGGTTTCAGGCAGGCGCTGCAGCAGGAGCCCGGCGCTGACCTCATCGTCTGCGGCCAGCACGAGCCGCGTCTCGAGCTGTTCGGACTGGCGCATGTAGGTCTCGAGCACATCGGCCATGGAATCGCCGTCGAGCGGGACGATGCCCTGGTACGGCTGCTGCCCCGGCAGCGGCTCACGCGGGTCCAGGGTGATCGCAAAGCGCCCGCGGCCGCTGCGGTTGATCAGTTCGCGCATAGTGGCGTCTGCAGCGATTCCCTGGTCGCTGAATTTCGCGGTGGCGCGCAAGGACAGGTCTGGCTGGCACTCGACCACCAGCAGCTTGACTGGCCCATCGCCGTGAACCTGCATGACGAGCGCGCCGTTGAATTTGATGTTGCTCGCGAGCAGCGCGGCGGCGGCCACCATCTCGCCCAGCAGCCGCTTCACCGGCGCCGGATACTGGTGATGTGCCGTCATCTCGCGCCAGGCGTCGGCGACCCGCACGAGTTCGCCCCGCACCGGCGCGCCGCGGAACATGAACTTCAGCAGGCGATCGGACATCGGCGGGCGCGTCCGGCTCCTTCAGCCGATGCGCTTGAGCGCGGTGCGGTACAACTGGCCTCGCTCCGAGTAGACCGCGCTGTTGCGGAGGCAGCGGGCAACCGCGGCCTCGTCCAGCGTGCGTATGACCTTGCCCGGCGAGCCGACGACCAGCGAGTTGTCCGGAATTTCGTCGCCCTCCCGCACGAGTGCGCCGGCGCCGATCAGGCAGTTGCGGCCCACCTTGGCGCCATTGAGTACGATCGCCTGGATACCGATCAGCGTGCCGTCGCCGATCGTGCAGCCGTGTACCGCGGCCTGGTGTCCGATCGTGACATTCTGGCCGACCGTCAGCGGAAACCCCGGGTCGGTGTGCAGAGCACTGGCCTCCTGGACGTTGCTGTCGGCGCCGATGATGATCGGTTCGACGTCACCGCGTATCGTCGCGTACGGCCACACGCTGACGCGGGCGCGCAGTTCGACGCGGCCGATGACGGTCGCACTTTCAAACACGAAGGCGGTGGGGTCGATGATGGGGACGCGGTCCGCGATCTGGTAGATGCTCATGCGTGATGGGGGGTGAGTTGAGGGGGCGGAGACGGCGAACGCTGTCGCTAGGGATGCGCCGGAGTTTACGGCGGAACGACACCTGCGCCGGTACGAGGCGGGCCGATGACTGAATTGCGTGCGGCCGCACTTCAGGCCATCGGCCTCGCCCAGCCCAAGGCGCGTTGTCGTGCGGTGGATCGCTTGGCAACGATCGGGGAGGTCGATGTCGACGGTGCGCTGCGGGCCGACGGCCCGGTGCCCGGGCGGCCTGCGCGTCCTCGACTCGTGGCCGCCGATCAGGTTCCGCGCCGCGACCCCCGCACTGGAGAAGGCCGTGCGGCGTTGCTGCATTCCATCGCGCATATCGAGTTCAATGCCATTGGACTGGCCCTCGACGCCATCTGGCGCTTTCCCAGCATGCCGCCGGAGTATTACCTGGACTGGCGGCGGGTCGCGCAGGAAGAGGCACAGCACTACTCGTTGCTCGCGGCGCACCTCGCCACGCTCGGTTACGCCTACGGTGACTTCGCGGCGCACGACGGTCTGTGGGACATGGCGGCGCGTACCCAAGGCGATGTTCTTGACCGCATGGCGCTCGTGCCGCGAACGCTGGAGGCGCGAGGCCTGGACGTATCGCCCAGGATACGGGCCAAGCTCGCGGCGGCAGGCGATGCCGCCGCGGCAGCGATACTGGACGTCATCCTGGCGGATGAGATCGGCCACGTGGCAGTCGGGAACCACTGGTTTCACTGGCTGTGCGCCCGGCGCGGCCTCGAGCCGGTCGCCGCGGATGCCGAAATTGCCGCGCGCCTAGGTGCTCCGCGCCAGCGCGGACCGTTCAACCTTGCCGCTCGTCGGGCGGCTGGATTCACCGCCGCCGAACTTGAGGCACTGCAACACTTGATACCGGACTCGCGTGAGATGACCCGGGATTAGCCTGCAACCGCGATCGCAATCACGTGGTATCGAATCCACAGTGGCGTGCCGATAAAGTCACTAGCGATCGAGGAGCGCGCATGAATCTGGCAATGATCCTGAACACCCCGTTGACTGAATTGCTGGGCCGCAAGAAGGCGATGCCGCCGCTGCCGGTCCTCGCGCCGAAGCCCAAGATGGGTGCCACGCTGTGCTGCGCCGGGTTGCGCATGTCGGTGCAGGCGGGCATGACCGACGAGATGTGGGAGTGGCTCGCCAGCCTGGGCTGGCGCGAGCTGCGCAGTGGCGAAAACCGCCTCCATTACACGTCGCTTTCCACCTCACTGGTAAATCGGCTCTACGATGTAGCGGCGGACGACCGCCAGAAGGTGCTGTTGCTGGCCATTCGGGAGGCGACCCGCCCGCGGCGGGAGGCAGTTCCTGTGCGCAGCCCTATGAACTAGCCGGTTCGGGGGATTTGACCGGGATCGCAGCCGCTAGAGTTTCATCTTGGGGGGATTGTCTGAAGTGGACTTGGTCAGACCGGTTAAAGATCGCGTACGCAGGCTGCTGAACATCCGTGTTGAGCGGGGGCTGAGGTCGGCGGGCGGCAAGCCGGGCATAGGCGCCAGGATCTGCTGTGAAGACGTGCGCATGACCGTGCAGGCCGGCATGAGCGATTCCCTCTGGCGCTGGCTGACCAAGCTCGGCTGGCGCGAAATCACCTACCGCCCGGACCGGCGCCAATACCGGGACGTTCCAACCCCCTATGTGACACGCTTGATCGATTCGACCCCCGAGGAATGCGAGCGCGTATTGGCGGCGGCGGTCGCGAATGCCGCGTATCGTGGCCGTGCCATGCGGCCCGGCACCTGGCCGACAATCAACGAACGGCGGTAAGCCAGCGATGGCGACGTCGCGCTCGGCGACGGTGGCGGGCTGGCGGTACTCCGAGTTCCGCCTCGGCGACACCTTCGGCTCCACCGTTCTGGTGACGCCCGAGCACCTCGACCGCGGTGCTGAATTGATCGGGGACTTCAATCCACTGCATGTCGACGACGCGTATGCGCGCTCCACGCAGTTCGGCGGCCGGATCCTGCACGGTGTGCTCACTTCGGCGCTAATGAGCGCCCCCTTCGGCAATCTGGTCTCTGGCACGGCCCTCGCTTACCTCGAGCACAACACGCGTTTCCTGGCACCGGTGCGCCCGGGCGACGCGCTGACCATCGAGTGGACCGTGACCGAACTGGTGCCGAAGCCTCGCCACGGCGGCGGCATAGTGGTCGCCGAGTGCGAAGCCCGCAATCAGACCGGTGAAGTCGTGGCGACGGCGAACGGCAAGATGCTCGTGGCCGACGTCTGAACTACCACTAAGTGCCGACATCGCGAGCGCGCGCTGCCTCGCGCTCGCGCAGAATCCGTCGCTGCACCTTGCCGGTGGTCGTCATCGGCAGTGCATCGATGAACTCGATGTCTTTCGGGTACTCGTACGGGGCGAGCTTGCCCCGCACGTGCTGCTGGAGATCCTCGACCAGTTGGGCTGAGGCGACATGGCCGGCGGCCAGCACGACATACGCCTTCACGACCGCGCCGCGCTCCGGGTCCGGTTTGGGGACCACGGCGACGTTGGCGACGGCGGGGTGCTTGATCAGGCAGTTCTCGATCTCGCTTGGCCCGATCCGGTAGCCCGCCGCCTTGAACATGTCGTCGGCACGTCCCTGGTACCAGAGGTATCCGTCGGCGTCGATGCTGGCGAGATCGCCCGTGCGGCACCAATCGCCGCTGAACTTGCGTCGCGTCGCTGCTGGGTTGCGCCAGTATTCGAGAAAGAACACCGGGTCGGCGTGACCGTGGATATCACGCCGATTCAACGCGACTTCGCCGGTGGCGCCTGCGGGTACAGGCTCGCCATTGTCATCGAGCACGGCGACGCGGTGACCAGGGTAGGGGCGCCCCATGCTGCCGGGACGTGCCGGCCATTTTTCGTGCGAGTTGCCGACGATGTAGTTCATCTCGGTCTGGCCGAACATCTCATTGACCGTCACGCCAAGCGCGGAGCGACACCAGTCGAACACGGTCTCACCTACGGCTTCGCCGGCACTCATGATCGAGCGCAACCGCAACGCATAGCGGCTGCGCGGCGCGTCCACTGACTTCATCATCATCTTCAGCGCCGTCGGGAACAGGAACGTGTTGGTGACGCCGTAGCGCTGCATCAGTTCGAACGCGCGGTCAGGCGCGAAACGGCCGCGGGTGCCAACGATTGGAAAGCCGAAGTACAGCGTCGGCAGCAACGCGTCCATCAGGCCGCCGGTCCAGGCCCAGTCAGCGGGTGACCAGAACACGTCGCCGGCCTGCGGAAACCAGTCCTGCGAGGCCACGAACCCGGGCAGGTTGCCGATCAGCGCCGAGTGTGGCATCAGCGCACCCTTCGGCGGTCCCGTGGTGCCGCTCGTGTAGATCAGCACGGCCGGGTCGCTGGCGCGCGTCATGGCCGGCTCGAAGCGGTCCGACGCTGCCGATAGCAACGTGCTCCAGTCGCGAGCGGCGGAGGTGATCTCATCGACAACGATGAGGTTTCTCAGGTCGGGGCAGCGGTCACGAATCGACTCGAGCGCTGGCAGTGCCGTCGCGTCGACGAGCGCGGCCACGGCGGCGCTGTCCTGCAGGCGGTATTCGAGCGCGTCGGGCCCGAACAGCAGCGAAAGCGGCATCGCGACCGCGCCCAGTTGGTAGATCGCGATATGGGCGACCGCCGTTTCCGGGCGCTGCGGCAGTACGATCGCGACGCGGTCGCCGCGCTGCACGCCCAGCGCGCGCAGCGCATTCGACAGCCGGTTGGCGTCGGCCTGCAGCGCCGCATACGTGTACGAGGCGCGGTTGCCGCGTTCGTCCTCGCAGTGCAGGGCGATGCGCGAGGATTCGCTGGCCCAGCGGCGGCTACAGACCGTCGCGATGTTGAACTCCGCCGGCACGCTCCAGCGGAACGATTCATAGAGCGCGCGATACTGGTCGCGCATGGTGATCCCTTCGTCAGGCGAGCTTCCTATAATCGCCGAAGCCGCTGATCGATGCAACGAACGACGTCATGCGTGCGCTGGATAGCCTCTTGAACACCACACTGCGGCCCTCACGCTCCGAGTACGTCGACATTCGCGGCCTGCGTTACCACCTGCGCTGCTGGGGGCCGCAGCCGCAGCGTGCGCGCCACACGCTGGTCATGCTGCACGGCTGGATGGACGTGTCGGCGTCCTTCCAGTTCGTCGTGGATGCCCTGCCGGAGGACTGGCGCGTCGTGGCGCCGGACTGGCGCGGCTACGGCCTGACCGATCGCCCGCGGGCCGACTGCTACTGGTTTCCCGATTACCTGGCGGACCTGGAGCGCGTGCTCGACGCTCAGGTGCCCGGACCGGCCCTCCTCGTTGGCCACAGCATGGGTGGCAATGTCGCACTGCTGTACGCCGGGATACGGCCCGACCGCGCGCGGGCCGTTATCAACCTGGAAGGCTTTGGCCTGCGCGAAACGCACGCGTCGCAAGCCCCAGGCCGCTACGCTCAGTGGCTCGACGAACTGCGCAATGGCGTTGCAATGCGTGACTACGAGAGCGCGGAAGACGTGGCGCGGCGCCTGCAGCGGAACAACCCGCGGCTGACGCCCGGGCGTGCCGCATTCCTGGCGCAGCATTGGGCACTCGAGCAGGCTGACGGCCGCTGGGCGGTCGCGGGTGACCCGGCGCACAAGATCGTCAATCCAACGCTCTACCGCCTGGACGAAGTCCTTGCCTGCTGGGCCCGGATCGAATGCCCCGTTCTCTGGATCCGCGCCGAGAACACGGATGTGCTGCGCTTTGTCGCCGACCCTCCGCAGGCGGCGATCGAAGAAGTCGAGCGGCGCCGTGCCGTACTGCGCGATGTCGAAGCGATGGTGGTGCAGGACGCCGGTCACATGGTTCATCACGATCGACCGGAGCGCATCGCGCAAGCGATCCGCGACTTCGTCGCGCGGCGCGTCGACGGCGCCCGTTAGAATCGGCCCATGATGTTCGATGAACACCCGGCCAGTTCGCTCGCCGCGGACTTGCACTCTCACTCCACGATCTCCGATGGCGTGCTGTCACCGCGCGAACTTGTCCTGCGGGCCGCCGAGCGCGCCGTCGAACTGTTCGCGCTGACCGATCACGACGAGGTGGCAGGTCTGGAGGAGGCTGCGAGTACGGCGCGCGAGGTCGATCTGCCGTTCGTGACCGGTGTCGAGGTCTCGGTGACCTGGGCTTCGACGACCGTTCATATTGTTGGCCTCGGTATCGATCCTGACGATCGGAGACTGCGCCTGGCCTTGGCGCGGGTGCGCAGCGGACGCACCGAGCGCGCGCAGCAGATGGGCGATGGGCTCGCAGCCGCGGGTATCGAAGACGCCTACGAGGGCGCGCTGCGCTATGTCCGCAATCCCGAGCTGATTTCGCGCACGCACTTTGCGCGTTTTCTGGTCGACACCGGCGTCTGCCGCGACGTGCGCGACGTCTTCAAGCACTACCTGGTGGCAGGCAAGCCGGGGTATGTCCCGCATGAGTGGGCGCATCTGGACGAAGCGGTACAGTGGATCACTGCGGCGGGTGGGGTGGCGGTGCTCGCCCACCCCGGACGCTACCGAATCGGCGAACTCAAGTTGCACGAACTGGTCCGGGAGTTCAAGGAAGCCGGCGGTGTAGCGCTTGAGGTCGTGACCACGAACCATTCGCGGGAACAGATCCGGCACTTTGCTGCAATGGCGCGCGAGATGGAGCTCGAAGCCTCCCGTGGCAGCGATTTCCATGGGCCCGGCGAAGCGGAGAACGTCGAACTGGGTGTCGTGGCGCCCCTGCCGCCCGGCCTCACGCCCGTCTGGCATCGGTTTGCATGAGGCGCTCACGCGTTTCACCGACGCGCGGCGCCGGCGCGCTCCCGTGAGCTAAACCATGGCGCAGCTCTTCGTCGTTCATCCCCTCAACCCGCAGGTGCGTCTGCTGCGCCAGGCCGCGCAGATCCTTGACCACGGTGGCGTGGGCGCCATTCCGACCGACTCGTGCTATGCGCTCGCCTGCCACCTCGACGATAAGGCGGCCGTGGACCGCATCCGCGCGATCCGCCGCATCGACGAACGCCATCTGCTCACGATGATGTGTCGCGACCTGTCGGACCTCGGCTCGTACGCCAAGGTTGACAACACCACCTACCGCCTGCTGAAGGACGTGACGCCCGGCCCCTACACCCTGATCCTCGAGGCCACGCGCGAAGTGCCGCGCCGCCTGTCGCACCCCTCGCGCCGAACCATCGGTCTGCGTATCCCCGATCATCCGGTGGCCCTTGGGCTGCTCGATGTGCTCGGGCAGCCGCTGATCAGCACCACGCTGCAGTTGCCGGGCGACGAACTGCCGCTGAACGACGTGGACGACATCCGATCGCGGCTCGATCATGCGGTCGACTTCGTGCTCGATGCCGGACCGTGCGGGATCGAGCCGACCACCGTCGTCGATCTGTCCGGCAGGCAGGCCGTGGTGATCCGGGAAGGCAAGGGCGACCTGGCCGCGCTCGGGCTCTGAGGCGTCCGGGCGGCCTCGATCCAACCGGCTGATAGACTGCGCGGACATGGACGGCATCATCCAGGCGATCTCCGTCTACGCAATCCCGGTGCTGCTGGCCATCACGTTGCATGAAGCGGCGCATGGTTACGTCGCACGCATGTTCGGCGATTCCACGGCCTTCATGCTGGGGCGCGTGACGCTCAATCCGCTCAAGCACATCGACCCGGTCGGCACGGTGATCGTGCCGCTCGCGATCGTGCTGCTGTCGAAGCTCGCGGGCGGTGCGGGCTTCATGTTCGGCTGGGCGAAGCCCGTGCCGGTGAATTTTGCCAACCTGCGGCATCCGAAGCGCGACATGATCTGGGTCGCGGCGGCCGGGCCGGCCGTCAACCTGCTGATGGCCATCGGGTGGGCCCTGGTGCTAAAGGGACTGCTCGTGGCCGGCCTGCAGGAGCGATTCTTTGTCGAGATGGCGAAGGCGGGCGTCTTCGTCAACATCGGCCTGATGGCGCTCAATCTGCTTCCGCTGCCGCCGCTGGACGGCGGGCGCATCCTCGTCGGTCTGCTTCCGCATCGACTGTCGTACGCCCTCGCCCGCGTCGAGCCGTACGGCTTCTTCATCCTCATTGCGCTGCTCGCCACCAACACGCTCGGCTTTTTCCTGCAGCCGTTCTACGAGTTCGGTGTCGCCATCGTTCGAATCTTCGTCTGAGCCATGTTTCCTGATCGCGTGCTTTCCGGCATGCGCCCGACGGGCGCGCTGCATATCGGCCACTACCACGGAGCGCTGAAGAACTGGGTCAAGCTTCAGGACGAACACCCGTGCTACTTCTTCGTCGCCGACTGGCATGCGCTGACAACGCATTACGAAACGCCCGAGGTGCTTGCGGCGAGCGTGTGGGACATGGTGATCGACTGGTTCGCGGCGGGACTCGATCCCAACAAGGCCACGGTGTTCATCCAGTCGCGCGTGCCGGAGCATGCGGAGCTTTTCCTGCTGCTCTCAATGGCGACACCGCTCGGCTGGCTCGAGCGCGTCCCGACCTACAAGGACCAGATCGAGCGAGATCAGCGACCGCGACCTGGCGACCTACGGCTTCCTCGGTTACCCGCTGATGCAGGCGGCCGACATCCTGATCTACCGCGCGACGATGGTGCCGGTCGGCGAGGACCAGGTGCCGCACATCGAGATGACGCGCGAGATCGCGCGTCGCTTCAACAACCTGTTCGGACGCGAACCCGGCTTCGAGGAAAAGGCCAAGGCCGCGGTCAAGAAGCTCGGCGCCAAGCGCGCCAAGCTCTATCACGACCTGCGCACGGCGCTACCAGGAGCAGGGCGACAACGACGCGCTCGAGCAGGCGCGGGCGCTGCTGTCGCAGGCGCAGAGCCTGTCGATGGGCGACCGCGAGCGCGCGTTCGGCTACCTCGAAGGCGCGCGCCGCGTGATCCTGGTCGAGCCCGATGTCAAGCTCACCGAAACGCCCAAACTGCCGGGTCTCGACGGCCAGAAGATGTCGAAGAGCTACGGCAACATGATCCTGATGCGCGAGGAGCCGAAAGCGCTGACGGAGAAGGTCCGCCGCATGACGACGGATCCCGCACGGGTCCGCCGCACCGATCCCGGCGAGCCCGAGCGCTGCCCGGTGTGGCAGCTGCACAAGATCTACTCGACCGACGAGACGCGGGCCTGGGCGGCGCACGGCTGTCGCTACGGCGGGCATCGGCTGCCTCGACTGCAAGCAGCCAGTGATCGACGCGATGCTCAGGGAGCAGCAGCCCTGGCGCGAGCGGGCCCAGCCCTACCTCGACGATCCCTCGCTGCTGCGGTCGATCGTGGCCGACGGGTGCGATCGTGCCCGTGCCACCGCGCAGGAAACGATGCGCGAAGTGCGCGACGCGATGGGCCTCGTCTACGACTGACGTGACCGCGGAGAACGGCCCGCCGCGATCCAACCCGCAGGCGTCCGAGCCGTCCGCCTGGGTGGTGCGGTTCGCCTCGCGGCTGCCGGCGAATGCGCGCGTGCTCGATGTCGCGTGTGGCCATGGCCGGCACGCCCGCTGGCTCGCGCGTCGCGGATGCCGCGTGACGGCCGTGGATGCCGACCCCGCGTGCGCAGCTTCGCTCGCGGCGGAGTCCGGCGTCGACGTTCCTGCAGGCCGATCTCGAGGCGGGGACCTGGCCGTTCGCCGGGCGCCAGTTCGACGCGGTCGTCGTCGTCCACTACCTGCACCGACCGCTGCTGCCGTTGCTGGTGGATGCGCTCGCACCCGGCGGGCGACTGCTCTACGAGACCTTTGCGCGCGGCAACGAACAGTTCGGGCGCCCGCGCAATCCGGACTTCCTGCTCCGCCCGCGCGAACTGATCGACGCGTTCAGGGCACTGCGCATCGTTGCGTTCGAGGACGGCGTTCGTCGCTGCGCCGCATCCGGCGATGATCCAGCGCATCGCGGCCATCAAGCTCGAACCACAGGGCGTCGAGCACCGGTCGAAGCACTGGCGTTGTGAGCTGGCATCACGAGCGGAATGCCGCGCGGTGCCCTGTAGAATCCGCCGCTTGGGCTGAGGAGGCCGAACACACCATGATCAAGGGCAGCATCGTCGCCATCGTTTCTCCGATGCGCGAGGACGGTTCGCTGGACTTTGACGCGTACCGGCGTTTGATTGACTGGCACGTGGCCGAGGGCACAAATGCGATCGTTGCGGTTGGCACGACCGGAGAATCACCGACGGTCGACCAGCGGGAACACGGTGAACTGATCCGCGTGGCCGTCGATGCCGCGCGCGGCCGCGTCCCGATCATCGCCGGCACCGGCGGCAACTCGACGTCGGAGGCGATCGAATTGACGCGCCACGCGAAGGCTGTCGGGGCGGCTGCCACGCTGCAGGTCGTTCCGTACTACAACAAACCGACGCAGGAAGGGCTGTATCGGCACTTTCGCACGATCGCTGAAACGGTCGAGCTGCCGATGATCCTGTACAACGTGCCCGGGCGAACGGTGGCGGACTTGGCCAACGACACGACGATTCGGCTGAGCGACGTGCCGGGCATCGTGGGGCTGAAGGACGCCACCGGCGATGCCGCGCGCGCGGCCGATCTGCTGCGGCGCCTGCCGCCGAACTTCGCGCTATACAGCGGCAACGACGACAGCGCGTTGGCGCTGATCCTGCTGGGCGGGCACGGCGTGATATCGGTGACGGCAAACGTCGCTCCGCGGCTGATGAGCGAGATGTGCCGGACCGCGCTCGCCGGGGACTTTGCACGGGCGCGACAGCTGAACGCCCAGCTCTGGCCGCTGCACCAGAAGTTGTTCGTCGAACCCAACCCGATTCCGGTCAAGTGGGCGTTGTCCAAGATGGGTCGCATCGAGGGTGGCATTCGCCTACCGCTCACGCCCTTGTCGGTTCCCGCCGAGCACGTCGTGCTGGCGGCGATGAAGGAAGTGGGCCTTGTCTAGATGCGCGCAGGAGCTTCGCAGATGTATCGCATGATTCTGTCCCGCGTCGCTCTGGTCGCGGCGGTCGCGGTCGCGTCGGGCTGCACGTGGACTGGCAGCAGTGTCTCGCAGACTGTCGACTACCAGAATGCGCGGACGCGCTCGACACCGCTCGAGGTTCCACCGGATCTGTCGCAGCTGCCGCGCGACGAGCGCTTCACCGTGCCGGAACGTCCACAGACGATCACCGCGTCCGCGACGGCGGCAAGTCGTCCAGGCGCTCCGGCCGGTGCTCCCGGCGCCGCCGCCGCTGGCGCGGTGGCACCGTCGGCAGCGATCGCCCGCATCGAACGCGCTGGCAACCAGCGCTGGCTCGCCGTCAACATGCCGCCCGACAAGGCGTGGCCGATCCTTCTTGAGTTCTGGCCCAGCGTGGGCTTGGCAGTCGAGAAGTCCGACCCTGCGACCGGTGTGATGGAAACGGTCTGGGCGGAGAACAAGGCGAAGGTCAACCAGGACCTCATCCGGCGGTCCCTCGGTCGCCTCTTCAGCTCGGTCTATGAGACCGGTGAGCAGGACAAGTACCGGGCGCGCATTGAAAGAACCGCCAACGGACACTTCGGAAATCTATATCTCTCATCGCGGCATGATCGAGGTGTTCACATCGTCGCAGCAGGACCGCACGGCCTGGCAGCCGCGCCCGCCCGATCCCGGGCTGGAAGCGGAAATGCTGCAGCGGCTGCTGGCCAGGTTCGACGGGACGGCGTCACGCCCGGCCGCTAGCGCCAAGGCGGCGTCGGCGGCGGCTGGGTGCTCCTGCGGCGGGCGCTGCGGCCACGGTGGCGGCGGCGCCGGAGCACGCATGGATCATCAAGGGTGCCGATGGTCGCAGTGAGCGATTGGTCATCGACGACGCCTTCGACCGTGCGTGGCGGCGCGTAGGGCTTGCGCTCGATCGTGGCGGATTCACCGTCGAGGACCGCGACCGCGCGAAGGGCACCTACTTCGTCCGCTATCTCGATCCTGACTATGAGGCGAAGGCCAAGGACGAGCAGGGCTTTTTCACCAAGATGCTCGGCAAGGAAAAGCCGGTCCCGGCGCCGCAGTACCGCGTGCAGGTCAGCGTCTCGGGGCAGGCGGGCACGCAGGTGCAGGTGTTTGATAAAGACGGCAAGCCGGAACGCTCGGCCGCCGGTGACCGCATCCTTGCGCTGCTGAGCGATCAGTTGCGCTGACACTCCGCGTGCTGCGCGTCTGCAGTCTCGGCTCCGGAAGCGGCGGCAACGGGCTGGTCGTCGAGGCCCGCGACGGCGCGTCAACGACCCGTATCCTGATCGACAACGGCTTCAATCTGCGTCAGCTGGGGCGACGTCTGGCGCGCGCCGGGCTCGAGGTCGAGTCGCTGGCGGCAGTCTTCGTCACACACGAACACTCCGATCACGTGGGCGGGGTCGCAACGCTGGCGCGCCGCCATCGGATTCCCGTCTACTGCACGGCTGGCACGGCCAGTGCGTCGTCGTTCGACGAGCGGGAGGTCGAGTGGATACGCGTCGCAGCGGGACAGTCGGTCGACATCGATGCGCTGAGAGTTGAAGCCTATGCAGTTCCGCACGACGCGAGCGAACCGGTCCAGTACACCTTCACCGATGGCGTGCGCCGCGCAGGGCTGCTGACCGACGCTGGCGAGTGCTCCGAGGTGATCCTGGCGGCGCTCTCCGGGCTGCATGCCCTCGTGCTCGAATGCAACCACGACGTGCAGATGCTGCAGCAGGGCAGCTACCCGGCGTTCCTGAAGGCGCGCATTGCCGGTGCGCGCGGACACCTCTCGAACCTGCAGGCGGCGGACATTCTGCGGCAAATCGATCGCAGGAATCTTGGCTGGGTAGCGGCGGCGCACCTGTCGCGCAGCAACAATCGGCCGGACCTTGCACGGGAGGCGCTCGCGGGAATTCTGGAGTGCGATGCCAGTCGACATCGGTGTGGCCGACCAGGACGACGGGCTGCCGTGGCGCGAGGTGTGACGGCCACAGTCACTGCCGCACCAATGAAAAGGGCCGGCACTGCCGGCCCTTTGCGTTGCGCGGTGATGCAATTTACTTCGAGGCGGCTGCCTTCTTCTTGTCAGCCTCGGCGGCGGCCCTGACAGGCTCCTGGGACTGCATCGTCGAAGGGGCGGTGCCCGTAGCCGCAGCCGGAGTGGTCGTGCCGGCCGCGGCTGGAGCGGTCGTGCCCGTCGTGGCAGGAGCGGCGGCGTCGGCCTTCGGAGCCTCGGCCGGAGCGGGCGCGGGTGCTGGCGCGGGCGCCGGTGCAGGGGCAGCGGCCGGAGCGGGAGCGGGCGCCGGAGCGGCGGCTTCCTTCTTACCGCATGCCGCCAGCGCGACGACCATCATTGAGGCAAGCAACAGTGACTTCTTCATGTGCACCCTTCCTGAGTTTTGATATGGAGTTTTGGATTTCGCGTGACCGCTGTATCCGCAGGTGACGAAGGGTACGAGGCCGACCTCTTGCGTCCCGGGCCAGTATTATAAGTGCACTGCAGCATATATGACCAACGCAAGAAATTGGCTCAGCCGAGGCCCAGTGGCACGACGGCGAAGGTTGTGTCCGGCGGCCTCCCAGCGACGCACGAAACTCGCAAGCAGCGGCTGTGCGCGCGGCTTGTTGTGCACCCAGAGATCGCCGCGCGCTGACGCGGTCGGCTTCAGTTCGAGCGCCGCGTGGTCGTCGATCAGCACGAAGGCGTCGTCGCCGACCGGATCATCCTCCGAGGCCACGCGCATCTCCAGCGCGTGCGAAAACTTTCTTTGCAACGCACGCAGGCGCGGCGCTCGCGTGTTGAGCCACGTCGGCGTCGTCGACCAGCAACTGAATGCGCGCCGATCGGTGCGAAAGCAGCAGTCGACTCAGTCGCTCGTCGACGGCGGCACTGGCAAGGTCGAACACGCCGAGGTCGCGGTGCAGGCAACGCACCCAGCGCTCTGCCAGGCCCAGTGCTATCAGCACGGCCTCGTGCGTTTCCGCGCGTGAGGTGATCAAGGCGCGTTCCGGCGCACCGCTCGACAGCGACAGTTCAGATGGCTTCATGGGCGCAGACTTCCCTCCGATAGGTGCAGCCAGCCGGCGAGATACCAGCGGTGCATTGGCTCCAGCGACGCGACCTTTGCCGACTGCAGTGCCCCTGGCGCGAGCCGGCGGGCGTCGGCCAGGTGCTGCACCAAGCCCCGGGTGTCGCGCTCGAGGATTTCATGCTCGCCGTTGATGCCGACAGCACCGTGGTGGTACATCAGGCGCGTGCGCCGGTCGAGCGATACGCCGCGGCGTCGCGCCGCGGTACCGAACGGGGCCTCCCGCAACGGCCGCACGGGTCGCTCGAAAACGACCTGAGCCTTCGGCTCCGACAGATACGAAAGCAGGAAGCGTGCGGTATCGCGCTGCCGCGGTCGAGGCGCAGTGAGTTCGGCATGCAGCGTGCGCAACATGCCGGCCGGCAGGGCAGCGGGGTGTCGCGTCGGACTGAGGCTGCGGTCCGCATAGCGTCCGCGCAGGTTCGCGTGGCTGGCGAAGTCGATCAGCATCGGTTCCAGCAATTCCTGGTAAGTCGGTGCACGGAAACCGATCGAATAGGTCAGGCATTCGCCCAACGCGGTGCCCTCATGTGCCACGCCCGGCGGCAGGTAAAGCAGGTCGCCGGGCCCCAGGATGAACTCCGTGCTGGGTCGGAAGTTGGCGAGGATGCGCAGCGGCGCGCCGTTCACCAGCCGCAGCTCGCGTTGGCGACTGATGCGCCAGCGCCGCCGGCCGTACGCTTGCAGCAGGAAGACGTCATACGAGTCGACGTGCGGACCGACGCCGCCACCATCGGTGGCGTAACTGATCATCAGGTCGTCAAGTCTCGCATCGGGAAGGAACCGGAACCGCTGCAGCAGTGCGTGCGCGCCGGCGTCGAGCAGGTCTACGCCCTGCACGAGAACCGTCCAGTTCGGCCGGCGGCGCGAGGGAAGGCGACGGAACGGGCCGTTGGCGACGGTCCACGTGGTTGCCGAGCGTTCTATCAGCCGCCCTTCGGCCTCGGGCGTGCCGGCGAGCTGCAGCAGGCGCGCGCGATCGACGGGCGGCGCGAAGTCCGGCAGTGCATTGCGCACCAGCAACGGTTGGCGTTGCCAGGCATCACGCAGGAAGCGCGCGACCGACAACTCGCCCAGCGCGCGCAGCGGCAGGGTGTCCATGCCGGCAATTATAGGAATGCACGCAGGGGCATAATCGTGGCAGGCAAGGGACGATGATGAAGATCGCCGACGACGCGCTGGTGAGCCTCGAGGTGTCGATGTACGACGCGCAGGGCCATTTGCTCGACAAGACGGAGGAGCCGCTGCAGTACCTGCATGGCCACGAGGATATCTTTCCGCGCATCGAGGAGGCGCTGGCTGGCAAGGAAGTCGGGGCCCACCTGATGCTGCATTTGGAGCCGGAGGACGCGTTCGGCGAGTACGACCCTGAGCTCGTCATGCTGACGCCCGTGGACGATCTTGGCAATGAAGTGACGGTGGGCCTGCGCGTCGAGGCCGCGGGACCGGACGGTGAAGATCGATGTGTGTTCATGATCACCGATATTGCCGACGGCATGGCCGTGCTCGATGGCAACCACCCGCTCGCCGGCATGGCGCTGCGCTTCGACATCCACGTGGTGGACGTGCGCCAGGCCACTGGGCAGGAGATCGAAGACGCTGACACGCCACGGGTTCCTGACTTCCTGCGTGTCGCGGACCCGAAGACGCTGCACTGACTCAGTCTGAATCGCCCGCCAGTCGCTGCAATTCGTCGAGCAGTGCGTGCGCGTCGCGCGGCGACAAGGCATCGAGGTCGACCGCGCGGAGTCGTTCGCGCAGCGCATCCCTGGAGCCTTCACCCATCGTCGTCGGCGACGCGGTGACAAACATGTCCAGCTGCGGCCGCACGCCGAGGGCGCGCTCCTCCAACTGCACGAGCAATGCGCGAGCGCGGCGCACGACGCCGGGTGGCACACCCGCCAGCTGCGCGACCGCGAGCCCGTAGCTCTGGCTCGCCGGGCCGTCGCGCACCTCGTGCAGGAAAACGACCTTGCCGCCGGTCTCGGCGGCGGCGACGTGGACATTGGCAACTTCGGCGTGCTGCTCGGCGAGCTGCGTCAGTTCGAAGTAATGCGTGGCGAAGAGCGTGGGGCAGCGATTCTTCTCCACCAGTTCGCGCGCAATTGCGCCGGCGAGCGCCATGCCGTCAAAGGTGGAGGTGCCGCGGCCGATCTCGTCCATCAGCACCAGGCTGGTCTCGGTCGCTTGGTTGAGGATCGCGGCCGCCTCGGTCATCTCGACCATGAACGTGGAGCGGCCGCGCGCCAGGTCGTCGGCCGCGCCGATTCGGGTCAGGATGCGGTCGATCGGGCCGAGCCGTGCGCTGGCAGCCGGGACGAAGCTTCCCGCGTAAGCGAGCAGCGCGATCAGTGCGACGGACCGCATGTACGTCGACTTGCCGCCCATGTTCGGTCCGGTGATGACCAGCAGGCGGCGGCCGGGATGCAGCACGCAGTCGTTGGGCACGTAGGTTTCGAGTTCACGCTCGACGACGGCGTGGCGGCCGGCACGGATGTCGATGCCGGGGCGGTCGTTGAGTTCCGGTTCGACCCAGCGCGCGCTTTGGGCGTGGTGGGCCAACGCGGCCAGCGCGTCCAGCGCGGCAATGGCATCGGCCGCCGCCTGCAACGGGGGCACATGCGCAGCCAGCGCCTCGACCAGCTCGTCGTATAGGGTTTTCTCTCGTGCCAGCGCACGCTCCCGCGCCGAGAGTGCACGGTCTTCGAACGTCTTGAGTTCCGGCGTGATGTAGCGCTCGGCGTTCTTCAGTGTCTGACGTCGCCGGTAGTCGTCCGGCACCTTGCCCGCCTGGCCGTGCGTGACTTCGATGTAGAAGCCGTGCACGCGGTTGTACTCGACCCGCAGGTTGGCGATGCCGGTGCGGGATCGCTCGCGCTGCTCGAGGTCGATCAGGAACTGGCCGGTGTTGTCGCGCAGCGCGCGCAGCTCGTCGAGTTCGGCATCGTGCCCGGGTGCGATGACATCGCCGTCGCGGGCGGAGTGGGCGGGCTCCACGTGGAGTCCGCCGTGCAGCGTGGCGGCAAGTGCCTCCGGCAAAAGGCACGGCAGGCGCAGTTCGATCAGCCTCGCGGCCTCGGAGGACGCGAGCAATCCGGCGAGCCGCTCGACGGCCGGCAGCGCGTCGCGTAGTGCAGCGAGCTCGCGTGGCCGCACCGACCGCAGCGTGATGCGCGTGGCGATGCGTTCGAGGTCGGGCAGGCCGCGCAGCGCATCGCGCAAGGCCGAGTGACGCTGCATGGCGTCAAGCAGCGCCGCGACCGCTCGATGGCGTGTGCGAGCCTCCGCGGCATCGCGCACCGGGTGGTGCAGCCAGTGGCGCAGGCGCCGGCTGCCCATCGAGGTCTCGCAATGATCGAGCAGGCGAAACAGCGTCGGCCCTTCTTCGCCGCGCAGCGTTTCGGTGATCTCGAGGTTGCGCCGCGTAACCGGATCCAGAACGACGTAGTCGGAGGACGCCTCGCGCTGCACGGACCTGACATGAGGCAGCCGTCCGCCCTGGGTCGAGCGCGCGTAATCGAGCAGCGCACCGATCGCGGCAAGAATCTCGGGCGCATCCGCAATGCCGTAGGCGTCCAGTGTCGCGACCTGCAGCAGTTGCTGCAGCGATGTCGCGCCACGCTCCGGATCGAAGTGCCAGTCTGGCCGCCCCTGCACGGTGGTTCCGGCAAGCGCAAGTTGCGGCGCGAGCGTGTCGCCCCAAGCGTCGGCCACCAGGATTTCCGAGGGAGCGATCCGCGCCAGTTCCGACGCGAGCTGGGCGGCGGTCGCCAGCGTGCCGCGCAGATCACCGGACGACAGCACCAGCCAGGCCAGGCCGAAAGGCCCGCCGCGCTGTCGCGGGGGTGCCAGTGCAAGCAGGGGCGCATCGAACTTGTCGGGCAGCAGGCCGGTGTCGGTCAGGGTGCCGGGCGTCACCACGCGCACCACGCGTCGCTCGACCGGGCCCTTACTCGTAGCCGGGTCGCCGATCTGTTCGCAGATCGCCACGCTTTCGCCGAGCTTGACCAGTCGTGCCAGGTACTGCTCGAGCGAGACGACCGGAACGCCGGCCATCTTCACTGGAGTGCCCGCCGAGGCGCCGCGTGACGTCAGCGTGATGTTCAGCAGACGTGCCGCGCGCTCGGCATCGTCATAGAAGACTTCGTAGAAATCCCCCATCCGGTAGAACAGCAGCACGTGCGGATGGTCGGCCTTGATGCGCAGATACTGCTGCATCATGGGCGTATGCCCGCGAAGCTGGTCGTGCGTCGTCACGGACGGGGAACCGGTCGTGGCTGGGGGCCGGTCGAAGACCTATCGCGGTGCGGCAGTAGCGCGTGCGGGACGATGCACCTGTTGCACGAGCTGCAGCAACTGCGTAAATATCTTGGGCGAACCGCAGACGATGCGTCCGTCGGCGAGGTAGCCCGGCTCGCCGTCGAAGTCCGACACGAGCCCTCCGGCCTCGAGGATCAGGAGGCTGCCAGCCGCCATGTCCCAGGGCGACAGGCCAATCTCCCAGAAGCCATCGAGGCGGCCGGCGGCGACGTAGGCGAGGTCGAGCGCGGCAGCGCCCGGCCGTCGGATGCCGGCGGTATGTTCCGTGATGCTCTTGAACATCCGGATGTACTCGTCGAGATGGTCCAGGCTGCGGAATGGAAAGCCGGTGCCGATCAGGCATTCATCGAGCCTGTCGCGCCGCGAGACACGGATGCGCCTCTCGTTGAGGAAGGCGCCGCGCCCGCGCGAGGCGGTGAACAGTTCGTTGCGCGTGGGGTCGTAGACGACGGCCTGCGTGATCAGGTCACGGTGGCGCAGTGCGATTGAGACCGCATACTGGGGGAAGCCGTGGATGAAGTTCGTCGTCCCATCGAGCGGGTCGATGATCCACGTGTAGTCCGAATTTCCGCTCGCCCCCGACTCTTCCGCCAGCACCGCGTGGTCGGGGTAGGCCTTGATCAGCATGTCGACGATCGCACGCTCGGCCGCGTGGTCGACTTCGGTGACGAAGTCACTGCGGCCTTTGCTGCCGACACGCACGGCATCGAGGTCCACGCTGGCGCGGTTGATGACGGAACCTGCCTTGCGCGCGGCCTTTACGGCCGTGTTGAGCATCGGGTGCATGGTGGGGCGCGTGCGGCAGAACCGCCGTCGCGTTTAGACTGAACCAGGCATTTTAGTCGATCGCTGCTCCCCGTGACCGGATCCCCCGCCAACGCATCGCATTTCCCGCGTGTCCGCTTCGTCCTGGTGCAGCCGACGCTTGCCGCGAATATCGGCGCGGCGGCTCGCGCGATCAAGACGATGGGCTTCACACGCCTGGTCGTCGTCGCGCCGCGCGATGTGCACTATCGGCAGGACGCCGACGCAATCGCGCGTTCGACCGGAGCGGCCGATGTACTGACCGCAAGCGAGACCGTGGCCGACGTCACCGAGGCACTGGCCGGAGTAACGCTGGCGATCGCAATGACCGGCTATGACCGCGAGTTCGGGCCGGGGCTGCTCGACCTGCGCAGCGTCGCTGGCCAAATGGCCCATGAGCTGCGTGCGGCACCGCTGGGGGATGTCGCCTTCGTCTTTGGCACTGAGCGCAGTGGCCTCGCCAATGCCGATCTCATGCGCTGCCAGCTGAGCTGCGCGATTCCGGCCAACCCGGAGTTTGCATCGCTTAACCTCGCGCAGTCGGTGCAGGTGGCCGCCTATGAGTGCCAGCTGGCGCTGCGCGCAACGGTCGCCATTCAGGAGGGGCAGCGGCGCTTTCACGACGAGGACCCGCCGGCCAGCGTCGATGCGCTGGAAAAGCTCTACGTCGAGTTCGAACGCGCGGCGACCGTTGTGGGCTTCCACGATCCGGCTGAGCCGAAGACGCTGATGCCGCGCCTGCGCCGCCTGCTGAGCCGCGCCCGCCCGACGCAGACTGAAGTCGATCTCCTGCGGGGTGTGCTGGCCGCGGTCATCGAGGCGCGCGTGGACCGCGCCGGTCGCAAGCGACGCGCCTGAGCGAAACGAGCGCGGCGCCATCCGTACAATCGGCCTCGTCACAGCTTGAAGCATTGGCCATGTTCACGCGTCTGCGCGAAGACATCGATTGCATCCTGCAGCGCGATCCTGCGGCGCGTTCACGCTGGGAAGCGCTCACCTGTTATCCAGGGTTGCACGCGCTGACGCTGCACCGGCTCGCCCATGCCTGTTGGAAAGGCGGCTTCCGCTGGCTTGCACGCTTCATTTCACACCTATCGCGCTGGCTGACGGGCATCGAAATCCATCCGGGCGCGCAGGTCGGACGCCAGGTGTTCATCGACCACGGCATGGGCATCGTGATCGGCGAGACAGCGGAAATTGGCGACGGCACGACGATCTACCAGGGTGTGACACTCGGCGGCACGTCGCTCAGCAAGGGTTCGAAGCGCCACCCGACGCTCGGGCGCAACGTGATCGTCGGTGCCGGCGCGAAAGTGCTAGGCGGATTTACCGTCGGCGACGGGGCCCGCATCGGCTCGAATGCGGTTGTCGTGAAGGAAGTTCCGGCCGGTGCGACCGCGGTCGGAAACCCCGCGCGCATCCTGCACAAGGAGCTCGACGCGCAGCGCGAAGCCACTGCCAACCAGCTCGGGTTCTCGGCCTACGGCATCACGCAGGACGGCGATGATCCCCTCGCCAAGGCGCTGCACGGACTCATCGATCACGCCACGGCGCAGCAGCGCGAGATCGAACGCCTGATTGCCGCGCTCGAGCGCAGCGGCATTGCGCTCGACGAGGCGAAACAAGAGGCGCCGAAGGTGGATCCGCAGCAGCTCAATCGCCTGGTCGACGAGTAGACCCCCGTCGCCTCAAGCTGCGTCACCCCCGCCTGACGCGAATCGCGGCCGGTGCCGGTTGGCCCCTCGTTCAGTCGTCGAAGAACACGAGTCGTGGCTTGCCGTCGGCAAAGTCGAGAAACCCGCCTCGCGGCTGGGCTTCATCGAGATCCCAGTCGGGCAGGACCCAGCGTTCGGCCCGCTCGCCGTCGACGTCGAGGACGTGCACTCCCGGTCGGTGCGTGTGGCCGTGAATGACCCGCCGCACGTTCGCCTGCCGCAGCGCCGCAGCGACAGCGTCGGGCGTGACATCCATGATGTCCATCGCCTTGACCGACTTTTCCTGTTCGCTTTGCATGCGCGCACCCTGCGCGAACGCGACGCGCTCGGCAACGGGCTTGGCGAGGAACTGTCGTTGGAACTCCGGCTGCCGCGCCAGCGCGCGAAAGCGCTGGTAATCAACGTCGAGCGTGCACCACGCATCGCCGTGCGAAAGCAGCGTGGGCGTGCCGGCCACGTCGACGACGATGGGATCGGTGAGCAGCATTCCGCCGGTGGCGCGCGCAAAGTCACGACCGAGCAGGGGATCGCGGTTGCCGTGCATCAGTAGCAGGCGCTGCCCGACGCGGGTCGCGGCGGCGAGCGCGGCCACGATGGGCGCGGCCGCGACTCCGGCGTCGTCACCGATCCAGAACTCGAAGAGATCGCCGAGGATCACGAGCTCGGGATGGGCCGGCGCGTCCTCCTGCAAGAAGCGCAGGAAGCGGGCGGTGGTGCGCGGCCGCTCCGGCGTGAGGTGAAGGTCGGAGATGACGATAGGATCGCGCAGCGCGGCGACTGTGCGCTCGACCGACAGTACCGGCGGAAGGTCCGCCGGGGTGTCGCTCACTGGACGATTTCGGCGCGCTCGATCAGCACGTCGACTTCCGGCACGTCGGAGTGCGCGCCGCGCCGGCCCGTGCGCACCGCCTTGATCTTGTCGACCACGGCGAAACCATCCGTGACCTTGCCGAACACGCAGTAGCCCCAACCCTGCGGTGTGGCGGCTGTGTGGTTCAGAAAATCGTTGTCGGCGACATTGATGAAGAACTGCGCGGTGGCGGAATGCGGGTCGCCGGTGCGGGCCATCGCGAGCGTGTACTTGGCATTGCGAAGGCCATTGCGCGCTTCGTTTTCGATCGGCTCTTCGGTCGTCTTCTGCCGCATGCCCGCTTCGAAGCCGCCGCCCTGGATCATGAAGCCGTTGATTACGCGGTGAAACAGCGTTCCGTCGTAGAAGCCGTTGCGAACGTAGGACTCGAAGTTTTCGGCGGTCTTCGGGGCCCGCTGGTGATCGAGTTCGATTGTGATTGGGCCGAGGTTGGTGAAGAGGCGAATCATGCTTGCTCCTGGCTTTACTTCACGACGCGTGCGGACTTGATGACGACCGGAGTGGTCGGCACGTTCTGGTGCGGGCCGTTCGATCCCGTCGGTACGGCGCGGATCTTGTCGACGACGTCCATGCCCTCGACCACCTTGCCGAAGACTGCGTAGCCGTTGCCGTCGCGGCTTCGGGTAGTCGAGATTCGGATTGTCCACGACGTTGATGAAGAACTGTGACGTCGGCCGAGTTCGGATCGGCGCGGCGCGCCATCGACACCGCTCCGCGCTCGTTCTTTAGGCCGCCCTGGCTTTCGAGCGGGATTGGCGCGCGGGTCGGTTTCTCGCTCATGTCGGCTGTGTAGCCGCCAGCCTGGATCATGAAGTTCCCGATGACTCGGTGGAACACCGTGTTGTTGTAGTGGCCGCTCTTCACGTAGTCAATGAAGTTCGCCACCGTCTTCGGCGCGGCCTGCGGCGCGAGCTCGATCACGATCGTGCCCAGCGTGGTATCGAGCGCAACGCGCTGCGCCCATGCGAGTCCGGGGAGCGCGAGGATCAGCGCCAGCAGGATGCTCAGCCGTTTCATCGGGGAGTGCCTTTCATGGAAGGGGTCAGCGCAGGCTGCGTGACTTGGTGATCAGTTCGCGGGAAAGCGTCAGCTTGGCGCCCGCCTGGCGATTCGCAGGATCGAGCTTGCTGGCGCGCTGATACGCATCGGCGGCCATCTGCAGGTACACGTCGCCGAGGTTTTCGAGCGCCGTCGAGTAGTTGGGCGCCGCCGTCAGTGCCATCTCGAGTGCGGCGCGCGCGCTGTCGAGCTGGCCCTCGCTCGCATACAGGACAGCGAGGTTGTTGTAGGGCTCCGGCAGTTCCGGGAAGTCCTCCGTCAGGCGCCGAAACACCTCGCGCGCTTCGGTCGGCTGCTTGAGTTCCGTGAGGATGACGCCGCGAACGAAGCGCATCTGCGCATCGCGCGGATTCTTCGCGAGCACGGCGTCGACACGCGCGAGGGCGTCCTGGCGACGGCCTGCTGCGAGCAACTGCTGGACCTGCTGCAACTCGGTGGGGATCTCGCTGTCCGTCGGCAGGCGCCCGATGGTCTGCGGCGGCAGCCCGCTCGAGGTCTGCGCGACGGCCGGCAGGGCAGTCAACGCAGACAGAGCAACGGCGCCGAGAACGATTGTGCAAGGTCGCATCAGTGAGCGAACAGACCCCGAGGGTTGCCGCGTAAGCGATTGATATACTGGGCGCATTCTACATTCGCCACACCCCTCGAGATGACACTGCGGCGCTGTTGACGAGCTCGTATCAGCCTTGTCTGACGCCACATTTCCGTCCGGTGCCCGCCGGAGGTTTACAGGGGTTCCCGCATGACGATCGAAATCCACAACACGCTGACGCGCCGCGTCGAACCGCTGGTGCCGATCGAACCCGGCCATGTCCGCATGTACGTCTGCGGCATGACCGTCTACGACCTTTGCCACCTGGGCCATGCGCGCACGTTCATCGCCTTCGATCTGGCGGTGCGCTGGCTGCGCGCGCGCGGGTTGCGCGTGACCTACGTCCGCAACATCACGGACGTCGAGGACAAGATCATCCGGCGCGCGGCCGAGCGCGGCGTCACTCCGGCCGAACTCACGGAAGACAACATCCGCGCGATGCACGAGGACTTCGCTGCGCTCGGCTTGTTGCCGCCGGACCTCGAGCCACGTGCGACACAGTACATTCCGCAGATGCTCGACCTGATCGGCCTGCTGGAGAAGAAGGATCTCGCGTACCAGGCGGACGCCGACGGCGACGTGGACTTCGCCGTACGCAGGTTTCCTGGCTACGGCAAGCTATCGGGCAAGTCGCTCGACGACCTGCGTGCGGGCGAGCGCGTGGCGGTCGACGCCAGCAAGCGCGATCCGCTCGACTTCGTACTGTGGAAGCACGCCAAGCCGGGCGAGCCGCAGTGGCCGTCGCGCTGGGGGCCGGGCCGGCCCGGATGGCACATCGAATGCTCGGCGATGGCGAGCGAAACGCTCGGCCAGCACTTCGACATCCACGGCGGCGGGCCGGACCTTGTCTTTCCGCACCACGAGAACGAGATCGCGCAGAGCGAAGGCGCATTCGAACAGCCCTTCGCCCACCTCTGGATGCACAGCGGCGCGCTGCGCGTGGGCGACGAGAAGATGTCGAAGTCGCTCGGCAACGTCCTCACGATCCGCGAAGCGCTGGCCAAGCACGACGCCGAAGTCCTGCGCTTCTTCCTGCTGCGCTCGCACTACCGCAGCCAGATCGCGTTCACGGAGTCGCTGATCGACGACGCGAAGCGCCGGCCTGACGCGGCTGTACACCGCCTTGCGCGACCTGGACGTGCCGCGACGCCGAGGTCGACTGGAACGAGCCGCTACGCGCAGCGCTTCGCCGCGGCGATGGATGACGACTTCAACACCGCGCTGGCCGTGTCGGTGCTGTTCGAACTGGCGGGCGAGGTCAATCGCAGCCGAGTCGGTAGCGCGCGGCAACGCAGCTCAAGGCGCTGGGCGAGGTGCTCGGCCTGTTGCAGCGCGCGCCGCGACGCAATTCCTGCGCGGTGCGGCGACGGCGATGACGGCCGCGCGCAGTCGATGGGCTGATTGCCGAGCGCGCTGCTGCCAAGAAGGCGAAGAACTTCGCCGAGGCCGACCGCATCCGCGCCGTGCTCGACCGCCGAAGGCATCGTGCTCGAGGACGGCGCGGCGCGGCACGACCTGGCGGCGCCAGTAGATGGCGGCGCAGGCCGGCCGGCGTACTGGGCGCGCGCCAAGCGCGCGCTCGGCCGCGTGCGACGCGACGCTGGAGCGCATCATCGCCGACCATCCGCGCGTGGCGCTGGCATCGCGCGGCGATGCGTTCTCCACGCTGGCGCGTTCGATCGTCGGCCAGCAGATCTCGGTCAAGGCGGCGGAAGCGGTGTGGGGTCGCTTCTTCACCTGCTGCGGCGAGATGACGCCGCGAGGCCGTGCTGCGTCGGCGCGCGCCGACGCTGCGCGCCTGCGGCCTGTCGGATCGCAAGGTCGAGTACATCCGCGACCTCGCGCAGCACTTCGTCAGCGGTCGCGTCGATCCGGCACGCTTCGCGGAGCAGGACGACGAGGACATCATCGCCGAACTGGTCGACATCCGCGGCATCGGCCGCTGGACCGCGGAGATGTTCTTGATCTTCAACCTGCTCCGGCCTAATGTGCTGCCGCTGGACGACCTGGGATTGCTGAAGGCGGTGAGTCTCAACTATTTCGACGGCGCGCCGATCACCGGCAAGGGTGCGCGCGCGCAGGTCAGTGCGCTGGCCGCGGCGTGGGAGCCGTGGCGCAGCGTCGCCACCTGGTACCTGTGGCGCAGCCTGGACCCGGTCCCGGTGGAGTACTGACGCACAACGATGGCCAAGACCACATTCCTCGAATTCGAGCAGCCGATCGCGGAGCTCGAAACCAAGATCGACGAACTGCGCTTCGTGCAGGACGACTCCGCGGTCGACATTTCGGAAGAGATCGAGCGGCTGCAGAAGAAGAGCCAGGCGCTGCTGAAGGACATCTACGCCAAGCTCTCGCCGTGGCAGGTGTCGCAGATCGCGCGGCATCCGCAGCGGCCGTACACGCTCGACTATGTCGCACGACATCTTCACCGACTTCCACGAGTTGCATGGCGACCGCGCGTTTGCCGACGACCTGTCGATCGTCGGCGGCCTGGCGCGCTTCAACGGCCAGGCGGTGATGGTGCTCGGGCACCAGAAGGGCCGCGACACCAAGGAGCGCGCGCTGCGCAACTTCGGCATGAGCAAGCCCGAGGGCTACCGCAAGGCGCTGCGGCTGATGAAGCTCGCCGAGAAGTTCGGCCTGCCGGTCTTCACCTTCGTCGATACGCCGGGCGCCTATCCCGGCATCGACGCCGAGGAGCGCGGCCAGTCCGAGGCGATCGGCCACAACCTGTACGAGATGTCGCAGCTCAAGGTGCCGATCATCACGACGATCATCGGCGAGGGCGGCTCGGGCGGCGCGCTCGCGATCGCCGTGGCCGATCAGGTGCTGATGCTGCAGTACGCGACCTACTCGGTGATCTCGCCCGAGGGCTGCGCCTCGATCCTCTGGAAGAGCGCCGACAAGGCGCCGGAGGCGGCCGAGGCGCTCGGCCTGACCGCGCACCGCCTGAAGGCGCTCGGCGCTGATCGACAAGATCGTCACCGAGCCGCTGGGCGGCGCGCATCGCGACGGCAAGCAGATGGCGGCCATGCTCAAGCGTGCACTGGCCGACAGCCTGCGTCAGTTCACGCGGCATGAAGCCGCGCGACCTGCTGGCCGCGCGCCACGCGCGCCTGCTCGCCTATGGCCGCTTCAAGAACACGACCGAAGAAAGCTGACCCGCTCGACGCGCTGCTGCTGCAGGCGGTCGCGCCGGCGCTGCGCGGGCGCAGGAGCGCCCGAGGCTGCTCGACCCGCGGCGGCGACGAGCCGCTGCGCCGCGCGCCGGCGCGGCGGCCGCCGCTGACGGCGCGTCGTCGGCTACAGCGGCGGCCGCGACTCCACGGCGCTGCTGCATGTGATGGCGCGGCTCGCCGCGCAGCGCGGCTCCGGGCCTGCACGAGGTCGTCGCAGTCCATGTCCACCACGGCATCAGCCGCCACGCCGACGACTGGCTCGTCCATTGCGAGCGCGAGGCCGCCGCGCTGGGTCTGCGATTCGTCGGGCGCCGCGTCGACCGTGAGGCGCGCGCGGCCGTGGACTCGAAGCCGCAGCGCGCGAGGCGCGCTACGAGGCGCTGGCCGAGGTCGCGCACCGAGGTCGGTGCGCGCATCGTCTGTCGTGCGCATCATCGCGACGACCGGCTCGAAACCTTCCTGATCCAGTGGATGCGCGGGCGCCGGGCTCGAAGGCCTGGCCGCCTTTCCGCCGGCACGCGTCGTTTGCGAGTGCCGACCTCGCTGCTGGTGCGGCCCTTCATCGACGTGACGCGCGCCGAACTCGAGCGCTACGTCGAGCGCACGGCGCTCGGCGTTCGTCGAGGACGACAGCCAACGACGATCGCGCGTTGCTGCGCAATGCCCTGCGGCTCGATGTGCTGCCGCGCCTGGACGAGCTGCGCCCGGGATTCCGCGCCGCCGCGGCGCGTTCGGTCGACCTTGTCGCCGAAGCGGCCGAAGCGCTGCGATCAGTCGTCGCCGAACGTGACCTGGCGCTGTGCCAGGATGGCGCGCCGGACGGCATGTCTGCGCCTCGACGTGTTGGCGACGCTGCCGCCGCGCGCCAGACCTGGGTCGCTGCGCGCGTGGCTGGCATCGCAGGGCATCGAGGCCGTCGAGCGCGCGCGGCTGCTGGAAATGCTCGACCAGGCGCGTGCGGCGCGCAGCGACGCGCGTCTGCTGGTGCGCGTCGGCGAACGCGAGGTGCGTCGCTATCGCGGCCTGCTGCTGCTGAAGGACAGCGCCGCCGAATCGGCGCGAAGCGGAAGCCTTCCGCTGGCACGGCGAGGACGAGATCGGCGTGCCCGGGATGGGGCGGCGTGCTGCGCTTCAGTCCGGTCACGGATGAGGAGGGCTTCGACCCGGCGTGGCTGCGCGCAGGCCGCTCGAAGTCCGGCCGCGCGGCGGCGGCGAGCGCTTCAAGCCGCACGCCGGCGCGGCCGTCGAAGACGCTGAAGCGGCTGTATCCAGGACGCCGGCATTCGCCGAGTTCGAGCGCGGCCGCCTGCCGCTGCTGTGGCGCGACGGCGAACTGATCTACGTGGCCGGACTCGGGGCGGACGTGCGGCTGACCGACCGCGACGGCGAGCGCGTCGTCATCGAGCTGGCAGCCCGACGCCACGCTCATCGACCGTCCCTGATGTAGCGCAGGCAGGCGCCGGCTCGACGCTGCATCATAGTTCGGCGCGAGTTGCTCATCTATAATCGCGGGCTGATCAATCTTCGCGGCGAAGCGCGGCTCGGCGCGTCCATGGCTCTCATCGTTCACAAGTACGGCGGCACGTCGGTCGGCTACGGTCGACCGCATCAAGAACGTCGCGCGGCGCCTCGAGAAGTGGCACAAGGCCGGTCACCAGCTCGTGGTCGTCGTGTCCGCGATGAGCGGCGAGACCAACCGGCTGCTCGCGCTCGCCAAGGAAATCCAGCGAGTCCCGGATCCGCGCGAACTCGACGTCGTCGCATCGACCGGCGAACAGGTCACCATCGGCCTGCTGTCGATGGCGCTGAAGGACCGCGGGCTGAAGGCGAAGAGCTACACCGGCCCGCAGGTGCACGTGCTGACCGACAGCGCCTTCACCAAGGCCCGCATCCTCGAGATCGACGAGAAGAAGATCCGCGCCGACCTGGCAGACGGCGCGATCGTGGTCGTCGCCGGCTTCCAGGGCGCCGACGAGCGCGGCAACATCACGACGCTCGGCCGCGGCGGCTCGGACACCTCCGCGGTCGCGCTGGCCGCGGCGCTGAAGGCCGACGAGTGCCTGATCTACACGGACGTCGACGGTGTCTACACCACGGACCCGCGCATCGTTCCCGAGGCGCAGCCGGCTGAGAAGGTCACCTTCGAGGAAATGCTCGAAATGGCGAGCCTCGGATCGAAGGTGCTGCAGATCCGTTCGGTCGAGTTCGCCGGCAAGTACAAGGTCCCGCTGCGCGTGCTGTCCAGCCTGACCGAACCCGACTTCCCGCTGGCAGAGGAGGCTTCGTCCGGCACGCTGATCACCTTCGAGGAAGACAACACGATGGAAAAGGCCGTCATCTCCGGTGTCGCGTTCTCGCGCGACGAAGCCAAGATCACCCTGACGCGGGTGCCCGACCGGCCCGGCATCGCCTACCAGATCCTCGGCGCGATTGCCGATGCCAACATCGACGTCGACATGATCGTGCAGAACATCAGCGTCGACGGCACGACCGACTTCTCGTTCACGGTCCATCGCAACGAATACCAGAAGGCGCTCGACGTGCTCAACAGCAAGGTCAAGGACCACGTCGGCGCGAAGCAGATCGTCGGCGACCCGAAGATCGCCAAGGTCTCGGTCGTCGGCATCGGGATGCGCTCGCACGTCGGCATCGCGAGCCTGATGTTCCGCACGCTGTCGGAAGAGGGCATCAACATCCAGATGATCTCCACCAGCGAGATCAAGATCTCGGTGGTGGTCGAGGACAAGTACATGGAACTGGCGGTGCGCGCCCTGCACAAGGCCTTCGGGCTCGAGCAGGCCGCGGCCTGAGCGTTGCTGTGACGTGCTGCAACGTCTAAACTTGCGTTGCGCGCGGGCACAGTCCCGCGCAGTTTTTTCGTAGAACAGTTTTGGAGACGTGGCCGAGAGGTCGAAGGCACTCCCCTGCTAAGGGAGCATGCGCGCAAAAACGTGCATCGACGGTTCGAATCCGTCCGTCTCCGCCAGTACCCTTTTCACCAACGTCCGCCAGCGTTCGCGAGCGTCCGCGTAACTCGTTGATTTGACGAGAGAAACCGACGCCGCGTACAACGCAAGCGTTCGCGAGCGCGGCTTCTTTGCCGCCTGAACTCGCGAATTTCTGGCGGATAGATTGGCGACTTTTGAAGGGTACCCATGGCGCTCGCCCAATGTTCGGCGCTTCTGCTCAAGCACGCGAAGCCCGGTGTTCTCTACGACGGCGGTGGACTCGAATTCCATATCGCAGAGACCGGTGTGCGCGCGGTACTCCGATTCACATCGCCGGCTGGTCAACGCCGTTCGATGGGGCTCGGTTCGCTGGACCGCAACAGCACCCAGGCGACTGGCCGTGGCCTCACCGAGGCGCGGCGCCTGGCACAGGAGGCGCGAGCCCTCTTGGCTCAGGGCTTGGATCCGATTGAGCAGCGCAAGACCCAACGTTCGGAGGCCAAGACCGCCGCTGCGGCCAGAAAGGCGGCTGCAGCTCATGAGCTGACCACGCTGGCGCGCGTCGCCCGCGACTACCACGAGCGGGTCATCGAGCCTACGAGGACCGCGAAGCATTCCGCGCAGTGGATCGCATCGCTCGAGAACAATGTGCCGAGAGAAATCTGGCATGCCCCGATCCGGAACGTGACCGCGCCGCTGCTTCTCGACGCCATCGCGCGGGATACAGCTGCGCGTCCCGGAGACGGCGAGCCGGATCCGGCAGCGCCTCGAGGCGGTCTTCGACGAGGCTGAGTTCCGCAACATTTCGAAAGGCAATCCCGCGCGCGCCATCCGGCGCAAGTTGTCAGAACTTAGAAGGGGCCGTCGCGTCGAAGGGCACTTCGCCGCGCTTCCCTTCGACAAGGTGCCTGGTCTGGTTGCCAGGATCCGGAAATCGCTTGGGGTTGCCGCGCGTGCGCTCGAATTCGGAATCCTTACGGCTGCGCGCACGGGCGAGATCCTCGGAGCCGAGTGGGACGAGTTCGACCTTGAAGCCGGCATCTGGACCGTCCCGGAGGGGCGCATGAAAGCGCGTGAGGTGCACGCCGTCTTCCTGGCGCCGAGGGCAATCGAGATCCTGGAGGGGCAGCGAGGGCTGAGCGAACGGTATCTCTTTCCTTCGCCTGTTGACGGCAACAAACCGCTGTCGAACATGGGGATGTTGACGCTTCTGCGTCGCCTCAAGGTGGACGACGTGACAACTGTTCATGGTCTCTGCCGCAGTAGCTTCAGTACCTGGGCATACGAGAACGCCGTTGCACGATCCGAAGTGATAGAGGCCGCGCTGGCGCATAGAGAGCAGGACCAGATCAAGCGAGCCTACAACCGAGCGCAATTCAATGCGGAAAGGCGACAGCTGCTTATCGACTGGGCTGCGTTCGTTAGCGCAAGCAACCCGGAAACGAAAGTCCTGCCTTTCCGACATCGTTCTGCGTAAGAGATGGCCGGCACTGCCCGCCGTTTGCTGTACGAGCTAACTGCACTTCGGATGGCGCTGATGGCAAACGACAACTTCCCAAGTCCGCCCAACTCCAAACCTGAGGTACCGGATCGTCAAGACGAGGCAACGGTCTTCAGCCGGTCCACAACTTAATGGCAATGTAAACGACAAATTGACTTGACTTTCATACGGCACTTGATTCATCATTGATTCCGAGTCAACGGTGGTTCCGTTTCGGGGCTACGCCCCTTCACCCGCTGCGCGGCGAAAAGCGCCTACGAGGTCGTATTCCTGAGATGCCTGGGTGCCGGATAACGTGCTGTCATCACGGCGGCGTGCAGGCGATTGAACCCGTTCGCTCTTCGTCAGCGGGTTTCTGAAAGCGACGCCCTGAGCGTCGCGTCATGGCCGGTCAGGCCGGCGGCTGTCGACCCTTGAGGTCGACCGCACTTCATCCGAGTTCGTCTGTTGTTCGTGGGTTAGCTGTCCAAGGACAGCTGCCGAGCGTGCCGCCTTCACGGTGGGCGCCCGGATGACCATGAACCGTCGTGCCGTGCCGCTGGTGGGCGCGGTGTCCACACGACGGGACAGGCGTCGAGACGAGAAACCGAACTGTCGGGTCCGAGCACGCGCTCGGATGCTCCCGAGGCCCAGAGCCGGCGGGATCCGCGATGGCGGAAGCGATTGGCGAGGGGAAACCTTGGCCATCGACTGCTTGCACATTTTTACGCACCACCAGCCCGCGCGAGCGGGCAAAACCTGGACAACGTCGCCGGCAGAACCGAAGCCGCGCTGGCAGACGCACAAAGGCTTCCTGGCGCGGACGCGAACCGGTCCAGTCAGCAGATACAGGTTCACACATCACCGGTTGCGCGCCTGACTCAGCGTGCGTGGTTGGTCGCAGCGAACATGGAAGGATCGACTCATGGAACGAACTGCGTTGCCCGCAATCGAGCTGTCCCCCGCGGATGAGAAGCGCATTCAGCGATTGCCGCCGTACCTAAACGTGCTTGCGCTCGGGGAGCAGGTTCTTCAACTCAAGCGCACCGCAACGCGTGCGGTGATTAGCCGCCCAGATTTCCCTGTGCCGATCGAGTTGGGCGGGCGTCACCGCCTGTGGGTGACGGCTGAAGTCATGGCTTGGGTCGAGCGGCAGCCACGGCTGCAAGTACGTCCAATGCCAGCGAGCCTAGCGTCGGTACGGCGGTACCGCGACGGCCGGCTCGTCGCGGGAGTGCGCACCGAAGCGGCTAAGGCGCAGCTCGGTCAGCGCACGGAGCAGTTCTGACGTCGTCCGTGTGATACGGACGAGGGCGGCGCCCCGGCCTCAGTTCGACCCACTGTCTTTGGCGTTGCCGCACTTTCGACGGCACCGCGAAGGACACAGCGCTGCGCCGCGGGCTGGCGGATCCAGTGGCGGATGCAATGGCGGACGCAATGGCGGATCTGCCGGTTGTGCCTCTGGGAAGTCCAGTGGTCAATGAGTTTGGCGGAAGTCTCGTCCACCGAACAAGTTCGAAGTACAGCTGCTGGTAGGCGACTTTTCGGCCAACACCGGCCGTTCGAGTTACGCTTTTAGTTCGCCCGAAAGCAGACGAGCACAGCTGCGTAATCGCCCATCGACGGAGGAAGAATGAACTGGTTTGTACGTGCCCTCAAGAAATACACTGACTTTTCTGGACGGGCGCAACGCAGCGAGTACTGGTACTTCATTCTGTTCTATTCCTTTATCTGGATTGGTTTGGCCATCGTTGACGGCATGATGGGTTCATTCAACGCGGATTTTGGTGTCGGCATGCTTTCTGGAATCTTCTCCTTGGCCGTGCTGATTCCGTCAATCTCCGTTTCGGTTAGAAGACTTCATGACACTGATCGGAGCGGCTGGTGGCTGCTGATTGGATTTGTCCCACTGATCGGAGCAATCATCCTGCTCGTGTTTTGTGTGCAGGACAGCCAGGCCACTTCCAATCGCTTCGGGCCGAACCCGAAGGCGCCTGCTTAGCCTTTAGTCGAGAGCCGGCCAATTGCCGTCATTTGGCTCTCGCTCCCGAATCGCCGCAAAACAGACGGCCCACAAGAGGCTAAGCGCGGGCATGGAAACGAAGCCGAAATGTCGCCAGCTTTTCCAAGATTTTGAACGCGGTCCGATGCCTAATCTATGGCCGACCCGTTCAGGGCGGGCACGCCCTGCACTCCAATCTCTGGCCGGGGTGCCAGACGTCTAACGAAGAGAGGATGACTATGCGGTTTCCATTAGCCGGTTTGATCGCGCTTGTGCTCGTCTTGGCGGGGTGCGCCGATACTCATCAGGTGGTTCGCACGAGTAATGCAGGTCAAACGGCGACGCTTGAGCGGGGCGCTAGCGCATACGTTGCCGTGTCAAATGACGGGCGCTATGGCAAGACTGTTTACAGCGGTTCCGCCGCGATGGTGTCGCAGGTAGTGGCCTCCGCCTTCGCCCCTTACATCCGCAACGTCGCAGTCAGCCCCAAGTCGGAAGAGTTTGAACAAGCGCTGCAGTCAGCCAGATCGGGAAGCTTCACATAACTCATCTATCCACAGATCTTGCAGTGGGAAGACCGGGCCACAGAATGGTCTGGCAAGCCCGATGTGGCCTCTGTGAAACTTACCATCGTTGCCGCAAAGTCGGGGCAGGTGATCGACTCAGCAGTGATCAACGGAAAGAGCGGACTCGCGACATTTGGCGGCGATCATCCGCAGGACCTACTTCCCAAGCCGATGGCAGACTTCGCTTCGTCAATGTTTAAGTGATCGAACGAAGCCTCATTTCTCTGTCGGAGCGCTACTGATCGGCCAGTAGCCGACACTTGCCGTGGCCGTCCACACCGTCACAAAGCGGACGACCTCCCATCACTCGAACAACCGGGTGAGATAAAAGATTCCTCGCCGGTTCTGACTGGACCTGCGGCTGTGAGCCCCATGGGCTACTCACCCATGAACGACGGGCGACGTGCGAGTTCGGTCGCTTTCTAGAGCTCAGAAGAGCATCGCAATGGTCGGTGCTCTGTCCCGCCAGCAACGTCATTTCGTTCCCGCGCGGCCTCTTGCGTCTCGCGCTGGATTTCTTCCGCACGAATGAGCTCTCGACTTATCGCGACAACAGCATCACTTGAGTTCGATGACACGGTCGTTCCTGAAGACGATCATCGCGGACCTTTTCGACATGTAGTCGGTCAGATACCACCACGTCTCCGTGTCGCCCTGCGCCTGACGTCGCTCCGGATCCTTACCCATGATCTGGCTGACTTCCGAAGTGGTTTGACCTAGCTTCACCTTACCGATCACGCTCGCGTTCTGAGCTGCCCGCTTGCACGCTTGCTGATCTTTGTGAAATCCCTTGCAGGGGCCCTCGCTCTCGTAGTGGCCGCTTACGCCACAGGCGCCAAGAAGTAGAGAGGTTGCGAATAGCAGAGACGTACGAAGCATTCTGACTTCCCAGCTCAATTCTTGTCGGATCGTTCGTGAGTTCGCAGATTAGAAGTGTCTAATTTTGAAAAAGCGGCGGGCAGTTTGATTGATCAGTATCAGTCACTATTTGCCTGGTCAGTTAAGCCGATACTGCGCTGTTACACATAGCCTTGCCGCAATGGCCAAGACGGCGTCGTTCCCTATGACTTCTTCGGATAGTCAAGCAGTACGACTTCCGGCTGGATCTTGCCGATTCTTGACCACGACTTCCCGTCGAACGTGAACTCAGCGACGGCACAGGTCGGCATGTGGGTTATCTCGCCCGAGATGCGATGCGCGAGCTCGGTCAACTCAGGATTGTGACCAAACAACATCACGCGCCTCACGCTGTCGCCAAGCTGCTGTATGACATCGAGCAGGTCGTCCGCCTCAGCTGCGTACAGCCGCTCACTCACGACGATTTCCTTGCGCTGGTAGTCGAGCTTATTGGCAAAGATCTCTGCAGTCCTTAGGGCGCGCACGGCGGGACTCGACAGGATTAGATCCGGCTTCGCGTCGCGTTTCGCCAATCGCTCAGCCATCCTCGGTGCGTCGCGCAGCCCGCGATCGCTCAATGGCCGTTCCTTGTCGGGCAAAGCGGTGTCGTCCCAACTGGACTTGGCGTGGCGAATAAGAAAGAGCGTCTTCATGCCGCGTCGCGCACCGGCGGGGCAGCCGCTGCCGATGGTCCGCATTGGTAACAGCGTTGAACCGGCGATACCAGGCCAGGAGATCTATTAAGAATACCGCGCAGCCGGCCTCGGCAGACACAGGCTGCGCGAATGCGATCTGTGCCGGTGACAGTCCGAGCGCTCTTCATCCGACGATAAAAAGGGAGGATCGGATATCGAGCCCCGACGTTAGAAGGTCGTGCGCAACTGCTTTGATTCCGTCCTTCTTCACCCTTCTTCTGACGTGAACCGGTTGCTCGTGAATATTGACGCAAATGTCCGGTTTGGTCGTGGCGTTGCGTCTTTTCCACCAAGAGACAGCAACTGTCAGTTGACTCGATTGGCAAGGGTCCCTGTGCGGTCACCGCCGCCTTTGTACGCATTGAGAACTGGGGAGCGAACGTGAATAAGGCTTTGAAAAGCAGCGCTGCACCGACATCCCGCCGCGATAACTCAGGAGAAAGGTCATCGCAATGAGCCACGTACTCAACTCTGTTGCCGCAACTGCCATGAACGGTGGATCTCTTCTCCGAGATCGCGCGAGTGCGCTAGCCGGAGCGCTCGTGCTCGTTAGCGCCATCATCGTTTCCGCATGCGGGGGTTCGGACTACGGCGCGGCACCACCTCCGGCCGCGCCCGCTGTCGTCCTCGACGCCAACGGCTGCACCACGGCCCCGGCCGCGCCGGTCGACACGCCGGTATGTCGCGGCAAGGCAAACTTCAATGACCGGACTCTCGCGGGCCTGGGTGGCAATGGCCGATCGTGTAACGACTGCCACATGCAATCCGAGAACTTCCAACTGACCCCTGCGGCGGCGCAGGCGCGGTTTGCGTCGATGATCGGGACGGGCACTGACGATCCGCTGTTTCGTGCGACCGACGCCGATGACTTCCGCGTGAACGGCGCGGCCGCGAAAGACTTCACAAACCTGACTCAAAACGGTCTGGTGCGCGTGACCATTCCGCTGCCTGCGAACGTAAAGCTGCTCAACTGCGGGGCAACGGTGCCGTGTCCCGCAACGGCGCTCCCAACCAGCGAGACCGTCGCTGACGTCTGGCGCGCCACGCCGTCGATCTTCGACGTCAAGATCACTGGTCCGGATAACCTCGCGCCGGTGTATGCGCGCGGGCCTAACAAGAGCGGTGGCTTCCAGCTTGACGGCCGCATCGACACGTTGCAGAACCAAGCCCTCAGCGCACTCATCGCGCACGCGTCGACCACGACCGCGCCGCCAGCAACCTTCGTGGACGATCTCGCGGCCTTCCAGAGCGCGCAGTTCTCATCGCCGAGTGTCAAGCTCCTGGCCGACGCCATGGCCGCGGGCACGAGCCCGCTGCCGGATCCCGACCCACCGTTGGACGCCCTCGAGACCTCTGGCAAGGCAGTGTTCAACCGGGCCTGCGGGCAGTGCCACGGCAACCTCGGCGGCCATCCGAGCGGCAGCACGCCGATCCTGCAGGGGGTTCAGGGCACGCCAACCGCCATCGTCCGTTATCACGACATCGCCACCACCTGTCCTCGTCCGGTCGACACGGTGAATCCCCCGCGCTTCGTGTTTCAGCAGTGCAGCGCAAGCCAGATGGAAAATGTGCGGACCTACGAGATCACTAACAGCGGCGTAGCGCCGAGCGGCACGCCGTGCGGCGGCGCGGCTCCCCAACCGCCGTGCGTCACGCGAGTCACGACCTCGGACCCGGGCCGCATGCTTCTCACCGGTTACCCGGTTGCGGGCGGTCCCGGCGACATCCAGCATTTCGACATCCCGAGCCTGCGCGGGATCGCCCGAACCGCGCCGTACTTCCACAACAACACCGCGGCGACACTCGAAGACGTGATCGAGCACTACAAACAGTTCTTCAAGCGCGTTGCGATTCAGGCCCCCGCTGCGCCGCTGCTGACTACGCAGCCGGGCGTGGTTCCGTCCGTGCACGATCGTCCGTTCACGGACGCTGAAGTCCCGGCGTTGCTTGCTTATCTGCGCAAGCTCTGATCGCAACAGCGGGCGAGCGAGCGGGCCGTTCTCCGAAAGGGCGACCTACGTTTGCTGCCGGTACGACGCTGCTGCTGTTCAGCGCCGTCGCCGGTCTGGCCGACGGCGACCGCGCAGCGACACTGGCAGCGCACATCAAGTCGACGACGATCGCTGCCGCACGGTAAGCGAAAGAACGGACGAGCGAGGTGAGGGAGCTTCGGCTTCCACGCCCGGACCGACTCGAGACCTACTTGAACGAGTAACTCGCGGTCAGATAGAACACCCGTCCGAGCGGACTCGCCACCTGCGGGTTGAAGCCGAACTGGAAGCCGGTTGTCTGGGTGAACGGGGGATCGGCGTCGAGCAGGTTGCGGATGCCGATGGCCAGTTGCCAGCCCGAAAATCCTGTGTAGCGCCCTTGCAGATCCCAGCTCTGCGCGGCGCCGACCTTGCGGACCGAAGGCACCACCGCGTCGGTCGGTTCGTTGTAGCCACTGGAGTAGAGCCACGCCAGCGTGGCGCCCCAGGCGCTGCGACCCCAGTCGAGAGTCAGCGTGCTGCGCCAGCGCGGCACCGGCGTGCCTTCGGTCGCATTGCCGAGCAGCGAGACGTCGGTGCCGTTGATCTGAGTATCGAACTGCAGTACGTAGGTGCCGAGCAGCGCGACGCTGAAGTTTCCGGCAGTCGTACTCGGCGCTGCCCACTTCAGGGTCACGTCGAGGCCCGAGGTCTGCGTTGTGCCCAGGTTGAGCAGCGACGCGTCGAAGCCGACGATCGGTCCCGGCAGGTCCGGATATGCCGGGTCGACCGGGCCGCGCTTCACGCGCTCCGGATAGCGCGCATAGTTGGCCGAATTGCCGGGATCGAGCGGGCTGATCACGCCGTCCTGCTGGATGTTCCAGTAGTCGACACCCAGCGACAGTCCGCGCAGCGGCTCCCAGACGGCGCCCAAATTCCACTGCTTCGAGGTCTCGGCCTGCAGGTTCGGGTTGCCGCCCGAAACGAACGGCACGACCGCGAGGCAATCATCCAGCGCGCCGGTGACCGGGCAGCGGACCGGATCCTCGATGCCTGCCGCCACGCCGCCGTCGCTGCTGGGTTCGCTCAGACTGTACAGCGGCGGCGCGCGAAATCCAGTGCCCCAGGAGCCACGCAGGAGCAGGCTGAGCAGCGGCTGCCAGCGCAACGCCACCTTGGGGTTGGTGGTGGCCCCGAAGTCGCTGTAGTCGTCGTAGCGCACCGCGAGCTGAGCTTCGAGCTTGGGCAGAATCGGCACGCTGAGTTCGGCAAACAGCGCATACACCGTGCGCGAACCGCTGATGGCCTTCAGCTGCTCCCCAACCGGTGAACCGCCGGTCAGCACCGCCGGATCCCAGTCGTAGGACAACCGCTCGGCGCGCGCCTCGGCGCCGATCGCAAGCGCCAGCGGACCGGCGGGCAAGGTCATGATCTCGCGCGAGGCGAAGGCATTGATCAGCGATGTCGAACCGTCGGCCGTTTGCGGCGTGCCGGTGTAGACGGTCGACGCCAGCAGCATCTGGCCCTCCGGACCGGAGGGTCCCCAGGGATTGATCAGTCCGCTGCGCAGCGCCGCAATGATCCTGCTCTGATACAGGTAGCTGCCGCTGTAAGCAACCTGCTGCTCGTTGGCGCTGTAGACCGCTGCCGCGTTGTAGTCCCAGCCCGCGGCCTGGCCCTCGATGCCGAGCACGAAGCGCTGCGTGTCGGTCGTCGTCTCGTTGTGCCGCGGGCCGAGTTCGGTTGCGCGCCACGAGAACAGCAGGTCGCCAGACAGACCATTGGCCGCGGCGAAGTCGGTCGGGTAATACGGCCCAGCCGTCGGATAGATCGGGCTGCCGAACGGAGTCAGGACCGCCGGCTGCGGGTACGGTGAAATGTCGGTCACGAAGCGGTTGCGGGCGACCAGCGCCTCGGCGAACAGATCGACGGTCGGTGAGAGACGCAGCGTGCCGCGCAGCAGCGCGCTGGTGCGCTCCACCTCCGGCAGCACGTCAGCGAGCGGCGCGTAGTCGAAGCCGCAAGCCGGCGTCAGGAATGGCGGCGGGTTCGCCGGCAGGCTGGTCGGTGGCGCGCAGCCGGTGGCGGCGGTTGGGTTCAGGAGGCGGCGCCCCGGCCGGTCGATGATGTTCGACGGATACGTGAACGGGCTCAAGCCGCTGACGCCAAGATCGGGACGATAGGCAGTGTGTGTGCTGTCACGGTCGTCGCCATGCAGTGCCTGCTGCTTCTGGTAGCTGAGGACGCCGAACAGGTTGTAGCCGTCGCGCGCCGGATCGCCGGTTCCAAGCGTCAGGCTCGCCTGGCCGCTGTTGCCGCCGCCGTGCTGAGTGGCGTCGAACGACACGCTGACATCGACGCCGGAATAGTCCTTGCGCAGGATGAAGTTGATCACTCCTGCAATTGCATCGGTGCCGTAGATGGCCGAGGCGCCGTCTTTCAGTACTTCGACCCGATCGATTGCCGCGAGCGGAATGGCGTTGAGATCGACCGTTTCGCCGTTGAACGCGTAGTTGGCAAGCCGCCGGCCGTTCAGCAGCACCAGCGTCGAGCCGCCGCCCAACGCGCGCAGATTCGCGGTGGCGAGGCCGGGCTGGGTCTGACTGCCGATCGTCTGCGCGGTCGTGACGCCGTTGACGTTGGCCGGTACTCGGTCGAGCAACTGCTCGACCGTGGTCACGCCGCTGCGCTCGATCTCATCACGCGTGATGACCTGGACCGGCAGTGCGCCTTCGATGTCGGTCTGTCGAATGTGTGAGCCGGTGACGACGACACGTTCCATTGTGGTCGTCGTAGCCGGCTGAGGCGCCGACGCCTGCTGGGCTCGCGCGCCGAATGGCACGAGGCAGAGCCCTGCCACAACCACAAGCGCCTTCTCCGAACCGTGCTCACGCCAATATCGGCGTTGCAGCAAACTTCCCCCGGGCGTTCTCATTGTATGGTCCCGCGCGTACCCTTATCCATGATGCCGAAACCTTCGTCAAGACGTAAATTGACGCGGGGGCCGCTCGAAAGATGCCCGTTTTCCCCTTCGTAATGCGTACTGTGAGATAGGCGGAGGTGTGCGCGTGCGATGGTGACGCAAAGCGAACTCAGGGTTGAGGACTGGCACCGTTTGAACCGGTTGCTGGCGGATGCGCTCGAGCTGGAGGAGCCGGCGCGCGCCGACTGGCTGGCGAGTTTGCCGGCCGAGTCACGCGACCTGAAGCCGCTGTTGGCGCAGTTGTTGGCCGATGCCGGCGCCACACGGCTGCAGGGCACCAGCGAGACGCTTCAGCCAGTGGTTGAACTCGCCGCTGCCGCGCTGGCGGCGATGCGGCGCGAGCGGCGGGGGATCGGATCGGTCCGTGGCGGCTCGAGCGGCTGCTGGCCGAAGGCGGCATGGGGGCGGTGTGGGTCGCACAGCGCGCCGATGGCGTGATGAAGCGCACCGCGGCGCTCAAGCTGCCGCGCGCCGAGTGGGTCGATCATGGATTGACCGAACGCATCGCGCGCGAGCGCACCATCCTGGCGCGGCTGCAGCACCCGCATATCGCAGTCCTCTACGACGCCGGGCTCGGCGCCGAAGGTCGGCCGTACCTGGCACTCGAGTACGTCGACGGGGTGCCGATCGATGCGTACGGCCAGGGGCGCAACCTCGACAGCATCCTGCGGCTCTTCGTCCAGGTGGTGCGGGCGGTGGCCTATGCGCATGGCCAGCTCGTCATCCACCGGGACCTGAAGCCTGCCAACGTGCTGGTCACGGCTGACGGCTTGCCGAAGCTGCTCGACTTCGGCATCTCCAAGATCATCGAAGGCGAGGCCACCAGCGCTGATGCGACCGCACTCACGCGGCTGGCGGGCCGGCCGATGACGCTTGCCTATGCCGCCCCGGAGCAGGTGCTGGCACTGCCGATCACCGTCACCGCCGATGTGTATGCGCTGGGCGTGATGCTGTTCGAACTGGTGAGCGGCGCGCGGCTGTATCGGGCCTCCGAGCCACGTGCGCTGGAAGCTGAGCTCCTGCGCGGCGATCTGCGCAAGCCCAGTGAGGCCACTGCCGACAAGGCGCGCGCCAAGGCGCTCAAGGGCGATCTGGATGCCATCGTGCTGACGGCACTGAAGCGCCAGCCCGCAGAGCGCTACCAGAGTGCGGCCGCACTGGCCGACGATCTGGACAGTTACCTGGCCGGCCAGCCGGTCAAGGCGCAGCCCGACAGCCGCGCCTACCGGCTGCGCAAGTTCGTCACGCGCAACAAACTCCCGGTAGCCGCTGCCAGCGCCATCGTGCTCGCGCCTCGGCCTCGGGCTGGGCATCGCGCTGTGGCAGGGCAACGAGGCGCGCGCACTCAGGCGCAGCGGGCCACGGCGCTCAACACCTTTGTGCTCGGCCTGATCCGCACCGCAGATCCGAACGCTTCCGCCCAGACCAAGGCGGCCGACGTGGCGATGCTCAACACTATCGAGCAACGTATCGACTCCGAGTTCCACGGCTCCCCAGACCAACTCCTCCAGCTCCGCGTCACCGTCGGCGACGCCTACAAGAACCGCGGCGAAACGGCCGCGGCCCAGCGCGTCTACCAGCGTGCGGTCGACGAGGCCGCCCCCGTCATGCCGGCTGATGATCTGCAACTGCTGACCGCACGCGTGCGCGCCGCCGACGACAACCTGATCGTCTCCTCAGCCGCCTCGGCCAGCCTCGATGGCGCCATCAAGATTTTGAGGACCAAGGGCGCCGCCGGCGCCGACCTGCTGATCGATGCCTTGTTGATCCGCACCGACTTGAGCAACTACTTCGGCGTACCCGAGTTCACGCCCCCGGCAAGGCTCTTCGACACCCTGAACGAGGCTCTTGAAACGGCCAGGCGGTACTTCGGCGACGGCAGCCGCCAACAACTCAAGGTCGTGCTGCCCTATGCGGAGCGAACCTTTATCTTCGGAGAGCGCGCGGACGCGGAGCGTCTGATCGAAACGTCGCTGGCGCAGGCGCGGGCCCGGCCGGACGGCGTCACTTCCAGCGTCGAGTACCAGGATGTAAACACCGGCCACATGAAGGCCCTGTGCGAATCCGGGCGCAGCGCCGAGATGCTGTCGAAGCTGTGGGAAGCGGTCGCGGCAGTGCGGGCGGCGCATGGGGAAAACAGCGTGCAACTGGAGCGGCAGCTGGAAGCACTCGGGGCCTGCTTCAACGCTGTAGACGACCCCACCGCGGGCAGGATTGAAGAGGATATCTATGCCATCGCCGCTGCCCGCGAGCGGCCGCCGTCGACCCACTTGATGCGCCGGGCGGAAGACGCGCTTGATTGGGCGATGGGCCGACGCGACTGGGATGCGGCCGAGCGCTACTACCAGAGTGCCGTCGAGAACGCGCAGGCGATCACCGACGACGCACTGCGCGAAAGACTGACTCGGCGCATCGCCATGAACCGGGTGTGCCTGCTGGCTCAGCGCGGCGACACCGACGAGGCGGAGCAGTTTGCGGCACCGATGGTGGCCAGCTTTGACACCGAGTTCAGTCAAATCGGAAGATTGACCCCTGGTCAGAATAACTTCTGGTCATGCCTGAGCTTCGCGCAGCGGCAGAACGGGCGCTACGCGGAAGCGGTGCGCACGGCTCAGACGATCATCGAACGCTGCCGCGCGGCCAAGCACTCGGCCCTTATGGCATGCGAGGCGCGACCGCTGCGCGAGAAGGCACTGGCGGAGTTGGACTGGGGGCGCAACCTCGAGGCGATGGCGACCATGCAGGAGCGCTTGAAGAGTGCCCGTAAGCTGGATAACGACCCCAATACGGCCCTGGCCCACGGCCGCGCCTTGCTCGCCAACGGCCGGGCGCAGGAAGCGCTTGAGCCGCTGCGCATGGCCTATGGGGCGTGGCTCAGCGGCACCCAGCCGCGGGGGGTCTACGCGGCCGAAGTCGAATACTGGTTCGGTCAGGCCTGGATCGCCAATGGCGAGGTCAAACGAGGCCGCTGGATGATGGCCGAGGCGCGACGTGTGCTGGCCAAGTCCGCGCTCCCCTCGCATCGGGCGCTCGCGGCGCGGCCGGCGCCGTGAATCAGCGTTCCTCATAAGCAACCGCGCCGGCTCGGCGTCTTCAACTAGCTTGTCACTCAACCATCGATCGTCCAATCCTGCCGCCCAGATGGCCACGCAGGGCGGATTGCATTCAAAATGCGGCCTGCCGTCGATTACCGGAAGACGACGATGGGCGACGTCACCGTCCTGCTACACCGCATTGCCAAAAACGACCGCGAAGCGCTCGACAGCCTCTTTGCACTGCTGTACTCCGACATCCATAGGATGGCGCGCGCCCGTCTTGCCGAGAACGGTCCACAGACGATGCTCGACACGACGTCGCTGGCGCACGAAGCCTATTTGCGTCTGCAGGGCGCTGGCCGCATCGACCTCGACTGCCGGGGGCGCTTCATGGCCTATGTCTCGCAGGTGCTGCGCTCGGTGATCGTCGACTTCGCGCGCAAGCGCAATGCCGAGCGGCGCGGCGGCGGCCACGCCAATCTGACGCTGAATACCGAGATTGCCGGCTCGATCGGCAACCAGGACGAGGACATCATCCGCATCAACGACGCGCTCACAGAACTCGACAAGGTCGATCCGCGCCTGCGCAAGGTCGTCGAGATGCGCTACTTCGCCGGCCTCAGCGAGCAGGAGATTGCTGACGCGCTGGAACTGAACGAACGCACCGTGCGACGCGACTGGGAGCGCGCGCGGATGCTGCTGTCGGTCTCGCTCAAACACTGAGTTGCAGCGCGGCTCGTTACGAAGTGAGTCTTTGTCAAGTTTTGCCGGCGAAGCCCAATCGGCCGCAAATGGCCGTATCCGGCATCGTTGCGTGACGGGGCCACGTGTCCTGATGCAAGACCAAGTTCCGTTTGCCGTTCGATCGCCGCTAACTCGATATTCGAATCTGTATCGACAACAGGCTTGGAATGTCGGCGGATCGTCATTGACTTTTACAACGTTCCGAGGTGACCCCGTGCCCGCGAGGTGCGCGGGCTGGCCGGCTTGTTGGCTGCGGCGCCGAATCGTCGCTTGTGTCCTCCATTCCGTGTACACAAACGTTGACACGACGCCCAAGCGTTGATACACTTGTATCGACAAGCAAGTTGGAGGTCGCTAATGAACACTGCCGTCAGTCAAATTCGCGCGTGGGGCAACGGCCTCGCACTGCGGCTCACGAAGCCGATGGCGAAGGTCGCGGGTGTCACGGAGGGGTCGCCAGTGCGCGTCACCGTCAAGCCCGGCCGCATCGTGATCGAAACCGAAACTGAACCCACGCTGGACCAGATGCTCGCGGCATTCGATCCGAAGAAGCACGGAGGCGAGGAGATGCCGGGGCGCGCGGTCGGAGTGGAGGCATTCGCCAATGGCAACCCGTAAGGCGGCAAGTTGGGTGCCTGAGCGGGCCGAGATCATCTTCATCCAGTACAACCCGGCGGTCGGCGAAGAGATGCCGAACGACCATCCGATGCTGGTGCTTTCGACCAAAGCATTTGCCGAGCGCACGGGCATCGTCGTGGGTTTCCCGATGACGCACGCAGATCGGCACGAAGACAACCCGTTCGCCATCGCTGCGCCGGGCGCCAAGGGCGAGCCGGGTTACCTGCTGACGCATCAACCGAAGTCCTTCGATTGGCGCGAGCGCAAGGCGCGCCCGCACCCCTGGGGCACCGGCCACACCAAGCTGTTGGCCTCGGCGCTTAAGCGCTTCGATGCCGTATTCGGCATCTGCAACCACTGAGCAACGGGAAGCAGGTCGCATCGGGCTGCATCGACCTTCAAGCGCTTCCGTCTGTGGCCGCTTTCAGGCTCGGCAGCCCGTCGTTGTCGATGGGCGCTTCGAGTCCGCCTGCAAATGGAAAGCCGGGTGCGCGAGCTTGCGCTCTTCAACCTGGGAATCGACAGCAAGCTGCGCGGGTGTGACCTCGTCAGCCTCAAGGTCCGGGACATCTGCCACGGCGACCAGGTGGCATCTCGCGCGGTGGTGATGCAACACAAGACCCAGCGCCCAGTGCAGTTCGAGATCACGCCGGCGACCCGCGACGCTTTGCAGAGGTGGATCAAGCAAGCGGGGCTGAAGTCCGAGGACTTCGTGTTCCCGAGTCGCATTCACGACTCGCCACATCTGGGGACGCGGCAGTACGCTCGAATCCTCGAGGGCTGGGTCGAGGAACTCGGGCTTGATCCCGCAGACTACGGCACGCACTCGATGCGGCGAACCAAGGCGACCTTGATCTATCGGCGCACAAAGAACCTGCGTGCGGTGCAGTTGCTGCTTGGGCACTCCAAACTCGAGTCGACCGTGAGGTGCCTCGGCATCGAGGTGGACGACGCCTTGGAGATCTCCGAACAGACTGAGATCTGATCGAAGCGAAGTGCTGGCCGCCCGATCGGTGACACCGAACCAGCCCAGCACAGGCTGACACGGTCTTGGCGAGGATCAAGAGCAGAACTCGCGGCCGGGGTCGACGGCGTCCTGGTCGCGGAGCTGTTCTGGCGGATTCCACGCATGCCGCTTGATCGGCGCGGCCGATCTATTTGCACCCCCGCCGCCCGGGAGCACGATATAACGGTGTAGCGGCTGGGGAGTCCAGGGAGAGTGCGTGTCGCGCGGTGAGTTGACGGCAGAAGCGCTTTGGTATGTCGGCCCCGGACGGGCTGAAATCCGGCAGGAACGGGTCAATCCGCTCGCGGAAGGCATGGTCCGGGTGCGCGCCCGCTATGGCGGCATCAGCCGCGGCACCGAGGCGCTGATTGCTGCGGGAAAGGTGCCATCGAGCGAATACCAGCGGATGCGGTCGCCCCACATGGGCGGAAGCTTCCCGTTCCCGGTGAAGTATGGTTACTCGACGGTCGGTCGCGTGGAGGCCGGGCCGGACGGCCTGGTCGGACGTGATGTGTTCGCCTTTCATCCCCACCAGACCATGTTCGACGTGCCGGTCGACGCCGCTCTGCCGGTGCCAACGGACGTTCCGATTTCGCGCGCCGTGTTGGCCGCGAACATGGAGACTGCGCTGAACGCAACCTGGGATGCAGACCCGCTTCCGTCCGGGCCGATTGCGGTGGTCGGCGCAGGTGTCGTCGGTGCACTGGTCGGATTCCTGTGCGCGCGGGAGCGGGGCGCGGAGGTGACCCTGATCGACATCAATCCGGCGCGTGCAGAGCTCGCGCGCGCGCTCGGCTTGAATTTCGCCACACCGGACGATGCGCCGGTCGACTGCGAACTGGTTGTGCACACCAGCGCCGATCCGCGGGGGCTTGCCACTGCGCTCGACATCGCAGGCGACGAAGCGACTATCCTGGAAATGAGCTGGTACGGCGCGGGCAGCGTGCCGGTGCCGCTGGGCGGCGCCTTTCACAGCCGCCGCCTCAAGGTCGTGTCGAGCCAAGTGGGCAAGGTGGCGCCATCGCGCCGCGCAACCACGTCTCATCGGCAACGGCTGCAGCAGGCGATCGAGCTGCTGGCCGACGCGCGGCTGGACGCCTTGCTGATGCCCGCAGTACCGTTCTACGAACTCCCTGAGCGGATCTCCGAAATCCTGGACCCGAAGAGCGGCGTACTCTGCCAGCTCATTGCCTATCCCTGAGACAGAGATCCTCCGTGTTTGCCGTCGAAGTCCGCGACCATGTGATGATCGCCCATTCATTCCGCGGTGCCGTGTTCGGGCCGGCGCAGGCGCTGCATGGCGCGACCTTCGTCATCGACGTGGCGTTCATCGCGCCAACGCTTGACCAGAACGGCATCGTGGTCGACATCGGGCGTGCTCACGAGGTGCTCAAATCGGTGCTGCAGCCGCTGAACTACCGCAATCTCGACGAGCTGCCGGAGTTCAAGGGCAAGAACACCACCACGGAATTCCTGGCGAAGTACGTGTTCGACAAGCTCGCTTCGGCGGCGCGCGCGGGCGAGCTCGGCCGCGATGGCCGTGAGCTTGGCGCCATCCGCGTGAAAATCGCGGAGTCGCATGTGGCGCGCGCCTCTTACGAGGCGCCTCTGTGGTGAATCGCACCGCGTTTGCGGTGCCGGGCGATCTTGCGACTGCGACCGGCGGTTACGGTTACGACCGACGCATCATCGCGGAATTGCAGGTGCTCGGCTGGCAGATCGACGTCGTCTCGGTGGGCGATGGATTTCCGCAGCCCAGCGCCGAGCAGCGCGCGGTTGCGTTGGCGCGGCTCGAGGCCTTGCCGCAGGGAATCCCGGTCGTGGTCGACGGGCTGGCGCTCGGCGCGCTGCCGGAGGCAGCGGAGAAGATCGCCCGGCGCGCACCGCTGGTGGCGCTGGTGCATCATCCTCTCGCGCTTGAAACGGGACTGTCGCCTGCCGACTCCCGGAAGTTGTTCGAAAGCGAGTGCAAGGCGCTGGCCGCTGCGCGCTCGGTCATCGTCACCAGTCGGGCCACCGGGAAGCGGCTGAACGCGGACTACAACGTTCCGCCGGAGCGCATCACCGTCGCGCCGCCAGGCACCGACCGCGGAGCGCCCGCCAAGGGCAGCCGCGACGGCACTTTGCGGCTCTTGTCGGTCGGGGCGGTCGTGCCGCGCAAGGGCTTCGACGTGTTGATCGCGGCGCTCGCGTCGATTGCCGGACTGCCGTGGCGGCTGACGATCGCGGGCGATCTCACACGCGCCCCGGCGACGGCGGCCAAGCTTGAAGCGGATATCGCACGGCACAGACTCGCCGACCGTGTCGATCTGCTCGGAGAAGTCTCGCCGCAGCGGCTGGGCGCGCTGTATCCCTCGGCCGATGTCTTTCGTGCTGGCATCGCACTTCGAGGGCTACGGCATGGCCTACGCTGAGGCGATGGCGCACGGTCTGCCGATCATCGGCACCACGGGCGGCGCGACCGTGGACACGGTGCCCCCGACTGCAGGCGTGCTGGTCGAGCCCGGGAACGTGAAGGCGCTGACCCGCGCGCTGCGGACGGTGATCGAAAACGAGGAAGAGCGGCGGCGGCTTGCGCGCGGTGCATTGGCCGCGGCAGCCGACTTGCCGACCTGGGAGAGCACGGCGCGGATCGTCGCGAGCGCGCTCGAGCGGCTCGCATGAGTGGCTTCAGCGCGGAATGGCTCAAGCTGCGCGAGCCTTACGATCTGCGCGCCCGCAATGCTGCGGTGCTGGATACGGTGTTCAATTTGCTCGCGGGGCAGCCGTCCGTCGTCCTCGTCGACTTGGCCTGCGGAACGGGCTCCACATTCCGCGCGCTGAGCCCGCGCATCAGGCGCGCCAGACTTGGCGGCTCGTCGATCACGATCTCAGTCTGCTTGCCCGCATTCCGCCTTCCTCCCCGCCCAGCATCAACGTGACCGCCGTGCCGATCGATCTCAAGCGAGATCTGGAAGCGGCGTTCGACAGCGCAGCCGACCTGATCACCACCTCAGCGCTGCTCGATCTCGTTTCAAGCGACTGGTTGAACCGACTCGCGCTCGAAGCTGCCGCGCGCCGTTGGCCTGTTTATGCAGCGCTGAGCTATGACGGCCGCGCAGAGCTGGCGCCTGCAGACCCGACCGATCGGCGCATCGTTGACGCGGTGAACCGCCATCAGCGCACCGACAAGGGATTCGGTCCCGCGCTGGGGCCATCAGCCGCGCAGACGGCGATCGAGGCCTTCGAGCGCGTCGGCTACACGGTCTTGCACGGTTTGGCCGATTGGGAATTCGGACCGACAGATCGCGAGATCCAGACAGAGGTCCTGTCAGGGTGGGCCGGTGCCGCGCGCGAGATCGGCGATCCGCCGCGGAGTGAGATCGTCGACTGGCTCGAGCGACGGCGCGGTCTGATCGCTGCCGGACGTTCGTCGCTCCGCGTCGGTCACGTCGATCTCCTTGCGTGCCCCGCCGGAATGCGCTGAACCGAGCCCTCACAGCGTTCGATCAGGCGCCGCATCTCGGCCAGAACCCGCTGGCTGACAGCATCCCGGATCGCCGCGCGGACCGAGACCCCGAAGGTGACCCTCATGGTGACGTTGCGCAGCGCGGGCACGAGCATCTGAAGGTTGGAGGCGAGCCACCAGCGGTCCTCGTCTCGATGACGCAGATAGGTGAGCGGGTTGCGCAGCGCGATGGGGGAGAACACGCCGCTGACCGCGACGGGAACGACGGTGAGGTCCGGGGCCAGCCGTGCGAACAGGTCCACGCTCGTCGACCAGCGCTCGAGCGACTCGACCGCGCCCGGCAGCAGTGCCGGGTCTGGCTCCAGGCGTCCAGCCGGAAAGTTCAGAACCGCACCACCACGCTTGAGATGTCGGGCCGCCAACTTCAGGACCGCGAACCGGTTCGAGGAAGCCTTCGCTACCGTGATCAGGTACCGCGAGGTGTTCGGGAGCGCGTCCAGAAGTGGCCACTGGGCTGCTACCACGCGGAGGTCCGGCCTCGGGATGGCGCTGAACAGGGCGACGGCGTCAGCCAGCCCCGGGTGATTGGAGAGCAGCAGCAGCGAACCCTCTGTCGGCACGCGCTCTTGGCCCTCGATCTCCACGCGCCGGACCATCTGCTCCAACGCCCAGGCGCCCCCCGCCCTGAGCCCCGACTCGCCCACGATCTGGTCGTAGTTCGCGATCTGACGCGCCACGCGCTGCGCCGGAACCCGGGAGAGCAACTCCAGGAAGCGCCGGCCGCGGCGCAGCCCACCCAGGCCAAAGGCGGACAATAGATCGTCAACGCACACCCGCGTGAGCGCTTCGATCTGCTCCGGTCCCGTTCCGCATCGCTACGCCTTTGCTAAAGACGGCTACGCGCTGAGCCGACAGATCGCAGTCGAGCAGCACCTCATCGTCCAGCCTGTGCACGTGCATGGAGGCACGCAGCGCCTGATCGGCACGTTCGATCGGCGGCAGCGCGAGACCTACGCGCCCGGAGCCGAGCACGATCGGGGCCACGATCAAATGCAACCGGTCGAGGCAGCCGGCAGCCAGGAACCGCGAAACGGTGTCCGCGCCGCCTTCGATGAGGATACGGCGCAGGCCGCGCTCGGCCAGGGCAGCAAGGATTGCCGACGGAGCGATCTGGCCGCCGGACTTCGGCAATCCCACGATCTCGATGCCCTGAGGCAGCGGCGGTCGCACGCCGCTGCCGCTCAGCACGATACGGCGCACCCCGTCGTTGGCGAGGAGCCGGGCGCTCGCATGCAGGCGTCCGGAAGGGTCAATCACCACGCGAACAGGATGCGGGCCTGAAACGCGCCGTACGGTCAGCTGCGGATCGTCCGCGAGCGCCGTCCCGATCCCGATGACCACTGCATCGACCAAGGCGCGCAGCCGGTGCAAATGGGCGAGCCCAGCCGGTCCGTTGATGTAGTGCGAATGTCCAGTCGGGGCGGCGACGCGGCCGTCAAGCGACTGGCCGAGCTGGCCGACGACCACCATGTCGTCGGCCTTTCCCGCGCGTAGCGGTCCGAAGACTGCTTCCCAGGGCGCCGGTAGTGGAACCGCTGCGGAGCGAAACAATTCAGGAACGGAGGCCCAGGAATCCATGACTCGTTCCCTGTGGACCAATATGGACCTGACGGCTGTCACGGTGACGGAAGCGCAAGATCGCGAGACACGCGAAACGCTCAAGTCGTCATAATGCATCGTGCACGGACCGAAATAATATGACCTTGGGTAATGAGACGCACCGCGCGCGGATCTGTAGTTCCGCCTTGGGGCGTGTTTGGTAGCAAATCACAATCAATGCGCAATGGTGACGGAAAACTAAGTTCCATCCTATGCGGAACACGCGAGCAAGTTGGTGCCAGCCGGGCGCTCGGTGAATTCCGTTCTGGAAGGCCGGTGATCATCGCAGGCAGCAACGAGACGCTGCTCTGCCTTCCGGTCGAAGGGCTCGATGAGGACAGATTGGCTGCGTTTCGCGCGCTTGCCGCGCCGATGGCGCCGCGTCTCGTTCTGACCAGCAGCAGGGCGCGTTCGCTCGGGATCGAAGCCAGTGAACCCGTGGCGATCGCGCTCTCGGACGACGTGGATGCCCGGACCGTTCTGGCGCTGGTTGCGGAAAACAAGCCCCGCTTCGAATTCCGTTCCGGAGCCAGTGGGCGCGGCAGCGGCGGCGGCGATCGATCTCGTCAAGCTTGCGCAGGTGTTGCCCGCAGTACTTGTCGCCGATACCGATCCCGCGATCTCGGGAGCGTTCGATCCGCGCATCATCACGGTCGATGCCAAGGCGGTGACGCGCTTCCGCGAGGAGGGCGATGCAATCGCTTGCGATAGCCGGTGAAGCGCATGTTCCGCTTGCCTCGGGCGTTCGCACCCGCTTCGTGGTGTTTCGCGACTCGTTCGGCGACGACCCGGTGGCGGTGATCGTCGGCGCGCCCAATCTGTCGATGCCCGTCCCGGTACGGATCCACTCCGCATGTCTGACCGGCGACGTGTTTGGTTCGCGGCGCTGCGACTGCGGCGATCAGCTGCGGCTTGCGCTGGCGCGGCTTCACGAAGCCGGCGGAGGGATCATCCTGTATCTCGCGCAGGAAGGCCGCGGCGTGGGCCTCGCCAACAAGATGCGCACTTACGAGCTCCAGGATGCCGGACTCGACACTGTCGATGCCAACACCACGCTCGGCTTCGACGACGACGAGCGCGATTACGGCGTCGCCGTGCGGATGCTGCAGATGCTCGGCGCCACGCGCGTCATGCTGCTGACCAACAACCCAGACAAGCTCGACAGTCTCGCCAAGGCCGGAATCGAAATTTCCGGCCGCATGCCGCTCGAGACGCCGGTCAATGCCGACAATCGCCGCTATCTCACGGCGAAAGCGGCGCGCGCCGGCCATCATCTTGGGCATGTGATCGCGGCGTTGTCCGAGCCGCCGAAATCGCTCAAGAACCCGGCGCCGCTCGCCGAGTTAAGAGCGGATGGGCAGCGATGCGGGGCCCCGCAAGCCGGATGATCGGCCACCTCGTCTTCAGCGAGGTGGAAAATGCGGTTGAGGCAAGCTCGGTGCTCTGCTTACCCATGGGCTCGATCGAGCAACACGGACCGCACTTGCCGCTCAACACCGACTGCGTCATTGCGGAAGCGCTCACCCGGCGCATCGTCGCGCGCTGGGGCGACGAGCACGATCTATGGCAATTGCCAGTGGTGCCGATCGGCCTCTCGCGTGAGCACGCCTGGGCGCCGGGCACATTGTCGCTCACGGTTTCGGGCATGGCCGCCTACCTGCGCGACATCGGATTCGAACTCGTGCGCGCATTGCCGGCTCGCAATCTCCTGATCGTCAACGGGCACGGCGGGAACCGCGGCATCCTCGAAGCGGTCACGCGCGAGATGTGCGACTTCGGCCTCAATATCGCGACGCTTCATTTGGGCGCGATGATGAGCACCGATACGGGGGCGGACGTGCCGGAAATCCACGCCGGCAAGGACGAGACCTCCGTCATGCTCGTGCTCGCGCCGGAATTGGTGCGACGTGAAGCACTGGCCGCCTTGAACCCGGCGCCCGGCGGCGGCACGACGCAAGCGCTGGTGTTCGATCCTGCGGCGAGCTACCCCTGGAGCAGCGACGATCCGCGGCTATCCGCGTCGGGCATCATGGGCGATCCGCGCGGAGCATCCGCCGCGCACGGCGAAATTCTCATCGCGCGTGTGGTCGAGGGTGCCGGCGCGGTCATCCGGCGGCTCAAGCACAACGCCGCCACTAAGAGACGGAGTTAGGCGCCGTGTTCGGCGAGCGAGACCACATGCCGCTCGGCCCACGAGAGCGCGTAGTCGGCAATCTCCTCCCAGCCGCGCTGCGCGGGGAGCAGGTGAGAGCGCCCCTCGATCACCTTCACCTCGGTGAGCGTCTCCGCCGTGTAGTGCTCCGCGTTCGAGTGCTGCACGACCGGCGGCATCAGGTGGTCCTCACCGCCGGAGATGAAAAGGAGCGGTGGCCGCGCCGCGTTGCGGTAGTTGACCCAGGTCGCCTGCGGCCCGGGCGTGAGGTTCGCGAGCACGCTGTCCCAGAAAATGCCGCCTGACGCGGGCACGTGATATCGCTTGTACAGCGCACGCGCCTCGGCCCCCGGGGAAAGTGTTGGCGAACGTGTAGCGCCACTGGTCGTACGTGAGGCCGACCGCCCGGTGCCGGTTCGCCGGACTCTTGAGTACCGGAAACGACGCGCGGATCTGCGACCACGGCGCGACGAGGACGCCCTCATGCCTTCAACATACGGGCACGCCGACCACTGTTCAGGTTCAGGTGACCCCAAATTGCAACGGCACGCTGAATCCGGACACTCGCTGGGAGTTCACACTCGGATGCCCGACGGCCAAGGAAGACATCACAAAGCTTCGGTGGCTTGATCAGTTCTTGGGCGGCAGGCATCTGGACACGATCGGTCGCGCACACATTGACCGCATCACGGACGCGAAGCGTGCGCAGGGATGCAGTAATGCGACGGTCAATCGGACGCTCGAGCTGGTGCGCGCGATTCTTCGCAAGTGCGTCAACGAATGGGAAGTGGGCCGCCGGATGACTGCGAACCGTTATGCCGTCCGCTGGCGGGAACGGTGTCCATATAACGGGACAGGCGTAGGCAGAAGAAACCGAATTCACGGGTCCGAGCACTCAGCTCGGATGCCCCTGGGCCCCAGAGGCGGCAGGGTCTGCTATGGCAGAAGCGATCGACGAGGCGAAATCTTGGTCGACCGTTGCTTCGCAATTACTTACGAACGGCCACCCCGCGCGAGCGGGAAAACACTGGACACGTCGCCGGCGCGCAGAAGCCAACGCCGGCAGCACGAAACAGGCTTCCTGAGCGGGTACGCGAACCGGTCCCGCCAGTACACGCAGGTTCACAGATCACTCGCTGCGCGCATGACTCGACGCGCTGTGTTGAAACACGCCGACTAGCGGCGCAGATCTCGGCAGTCGCTGCCGAGGGAGGTCGATTTATGGACAACGGGTCTTTGGCAGCATCAGTGTCATTCACGAGCGAGGATGCGCGCATTCAGAGGTTGCCCAACTACCTGAGTCTTGCAGCCCTCGCCAAGGATGTCCTGCATCTGAAGCGAACTGCAACGCATGCGGTGACCAACCGCCCAAACTTTCCCGCTCCGATTGAGTTGGGTGGCCGCCATCGATTGTGGGTAACGGCCGAAGTCCTTGCCTGGGTAGACCAACAGCCAAGGCTGTTCATGCGCCCCGTGCCGACAAGCCTTGCGGAGGTAAGGCGCTACCGCGACGGCCGGCTAGTCGCAGGAGCGCGCACCGAAGTGGCTAGAGACCGGTTGGGTCAACGCTCCGAGCAGGTCTGACGTCGTAGGACGCAGCGGCGCTTCGGGCTGGCGGATGCAATGGCGGACACAATGGCGGATCTGGCGGGTGTGCCTCCAAGAAGTCCGGGTAGTCAATGAGTTTGGCGGAAAGTATTTCCGCCAAGTCCCGATCGCGCATCCGAGCCGCCAGATCGCGATGTGCCTCGTCAGTTCCTCGCGACGTTGCCTCGAGCTTTGTCTCCTGTCACTTCCGCCAGGTTCACCGGCAGGCCGGCTACCCCGCTGCTCACGGAGGAATCGCGCCACATTGGGGCTGACGGCGCGCTATGCCCTGAAAGAGGAAAACTAATTAAATCAAGTACCTGTGCACTATCACGCATCCTCCGCGAGTGTTCTGAATAGCCTCACGGCGGTACAAATCGGTGCTAATAACGCCTTACGTTAATAACGCGCTGCGTTACTATCCTAAGCAAGTGGCCATCAAGTCATTTCGGTGCAAGGACACGAAGGCGATGTACGGCGGAACTCGGGTCGCGCGCTTCCGCAATATTGAGTCCGTTGCTATGCGAAAGCTCGCAATGCTTAACAGGGTCGTGGATGTACGTGAGCTAAGGATTCCCCCAGGGAATATGTTGGAGCGGCTGAGCGGCGACCGAGCCGGCCAATGGAGTATCCGGATCAATGATCAGTGGCGAGTCTGTTTTAAGTTCGTAAAGGGCAACGCGGTTGACGTTGAAATTTGCGACTACCACTAGGTGAAAGTCATGCGCAAAGTTCCTTACCCGACTCCGGGGGAGATCCTCAAGAATGAGTTTCTTATTCCCATGAGCATTTCGATGTACGCCTTGGCGAAGGCTATCCATGTGCCTGCGCCGCGCATCAGCGAAATTGTTGCGGGGCGCCGTGCCATCACTGCCGATACGGGTCTTCGCCTCTCGCGCTTCTTCCATCTGAATGATGGATTTTGGGTGGGCCTGCAACAAGACTATGACGTTGCAATTGCACGCGATGCACTCGGCGACGAGCTGGAAGAGATTGAAGCCTGCGTATAGCGAAAGGCGTGTGACGGGAACGCCCTTTCTTTGTGGCGGACGGGATCTGAAGGCCGACACGCGGCGTCTTGCGGCTCGACCGCGCATCCGGGAAATACACGCTATTTGGGCAGGACCGCAGACTCGTTGGCGAAGAATTGGCGGATCTGGAGGGTCCTGTTCGGAAGCGCCTTAAAGCATCACCGGATTGGCTTCCCTAGAAGACGTCGAATGTCTGCTCTTGTAGCTCGTCCCGCCTTGAACTGAACTATCCCGGATCCGACGCGCCTTCACAGCGCCACGGGAACTGCCACGAGGCGTTTCCAGAGTTGTCCTCGTTCGCGAGGTGAAGTCTTAGATTTGCTGTAAATGAGGAGTGGGATGCATCCTGCGGTTTGAACGCCGGGCGAGAGGTTGCGGGCGACAAAGTCGCGATGTACCGACCGCGCGCAGCGGCCGCACAATGGGCGACATTCGGCGCGCATATCCGGGAGTCAATGAGCGCGAAGCGCCGCTTATCAACGCGCAGGGCGGTCGCGTCTGGTCGCCCGTATTGCTGGACCCCGCTCCGGCGCAGCGCTGATCGCGCAGGGTATGGTGCGGTTCCCCTAAACGGCAACACGCTCAGCGGCTTTTCCTAGAGTACACACTGCCCCTCCGTAGATCGTCGTTCGTCGCTTTTTGATAGGTGGCCACGGCGGAGGCTCCGCACGTAGGAAGAATACTGTCCGCTTACCGGCAGACGCTAAGGCTCGAAACTCGGCGGCTGCTCGTGGCTGAGGGCGGCGCCTGCGACGCGTTCATTCCGAACAGAGATCAGGAATTTTGCGTGAGTCTTCCATGAACCGTAAGCCCTGTTTTCGGTGATCCACCCGGCGAAGGGGGAGGTGCAACGTGCGGCCCCATTCCGGGGATAGGAGAGCCCACGGCTGAGAACAAAGAGAAGACCCAAGCGCGCGGCTAGTTCAGGACGACCTCTTAGTACCTGCTGTGACGCTCTCCTGCCTCAACCGTTTCCGGCGCCTGAAGATCCGCTACGACACCGGCTGACATCCAACTGGCGGTTCTCGCTGCCGTGCCAAGGCGCTCATGCACCGCAGCCGAGCGCTCCGTCTTCTCTGGCGGAAGCGCCAGCAGGTGCGCGGTGTTGATCAGTGCCATGTGCGACAACGCCTGCGGGAAGTTGCCCAGCATTCGACGTGCGCGGGTCGAACTCCTCCGAAAGCAGGCCGACGTCGTTGCGAAGCGCGAGCAGGTTTTCGAACAGTGCTTCGGCCTCTTCGCGGTGCCCGGTCAGCGCCAGGCAATCGGCGAGCCAGAAAGTGCAGGGAAGAAACGCGCCTTCGCCGGGCGGCAGATTGTCCAGGTCGCTGTGCGTCAGGTAGCGCAGCACGACGCCATCCCTCATCAGCTCCTCGCGCACTGCGCCAATCGTGGCGCCAACCCGAGCGTCCTGTGCTGGCAGGAAGCCAACTAGAGGAATCAACAGCAGGCTGGCGTCAACTTCTTCCGAGCCGTAGTACTGAACGAAACTATTGCGCCTGCCGCTGATTCCTTCGCTGCAGACCTGTGAGTGAATGGCGTCGCGCGTCCTGCGCCAGGCGTCGACCGGACCGTCGAGCCCGAAGCGCTCGACATCCTTGATCGCACGATCGAAGGCCACCCAGGCCATCACCTTCGAGTGTGTGAACTGACGCCTCGGCCCGCGGACTTCCCAAATGCCCTCGTCGGGTTGCTGCCAGTTGGTGCCCAGGAAGTCGAGCAGTGCCCGCTGTATTTCCCAGGCGTGCGGTTCCGGGGGCAGTCCGGCGGCGCGTGCGAGGTGCAGCGTATCCATCACTTCGCCGTAGACGTCGAGCTGGAACTGATGCGTTGCCACATTGCCGATGCGCACCGGCGTGGACCCCGCGTAGCCGGGCAACCAGCCGACCTCCATTTCGTCGAGGCGGCGCTCGCCGGTCACGCTGTACAGATCATCTGCAGATCCTGCGGACTGCCGGCGACCGCACGCAGCAGCCAGTCACGCCACGCGACCGCTTCGTCGGTGTAGCCAGTCAGGAGGAGGGCGTTGAGCGTGAACGTCGCGTCGCGCAGCCAGCAGTACCGGTAGTCAAAGTTGCGAACGCCGCCGATCCGCTCCGGCAGCGATGTGGTCGGCGCGGCCACGATGCCACCAGTAGACGAGTAGGTCAGCGCCTTCAGCGTGACCAGCGAGCGCAGCACCTCCACCCGCCAGCGACCACGGTAACTACAGCGCCTCGACCAGGCCTGCCATTGATCAAGCGTCTGTTGCAGTGCCTGTTCGGCGTCGATCGCGGGTCGTATCGGTTCGTGCGACGGCCGGTAGCTCAGTACGATGGGAATCCGCTGGCCGGCCCCGATTTCGAATTCGCTGACTGTCTTAAGGTCCTCGCCGTGCGTTTCCACACTCGTGTGCAGTTCGAGCGTATCGGGCCCCCCAGTCGCGAGCAGCGACTCATTGGTCCGCCGCACCCACGGAACCACGGTGCCGTAGTCGAAACGGATCACGAGTTCCATGCGCATCGGAACGCATCCGCGCAGGCCTTCGACGATGCGCACGACATCACAGCCTTCAGTCGACAGCGACATGCAGTCAATGACCCGCACCGCGCCGGAGCCGGTCTCGAACTCGGTATCGAGAACAAGCGTTTCTTCGCGGTACGCACGGTGCACCTTGCGGACGCCGGAGCTCGGAGCGAGCAGCCAGCGTCCGTATTCGGGGCCGCCAAGCAAGGCTGCAAAACACGCACCGGAGTCGAAACGCGGCAGGCACAGCCAATCGATAGATCCGTCGCGACCGACCAATGCCGCGGTATGGCAATCGCCAATCAGTGCGTATTCTTCAATCGGCAACGGCATCTTTTCAGCACGACGGCTCAGGCGTCTGCCATCCGGCATCGTTCGCAATCACGAAGTGATCGATGCGACGTCGTCTCGCCCCGAAGGGGCCAGATCGCGACGCCCGATGCCGCGTGATGAACTCGGCCGTCGGTGCGCCGATGTGCGCGAACTACGCGCGAACGGTCAGGCGTCGCTGCCGATTGCTTCGCGCGCGCGATCCCAGCCCAGCTGCACTGCCCTTTGGAACCGGCTCCACTCGCCGTCCGGGTAACGACGTTCCCAGTCGACTCGCATCGCGGATTCGAAGTCGGACCACGATTGATCGCGAAGCTCTTCGTTGCGTCCGACGTCCCAGCCGTAGTGATATGCGGGCTCGAACTCGTCGAAATCCGCGCTTCCGTACTCGACAGGATGCAGCGCGCGGAAGTGCTCGATCTGTTTGCGCCATTCGGCGCCGGAATCATAGGTCATTCACGAAATCCCTAGATGACTGCACAAGGATTCAGCAGCAACCCCCGTGCCCCGATCACGATCTTCTTCGAATCAATGACTCGATTTTGTTCCTCGTCGCCCTGACCGGCTGGGGCCAAGAGGACGGCCGCCGCCGCACCGAGGAAGCCTGGGTCATCACCACATGGTCAACGCGGTGGATTCCGCAGGTCGAGGGCATTGTCGAAGGTGACGCGCGGTGCCGCGGAGAGCCAGTGCTCATGCGTGTCGACGGGTGCGCCACAGACCGTTCGGTCAGCACGAAGCCCCCTGTCAGGGGCCCTTTGCTCGATGTGGCCAGGGCGGATCGGACGGCGTAGCATGCCCGCTCGCTGGCGCGCAAGGCGCCGGCGCCTTCGTTTCCACCAATGCAAGAGGAGGGGAACATGGCTTACCACCTCGAGGGTCGTTTGCTCGAAGTCTGCAACTGCCGTGTCTTGTGTCCGTGCTGGATCGGCGAAGACCCGGACTTCAAAACCTGCGACACGATCGTTGCGTGGCATTTCGACAAGGGCATCGTCGACGGCGTTGACGTGGCCGGCTGCACACTCGCAATGATCGCGCACGTGCCCGGCAACATCCTGCAGGGCAACTGGACGGCCGCGGTCTATCTCAACGACAGTGTTTCAACCCAACAGGAGCAGGCGCTGCTGGGCGTCTACACCGGCCAGAAAGGCGGGCCTGTTGCAGAGCTCGCCAAACTCGTCGGCAAGGTCGTGTCCGTGCAGAAAGTGCCGATCACGTTCCAAGTAACCGGTGGCAACGGCACGATCAAGGTCGGCAACGCCGGTTACGCCGAGCTCGAGCCCTATAAGAGCGCGTCGGGCGAGACGACGACGCTCGCCAACACGGTGTTCTCGACCGTCCCCGGCGCGCCGGTGTTCGTCGGCAAGGCGAAGGAATATTGGACGAAGAACCACGCGGGCATGGGCAAGGACATCAACATCAAGGGCCACAACGCGCTGCAGAGCACGTTTGTCTTTGACGCATGATGTGATTTGCCGGCGCCCGCGTGCGCCGGTGAGCCAGGTCCAGGGTCTGAAGTGGCCATCGAAAGTGCAACGGCCGCGCCTGTCATCAGGCGCGTGACCGACCCGCGCGCCGTGCTGGGGCTGCTGCTGGCGACGCTGGCGGCGATGGCGTGGACGGCGCTTTGGCTGTGGAGCCTCAGTCCTTGGAGCCGTTACCTCGGCGAGGGTGGGTGGGGCGACGCCGGGGCGCTGGCTGCGTTGTGTCGCGCCATCCCACAGGGCGACATCCTCGTGCCGGCGGTTCTGCATGCGATTGCCTGGGTTGTGATGATCGCCGCGATGATGTTGCCGACGACGCTGCCGCTGTTGCTGATGTTCCGCCGCATCACTCAGTCGCGCAGCGACGGCATGCGGTTGGCCGCGCTGGTCGTGCTGGGGTTCTTCGTGGCCTGGTTCGGATTCGGCATCGTCGCGCATGTTGCCGACGCCGCGTTACGCTCAATCGCCTCCAGCTCAGCATGGTTCATCGGCCACGGCTGGACGGTCGCCGCGGTGGTCCTGGTCGGCGCAGGGCTGTTCCAGTTCAGCGCACTGAAGTATCGCTGCCTGGAGCAGTGCCACACCCCGTTCTCATTCGTGGCTGCGCGCTGGCATGGCCGCGCGCCGTCGCACGAGGCACTGCGAATCGGCTTCGATCATGGCGTGTTCTGTGTCGGCTGCTGCTGGGCCTTGATGCTGCTGATGTTCGTGGTCGGCATGGGCAACCTGGGATGGATGCTCCTGTTAGCGGCTGTCATGGCTGCCGAGAAAAACCTGCCGTGGGGACGGCGGCTGCGAACCCCGCTCGGCATAGCGCTCGTCATCTGGGGCTGCGCACTCGTCCTTGCCAACACCTGAGCGCTGCAGCGTCATCGGCCTGCGCATAGATTCCAAAGAGACGCGCGATCGTTGACCTTCCGTGGGGATCTTGACCGGGACGACAGCAGGAAGCGGTTCATACGGTGCCGACGGAGAAACTGGCATGAAGAAAAGCGCGTCGGAGGAAAGCAAGTCACCTTCTCAGCTGATAGACGCGAGAATCAAGGAGTTGGGCGACTGGCGGGGAAAGATGCTCAGTCGGCTCCGTACCCTGGTCAAGGAAGCCGACCCCGAAGTCGTAGAGGAGTGGAAGTGGAGCGTCCCGGTGTGGTCGCACGACGGCTTGATCTGCACGGGTGAGGCTTACAAGAGCGTCGTGAAGATGACCTTCGCCAAAGGGGCGGCCCTGAAGGATCCTTCGGGTCTTTTTAACTCCAGCCTTGACGGGAACACAAGGCGTGCGATCGATTTTCGCGAGGGCGAGAAGATAGACGAGAAGGCGTTGAAGGCCCTCGTCCGCGCCGCTGTGACCCTGAACAAGTCCAAAGCCCAAAGCTGATTCGCGGAACTGAATCGGCCGCATGGC
>CAWDEO010000024.1:0-107918 GCA_963801405.1 uncultured beta proteobacterium | reverse complement strand
GGCGCTTCGTCCTACTCGTCAAATCGGGCACCAAACCGCATTGATGCGGACTGGACGGGCGGCGCGAAAGAGGCACACGCATTGAGTCTGCGGTGAACCACATCACTCAGCTGGCCGGTGTACGCGCGGGCGTCTTTTCAAACTGCGAATTCAATATGCGCGTCTCGTGCCTGCCATCCCATCATCTATTCGGCCCCGGAGATAACCGGCGAAGGTGTCGCGCGTTTGCGCGGTGGACGACAGGTCGTAGGTGTCGCCGGCCACGTTATGCACGCCGCGCACTACGCGCGGGGTGGCGGAGATCCGCCGCGAACCGAGCGATTTACGCAACGCGTGTATTCGATGCCGCTGAGAGCGCGCTTCATGGTCGCCGCAGGGCTGGGGCTGGCGCATAGCATCGCGCCCCGCGGCGGGACATGACTCCCCTTGCAAATTTTCCTCACCAAGTGCGCATCAATTCGTCGCAACGCCGACTTGCGGAGCGTGTGGTAGCACCGGCCGTATTGCCAGGAACAACGATGCGCCAAGCGCACCGTAGCCGAACCAGAAGCCGAGGCTGCAGAACAGCTCGATCTGCCCGATCTGCATCGCCGACACGCCGGCTTCCGTTTGGCCCAGCAGCGCACCGCGCTGCCGGTGAGCAGGGTGTTGCCACCATTGTTGCCGAGCGCGTTGGACCGCAATGCCGCGACGGCGACGTGACGCAGCGCCGTGGGACGACGGCGATTGCGAAGGGCGAGAACGTAGTAACCGATGAGCACCCGGTATCCGGCCAGAGTCAGCGTGAGCGCGAGCGCCCGGCGGTGAAGCGGCAGCCGCGACAGCGCGGCGACCAGTTCGCTGTAGCGGTGGACCTCGAGCGATAGGACGGCCGTCGAACGCAGGCGCTGGGTGTTGTGCTCGTGTGGGTCAGGGCTGCCGTCCGTTGGCCGATCATGCGTTTGTCGACCTCACCCGGCAACGACGCACGTCAAATCGCAAACTGACACGGTCCACGGGCTATCGACAAGTTGTCGCCGGTCGGTCAATACCTGCGTTCCAGTGGGTTGGCTCGCTGCGCTAGATTGCGGGGTCTCCCTCACGTCTATCGAGCCGCCCCATGAACAATGCTGCAAACGTCGTCATCGGCCTGGTCGGTCTGCTGCACGTGTACTTCCTGGTCCTGGAAATGTTCCTCTGGGAAAAGCGGCCAGGGCTGCGGGCCTTCGGCATGACGCCGGAATTCGCGGCATCAACGAAGGTGCTGGCGGCCAATCAGGGCCTGTACAACGGCTTCCTCGCCGCGGGCCTGTTCTGGGGTCTGTCGCTCGGGAGCGCGGGACTTGCGGTGAAGACATTCTTCCTCGTCTGCGTCCTGGTCGCGGGCCTGTACGGTGCCGCGACAGTGAGTCGGAAGATCTTGTTCATTCAGGCGATTCCGGCCGCGATTGCGCTCGCGTTGCTGTACTTCAGTTGATGCGCTCGGCACGGACGGCGCGGCGAAGGGCGGGCCTTGCGGTCGCGGCCGGCTGCCTGCTGGCCGTCCTGTCGGGGTTGCCTGGTACGCGTGGGAACGCGCTGACCATGACGCCGCGGGCCGAGCGTCGCCCGATTCAGCGCGCGCGGTCGAGCTCTGCGGGTATGGCCGCACCCAGGCCGATTCGCACCACCGGCGACTATCCCCCGGAGGTGATCAAAACCGCTGAGCAGACCTTCGCGAGCGTTGCCGACAGCCTGGCATCCCAATCCGATCCGAAGCGCCGGGCGGTGGGCCTTTACGCGCAGCTGGTCGTCGCGATGCGGCGTGCGGGCGAGGCCGAACAGCAACGCGCGGGCGAGTGCGCCGACGAGCCGTGTGCGCGGCGTCGTTGGAAGGTCGCCCAGGACGCGGCACGGCCGCACGCCCAGGAACTGGCGCGCGTGGCCGTGGCGGGGCAGGATCCGGTCGTCTACGCCATGGCGCTCTTCGGCTGTCGCCTGAACCGGGATGAAGGCGCGTGCGCACAGGTGTCGGCGGCCGGCTGGGCGCAGCTTGAACCGGCTAACGCGGTGCCCTGGTTCTACCGCGCGGGGGACGCCGCCGACCGCAAGGACGAGGCTGGCGTGAGCGAGGCGCTGCTCGGCGCGGCGCACGCGCAGACGTCCGACTCCCACGGATCAACGGTGCTGGCGATGGCGGAGCATCCGGCCGCGCGCGGGTTGGCCGCGGCGCCGCGGTTGGTCTATCTGTCGCAACTGCTCGGGGTCTATGCGGCGCTTCCCACTCCGCCGTACGTAGCGGTGGACCAGGCCTGTGGCGCCGAACGGATGGCCGATCCGGCGCGCCGCAAAGTGTGCCTGGATCTGGCGACGATGATGACCGAGCGCAGCCAGTGGCTGCTGGAGCTTTCGCTGGGCACGGCTATCGGCGAGCGCGGTGGGTGGCCGCCCGACCGCGTGCGCCACCTGCGCGACGAGAAGGACGCGATGACGTTCGTCGGTCAGCTCGACTGGGTGGCCGAGGACGTGCACAGCTGTCGCTTTCTCGAGCAACTCGAAGTGCGGGTAACGGAACTCGCGACGCTGGGGGAATTGCCGGCGGCACGGCGCAAGGTTGCCACAAGCGACCGATCCGTGGCGGCGCTGGCCGAGGGTTGGCGTGAACTGCAGCGCCAACGCGCGAGCGCAGCGGGCGCCGAGGCGGATCCCAAGCCAGCGTCTGGCGGCAAGTAACCGTCGCTGCGCGCGACGTGGACGTGGTGGCGTGCACGCCAGCGGGATGCCGCGTGGCGCCTACCGTGCCACCGCCTGATGTTCTGCGTCGCGGCTCGCACGGCGAGTCCGGCCGTGGTCGCCATCGAGCCCGCGGACTGATATGGTCGCTCTCGTCAAGGGGTAGGGGTGTGGTCATTGGCAAGCGGCCTGGGGTGATGCGGCGCAAGTCTGCTGCGACGATGGATCAGACTGATATCCGTGGGTTGGGTACCACCGTGCATCGATCCGTCTCGGAAGCTGCCTCGCTCTAAGCGCGCAGGTTGCCCAAGGGCCTTCTGTAGATAGTCCGGGTGAGGGTTCTTCCTATCGTGATCCGTGCCGCATCACCGCACGCCGCTTGCTGCTGAACTGATTCAGTGAACCGTTGAAGCTGCCGTCGATGTCTGGCGGGCGATGGCCCAGACGAAGCCGGCCAGTTCACGGGCGACGGCCACGCAGACCTTGTTGACCTGCACGCCACGCGAGGACAGCCGCGCGAACCGACCACACAGGCGCAGCTGAGCCTTCCACGCATGATTGCGCACCGGTTCGGGCAGCGAGCTGCTGCGCTGGCGCAGTTGCTGACTTATGCGCGCCGGGAAGCGGTAGCTCCATGCTGCCTCGGTCAACAGGCGCCTGGCGTGCGCGTTGCCCGTCTTGGTGATCGAGCCGCGGCGAACGCTGTTGCCGCTGGAGTGTTCGGAAGGCACGAGCCCGAGATAGCCCATCAACTGGCGGGCACTGCTGAAGCGTCCGATGTCGCCGATCTCGGTCACCAGTCCGATAGCACCGACCGTATCGATGCCACGCAGTGCGCGCAGCGCCGCGACCACGGGCTCGAAGCGCCATCCGCGCGCAGCCTCGGCGAGCGCGGCCGTTAGCCGCTGCACGCGTTGCTCGGCGCTTTGTGCCGCAAGCTGGTACTCGGCCAGCGCGATGCGGTCGGCGTCGTGGTCGAAGCGCTGCTGGGCGATCCAACGCTCGTGGCTTTTGGTCCAAGTCGTCTTGCCGGGATAGCGGCGGCCTTGGCGCAGCAGGAACGCCTGTAGTTGCTGGCGCGCCTTCAACCGCACATCGACCGCATCCTCGCGCGCTCGCCACAGGTTGCGCATCGCCTCGTGGGCTTTGTCAGGAACCCAGATCGCTTTGAGTTCGCCGGCGCGTGACAGCTCGGCCAGCCGGGCACAGTCGCGCCGGTCGTTCTTGATCCGATCGCCGGCGCGGCGCGGGATCAACGACGGCGCGACGATCTGGCAGTGGTAGCCACGACGACGCAACTCGTGGTACAGGCCGTAGCCGGTTGGTCCAGCCTCGTAGACAACGTTGACCAGCGCCGGATCTCCCGCCTTGGCCAGCAGCTTGAGCAGCGCCTGCACATCGGGGCCGATGGTGCCGACAAATCGTGCCGGTTCCCGGCTTGCCTCACAGGCAGCCACAGAAGTGCTGTCCTTGTGCGCGTCCAAACCGAAGAAGAACTTGATACGCTCGTCCATGGCTCGTCTCCTTGTCTCGGCGACTGGCCCGCCCAGTCGCATGTGGCTCGGCACACCTCGGTGCGCAACCCACGCTATTGGAGACGAGCCCCCGCTGTTTGGCGAGCGACCATGATGTCTAAGCTCACCACACAACGGCCATCGCAGCGAGCGGCACAGTGGATGTGATCGAGTATTCGGCGGAGCAGACGCGGCAGATCCAATCGTTCTCGAGCGTCGCTGCGCGCAGTGTCGAGCTGGCCCATGGCCGCGGCGAATCGCACGTCTATGCCATCGCCATCGCGCCCGGTGGTTCGATCGGGGCGGATGGCGCGAAGCACCCGCTGCGCGAGGGTCAAGGTGCCTTTATCCGCAAGGGCGAGTGGCACGCCAAAGGCAGTGAGGCCGGGTTGCTCGCCCTCATGGTGCAGGCCTCTGAGTTCTCCACCTAGGCGCTCGTCGGCAAAGTTCGAATCGTCGCAGCGCATTGTCCCGTTTCGCAGCGACGCGCAGTGGGCGCGGGCCGCCTGAGCCCGAGGGAGCGCGAATTGGACGAGTGCCCGTTTTGCACTGCCACCGATGCTGTTCTGTCGAACGCACTCGCCGTTGTCCGCTTTGACAAGTATCCCGTTAGCCGCGGCCATCTGCTGGTCCTCACGCGGCGGCACGTCGCCTCCTACTTCGAGTCCACCGCCGCCGAGCGCGGGGCGCTGCTGGAGCTGCTCGACGCCGGCAAGGCGCTGCTCGAGGCCCGCTTCAAGCCCGCCGGCTACAACATCGGCATTAATGTGGGTGCGATGGCCGGACAAACGATCGCGCATCTTCACGTGCACCTGATTCCTCGTTACGCCGGCGATGTCGCCGACCCACGGGGCGGTGTGCGTGGCGTCATTCCACACAAGCAGAAGTACTGAGGAGAGATCATGCAAGGATCCTATCTTCGCTTCTACGTACCGCAGGCGCAGCGGCTGCACGGTGCGCCGCTGTGGGACTGGCTGCTCCACGCCGCCAACAAGATGAAGATCCGCGGCGGTTCGGCGTTTCATGCCATGGCCGGATTCGGCCACCATCACCGCATGCACGAGGATCGCTTCCTCGAACTGGGCGGGGCGCTGATCGTCGAAGTGGAATTCATCGTGACCGCCGAGGAAAAGCAACGGCTGCTCGCGCTGATTGCGGCGGAGAAGATCCGCCTGTTCTTTGCCGAGATCCCGGCCACCTTTGGCGTGCTCAATCCGGATCGTGACGATCCGGTCCCCGGTGAAGGTAGCGCGACATGACTGAAATCCGCGCGGCGGACCCTGGCACGGCGGCGTCGTTTCGCGCCACAGCGTTCATGCCGCCACCCGACCAGACTCACCCCCAGCGCTTGGGCCACTCGGCCACGGCGCGCCGCACCCGACCCAGAGGATGAACATGAAGCAGCCCGCACGCCGCAAAACCCCGTCCGCCGCGGCAAAGTCGGCGGCACCCACGGCGCGTCAGGCGGTGCGCCAACTGCTCGGCCGGTCGCCCGCCTTTCGCGCGCTGCCCGCCGACGAGCGGCGTCAGATTGCACACGACACGGTGCGCGTCGCGTCGTATCTGTCGGATCCCGACCGGCTCGTCTCTGAGGAGTTCGCGAGCCCGGTTCTGTCGCCGAACGATCTGGTTGCCGCGGTGGACTTTCCATCCTTCGTCAGCGGCCTGATCCACGGTGTTTTCGGTGCCATCGTCAATGCCTCGATCCAGCAGATGGAGGCCTACGCAAAGTTGGTGGCGCACGCGGCCGCGTCGGTGTCCGGCTTTGCCGCCGACAAGATCACGGGCCGCCGGGCGCAGACCGAACTCGTGACCCGTTTCCCATACGTGTTTCGCGCGTCGGGCCGAGCCGGCCTGCAATTGGTTAGCCCGGCGTCGCTCGGCCGCGCGGACGTTGCGCACGTGGTGCAGGCCGTGGGCCTGCGACGCCCACGACCGGCGTTCGATTCGCGCGACGGACTGCAACTGCTGGTCACCGCCGTGCGCCGACGGATTGCGCGCGAGCGGCAGCACGCGCTCGCGCTCGCACTGGCGATGGGTATCAATCGGATCGTCGTGACGGGCGGGCGGATAGCCGCGCATATATAACGCGAGTGGCCGCATCCGGCGACGTGAACCTTGCGGACGGATCGGCCCGCCGCGGAGACTAGGCGCTGTACAGCGTCACGAGGAAAATCGTAAAGCGGTACGCCAGCACCAGTCCTCCCGCAAGAATCGACAGCAACACGGCTTTGAGCGCCCGGATCGGCCACGCGGCTTCGTAGACGGGCCGGATGGCGAAGAAGAGATAGGCGGCGCAGGCGGTGAAATTGAGCACCGAGAGGGCGTTGTCCATGCGGGCGGACTCAAGGCCCGCGCCGCCGAGCACGACGTCGAGGATTGCGATCAGGAGACTTCCCGAAAACACGAAAAGCAGAAAGGCATACAGATGCAGTGAAAAGGCGAGATGCGCCATGAACGTCTGCGTGCCGCCCAGGAACACCACGGGAAGTGCCAGGGCGAAGGTCGCCGCCATGAGGATGATGAGCGACTTGGCGTTCAATGCCGCCGCCTGATCGAACAGCGGCGCAAACGCCTCGAGGCTCAGGTGCCTGGCGTCCAGTCGCTGTGCCACCAGTGACTGCGCGACAGTGCTCCAGTCCTGGTGGTGAAGGTGCGAGTCCAGCGTGGCGCCGAAGATATTGGTGCTCGCCAGCGACTGGACGGCGAAGAACACGACGTTGGCGAATACAAACAGTTGCACCGGAGTGACGTACGGCTTGCGGGGACCGTGCACGTAGGCCACAGTCAGTTCGCCCGGATGACTCAGCAAGCGCTTGAGCGTACGGAGCAGGCGGCCATCGACGCTCGTCAGCGCGTGCACCGCCTTGGCCACGAGCGCTTTGAGCGAGTAGTCGAGCGGCCGGATCGGCCGTTCGCCGCATTGCGCGCAGAAGGGGGTGACCAACGTTGTCCGGCATGTCGGGCAGGTCCACGCGTTCATGGTCACGCCGGCTCTCCTCGACGGTGCTCGCCAGTGCCGGCAGTGTGCACCCTGTCCGGTGCCGCGATGGCGTGGAAGGTCGGGCGGGCGGCCGCTCGCGCGGTGGCCGGTGGCGGCGTCGGTGGGCGCCGTGGCCTAAAACTCAGCGGCGCGCACCGCGTGGCCGTTCATGGTCCGCCCAGCAGCCGCGTTGCGCGGTAGACGATGAACGCCGCCAGGTACGCCAAGGCAAACAGGTACGCGGCCATGACGAACGGCCACGCCCAGCCGCCGGTTTCGCGCCGCACGACCGCCAGCGTCGACAGGCACTGCGGCGCGAAGACGTACCACGCCAGCAGCGACAGGCCGGTGGCGAGACTCCAGTCACGTGCGATCAGCGGTGCCAGCGACGCGGCCGCGTCGCTGGCACTCGCCGACAGCGAATACACCGTGCCGAGCGCGCTGACCGCCACTTCGCGCGCCGCCAGGCCGGGCACCAGCGCGATGCTGATCTGCCAGTTGAAGCCGATCGGCTCGAACACGACGGCGAGCGAGCGCCCGAGCATCCCCGCGAAGCTGTACAGGATGGGCGCACCGACAGCGTCGGCCGGTGGCGTCGGGTAGCTCGCGAGGAACCACATCAGGATCGTCAGTGTCAGGATGATCGTGCCGACGCGCCGCACGAAGATCGTGACCCGCTGCCAGAGGCCGAGCGCAAGATTGCGCAATGAGGGCCAGTGATACTGGGGCAGTTCCATCATGAGTGGACGCACCTGGCGGCCCGCGGTGGTGAAGCGCTTGAGGACCCAGGCGACGAGCATCGCGCCGGCGATGCCGGCGGCGTACAGGGCGAGCAGGACGAGTCCCTGCAGTTCGATCCAGCCCGCGAGCACGCGCGGCGGAATGAACGCGCCGATCAGGAGCGCGTAGACGGGCAGTCGCGCCGAACAGGTCATCAGCGGCGCGATCATGATCGTCACCAGGCGGTCGCGCGGGTCGGCGATGGTGCGCGCGGCCATGATGCCCGGGATGGCGCAGGCATGACTCGAGAGCAACGGAATGAACGAGCGGCCGGACAGACCCACGGCGCCCATCAGCCGGTCGAGCAGGAAGGCCGCCCGCGGCAGGTAGCCGGTCTCCTCCAGCACCAGAATGAAGAAAAAGAGGATCACGATCTGCGGCAGGAAGGCGACGACGCCGCCGGCGCCCGCGATGACGCCATCGACCAGCAGGCTCCGGGCCCAATGGTCGGGCAGCGCGCGGCTGGCGGCCGCCGCGAGCCAGGTGGTCGCCGCCTCGATCCACGCCATCGGCACTTCGGCCCACGCGAACACGGCCTGGAACATCAGGAAGAGAAAGGCCGCCAACAGCAGTGGACCGACCACGGGATGCAGCACGATGCGGTCGATGCGGTCACTCGCCTCGTGCGGGATCAGCTCATCGAGTCCGAGGCGCTGCAGGATCGCGCGCACCGCGTCGTGGTCGGCACGAAGGCTTGAGGCGTCGTGCCCCGGCGCGTTGGCGGCGCATCGCTGCCACAGGGTCGGGTCGTCGAGGAGGCGGCGCAGGCCGGCATCGCCCTCGCGCGTGACCCCGACGGTGCGCACGACCGCCACGCCGAGCGCGGCGGCCAATTGATCGGCATCGATCGTGAGGCCGCGCCGCTCGGCGAGGTCGGTCATGTTGAGGGCGACGACACAGGGCAATCCGAGACGGCGCACCGCCAGGACCAGGCGCAGGTTGCGCCGCAGGTTGGTGGCATCGACGACGCAGACCACGAGATCGGGCCGGCGCTCGCCGCGGGCCTGGCCGTGCAGGACTTCGCAGGTGACGCGCTCATCGGGCGAGCGGGGGTGCAGGCTGTAGGTGCCCGGCAGGTCGAGCACGCGCAGTTCCTTACCGGCGTGTGTGACGAGTCGGCCTTCCTTGCGCTCGACGGTGACGCCGGCGTAGTTCGCCACCTTCTGACGGCTGCCCGTCAGCAGGTTGAATAACGCCGTCTTGCCGCAGTTGGGATTGCCCACCAGGGCGAGCAGGCGGCCCGGCGGATGCAGGTGCACGACGGCCGTGGCGCTCATGCGCTCGTCTCAGCCGTGGGCCAGGGCCTGACACGTACGCACGCGGCCTCGGCGCGGCGCAGCGCGAAGGTCGAATGCCCGACGCGGACGGCGAGCGGGTCACCGCCCGGCTTGCCGCGGGTCAGCACCATGACGCGCTCGCCGGGCAGAAAGCCCAGTTCCTCGAGGCGCTGGCTCCCGCCGGGACCCGCCTGCGGAGGGATCACCTCATGGATCACGAAGGCGGTGCCGAGCGCAACCTGATCGAGTCCGGCGGTGACACTCGCGGAAACGACGTCGGGTGCCGCCGCTGGGGCGCCAGCGTGGCCGTACGGGGCGTCGGGAAGGGCGCGTGCCATGGCAACTGAAAAATACCACAAATGAGAATGATTCTCATATGCGTTGGGTCAAGTGCCCGGTGCTTGGGCGCTGCGGCCCCTCGGCTGCGGGCCAAGACGCCGCGGAAACGGGCGCCCCAGACGAAAAGGGGCGCCGGTGGCGCCCCTTTCAGCGTGGCCGAACGGTCGCCGCGCTACTGGACCTTGGCGCTCTTCGTCAGGCTCGCCACGAAGGCCTGCACCTTCTGCTGCTGCAGCGATTCGCGGATCTGGGGCGCGACCTGCTCCAGCGGCGGGAACTGGGTCTCGCGCACGTCCTCGAGCCGGATCACATGCCAGCCGAACTGGGTCTGCACCGGCACCTCGGTCGTCTCGCCCTTCTTGAGTTTCATCAGCGCCTCGGAAAACGGCTGCACGTAGGCGTCGGGCGCGGCCCAGTCGAGATCGCCGCCGTTCGCCGCCGAGCCCGCGTCCTTGGACTTCTTGGCCAGTTCCTCGAACTTCGTGCCCTTCTTCAGCTGCTCGATGATGACCACCGCCTCGTCCTGCTTCTCGACGAGGATGTGGCGTGCGCGGTATTCCTTGCTGCCGACGGAGCCCTTCTGCTTGTCGTACTCGGCCTGCACCTGCGCATCGGTGATCGGATTTTTCTCCATCTCGTCGCGCAGCAGCGCCTGGATCAGCGTGTTCTGCCGCTGCACGTCCAGCATGAACTTGACGTCCGGCTTGTCAGGGATGCCGCGCTTGTTCGCTTCCTGCAGCAGGATCTCGTTCTGGATCAGGCGATCCTTGACCATCTTGCGCAGTTCGGGCGAGTCTTTCTGGCCCTGTTTGACGAGCTCCTTGACCCACGCGTCCTCGCGGGTCTTGGGAATCGGCTTGTTGTTGACGACGGCGACGTTCTGGGCAAGGGCGATTCCGCTGGCCAGTGCCAGGGCCGCAAACAGGGCAATACGTTGCATGAGACATCAGTGTCCGGAGGTAGGGGGCGGAAGCGGCGCCGAGCCGGGTCGAGTCTCGTCGGGCGCCAGCAGCGTCATCGCGAGCGCGTGGATCTCGCGCTGCATCAAATCTGCCAAAGCATCATACACGAGGCGATGTCGTTTCACTCTCGGCTGACCCACAAACGCGGCACTGACGAGGGTCATCCGGTAGTGGCCGCCGCCACTCGCCGCGCCGGCGTGGCCCGCATGCAGCGCGCTGTCATCGTCGATCGCGACTTCAAGCGGATCGAGCACCGCCAGGCGCTCGCGCATGCGGTCGATGGTCGCCTCAGGCATCGGGGGCTTCTCCTTCATGTGGCGCGACAGGTAGACGCCGATGCCCAGCGTGAAGACGAGCGTCAGTCCGAACAGGCCGAACAGCTTGAAGTTGACCCAGGTGTCGGTCGACACCGAATACGCGACGCGAGGTTGACGACGCCGAGCGCGCCGAAGAATGCGACCCAGGCCGCCAGCAGGCGATCCCACACCGGATCGGGCACGGTCGAGTCTGTTCCGACAGCAGCGACTTGAGCAGGTTGCGCTTCCACAGCAGGCCGACCAGCGACGAGGGCACCGGCAAACAGCCAGTACAGGATGGTCGGCTTCCACTTGATGAACGTCTCGTCGTGGAACCAGATCGTCGCGCCGCCGAAGACGACGATGACCGCCAGGCTGACCCACAGCATCGGTTCGACGCGGCGTGCCGCGGCCAGCAGCCAGCTGACCTGCAGCACGTCGCGACGATCGCGACCGCCGTCGCGAGCAGGATGGGCGCCTGGTCGGGCGGCGCACGGCCCCGTCGCCGACCAGCCCGCCGAGCGCGCTGCTGGCCAGCGCGATCGACTGCTGCGGGAAACGAGGAGGCGACCTTGAAGGTCGCAAAGAACAGGATGACCGGGAACAGGTCGAACAGCAGCTTCATCGGGGCCTTTGGCGGGGTCGCGGCCGGCTTCGGCTCGAACTTCAGCGACGCGGAGTTGATGCAGTAGCGCAGGCCGGTGGGTGGCGGTCCGTCCGGGAAGACGTGGCCGAGGTGCGAGTCGCAGACATTGCAGACGATCTCGGTGCGCACCATGCCGTGGCTCGTGTCGCGTTCCTCGCGCACGTTGGCGGGGTCGATGGCCTCGAAGTAGCTCGGCCAGCCGCAGCCCGAGTCGAACTTCGTGTCTGAGGCGAAGAGCGCCGTGCCGCAGGCAGACGCAGCGGTAGATGCCTTGCTCGTGGTGATCCCAGTAGCGGCCGGTGAAGGCGCGTTCGGTCGCCTTCTCGCGCGTCACCGCTGTACTCCATCGGCGACGAGCTGCCGGCGCCACTCGGCATCGGGCTTGCGAACCTTGTCCATGCGAACTCCTCAGGACGAACAGGACAGGTGCGAGCGATTGCGCGCCCAGTCGGGCGGTTCCGCCGCATACGCCTCGTATTCGGGTTGTTCGTCATACGGACGCTCGAGAACATTGAGCAGACGCGCCACTTCGCTGAAATCGCGCTCGCCGTCGTCGCCGCGGGCCTTGCGGATCGCCGTCTCGGCCAGGTGATTGCGCAGCACGTACTTCGGATTGACCCGGTCCATGCGCGTGGCGCGCCGGTGTCCTCGCTCAGCCTTCCGCACGCAGCCGCCCCCGGTACTGCACGCCCAGGCGTCGAAGCCCGCGCGATCGATCACGAGGTCGCGCACGACCGCATCGTCGTCGACGCCCGCGGCGTCGCGCTGCAGCGTCGCCAGTCGGCGCCAGAAGCGCGGCCAGTCGGTGTGGTTCGCGTCGAGCAGGTCGAGCACGGCGCGTTGATGAGCTGATCGTCGTCGGCCTGCGCGGTGACGAGGCCGAGCTTGGCGCGGAAGACCGCGTCGATCGCCGCGCGTACTCCTCGACGTAGATGTCGATCGCCGCCTTCGTCGCCTCGAGGTCCTCGGTCAGCGGCACCAGCGCCTGGCCCAGCGCATACAGGTTCCAGTGACCGATCTGCGGCTGCATGTTGTACGCGTAGCGGCCATGCTCGTCGCTGTGGTTGCAGACGTGATCGGCGTCGAAGGCGTCGATGAAGCCGTACGGGCCGTAGTCGATCGTCAGGCCGAGGATCGACATGTTGTCGGTGTTCAGCACGCCATGGCAGAAACCGACGCCCTGCCACTGCGCGACCAGGCGTGCGGTGCGGCGCGCCACCTGCTCGAGCAGTTCCAGGTAGGGCTGCTGGCCGTCGCGGCCTCCGGGTAGAAGCGATCGATGATGTAGTCGGCCAGCTGGCGCAGCGCGTCGTGCTGCTCGGTCCAGTAGAAGTATTCGAAGGTGCCGAAGCGCACGAAGCTGGGCGACAGCCGCGTGACCACGGCCGCGGTCTCGACCGTCTCGCGGATGACCGGGAAGTCCGACCCGATGACCGCCAGGGCGCGGGTGGTCGGGATGCCAAGGCCGTGCATGGCCTCCGACGCCAGGAACTCGCGGATCGAGGAGCGCAGCACGGCGCGGCCGTCGCCCATGCGGGAGTAGGGGGTCTTGCCCGCGCCCTTGAGCTGGAGTTCCCAGTGCCGATCGTCGGACCCGACGACCTCGCCGAGCAGCAACGCGCGGCCGTCGCCGAGGCGCGGGACGTAGACACCGAACTGATGCCCGGAGTAGACCGCGGCCAGCGGGTCGGCGCCCGCCAGGGGCGCGTTGCCGGTGAGCGCTGCGACCAGGCGGGGCTCGCCGAAGTCTTGCGGCGAAAGTCCGAGCAGGCCGGCCGCCGCATCGGACTTCGCGACGAGGTAGGGCTCCGGCAACGGTGTCGGGCCCAGCCGCGTGTAGAACGCGGCGGGCAGCCGTGCGAACGAGTTGTCGAAGCGTCAGCCCGGCGTCGAACGGCGTCACGGTGACCGGACACCGGGTGCTGCGGCGGGCGCGAGAACGGGGGTATCCAATCGAGATCTCCAGCGCTGTGATTCTACGGGGCGCCTCGGTGCCGGCCTCGGTGTTCAGCGCGGCTTGACGAGCGCGGGCAAGCTCCGAGACGATGTGGGGTCGACGCCGGCCGAGACAACCAGCGCCGACGCGGACCACCAAGGAGACAGACCTATGTTGCAAGGGCCTGATGATGCGGATGCCGCTGACTGATCTCGTCGCTGATCAGGCACGCGGATCGCCATCACGGAGACGTCGAGATCGTGTCGCGGCGCGTCGAGGGCGACATCCACCGCAGCACGTACCGCGAGCTGCACCGCCGCTCGCGCCAGCTCGCCAACGCGCTCGACGGGCTCGGGCGTCCGCAGCAGCGACCGGGTGGCGACGCTCGCCTGGAACGGCTATCGGCACATGGAGCTGTACTTCGCCGTGTCGGGCGCCGGCAGCGTCCTGCACACGATCAATCCGCGTCTGCACCCGGAACAGATCGCCTGGATCGTCAACCACGCCGAAGACAAGGCGCTCTTCTTCGACCTGACGTTCCTGCCGATGATCGAGGCCGTGGCCCCGCACTGCCGCGCCGTCCAGCACTGGGTGGCTGATGACCGATCGCGCCCACATGCCGGCATCACGCAAGCTCCCGAACCTGCTGTGCTACGAGGAAATGCTCGGCAGCCACTCGGACCGGTACGACTGGCCGGAGTTCGACGAGAACACCGCGTCGTCGATCTGCTACACGTCGGGCACGACCGGCCACCCCAAGGGCGTGCTCTACAGCCACCGCTCCACGGTGCTGCACTCGATCGCGGCGGCGCTGCCCGACGCGCTCAACATCTCCGCGCGCGACGCCATCCTGCCGGTGGTGCCGATGTTCCACGTCAACGCGTGGGGGCTGCCCTACGTCGCGCCGATGGTCGGCGCGAAGATCGTGTTCCCGGGCCCGCACCTGGACGGCAAGTCGCTGTACGAACTGTTCGAAGCCGAGAAGGTCACCTGCTCGGCCGGCGTGCCGACGGTGTGGCAGGGCCTGCTGACCTACACCGAGGCGAACGGGCTGCGGTTCTCGACCATGAACCGCACGGTCATCGGAGGCTCGGCCTGCCCGCCGGCGATGATCAAGCTCTTCGAGCAGAAGTACGGCGTGCACGTGCTGCATGCGTGGGGCATGACCGAGATGAGCCCGCTCGGCACGTCCTGCACGTTCAAGCAGAAGCACGTCGGCGTGCCACCCGAGGAACGCCTGAAGGTGCAGTTCAAGCAGGGGCGCGTGCTGTTCGGCGTCGACATGAAGATCGTCGGCGACGACGGCGGCGACCTGCCCTGGGACGGCACCTCGTTCGGCGACCTGCTCGTGCGCGGCCCGTGGGTCGTGCGCGAGTACTACAAGTACGACAGCGGCAATCCGCTGAAGACGGACGACGGCGGGCGACGTGGTTTCCGACCGGCGACGTCGCCACGATCGACGCCGACGGCTACATGCAGATCACCGACCGCAGCAAGGACGTCATCAAGTCCGGCGGCGAGTGGATCAGCTCGATCGACATCGAAAACGTCGCGGTGTCGCATCCGGCCGTGGCGATGGCGGCCTGCATCGCCGTCCCACACCCGAAGTGGGACGAGCGGCCGCTGCTGGTGGTCGTGAAGAAGCCGAACGCGCCGGTGACGCGCGAGGAGATGCTGGCGCACTACGAGGGTCGCGTCGCCAAGTGGCAGGTCCCGGACGACGTGGCCTTCGTCGAAGCGATTCCGCTGGGAGCCACCGGCAAGATGCTCAAGGCGAAACTGCGCGAGCAGTTCGTCGGGCACCGGCTGCCGACCGCCTGAGTTGCGGGCCGCCGAGCCCTGCGGCTTCGGCCGGGCCGTCGTGCCGGCGGCGGGATAATGGCGCCGCGCGTGCGCGCAAACGGCGCTGGCTATCGGGAGACTGCCCTTGAACATCCACCTTGCCTTCGGACGCCTGGCGTGCGCTGCACTGATCCTGCTCGTGACAGCGGCGGCGGCGCAGACCAAGGGTGCACCGGCCAGCAAAGGCGCCGCGGTCCCCGTGGCGGCGCCGCCCCAGACGGTCAAGATCGCCTTCGTCGATCCGCTGTCCGGACCGTTTGCCGGCATCGGCTCGAACCTGCTGAAGCACTTCCAGCTGATGGTCGAGGTCGTCAACGCGCAGGAGCTGGCCGGTCCGGGCATCCGCTTCGAAATCGTCGCCTTCGACAACAAGGCATCGCCGCAGGAGAGCCTGACGGTGCTGCGGCAGGTCGTCGACCGCGGCATCCGCTACGTCGCGCAGGGCAACGGTTCCGGCGTGGCGCTCGCGCTGGTCGATGCCATCGAGAAGCACAACGAACGCAACCCCGCGCAGTCGATCCTCTTCCTCAACTACGCGGCCGTCGACCCGGACCTGACCAACAGCAAGTGCAGCTTCTGGCACTTCCGCTTCGATGCCAACACGGACATGAAGATGGAAGCGCTGACCACCTACATCCAGGGCCGGCCGGAGGTGAAGAACGTCTACCTGATCAACCAGAACTACTCGCACGGCCAGCAGGTCTCGCGCGTGGCCAAGGAGATGCTGGCGAGGAAGCGTCCCGACATCAAGATCGTCGGCGATGACCTGCACCCGCTCGGCCAGGTCCGCGACTTCTCGCCCTACATCGCCAAGATGCGCGGCGCCAACGCCGACACGATCATCACCGGCAACTGGGGTCCGGACCTTGCGCTGCTGGTGCGCGCCGCGCGCGACGCCGGGCTGAAGGCACAGTTCTACACGTACTACGCCGGCACCTCCGGCACGCCGACGGCCATGGGCGCTGCGGGCGACGACCGCGTACGGATGGTGTCGTACTGGCATCCCAACATCGCGCCGGACTATCCGTACGAACAGATCTACCTCGACTACAAGAAGCGCTTCAACGAGGAGTGCTTCACGGTGGCGAGCTTCACCTCGCTCGCGGTGCTGGCCGAAGGCATCAAGCGCGCGGGCTCGACCGATCCGCTGAAGGTCGCCTATGCGATGGAAGGCGTGAAGCTCAACGCGCCGCACGGCGAGATCGAGATGCGCGCCGCCGATCACCAGCTGCTGCAGCCGCTGTGGATTTCCTCGTGGACCCACGTCGGCGGGCCAAACAAGCACGACATCGAGAAGACCGGCTACACGTGGAAGACGGAAGCGGCCTATCCCACCTACGTCGCGTCGCAGCCGACGAGTTGCCAGATGAAGCGTCCGCCGCGGCCGCAGTAAGCTGCGCCGCGATTGCCGACGCCCGTCCCGCACACCCGCGCCGGTTTGTCTCGAAAGTTCCGCGCTTGCTTGAAGCCGTCCTGAGCCAGACGTTGTACGGCGTGAGCTACGGCCTGCTGCTGTTCATGCTGGCCTCCGGGCTGACGTTGATCTTCTCGATGATGGGCGTGCTCAACTTTGCGCACGCCAGCTTCTACATGCTCGGCGCCTACTTCGGCTATCAGATCAGCGCGTGGCTCGGCTACTGGCCGGCGCTGCTGATTGCGCCTGCGCTGCTGTTCATCATCGGCGCGGCGGTCGAGCGCTGGGGACTGCGCCGCGTCCACCAGTGGGGTCATGTGCCAGAGCTCCTGTTCACGTTCGGCCTGTCCTACATCGTCGTCGAACTGGTGCAGGTCATCTGGGGCCGCGCCGCCGTGCCGTATCGCGTGCCGGAGGAGCTCGATGGGCCGGTCGTCTGGCTGCAGCGAATCGGCATCATCTTTCCCGCAGTACCGCATGTTCATGATGGCGGTGGCGGTCGGCATGCTGGTCGTGCTGTGGCTGGGGCTCACGCGCACCCGCGTCGGGCTCGTGATCCAGGCGGCGCTGACCCACCCGCAGCAGGTCGAGGCGCTCGGCCACAACGTGCCGCGCGTGTTCATGCTGGTCTTCGGCGCCGGCTCCGCACTGGCGGGGCTCGCCGGCGTGGTCGGCGGCAATGCGTTCGTCACCGAACCGGCGATGGCCGGGACGGTCGGTGCGATCGTGTTCGTCGTCATCGTCGTCGGCGGGCTGGGTTCGCTCGCCGGCGCGTTCATCGCCGCGCTGCTGATCGGCCTGCTCGAGAGCTTCGGCAAGGTGTCGGACCTGAGCGGCGCCACGGTGGCTGCAGCTGGCTGGGCCTCGCGGTGGCGCCGGACAGCGTGCTGCACCCGGTGCTCGCGCTCTCGCTGTCGCAGGTGGCACCGGTACTGCCGTACCTGCTGCTGGTGCTGGTGCTGATCGTGCGGCCGAAGGGCCTGCTCGGCACGCGCGAAGGCTAGCCGATGCACGCGTCGCGCGAAATCCGCTTCCGGCCGCTCAACGTCGGTCGCTGGCTGCTGTGGGGCCTCACGGCGCTGCTCTTTGCGCTGCTGCCCGTGGCGTTCCGGCAGGGCTTCGCCCTGACGCTGATGTCGCAGATGGGCATCATGATCATCTTCGCGCTGAGCTACAACATGCTGCTCGGCCAGAGCGGCATGCTGAGCTTCGGGCACGCGGTGTACTCGGGCCTGGGTGCGTTCTTTGCCATCCATGCCATGCGCTCGATCGCCGACGGCACGCCTCGCGTGGCCGATCTCGCTGCTGCCGCTGGTCGGCGGCAGCGGCGCGGCGCTGTGCGGGGTCGTGCTGGGCTACCTGACCACGCGCCGGGCCGGCACGCCGTTCGCGATGATCACGCTCGGCATCGGCGAGATGGTGTTCGCCGCGGCGCTCATGTTTCCGGAAGTCTTCGGCGGGGAGGGCGGCATCACCAGCGACCGCACGGCGGGTCGGCCTTTCGCCGGCATCGGCGCGCTCACCTTCGGTCCGCAGATTCAGGTCTACGCACTGATCGCCGCGTGGTGCCTCGCCTGCATGGTGGCCATGTACGCGCTGACGCACACACCGCTCGGCCGCATTGCGAACGCGGTGCGCGACAACCCGGAGCGCGTTGAATTCATCGGCTACAACGCACAACGGGTGCGCTGGCTGATGCTCATCCTGTCGAGCTTCTTCGCCGGCATTGCCGGCGGACTCACCGCGATCAACTTCGAGATCGTCGTCACCGCGGAAAACGTCAGTGCGATCCGGTCGGGCGGCGTGCTGCTGGCCGCCTTCATCGGCGGCGCGGCGTTCTTCTTCGGTCCGATCCTCGGGGCGGTCGTGTTCACCTTCTTTGCCGTCGCGCTGTCGGAGTACACGAAGGCCTGGCAGCTCTACCTCGGCGTGTCCTTCGTGCTGCTGGTCATGTTTGCGCCGGGTGGACTGTCGAGCCTGCTGCTGATGAACCTGCGGGTGCTGCAGTTCAGGAAGTTCCCCCGGCTGCGCGACCCGTACGTGGGCGTCATCGCCACGGCGCTCGGCCTGGCGCTCGGCGTCGTGATGCTGATCGAGCTGACCTACCACGTGACGCTCGAGGGTGGCCTGGGCTCCAGCGTGTCGCTGTTCGGGTTCCCGCTGGACACCGAATCGCCAGGCCCGTGGGTGTTCGCGGCGGCGCTGCTCGTGACGAGCCTTGCGGCCTTTGCCTACTACCAGCGCGGCTTTCGGCGCGCATGGGACGCGATCCAGCAGGAGATCGAGGCCTCGGTCCGGGACAGTCCGACATGACCGCCGCGCTCGAACTGGCGGGTGTCCGCAAGAACTTCGGCAAGTCCGAGATCATCCGCGGCGTGGACCTTGCCATCCCCGCCGGTGAGCGCCACGCGATCATCGGTCCGAACGGCGCGGGCAAGTCGACGCTGTTCAATCTCATCAGCGGTCGATTCGGCGTCTCTGCGGGCGACATCCGGCTGCACGGGGCTGCGATCACGAACCGCAAGCCCTACGAGATCAGCCGCCGCGGCCTGGCGCGCAGTTTCCAGATCACCAACCTCTTCCACCGCCTGTCGGTGTTCGAGAACCTGCGCTGCGCCGTGCTGTGGTCACTCGGCCACCGCTATGCCTTCTGGAAGAACCTCAACCGGCTCACCGATGCCGAAGCGCGCGCCGACGAGGTGCTGCAGCGGGTTGGGTTGCGGCGCCGGCGTGACACCCTCGCCGGGCGCCTGACCTACGCCGAGCAGCGCGCGCTCGAGATCGGTATCACCATCGCCGGCGGCGCCAGCGTGATCCTGCTCGACGAGCCGACGGCCGGCATGAGCCGGGCCGAAAGCCGGCACGCGGTCGACCTGATCCGCGAGGTCACGCAGGGCAGGACCCTGGTCATGGTCGAGCACGACATGGGCGTGGTGTTCGGACTGGCCGATCGCATCACGGTGATGGTGTACGGCCAGGTCATCGCCTCGGGCACGCCCGCCGAGATCCGGGCCAACCCCGCGGTCCGCGAGGCGTACCTGGGTCCGCAGGCCGAGGTCGCATGAGAGCAGCGCCCGGCCGCCCGAGCAAGCTCGCACCGCAGCGAGTAGCGTGGAGGTTCCCGCCGGCGGACCGCTGCTGAACGTCGAGAACCTGCAGGCCTACTACGGCAAGAGTCACGTGCTGCACGGGGTCGACCTCGAGGTCGGACGCGGCGAGATCGTCAGCCTGCTCGGTCGCAACGGTGTCGGTCGCTCGACGACCGCCAAGGCGATCATGGGGCTGGTCGACGCCACCGGCACGGTCGAGTTCAATGCGCGCGACCTGACGCGGCTCGCAACCTTCGAAATCGCGCAGCTCGGCGTCGGCTACGTCCCCGAAAGCCGGGACATCTTTCCGACGCTGACAGTCGAGGAGAACCTGCGACTCGGCATTCAGCGCGGGCGTCGGGGCAGCTGGAGCTACGCGGACGTCTGGCGCCTGTTTCCGCGCTTGCAGGAACGGGCGCGCACGCCCGCGGGCGTGCTGTCGGGCGGCGAACAGCAGATGCTGACGCTCGCGCGTACCATGATGGGTGATCCGGAACTCGTCATCATCGACGAACCGACCGAGGGCCTGGCGCCCGATGGTCGTCGAGCTCGTGGGCCGGTTCCTGCGCGAATTGCGTGACCGCGGCCTGTCCATCCTCCTTATCGAACAGAAGCTGACGATCGCCATGCAGATCTCGCAGCGCGTGTATGTCATGGGCCACGGACACATGGTGTTCCGTGGCACCCCGGACGAACTGAGGTCCAATTCGGCTGTCCGCCAGGAGTGGCTCGAGGTCTGAGCCGCACGTTCATTCCAACGGAGTCTTAACAATGACCACGCATTACGAGCGTCGCGGCCAGGTGGCCGTGCTGCAGATCGACAACCCGCCCGTCAACGGGCTCGGTCACGCCACGCGCAAGGCGCTGCTCGCCGGCCTCGAGCGCGCACTCGACGACGCCGCCGTGAAGGCGATCGTCATCACCGGCACCGACAAGGTGTTCTCGGGCGGCGCGGACATCCGCGAGTTCAACACGCCGGCCGCGCTGGCCGAACCGAACCTGCTGCAGCTGATCGATGCGGTCGAGCGTTCACCGAAGCCGGTCGTCGCCGCCATCAACGGCGTGTGCATGGGCGGCGGGCTCGAACTGTCGCTCGGCTGCAACTACCGCGTCGCGACGCCCGACGCGTCGCTCGGGCTGCCGGAAGTGAAGATCGGCCTGTTGCCGGGCGCCGGCGGCACGCAGCGGCTGCCGCGCGCCGTCGGCGCCGAGCTCGGCCTGCGCATGATCGTCACCGGCGACCCGATCCCGGCCGCCGAGGCGCTCGAAGGCACGGACTCATCGAGCGTGTCGTCGACCGCACCTCGTTCGACGGCGTGCTGGAGTTCGCCGCCGAAGTGACGAAGCGCAACTCGCACCCGAAGCTGCGCGACCGATCCGTCGCGCTGCCGGCCGGGGTGACCGCCGAGGCGTTTTTCGCCGCCGCGCGCGCCGAGGTGGCGCGCCGGCGCGCGGCCTGCCGGCGCCGCTGAAGTGCGTCGACGCGGTCGAGGCCGCCGTCACGCAGCCGTTCGACGAGGGCGCTGGCGAAGGAGCGCGGCTTCTTCATCGAGCTCGTGCAGTCGAAGGAATCAAAGGCGCTGCGGCATGCCTTCTTCGCCGAGCGCACCGCCGCCAAGATTCCGGACGTGCCCGACGACACGCCGACGCGGCCGATCCGCACCGCCGCCATCCTCGGCTTCGGCACGATGGGCGGCGGCATCGCGATGAGCTTTGCCAACGCCGGCATTCCGGTCACGGTGTTCGAGAAGGATCAGGCGGCGCTCGACCGCGGCCTGGCGATGTGCCGCCGCAACTGGGAAGCCACCGCCAAGAAGGGGCGGCTGACGGCCGAGCAGGTCGAACAACGCGTCGCGCTGCTCCGACCGACGCTCGACTTCACGGCGCTCGGCAATGCCGACATCGTGATCGAGGCGGTCTACGAGGACATGGTCGTCAAGCAGGACATCTTCGCCCGCCTCGACTCGGTGATGAAGCGCGGCGCGATCCTGGCGACCAACACCTCGACGCTCGACGTCGACCAGATCGCGGCGGCGACCTCGCGGCCGCAGGACGTCATCGGCACGCACTTCTTCAGTCCGGCCAACGTCATGCGGCTGCTGGAAGTCGTGCGCGGCCGCAAGACGGCGAAGGACGTGCTCGCCACGGTGATGCAGCTGGCCAAGCGGCTGAAGAAGGTGGGCGTCGTCTCCGGCGTCTGCGACGGCTTCATCGGCAACCGCATGCTCGAGCAGTACATCCGGCAGTCGCTGTTCCTGGTCGACGAGGGCGCCTCGCCGCAGCAGATCGACGCCGCGCTCACGAAGTTCGGCATGGCGATGGGCCCGTTCACGATGTACGACATGGCCGGCATGGACATCGGCTACGCGATACGCCAGCGCCGCTATGTGGAGAAGCCGCACATCACCTACAGCCGTCTCGCCGACCGTGTCGTCGAACTCGGCCGGCTGGGCCAGAAGACCGGCAAGGGCTGGTACCGCTACGAGGCCGGCAACCGCACACCGGTGCCGGACCCCGAGATCGACGCGCTGATCGAGTCGTATCGCACCGAGATCGGCCTGCGGCCGCGCAGCATCGACGACGAGGAGATCGTGCAGCGCTGCGTCTACGCGCTGGTCAACGAAGGCGCGCGCATCCTGGACGAAGGCATCGCGCTGCGCGCGAGCGACATCGACGTGGTCTACCTGACCGGCTACGGGTTCCCGGTCGCGCACCGGCGGACCGATGTTCCACGCGCAGCAGGTCGGGCTCGACCAGGTGGTCGCGACGATGAAGCGCTTTGCCACCAACCCGCACGCCGATCCGGCGTTCTGGGAGCCGGCCCCGCTGCTGGTCGAGGCGGCACAGACGGGCCGCTGGCCGAAATAGGGGACGATGGAACACATCCTCAGCCGCCGCGACCTCGCGTTCCTGCTGTACGAGTGGCTCGACGTCGAGCCCCTGACGCAGCGTGCCGCGCTACGCCGAGCACTCGCGCGAGACCTTCGATGCGGCGCTCGACACCGCCGAGCGGATCGCCACGGATCTGTTCGCGCCGCACGCCCGCAAGAGCGACCTCAACGAGCCGCAGTTCGACGGCGAGCGCGTCACGCTCATTCCCGAGATCAAGCCAGGCGCTCGACGCCTTCGTTGCGGCCGGCCTGATGGCGGCCGAGCACGACGAGGCGTTCGGCGGCATGCAGCTGCCGCTGACGGTCGCGAAGGCCGTCTTCGCGTACTTCAAGGGTGCGAACGTCGCGACCGAGCGGCTACGCGATGCTCACCATCGGCAACGCCAACCTGCTGCTCGCGCACGGCTCGCCAGCACAGGTCGACGCCTTCGTCCGTCCCGCACTGGCGGGGCGCTTCTTCGGCACGATGTGCCTGTCGGAGCCGCAGGCCGGCTCGTCGCTGTCCGACATCACGACGCGCGCCGAATTCGAGCGCGACTCGCCGCTCGGTCCGCAGTACCGGCTCACCGGCAACAAGATGTGGATCTCCGCCGGCGAGCACGACCTGTCGGAGAACATCGTCCATCTGGTGCTGGCCAAGATCCCCGGCGCCGGACGGCAAGCTCGTGCCCGGCACCCGCGGAATCTCGCTCTTTGTCGGTGCCGAAGCGCCTGGTGGCGGTCGCGGGCGCCGGCACGGACGCGCGCGTCACGCTGGGCGAGCGCAACGACGTCGTGCTGGCGGGCCTCAATCACAAGATGGGCTATCGCGGCACCACCAACTGCCTGCTGAATTTCGGCGAAGGCAAGTTCCGGCCCGAGGGGCGGGCGGGCGCGATCGGCTATCTCGTCGGCGAACCCGGCCGGGGTCTCGCCGCGATGTTCCACATGATGAACGAGGCGCGCATCGGCGTCGGGCCTCGGCGCGACGATGCTCGGCTACACCGGCTACCTGCACGCGCTCGAGTACGCGCGCGGACCGCCCGCAGGGACGACCCATCGGTCCGGCAGGCAAGGACCCGGCGCAGCCGCAGATCCCGATCATCGAGCACGCCGACGTCAAGCGCATGCTGCTCGCGCAGAAGGCCTATGCCGAAGGCGCGCTGGCGCTGAACCTGTACTGCGCGCGCCTGGTCGACGAGGAAAGGACGGCCGTCGCCGACGGCCGAGCGCGACGAGGCCACGCTGCTGCTCGACATCCTGACGCCGATCGCCAAGAGCTGGCCGTCGCAGTGGTGCCTCGAGGGCAACGCGCTCGCGATCCAGGTGCACGGCGGCTACGGCTACACGCGCGACTACATGGTCGAGCAGTTCTACCGCGACAACCGGCTGAACGCGATCCACGAGGGCACGCACGGCATCCAGGCGCTCGACCTGCTGGGGCGCAAGGTGGTCATGCAGGACGGGGCCGCGTTCAAGCTGCTCGGCGCCCGCATGGAAGACACGATCGGGCGCGCGACCCAGGCGCGCCACCCGGACACGCAGCGCTGGGCCGCCATGCTGGCGGACCGCGTGCGTCGCGTCGCGACGGTCACGCAGCGTGCCTGGGCGGCCGGCGACCCGGCGCGCACGCTCGCCAATGCCACGCCGTACCTGGAGGCGTTCGGCCACGTGGTGCTGGCGTGGATCTGGCTCGAGCAGTCGCTCGCGGCCTCGCGGCACTACGGTCATGACGGCAACGACTTCTACCACGGCAAGTGGCAGGCCTGCCGCTACTTCTTCCTGTACGAGCTGCCGAAGGTGGATGCCATGCTAGAACTCGTCGAATCGCTGGACGCGACGACGCTCGAAATGAAGGATTCCTGGTTCTGAGGACAGCATGCTGAGACACATCGTGATGTGGAAGCTGAAGGAACACGCCGAGGGAGCGGACCGCGCCGTCAATGCGCGTCGCATGAAGGAGATGCTGGACTCGTGTGCCACCCTGCCGGGCGTCATCAAGTTCGAGGTTGCGCTGGCTCAGCCAGGGCTCGAGGCGACCTACGACGTCGTGCTGTACGCGGTGTTCCGCGACAAGGCGGCACTCGATGCCTACCAGAATCACCCGCAGCATCTCGCGATCAAGCCGTTCATGGGCGCCGTGCGGCTGGAGCGGCAGTGCATGGACTACGAGGTCTGACCCCATGACGCTCAAGCAGCGATTGGACCTCACGGGCCGCACTGCGCTCGTCACCGGCGGCTCGCGCGGGCTGGGCCTGCAGATCGCCCAGGGCTTGGGCGAGATGGGCGCGCGCGTGCTGCTGACCGCGCGCAAGGCCGACGAGCTCGAGGAGGCCTCCTCGCAGCTTCGCGCGCAGGGCGTGGATGCGCGCTGGATCGCCGCCGACGGCGCGGTGGAGGCGGACATCGCGCACCTGGCGCAGCAGGCCATCGCGCAGCTCGGCCACATCGATATCCTGGTGAACAATGCCGGAGCGACCTGGGGCGCGCCCGCCGAGAATCATCCGGTCGAGGCCTGGGACAAGGTCATGAACCTGAACATCCGCGGTGTGTTCCTGCTCACCCAGGCGATCGGCAAGGCGAGCATGATTCCGCGCCGCTACGGCCGCATCGTCAATGTCGCGTCCATTGCGGGGCTGCTCGGCAATCCACCCGAGCTGATGCACACGATCGCCTACAACACCAGCAAGGGAGCGCTGGTGAATTTCACACGCGCGCTCGCCGCCGAATGGGGGCACTACAACATCACGGTCAACGCGCTGGCGCCGGGCTTCTTTCCCTCGAAGATGACGAAGGGCGTGCTGGCGCAGTTCGGCGCTGAGGCGCTGGCGCGCTTCGCGCCGCTCAAGCGCATCGGCGACGAGGAAGACCTCAAGGGCGCCGCACTGCTGTTCGCCTCCGATGCCGGACAACACATCACCGGACAGATACTGGCCGTCGATGGCGGTGTCTCGGTCTACTAGTCATCGCCGATCCAAGGAACCCGCATGCCCAGCTACCGTCGCATCGTCCTCGCGCACCGCCCGACCGGGGCCGCGTCGACGTCGAACTTCCGCCTCGAGGAGGTCCAGACGCCGACCCTGAAGGAAGGTCAGCTCCTCGTGCGCAACGAGTGGTTGTCGCTCGACCCGTACATGCGTGGCCGCATGAATGAGTCGAAGTCCTACGCCGCGTCGCAGGCGCTGGGAGAAGTCATGATCGGAGGCACGGCCGGCACCGTGGTGGAGTCGCGCAACCCGCAGTTCAAGGCGGGCGACAAGGTCGTGGCCCACCTCGGCTGGCAGGAGTTCGGGGTGAGCGACGGCACCGGCGTCTACAAGGTCGATGCGCGCGTGGTGCCCCTGTCGGCCTACCTGGGGCCGGTGGGCATGCCCGGCGTGACGGCGTGGTACGGCCTGAACAAGATCATCGAGCCCAAGGAGGGCCAGACGGTCCTCGTGTCCTCGGCGGCCGGCGCGGTCGGCGGCGTCGTGGGTCAACTCGCCAAGATCGCCGGGTGTCGCGCCGTCGGCATCGCGGGTGGCGCCGAAAAGTGCGGCCACGTCGTGGCCGAACTTGGCTTCGATGCGTGCATCGACTACAAGACGCAGGACGTCAACCGCGCGCTGAAGGACGCCGCACCGCAGGGTGTCGACGGCTACTTCGAAAACGTCGGCGGCAACATCATGAACGCCGTGCTGCCGCGCATGAATGCCTTCGGTCGCATCGCGCTGTGCGGCCTCATCGCCGGCTACGACGGCGAGCCGATCCCGATCACCAACCCGACCTGGTTCCTGGTCAACCGGTTGAAGATGCAGGCCTTCATCGTCAGCGAGCACCTGGAGGTCTGGCCGGCCGCGCTGAAGGAGCTCGGGTCGCACGTCATCGCCGGGCGCATCAAGTACCGCGAGACGATCGCCAATGGCATCGAGAACGCCCCGCAGGCGTTCCTCGGCATGTTGCGTGGCGCGAACGTCGGCAAGCAGCTCGTCAAGCTCGCCTGAGTCGGGCTGGGGCGGCCCACCGCGGCCGCGGCTGGCTCAACGCAGATAGATTTAGCAAATTTGGGATGCGCGAACGTCGGCCGTGGTGCGGCGCTTGACGCAGTATGCGTCCGCGCTTCGGCGGAGCCACGAGCACCGGGACGGCAAGGAAGACTGCGCCGATGCCGGGGATTGCGGCCAGTTTTCCGGCGCGCGCCCAAGGATGTGCTACGCGGCGACTATGTCGTCGGCCTCGATGTGCCTGACTTTGGCCAGTACCTTCTTGCGTTTCTGCGCAACGTGCCAGAGGTCGTACTCACTCTGCTGCGCCAGCCAGAGTGACGCACGGCCGCCGCGCTCCACACCGAGCCAGCGCTCGATTCGCAGGGCCATCTCGGTCGTGATCGCTGCGCGACCATGAAGCACACGCGACAGCGCTGCGCGCGTGACGCCAAGCTGCGCGGCCGCGGTGGTGACGGTGAGTCCGAGCGCCGGCAGTACGTCGTCGCGCAGAGCGAGCCCGGGGTGCGGGGGATTGTGCATCCGTGCCATGTTCAATGCCTCAGTGATAGTCCAGATAATCGACCAGTATTGCGTCGCCGTGTGCGTCAAAGCTGAAGATCAGGCGCCAGTTGCCGTTGACCTGGACCGACCAGTGTCCGGCCAACTTGCCCTTGAGGCGGTGCAGATCCCACCCAGGCAGGTTCATGTCTTCCGCGCCGCTGGCTTTGTCCAATCTCGCCAGCAATCTTTCGAGCTTCTTCGCATGCGACGGCTGGATACCGGCGTTGTTGCCCGTCTCGAAGAAGCCCTTGAGCCCGTTGTGCCGGAACGTCCTGATCGCCACAGGACATAACCGTATAGCTAGGCTATACAGGCTGTCAAGCCGGAGGATTGCCCCCGAATTAGGGCGCTATTGCAGCGTCGGGGCTCTAGTGCTCGACCGGGCAGATACTGAGCTCGACTTCTTTATCCAGCACCCGCACCAACTCGCCACTCTCTGCGTACAGCGCGCGTCAAAGGAAACGCGCTTAGGTTCATCCATGAGCCGGTGGATGCGATGGCGGATTGCAAACCACGGGGCCCCGAGCGTCAATGTCCACGCGTCCTTGACAGAGTCGGTCTCCGGCCGGACTCAGACTAATCGTCGGGCATTGCGCCGGCGCTGGACGTCACCGGCTCCCAGCCCTCGGCGCCGAGCCGGCGCAGAGTTTCGATGTTGCGTTCGTAAATCGCCGCCGCGTCCGGATAGGTCGCCACGGCGCGCGCGATGCTGTCTTCCCGCAGCAGGTGCAGCGTCGGATAGGGCGAACGGTTGCTGAAATTTTCAACGTCTCCGGGCGCCGTCCCTTCGAACTGGTAGTCGGGGTGAAAGCTCGCCACCTGCAGCACGCCTTCGAGCCCCAGTTGTGCGACGGCAGCGTCCGCGACGTCGAGGAAGTCGTTGAAGTCGAGGAAGTCGTTCAGCGCCTGCGGGTGGATCAGCAGCGTCGTGTCCACGGTCTCGGGGTCGGCCGCCGCCAGGAATTGGAGCTCACGCACCAGGTCATCGAGGAGAGCCTGCGGCGTCACGCGCCGCACTTTCGATCCAGCGAATCTGCCCTTTCACGTGTACGGCCTTGGCAAAGGGGCAGAGATTCAGGCCGATGACGGCGTGTTCAAGCCAACGCTGCGTGGCCGCAATGGCCGTCATGCCGCCCGCCCGGCTGTGGCTGCGCCAGCGGACTCGGCCAGCGCGAATGCCCAGGGTACGTTGCTACCGCTGTGCATTGCTCTTCAGCGCTTCCAGCCGGAGCGCAATGGCGAGCTCGAGCTCATTGAGTTTGCGTTCCAGCGCCTCGCGTTGCGGGCCGTTGGTCTCCGTGCGGAGTTGCGCCCGTAGTTCGGCACGCTGGTGGAACATGGCAATCTCGGGCGGGGCCACACCGGCGTCCTTGAGGATCTTGAACGGCATCCGCAGCGCTTCCGGCGTCTCGTCCCAGCCGACGTCTGCCGCCAAGGGCTTGCCGTAGCTGGGCGCCTGCGCGAGCTCGCCGGTGGACGACGCGTCCTGCAGATGACGTGCGATTTCTTCGTCCAGGTTGCGCATCGGCGCCTCCGCTGATCGATCGAGCATCTATTCTGCGACTGGAATGCGCCCGTGTCGTCCCGTCAGCCGGGCGCGGGGCGACCTCGGGCTACGCCCGCCTCGGCGCAGCATGGGCCGCGGCGCGCTTCATGCCCGCCAGCAATTCGCCGGAACCGGCGCCCCACTTCGAAATGACGCTGATCGCCTGCGTGAACGGACATCGACCGGCGTGGACGCGCGCGCGCAATGATGTAGATCGCACCGGCCGCCGAACGGCCGCCGGATATTCATTCACTTGCGACTGAAGTGCACGATGCGCGGGCGCAGGAGCGCAACGATGATGTCCTGCGCCAGCGCGAGCCGCACAAAGTATTGGGACCCGCCCAGCACGCGAGAGACCGCCTAGGCGATCGTGCCGACCCCGCCGGCCCGATGCGAGTCGGACGGGGTCAGACGCCGTCGGCGCACGGCAGAGTGCCGAGTAGGGCGGCCCTTAGCGATGACGTGCGCCCGATCGCTTCCGTGACGCGTAGCCCAGCATCGCGAGTGCCGCCAGCAGCAACACGATGGTCGAGGGCTCCGGTACGGCGGCTTGCTGCAACACGTCGGCATGCAGCAACAGCGTGACGCTGAGGTTCTGTTCGTAGCCGCTCGCGTTGTACGCCAGCGCATTGAGCACGACCGTGTCGTCGAAGCTGCCGAGCGACGTCGCGGCGAAGTTGGCGAGCAGTCCGGCGAACAGGTCGCCCGCACCCAGACCGGCGAACGGGCCGAAGCCGCTCAGCGTGAAGTCGTTGACGCCGCTCAGGTCGAACTTGCCGTCCACGAGATCGGCCGGGCCAAACACGTCGTTCAGCACCCCCAGACTCGTCGTCGAGAGGCCGCTGCCGAGGATCAGGTCGCCCAGGTCGAGCGTGAACGTATCGCCGCTGCCGCTCAGGCTGCCGGCGCCGCCCGTCTTCACGAACACCGGGTTGGCATAGTTGTTGACCTGCGCCGACAGGATCAGGCTGGCCGGTGAGAGGACGAGATCGGCCATGTCGTCGTTATGGCTCGCAAGGCTCACGCTGCCCGAGCCGTTGAAGACACCGGCGCTCGACGTGTTCAGACCGACCTTCAGGCTGTCGGCATCGCTGCCGCCCGCGACCAGTCCGGCGATCGACCCGTTCCCGTTGAACGGGCCGCTCACCGCACCGAACGACGCTCGCAGCGTGTCGTTGAGCGCCGTCGTCGGCGCCACGTTGGACACGTTGAGCGCGATCGGCCCGACGCTGTCGCCGACGTGCACGATGCCGAAGTTGAGCGCCGTGTTGCCGAGCTGCGCCTGGGCCGCCGTATAGACCTTGCCGGTGACCGTCACGAGGCCGGTGCCGAGGTCCAGGTCGGGCGCGCCGGTGGTGCCGGCGCCCGTGGAGACGAAGCCGAGGCTGACCGTGCCGTTGGTCTGGCCGGCCACCGCCGTGGAGTTCAGCCCCACCTGGAGCGACGAACTGTTGGTGCCCTGCGCGGCGAGATTGGCGATCGACCCGCCATTGTGCTGCGCATTGCCGCTGGCGCCGACGAGGTTGACCCGCAACCCTTCCGTGTAGCTGTCGGGCGACGCATTGGTGATCGACACCGACTGGTTGGCGGCGACCGCATCGCCCACCCGCGCAGCGACGGTCACCGTCGCCGGTGTTCAGCACCGGATTGGCCAGTCGATAGACGTTGGCGCTGACGTTCACGGTCTGGCTCGGCAGGTTCAGCTGGCAGTTCGGCGCGCAGTTGCCGATGTTGCTGGCGTCGGACACGAGGCTGACCGTGGCACTGCCCGAGCGCGCGCCGGCGGCCGACGTATCGATGCCGACCGACAGGCTCCCGGTCGTCGCGCCCGGCGCCAGCAGACTGAAGCTGCCGCCGGCGAGTACCGGGGCACCGTTGGTGGCGATGCTGCCGTTCAGTGCCGCCTGCGGGTTGCCGGTGGCCTGGTTGAGCACCGACAGGTTCTGGCTGGCCGCCGTGTTGATGCGCACGTTACCAAGGGCAACGCTGACCGCCCCGGGGTTCGCGACGCCGTTGATCACGGGCCGCGCCTGGTCGATCACATTGGCCTGGATGGTGCCGAGGACGCCGTAGTTCTCGGAGCCGACGCCGAGCGTGCCCAGACCGTTGCTGACACCATTGACCGCGCCGCCGCTCACGAAGTTGACACCGATGCTGCTGTTGATCGCGCCGGCCGCCGCGGTGTTGACGCTCACGGTCATGCTGCCGTTGGCCGCGGTGCTGTTGGTGCCCGCCAGGATGCCGGTCAACGCACCACTGCCGCTGATGCGCGCATCGCCCGCCGCACCGAAGCTCGCGTTCAGATCCTCGACGAAGCCCGCCGCACCCGTCGCCGTGTTGCGAACGACCAGGTTCTGCGAGACCAGCTGCCCGACCTGGACCGTGCCGAAGTTGAGCGGCGCGGTGACGATCTGGCCCGCCGCCACCTGATACACGTTGCCGCTGACCGTGATGACCTGGCTGCCGACGTCCGCCACACCGAGCCCGTTGCTGACGCCGCCCACGGCGCCGGCGGTCTGGTAGTTGACCGTCACGGTGCCGCTGCGCGCACCCGCAGCGCTCGTGTCCACCGCGACCGCCAGGCTGCCGCTGCCGGTGTTGTTGGTGCCGGCCAGCCGCCCGCCGATGGCGCCGGCGCCGCTGGCATTGCCCGTGCTCGCGCCGAAGCTCGCGTTCAGGTCTTCGCTGAACGCGCCCGCCGCGGCCGTGTTGGCCACCGTCAGCACCTGGCTGCCGGTTCCACCCACACGCTGGTTGCCCAGGACGACCGGGCTCGGCGTGGCACTGCCCGCGGCCGCGTTGTAGCCCGTGCCGCTGACGTTGATGGTCTGCGGCGCAAGATTGAGCGTCGACAGGCCGGAGGTGCCGCTGCCGTTACTGGCCAGGTTCAGCGTGACCGTGCCGTTGTTGACCCCGGCGATCGGCCGTGCCGTTGTTGAGGCCGACACTGATCGCGTTGGAGGTGGCGCCCTGCGCGAGGTTGGCAATCGGCCCGCCCGTGGCGGTCGCGCTGCCGGTGACGCCACCGACGCTGGCATCGAGCCCTTCCTGGAAGCCGGTCGGCGCCACGTTGGTGTTGCTGATCGCGACCGCCTGGCTCGGCGCGTTGCCGACGCGGAAGTTGCCCAGGTTCACCGCGGCCGCAACGTTGGGCTGCGCGACCTGATACACGCCACCGGTGATAGTGACGGTCTGGCTCGGCAGGTTCAGCTGGCAGTTCGGGGCACAGTTGCCCACGTTGCTGGCATCCGACACGAAAGAAACCGTGGCCGTACCGTTGCGCGCGCCCGCGGTCGCGGTCGTCATGCCCACCTGCAGCGACGTGTTGTTGGTCCCGCCCGGGGCCAGCAGATCGAAGCTGCCGCTGGCCGTGAGTGGTGCGGTCGTGCTGATGCTGGCGTTCAACGCCGCCTGCGGCGCCGCCGTCGCCTGGTTCGTCACGCTGACGTTCTGGGTGGCGACGCTGTCGCCGACCCGCACGTTGCCCAGCGCGATCGTGGGCGTGTTGATCACCGGGCTCGCGGTGTTGATGACATTGGCCTGGATAGTGCCGAGGACGCCGTAGTTCTCGGAGCCGACGCCGAGCGTGCCCAGACCGTTGCTGACACCATTGACCGCGCCGCCGCTCACGAAGTTGACACCGATGCTGCTGTTGATCGCGCCGGCCGCCGCGGTGTTGACGCTCACGGTCATGCTGCCGTTGGCCGCGGTGCTGTTGGTGCCCGCCAGGATGCCGTTCAACGCACCAGCTGCCGCTGATGCGCGCATCGCCCGCCGCACCGAAGCTCGCGTTCAGATCCTCGACGAAGCCCGCCGCACCCGTCGCCGTGTTGCGAACGACCAGGTTCTGCGAGACCAGCTGCCCGACCTGGACCGTGCCGAAGTTGAGCGGCGCGGTGACGATCTGGCCCGCCGCCACCTGATACACGTTGCCGCTGACCGTGATGACCTGGCTGCCGACGTCCGCCACACCGAGCCCGTTGCTGACGCCGGCCACCGCGCCGGCGGTCTGGTAGTTGACCGTCACGGTGCCGCTGCGCGCACCCGCAGCACTCGTGTCCACCGCCGACCGCCAGGCTGCCGCTGCCGGTGTTGTTGGTGCCGGCCAGCCGCCCGCTGATCGCGCCGCTGCCGGTGGCATTGCCCGTGCTGGCGCCGAAGCTCGCGTTCAGGTCTTCGCTGAACGCGCCCGCCGCGGCCGTGTTGGCCACCGTCAGCACCTGGCTGGCACTGCCACCGACGCGCTGGTTGGCCAAGGACGACCGGGCTCGGCGTGGCACTGCCGGCGGCCGCGTTGTAGGCCGCGGCACCGGCCGCGCTGGTGATCGTCAGCAGCTGCGAGCGCGTATTTTCGAAGTTATTGAGGATGTTTACGCCTTGTGCGCGTCGAGCGGTGCATAGACTCCCGCGGTGCCGACGGTGATGGTGACGTCGCGCGCGAGCGAGTCGCCGGTCGCGATCGGTCCCCAATTGCCGGCGGTCACGCCGCTGCCCGAAAGCCGCGCGTCGGTGATGTTGCCGCCGTTCACGCTGGTCTGGATCGCGCCGCGCAGCGCCGGGCCCGTGGTGCCGGTGTTGGCGATGTCGTAGGTGTACGTGTTGGCGCCCACGCGGACGTTGCCGATCGTCAGCGTCGGCGTCGTCGTGTTGCCGTTGCTGACGTTGGCGCCAGTGATGGCCTGGTTCGCGTCGCCGGCGGCGATGAGCCGGTTACCGGTACCGGTGGTCGACACGTTCGCCCGCCGGTTGAAGGCATTGCCGACGCCGAAGTTCGCGTTGTTGTAGTCGGAGAAGACCGTAAGGGTCCGGTCCGCCAGCACCAGGTTGCCGGCCGTGATCATGTTGCCGACCGTACTGGCCGCGTCATGCTGGAACGTGGCGCCGCTCGCCACCTGGACGGTGCCGGTCGGACCCTGCGTGCCGCTGACGAACCGCATCGTCCCGGCGTTCAGGTTGAGTGTCCCTGAATTGTTGAAGACCACGCCGAGATCGACGGTTGTGACGGTGTTGGACAGCTTGTTGTAGATGCCGTTGTTGTTGAAGTTGTGCGGGCCGCCGACGTTGTGCTCGATGAACGACGCAAAGGCATTGGCGTCGTTGAAGGTCCCGTTGTTGTTGATCGTCGCCCCGTTCCAGAACCGGATCGCATTGTTGTTGGCCGCGGTATTGCCGCTCCACGTCGTCGTCGCGTTCAGGTTGACCGTGCGGCCGCCCACGATGGTCTTCAGATTGGGACCGGAGATCGTCGACGTCGTTGCTGAAGGTGGTGGCCGCCGCGCCCGATATCGCGCCGCCGGTCCAGGTCACCGGGCCCTGGAACGTGGCATCGGTGCCCGCCATGGTGCTGCCGCTCAGGACAAACCGGGTCGTGTGCGTGCCGCCGTTGACCGTGACGATGGCGTCCGCACCGACGTTGTCGGTGCTGATCTCGAAGATGCCAGCGCCGCTCGTCGTGACGTTGTTCAGCGTGTGGTTGCCATTGCGGAACTCCAGCTTGGCGCCATCCGCGATGTTGAAGACGCCGGTGTCGGTGCCGCCGCCGTTCATCAGCATCGTGCCGGCGTTCACATTGACCGTGCCGGTGCTGTTGAACTGCGTACCGACGGCGGTCGTGGTGTTCGACTGCTTGTTGAAGATGCCGTTGTTGTTGAAGGCGCCACCGCCGTTGCCGACGTTGATGGCGCTGTCGAAGGTGTTGGCATCGGTGAAGGTGCCGCTGCTGTTGAAGACGCTCGCGCCGGAAATGTTGATGGCTGTTGTTGCCGTTGCCGGTGTTGCCGGTCCAGGTCGTGTTGCCGGCGTTCACGCTGCGGCCGCCGGACAGCGTCTTGCTGTTCGGGCCACTGATGGTCAGGTCGTTGGCAAAGGTCGTGCTCGCCGTGGCCGCACCCGTGATGGTGCCGCCCGTCCACGTCGCCAGGCCCTGGAAGGTGTGACTCGTGCCCGTCAGGATGCTGCCGCTCAGAACGAATGCGGTGGTGTGCGTGCCGCCGTTGAGCGCGACGGTGGCGTCGGCGCCGACGTTTTCGGTGCTGATCTCGAACGTGCCGGCCCCGCTCGTCGTGACGTTGTTCAGCGTGTGGCTGCCGTTCCTGAACTCCAGCTTGGCGCCATTGGCGATGTTGAAGACGCCGGTGTCGGTGCCGCCGCCGTTCATCAGCATCGTGCCGGCATTCACGTTGACCGTGCCGGTGCTGTTGAACACCGTGCCGACGGCGGTCGTCGTGTTCGACTGCTTGTTGAAGATGCCGGTGTTGTTGAAGGTGCCGCCACCGCCACCGACGTTGATGGCACTGTCGAAGGCGTTGGCGTCGGTAAAGGTGCCGGTGTTGTTGAAGGCGCCGGCTTGCGAAATGGCGATGGCGTTGTTGCCATTGCCGGTGTTGCCGGTCCAGGTGGTGTTGCCGGCATTCACGCTGCGGCCGCCGGACAGTACCTTGGTGTTCGAGCCACTGATCGTGAGCGTACCGTTGAACGTGGTGCTCTGCGCCGCCGTGCCCGTAAGGGTGCCGCCGGTCCAGGTGGCAGGACCTTGAAAGACCTGGTCCGTCCCGTTCATGGTGCTGCCGCTCAAGAGAAACGCCGAGTTGAGCGTGCCGCCGTTGATCGTGACGAGCGCGTCGGCGCCGACGTTTTCGGTGCTGATCTGCAACGTGCCGGCTCCGCTCGTCGTGACGTTGTTCAGGGTGTGAGCGCCGTTGCGGAATTCAATCAGGGCGCCGGCCGCGAGGTTGTATGTGCCGGTGCTGGTGCCGCCGCTCTGCATCAGGAGCGTCCCGGCATTGACGTTGACCGTGCCGGTGTTGTTGAACACCGTACTGATCGTGGTCGTCGTGTTCGCCTGCTTGGTGAAGGTGCCGCTGTTGTTGAAGGTGCCGCCGCTGATGGTGCTGTCAAAGGTGTTGGTGTCGCTGAAGCCGCCGGCATTGGTGACGCGTCGCGGTGTTGGCTAACGCGAAGGTGTTGCCGCCGTTCCCGAGGTTCCCGCTCCACGTTGTCGTGCCGTTCAGGGTCACGGTGCGAGTGCCCGTGATCGACTTGGTGCCATTGCCACTGAGGGAAAGCGCGCCATCGAACTGAGTGCTGCCACTGCCCGACTGGGCGCCACCGGTCCAGGACGAGGCGCCCGAGACCGTGACGACGCCCGAACCGGAAAGCGTGCCGAGGCTCTGGGTCAGTGACGCGAGGGTCGAGACGCCGTTGAGCAACAGGTTTCCGCCCGAGAGCGTCGTGTTGGCCGCGTTGGTGAAGGCGTTTGAGACCGTCAGGGATCCACCCGATACGACCAGATTCTCCTGGCTCGTCAGGCTATTGATCGTCGTTGTGCCGGATCGGTGGGTGATGGTGACCAAGCCCGCGACATCGAGCGTCACGTCATCGGCGGCGCCGGGAAGGGCTGGAGTGCTCGACCAGTTGGTCGCAATGTCCCAGAAGCCGTCCGCATTCGGGGTCCAGTTGACCGCAGCGGCCGAGACCGGTCCGGCCAACCCGGCGATGGACAACGCGCCCACGGCCTGTGCAATGGTGCCGCGCAGGGCTTTGATGCGGGGAGCCGACGCATGACGCATAGTCAATCCCTTCCCAACGCAACCGCTGAAGATCGCGCTGCATGCAAGAGCCGCACCAGTGCCGGCAATGTCTTGATTAGGTGACGCTTACTCGCCCGCGGTTGCGCGCGTCGGTGCACAAGTGTCAAGTCCATCGACACGCCGACATTCGACGCAACGTGAAAGTCCGACCCGATCGGTTCGACCACATAGCTGCAAGATTGCGTGCTGAACACAGGCGCTCGACCCCCGAGGAACTGCAAGAGTTCTCGACAATGGTCCGCGCCCGCCCGTTACCCGCGCGTTACCGGTGCGCACGGGTCGTCCGTTCGCGTTGCGACCGGTGGTGTACGAGCCGGAGTTCTCGTCAGGCTGGGCCGACCGATCAGTTGGTCACGGTGGCGGGCTTCGCGGGCAGACTGTCGCCGAGTGCCTGCAAGCCGATGACTTGTGCCGCCACAGGCCTCCCGCCGGATGCTCGCCTGTTAGAGCGTGTCCGCGCGCATCAAGGCGGCGATTGAGTTCCCGGTCGACGGCAGTTCGTGGCGTTGCTCGGGGTCCGTCGGCGACGGAACGTCCATCCTGACGGCTGCCTTCGATCGCCGCTGTGACTCCCCGCTCCGGAAACTCTGACGGCCGCGCGGGGCCTGATCCCACAAGTTCGTGTCCGTGAATTGCGCACGGACGACGCGGTGGCCGGTCCATGACGTGTTGGATCCCGCGCTTCGCAGGCGCCGCGCGGGTTCGTGCGGCGGGACCGGCTCGGGCGCTGAGTTATCCTCGACTTTATGGAAATCTTCGACGACAAGGTCGCTGTCATCACCGGCGCGGGCGGCGGCTTCGGACGTGAGTTCGCGCGCCTGGCGGCTCACCTTGGCATGCGCCTGGTACTCACCGATGTGCAGCGCGACGCGCTCGACGCGATCGTCAACGAGCTGCGCGAGAGCGGCGTCTCGGTGCTCGACCAGATCGTCGACGTCGCGGACAGCCGCCAGGTTGGCACAACTGGCGGACCGCGTGTTCGCGGAGTTCGGCAGCGTGAACCTGCTGATGAACAACGCCGGTGTCGGCTGCGGCGGCTACCTGTGGGAAAACACCGAGCGCGACTGGCAGTGGGTGATGGGGGTCAACCTGATGGGCGTCGTGCACGGCATCCGTCACTTTGTGCCGCGCATGCTCGCGGCCGAGGCCAACGGCGAGACGGGCCACATCGTCAACACGGCCTCGATGGCCGGCTGGCTCGCGCCGCCGCTCATGGGTGTCTACAACGTGTCGAAGCACGCCGTGGTCGCGCTCACCGAGACGCTGTATCACGACCTGCGGCTGGCGCAGTCGGCGCTCGGGGTCAGTCTCCTGTGTCCGGCCTTCGTCCCGACCGGCATCGCGCAATCGCACCGCAATCGGCCACCGGAACTGGCAAACGACGCGCGACGTCCCGTCGAAGCGCATGGCGCAGGCCGGCCTGGAAAAGGCCGTGTCGAGCGGCCGGATCAGTGCCGCGGACGTCGCGGCGCGGACGTTTGACGCCGTGCGCGCCAACCGCTTCTTCGTCTTCACGCATCCGCAGATCCTGCCCGGGGTCGAAGCGCGCGTTGCGGCGGCGCTGGCGGGTTCGGCACCCGCCGATCCGTACGCGACCCGACCGCAGACCCGGCCGACCGCCGCCGGAATGATCGCGACCGGACAGTTCGCCGACGTCGGTCGGGGCATACGCCTGCACTACGCCAGCGTCGGCGCCCCGGCGGCGCGTCCGATCCTGTTTCTGCACGGCTTCCCGGAGTATTGGGCGGCGTGGGAAGACGTGCTTGCCGTATTTCGCCGCGCAGTGGCACGCCGTCGCGCCCGACCTGCGCGGCTTCAACCTCTCGAGCCAGCCGGTCGAAGTCGCCGCCTATCGCGTGCGCGAGATCGTCGCTGACCTCGAAGGCCTGTGCGAGCACCTCGCACTGGCCGCGCGTGACCGTGGTCGCGCACGACTGGGGCGGTGCCGTCGCGTGGCAATGGGCGATCGCACGCCCGCAGCGGATCGAGCGCCTCATCTCGCTGAACTCGCCGCATCCGATCCCGTTCTGGCGCGATCTCGCCACGATCCGGCGCAGCAGGCGGCCAGCGCCTACATGAACTGGCTGCGGGCGCCCGGCGCGGAGCAGGGCCTGGCCAAGCACGACTACCGGGCGCTGGACGGATTCTTCCTGGGCATGCCGCGGCCCGGCCGTGCCTGGTACACGCCCGAGCGCGCCGCACGGTACCGCGAGGTCTGGGCGCGCGGCCTGGCCGGCGGGCTCAACTACTACCGTGCCTCGCCGCTGCACCCGCCGACCGCGGCGGAGCCCGGTCCGGCCACCCTGAGGCTCGACCCGGCGCAGTTCCGGGTCAGGGTGCCGACGCTGGTGCTGTGGGGCGGGGCCGATACCGCGCTGCCGCCGCGCCTGCTCGACGGCCTCAGTGAACTTGTCGACGACCTTACGATCGAAAGGCTGCCCGACGCGACGCACTGGCTGGCTCACGAAGAGCCGGAACGCATCGCGGCTGCAATTCACACGTTCTGCGGGGCGTCCTGAGCCACCCGTTGCCCGCCTGATCGCAGGGCGGGGGGCGGGGTTGCGGGCCGCTGGCAGAATCGACCCACTTCAAGCGATATGGAGCAGCACTGATGAATCACTTCATGCGCCGCGGCGTGGCCGCGATGGCGCTCTGGATCCTGGCCGCGGCCGCACTGGCGCAGGCGAGCCCACCCTTGCCGGCCGGCGTGACGCGCGGCCAAACGGTCGAAGGCATCACCGAGTACCGCCTGGCCAATGGGCTGCGCTTCATCCTGTTTCCCGATGCGTCCAAGCCCACGGCCACGGTCAACATCACCTACCTGGTCGGCTCGCGCCAGGAGAACTACGGCGAGACCGGGATGGCGCACCTGCTCGAGCACCTGATCTTCAAGGGCTCGAAGAATCATCCGAAGCCGGATGCGGAATTCAGCAAGCGCGGATTCCAGAACAACGGCACGACCTGGCTCGACCGGACCAACTACTTCTCGACGTTCCAGGCGAGCGACGACAACCTGAAGTGGGCCATCGACTGGTCGGCGGACGCGATGGTGAACTCGTTCATCGCCAAGAAGGACCTCGACTCGGAGATGACGGTCGTTCGCAACGAGTTCGAGATGCGCCAGAACAATCCGTCGTTGCAGATGTTCGAGCGCAACCAGGCGCTGCTCTACGACTGGCACAACTACGGCAAATCGGCCGTCGGCGCCCGCTCGGATATCGAGAACGTCAAGATCGAGAACCTGCAGGCGTTTTACCGCCGGTATTACCAACCCGACAACGCCGTGCTCATCGTGGCGGGCAAGTTCGACGAGGCCAAGACGATCCGCTGGATTGCCGAGGCCTTCGGCCGTATCCCCAAGCCCACGCGCACGCTGCCGGTCCTCTGGACGGTCGAGCCGACCCACGATGGCGAGCGGCAGTTCACGATTCGCCGCAAAGGCGAGATCCAGATCGTGACGGTGGCCTACCGGCTGCCCAGTTCGCTGCACCCGGACATGCTCGCGGCCGATGTCGCCGTTGACGTGCTCGCCGATACGCCGAACGGGCGCCTGTACAAGGCGCTGGTGGAAACCGGCAAGGCGGCGCAGGTCTTCGGCTCGACCATGGGTGCGCGCGACCCCGGCTTTGTCGTGTTCGGCGCCGTGGTCAAGAAGGGCGAACCGCTCGAGTCGGTCGCGCAGACCATGATCGAGATCATCGAAGGTTCGCTCAGGAAGCAGCCGGTCACCGAGGCGGAACTGAAGCGCACGCTGCAGCAACAGGCCACGGGCTTCGAGCGCACACTGGCCAATCCCCAGTCGTTCGGCGTCGGCCTGTCCGAGTACGTGGCGCTGGGCGACTGGCGCCTGTTCTTCTACAACCGCGATCGCGTGGCCACGCTGACGAGCGCCACTGTCGACCAGGCCGCCGCCCGCTACTTCGTGCGCGACAACCGCGTGGTGGGCTTCTTCATTCCCGAAGATAACCCGCAGCGCGCGGAGATTCCCCTGGCCCCGGCCGCAGCGCAGGTGCTGGCCGAGTACAAACCGTCGGCCTCCGGCCAGTCCGGCGAAGCGTTCGATCCGTCGCAGGACAACATCGATCGGCGCACCCGGATCGTCACGGTCGGTGACCTGAAGATTGCGCTCCTGCCGAAGAAGAACCGGGGCGAAACCGTCAACGTCCGCACCAACTTCCGCTGGGGTGATCTCACGTCGCTCACCGGCCGCAGCATCGAGGGTGAACTCGCGGGCACGATGCTCAGCCGCGGCACCGACAAGCTGTCGCGCCAGCAGATCGCCGACGAGATGACGCGGTTGCAGATGACCGGTGGGCTGCTCGGATTCCAGACCACGCGCAGCCACCTGCCCGAGTCACTGGGACTGCTCGCCGATGTCCTGCGCGGTGCGAGCTTCCCGCCGGCCGAGTACAGCCAGCTGCAGCGGGAAATCGTCACGGGGCTGTCCTCACAGCTCGACAATCCGGAGACCCTGTCACGCGATGCGATGTCGACACACTTCAATGCCTACCCTCCGGGCGACCCGCGCTACTACGTCCCGCTCAAGCAACGCATCGATGAGGTCGGCAAGACCTCATTGGAGTCGGTGAAGAAGTACTACGCGGACTTCTATGGCACGGCGCGCGGCGAAATCTCGATCGTTGGCGACTTCGACGAGAAGCAGATCGAACCGCTGCTGAAGCAGTTGTTCGCCGGGTGGGCCTCGAAAGCGCCCTATGCGCGGGTCGACCGCGAGTACCGCGAGGTCAAGCCGGTGCGGCTGATGATCGACACGCCGGACAAGGAGAACGCCATCTTCCGGGCGCGGCTCGACTTCGCGCTGCGCGACGACGATCCCGACGCACCGGCGTTGCTGTTGGCGAACGAAATCCTGGGCGGTGGCAGCGGACTGTCGAATCGCCTGATGATGCGGCTGCGCCAGAAGGACGGCCTGAGCTATGGCGTGGGCTCGGGCGTGTCGCTGGGCTCGCGCGAGCGCTACTCGACGTTCACCATCGGCGGCCTGTCGGCGCCGCAGAACGTCAATCGCGCCGAGCAGGCGGTGCGCGAGGAACTGGAGCGGGCACTGAAGGAGGGCTTTTCAGCGGCCGAGGTCGCCGACGCCAAGAAGGGCCTGCTGCAGTCCCGGACGCTGAATCGCTCCCAGGATCCGGTGGTCGCCAGCGGTTGGATCAGCAACCTCGACCTCGGGCGGACGTACGCCTTCTCGAAGCAGTTCGAGCAACGGCTGCAGGCGGTGACGCCGGAGCAGGTGAACGCGGCCTTCCGCAAGTACATCGATCCGTCCCGGATGACATTCGTGATCGCAGGCGATGCGAAGAAGGGCGCGAAGTAGTGACCGGCGCGCAGTTCCGGCATCGCGTGCCACTGCGCGTGCGCTGGGCGGAGGTCGACCTGCAAGGCGTCGTCTTCAATGGGCACTACCTGGCCTACTGCGACGTCTGCATCACCGAGTACTGGCGAGCGATCGGCATGACCTATCCGGCGGCGTTCCTGGCGATTGGCGCGGATCTGTTCGTGCGCAAGGCCACGCTCGAGTACCACGCACCGGCCGCCTACGACGATGAGCTCGAGATCTGTGGCCGGGTGTCGCGCCTGGGCACGACGAGCCTGACGTTTCAGCCTCGAGATGTTCCGCGCCGGACCGCGCGAGCAGTCTCTGCTCAGCGCTGAACTGATCTACGTCTGCACCGATCCGGTCACCCGACTTCCGCAGCCGTTGCCCGCGCCGCTGCGGGAACGCGTCCTGGCTTTTGAGACGACCGCGCCGGCCGAGGCCCATGCTGCGGGTTGAACTCGGCAGCTGGGAGGCGCTGCAGCGCTGGGCCGCTCCGATCCGTACGACGGTGTTCGTTGAGGAGCAGAACGTCCCCGCGGAAATGGAGATTGACGACTGGGACCCGCAGTGCGTGCACGCCGTGGCGTTCGATGGACAGGGGCAGGCGCAGGGCACGGGACGCCTTCTGCCCGACGGCCACATCGGTCGCATGGCCGTGCTGAAGTCGGCGCGTGGCGGCGGCGTCGGCAGTGCGCTGCTCGCCGCCCTGATGGACGCGGCCCGTGCGCGCGGGCAGCGCGAAGCCGTGCTGAGCGCGCAGACGCACGCGGTACCTTTTTATCGAGCGGCACGGCTACCGGGTTTGCGGCGCGGAATACCTCGACGCCGGCATTGCACACGTCGACATGCGGCGGCCGCTGTAGCGGTGCCGACGAAGGTGACGGGCCGACGGGAGTCCGCGTGCGCGGCCATGGGCCGCGTGCAATGCGGGCGAGCCAGGGCCGAACGGGGCGCCAGGGAAATCGGGCTCAGCTCATGGGCGCGGCGGCCGTCACTCGGAGGCTCACCACACGTTGCCCGCACCCGGCGTGTAGCTCGCGCTCACCACGGCCTGGGCGATCAACGTGTCGCACTGCACGACGCCGTCGAAGTGCGACAGCGCGGCGTGGACTGTCACCAAGCTCGCGTTGACCTCCACCAGTCCAGCGCTGAGCTCCACCTTCGCCGCCGCGAGCACCGTGACGCCGGACGGCGACAAGGTCACGGCGTTGCCGTGGCCATCTTCGATGCGCACAGTGTCAGGGTCGTCCTGCAGCGTCAGGCGCTGCCCGCCGGGCGTTTCGACGGTCAGGCTGTTGTCGTCTCGGTCGTCGGCAATGCGCAACGTGATGCCGTTGCGCGATCGGATCAGCATGACGCTCGCGGCCGGATCGCCCACCGTGGGCGGCGGTGCCGTCGGGCTCCACAGCGCACCCAGTACGCAGGGCTGCCGGAGGTCACCCTGAACGAATGCGACGAGAACCTCGTCGCCCACGTCGGGAATGAACACGGTTCCGCTGTCGCGGCCAGCCATCACGGCGGCCATGCGCGCCCAGACGGGGCTGCTCGCCTCCTTCAGGCCCGTCACCTGCACGAGCACGCGCGCGAGATTCTCCGGATCGCGCGTGTCGAGGACGGAACCCGTGTAGATCCCATGAAACGTAGCCATTGTTGCCTCCATGCGCGCGGTGTGACTGCGTTGTACGAATCGCCTGATTCCCGTCGAGTATGGCCGTGTCGTGGCGATCCCGGCGCGTAAGCGAGGTCACCCGCTCGGGCAGAGAGCCGACCCGGGCTCGACGTCCGCGCGTGGCCCGGCGCCATCCTGGGTCACGCGCACGGCGGTCACCGACGGGACTGATCTCGCTTAGGCACTCGGGCTGTCGACATGGAATCGGTGCAGGAGTCGATGGGCGATCGGCGCCAGGATGACACCGGCCACCACAATGACCGCCAGACCGCAGTAGAGCGCATACATGCCCGCAAAGAGCTTGCCTTCGATCGTGAGCGGTCGATCGACCGGCCCCATTCCACCCAGCAGCATCGCCGCATTGTGGAACGCGTCAATCCAGGCGAAGCCCTCGTAGTGGTGATACCCCACCATGCCGATCAGCAGGGAAACGACAATCAGCGCAGCCGCGATCGCCCCGCTGCGTGCCAGTCGAATGAAAAACTGATGCCGGGGCAGGACCGGTTGGGAGCGATGCTCAAGCGTCGGCAGCAGCGGCTTCACGGTTCGGCCACGTTCCGACAGTACGCGGTGTCAACGCTCATCCCGCGGCGGGCGGCTCGCTTCATCCGTGCCGCTCAGTTCGGATCGCGTGTCTTCAGTCGAGCCGGGTGCGATTCCGTGTCGATCATGAACTCGAAATGGCGGTCGTCCCACTCGCTGCGGATCGCCGGCATCGAAGGAGCGCTCATAGAACGTCGCCAATCCGTCGGCGCGCACCGTCAGCGCCGTGGTGGCGCGAGTGCCGTAGCCGTTGGCCCGGATCTGGATCGCGGACAGCGCGCGCTCCCAATCGAGCGGCACGCCCGTCTGCGGGTAGTTCCGAGTCGCGCGCCAGGGTGCGGTCCGCCATCAATGCGAGCAGGTCATCAATGCGAACCCGGTTCGCAATCGTGCAGGCGAACTGCGCAACGGCGCGCGTGACCTTGGGCCACGGCGTATCGAGGAACGCATTGGACAGGCCATAGACGCCGGGCTCGAGCGTGCGCGGCGGCAGGTCATGCCGATTGCTGAAGTAATGCAGCGCGCCGTGATTGCCGCCGTCGATCGGCATGACATCGCCCGCCAGCAGGTTGAAGCCATTGAACGCGGGCGTGCGCCGGGTGTGGCGGTCGAGCCAGCGGTCCACCGGCTCCGGCGTCTGCAAGGCCGCCACGACGAGCGCTCCGCGGGACGGAGCATGCGGGTTGCGTTCGCTGGGTGCGCGCACGTTGGTGAGCGCCGCCAGGCGACCGCGACGCGTAATGCCGAACCAGGTGCCACCCGCTTCCTCGTCCTGCCCGGCGAGCAGCGAGACGGCCTGTCCCCACCACGCCGCCGGCCGGGTGCGCCGCGTGTAGAACTCGTCGCGATTGCCGGCCACGATCAGCGGGTAATCGGGATGGGCATGCCAGGCGAAGACGATCAGGCACATGGCATCACAGGCCGCGAAACCGTTCGATGCGGCGCGCAGCGGTCAACTCGACGGGCAGCCGGCTGTCCCGAAGCGCCGCGTCGAGCACCGAGGCAAAGGCGTCGGGATCTGTCGATGCCTTCGTAGACCTCCATCCAGGTCGGCGTCGCGGGCGCGCCCACGCGCTCCTCGATGCGGACGCGGCTGACGTTGCCCGTCAGGAGCCGTTGCTGCATCACGCGCAGGCTCTGCAGCGCCTCGGCGCCCCGTTCGCGCGGCGCCGGATAGTAGACGTACCAGTTCTCGGGCCCGGTGCTCATGCGGTCGGATCGAACAGTTCGTAGGGCAGAGGCGTCGATGCGCAGGCGCGGGCCGTCGACCGCGCCGACGTGCAGCACCCCAGACTCGACGCGATCGACGGGTGCTTCGAACAGCAGGTCGACGCCGCCGCCGGGTGCGCGCGCCGCCATGACGACGGTGCCGATCGGCTGCTTCTGCGCCGAGGCGAACACGTCGGCGCCGGCGGGCGGCGGATCCTCGAGCTCGGCGTGCGCGAGCTGCATCCGGCGCTTGAGTTTGCCAAGGTACTGGCTGCGGGCGACGATCTCCTGGCCGGGGTAACAGCCTTTCTTGAAGTTGACGCCGCCCAGGACCTCGAAGTTGATCATCTGCGGCACGAACTTCTCCTGCGTGGCCGCAAAGACCGTCGGCACCGCCGCGGCCACCTCGCTCCACCACCAGGCATCGCTCGACACGACCGGCAGCGCTGCGAGCGGCGCGGGCAGTGCTGCGCCGGCCGCGAGCGTCAGCAGAAAGCGCTCCGCAACGCGCGCTGCGGCCGGCAGGCGACTGACGCGCACGCCGGCCGTCACCACGGAGGCCCAGACGCTCGCCGGCGCCGCGATCCCCGCCGAGCGCAGGGCCGCGGAGGCGTGTGCGTCCGAGCAGCGCATATGTCGCCTGCTGGTCGCTGACGTCGATGAGCTTGGCCTTCGCGCGCAGCACGAACATCGACAGACGCCGGGCCACCGGTGCGACGAGTTCGCGCGGCAGTTGCAGCACGACGGCATCGCCGTCGCGCCACTGGTGAAAGGTCGCCATCAGGCGGCCCTTCGGCGTGCAGTAGCCGGTGAGCTGGAGCATCGCGGCGTCGAGGTGCGCGACGTCGTTCGTCAACTGCGACTGCAGGAAGGCGGTGGCGTCCGCTCCTTCGATGCGGATCGCGCCGAGCTCGGCCAGGCGTGCGACGGCCGGTGCGCGCAGCACCGCCGCCAGGTCCGCTGGCGGCGCGGCGAAGGCACCCAGTGCAACGGGCGAATCGATTTCGTGTGGCATGTGACCGTAGGGGTTCAGTTCGTGGCAGCTATCATAGGTGCCGTTGGTCGCAATGTCTCCGGGAAATGGCGAAGACTTCGCGTGCACGGGCGTGGGCCGTGGTCGCAGTACTGGCGCTCGCATGTGCGGCCGGGGCGTATCGCGCTCGGCCGCTGGTATGTCTACGCCCGTCCGCTGCCGATGGGCGCTGACCGCATCGAATTCCGCGTCAAGCCGGGAGCCTCGGTCAGGGGCATCGCGCAGGCGGCGCAGGCGGCGGGCCTGCAGGTGCAACGAACTCGCGTTCGCGGCGCTGCGCACGTGTCACCGAGTCGGCCCAGAGCCTGCGGGCCGGACGCTACGCGATCGAGCGCGGAACGACGCTCGCGGGACTGCTCGCCAAGCTGCGCGCCGGCGACGTGATCCACGAGCGGCTCACCATCGTCGAAGGCACGACCTTTCGCGAACTGCGCGCGCAGCTCGCTGCGCATCGCGGAACTGAGGCAGGACAGCGCGAAGCTGTCGGCCGCCGAGTTGCTGCAGGCGATCGGGGCGGGTGAGACGCATCCGGAAGGCCTGTTCGCCCCCGACACCTACGTGTACGACCCCGGCAGCAGCGACCTCGACATCTGGCGCCAAGCGTATCGTGCCCAGATGGCCGTGCTGCAGCAGGCATGGGAGGCGCGTGATCCCCAGCTCCCCTACAAGTCGCCGTATGAGGCGCTGATCATGGCCTCGATCATCGAGAAGGAGACGGGGCAGGGCGCGGAGCGCCCGCTGATCGCGGCGTGTTCGTCAACCGCCTGCGGCGCGGCATGCTGCTGCAGACCGATCCGACCGTCATCTACGGGCTCGGCGAGCGCTTCGACGGCAATCTGCGCAAGCGCGACCTGGTGACGGACGGTCCGTACAACTCGTATACGCGGGCCGGACTGCCGCCGACGCCGATCGCGCTGCCGGGTCGGGCCTCGATCGAGGCGGCCCTGCGTCCGGCCCCCACCGATGCGCTGTACTTCGTGGCGCGCGGCGACGGCTCGTCGCACTTTTCCCGTTCGCTCGACGAGCACAACCGCGCGGTCGACAAGTACCAGCGGGGCGTCGGCGAATGAGCGGGCGCGGCCGCTTCATCACGTTCGAAGGCATCGACGGTGCCGGCAAGAGCACGCAGATCGACGTCGTCGCGGACTGCACTGCGGGCGCGCGGCATCGAACCGGTCGATCACGCGCGAGCCCGGCGGCACGCCGCTCGGCGAGGCGCTGCGCGACGCTGATACTGCAACGAGCCGATGGGGCCGGCGACCGAGACGCTGCTGCTGTTCGCGGCGCGCGCCGATCACCTCGAGCGTGTGCATGCGGCCGGCGCTGGCGGCCGGCCAGTGGGTGCTGTGCGATCGCTTCACCGACGCGACCTACGCCTACCAGGCCGGCGGCCGTGGCCTGTCCGCCGAGCGCATCGCCGCGCTCGAACAGTGGGTGCATCCGGACCTGCAGCCGGACCTGACGCTGCTGTTCGACGTGCCGCCCGACGTGGCCGCGCAGCGGCTGGCGCACGCCCGGACGGCGGATCGCTTCGAGGCGGAGCAGGTCGAATTCTTCGGCGCGGTGCGCCGGCACTACCTCGAGCGGGCGGCGGCGCTATCCGGAGCGATTCGTCGTCGTTGACAGCACGGCGTCGCCCGCCGTGATTCGCGCGCACCTCACCGAACTGATGCCCGATGGAACGGCTGACGCCGCTGCCATGGCAGCAGGCGCCTGTGGCGGCAACTGATCGCGGCGCGCGCGCGCGCCTTCCGCATGCCCTGTTGCTGCATGGCGCGCGCGGCATCGGCAAGCGGCACTTCGCGCAGGCGCTGGCGCAGGCGCTGCTGTGCGAGGCGCCTGACGCGCGCGGGCGCGCCGTGCGGCGCAGTGCCCGAGTTGCCATCTGCTGGCGGCCGACAATCATCCGGACCTGCGCTGGCTGATACCCGGAGATCGATCAGCCGGCGCGCGGGACGACGACCGACGATCGCGGTCGAGACCGCGAGCGACCGCATCGAAGCCGACCAAGGCGCAGCCGCGAGATCCGTGATCGACCAGGTGCGCGCGATCGGCGAATTCCTCATGCTGGCCGTCGCATCGCGGTGGTCGGCGCGTCGTGGTGCTCGCGCCGGCCGAAGCGCTGAATGGGCCGGCGGCGAATGCCCTGCTGAAGATGCTCGAAGAGCCGCCGTCCGGGGCGATCTTCCTGGCCGTCACGGATGAACTCGACGCCGTGCTTCCGACCGTGCGCTCGCGCTGTGTCCTGCTGCGGGCACCGGTCCCGCCGCGCGACGAAGCGCTCGCCTGGCTGCGCGCGCAGGGCGTCGACGACGCCGACGCGGCGCTGGCCGAGGCCGGCGGCGCCCCGATGGCGCTTGCGCTGGCCGGCGATGACGATGCGCGCCGCCTGGCGCCCGAGCTGAAGGCCCGCCTGCTGGAGCTGCTGGCGAAGGGCCGGCGACTGAGTCCGGCCGAGATCGTGGCCGCGGTGCCGAAGGACATGACCCTGGGCGAAGCGATCCGTCTGTTTCAGCGCTGGGGATGGGACTTATTGGCGGAAAGGCATGGCGGCGCGCGTTCGGTATTATCCCGAGCAGCAGCGCGCCTTGGCCGCGGTCGCGCGCGACTGCGAGCCGGAGCGCGTGTTGAACTGGCTTGGCGAACTCGCCAAGGCGCAGGCAACGGCGGAGCATCCGCTCAACGCGCGGCTCGCGGTCGAGGGCTTGCTGATGGGCTACCTGGACGCCGATCCGGCCCGCACACTAACGGACAGGGAATCGAACACCGGATGAATGACGCCAGCGGGAACCCGGGCGGGGGGCAACGGCCAGCAGCAGGCCGGCGTGCGTCCGGCCGTCCTGTCACTGTCGATCAAGGAAAAGGCCGCGCTGTACGCGGCCTACATGCCGTATCTGAAGAACGGCGGCATCTTCGTTCCGACGACGCGTCCGTACCAGTTCGGCGATGACGTCTACCTGATCCTGACGCTGCTGGACGACACCGACCCGGATTCCGGTGGCCGGCAAGGTCGTGTGGATCAGCCCGGCGGCCGGCGGCAACAAGACGCCGGGCATCGGCGTGCACTTCCCGGCGGACGAGTCGGGGCCAGACCGCGCGCAAGCGCATCGAGGACGCCCTGGGTGCGGCTCTGAAGTCGGCGCGTCCGACCCACACCCTGTAGTCTCCCGCCGGTTCGAGGCTCAGTTCGCGGTGCCGCGCCGCGGCCGCCCGTCATGTTCGTCGATTCCCACTGCCATCTGGCGTTCCCGGAACTGGCGGGCGACCTGCCCGGTGTGCTGGCCCGCATGCGGGCGAGCGGCGTCGAAGCGGCGCTGAGCGTCTGCACGACACTGCCCGAGTTTCCGGCGGTGCTGGCGACCGCCGAGCGCGCAGCCGTGCGTCTACGCGTCGGTCGGCGTGCACCCGGATTCCACCGGACACGCCGGAGCCGACGGTCGACGCGCTCGTCGAACTGGCGCGGCATGCCAAGGTCGTCGCGATCGGCGAGACCGGGCTCGACTACTACCGCCTGCCCGAGCCGCTCGAGTGGCAGCGCGAGCGCTTCCGCGTCCATATCCGCGCGGCGCGCGCATGCCGGCAAACCCCTGATCATCCACACGCGCTCGGCGGCGGCCGATACGCTGCGCCTCATGCGCGAGGAGGGCGCCGGGCGAGGTCGGGCGGCGTCATGCACTGCTTCACGGAGTCGGCCGAGGTCGCACGCGCAGGCACTCGACCTCGGGCTTCCACATCTCGTTTTCCGGCATCGTCACCTTCAAGAACGCGCACGAGCTGCAGGCGACGGCCGCCACCGTTCCGCTCGACCGCCTGCTGATCGAAACCGACTCGCCGTATCTCGCGCCGGTGCCCGCATCGGGGCCAATCGAACGAGCCGGCCTTCGTGCCGCATGTCGCCGCCAAACTGGCCGAGTTGCGGGGTGACAGCGTGGCGACACGATCGCGGCCGCGACATCAGCCAATTTCTATCGTCTTTTCAATGTATTACAGAAACTAATCTAAGTAATTTGTCGAATACTGGGACGCAAACGCAACGATATGCCATATCGCAACAGCAACTTAGCGGCTGTTTCTAAGTGTATTGTCTCGCGCGGCGTGCGGATTTCGCAGCCGGTACAGCACGTGACGCCGAAGCGCGTGACCGACCGGCAAGGCGCGGATGGTCGAAGTCATCGGCGGCGTCATGGCGCATCCCCAGCCGTTCCATCACGCGTCGGGAGCGCGCAGTTGCCCACCGCGGTGAACGACGACGATCTCCGGTCGCCCGAGCACGTGAAGCCGTAATCGAGCGCGAGCCGCGCAGCCTCCGTCGCGTGGCCGCGTCCCCAGTAGCGTGGCGCCATCCGCCAGCCGATCTCGACGCAGGGCAGTGAAGTGGGCGTCGAACGTCGGCACCACGAGCCCGACGAAGCCGGCGCAGCGTGCCGTCGATCTCCAGGCACCAGAAGCCCCAGCCGCGCTCTTCGAGGTCCCGCCTGCAGGCGCGCGATCATCGCGTCGCTTTCGCTCGCGCGACAGCGTCGACGGGAAGTACTCCATCGCGACCGGATCGGCATTGAGCTGCCGCGAAGGGCTCGGGGTCGCGCGCCTCCCAGTCGCGCAGCACGCACGCGCGTTCCCCGCAGGACCGGCGACGTCCATCAGACGAGAACGCCGACGAGCGCGGCCGTGATGCAGGTCGACAGCAGTCCGGCCAGGATCGGACTTCATCCCGAGCGCCGCCAGTTCCGCGCGCCGCTCCGGCGGGCAGCAGCGCCGTCGAGTCCGCCCAGCATGATGCCGAGGCTGCCGAAGTTCGCGAATCCGCACAAGGCATAGGTCAGCAGCAGTCGGCTGCGCTGCGGACAGTGTCCCGGGCGGCAGCTGCGCCAGGTCGATGTAGGCGATGAATTCGTTCAGCACGGTCTTCTTGCCCAGCAGGCTCGCCGGCCGTCAGCGACCTCGCGCCGCACGGAACGCCGATCAGCCACGCCAGCGGCGCAAACAGCCAGCCGAACATGCGCTCGAGGGTCAGCGGCGCACCGCCCACGTCCGGCAGCAGCGCCGAGCAGGCCGTTCACGAGCGCAACCAGCGCGACGAACACGACCAGCATCGCGACGATGTTGAGCAGCAGCTGCAGCCCTTCGAGCGTGCCGCGCGTGAGTGCCGCCACGTGCATTGGCGTCCTGTCGCTCGAACGACACCCTGCGCATGCGTCGGTGAGCTGCGGCGGCACCATGATTGCCGCGACGACGATGGCCACCGGCGTGGCGACGATCGATGCGACCAGCAGGTGACCGAGCGCGTTGGGCACGATCGGTCCGAGCAAGGTTGCATACAGCACGAGCACGGTGCCGGCGATCGTCGCCATGCCGCAGTTCATCACGATGAACAGCTCGCCCGCGCGACAGGCCGCGCGAGGTAGGGCGCGATGACCAGCGGCGCCTCCACCATGCCGACGAAGACATTGGCCGCGGCCGAAACGCCGACGGCGCCGCCCAGGCCCATCGTGCGCTCGCAGCACCCGCGCGAACGCCGCGCACCAGCAGCGGCATCACGCCCCAGTGGAAGAGCAGCGCCGACAGTGCCGCGACGATCAGCACCAGCGGCAGCGCGCGGAAGGCGAGCACGAAGCTCGCCGCCGGGGCGGTGACTCTCGAAGGGCGGGGCCGCCCGCCGAGGTAGCCGAACACGAAACTCGTTCCCGCCTGCAGTGCGCTTTCGAACACGGCGAGCGCGGCGTTGAGGCTCGCCAGCAGCGCCGCGAGCGGCGGGACCTTGAGCAGAAGCAGCGGCCAGCGCAAGCGCAAGGCACCATGCCGCTCGCGACCAGTGCGCCACGGGACCGTCGCGGCGCTGCTCCGACACTGCCCAGCCAGCACCAGCAGCCCGACGCAGCGCCGAACGCGCTCTGCAACTGCTGCATCCCACCCCCTCCGCGGAGCGGCCAGATTGGAACACAGCCTCGACCGTCCGCGCAGTAAGCTTTACGCGGCATTCCGACCGTGAGCACTCGCATGAACGCCCTCGACATCCCCGCCGCCCTGCCGCACGCGTTCGAGCTGCAGCGTGCCAGCTACGACGCAGCGCCGTTTCCCGAGTGGGACGTTCGGCGCGATCGGCTGCAGCGCCTGCAGCGCCTGATCGTGCGACAACGAGACCGCGATCGAAGCCGCGATCGACGCCGACTTCGGCGGGCGGCCGCGCATGGAGACCCAGATCGCCGAGATCTTTCCGAGCCTGGGCGAGATCAAGGGCGCGCTGCGCCACGGCGAGCAGTGGATGCGGCCGCGCGGCGCCTGGGTGTCGAAGTGGTTCCTGCCGGCGCGCGCCCACGTGATGCCGCGGCCGCTCGGCGTGGTCGGCATCATCGTGCCGTGGAACTACCCGCTGTACCTGGCGATCGGGCCGCTGGTCGCTGCGCTGGTCGCCGGCAACCGCGCGATGGTGAAGATGTCCGAGTACACGCCGGCGTTCTCGCAGCTGTTCGCCGAACTGGTGCGCAAGTACTTCGCGCGCCGACGAGATCGACGTCGATCACCGGCGGGCCGGACGTGGCGGCGCAATTCTCGGCGCTGCCGTTCGATCACCTGCTGTTCACCGGCTCGACGGCGCGTCGGCCGCCACGTGATGGCCGCGGCCGCGCAGAACCTGACGCCGGTCACGCTGGAACTCGGCGGCAAGTCGCCGACGGTCGTCGCGCCGGGTTACTCGATCGAGCGCGCGGCGCAGCGCGTCCTGGCCGGCAAGCTGCTCAACGCCGGGCAGACGTGCATCGCACCCGACTACGTGCTCGTGCCACGCGCGCAGCTGCACGGACTTCGTCGCCGCCCTGAAGGCAAACGCCGCGCGCATGTACCCGCGCGGGCTGCAGGATCCGGACTACTGCAGCATCGTCAACCAGCGTCACTACGGCCGCCTGGTCGGCTACCTCGAGCAGGCGGTGCCGGCCGGCGTCGCGCGCGGTGCCGCTGTTCGACGGGGCCGAGCGCGCCGACGAGTCGCATCGCCTCGCGCCGACGGTGCTGGTCGATCCGCCGCGCTCGCTCGACGTGATGCGCGAGGAAATCTTCGGCCCGGTGCTGCCGGTCGTGGCTACGACGAGATCGAGGAGGCGATCGCCTACGTCAACGCGCAGCCGCGGCCGCTGGCGCTGTACTGGTTCGATGACGATGCGCAGCGGGCCGAGCGGGCGCTGAAGCAGACACACGCCGGAGGCGTCTGCGTCAACGAGACGCTGATGCACGTGGCCCAGGAGGAACTGCCGTTCGGAGGCGTCGGGCCGTCCGGCATGGGCCACTACCACGGCAAGTGGGGCTTCGATACCTTCAGCAAGCTGACGCCCGGTGTTCCGCCAGTCGCGCCTGAACGGCATGAACCTCTTCATGCCGCCCTACCGGCCGATCGTCGCAACACGATGCTGCGGCTGATGAAGCGCTTCTAGTCGAGCGCAGCGAGCGGAATCACCTCGACCGGTTCACCGGCGGCCAGGACGGCCCGCGGTCCGATGGCCACCAGCACGTGCGCCTCGCTCAGGGTGCGCAGCATCGAGGAACTCTGCTGCGCGAGCGGCTCGACGGCAAGGCCGCCCGCAGCGCGTGACCAGGCGCGCTCGCCGCCAGTCCGTGTGACCTTCGCGCGTGTGGGCTGCGACGGCGAGCGGCAAGGTCAGCGTCAGCGGCGGTTCGACGTTGGCTCCGGACAGGTGCGCGAGCAGTGGGGCGACCAGCAGCTGGAACACGACATACGCCGCCACGCTGTTGCCGGGCAATCCGAAGAACCATTGCGCATGCTCGCCGATCTGAACGCGACCGCAGGCCATACCGCGCCCCGGGCGGATGGCGAGTGGCACGAACTCCAGCGCCGGCCAGCGGCGCACGAAGTCGGCGTCACCCTGCGCCACACCGCCCGAGGACAACACGGCATCCAGGCGCAAGCCGGCCGCTGCCGTGAGGGCGGCTTCGAGCGCCTCGGCACGGTCCGCCACGATTCCAAGGTCGTGCACATCATGGCCGGCGCGCCTGAGCGAAGCGAGCAGCGTCGGACGATTGCCGTCGAATTGACCGGCGCGACCGCGGGGGTCCGGCGGGTCGTGCAGTTCGTCTCCGGTCGAGAGCACGCCCACGCGCAGGCGGCGGAATACCGTGAGTTCAGCGGCGCCGGCGGTGGCGGCGAGGCCGACATCGTAGGGGCGCAGCCGGCGGCCGCGCGTGAGCGCGATCTCACCGCGGCGCAGGTGTTCGCCCTGCGGCCGGACGTTGGCGCCCGGCTCGGCGCTCGAAACAATCACACGGTCCGCCTCGGCGCGCGCGTCCTCCTGCATGACCACGGCATCGGCGCCGACCGGCAGCGTGGCGCCGGTCATGATGCGCACCGCTTCGCCCGCACGCAGCGCAGCGCCGAAGGGATGACCCGCCAACGCACGGCCGACCACGCGCAGCGTGGCCGGCGCTGCGCAGTCGGCCGCCCGCACCGCGTAGCCGTCCATCGCCGCGTTGGGAAACGACGGTACGTCGAGCGCGGCGATGACATCGGCGGCGAGCACCCGGTTGGCTGCTGCGACGGTCGCACACCGCTCGGTCGCCTCGATCGGAACGATCCGGGCGGCGAGCCGCTCGATGGCGCCGGAGATTTCGAATTCCCGCGCGCTCACCGGCGGCCGTCCGTCAGCGCGTCGCTCGCAGTGAAGGGGCTCAATGCCACGGCCACTGCAACGTCGACGGCCGCGGCAGCGGCCGAACCGAGCCCTGCGTGGACGGCCGGTCCGCCGGTCACGCGGCCCCTGCGTGCGCCCGGGCCGCCCGCGAGTCTCAATTCTGTGACGCTTGCGTGCCTGGCGCGCGGCATCGCGCTCAGCCGCCGATGTAGGACATTTCGACCTTGGGCCGCTGGGCGCTCGCCGCCGAACGCAGCTCCGAGTACCGATCGGCGCGTTCGCGCCAGATGCGGGCAATCGACGCGCGCAACGTGACATCGTCGGCGGCTGGCTGATCCGCCGCGCCCCGCAGCAGGCGTCGCAGGTCGTAGCCGCGGTCTGCGAACAGGCACAGATAAAGCATTCCCTCCGTCGACAGCCGTGCACGCGTGCAGCTGCTGCAGAACGCCTGAGTCACGCTGGAGATGACGCCGATCTCACCGCTGCCGTCGCGATAGCGCCAGCGCTCGGCCACTTCGCCCGCGTAATTCGCGTCGATTGGGTCGAGCGGCGCAACCTCCCGCGCGATGCGTTCGATGACCTCGGCCGACGGCACGACATCGTCCATGCGCCAGCCGTTGGAGCTTCCGACGTCCATGAATTCGATGAAGCGGACGATGTGGCCGGTGCCGCGGAAGTGCCGCGCCATCGCAACGATCTCCGCGTCGTTGACGCCGCGCTTCACGACCATGTTGACCTTGATCGGACCCAGTCCAGCGGCGGCGGCGGCGTCGATTCCGGCCAGCACTTCGGCCACCTCGAAGTCCACGTCGTTCATGCGCTTGAAGACGGCGTCGTCGAGGCCGTCGAGCGAGACGGTGACCCGCCGCAGACCCGCGTCGGCCAGGCTGCGCGCCTTGCGGGCGAGCAGCGATCCGTTGGTGGTCAGCGCGAGTCGAGCGGGCGACCGTCGCGCGTCGTCAGGCGCGCCAGCATCTCGACCAGCCGGTGCAGGTCCTTGCGCAGCAAGGGCTCGCCGCCGGTCAGTCGGACCTTCTCGACGCCATGCGCGATGAACGCCTGCGCCAGGCGCGTGATCTCCTCGAAGTTCAGCAGGTCGGCGTGCGGCAGGAACCGGTAATCGCGGTCGAAGATCTCCTTCGGCATGCAATAGGTGCAGCGGAAGTTGCACCGATCGGTGACCGAGATGCGAAGATCGCGCAGAGGGCCGCGCCAGACGGTCGCGCACCTCGCCCTCGGCCCGTTCGACTTCCGGCGACCGCGGCACGGCCAGACGTGCCGTGCGCATGTCGAGCAACTGGATGATGCGATCGGTCATGCGGCCAATGGTAGCGGCGCACGGCCGCACGACAAGGCGCGGTGCGTCAGGCCGCGCCCCTTGTCCACACTAAGCCGACGGGCTTTGGCCCGAACGCGTTTCGACCTGAACCAGCGGGCCGTCGTCGAGCGGCGGCAGGTGCGGACGCTCGCGCGGCACGCGCGCGGGACGCGGTTCGGCGGCCAGGCGCGCCTGCGTCTCGCTGAGCTTGGACGGCTCGGTCTGCACGAGACTCAGTCCGGCCAGCTGCAGCACGGCCTGCAACTGCTCGACCGGCATCGGTGCCGGGGCCGCGACGGGAACCGAGAACGACGTCGGCACAACGATCATGTCCGGCGTCGTGACGGCGATCTCGTGCGAGTGCGCGCAGCCTGCCCGTTGCCGCTGGGCGCAGGCGCGGTCTCGACCGTGGCCACGACTGGCGGTTGCACTTGACGGTGCGACCGCTGCGCGACCGTCGCCGAACGGGCACCGCGACCGGCGCGGGCTCGGCGTGATCGCCGTCGTCTTCAGTCAGCATCGTCGGCCTCGGCCGGCTTGGCCGCACCGGGGGCCAACTCGCCTTCGGCGCCCCGACCGCCACGCCCACGCCGACGGCGGCGCTTGCGGCCGGGCCGCTCTTCGGACTGGGCCTCAGCCGTCGCGACATCGGCGGACACGAGCGAGGCGACGACCGGCGTCACCGGCTCGGACAGGCCAGGCTCCGCGACGAGGACCGGCGCGACGGGCGCTGGCTCCGCGACGTCAACTTTTTCCTTGCGCTCGCCGCGGCGTTCGCCCTGCTTACGATTGCGCGACGCTTGCGGCGCCTCGTCCGCATTCCGCACTACGGGGTGCGGGCGCCTCGCGCTCAGGGCGGGCCGCGGCATCGGCCGGACGACGCTCATCGCGCTTGTCGCCACGACGACCGTCACGACGTTCGTCGCTGCGTCCACCGCGCTTGTCGTCGCGTCGGCCATCGCGTCGACCATCACGCTCGCCGCGACCGCGGCCACGGCCACGGTCACCACGGCCTTCGGCCTCCCGGCTCGGTTTGTCGCCGGCCGGCTTCGCCGGCGCCGGCAGCGCTACCGGCTGCACAGTGGGCGTCTCCCCGGTGAAGAACGAGACGATGCGACCCCACAAGCCGGTCGTCGCGCGGGCGCTGCCGGCAGCGGCGCCACAACGGCCGACGGGCGGCGCAACGACCACGGGCGCGGGCGTCTCGGGCACGATGCCCTTGACCACGGCCTCCTGTTTCGGGCGGCCGCGCTCTTCCTCGGTCTTGCCGCGCGTATACGGCGTGTCGGTACTCGGCGCGAGTTCGGCTGCACGCTCGAAGCTCGCCTTCGATTCATCCAGGCGCGGGTCGTCGTGGCGCAGGCGCTCGACGTGATAGTGCGGCGTCTCGATGAACTTGTTCGGGATCAGCACCACCGAGACCCGCAGGCGCGCTTCGAGCTTCGCGATGTCGCCGCGCTTCTCGTTGAGCAGGAAGGTCGCGACTTCGACCGGCACCTGCGCGTGGACCGCCGCGGTGTTGTCCTTCATCGCCTCTTCCTGCAGGATGCGCAGGACATGCAGCGCCGAGCTTTCGGTGTCGCGGATCACGCCGACGCCGTTGCAGCGCGGGCAGGTGACGTGGCTGCCTTCGCTCAGCGCCGGGCGCAGCCGCTGTCGCGACAGCTCCATCAGGCCGAAGCGCGAGATCTTGCCCATCTGCACGCGGGCGCGGTCGTAGTGCAGCGCGTCCTTCAGGCGGTTCTCGACCGCCTTCTGGTTCTTCGACTCTTCCATGTCGATGAAGTCGATGACGATCAGTCCACCGAGGTCGCGCAGCCGCAGCTGGCGCGCCGCTTCGTCGGCCGCCTCGAGGTTGGTGCGCGTCGCGGTTTCCTCGATGTCGGAGCCGCGCGTCGAGCGCGCCGAGTTGACGTCGACCGCCACGAGCGCCTCGGTGTGGTCGATGACGATCGCGCCGCCCGAAGGCAGCGGCACCGTGCGCGAGTGCGCCGTCTCGATCTGGTGCTCGATCTGGAAGCGCGAGAACAACGGCACGTCGTCCTTGTAGCGCTTCACGCGCGCGACGTTGTCCGGCATCACGTGCGCCATGAACTGGCGCGCCTGTTCGTAGATGTCGTCGGTGTCGACCAGGATTTCGCCGATTTCCGGATGGAAGTAGTCGCGGATCGCGCGAATGACGAGGTTGGATTCCTCGACGATCAGGAACGGCGCCGGATTGGCGCGCTTCAGCCGCTGGCCGTCGGGTCCGGTGCTGTCGTCGACGTAGCTGACCTTCTTCTTGCCGGGATGGTCCGGATCGTCGACCGCGAGTTCGTACTGCGGCCGCGACGCGTCCTCGATCGCGCGCCACAGCTTCATCAGGTAGTTGAGATCCCACTGCAGTTCCTCGGCCGTGCGGCCGATGCCCGCGGTGCGCGCGATGATCGACATGCCGGACGGCAGGTCGAGCCTGTCCATCGTGTCGCGCAGTTCCTGCCGGTCCTCGCCCTCGATGCGGCGCGACACGCCGCCGCCGCGCGGGTTGTTCGGCATCAGCACGAGGTAGCGGCCGGCCAGCGAGATGAACGTGGTCAGCGCGGCGCCCTTGTTGCCGCGCTCCTCCTTCTCGACCTGGACGAGCAGTTCCTGGCCCTCGCGCAGCGCCTCCTTGATGCTGGCGCTGCGGACGTCCACGCCCTCACGGAAGTAGGTGCGCGAGACTTCCTTGAACGGCAGGAACCCGTGGCGCTCCTCGCCGTAGTCGACGAAACACGCTTCGAGGCTGGGCTCGACGCGCGTGATGACGCCCTTGTAGATGTTCGACTTGCGCTGCTCGCGGCCCGCCGTCTCGATGTCGATGTCGATCAGCTTCTGGCCGTCGACGATTGCCACGCGCAGTTCCTCTGCGTGCGTGGCGTTGAACAACATGCGCTTCATCAGCACTCCTTGCGCCTTCTCAGGGGCGCTTGTCAGTGCCGGAATGAACGAGCGGTCAGTGGCTGACGAGTATCAGCGGTCACGCATGGCACTCGGCCAGGCGTGATCCGCCGCGCGCGGCGGCCCTCCGGAGACCGTGTCCACGGCGCGAACGAGCCCATCCGTGCCGCCGAGCAGGCGCGGCGTGCAATGGGCGTTCGGAACGAAGGTCATGTGGAATTCGGGCTCTCGGAAATCGGTCTCGTTGTCGCGCGGCGCCGGAGCGCCGCACAGCGTGTTCCACTCAGTTCATTTCGGCGGGACCCACACCACGTGGGTCCACGCAGTCGGCGGTTGTTTCCGCCCCGGCCACCTCACGGCGGCCGCACTGCGAATTCAAAGAGACGACGGATCGTCTCGAAACCCGCGCGGCCTACGGCCGCCCGGGAACCATTGCTACCGGACACATGCACCCGGCGAGGCCGTCAGACGGCATCAGCCAAAGCTACAATCCTTCGCGTGTGAGGTCTTCCCTGCACCCGACCGCAGCCGGACTTGCCTTCCCAGGCGCGCCAGTGTTGGCGCCACCGCGGCCCCTGGGCCCCGGGATTCTCCGGGACTCCGGAAAAACCTCGACGCCTCAAGTATATGCAAGATGGACGCGGCCCGTAAAACAGGAAAGCGGCAGGCGATCGCCCGTGTTCCATGTCCGAGGACGAGGCGACGGGGCCGTGGCGGCCGATCGGGTCAGTCACCTACGAGTCGACCCCGAATACGCCGGCCAGCGTCTCGACAACTTCCTGCTGCGCATTGCGCGGGGCGTGCCGAAGAGCCACGTCTACCGCATCGTTCGCAGCGGCGAGGTCCGCGTCAACAAGGCCCGGGTGGCCGCGGACTACCGGCTGCAGGCCGGCGATGACATCCGCGTCCCGCCCCTGCGGACGGCACGGGCCGGCGAGCGTCCCGCAGCTGCCGTTCGCGCCGGCCCAGATGCCGCCCGATCCTCTTCGAAGACGAGCACCTGATCGTCGTCGACAAACCCTCGGGCGTGGCGGCGCACGGCGGCAGCGGCGTGGCGCACGGCGTGATCGAACGGGTGCGCGCGGCGCGACCGCAACAGGCCTTCCTCGAACTGGCTCACCGGCTCGACCGCGAAACCTCGGGCATCCTGCTGCTCGCCAAGTCGCGGCGCGCGCTGCTGTCGCTGCACGAACAACTGCGCGAGGGCCGCATCGACAAGCGCTACCTGGTGCTGGTCGCCGGCGACTGGAGCGACCAGCGCCGGCACGTGCGCCTGGCGCTGACGAAGTTCGTCAACCGCAGTGGCGAGCGGCGCGTGGCCGTCGACGCCGAAGGCTCGGCCTCGCACACGATCTTCAACCTCAAGGAGCGCTACGGTCCGTTCTCGCTGCTCGAGGCGGAACTGAAGACCGGGCGGACTCACCAGATCCGGGTTCACCTGGCGCACCTCGGCTTTCCGATCGTCGGCGACGACAAGTATGGCGACTTCGAACTCAACCGCCGGGCGGCACGCGGCGAGTTCGGCGCCACGCTTCGGACGGATGTTCCTGCATGCCTACACCACGCAGCTGGCGCATCCGATCACGTGGCGAGACGCTTATGCTGACCGCGCCGCTGCCGCCCGACTGCAGCGCGTTCCTGCGGGCGCTGACATCGAACAAGCCATGCCAAAGCGACGGTTTGACCTGGTCGTCTTCGACTGGGACGGCACGGTCGTCGATTCGACCGCGATGATCGCGCTCAGCATCCAGAAGGCGGCGGCCGACCTCGGGTTGCGTATTCCAACGCTCGAGCAGGCCAGTCACGTCATCGGCCTCGGCCTGCACGACGCGCTCGCCGGCGCCGTGCCGGACCTGGATGCGGCCCGCATCGAGGAGTTCTCCGCGCGCTACCGCTTTCACTATTTCGCCGGCGAGCCTGAGATCGTGCTCTTCACCGGCGTGCGCGAGCTGATCGTGGAACTGGCGGAGGGCGGCGCTGCAGCTGGCGGTGGCGACCGGGCAAGAGCCGCCGCGGACTCGAGCGCGCGTTCGGCGCCACCGGGCTCGGCATGTTCTTCGCGGCGTCGCGCTGCGCCGACGAGACGCAGCCGAAGCCGCATCCGGCCATGCTGCTCGAACTGACCGAGGAGCTCGACGTCCCGCTGGAACGCACCGTGATGATCGGGGACACGACGCATGACCTCGCGATGGCTGCACGCGGCGGGCACCGCCGCGATCGGAGTCACCTATGGGGCCCATCCGCGCGAGCAGCTGGCAGCGCTGGCTCCGCTCGGCCTGGCCGAGTACCGTCGACGGGGTTGCGCGCATGGCTGCTGGCCTGACGAGCTGTTCGATATCTGCCCGTCGGCGACGCTGGCCGACGGCGGTCGCGGCGTGCGTTTCGAAGTGATGTTCCGCAGCGAAGCCGGTGCCGGCATTCGTCGTGCGGCACCGCGGAGTCGTGCGTCGCCTACCTGAATCGGTGCGCGCATGTGGCGATGGAACTCGACTGGCAGCCCGGCGAGTTCTTCGAGCCCGACGCCGAATTTCTGATGTGTGCCACGCACGGCGCGCTGTATGACCCGGCGACCGGCGCCTGCCGGGGCGGCGCCTGCGCTGGGCCACGGGAGCCTGCGTGCCCTGACCGTGGTCGAGACGCGAGGGCGCGGTGTACTGGGTTGCCGGACGCGCAGGCGCGGCCGGTCCGTTAGGCGAGCAGCAGGAAGACGCAGGGTCGTCGCGCGAGCGGCGGGCGGCGCCCGCGGACGGTCCAGCCGCGACCGGTGCGGGTCTGCACGTACTCGGCGCTTCCGGTCAGATCGACGGCGACCGTCACCCGCGTCGCCCGGCGCGCAGGCGGCAAGGATCGCGTCGAACATCGCGCTGCTGCGATACGGTGTCTCGATGAAGCCCTGCGTCTCGCCTGCGCGGGAGTCCCGCTCCAGCGCCTGCAGCCGCTTTGCGCGCTCGGGGGCGGAGACCGGCAGATAGCCCAGGAAGCGGAATCGCTGGCCGTTCAGTCCCGAGGCCATCAGTGCCAGCAGCAAGTGCCGACGGACCGACCAGTGGCCGCACGCGGCACTGCCGCGTGCGTGCGCTGCGGCCACGATGTTGGCCCCCGGATCGGCGATGGCGGGGCAGCCGGCCTCGGACACGAGCGCGCCGTCCCGCCGTCGACGAGCGGTGCGAGCCAGCCGTCGATCTCGGTCGGTCGGCGGTTCATGGCCGATCTCAACGATGTCCAGATTCGCGCAGCGGGGTCGGATGCGCGATCGCTTTCAGGAAGGCGCGCGTGGACTTCGCATTCTCGGCGAGGAAGTACGTCAGTCCACGCGCCGTGCTCAGAACGCGCGCCGGTAGAACCGCCTTCCGCCGGCGCGTCGGCGATCGGGCAGGGCAGCAGATACAGCGTGCCGCTCACGGCTCAACCCGCCGACAGCACCTCGATGCCGGCGTCGGCCAGCATCGAGGTCAGCCGGATCAGGGGCAGGCCGATCAGGGCGGTTGGATCGCTCGACTCGACGCTCGCCACAAGCGCGATGCCGAGCGATTCGATCTTCGCCGCACCGGCGCAGTCGTACGGCTCGTCGAGGCGCAGGTAACGTTCGAGCGCCGCGCGGGGCAGGCGTGCGCATCAGAACGGTCGTCGGAACGCTGTCGGCCTGCAGCGCCTCGGGTCGCGGGCCGACGACGGCCAGCGCCGTATGAAAGATGACCGCCTTGCCCTGCATGCGCTCGAGCTGGGCGAGGGCCGCGGCGTGGGACATCGGCTTGCCGAGGGCGCTGCCGTCGATCTCCGCGACCTGGTCCGATCCGATGACCAGCGCGCCCGCGCGGCGCGCCTGGACGGCCTGCGCCTTGGCCACGGCCAGCCGCAGTGCCGTCGCGCGCGGCGCCTCGCCGGCCCACGGCGCCTCGTCCACCGTGGGCGCTTCGACCTCGAAGTCGAGCCGCAGGCGTTGCAGCAGCTCGCGTCGATAACGCGAAGTCGATGCGAGTACGATCGTTGGCCGGTGCATGGCGCGCGCAGTTTAGCTGCGCTCTACGGGTGGACTGGGGTCATGGCGGCACATCCTTCGCGTAGTTGCGACGTCTACGAGCTGGCGCGCAACCGGCAGGCGATCGAAGGCGCGCTGCAAGTCAGTGCAGTTGCCGCGGCTCGCCGCCAGCCTCGCGACTCCCGACGGCACGCTCGGCTACCAGATCACGGGCCGGATCGACGAACAAGGTCGACCCGGGGCGATGCTGCACCTGACCGGTGAACTGGCGCTCGTCTGTCAGCGGTGTGGCGCGCCGCTCGCCTTCCGCGCTCGAGCGTCGGGCGCGCGTTCCGGTTCGTCGCGAGCGAAGAGGAACTCAACGCACTGCCGATCGACGACGACGACGATGCCGAGGCCGTCGTCGGCGGTCACGGCGATGGACCTGGCGGCCTGGATCGAGGACGAGGCGATACTTTCGCTGCCACTGGTGCCGCGCCACGAGGATTGCGAGCCGACCCTGCCCGCGCACAGCGCCGGACACGCGGCGCCGGATCGCCCGAATCCGTTCGCCGTGCTGGCCGAGCTGAAGCGCGCTGAACAAACCGCTTGAGCGCCGGGATTCCTTTGCAGGCCCGGCTCAGGTAGAATTTCGCGTTTTATTCCGTGGGGTTAGCCATGGCTGTCCAACAGAACAAGAAGTCCGCCTCCAGACGAGGCACGCATCGCGCGCACGATTTTCTGATCAATCCGCCGACCGCGATCGAGCCGACGACGGGCGAGGTGCATCGTCGTCACCACATCAGCCCGAACGGCGTCTATCGCGGCAAGAAGGTCCTGCAGACCAAGAACGACGAGTAAGCTTTCTCGATCAGTCCACTGATCGGTCCATTCCTCGTGCGCGTCGGTTCGCGCCTCACCGCTTCGTTGTCGCATCGAGCACCCGCAGCTGCCCTAGCGCCGCGGCGTGCCCCGCTCGCGGTGACGATCCGCCTCGCCATCGACTGCATGGGCGGTGACCACGGCATCCCGGTCACCGTTCCCGCCGCATCTCGCGTTTCTCGCGGGCCAGCCCGACGTATCTGCTGCTGGTGGGACGCGAGCCGAGATCGAACGCGCGTTGCCGGCGCGGTCAGTCGTCGTCGACATCGTTCACGCCGACGAGGTCGTGGAGATGCACGACCCGGTCGGCGACGGCGCTGCGCACCAAGCGCAAGTCTTCGATGCGCGATGGCGATCAACCTGGTGAAGGAAGGTCGCGCGGACGTCGTGCGTGAGCGCCGGCAATACCGGTGCCCTGATGGCCATCGCGCGTTTCGTCCTGAAGACGCTCGACGGCATCGATCGGCCGGCCATTGCCGGCGTCATACCGAACCAGAAGGGCGGGCTGACCACGATGCTCGACCTCGGCGCCAACGTCGACTGCGGCGCCGATCACCTGTTCCAGTTCGCGGTGCTCGGCTCGGCGCTGGTCTCGGCGATCGACGAGAAGGATCGGCCGACCGTCGGCCTGCTCAACATCGGCGAGGAAGTGATCAAGGGCAACGATGTCGTCAAGGAGGCCGGCGAGCTCCTGCGCCGAGCGCGCTCAACTTCCACGGCAACGTCGAGGGCAACGACATCTTCAAGGGCACGACCGACGTCGTCGTCTGTGACGGCTTCGTCGGCAACGTCGCGCTGAAGACCTCCGAAGGACTGGTGCAGATGCTCGGCGGCTTCATCCGCGAGGAGTTCACCCGCGAGCCGCTCGCGACGCTGCAGGCATTGACGGCCATGCCGGTGCTCAACCGATTCAAGCGGCGCGTCGACTACCGCCATCACAACGGCGCGAGCCTGCTCGGGTTGCGCGGCCTGGTGCTGAAGAGCCACGGTTCGGCCGATGCGGTCGCCTTCGAGTGCGCCCTGAGGCGCGGCTATGAAGAGGCGCGTCATCGTGTGCTCGAACGTACCGTGGCGGCCATGCAGCCCTACGTCGAGCAACTGGAGCGACTTCATCGCGGCCGCCCGGCGGCGGCCGAGCGAGCGCATGATGCAGGCGGCTCCGTCGAACCGAGCGCGCGCGCGACGCCGGGCCGACGCAGCGCACTACGCGCGCATCACCGGCACCGGCTCCGGCCTGCCGGCGCATCGTCACGAACGACGAACTCGCGCGTGAACTTGCGACCCGCGGCGTCGAGACGTCGGACGAGTGGATCGTTGCGCGCACCGGCATCCGCCAGCGCTACATCGCCGAGCCCGGGGTCACGACGGCCGAGCTCGGAGCGCGCGCCGCGCTGGCCGCACTCGAATCCGCGGGCGTGGCGGCCGGCAGCGTCGATCTCATCATCGTCGGCACGTCCACTCCCGACCAGATCTTTCCCGAGCGCGGCCTGTCTGATCCAGGCGCGCCTCGGCGCACTCGGCTGCGCGGCCTTCGACGTGCAGGCCGTCTGCAGCGGCTTCGTCTATGCGCTGGCGATCGCCGATGCCATGCGCTCCGGGGCGGACAAGCGCGCACTCGTGATCGGCGCCGAAGTCTTTTCGCGCATCCTCGACTGGAACGATCGCAGCACCTGCGTGCTGTTCGGCGATGGCGCGGGCGCGGTCGTGCTCGAGGCGTCGACAGAACCCGGCGTCCTGACGAGCAGCTGCAAGCCGACGGCAGCTCAGGCGGGGATCCTCTGCACCGCGGGGCGGGTGAGCAACGGCGCGTGGAGGGCGACCCGTTCCTGCGGATGGACGGCCAGGCGGTGTTCAAGCTGGCGGTCAACGTGCTCGGCAGCTCCGCGGTCGAAACGCTGGCGCAGGCCGGGCTCCGACCCGAGCGACTTGACTGGCTGATCCCGCACCAGGCCAACGTGCGCATCCTGAAGGCGCTGGCCAAGCGGCTCGGCGCTGCCGGAATACAAGGTGGTGGTGACGGTCGACCGCCACGCGAACACGTCCGCGGCATCGGTCCCTCTCGCACTCGATGATGCGGTGCGCAGCGGGCGGATCAAGCGTGGCCACCACCTGCTGCTGCAAGGTGTGGGGGGCGGCTTCACGTGGGGCTCGGTGCTCGTTCGGTGGTGACATGAAACTCGCATTCATCTTTCCCGGGTCAGGGATCGCAATCGGTCGGCATGCTGGAGTCGTTCGACGACGACCCGGTGGTCGCCGAGGTGCTGAACGAGGCCTCGGCCGCGCTGGGGCAGGACCTGGCCGCGTTGATCAAGCAGGGTCCGGCGGACGCTCTCAGCCTGACCGTCAACACGCAGCCGGTGATGCTCACCGCGGGCTACGCCATGTATCGAGCGTGGCGCGCGGCCGGCGGGCCGGCCCCGGCTGTCGTGGCGGGCCACAGCCTCGGGGAATACACGGCGCTGGTGGCGGCCGGCGCGCTGGCGCTCGGCGACGCGGTGCGACTCGTTCGCTTCCGCGCGCAGGCCATGCAGGAGGCGGTGCCGGTCGGGCGTGGGCGGCATGGCCGCGATCCTCGGCTTGAGCGACGACCAGGTGCGTCAGGCGTGCGCGACGGCGGCCGAGGGCGAAGTCGTCGAGCCCGTGAACTTCAATGCACCGTCGCAGGTCGTGATTGCCGGCACGCAACCGCGGTGGCGACGCGCGTGCGAAGCCGCCAGGCGCCTTGGCGCGAAGCGCGCGCTGTCTGCTGCCGGTTTCGGCGCCGTTTCATTCGTCGCTGCTGCAGACCCGCCGCGATCGATTGCGCACGCTATCTCGCGACACGTCGCCTGATCAAGACACCGACCATCCCGCTCGTGAACAACGTCGACGTCGCGATCGAGACTGAGCCGGCCCGCGTTCGTCGATGCGCTGGCGCGGCAGGCCGCGGCGCCGGTGCGCTGGGTCGAAACGTCCAGAAGCTGGCGGCCGACGGGGTGACGCACGTTGTCGAATGCGGCCCGGGCCGCGTGCTCGCCGGCCTGACGAAGCGCATTGTCCCGGAGCTCGAAAGCCATTGCCATTTCGACGCCGAGAGCGTGAAGGATGCGCTGGCGCGACTGGCTGCCTAGGAGCCGAAATGAAAGTCTTTCAGCCCGGACTGCCTGGCCGAAGAAGTCGCGCTCGTCACCGGCGCGTCGCGCGGCATCGGCCGTGCGATCGCCGAGCAGCTCGCGCGGGCCGGCGCGACCGTCGATCGGAACGGCAACGTCCGCAGCCGGGCGCCGACGGCGTCCGGCCGCGCCTGGCGGAAATCGGCGCGCGTGGGCGTGGCGCGGTGTTCGACGTCGTCGATGCGGCCGGCCGCCGAGGCCTCGTCGACAGCGTCGTCAAGGAGTACGGCAAGCTCTCCATACTGGTCAACAACGCCGGCATCACGCGCGACACGCTGGCGATGCGGATGAAGGATGACGACTGGGCCGCCGTGCTCGAGACCAATCTGTCGGGTGTCTTCCGCATGTCGCGCGCCGTCCTGCGCGGCATGATGAAAGCCAAGCACGGCCGCATCATCAACATCACCTCGGTGGTCGGCGCGACCGGCAACGCCGGCCAGGCCAACTACGCGGCGGCCAAGGCGGGCGTCGTCGGCATGACGCAAGGCGCTCGGCGCGCGAGGTGGGCAGCCGCGGCATCACGGTCAACTGCGTCGCGCCCGGGCTTCATCGACACCGACATGACGCGCGCGCTGAACGAGGCGCAGACGCAGGCATTGCTCGGCCAGATTCCGCTCGGGCGACTCGGTCAGGCGGACGACAGTCGCGTCGGCGGTCGTGTTCCTTGCGTCCGCCGCAGGGTCCTACGTTTCCGGCGCCACGCTGCATGTCAACGGTGGCATGTTCATGAACTGAAACGGGCGCCCCCCAGTGCAAGGGTGCTCTGTTAGAATCCGCGCGACTTTTTTCGCCGGCCACAACATGGCGTGCGCATCCGGAATCACGAAAGCTCGATCGCGGCGCATCGCCGACACACACGAGGTAGGAGGAGAGTGCAATGGAAAACATCGAACAACGGGTCAAGAAGATCGTCGCCGAGCAGCTGGGCGTGAACGAAGCGGACATCAAGAACGAGTCCGCGTTCGTCGAGGACCTGGGCGCCGATTCGCTCGACACCGTCGAGCTGGTGATGGCCCTGGAAGACGAGTTCGAATGCGAAATCCCGGACGAAGAAGCCGAGAAGATCCGCACCGTCCAGCAGGCGATCGACTACATCAACACCCACCTGAAGAAGGCCTGACGGCCGCGTCGGCGCCTAGAGGCGACGAGGCGACGTGTCGTAGTCACCGGCCTCGGTGCAATCAGCCCGGTCGGCAACGATGTTGCGTCGTCCTGGGATGCCCTGCTCGCCGGTCGGTCGGGCATCGGTCCGATCACGCGCTTTGACGCCTCCGGCCTGGATTGCCGCATCGCGGGCGAGGTCAGGAACTTCGATCTCACCGCCTACATCTCCCCGAAGGAAGCGCGTCGGATGGATGTCTTCATCCATTACGGCATCGCTGCTTCGGTGCAGGCCATCAAGGACAGCGGCTCGAGATCACCGACGCGCAACCGGGAACGCATCGGTTGCGTGATTGGATCGGGCATCGGCGGCCTGCCGATGATCGAAGACAACCACACCGAGCTGCTGAACCGCGGCCCGCGCCGCGTATCGCCCTTCCTGATTCCCGGCTCGATCATCAACATGATCGCGCGGCAACCTGTCGATCCAGTACGGATCTGAAGGGCCCGAATCTCGCCATCGTCACGGCCTGCACGACCGGCCTGCATTCGATCGGCGAAGCGGGCCGGCTGATCGAGTACGGCGACGCCGACGTCATGCTGGCGGGCGGTGCGGAGTCCACCATCTGCCCGCTCGGGACTCGGCGGCTTCGACACGATGAAGGCGCGTTTCCACGCGCAACGACGATCCGGCGACGGCGAGCCGCCCGTTCGACAAGGACCGCGACGGCTTCGTGCTGGGCGAGGGCGCGGGCATCGTGGTGCTCGAGGAATACGAGCACGCGCGGCAGCGCGGCGCCCGCATCTACTGCGAGCTCATCGGCTTCGGCATGAGCGCCGACGCGTATCACATGACGGCGCCGGACATGGACGGCCCGCGGCGCTGCATGCTGGTGGCGCTGCGCAACGCGCGGCGTCAATGCCGACGAGGTCGACTACCTCAATGCGCACGGCACGTCGACACCGCTGGGCGACATCAACGAGACCAAGGCGATCAAGGCGGCGCTTGGCGACCGCGCCGGCAGCATCGTCGTGAACTCGACCAAGTCGATGACCGGGCACCTGCTGGGCGGCGCGGGAGGCATCGAGTCCGTCGTTCACGGCGCTGGCCGTCCACCATCAGGTATCGCCGCCGACGATCAACATCTTCAATCAGGATCCCGAGTGCGACCTCGACTACTGCGCCAACACCGCGCGCGAAATGAAGATCGACGTCGCGATGAAGAATTCGTTCGGCTTCGGCGGGACCAACGGCACCCTGGTTTTCAAGCGGATCTGAGTGCCGCTACGGTGGCCGTCCGTGTAGCCGTCCCGGCGGGAACGGCGGTGGCTGCAGGTTGGCGCAGCGAGCCTGCGTTCTCGTCGGCGGTCATGCTGCTGGCGGTCGCCGCGCTGGCGCGGATCCGTGTCATCCGTCGCGGGCTCGACCGGCATCGCGGTCGCCGTGCCGGTGGGCGTGCCACGCTGGCTCGGGCGGCTCCGAACCGGCGACGCGGTCGCGGCCGGACTGTCGATCGGCGACGGCCGCGCGGGCTGCGCGATGCGCCGAACGGTTCCGTGCGAGCCGCTGAAAGTGCAGGCCTGGTGTGTATTTGCGGCGCCGTGGTTGATAACCTTGCGCTGCGGCTCCATCTTCATCTCGACTCTGGCCCGACTCCCTGTCGCCGGACGCGCGCCGACGCATTCACGCCTGCCTTCGATCGCAAACGCGTCGGCACAACCGCTGCAACGGGACCCCTCAGGGGCCAATGCGCCAACAATGAGATCGATCACGAACGCAAGTCCGTGCACGAAACGCGGAGCGCTCGATCGACCGCCCTGGGCCGTCAGGCCGCCGGGGACACTCGGGTGACTGACCGCGATATCGATCAGCAGCTGGTCGAGCGCGTGCAGCGCGGCGACAAGGGTGCGTTCGACCTGCTCGTCGTCCAAGTACCAGCGCAAGATCTTTCGCCTGCTGTCGCGGCTGATCCGCGACCACGCCGAGGTCGAGGACGTGGCCCAGGAGGCCTTCATCAAGGCCTACCGGGCGCTGCCCAACTTCCGCGGGCGACAGCGCGTTCTACACATGGCTGTACCGCATTGCGATCAATACCGCCAAGAACCATCTGGTGTCGCAGGGCCGCCGGGCGCCGACCTCGACCGAGACAGAAATCGAAGATGCGGAAACTTTTGACGACGGCGAGCACCTAAGGGATCTGAACACCCCGGAGTCGATGATGCTGTCCAGGCAGGTCGCAGAGGCCGTCAACCGGGCGATCGAGCGGCTGCCGGAGGATCTGCGCACCGCCGTCGTGCTGCGGGAGCTCGAAGGACTCAGTTACGAAGAAATTGCCGAAACGATGAATTGTCCGATCGGAACCGTTCGATCGCGTATCTTTCGCGCACGCGAGGCGATCGCCGAGGAATTGCGGCCGGTGCTCAGCACGACGAAGGACAAGCGGTGGTAGGGTAGGAACATGAACCAATCTGCAACTGACACGAATCGGCATCCCGACTGGGAAACGCTGTCGAGCTTGATCGACGGCGAACTTGATACCGGTCGCCGCCGATTCCCTGTTGACGGCCCTGTGCCGTGACGCCGAACTGCGAAACGAATGGGTCACCCTGCATATCGTCGGCGATGCCCTGCGATCGAGCGAGGTCGCCGCGGTCATTCCGCCGCCTTCTGCGCCCGCGTCGCCGCGGCGCTCGAGCGCGAACCGACCGTGCTGGCGCCGCGTCAGGTTCGCTGCGGTCCGGCACGCTGCGCCGTTACCTCGCGCCCGGCGCCGCCATCGCGGCTTCGGCGGCCGTCATTGCCTTCGTGGCGGTACCGCTGCTGCAGTCACCCCCTGCCGTGGCTCCGGGCCAGCAGGTGGCCCTGACGGCGGTGCCAGTTCGCGGCGGTCTCGTCGGCGGCCGACGCGAGCAAGCGCGCCGCGGCGACCGTGGCCAACGCGCGTGCGCTCGATGTGTATCTCGCGGCCCATCGCGAACTCGCCTCGGGCGTCGCACTGCCGCGGGCAACTCCCTATCTGCGCACCCCGGGCGACGCCCCGGAAGGTCGTTGATGGGACCGCTCCAACCCGCAGCGCGGGCCGTCGTGGCGCTCGTCGTTGGCTTCCGGTGCTGCTCATGGCGTCTGGCGACCGCCGCCAGCCTGCCGCTGCGCGCCCAGGAGCGCATGCGACGGACGCCGCGACCCCAACACGATCGCCGTTGCAATGGGTGCAGGCCATCCAGCAGGCCGCGATCCGCGTGAACTACAGCGGGACCGTCGTGTACCAGGCCGGGCGGCGACATGCGCACGTCGCGCATCACCCACCTGTTCGACGGCAAGCAATCGCAGGAGCGTGTCCAGACGCTCGACGGCAAGCCGCGTGAGTACATCCGCGTTCGCACCGACAGCAACGACGAAGTCCACTGCCTGATTCCGGAGTCGCGCCGCATCGTCATTGAGCACCGCGCGGTCGAGGATCCGTTTCCCGGACTGATCGGTGCGCCGGCGGCGGAAATCCTGCAGCACTATCAGGTCGAGGTCGGCGGCATCGAGCGCGTCGCCGGCATCGAGTGCCAGGTGCTGTCGCTCCGTGCCGCGCGACGCGCTGCGCTACGGCTACCGGCTCTGCGTGGACCGCGCGAGCGGCCTGTTGCTGAAGTCGCAGATGGTCAATGACCAGCGCGAAGTGCTGGAACAGGTCGCGTTCACCGACGTGCGGATCGGCGAGCGCATCGACCGTGCCCGGCTCGAAGCCGGCCTGGCCCACCGAGGGTTGGTCGGTCGAACGCAGCGACTACCGCCCGGTCGACCTGGCCAAGGCGGGGTGGGTCGTGCCGACGCCCGAGGGCTTTCGGCGCACCAAGGAAATCGCACGCCGCATGGGCGCACGCGACGCGATGCAGGTCGTCTTCAGTGACGGGCTGGCGACGATCTCGGTGTTCATCGAACCCGGTGCCGAGGCAAACTCCCTGACCGAGGGTGTGCAGATGATGGGGCCGACCGCCGCCTATTCGCGTCGTGTCGGCGAGGCGCTCGTGACGGTCGTCGGTGAAGTGCCGCCCGCGGCCGTCCGCGGCGTGGCAGGTTCCGTGGAGTTCAATGGCCCGCGCTGACGGGCGGTGTTCAAGCAAGCAGAGGATCGAGGGAATGATGAAGAGATTAGCCGCACTTTGTTCGCACCGTTGCTGGGCGTGGCCGTTCCGTTGCTGGCGCCGAGTGCGCAGGCACAGACGGCCCAGAGCCTGCCGGATTTCGCCGACCTGGCCGACCGTGCGGGTCCGGCCGTCGTCAACATCCGGACCACTGCGCGTGTGGCCACCGGTGCCAGCGCGCTGCCGTTCCCGGACATCGATGAGAACGATCCGATGTACGAGTTCTTCCGGCGTTTCTTCCCCAATCCTCCGCAGCAGGGCCCGCGGCAAGGTCCGGGACCGGGCCAGGCGCCGGGTCCGCGCCGCGACGTTCCGCGTGGCCTGGGGTCGGGCTTCATCCTCTCGGCCGACGGCTATGTCATGACGAACGCGCACGTCGTCGAGGGTGCGGACGACATCACCGTGACGCTGACCGACAAGCGCGAATTCAAGGGCAAGGTGATCGGCGCCGACCGTCGCACCGATGTGGCGCTGGTGAAGATCGAGGCGGCGGGCCTGCCGACCGTGAAGGTGGGCGATCCCAACCGGCTGCGGGTCGGTGAATGGGTCCTGGCGATCGGTTCGCCGTTCGGCCTGGAGAACACGGTCACCGCGGGCATCGTCAGCGCCAAGGCGCGCGACACCGGGGAGTTCCTGCCATTCATTCAGACCGACGTGGCGGTGAATCCCGGCAACTCGGGCGGGCCGCTGATCAACATGCGCGGCGAGGTGGTCGGCATCAACTCGCAGATCTTCACCACGTCCGGTGGCTACAACGGGATCTCGTTCGCGATCCCGATCGACGAGGCGATGAACGTCCAGCAGCAGCTGCGCGCCTCGGGCCGCGTCATTCGCGGCCGCATCGGCGTCGGCATCGAAGGCGTCTCCAAGGAGGTGGCCGAGGCCATCGGCCTGGGCGCGCCGCGCGGTGCGCTGGTCAACTCGGTCGAGAAGGACGGCCCGGCGGCGAAGGCCGGACTGGAGGCGGGCGACGTGATCCTGAAGTTCGACGGCCGGCCGATCGATCGTTCGAGCGACCTGCCGCGCATCGTCGGCGGCACCAAGCCGGGCACCAATTCCACCGTCAACGTCTTTCGCAAGGGCGCGCAGCGCGACCTCAAGGTGCATGGTCGGCGAGATGCCGCAGGACCGTCCGCGCAGCGCCACGACCACCGAGCCGGCCAAGCCCGCGACGCCGGCCAACGCGCTCGGCCTGGGCGTGTCCGACGTCGCGCCCGACAAGCTGAAGGAACTGGGCGTCAAGGGCGCCGTGCAGGTCGATTCCGTCGACGGCCTCGCGGCCGGCGCCGGACTGCGCGCGGGCGACATCATCACGCAGCTCAACAGCAGCGAGAGTTCAGAACGCGAAGCAGTTCAACGAAGCCGTGGCGAAACTGGATCCGAAGAAGGACGTGGCCGTGCTCGTACGACGCGGCGAGGCCTCACGGTTCGTCATCATCCGGCGCTGAGCCGGCGATTTCGCGCGCCGCGGTAAACTCCGCGGCTGTACCGGGAGTGGGGGTGTGCCTAGCGGTCACCCCCTTTTCTTTGTTCAGCCGCGCGGAGCCCCGGCCGCCGAGCGCCACGATTCGCACCGCTGGTACCCCAGGCCGACCGGTTCGGCGCATGACGCATGCAGCATATCCGCAACTTTTCCATCATCGCGCACATTGACCACGGCAAGTCGACGCTGGCGGATCGCCTGATCCAGCGCTGCGGCGGCCTGTCCGATCGCGAGATGGAGGCGCAGGTGCTGGACTCGATGGACCTCGAGCGCGAGCGCGGCATCACGATCAAGGCGCAGACCGCGGCACTCGAGTACGTCGCCGCAGACGGAAAGAAATACAACCTGAACCTGATCGACACCCCCGGGCACGTCGACTTCAGCTATGAGGTGAGTCGTTCGCTGTCGGCCTGCGAGGGCGCCTTGCTGGTGGTCGATGCGTCCCAGGGCGTCGAGGCACAGACGGTCGCCAACTGCTACACGGCGATCGAGCTCGGCGTCGAGGTGCTGCCGGTCCTGAACAAGATGGACCTGGCCTCGGCCAATGCCGAGGAGGCGCGCGCCGAGATCGAGGACGTCATCGGCCTCGACGCGCACGACGCCGTGCTGGCGAGCGCCAAGACCGGCATGGGGCTGGAGGAGATCCTGGCGCGGATCATCGAACGGGTGCCGCCGCCCAAGGGCGACCCCGCGGCTCCGTTGCAGGCGCTGATCATCGACTCCTGGTTCGACAACTACGTCGGAGTTGTGATGCTGGTCCGGGTCGTCAACGGTGTGATCAAGCCGAAGGACAAGATCCTGCTGATGGCGAGCGGCGCCACCCACCTGGTCGAACAGGTCGGGGTGTTCACGCCCAAGTCGCGCGGCCGCGAGTTGCTGTCGGCCGGCGAGGTCGGTTTCGTCATCTCGGGCATCAAGGAACTGCGCGACGCGCATGTCGGTGACACCGTCACCCACGCGGGCAAGCCCGCGGACGCGCCGCTGCCCGGCTTCAAGGAAGTCAAGTCCCAGGTCTTCGCGGGGCTGTTTCCGGTCGAATCGAATCAGTACGAAGCGCTGCGCGACGCGCTGACCAAGCTCCAGCTCAATGACGCGTCGCTGCATTTCGAACCCGAGGTGTCGCAGGCCCTCGGGTTCGGTTTCCGCTGTGGCTTTCTCGGCCTGCTGCACATGGACATCGTGCAGGAGCGGCTCGAGCGCGAGTACGACATGGACCTCATCACCACCGCCCCGTCGGTGGTGTACGAGGTGCTGCTGCGCGACGGGACGGTGGTGTCGGTGGAGAACCCATCGAAAATGCCGGATCCGGCCCGCATCGAGGAGATCCGCGAGCCCATCGTCGACGTGACGATTTTCGTGCCGCAGGAGTTCGTCGGGCAGGTGATCACGCTGTGCATCGGCAAGCGCGGCATCCAGACCGACCTCACGTACCACAGCCGCCACGTCATCCTGAAGTATGAGTTGCCGCTGGCGGAGATCGTCATGGACTTCTTCGACAAGCTGAAGTCGGTCTCGCGCGGCTACGCGTCGATGGACTATGAGTTCAAGGAATACCGCGCGGCCGACGTCGTCAAGGTCGACATGCTGATCAACGGCGACCGTGTGGACGCGCTCTCCGTGATCGTGCACCGGGCCAACGCGATCTACCGCGGCCGGGAAGTGACGGCCAAGATGCGCAAGCTCATCCCGCGCCAGATGTACGACGTCGCGATCCAGGCCTCGATCGGCGCCAACATCATCGCGCGTGAAGACGTCAAGGCGCTGCGCAAGAACGTGCTGGCCAAGTGCTACGGCGGTGACATCACGCGCAAGAAGAAGCTGCTCGAGAAGCAGAAGGCCGGCAAGAAGCGCATGAAGCAGGTCGGCACCGTGGAAATTCCGCAGGAAGCGTTCCTCGCCATCCTGCAGGTGGAAGACAAATGAACTTTGCCCTCATCCTCTTTGTCCTGACAGTCCTCACCGGGATCCTTTGGGTCGCGGACAAGCTGGTGTTCGCCAAGCAGCGTCGTGCGCGGGCGGCCAAGCTCCTGGCCGACTTCGACAGCCGCAACGCCGCCGCGCTGGCGCGCAAGGAAACCATCGTCGAGCAGGAGCGCCGCAGTCTGCACGACGGCGCCATTCGACAACCGGCCTGGCTCGAATACACGGCGAGCTTTTTCCCGGTCATCCTGGTCGTGTTCCTGCTGCGGTCATTTCTGTACGAGCCCTTTCGCATCCCGTCGGGCTCGATGCTTCCCACCCTCGAGGTCGGCGATCTCATCCTGGTCAACAAGTACGAGTACGGCATCCGCCTGCCGGTGATCAACAAGAAGGTCGTCGACGTTGGACAGCCCAAGCGCGGCGACGTGATGGTGTTCCGCTTCCCGTTGAACCCCTCGCAGGACTACATCAAGCGTGTCGTGGGGCTGCCGGGCGACCGCATCGAGTACTTCAATAAGCGGTTGACGGTGAACGGCCAGGAAGTGCCGCTCAAGAAGCTCGACAATTATTACGATCCGGATCGCATGCAGTACTACGCGCAGTTCGACGAGGCTCTGGGGGCCGCCGGCCACCGGGTCATCGTCAACGAAGCCGTGCCGCCGGGATTGGGCGGCGGCTACCCCAACACCCACCCCGGGGCCTGTCAATACAGCGGCAGCGGCATCGTCTGCACGGTGCCGCCGGGGCACTATTTCATGATGGGCGACAATCGCGACAACAGCGAGGACAGCCGCTTTTGGGGCTTCGTGCCGGACGAGAACATTGTCGGTCGAGCCTTCCTCATCTGGATGAACTTTGGCAATATCGGGCGCATCGGCGGCTTCCGCTGACAGCGATTTCAGTTAAGTCACTGAAAAGAAAGGGAAAATGGACAAATTCCGAACTCGCCGGCGGCAGCGCGGACTCAGCATCATCGGCCTCATTTTCATCGGGCTGATCGTGGTGGGCCTGCTGGCTCTGGGCGCCAGGACCGTACCGGCGGTCATCGAGTACATCGCGATCGAGCGCGCCGTGCAGAAGATCAAGAACGAGGGCACCACGGTTCAGGAGATCCGCAACGCCTTCGACCGGCATGCGACGATCGACGACATCACGTCGATCAATAGCAAGGACCTCGACGTCACGAAAGAGGGCGACCTGATCGTCATCAGCTACGCCTATCAGAAGAAGATCCCGGTCATGGACAATGTTTCCATCATGATCGACTTCGCTGGCACGACGCGTGACCGCGCGCAGCGCAAAGCGGTGCCGTGAGGCGTCTGCCGGATACCGGATCCGATGGAACTCCCGGCGCTTGAAGGGCGCCTTGGCTACACGTTCGTCCAGCACGCGCTGCTCGAGCAGGCGGTAACGCATCGCAGCCACGGCGCCATCCATAACGAGCGTCTGGAGTTTCTCGGCGACGCGGTGCTCAACTGCGCCATCGCGCAGATCCTGTTCCAGAAGTACGCGCGACTGGACGAGGGTGATCTGTCGCGCCTGCGCGCCAACCTCGTCAAGCAGCAATCGCTGGCCGATATCGCCGAGCGTCTGGTGCTGTCCGACTTCATGCGGCTGGGCGAAGGGGAAATGAAGAGCGGGGGCTTCCGACGCCCGTCGATCCTCGCCGATACGGTGGAAGCCATCTTTGGCGCCATCTTCCTCGACAGCGGCTTTGACGCGGCCAAGGGCGTCATCGGCAAGCTGTTCGACCCGGTGCTCAAGACCGTCGACCCGAAGACGCTGGGCAAGGACAGCAAAACGCTCCTGCAGGAATACCTGCAAGGCAAGCGCATTGCGCTGCCCGTGTACACGGTGGTGGAGACGCGCGGCGCGGCGCATAACCAGGAGTTCGAGGTCGAGTGCGCAATCCCGAAGCTCGAGATCAGCGTGCGCGGCACCGGGCGCAGCCGGCGCGCGGCCGAACAATCGGCCGCGAAGCAGGCGTTCGAGGCCGCACAGCTCGCCATCGCACACCTGGGCCGGCGCACCCGGAAGAAGGCGGCTGCGCCGGCCGCCGTGGAAGCGGTCGCAAGCGAACCGGCCACCGCGACGCCCGACACGCTGGCCACCCGCGACCCCGCGTGATGCCGGAGCACGCGCGCCACGTCGGCATGGTGGCCGTCATTGGCCGTCCCAATGTCGGCAAGTCGACGCTGGTCAACGCGCTGGTGGGCGAACGGGTCAGCATCACGTCCCGCAAGCCACAGACCACGCGCGATCGCATCCTCGGCGTGCGCACCGATGCGGATGCGCAGTACATCTTCGTGGACACCCCGGGATTCCAGCGGCGGCACCGCAGCGCGCTGAACAAGCGCATGAACGAGACGGTGACCGGGGCGCTGACGGATGTCGACGCCATCGTCCTGGTGATCGATGCGACCGGCTGGACGGCGGCCGACGACACGGTGGTGAGCCTGCTGCCGCCCGATTCCGATCGCGTAATCCTCGCGCTCAACAAGACCGATCTCATCGCGCAGCGGGAGCGGCTGCTGCCGCTGATGGCGGCCTCGATGCAACGCTACCCGTTTCACGCGATCGTCCCGGTCAGCGCTGAGAAGCAGCGCCAGCTCGATGACCTGCTCAAGGAAGTCCGCCCGCTGCTGCCGGAAGGCATGCCGCTGTTTGACGCCGACCAGTACACCGACCGCAGCGCGCGTTTCCTCACCGCCGAACGCATCCGCGAGAAGGCCTATCGCCTGCTGGGCGACGAACTGCCGTACGGAGTCGCGGTGACCATCGATCGCTGGGACGAAACCGACGCAGGCGCCGAGATCATCGCGACGCTGGTGGTGGACCGTGACTCGCACAAGGGCATCGTCATCGGCAAGGACGGCGCGAAGCTGCGCGAGATTTCGCGCCTCGCGCGCGTCGAGATCCAGGAGATGCTCGGCAAGCCGGTGCATCTGGAGGTCTGGGTGCGGGTCAGGAAGGGCTGGAGCGACGATCCGTCGGCCTTGCGGAAACTCGGCTATGGCTGACAGCCGATGTCGCCGCGGGCAAGGGCGGTGCCACCGTGCGGCGGCGCCGGGACGAGGCGCGGGTCGATCACCAGCCGGGATTTGTCCTTCACACGACTGCCTGGCGCGAGACCAGCCTGATCGTCGAGGCCTTCACGCGCGACTTTGGCCGCATGTCGCTCGTCGCACGCGGGGCGAAGCGTCCGACGTCCCAGTTTCGCGGCCTGCTCTCGCCGTTCACGCCGCTGTCGTTCTCCTGGAGTGGCCGCAGCGAGGCCAAGAACCTCGTGCGCGTCGAGTGGGTCGGCGGCCTGGCCCCATTGCGCGGCGGGGCCTTGCTCTCGGCGTTCTACGCCAATGAACTCATCGTCCGTCTGCTCGCGCGCGCGGATCCGCACGAGCGTCTGTTCGCGAGTTACCTGGACATGCTGCACGGACTGGGTGAGGCCCGGCTCGACGTTGCGCTACGGGCGTTCGAGCTCGACTTGCTGCGGGAGGTCGGCTACGCGGTGGCGCTCGACCGCTGTACGGACGGCGCGCCGATCGATCCGCGGGCTGACTATGTATTCCGCGTCGAAGCCGGTGCCCAACGCGTCTCACCGCACGAACGCGACGAAGATGGCTCGCGCGTATCGGGCACCACGTTGCTGGCGATGGCGCGCGGTGACTTCGCCGATGCCGCGGTGGCCTCCGAGGCCAAGGCCATGCTGCGCCATTTGATTCGCTACCATCTCGACGGCAAACCGCTCAACACGCGCCGCATTCTGCTCGACCTTCACCAGCTCTGAACGTCCACCGGCCCCGAAATCGATGACGGCGCTCAGCGTCAACCTCAACAAGGTCGCCTTGTTGCGCAACACGCGCACGATCGGTATCCCGAGCGTCGAGCGGGCGGCCGTGCTCGCGCTGGAGGCGGGCGCCGACGGCATCACCGTGCACCCGCGGCCGGACGGGCGCCATGTGCGCGCGCCGGACGTCGCACAGCTCGCCGCACTGCTCGAGCGGTGGCCGGGCTGCGAGTTCAACATCGAGGGCAACCCGTTTCACGGTCTGCTCGATTTCGTGGCTCAGGTGCAGCCTGACCAGTGCACGTTCGTCCCCGATGAGTCCGGCGCATTCACGTCGGACCACGGCTGGAACCTTCCGGCTGACCGCGAGCGCTTGGCACCGCTGGTGCAACAGGCGCGCGACTTGGGTGTCCGCGTCAGTCTCTTCATGGATCCCGTGCCGGAGGCGATCGTGCACGCGGCGGCCTTGGGGGCAGACCGCATCGAGCTCTACACCGAACCGTACGCGCAGGCATTCGGAACGCCGGCGCAGGAGGCGGTGCTCGGCCGCTATGCGGCGGCAGCGGACGCGGCGCGCGGCGCCGGGCTGGGCGTGAACGCCGGGCACGATCTCAATCGGGACAACCTCGCGCCATTCCTGCGCGCGGTGCGCGCCGATGAAGTCTCGATCGGCCATGCATTGATCGCCGATGCGCTCGAATTCGGCCTGGCAACGACCGTGCGCCTGTACCTCGCCGAGATTCGTAAGGCCGGGGCCCGATCGTGATCTACGGCGTCGGGACCGACCTGATCGAAATCGCGCGCATCCGGGCCGCGTACCTGCGCTTTGGCGAACGCTTCGCGCGCCGGATCCTCGGTCCGCGCGAACTCGAGCGCTACCACGCGCGACGTGCGCGTTCCGACGAGCGCGGCCTCACGTTCCTGGCGACGCGCTTTGCCGCCAAGGAGGCCATCTCGAAGGCGCTCGGGCTTGGGATGCGCACGCCGATGTCGTGGCGCGCGGTTGAAATCGTCAATGAGCCTTCGGGTCGGCCGATCGTGTTTGTCAGCAGCGCGGAACTGCGGCAGTTCGCGCAAGTGCGCAAGCTGCGGCTGCACGTGTCGGTCAGCGATGAGCGTTTGTATGCCATGGCTTACGCGATCGCGGAAGCCGAGGAGGGCGCGTGACGGCCGGACCTGTGGTCGTCGGCATCGACGGTCTCGAGTTGACGGCGGGCGAGCGCGAGCGGCTGGTGCACCCGCTGGTCGGCATGGTGATCCTGTTCGCTCGTAACTTCGAGTCGCCGGCGCAACTGCTTCGGCTGACGGCCGAGATCCACGCGCTGCGCGATCCGCCATTGTTGATTGCGGTCGACCACGAAGGCGGGCGCGTGCAGCGGTTCCGCAGCGGGTTCACGCGTCTGCCTCCGATGCGCCGGCTCGGCGAGTTGTGGGACCGCGACGTACTGCAGGCCTGCCGCGTGGCGGCCTCGCTCGGCTACGTGCTCGCTGCCGAGTTGCGCGCGCACGGCATCGACCTCAGCTTCACGCCGGTGCTCGACCTCGACTGGGGGCGCAGTGCGGTCATCGGCGATCGCGCGTTTCACTCGGATCCGCGGGTCGTTACGATGCTGGCCGGCGCACCTCTGCCACGGCCTGGCGATGGCCGGCATGGCGAACTGTGGCAAGCATTTCCCGGGTCACGGTTGGGCCGAAGCCGACTCACACGTCGCTGTGCCGCACGACTCCCGCAGCCGGGTCGATCTGCTCAAGCGAGATGCGGCCCCGTACCGCTGGCTGGGGCCTCAGCTGACCGGTGTGATGCCCGCGCATGTCATCTACGACACGGTCGACGCGTCGCCCGCCGGATTTTCGGCCAAGTGGATCCGGACCCTGCGCAAAGAGCTTGGCTTCGCCGGCGCCGTATTCAGTGATGATCTGCTGATGGAGGGCGCCCGCACACAGGGCTCGATGGTCGAGCGCGCCCAGGCGGCGATCGGCGCCGGCTGCGACCTCGTCCTCGTCTGCAGCGATACGGAGGCCATCGATGCGGTGCTGCATGGGCTGCGCTGGCAGCCGTCCCGCCTGTTCGAGGAGCGGATGGAGCGGCTTTCGCCCAGGGGTGCGGCGATGTCGATGACCGATCTGAAAAGGTCCGAACTCTATCGACTCGCGCTGGCCGACTGCGAGCCGTTGCTCATCGAGGGTCAGCCCACCTAGCCTTCTTGATCGTGGCGGCGCCGGCGATTCGACGATTGCGCCGGTCCCGTTCCCCCCCAAGTTATGCTTCGCTACGGTATGGATCATGAAGTTTCGAGGGACCCAGTGGCCTCAACAAGCGACACCACGCCCGCGCCCATATCGACGATGCAAGACTTGCTCGGCACGTCGCTGTCGGACGAACGCTTTCGGGAGATCCTGGCGGTATTCGAGGATGTGCTCGCCGAGATACGCAAGCTCCGCTCGCTTGATTTGAAAGACGTGCATCCCGCCGTCATCTTCGAGCCGACGGCCCGCTACCGCGCCGAGGGCGAGAAGTGAATGAGGATGACGAGCGCGATCTGTGCGCCGCGCCGATCGAACGCCTGGCTCCGGCGTTGCGTGACGGTAGGCTGTCGCCAGTAGCGCTCACCAAAGCCTGTCTGGAGCGCATCGGAGCCTGGGACGGCACGCTGAACAGTTTTGTGCATGTCGCCACTTCAGCGCTCGCACAGGCGCGCGACGCCGAACGTGAGATCGCCGCGGGCAATTGGCGCGGTGCGCTGCACGGAGTCCCGGTCGGCGTCAAGGACAACTACCTTACCGAGGACATGCCGACGACTGCCGGGACGCGGGCGTCAGGTATTTCCTTCGGGTACTACGACGCAGCCGCCGTGACGCGATTGCGCAGGGCCGGCGCGGTATTGATCGGCAAGACACGTACTCACGAGTTCGCATGGGGAACCGTGACGCCACCCGCGCGCAATCCGTGGGACACGAACCGTGTCCCAGGCGGATCCAGTGGCGGTTCGGCGGCGGCGGTTGCGGGCGGGCTCTGCAGTGCGGCTTTGGGCTCGGATACTGGCGGTTCGATCCGAATCCCCGCGAGCCTGTGCGGCGTCGTCGGGCTCAAGCCGACTTTCGGACGCGTCAGTCGCTACGGCATCGTCCCCCACACATGGTCGCTGGATCATGCGGGACCGCTATGCAGAACGGTAACGGACGCTGCGTTGCTGCTAAACGTGCTCGCGGGCTACGACGCCCGCGACCCTGCCTGCCAGGACAGACCGGTCCCCGATTACACGAAGGCGCTTGGCCTACCTGTCGAGGGAATACGCGTGGGCGTCTGCCGAAACCACTTCTTCGATTGCAACGAACCCGCAGTGGATGCGGCCGTGGAACGGGCGCTTTCGGACCTATCGGCAGCCGGAGCGCGCATACACGAGTTCGAGATCCCGAACCTAAAATATGGGCTGGCGGCGATCTTCGCAGTCGAACTCGCCTCGTCGGCGGCGTATCACGATGCCTCAGTGGCCGCCGGGCGTCAGGCCCACTTCGAGCCGGACGTCCGCGCGCTGGTGGAGATCGGGCGCCTCGTCACGGCCGCCGATTATCTGAAGGCCGAGCAACTGCGCGCTGTCCTGTGCGAGGACTTCCGTCGCGCTTTCGAGCGCGCGGACGTGATCGTTGGGCCGACCGAGCCGCTCACCGCATGGAACAGTGGTGAGTGGACTGTTGAAGTGGGCGGCAAGCCCGAGAGCGTGCTGGCCGCATCTTGGCGACTCACCTTCCCGTATAACCTGACCGGACTTCCCGCCATCTCCGTGCCGTGCGGCTTCGACCGCCGCGGCCTGCCTATCGGCTTGCAGATCGCGGGGCCCCCGTTTGATGAGATGACCGTGCTGCGTGTCGCGCACGCATTCGAGCGTGGGCACGAATGGGGCGGGCAGGTCGCAATGCATCGATCCCACTGAACCATAAGGCGAGACTCCCATGTCGGAAAGCGTCAAGGTGCCCGAAAGCCCGGTGCGTGTGGCATGCATCCAATTCGAACCGAGAATCGGCGAGAAACGGGGCAACGTGGAGCGCAGTCTTGAACTCATTGCTGCCGCCGCATCCAGAGGCGCGCAGCTTGTGGTGCTGCCGGAGCTGTGCAGTACCGGCTACGTGTTCGAGTCTCGCCACGAGGCATTCGGACTGGCCGAAGCGATCCCGGACGGGTCGACCGTGCGCGCGTGGGCTGAAGCGGCGCGCTCGCATGACTTGTACATCGTCGCCGGTATCACCGAGCTCGCCGACCAGGCGCTGTTCAACAGCGCTGCGGTCGTCGGACCCGAAGGCTTTGTCGGCGTTTACCGGAAGAACCACCTGTGGGGCGAGGAGAACCTGTTCTTCGAACCCGGCAATCTGGGCGTGCCCGTGTTCCGCACCCCGATCGGGCGCATCGCGTGCGCCATCTGCTACGACATCTGGTTCCCTGAAGTTTTCCGGCTCGCTGCGCTGCAGGGCGCGGACATCCTGTGCGTACCGACCAACTGGGTGCCAATGGCCGGGCAGCCGGCCGACCTGCCGGTCATGGCCAACGTGCTCGCGATGGGGGGCGCACATTCGAACTCGATCTTTGTCGCCGCAGCCGACCGCGTGGGCATCGAACGTGAGCAGCCCTTCATCGGCAACAGCCTGATCGTGAGCTGTACCGGCTGGCCGCTGGCGGGTCCGGCCAGCCGCGACGGTGAGGAGATCCTCGTCGCCGACCTCAACCTTTCGGACGCTCGGCGCAAGCGCAACTGGAACGCCTTCAACCAGGTGCTGCGCGACCGTCGCACCGACGTCTACGACGAGATGCTGGGCGCTGCGAGCAAGCGGGGCTGGTACTGAGTGGTCCGCAATGACCGCGCGCGCGGGCCCTGAAGGCTAGCCGCTGCCGCCGCCGCCGGGACGCGACGGCGGCGGGCGCAGCAGCATCTGCGCCGTGTTCTCGGGCAATGCGCCGGCGGGCGCGCCGCGCTTGGGCATGCCCTGTACGAATGGAAGTAACTGCAGCCTGGCGATGCACAGGATGCGGCGCAGTTCGGCCACCGGGTACGGATGTTCGTCGACCCGAAGGTCGAGCCATGGATAGTCTTCCTGCCCGAAGACCTTGATCGAGGCCGACTGCTTGCCGCGCTTGTCGCCACCGGCGGCCTGCCCCGCCTCGAGCGCAAGCATCATCCGCTCCGCGAGGTCGAGTGAATCGGTGGCTTCGAACGTTCGCGCCATCGCCAGCACCGTTTCCTCGCCGACGAGCATGTTGCCCTGCACGGCAAACCCATCGCCGATCCAGTGACCGCACCAGGGGGTGCAGTCAACCCCGGTCCACGCCGCGGCGCCGCCCCGGGCATCGACGATTCCGACCTGTCTCAGATCGGCGGCATCGTCGCGCTCGAGGACTTTGTCGAGCGCCTCGGACGCCGTGAGGCCGCTGCGCATGAGGTCCAACGCCTCGATCGCCAGATACGGGTTGACCCACGACTGCGTGGAGACGGCCCCTACTGCCGGCATCACGTACGGACAAAGCGCCCCGACGGCCGGCACGGCGGTGCTCACCGCCACCCCCAGCATCCCAGTCCGGGGGCAGCGCGCGACGATGGAAAAGGTGTTCAGTTCGAGCATCGGAACTCCTCAGGCGTGCGACGGCGGACTTCGGCCCCGGTGCCTCAGACGCTCAGCCGCAGGAGAATGCGCTGCGACGCGGTTTCGTCCCCGACGGCGCCGGTTTCCACAATCTCACCGGATTGCAGGACCGCGAAGCGGTCTGCGACCGATAGCGCGAAGCCGACGTTCTGCTCGACGAGCAGGATCGAGCATCCCGTCTCGGCGCGTTCGGCACGCAGCACGCTGGCCAGCCGCCCGAGGACAGACGGTTGCAGGCCTTCGCTGATCTCGTCGATCAGCATCAGGCGCGGGCGCCCCAGGAGCGCGCGGGCGACAAGCAGCATCTTCTGTTCGCCCCCGGAGAGGGTACCGGCGCGCTGTCGAAGGCGCTGCGGAATGAAGCTGAAGTAGGCGCCGACACGTTCGACGTCTCGCTTGAGCACCTGTCTGTCGCGCACGACGAGTCGTAGGTTTTCCTCGACGGTGAGGTCCTGAAAAAGTGCCTGCTCCTGCGGCGAATAGGCGATCGCCCGGCGCGCCAGCAGGTGCGGAGGCATCCCGGACACATCCTCGCTAAAGAGCCCAATCTCGCCCGACTGCAGTGGCAGAAATCCCATGACTGCCTTGAGCAGCGTGGACTTCCCCATGCCGTTCTTGCCGAGCAGGGCCAGCACTTCGCCCGCTCCGATTTCGAGGTCGACTCCATGCACGACCATCGCCGCCCCGTAGCCGCACCGGAGCCGCGAAATGCGAAGCACCGGCGCGGCCGGTGCATCGGACTGCCGTACGGAAATGGCGTCGTTCACGCCGCGGCCTCGTCCCGCGACACCGTCACGTGCCCCGCGTAGATTTCCCGAACAAGAGCCGAGTCGACGACTTCCTGGACGCTACCGTCGAGCACGATCGCGCCTTGGTGCAGGACGATCACACGCGAGCTGATGTCGCGCACGAAATCCAGGTCGTGTTCGATCAGCAGGATGCACATGGCGTGGTCGCGCGCGAGCTCGACGAGGATATTGCCGATCATTGTCCGCTCGGGCTTCGTCAGGCCAGCGGTGGGTTCGTCCAGCAGCAGAATCGTGGGCTCCAGCGCGAGCACCATTGCCAGTTCGAGCGCCTGCTTCATCCCGTGCGACAGGTAGCGGCACTGTTCGCCCAGATGCCGTTCCAGTCCCGTCGAGCGGATCACTTGCAGCGCTGCGGAGGGCAGTGCCAGTTCTCCGCTCGCACGGCGCATCGAAGGCGGCTCCAGCCGCGTGCGGGCGATCCGCAACGACTCTGCAACCGTCAGGGTTTCGAATGTGATCGCAGTCTGGAATTTCCGCCCGAGCCCGAAGGCGACACAGCGGTATGGCGGCAACCGGGCGATGTCGTGGCCGTTGATACGCACCTGCCCTGCGGACCTTTCCCCGCCGTCACTGAGGCAGCGCATCAGCGTGGTCTTGCCCGCTCCATTTGGGCCGACAAGGCTGAGCAGTTCGCCGTGCGATGCCCGAAAGCTGATATCGCGCAGCACCTGCAAGCTGCCGAAGTGCTTGGCCACACTGGACACCTCGACAGCCGCCGAGCCGGACCCTGTCGAGTGCGCTCCGATCGGCACAGCCAGCGCAACGAGTTCGGCGCCGCGGGCTGCGGTCGGCAAACGGCTCGGGCGCAGCCGCGACACGAGGTCGACCAGCGCGGGAATCAGCCCCTTCGGCAGCGCAATGATCACAACGACGAACGCCATACCCACGATCAGCTTCCAGACGAAGGGCAGGTCGCCGCTGAGGTAGGCGGTACCGACGTCCAGCACCAGGGTGCCGAGAACCGGCCCAATCAGCGTGCCTCGTCCCCCCAAAGCAACCCAGATGACGAGTTCGGTACCGAAAGTGAATCCGGCCAACTCGGGCGACACGACCATGCTGTAGCCCGCGTAGCCGTAGCCGGCTATCGCCGCGACCACCGACAATGCGGCGAGCAGCGCTATCTTGACGCGCGAGATGTTGATGCCGAGGTACGCGCAGCGTGCTTCGTTCTCCCGGATGGCAACGAGCAGCCGCCCGAAGTCACTGCGCACGATGATCCAGGCGCCCGCTGTCACGATGGTCAGAAACCCTCCGCCCAGCCAGAACCAGGTCTCAACCTCGAGGTCGAAACTCGGGTAGCCGGACAGCCCGCTGCTGGAGCCGGTGAAGCTGCCGCCCGAGAAGATGATCTGCGTCAGAACAATCGGCAGCACCAACGAGACCACAGAGGCGTACAGCGCGGTGGCACCGTGGTAGAAGGAGAGCCAGCCCGTTACCAATGCGACGATGATCGCGCCGCCCACGGCCGCGGCGAGCGCTATCGCCGCATTCCCGCCCGAGAAGCCCATGTGCGTGAACACGAGGCCTGCCGCGTAGGCGCCGATTCCGAAGAAGGCTGACTGGCCAAACGTCAATATTCCCGTGTAGCCCCACAGGATGTCGACGGTGAGTGCGACGGCCGCATAGAAAAAGGCCCTCACCAGCGTATTGACCATAAACGGCGGCAGCACGTAGGGACCGACGAAGACCAGCAGCAGCGCCGCCAGCACGCACAGCGCGAGCCATCGGGTTTCGGCGGATCTGTCGCCGCGGCGGTGGGCGCGAGTTGGGCCTGCCGACTCGGACCTACTCACGGGCGAAGCCCTGCGGCCGGATGCGCAGCACGAGGGCAGCCAGCAACACGATCGTCAGTCCCCCGAGGATCGGGCTGCCGTACGTGCTGACCACGACCTGCAGGCCGCCGAGCACCAGGCAGGCCGCGGCGAGGCTGATCAGAGACATTCCCGACACCATCACCAGCATGAAGGCGTTGATCAGCCACGGGACGCCCATGTTCGGATCCACGCTCGACAGCGGCGTGATCAGCGCGCCGGCGAGGCTGGCGAGCGCAGCGCCAATCGAAAAGCTGGAGAAGCGCACCAAGGTGCTGTTGATACCAAGACCCTTCGCGAGGTTCTCGTTCATGATCACGGCGCGCGTCAGCAGTCCGAGGCGGGTGCCGTTCAGGGCCCACGCCATCCCGGCTGCGAGCACGATCGCGATCACCACGACCGCGAGCCGGTACTGGGAATAGGTCGTTCCCAACAGGCCCACCGTGCCGGACAGCGGGCTCTCGACGAACTTGACGTCGCGGCCGAACACGAGGGTGATAACCTGCCCGATGATGATGCCCAGCCCCCACGTGGCAAGGATCGCGTCGAGCGGTCGCGAATACAGCGGCCGGACAACGAGTCGCTCGACCAGCATGCCGCACAGGCCGCCGATGACGAAGGCGAAGGTCGTCGACCACCATGGATTTAGGCCGAGTTGTGTGACGGCAAGTGCTGAATAGCCGCCGACGGTCAGGAAGCCACCGTGCGCGAAATTGATGATCTTCATCACGCCGAAGACCAACAACAGCCCGGCGCAGACCACGAACAGGATCGCCGCGGTCGTGACGGTATCTAGCAGGAGGGCGGTCACGACGAATTTCCGGCCGGCAGGAACATACGGCTTCCCGGGCCAAGAGCCCAGGAAGCCAAACCACAGCGACCCGGCAGCAGCAGGCCCTCTGCCTACTTCAGGTTAGGGCATTGCGCGCCCGGATCCACGTCCTTGAACGTATCCAGGATCTTGACCGATCCGTCCTTCTGCACCTGACCCAGGTACATGGTGAGCGGCGCGTGCCGCTGCTTGTTCATCCTGATCGTGCCGCGCGGCCCGTCAACGGCAACCTCGGCGAGGGCCTTGATCACCTTGTCGGCGTCGGTTGACCCCGCCTTCTCGACCGCGGCTTTGTACGCGTACACGCCCTCGTACTGGGGCACCGACAGGTCATTCGGTGTCTTCAGGTCGTTGCCGAATTTCTTTTGCATCGCGGCCAGGAATTCCTTGTTCTTGGGCGAGTCAATGTTGGTCAGGTAGGAACCGGAAATGAAAATGCCTTCGGCGTCGCCCCCCATGGCCTTGGCCGTGCCTTCATCAACCGCGAGGTTGCCATACGGAATCGCCACGCCGGCGGCGCGCAACTGTTTGGTAAGCGTCACGTTGGGGGCGCCACCGGCGGTCGACGTGATCAGCGCGTCGGGCTTGGCCGCTTTCAGCTTGCTGATGACAGCGGTCCAATCCGTACCGTCCATCGGCAGGTACTCTTCGCCGACGACCTTGCCGCCCTTGCTCTCGATGTACTTCTTGGTGAAATCGAGCATGCCGCGACCGAACGCATAGTCGCTGCCGACGAGGAAGAACGACTTGGCCTTCTGCTTCATGAAGTAGTCGACGATCGGAGCAACCTGCTGATCCGGAACCCAGGCGTTCACGTACAGGTAGGGGTTGCACGACCGCCCTTCGTAGAAGGACGTGTAGATGAAGGGCACCTTGCCGCGCGAGACGATAGGCAGGCCCGCGTTGCGCGCCGCGCTGGTCTCCATCGAGATCAGCACATTGACCTTCTTCTGGAAGATCAGGGAATCGAAGGCCTTTTGCGCGCCGGCAGCACCGCTGCCGTCGTCGGCCACCTCGAGTTCCACCTTGCGCCCGAGGATGCCGCCCTTTGCATTGATCTCGTCGACCGCCAGTTGAGACGATTGAACAACCGAAGGCGCGACCACGCTGTTTGCGCCGCTCAGACCGACCGGTACGCCGATACGAATCGGATCAGCGGCCATCGATTGCGCCGCACCGAACATCAGGGCGGAGGCCATGAGTCCACGAACGGGTTTAGAAATCTTCACGATCATTCCCCTCGCAAGGTTGATAAACAATGCATTCAGCGGCCCAGAATCCGAAAGGGGTACGCTACCAGTAGCACTCCACGCAGCGGCGTAAAGCCATCGGCTCATGTGGACGAGTCTTGGACTCTACGCTGATCACGGCATGTCCCCGAGCAGTCGAATAGTCGGCCAGGCTGTACAAGCCTTCAAGCCGCCTGAAGTGGCGTTTCAGACTTTCGTAACCTCTCGAATGCAGCAGGATAGCGCCGATGCGAAGCGCGGTGCGCTTTGTGCAATCAGGTGCCGCGCTTCAAGCCCTTCTCAAGATTGAGGGACGACGGTTGGCCGTCGGCTTCCACCCGGCGACTACGATGTTCCAGTAACAGGCTGACGCTGTCGTAACCCTTTCGATTGCCGCGAGCGGCCAATCCGTCGTCCGCGCGAATGACTCTGCGCGCTTCGACGCGCGCATGATCGACATAAGGTTCGATTGGCTCGCGATCATTCCGAGCCAAGACATCCGTTCATGCGTGTGATGAAACGGCCGGGCATCGGGGCAGGAAGCCCGTTCCCTCTCGGTGGCCGATGCCACCAATATGTGGCGGAGAACCGATTCGCCTCAGATCCTAGCGGCTGTGGTAAACGGGATCCGGCAATAACCGCTTGCGTGTGCCTATGGCGGCGACGCCGAAAGTCGGTTCTTGGTGGCCCAGCCCAGCCGCTCCGATGGTCGGGAAATCGGCTGGGCAGTAAACGTCAGCGGGGTAATGTCAATTGGCGGGGCAGGGAAGGAGGCCTACCCGAGACTACGGACCCGATAAGCAGCTCGGGTGCCGTCCCCGGTTGGCTCATCCACGATCTCGAACCGTTCGGCAGCGTCCATCAAGCGGCGAAGCTGACTGTGGCCATACCGCTCCTTCATGTGGTCGATGTCGTCGCCGGCCAGCTCGCGTAGCCATCGACCCGCATCCAGCAGTAGCGTGCAGCCGTCTGGACGACAGCAAGTCTGCGAAGACTCAACAAGCAAAGTGACGACGCGGTTTTGTTGCAGCCACGCGAGCTGCATCTCGCGCTTGCCTTCGTCGCTCTGCAGGTACTCGGCCACTTGGATCAGCAGCGCGCGCGCTCCCGGTACGTGACCCGAGGCGATGCTCGAGCACCGACAACATGCGGTGCGCGTTACCACGACCTCAGTGCGTCGAAGCCTTCCGCCTCAATCCTTGACTGCGCATAATGTGTATTATGTCAAATTAGTAATTACTCCAACTTCAACGCATAAACTTCTAATTTATAGGGATAAGTGCAGGTACCTATCTGGCGGGCGGGCGTTAAGTAGGCCTGAACTTGAGGAACAAGGTAGCTGAAGCGCAGCGCTGGACCTTGGCTGGCGCAAGTCAGTTCACTTGACTACACGCCTGGCGCGGGCGCGCCGTCGTTAGCCTACGCGGGAGCGCGATGCGGACGTTTAGACCCTATGGCGCTAAGGCAGCTGAGATAGCGTTATTTGGCCCATCGCGGGCGCCACGTCCTTCCGCCGGCGTTGTGCGGACCGTGATTGCATTCAACGCTGCCTGCTCTTCACGCGTCGCCATGCAGCGCTCGATTCCCGACGCTGACACGCTCCGAGCTGTATTACGAGTAAGGACGAGAATTTCACCTAACACTTTAAAAGCATGCTCTAACACTCTGCTTTTATTGATAAAAGCACCATTTCGCGCCAAGTTTTGGAACAGGCACTTTCGGACTTGTCTGGTAGGCGGATGTTCACTAGTCCCGAAGTTGAATAAGAGATTGGATGACGCGCGGCGCGAGGCCCAGGCTGGCGCACAGGGTCTCGACGTCCAGGTCCATCACTCGCTGGGCGACAAACTGGATCATCTGCCGCAAAACATCGACATCCGGCCCCTTCTCGGCCAGCTCACTCAGTGCCATAGCTGCCTTGGTCATCGTGGTGCTCCTCGTCGGTTAAGTCTTCGCAAACTCAGCCTTACAGAGGCCCGCGATGGCGCCCGCAAGAGGCCGCGCGCCGCGCGCAAAGCCGCTTCGGGCTACGCCCTGCGCAGCTTTTCGCGCACCGTGGACTTACACCACTTCAGGGGACACGAACCGAGCTGACCAATTTATGGGGCAAAGCGCAATTGCCGTTCCAACTAGATGCGCCCGGGAGATATCGGCATTAGGTTGCCAAACCGTGGCTTGTGAATTGCAAATTGGACGACTTTTGGCACAGTAAGTTGACGCCGATAACGGATTTCTTTGCCAGAAACGCGCCTTGCCAGTCAAAAGGCTGCCAGCCCTTGCAGACATGCTCTCCGCCGTAAGACCAAGCGTCGGCTTTCGCGACCTTCACTGTCGTATTAGTGACCGGGGTAGGTCACTTTCACCAGCGGAATGCCGCCGCCACCTGTGGACCGTTGAAATCCAGTTGCTCAACCGGCTTACCAGACTTCATCTCGTAATCCATGTATCGCCACGAAACGACTACGTCACCCCAGCCGAACTGGTAGCCGACGCCGGCCATCGCCTGGAATGTGAGCTTCGATTCACCGGTGCCGATGTCGAAGTAGAAAGGAACGAACCATTTGCCGTCCGCATCGAATCCGGCGCGGCCCTTGATGCCGACGATGGCGTCCCAGTTCTGCTCCTTCAGTTCCCGCCTGCCCGAGCGGTCGGGGAGCGCAAACTGGCCAATGTTTCCGGTAAGCGCGTAGTCCACCTTCGGCCGCACATCCAGCACGCGAGTGCCTGCAAGAGCATCGAGCCTGAAGTCCGGATCGCTGATAAGCGCGTACGTCCCGGCCAGCGTCCAGGCCAACAGTTTCAGGTCGAAGCTGAGATTGGCGTTCACGTCCGCCGGGATGCCCACTCGTCCAATGCTCAGCGCCTTCGACTTCTCCTGGACGTCGCCGACGTCCATGTAGGCGATGTCAGTGAACACGCCCCACTGGCCGCGGCGCGCCTCGAACGATCCCATGAACCCCATCTTCAGGTTCTGAAGGATGTCGCCGATGTCGACCGACGCTTCCTTGCTGGCGCCCGTTGGCGGAAACGTCACCTGGCCGCCGACATCGGCCAGGAAGAAATAGACGCTGGCCTCGAATTTCCAGACGTCGGCCGGCTGCGCGGTAGCGATTCCGGGCAGCAGGAGCGCGAGAAGCGGGAGGCCGGCAACAAGTGATTTGAACGCTTTCATCATTACGTCCTCTTTGATTGCCTTGAGAAGGTACGGTGAACGCGACATATTGGGCGGCGCAGGAGTCGCGGTCCTCCCGTTCGGTGGACGGGCCGGATCTATTTCTTCGGACTTGCCGCGGGGGCTGCCGGTGTCACCGTCACCGCGACAGCTTCCGTGTAGGTCGCTTCGATCTGGTCGCCAACCGCGATCCGCTTGAACTGCTCGGGGTCGCGTGACTTCAGTTCGACGGTGCGCTCGGGTCCCTTGACCGTGATGGTCTGCGTTGCCGCATCCAGCTTGATGACGTCGCCGACGACGGTGACCTGCCGGGCCGCCGCGCCTGCCGGTGTCGCTCCGGGCTTGGCACCAACGACCTTGGACTTCTCGGTCTTCTCGACCTTCATGCCGCCGCCCTTCTTCAACTCGAGCACGAGGGACTCGACGTAGGTAACGTTCACCGTGTCGCCGACCTTCAGCTGATCGAAGTTCCTGACTTCCGGACCGGCGGTGATCTTCACCTCGTCGCCGTTCTTCCGTTTGACGGTGAAGGTGCGGTTGGTCTTGTCGATCGCCGTGATGACGGCGCTGCCTTCCACGGCCTGCGCCATCTCGACTCTGCCGGGCGAACTCGTCACCGTGGCGCCGCTGGTCTGAGCGCAGGTCGGCTGGACCAGCGCGAAGGTGGAAAGGATGGCCGCAAGAAGAATCGATTTACGCATGGTGTCGCTCCGCTGTGTTGAGAAAGGTTGAAGATTCATTCGGGCTTGACCGGCTTCCAGCCTTTGGCCGGATCGAACGACTTGATGGCCGGCACGAGTTTCGCCGTCTGGGGTCCGAGATCGCGTTCGTAGACGACGCCGTTCTGATTGACGATGAAGGTCATCACGCCGCTTTGCACCGTATTCGGCGGGGTACGCGAGCAAAGCGAAGCCGGCGATCATCCGGCCGTTGATCACGTAGTTGTAAGCGCCGCCGGCCGCGTTCGCGCCCTGTTGCGTCAGGATCCGGAAGTAGTAGCCGCGATACGGATCGCCGTGCACGTGGCCCTTGAGGTAGGGCGCGGCCTCGGCGATCAGCGGTCCGAACGGGACTCTGCTCCTCGTCCTTGGCCGCGTCCGCCGGCCAGTACAGGCCGTCGTGCTTGCCGAGCGAGCTGGCGAGCTTCTGCGCGTACTGCAGCACGCCGTCGCCATCGCGATCGCGCGAGGCAAACTCGCGCTGCGCATCGACGTAGGCGCGGAGCACATAGATGGCATTGCGCTCGTTGCCGCCGATGCGGCGGTTGATCAGCTCCTCGACGCCCTGCTCCGTTGCGAAGTGCCAGCGGTCGCCGGTCTTCACGAGCGGGATCGGGAACGGCCACGCCTGGTCGCCGATGACCAGCACGCGACGGTCCGGGCTCGGCTCCTTGAGCACGCGCAGCGTCTGCATCGCCGCGACGATCCGCGCGCGGTTCGCGCTGGCAGCTGCGCGGTCGGGATCGACGATGACGTCCTTGTGCTCGTCGCCGAAGATCGCGAGCAGCTTCGCGTCGGAATCCGCCTTCAGGGCCGCCGCCAGCGCGTCGACCGCCGCCTCCGGCGTCGCGAATGTCTGCGGAGGCGCTGCGGCCGCTGACAGCGGCACCGCCACGGCAGCATCCAGCACGACCCGCGACAGGATGGACCACAGGTGATTGATCTTCATGGGTGAGGCCTTGGTTTCGATTGGAAGGACCATGGACACGAGTTCGTAGTCCGGTTCAGCGACGACCGCCGCCGCCGCGACCGCCGCCGCCACCACCGCCTCGCGCACCGCCGCACCGCCGCGCGATGCGCCGCTGCTCGCCGTCGAACGGGAGGCGCCACCGCTCGAACCCGACATCGAACTACGACTCGACGCACCGCGGGAGCTGTCCGCCTGCGTCTGACGGCCCGAGTCGTAGCCGCCCATGGCGCTGTCACCGCGTCCGCTGCCGCCCGCCGGCTGCGTGGACGGCCGAGCCGCCGAACCACCCGCGCCACCGCCGCACTGTCGCGACCGCCGCCGGCACCGCCACCGCCTGCGCCACCGCCGCCGGCACCGCCGCGCCGCCACCGCGCACCGCCAGCACCGCGCGCCCGCGCGCCGCGCCCGCCTGCACCGCCACTGCCTGCACCGTCGCGGCCGCCACCGGCATTGCCGCTGCCCGCGCTATCGCGGCCGCCGCCACTGCCGCTACGTGCATCACCCGCGCGGTTGGACGGCGACGACTTGCCGACCGAACTGCTCACCTGCCCCGGCTGCTTGTTCGATTTCCACGCCGAGCCACCACCCTGCGCGCTGCCCTGACGATTGGCTGTGGTGGCTGCGATTGACGTTGGTGTTGTTGTTGACCGTGATGTTCGCGTCGCCGCCGCCCCAGCCGTAGCGGTTGCCGCTCCACGCGGCGCCGATCGCTGCACCCCAAACGATGCCGCGCGCGACGGCGGCGCCAGGCGGATACGGGTAGTAGTACACGGGGTAGGCCGTCGGGTAGTAGCCGTACACCGGCGCGGCGCTGTAGACGACGACGGTCGACGGGTTGTACTGCGGCACGTAGATCACCTGCGGATCGGCCGGCTCGATGATGATGGTTTCCTGCTCAGTCTTCACCACCTGCTTCGAGTCGGACTTCAGGTTGCCGGCGGCCTTTGCCTTGCGCCGGAACACCTGCACCGCCTCCAGCACCGCGGCCTGGTCGGTCGACCACCGCTTCACCGAGCGCGCTGGTCCAGTCCAGATCGGTGCTCATCATCTTCACGACCTCGGGATAGTTGAGCAGCGACTTCACCGGGTCGTCCCACTTGGCGTCGACCGGCAGCTTCGGATCGGACTTGCGCTTTTCGAGATAACGATCGGCCTGCACGACCTGCAACGGACTGGTCGAAGCCGGCAGGATGATCGCAACCAGATCGTCGGGGTAGAGCGCGATCGGTCCGACCAGCTTGGTGAGTTCTTCGGCGGGCAGAGGCGGAGCCGCACCGCCCTGCGCGGCCGGCGCCTGCGCAAAGGCCGACGCAGAGAACAATGTCAGGACGACGGCAACAAGTGCGGACCACACGTTCCGCCCGCTGCCGCTCTCCGGCGGGGTACGACGCATTGCTTGTACAAGCTTCATTCCGCTCTCCATTTATGGGGCGCTCGCTTCGATCGCCTAATGGGCGCTCTCGGAGCATTTGTGTTCAGCCGGCGCATCAGCTTGTGAGCAACTGGGAGTACGTGCGCGACAACATGCCGCCGGAAAGTACGCGCGCCTTGAACCCGTTCTGCTGCAGGATGCGCGCCGCAAAATATGCGCGCCCACCGGAACGACAGATCGTCAGGATCTCCCGGTCGCGTGGCAGCTCTCCCAGGCGCGCCCGTAGCTGCGGCAGCGGAATGTTGACGGCACCCGGCAACTGTTCCACCGCGAGTTCGATCGGTCCGCGTACGTCGAGCAGGAATGAGCCGTCGACACCGTCCCAGTGACGGACCGGCATGTCGTCTCGCAGCACATCGGCGGCGACCATCCCGGCGAAATTGACCGGGTCCTTTGCGCTGCCGAACTGCGGCGCGTAGCAGAGCTCGGCTTCCTCCAGGTCGTACACCGTGGCACCCATCTGGATCGCCATCGCGATCGTGCTGATCCGCTTGTCGACGCCGTCCTCGCCGAGGCCCTGCGCGCCGAGCACGCGGCCATCCGATTTCCGAAAGATGACCTTCAGCGCGATCGGCCGGGCACCCGGGTAGTAGCCCGCGTGCGCGTTCGGATACAGGTAGACCTTCTCGTAGTCGGCGTCGCGGCGGCGCTTGAGTGTCTTCTCATTGACGCCGGTCCACGCCGCTGCCGCGCCAAACATTCCGATGATCGCGGTGCCCTGCGTGCCGCGGAAGCGCGAGTCACGCCCGGCGATCACGTCGGCCGCGATGCGGCCCTGCCGGTTGGCCGGCCCGGCCAGCGCAACGAGAGCTGCCTCGCCCGTGACCGTGTCCATCACTTCGACCGCATCACCGACAGCGAATATGTCCGGATTGCTGGTACGCATCTGCTCGTCGACACGGATGCCGCCGCGTTCGCCGATCTGCAGGTCGGCGGTCTTCGCCAGTTCGGTGTCCGGCCGCACGCCGAGCGCGAGAATCACGACATCAGCCGGATACTCCTTGCCGGACTTCGTGCGCACCTTCAACGCGCCATCGGCCTTCTCGAAGGCGGCCACGCCATCGTTGAGCGCGAGCTTGACGCCGTGCCGCTCGAGGTGGCCTTCGACCACGCGCGCCATCTCTGCGTCGAGCGGCGCCAGAATCTGGTCGGCCATCTCGACGAGCGTCACCTCGAACCCTCGGTGGATAAGGTTCTCCGCGGTCTCGACGCCGATGAAGCCGCCGCCGACGACCACCGCGCGGGTTTTCGGGCGAACCGTCTGGAAACCCGAGTACCGGTACATCCCGGCGAGAAACTCCGAGCCCTTTTCGAGCCACTCGCGGATCGCGCGCGCATCGGGCACGGTCCTCAGCTGGAAGATCCCCGGCAGGTCGATCCCCGGCAGCGGCGGACGGATCGACCGCGCGCCCGGTGACAGCACCAGCTTGTCGTAGGACTCGGTCTTGACCTTGCCGGTCGCGACATCGCGCAGTTCAATCGTCCTGCTGTCCGGCGAAATCTTCACGGCCTCGCAGCCGGTTCTCACCTCGACCGCGAAGAAGCCGCGGAACATTTCCGCATTGGCGACCAGCAGGCTCGATTCCTTCTCGATCACGCCGCCGACGTGGTACGGCAGTCCGCAGTTCGCATACGAGACGTACGGACCACGCTCCACGATCAGGATCTCGGCTTTCTCATCGAGCCTGCGCAGCCGCGCCGCGCACGATGCTCCTCCGGCCACTCCGCCGACGATGATGACTTTCATGATCTCCCCTTCCCTGCTGCACTCTGTGTAACGTATGGTTCGTGTGATCGCCAGCGCAGTCACCGTGAAAGGCCCTCAGGGCTCGAGCAGGCTGACGATGCGCCGCGAGCGAAGTACCGCCTCGCCGAACTCGATGAATCCCCGTGCGTCGTCGGGCGGCAGCGGCGATGCCCGTCACTTCGTCCGCCCCGTGACGCGGTGCCCAGATCGTGCGTTCCGTCAACACATAGACGCCGTACGCGGCGCGCACACCACTCGCACGACGTGCTTCGATCTCGCGCTGCATCGCATGCGCCGCGAGCGCCGCGTTCGACACGACGGCCACCTCGATCAGGGCTTCGCGGTAATTGCGATGGCGCACGATGTCGGGGCCGAACGCCGCAGCCATCCGCCTGGCCGATGCCTCGACGATGACCAGCAGGCGGTCGACCATCGCGCGAATCGCATGCTTCGAGGCGAGCGCGAGGTAGCCGGACGGGTCCAGGAAGACGTCGACGGCGGCTGTCACCGCACCGCAGGCGCTGTGGCCCAGCACGACAATGAGCTTGAGACTGTCGCCGAGATGATCGATCGCGTAGTTCAGGCTGCCGCGCACATCGTCGCCGAGCGTGTTGCCGGCGACGCGCACGACGAAGAGGTCGTTGGGGCCCTCGTTGAAGATCAGTTCGATCGGAACGCGTGCATCGGCGCAGCCGAGGACCGCGGCAAACGGTCGCTGCTGCAGCGATCCGGCGCCGGTCGGCAGCAGCCCCAGATCGCGCGGATCGATCGGGACGATTCGACGCGACGTCCCCGTTCCTTCCTCGAGATGGGTGAACAGTTCCGCAAAGGACCGGTTGCCATCATTCAGCCGCAGTCGAGCCGCGTCGGCGTCGTTGGGCCGCTCGCGCAGCGAAGCTTCGGCGCCGTCGTAGCGGTAGGCGATTTCGACTGTCTTCATGGGGATGCGGGCGGCCTATCGGTGATCCGGAAGAGGCGCTGCCGGCGCGGCTGCGGCTGGCGCACGCGCCGACTGGAGCGCGCTCTTCGCGAGTTCGGGCTTGATGCTGGAGACCGCATCGAAGTGCGACAGGTGCACCTTCCCGGTCAGTTCCTGCAGGAAGTGCGATCGCTTCAGCCGGTCCATCACCGGCCCCTTCACCGCGGACAGGTGCAAGCGTGATGCCGCCGTCCGCGAGCCGCTTGTTGATCGCCGTCGAGGCTTTCGAGTGCGGACAAGTCGATCGTATTCACCGCGAGGCACTCGAGGATGACATGGCGGATCGCCGGGTTGGCTGCGACGGTCTCGTTGACCAGTTCCTCGATGAAGCGGGCGTTCGGAAAGTAGAGACTCGCGTCCACCCGCAACGACAGGATCTCCGGATCCGTCACCGCCTCGTGGCGCTCGACGTTGCGGAAGTGCGAAGTCCCCGGAATCTGCCCGATGACGGCCACGTGCGGACGCGACGTGGCGTACAGATGCAGGAAGATCGAAAGCCCGACGCCGGCGATCAGTCCCGACTCGACGCCGTCCAGCCAGGTCACGAGGATCGTGGCCACCATCGCCGCGAACTCGGCGCGGGAATAATCCCAGGTGTGCTTCAGCGCGCCGAAGTCCACGAGGGACAGCACCGCGACGATGATGATGGCGGCGAGCGCCGTCTTCGGCATGTAGAAGAGCAGCGGCGTGAGGAACAGCGTCGCGAGCCCCACGCCGATCGCCGCGAATGCGCCCGCGGCCGGCGTCTGGGCGCCGGCCTCGAAGTTCACCACCGAGCGCGACAGCGCGCCCGTGACGGGGAAGCCGCCCGAGACAGCCGAGCCGATGTCGGCCACGCCCAGCGCGATGAGTTCCTGGTCCGGATCGACGCGCTGGCGGCGCTTGGCGGCGAGCGTGAGCGCGACCGAGATCGACTCCACGTAGCCGACGATGCAGATCAGCAGCGACGGCACCAGGAGCTTGGTCCACAGCGCGGCGTCGAACGGCGGAAGCGCCAGCTTCGGCAGGCCCGCCGGCACTTCTCCGAGGATGCCCACGCCGCGCGCATCGAGACCAAGAATCCCCACGGCTGCGGTGCAGGCGACGATCGCCATCGCGGGGGCGGCCTTCGCGACGATGTCCGCGGGGCGGTCACCGAGGCCGAAGCGCACCATCAGCGGCTTCAGCCCTCGCTTCGCCCACAGCAGGAAGACCACCGTAGCGATGCCCACCGCGGCCGTGACGGGCTTCACGTCACCGAGATGGGGCAGCAGTGACTCGAGGATTTCCAGCAGGCTCTCGCCGTGCGTGCGTGATGCCGAGCAGCGGACCGACCTGCCCGGCCGCGATCTGCACCGCGGCCGCCGTGATGAATCCGGAGACGACAGGGTGGCTCAGGAAGTTCGCGAGGAACCCGAGCCGCAGGAACCCCATGGCGACCATCAGGAGGCCGGTCAGCAGCGCGATGGCAACGGCCGCGCCGAGATGCTCCGGCGTCCCCTGCGTCGCGATCTGGGCGGCCGCCGCGCCTGTCATCAGGCTCGCCACCGCGACCGGCCCCACGGCCAGTGCGCGCGAGGTGCCGAAGACCGCGTAGAGCAGCAGCGGCGCCATCGAGGCGTAGAGCCCGAGCTGCGGCGGCAGCCCGACCAGCAGCGCATACGCGAGCGACTGCGGGATCAGCATCATCGAGACGATCGCGGCGGCGACGAGATCGCCGACGAGTGTCTGCCCGGAATACTCCGCGCCCCATTCGAGGATCGGGAGTCGGCGGCGCAGCAGGCCAGCAAGGCCGCTTTCGGATTTCACGACGTCACCTTCGGTCGATTCGACAGGTCGCGCCGTCTCAGGAAGAAGATGTCCCGGAGCTGGTCGCGTCCGAAGACGCGTCCCAGTTCCCTGAACGCGAAGAACGGAAACAGCGACACGAACAGCATCAGAGTGCTGGCCAGGACTTCGTGGCGTCCCTTCTCGGCGATCTCGTGCAACCCCGCCGCAAGGCCTTCGCCCCTCCACAGGCCGACGACCGTATGTTCGGCGACCGTGAACGCCGCGCAGAACAGGCAGAACACGGCCGTCTTGTACAGACTGCTGTAGATCAGCGGCCTGTCCTCGAGGCTGCGGCCGAGACGGAAGACGCCTGCCGATCATGATGACCTTGCCGAGAATGAGCGCCTCGATCAGCGCGACCCAGTAGTTCGTGTAGGCGATGTCGTACGAGGCGAGGATCAGACGCCGGTACCACGTGAAGGCGGCGAAGACGATCGCCAGGTACACGACGTTCACCGCGTACTCGATCAGCTCGTGCCTGGCCTTTTGCTTCAGCGTTTCGGATTTCATCTCACGACTGCCTATCCGATTCAGCTCGCCCCGGGCGTGTCGCCCTGGCGTCTGGATTCATCCGCGTCCGGGTTGTCTGCCACCCACCCCATGAAGATCTTGTAACCCAGCGTCAACAAGGTGGCGCCGACGAACATGCCGAGGATTCCCCCGGTCGCCATGCCGCCGAGCGCGCCGAGCAGGATCACCACCATCGGCGCCTTGACCCCGCGGCCCAGCATCAGCGGTTTGAGGACGTTGTCCGCCATCCCCGCGACGAGCAGCAGCACCGTGTAGGCGATCGCCGCACCGTTGCCGTAGGTTCCGGTCCACCAGATGTAGGCGATCGCCGGTACGGTGACGATCAGCGCCGGCACCTGCGCGATGCCGAGTATCAGCACGATCAACGCCAGCACACCTGCCCAGGGAATGCCAGCGACCAGCAGGCAGAGACCGACGATGATGGCCTGGATGAACGCGACGCCGATGACGCCCTGGGCGACGGCGCGAATGTCGCAGTGGACAGCTTCGCGAGTTCCGCACCACGCGCCTTGCCGGTCACGCGCTGGAAGATCGCGATGCTTGCCCGGCCTCCTGCCTGGCCGAAGGCCATGATGATCGCCCGCGATGATGAAGGCCGCGAGAAACTGCAGCAGACCGACGCCGATGCCTGCCACGAATCCGAGGACGGACTTTGCAATGTCACCGAGCTGCGGCTGCAGGCTCTGCGCCAATGCGGGCAAGTCGGCATGCGCCTGCGACCACATGGCATGCAGCCTCGGGCCAACGACCGGCCAGGTGGCCACGGACTCACTTGGCGCCGGGATCTCGAGCGTATTCGTCTGCACGCTTCGAATGAACTGATGCACGGACTCGCCCAGCGAACTCATCAATACCGAAGACGGCGCGACGATCAGTGCGAGGCCCAGTATCACGATCAACGTCGCCGCCAGCCCTTGGCGGTCACCCATCTTGTGCGCCGCGGCCTGGTGCAGCGGATACAGCGCCACTGCGAGGATCAGTGACCAGATCAGCAAGGTCAGGAAAGGCGAGAGCGCCCGGTAACAGAGCAGGGCCAGGATGAGCACCAGTCCAATGCGGACGAAGGCGTCCATGACGCGAGCAACGATGCGCTGCTCGAGTTCGATCTGGGATCTGTTATCCGCAATCATGTCCGACTCCCTGGCCGAAGCTGCTGCGCGAAGTTCTTCGCTGGCATCCGTCTATCCCAGTGAAACCGGTTCTGCCTCATCTTCGACAGGCAATCCGGCCTGCCGCCAGGCCAGCATGCCGCCCTGCAATTGGCACGCGTTGTCGAAACCGTGCTGCCGCAGCAGCCGCACTGCTGGAACGCTGCGATGGGCCGCGCGGCAGATCGCGACGATCGGACGCGCGGCATCCAGTTGCAGGCTTGCGATGCGCGAGCCGAGCTCGGTAATCGGCACGTGCACCGCACCGGCGATGCGGCCCGACCTCCACTCTGCGGTCGTGCGCACGTCGATGAGCTGCGGCGCTGCCGATTCGGCCTTGAGCAAGCGATCGAGTTGCCCGACCGAAATCTCCGGCACGTCGCCGAACGGCAGCCACCAGAACAGTCCCATTTGCGAATCGCCCGGTCTACAACGCCATTTCCGCAATGGAGTCAGGGAACATAGTTGGCGCTTCTGTCGAAAGCGACGGCCTGGTGGGCGCAGGCCGCCTCGTCCTGGAGGAACTTGATGTAGCCATTGGAACGGCACGCATCCAGAACCAGGTCCTTGGTCAGCACCTTGCTCTCCCACTTCCAACCTGTCGGGAGGCGGCCCGGGCCGTCCGCGCCCGGGCGCATCCACACTTACTTCTTCATATGTTTCATGACAAATTCCTTGATTCTCGTGCCTTGCGCAGCCAACCCGCCAGCGGTGCTGAACTGGAGAATCGCGGCCCCTGACTTCGACTTGAAGTTGTGCGGCGCCGGCCAGAAGCACACATCCCCGGCGCTGCAAACCTCAATGGTCCCGTCCAGGTAGATGACCTCCACCGTGCCCTCCAAGACGTAAGCCCAGTGTTCAACCCCGCACAGATCGTGCTCCAGTCCCTTGCCCTTCAGGATGTCCGTGAAGTCGGTGCCCGGGGCAAAGACGTGGTAGGCGCACTGCATGCCGCCCCATTGCTCATCCCAGATCTTGAGGCCCGGGGTGTTCCGGGTGACGAAGTCGTCCACCGGATTCATATCCATCAATTTCTTATGCATGCGATTGCTCCTTTTCGTGCCTCACCGGACCGGCGGTGATGGCGATTGGTTCAAGGCCAAAACCGGCCGGCTACGAAACTTCATTGGCCACCGCGGCAGAGGCTCACAGGACGTAGTTCGCGCTCGTGTCTGCGCCGTAGCCGCAGCCCTGGTACGTGTTACCGAGGTTGTCGCGAATGATGGCGGCCCAGCCACCGGCTCGAGACGTATCCAATGAGAGATTCCGGGTAAGGACCTTCGTCTCGAACTTCCAGCCTTCCGGAAGGTCTTTCAGCTTGCTGCCGATCGTGTCGAGGTTGTCAGCGGTCAGGCTCGGGTCGACCGCCTTCGTGTATTCCTGCAACACCCACACCGTGCCGTTTGGCTCGCGCAAGAGATGCAGTGGCTTGCCCGCGTGCCAGATCCAGTTGGTTTCGCGACGGATCAACGAGGGCACGTAGGCGCTCTGGAACTGGGTCATCATCTCGGCGCCGGTCATGTCTCCGGCCCAGTTCATCTTGACGCCGTGAAAGTCGACGGTGTCGCCACCGGCGTACTCCACTTCGTCCATCATCCAGAAGCGACCGCTGTTGACCGCACACTTGTCGACTTCGAGCTCGCGCGCCAGCTTCTCCGGATCGATCTTCTTGTAGTCGTCGGGTCCCACAGGGAGGGTTGCCGCCGTGTAGACGTGTGCCCGCTGAGTCTTGCCGACGCCGACGAAGGCGCCGAGTCCGCAAAACGGGGCGCCACGCGTGTTGTTGGCGTGGACTTTACGAGTAGGACCTGGTTTGAGTTTCATCCTGGACTCCTATTAATTAAAGAGTTAGCGAACAGCACGGACTACGGGATGTAGTTGGCGCTCGTGTCCGAGTCCCTTTTGTCAGTTTCGGTGGGGAGCGGGCCGCAGGCACTGTCTCCCTCCGGCATTTGCATTCTCGGGATCTAGCGATAATCTGCTTCACAAATGTCGACAGTCGTTTCACCATTTCGGACACAACCGATAGGCCCGTTTGCCCTGCGTCAATAGGCCCGCTTGCGAGAGTTCAGAAATGAGAATGCCGACCACGAAGGGAGGACACTCGCACTCGACTGTCCGCATGGGCACCGCGCTGGCGATCCCTGCGCTGTTGCAGAGCCTCGGCGCCGATCCGCAGGAGGTGCTGGGCGAGATCGGTGTCGATCTCAAGCTCTTCGAGGACGCCGAACATCGCGTGTCGCTCGCCCAACACAATCGCATCGTCCAGCATTGCGCCGACCGGACCGGCTGTGCGCACTTCGGGCTGCTTGTGGGCGAGCAGGACGGACTGCACTCGTTCGGGCTGATGGGATTGTTGGTGAAGTATTCGCCGGACGTGGGGACGGCGCTCGCGAGCTTCATGCGCCATCTGCGCTTGCATGTGCGCGGCGCGTCGGTCAGTCTGGAAGTGAACGGCACGCTGGCCATGCTGACCTGGCAGATCCACGAACCGGGAATCGACGCCATCGATCATGTCGGCGATGGCGCTGTTGCAGTGCTGCGCAACGTGATGCGCGAACTCTGCGGGCCGGACTGGACTCCGACCGAGGCCTGGTTCGCGCACAAGAGACCCGCCGATGTCGCGCCGTTTCGCCAGTTCTTCGGGGTGCCGATACGTTTCGATGCAGAACAGTTCGCACTGCTGTTTGCGGCCGAATACCTGAAGCGTCGCGTGCCCGTGGTCGACGACCAGTGGCGCCGCCTCTTGCAAAGCCAGATCGACGAACTCGAGGAACGCCATGGCGAGGACTTTCCGGAGCAGGTCCGCAGCGTCCTGCGCACTTCGCTGCTGACCGGCCAGACTCGCGCAGACCAGGTTGCGGCGCTGTTCGGGATGCACACCCGCACGCTGAATCGACGCCTCAACGCCTTCGGCACCAGCTTCCAGAAGATCGTCGACGAGGCTCGCTACGTGTTTGCGCAGCAGTTGCTCGACGACTCCGAAATGGAAATCGGCCAGATCTCGGATCTACTTGGATACGCTGCGCCGGGTGTTTTCACGCGGGCGTTTCAGCGCTGGAGCGGAACGACGCCGGCCGCGTGGCGGGCGGCGCGCAGTCGAGGGTCGCTCCCGGTAGATTGAGGTTGCCTCTGGCGGCAGCAGATCGGTGACCTGACGGCCACTTCACAGCGGTTTGCGTCAAAGCACAACGCCAGGTCGCTGACCAAGCGAGTATCGGGCCGGCGGCGCAACGCGCCTGCTCGGATGGAGCCCTTGATGACGATCTGCACGTGCTTGCAACGGGCCGCTGCAATGGCTGCCCTCCTCTTTGCGACCACAGTCTCCGCGCAGGCGGAAAGTGTTGGTGCTCCCGCAGCCTCGCCCGCAACGGGGGTCTCGGCACCCGCGGCCACGCCGCGCATCGGCCTCGCGCTCTCTGGCGGCGGTGCGCGTGGCATCGCGCATGTCGGGGTGCTGAAAGTGCTCGACGAGATGCGGATTCCGATCAGCTGCGTCACCGGCACCAGCATGGGCGCGATCGTCGGCGGGACCTTCGCCGCAGGCCGCACGCCGCAGGACATGGAAAAGCGCGTCGTCGCGGCCGACTGGGAGACCATCTTCCGCGACGCGCCGCCGCGCAAGGAAATCGCGGTCCGGCGCAAGGTCGAGGATTACTTCACGCTGTTTGCGCCCGAGTTCGGCGTCAAGGATGGCGGACTTGCACTGCCGAAGGGCATCATCGCCGGCGTGTCGATCGAAACCTTCTTCCGCGAGCTTTCGACACCGGCTTTCGGCATCGGCGACTTCAACAAGCTGCCGATCCCGTTCCGGGCGATGGCCACCGACATTGAAACCGGTGAGTCGGTCGTGTTGTCCCATGGCAGTCTGGCCCAAGCCATGCGCGCCAGCATGTCGGTGCCGGGCGCGATCGCGCCGGTCGAGATTGATGGACATCTTCTCGTCGACGGCGGTATTGCCAACAACCTGCCGATCAATGAGGCCCGCAAGCTGTGCGGTGAGGTCATCATCGCTGTCAACATTTCGACGCCGCCATTGAAGCGCGACGAGATCACGTCCGCGCTCAGCGTTACCGCGCAGCTGATCAACTTCCTCGGCAAGCAGACAGTCGAGCAGCAGATTCGCAGCCTCGGCCCCAACGACGTGCTGATCTCGCCCGACCTCGGCGACATTTCCGCCGGCAGCTTCGACCGCTCGAAGGACGCGATCAAGATCGGGGAAGACGCGACCCGCGCGATGGCCGGCAAGCTCAGTCGTTACAGCGTCTCGCCGGAGCAGTACGCCGCGCTGCGCAGCCACCAGGTGGCGGAATCCAAGGCGCTCGGCACCGTTGACGAGATCCGCTTTGAAGGCCTGAAGCGCACCAACCCGGCGGTCGCGCAGGCGCTCGTCGAAAGCAAGCCGGGCGAACCGCTCACGGAAGAAAAGCTTGGTGCCGACCTGCGCCGCGTCTACGGCACCCGCGATTTCGAGAGCATCAGCTATCGCATCGTTGGCGGCGAGACTGGTCCGCGCGCACTCGTAATCGAGCCAGTCGAAAAATCATGGGGGCCCGACTACCTTCGCTTCGGCCTCGGTCTCCAGAGCGATTTCTCGGGCGATTCGCAGTTCAATGCGCTGGTGCAGTACCGCAAGTCGTGGATCAATCAACTCGGCGCGGAATGGACGACTCAGCTGCAGATCGGCCAGGACACGCATCTTGCGACGACGTTCTATCAGCCGCTGAACGAAGCCGGCAAGTGGTTCGTCGCGCCCAATGCCTACATCGGGCAGCAGACCCGCAGCGTGTTCGTCGGCGAAGACAAGGTTGCCGACTACCTCGTCAGCGTCACGCAGGGAAGTCTGGATGGCGGCGCGGTCCTTGGGACCTGGGGCCAGCTGCGCGCCGGGTATGTCATGTCGCGCGTATACGGCCGAGTCGACACCGGTTCGCCGCTGCTGCCGTCGGTTCGGGAGACGACAGCGGGCCTACGCACGGCGCTGTTCATCGATCAGACTGACCATGCATTTTTCCCGCGCGCAGGATACGGCCTGGTCGGGAACCGGCTACTTTGCGATGGAGTCGCTCGGATCTGAGGTGAACTACAACCGCCTCGAGGCCATCGGACGTGCCGTCAAGAGCTGGGGTCCGCATACGTTGAACGCTTCGGCGAGCGGCGGATCGTCGCTTGGCTCCGACATGCCAGCCTACGAGTCGTTCACGCTCGGCGGCCCGCTTCGTCTGTCGGCCTACCGGATCAATGAGTTCTCCGGGCGCCAATACGCATTCGGCCGCCTGATGTACTACAACCGCACGCTTCCGTTGCCGGATCTGCTGGGCTCGGGCGTTTACGTCGGAGCGTCCGCCGAAGTCGGTCGCATCAGCGATCGTGTCGATGACCTTCCGACGCCGGGCACGGTATGGTCAGGTTCGGTCTTCCTCGGCGCGGACACGGCCCTCGGGCCCGCCTACGTCGGGGTGGGCGTCGGCAGTGGCCGCTGGAGCCTTTACCTGCTGCTCGGCGTACCGTAAAGCCGGGCCGGCGACGACAAGCCAATTGTTGGCGTCCCTATTCGTCCACTCCAGAGGCATGGCGGCGCGGATACCTAGAGGCTGCTGTTGACGGAACTCGGCCTGCCTGACCACCGCGTAGCGGAATTATCCGACCTTTCCGTGCGCTTGACATTAGTGCCCTAGTTGGTCAGGTCCGATCGACAACTTGCTCACGGTGGCAGG
>CAWDEO010000023.1:0-54258 GCA_963801405.1 uncultured beta proteobacterium | reverse complement strand
TCGCACCGACTGGTGCCCTCCAAGTACAGGAGTGACAGAAATGAACGACCGTTTTCTTCCGGAACGTCGAACGCTGCTCGGCGTTGGATTGGCGGCGGCGGGTGGTGCAATTTGCGCTCGGGCCGTGGCGCAGCAACCGAAGATCTCCAAGAGCCAAGCCAGCTACCAGGACAAACCCAAGGGCGTGCAACAGTGCGACGGCTGTGCCCACTTCCTCGCTCCCGACGGCTGCAAGCTTGTCGAGGGCAAGATAAGCCAATCTGGATGGTGCACCCTCTACACTGCACGGCCCAAGTAAGCGGGCCGCCGTGCGGCGGCGTCTCCGGGTCTGTCCTTGCCTGAAGCTGGCGGACCAAGCCCACGTATCCGCCTCAGGCCGTGCGTGGCCGATCCCGCGGGCGAAACTCTGTCGGCCGTTGCATGTCATCATGCCCCGAGAGCTCCTGCGCCTCCACCTAGCGCTGGTCCCTGCTGTTGGCCGGGTTCCTGAAGATCTACCGTGAAATCCAGGGAGACCTGACTAACGACGAGGGCTACGTCGACATCGTCGAACGGGGGTTCGACGCCGCCGTTCGCCCGGGCGAGGGCGCCGACGCCAGCCTAGTGCTCGCACACGAAAACCGACCTTCAGCGCACCGTAAAGTCGATCGCGATTGCACCGGGATCGCGCTGCCGGTATTCGATACCGATCCGCTCGCCATAGCGCGCTGCAATCTGCTCGAGGAGCGGAAGTGGATCATGATCGTTGATGAAGCGCATGGTTTCGCCTGGCGTCAACGCGTCCAGCGCCCCGAAGATTGCGGCGTGCCGGAACCGTTTGGCCACGCCGCGGGCGTCGAATGGGTAGATCGCGCTGGGTGAGAGGTGCAGATGTGCCGTGGACATGCGGGGGGCCTTTCATGACGGTTGTGGATCGGCTGCGATGGGGGAGCCTCGACGGAGGACAACGCTGTGCGCTGCACCTTGGCGTGCGGTCGAGCCAGGCAGAAGCAGGTCGGCCAGCGTGTGGCGACCCAGATGTGCGAGAAATCCGTCAAGGGCCCCGGCAAGGATGCCGGCCAGGCGGCAATGCCCGGTCAACGCGCAGTCGTCGCCGCCTGCAAAGCATTCGACCAATGAGAAGTCAGGCTCGATGCGGCGTACCACGTCGCCCAGGTTAATCTGACTCGGTGACGTCGCCAGCCGCATGCCGCCACCCTTGCCGCGCACGGTTTCGATGAAACCGGCCTTGCCGAGCTGATGCGTAATCTTCATCAAGTGCGGCTCCGAGATGCGGTAGGCGGCAGCGATTTCGGCGATCGTGCAGAGTCGGTTCGGGTTGTGCGCGACATACATCAAGATGCGCATCGCGTAGTCGGTCATTGTCGTCAGGCGCATCGCGGCTCTCCGTCTGGCGGGACGCTTTCAGCGGGCTGCCGAGGTTGATCTTCGCCCGCACCGCGGCGGTCGAGCAGGTCGCGCTTGTCTTTCACGTCGACCCATTGATCCGCGTCCGTCGGTGCCGGCTTCATGCGGGCGATCACGGGCCATCGCTTCGCGAGCGTCGCGTTCTCCGCAATGAAATCACGCTGGTCAGCGGATACGTCTTCTTCTGCGTAAATCGCACTGACGGGACACTCGGGAACGCAAACCGCGCAATCGATGCATTCGTCGGGATCGATGACCAGCATGTTCTTGCCCTCACGGAACGCATCGACGGGGCATACGTCCACACAGTCGGTGTACTTGCACTTGATGCAGGATTCGGTGACGACGTAAGTCATTCAGCAGTCAGGGCGATCGACGGACGTTTCGCGTTGAAGGAGTCTCGGTGCAGCCATTGCGCCAGGCGCCGACCCGAAGTCGAGCGTTGGGCGACCTGCGGCAGCGCTTGACCGGGTCGAGACAAAGATATATTCTGCATATATCTTACGTTTTCTTGGCTGACTGTCAACCGACGGCCGACCTTGAAACCGGAGTCGCCAATCGGACGTGCCGCAGAGTCAGGCGGTTGCGGCTGCACCTGGCGATGGTGTATACGACCTTGGAGCAGGAGCCAACGCGTCGGCGCAAGGATGTAGGCCTGCAATTGGTTCGAGTGGTACGTGACGGTGTCTAAAAGGTTTCCCATTTCGCCTAAGAGTCCGCATCGAATCTGTTGGGGATGCGATAAGTATTGCCCGGCCGATTCGCTGGCCTGCGGCAACGGCTCGGAGCGCACGCAACACCCCGTCGAGTTGTTTGGTGACGATTGGCACCTGTGGGAATTGGGCTCGCCCGCTGGTCCTGCCACCCCAGAAGATCCAAAGCCATAGTCCGGCCCGTAGCAGTCGCGAGGTGTTTGCACCGGGCCATCCGCCGAGCGGCCTTCTCATTGATGACGCCGCTCCGGCGAAGACGACATGCCGCGTCCGCACGTCACACCGCACGGGCCAGCCAAGACAGCGGATCGCGGTTGAGCGCCGTACCAACGATGTAGGCGAACGCCAGCGCTGCGCCGACGAACGCGGCCGCGCGCGCCCGTCCCGAGCGTCCGTAGCGCAGCGCCAGCGCGCCCAGCACGATGTAGGCGAGCAGTGCGACGATCTTGGCGGCTAGCCACGGATGCGTCAGAGGCGACAAGCGCGCGAGGCTGGCCATTGCGACAGCAGAAGCCAGCAACGCGGTGTCCACCACGTGGGGCGCGATGCGGACGACGCGGGCGGCAAGCAACGGCGAGTCGATCAGCGTGAGCACACCGCGCGCGGCGAAACCGGCGCCGCTCGCGATCACGCAGCCGACGTGCACCCACTTGAGCGTCTCATACACCGAAGGGACATCAGCCCGGGCGGCCGTCGGCGCGCGGACTGAGGTAGATGATCAGGTTGCGCCATGCCCAGGGTACGAACGCAACACACCAGAGCGTCACGGCCAGCGGGGTCAGCCACGGACCCTGGGCGGGCCAGGCATCGACCGCCAGGCGTGTAAGGACAGCCGCTTGCAGCGTCCAGAACAGCGCCCAGGTGAGCGCTTCGGCAATCAGTTGACGCCCACCGTGACCGGCGGTCACGCGCGTGACCATCGCGAACGCCACGCCCCCGAAAAAGCCCATCGTCAGAGCGTGCAAGGGCGCCAATCCAAGTGCTGCCTGTGGCACGCCGAGCAGCAGCGCGGCCTGGCTCCACGCGTACAGCCCAAGCGCGATGCCGAGCCATAGGAACCCCAGATGCAGCATCGCCAACAGTCGGTTGCGCAGACTTTGCACCACGCCCCAGCGCCAAGCGACGAAGAAGAGCAGCACGGCACCGCTCGCATCGACAGCGAATCGCAGCCACCCGACGACGCTGCCCGACAGCAGCAGTCCGACTACGGGCAGCAGGCCGTGCGCGATCACCACGCCGTTGACGATGACCAGCAGCCACAGCGGCCGCCAGGCATCGAGCAACGGCACGACGCCCGCGGTGAAGAATGGAACCAGTCGATGCGCGACCGTCACGTACACCGGTGCGATGAACAGCCAGATCGACAGCATCTCGGCGCTGTGCACCCACACCGCCGAGGTCTGCGCGAGGCCGATCGCGAACGCGAGGTGCGCGAGCCAGCCGAAGCCGAAGAACACCAGGATCAGCCTCGCGTGCACGCGATCCGGAAATCGGCTTGCCCGATACAGTCGCAAGAAACGCAGCAGCAACGCTGCCCATCCGCTCGCGGCCAGCAGCGCGCCAGCGGCCGCGAGGAGCGGGTCGACCTGTGCGCCGATCAGCACGACTAGCACTCCGCCGAAGGCCAGCAGCCCCGGCACCAGCAGCGCCCGCGCGGGCGGCCCCTCGACCTGCAGCCACTTGGGTCCCGCCGTGAACAGGAAGCCGAACATGAATAGCGGAAGGAAGCCATTGGCCATCGACCAGCCGTGGATCCATGCCGGCGGCACCGCGAGCGGCAGCGTCACGCCGAATGGCCGCGCCAGCATTTGCGCCAGCCACCATAGCGACGTGCAGACAATTCCCAGCATGCCGAGGAAGAAGAACAGCCGGTGCGGCATGACCAGCAGCCAGCGTAGAGAGATGCCGTTGACGGGCGTCTCCGCCTGCCCCTGCACCGAGATCGGTATGCGGCGCCCAGAGGTCGGCGGTGGGGGATTGATTTCCGATGCCATGACCGAAGCAGCGTACGCGCACTAGGCGTGCTTCGGTCCGCCCTGCGGCACGAACGCGTCAGAGCAGCCGAAGTCCTCCGGCAGACCCTGCGCCGCGAACGCCGGCCTGACGGTCTGGATCATCTGAACCGAGCCACAGGCATAGATCGCGCACCCGGCGAGATCGGGGAAGTCGGCAAGAATCGCCTCGTGAGCAAGGCCGGTGCGACCGGTCCACGCGTCCTCCGCCGTCGGTTCCAAGAGCACCGGCACGAACGTAAAGTTGGCGTGCTCGCGCGCCCAGCGTTCGGGCAATTCGGCCATGTAGAGGTCGCGCCGCTGGCGCACCCCCCGATACAGGTGCAGCGGGCGCGTGATGTCGATGCGGAAGGCCTCCGCAAGCAGGCACTTCACCGGCGCGAAGCCAGTGGCACCGGCGGCGAAGATCAGGGGCTTGTCGCCCGGCTCGTTGAGATTGAAGCTACCCAGCGGACCTCAATTCGCAGCCTGTCACCGACACGCATTGCTTCGAAGGCTTGAGTCGAAAAGCGGCCGCCCGGAACACGGCGGATTTGCAGCGGGCTGCGGTCGCTTGCTGCTGACGGCTCGATGAACGAATAGCTGCGGCGCCCGCCGCCGTCGAGGACCACGCTGATGTACTGGCCAGCCTCGTAGGCGATCGTGTGACCCGCATCGAGTGCGAGTTCTACCTGCATGACGTCATGCGCAGGCCGTGAAAGTCCGGTCACCGTCACTGACAAAGCCCGCGCCATCGTTGTTGTTACGGCGGCGCGCGGCACTGGCAGTCACGTGACCGAAACGGCGTGCCTCAAAGCGGCGAAGGCCGCTTTGAGGCAATTGCTAGTTCACGTTGGCTTTGAGACTGTCGAGGCCGGCGCGGTACACGCCCGCGATCGTCTTCTTCATGTCCTCTTCGGACGCGCCTGCGTTTACGGTAAAGCTGGAACTCCAGACAACGTGCGAGCCGGACCCGCTTTCGCTGACTGCGATCTTCGAGACGTATCCGCTGATCGGCAGTGGCGACTCGATGATCCGGTACTGGTACGAACGCGAGGCAGCGTCGTGCGACAGCAGTTCCTCAGTGAACTTCGCACCATCCTTTGTTGCCAGGACCCGCACCGTGCCCTTCGCATTACCGGCGCCCTTCGTGATTTCGGTGGTGACGAACGCCGGATGCCAGGTTTGCCAGCGCTGGAAATCCTTGATCGCCGCCCACGTCCGCGCCGGCGACGCCGCGAGTTCGACTTCTTCGGTGACCGAGAGCGTGCCGGCCAGTGCACCCGCGGCGCTCCCAGCCATGAGCAGGCCAACGCCAAGGGCGCGTATGGATGAGGCACCCGACCCGGACTTCGGGGCGGGCTCGTTCTTCAGTTCCGGCGATTCAAGGCCTTGCTTCGGCCTGTCAATGGTCTTAGTCATCGTTCAACTCCATAAGGTTAGTTATCTCGGTCCGGCGACGTCGCCGCGCGACCGAGGCAGTACAAGAAAACGGCCCGACGGCCGGAAGGCCGCAACGCCGCCATGCTTGTTCATTGCGCCAAGAGCTCACACTGATACCTCGACCGCTCAAGTCGCCTGCCGCGCGGGCGCGCAGGTGTCGTCGCCGCCCCCGCGCTCGCCGTCGAGCGCGGCGGAGAACACTTCACTGCGACCGAGTCCGAGGTCCTGTAACGCTCGGTCATCGAGAGCCGAAAGTGCGCGCACCGTCGCACGCACGCGGCGTCGAGCCGCGATTCGACGTTTCCAGCGACCGGCAACGAGCGCCAGCGCAATCAGTGGTCGTCGCAGCCGCAGCAGTCGTTGCTTCATGCGTGCCTTCATGAGGATTTACGCCAATGCTTTCTTCTAGTAGTGAAGTCCGGCCGATTGATGCTGCTCGACGAAGAACTGGTAAGTGGCCGTGTAGGGCACGCGCAGACGCTCGCCGTAAGTCTCCGGTGCGCAGCCTCCAGGCGGAGGCAGGCCGCCGACGGTGTTCACCCGCTGGACGCTCTTCGCCGCGCTGAAGCTGCCTTGCGGACCCTCGGCCCTGGTGCTCAGAAGCAGCCACGGAATGGCACCGCCCTGCGGCGCTTCGGCCCGGCCTGTCACGGCTCCGACGATTCGGCTGCCGTCGGTCGACTGCCAATACGGCCCTGCGCCGTTCGCAGTCGCTCCATGCGAGCCGATCAAAATGCCGCGGCTGTCGAACAGCGTCGCCTCCGGCGCGACGAACACCCAGGCATCCTGAGTCTTGTCCTTGCGGCACTCATAGATCTGAACGCCCTTAGCGCTCGTCACCGTCGCGAGAGTCTGTCCGGCCGGAGCCCTGATCGCGGCGGGGACCGCCACCGGCGGGGTAGTGCTGCAGGCCGCGAGCACAAAGCCCGACGCGCCGATCTGAAGCAGCCGCAGCGCCGCCGGGAACAGAGACCCCTTGCGAGCAGGACTGAGTGAGTCCGTCCGGGTGGGACGGGTGATGCTGGTGATGGAATTCATGTTTCCTCTGGAGGTGTGGTGTGGAACGGTGGCGGTGCGCCGCCTTACTCACGATCTACGAGATCGGCCCGGATTTGGATGCAGCGCCATAACGCGGCCGGGCGGCTTGGTGGCCGCTCGGCCTGGCGGTGCACCGATCCCGGACGCCTCAATACGTGTAGCTGTAGCCGGCGGAAACGCCGGAGGTGTCGTTGCGCGTAGCTTTCTTCGCTGCGCTGCGCAGCGCATGCCAGACGCCGCCCTGGTTGTCGCCGTTGAGCTCGCCGGGCTTGGCATCGCCCGCAGAAGAAGTAAAGCGGCTTGCCCTGGAAGGCCCACTGTTGCGTGCCGTCATCGCGCACGACGACCGAAAAGTCGCCGCCCGCCAGGCTTGCGTTGGCGACGGTGAACGCCGGCCACGCGGCCAGGCAGCTGCCGTTGCAGTTGCTCTTGCTCGCGCTGTCCTTGTCAAACGTGTAGAGCGTGCGGCCGTCGCGATTGGTCAGGATGCCGTTCGTCTCGACGGTGGGGTTGGCCTGGACTGCTGCGGCGCCGAACAGCGCTGCCAGAAGGTATGCGTGCTTCATGGTGATCCTCGCGTGGGGTTGGTCGGAAAGGACGGCTCGGCCATCCTTCTGATCCCCACTTACGAGGCGGGCGCGAAAATGGATGCAACCCGACGCGAAGAAATTCTCCGCTGCGCTACCAGAGCTTCACGCAGAAGCCGGAAAAGATGAACTGCGACGGGGCCTGGCCGGGGACCGCCGGGCGGTCCTCGAACGACACCGCCAGGCGCGGCACGTTCGCCAGCAGTCGATCGGAGCTCGCCGACAGGTCGAATTGCGTGCTGCCGGGTGGCGTGGCCGGCTCGGCGATACCGAGCGGAATGGGCGGCAAGTCCCGACCGTCGGCGTCGCGCGGGAGTGCCCAAACCTGTGCGACCTTGCCGGCGGGCACCTGCCACGGGCGCAGCGATTTCACCGTCACGCGCGTGCCGTGGCGGACCGAACTTACGAGCAGATGTGGCAGATTGTTCGCGTCCGTGAGCAGGCCGACGTAACTTTGCGGGCAGGCGTCTGTTCGCGTTGTGCCAGGCGGTCAAGCGACACGAAGCGGTCGGGGACGAGTTGCACCAGACCCAGCGACAGCGCCGCGCCGACCGCGAAGCCCAACGCGGGCTTCAGCCAGGCCCAGCGGCGCGGCGTAGACGGCGCTTGGGACTTCGCGTCCGTGCGCGCCGCGATCGCATCCCATACACGCCCCGGCGGGGCAGTGGCGGGCACGACGCTGCTGAGCGGATTGAGTCGGGCTTCCCACGCCGCGACGGCGTCGCGCGCCGCCGGCAGTTCGCGCTGCAGCTGGTTGAATCGCCTTCGCGCACGCCCGCGCAGCGTGCCGAGCACGTACTCGGCTGCGAGGCGGTCCAGCAGGTCGGGCCGGTCATAGTTCATCGGAGCTCGCCGTCATGCCGAACCGTCCAGGCACTTCCTGAGCCGCTCCAGGCCGCGACGGATCCAGGCCTTCACGCTGCCCAGAGGCGCCCGCAGGTGCTCGGCGACCTCCGTGTGCGAGTAGCCATGGTAATAGGCGAGTGCCAGGCACTGGCGTTGCGACGCTTCGATGAGCTCGAGACAGGCGCGGATCGACAGCGCGTCCGCGGCGGCCATCAGGAGTTGCATCGGATCGGGGCGCTCGTCGGGAATCTGCCTGCGCCTCGTGCTCGTCGCCGGTCGCGTCTATCGACTCTGCGACGTGCCGCTGGCCCGAGCGCAGATGGTCGAGCGCCTTGTTGCGAACGATCGAGATCAGCCAGGTCATCGGCTCGGCCTGGCTGGCCCGGTAGCTCCCCGCGTGATGCCAGACGTTCACGAACGCCTCCTGCAACGCGTCCTCGGCGAGGTCGCGTCGGTTCAAGATACGCAGCGCGACTCCGAACAGATGCGCACTCGTGGCGTCATAGACCTTGCGAAGCGCCGCGCGGTCGCCCAGCGCGACCCGTGCGAGGTGGTCTCTCAGCAGATCGGAGGCATCGGCCATGGCGTGGCGAATCGATGTTCTTTCACGGCGTCTGACGCCGGCGAGCGATGAGTGTTCGGGCGGATCCGAACATACGGACGCTCGGCCCGACCGGACGCAATCCAAACGCCGGCGCGCGTCCTTCGCCGGCCAGTGCCGTCAGTGTGCGACTTCGATATGGAAACGTCCAAGCGTACGGACTTCAGCACTTCCGAGGGGAGATTCATCGGGTAGCAGTGTGGCACGCCGAGGCCAGCCCTTTGCATGACACCGATGAGTAGCCACTGCATATTGCGGTGTGGCCACGCCCACGGGCGCAGAGTCTGGTTCAGGTTGGAGCGACAGGTCGCTTAACGCGTAAGGTGAGCGCGAATGAACGATCAAAAATCAAATTGGGCCGATTTCAGCCGTCCCAATGTCCGTTCTCTAGGCGCTCAAGCCGTTCGATTGTCGGCGAATCGCGCTGTTACGGTGCGAGCCCCTTTCTGGCCGTGCGCAGTCGCGGGCCGACTTAGCGTCGGCGTCGACCTGCCAGGAAGCACGCCGCCGCGGCAGCCTGAAGACAGGCTGCCGTAGCGAAGAACCCGACGGATCGCTCGCCGATCCCGGCGCCGTCGCCGGCCCCGATTGCCAGCAGTAGCAGGCCGAAGAGGGCAGGTGCGAAGGCGTAGGTACCCTGTCCGCTTGCCACAATCAGCGCGACGACTCGCGCTACGTCCTGCCTGGCAAAGTCCGTCTGCGCGATCAGCGGCGGAAGTGACGTCGCGTTGCCGATGCCCGAGCCAAAGAGCAGAACCCCGATCAGGATCAGTCCTGTGCGGTCAGGCGCTGCCAAGAGCAACATCAGCGATCCAACGGCCTGGATACCGTAACCCGCTGCGGCGACGCGCCGGCGGTCGTCGATTCGCATCAGGACCCGAGCGGCTATGGTTCGGCCCACTATCGCGCAGGCGGTGGCGCCCCCCATCGCGAGGCCTGCGGCTTGGCCACCCAACACCGGCGTCAGCAGTGAGAATAGGTGCGTGACGAGCCCAATCTGTGCAAACAGACCGACCGCCATACCCGCGGCGAGAGTCAGAAACGCTCGATCACGCCATAGCTGCCGGCCTGGCAGCGCTGGGGCCTCGACGCGTGCCGAGGGCAGGGCAGGCGTTGCAGTGGCCTCGCCGTCAGGCGCCTGCCCGAGACTTTCGGGAGTTGTGGCAAAGACGCGGCGCGCGATGACGCTCATCACCAGGACCATCGTTGCGCCGACCGTGAGTGCGGCGAGCGGGAAGCCGGCCAACGCGATCAAGGCCACCCAAAGCGGCGAAAAGAGGACGCCGCCGATGCTGGCACCGTTGTAGGCAGTGGCCAAAGCCATCGGGCGCAAACGCACGAACCAAGGCGCGATGACGGCATTGACCGCAACGGCACCCAGCGTGACCCAGCCGGCGCCGCTCACCAGCGCTGCCCCAAACAATTGCCACGGCACCGATGCGATCGACCAGCCGCAGACACCAAGAGCGGTCACGACGGAGCCAACGATGATCGTCGCGGGTATTCCAACGTGCCGGTACAGGCGCGGCAGATTGCCGATGACGAGCGTGCCGCAAAGGAAGTGAAGCGTCACCGCGGTCGAGACCAGGGTGAGCGACCAACCTGTGCGTTGGACCACCGCGTGCAGGAAGACCGGCGGTCCGTAGAAGCCAACGCCCCAGCCAAAGACGGCCAGAATGAAAGCTGCGCGCACAACCCACGGACCGAAGAAACGGCGCGGCACGGATTCGGCAGCGGCAGGCATAGGAAGATCGAGGTCGGCTGGCATGGCGGCGCTGTGCGTTGGCTGAGGCGGCCCAGCATCGTCCCAGCTATCGGTCTGGATCGCTTCGCTGCGGAACGAAGTGTCGAGCGAAAACTCCCGCTATCCTTGCCGTCGAGGATGCCCCGCATGAATGTCAACCAGATCGCCCGCATCGCCTCCTTGATCGGTGAGCCCGCCCGGACGGCGATGCTGCTGCAGCTCATGGATGGTCGCTCGATGACGGCCACGGAAATGGCACGCACGGCAGGTGTCACCGCGGCCACGGCGAGCAGGCACCTGGCTTTGCTGGTGGAGGCGGAATTGCTGCAAGTCACCTCGATTGGCCGCCATCGCTATCACTGCATCAAGTCAGGCCAGGTGGCAACCCTTCTCGAAAGCCTCATGCAACTCGCGACAGCGGGTGGTCCCGCTCTGCGTCCCGTCGTTTCCGGGCCGACGGACGAGTCATTACGAAGGGCCCGCACCTGCTATGACCATCTGGCCGGTCGACTCGGCGTTGCAATCGCGCGTCGGCTGGCCGGCGATCGAGCGGTTGTTCTCGAGGCCGACGGCGGCTGGGTGACCGACCAGCTGGAGGCCTCTTTACAACGGATTGGAATCGTCGTCCCGGACAATGCCGACGCCGAGATCAAGTCGGCGCGCCCACTGTGCAGGCCGTGTATGGACTGGAGCGAGCGTCGCATTCACGTCGCAGGTCGCCTCGGCGCCATCGTCTGCACCCACTGCCTCTTGCGCGGATGGGTGATCAAGAAGCCGAACTCACGGTCTCTGGAGATTCCGCCACCCGGACAAGCTGCATTGCGCAAGTGGCTTGGGTTGGAGCTCTGGCACTACGTGACCGGCTAAATCTTTCTTGCCCCCGCCCGATGCGCGCCTCTCGGGAAGCGGGCCCGCGACCCGAAGATCCGGTATTGGACGGATGCAGAAGCGGAGCAGGGCGCGCGGCAGGCGCGCAATAGTGGCAAGCGCAGGCGTGCGCGAAGCGGTCGGTTCACGGCTGTGTCGGTCTTCTGAATCTCACGCGGCGGACTCCCCGGAAGAGTCTGTGAAGTGAAGGAAGGGAATGCCGCCTCAACGGCGGTTTGCGCTCTTGTATTGCCGGAGCCAGTCCAGCCCTTTGGAGGTGCTCCCTCGTGGCCGGTATTCACAGCCAATCCAGCCTTGCCAGCCACACTCGGCCGAGACCTCGTCGATCACCTGAAACAGATAGGGATGGTGCAGTTCGCCGGCGTCGGGCTCGTGGCGCTCGGGAACGCCGGCGATCTGCATATGGCCGACCCGGCCCGTGGGCAGGTACTGGCGAATCTTCATCGCCACGTCGCCTTCGACGATCTGGCAGTGGTACAGGTCCATCTGCACCTTGAGGTTGAGCGCGCCGATGGCCTGCACCACGCGGTGCGCCTCGTCTTGCCGGTTCAGAAAATAGCCCGGGATGTCGCGCGTGTTGATGGGTTCGACCAACAGGTCGCGCCCCGCGCTCAAGGCCTGCCCCGCAGCCCACGCGAGATTGGATTCGTAGGTGGCCGCCAGGCGCGCGCGCTCGGTGCCGGAGGGCGCCAGACCCGCCATTACGTGCACTCGCGGGCACTTCAACACCTGGGCGTAGTTCAAGGCCTGATCGACGCCGCGACGAAATTCGTCCTCGCGCCCGGGCAGACACGCAACGCCGCGTTCACCCGCCTCCCAATTGCCCGGCGGGGCATTGAACAGCACCTGCTGCAGGCCATGGTCGGCCAGCCGCTGCGCGAGCGCCGCGCTGTCATAGGCGTACGGGAACAGGTATTCGACGGCCTCGAAGCCGTCGGCCGCCGCGGCAGCGAAGCGGTCGAGAAAGTCGTGCTCCGGGTAGAGCATGCTGAGATTGGCGGCAAAGCGGGGCATGGACATTCCTTCGTTAGGTCACCAGCGCGCGCCGAAGTGGCTGCGCAACGCGTCGATCTGTTCGGCGGAAAGGGGCACGGGACGCGCCAGCAGCCACAGGCGCGCCGTTTCCTCCAGTTCTTCGAGCACGGCACTGGCTTGCGCGGGCGCGTCGTGCCAGACGATCGGGCCGAGACGGTCGAGCATCACGGCTCGGATCGGTGTGCCCGCAGCGCGCATCGCCACGATGCGGCGCGCCACTTCGTCGCCCGCGGCCGGGTCGCCCGGCCGGTGGTAGGGGATGAGGGGCACGTGGCCGACCTTCATCACGTAATACGGCGTGATCGGCGGCACGATGTCGTCCACGCTCCACACACCGGCGAGCGAGAGCGCCACCAAGTGGGTGGAGTGGGTGTGGATCACGCAGCGCGCGTCCGGGTCCGCTGCATAGATGCGCCGATGCAGCGCCAGCGTCTTGGAGGCGCGGTCGCCGCCGATCGGCACACCGTCGGCGTTCAGCTCGGCCAGGCGTGCCGGATCGAGCGTGCCGAGGCAGGCATCGGTGGGCGTGATAAGAAAGCCGTGGTCGGTGCGCACGCTGATGTTGCCCGCGGTGGCATGCACATAGCGGCGCGCGAACAGCGACGCGCCAACACGGCAGATCGCCTCACGAAGGTCGCGTGTCATGCAGCCCCCAGCCGATCGAAGGCCTTGGTAAAGAAGTCCGTGGTGCCGAAGTTGCCGGACTTCAGCGCCACGTGCAACGTCTCGCCGGCACACGCCGGTGACGCCGCGGCCGTCCATGGCACGCCAGGGTCGATCTGTGGGCCAATGCTCATCTGGCGTACGTCGAGCTCGCGTATCACCGCACCCGACGTTTCGCCGCCAGCGACGACCAGTTGCCGGACACCGCGCTCGACCAGACCGCGTGCGATGCGCGACAGCGCCTGTTCGACCATCTCGCCGGCCGGGGCGACGCCGAGCCGCGCCTGCGCGTTCCTGACCGCCGCCGGCTCGGCGGTGGCGTAGACCAGCACCGGTCCGCTGGCCAGGTGCTGACCGGCCCAGGCCAGGGCTGCGCCCACGACGTCATCGCCAGCCGCCAGCGCCAAGGGGTCGACCGCAAAGCCCGGCCCCCCGCTGCGCTTGAAGTGCAGCACCTGCGCGTTCGTCGCCTGCGAGCAACTGCCCGACACGACTGCACGCAGCCCCGCGGCCGGCGGCAGCGTGTCGGCTCCGGCACCCGCAGCGCCCCGTTCGAGGGAAGGCCAGTTCTGCGCCAGGCCGATGGCCACGCCGGAGCCGGCGGTCACCAGTGGCATGCCTTGCAGCGCCACGCCGATGCGCATCAAGTCGTCGTTCGAAACCGCATCGACAACGGCGATCCGGACGCCTTCGGCCTGCAGCGCCGCAAAGCGCTCGCGGATGGCTGGTGCACCCTGCGCGACCACGTCATAGGCCACGAGGCCAACCTTGTGTTTCGTCTGCGCTTGCAGCACGCGCACGAGATTGGCATCCGTCATCGGCGTCAGCGGATGGTTGCGCATGCCGCTGTCGCTGAGCAGCTGGTCGCCCACGAACAGATGGCCCTTGAAGACCGTGCGCTGGTTCTCCGGAAACGCCGGGCATGCAATGGTGAAGCCCGCGTTCGGCAGGTCGGACAGCGCATCGAGCAGCGCATCGGTGACAGGCCCGATGTTGCCTTCGGACGTCGAGTCAAAGGTCGAGCAGTACTTGAAGTACACCTGCTGCACGCCCTGCGCACGCAGCCAGCGCAGCGCGGCCAGCGACTGCGCCACGGCGTCGGCCGGCGCGATGGTGCGCGACTTGAGCGCGACCACGATGGCATCGGCATCGATCGCTGCCGCCTTAACTTCAGGCACGCCGATGGTCTGCACGGTGCGCATGCCGCTGCGCACCAGGTTGTTGGCGAGGTCTGTCGCGCCGGTGAAGTCGTCGGCAATGCAACCGAGTAGCGGCTGATGTCGCGCCGTGTTCATTGTCCGGCCCTTGGAAGTTCGATGCCGGGGAAGATCTTGATGACCGCCGAGTCGTCTTCCTTTGCGTAACCGGCCGTCGAGGCCTGCATGAACATCTGGTGCGCAGTGCTGGCGAGCGGCAGCGGGAATTTGCTGGCGCGCGCAGTGTCGAGCACCAGCCCGAGGTCCTTGACGAAGATGTCGACCGCCGACAGCGGTGTGTAGTCGGCCTTCAGCACGTGGGCCATGCGGTTCTCGAACATCCAGCTGTTGCCAGCGCTGTGGGTGATGACCTCGTACAGCGCGGCGGCGTCGACGCCTTCACGCAAGCCAAGGGCCATCGCTTCGGCGGCGGCAGCGATGTGCACGCCGGCGAGCAGCTGGTTGATGATCTTCACCTTGCTGCCGTTGCCCGCGCGGTCGCCCAGGCGGTAGACCTTGGAGGCCATCGCCTCCAGCAGGCCCGCGCAGCGCTCGAACGCGGCCGGTTTGCCGGCTGTCATCATCGTTATGTCGCCCGACGCGGCCTTGGCGGCGCCCCCGGAGATGGGCGCGTCCAGGTACAGGAGGCCCATCGACTCGAGTCGCGCTTCCAGTGCGATCGACCAATTGGGGTCGACCGTCGAGCACATCACGAAGACGCTTCCTGCCGCCATCGCAGAAGCGGCGCCGTCCGGGCCGAACAGCACGGCGTCGGTCTGTTGCGCGTTGACAACCACCGACACCACCACCGGGCACAACCGCCCGACCTCGGCGGGCGTGGCCCCTGCGACACCCCCTTCGCGGGCAAAGGCCTCGGCGACACCGGAGCGCGCGTCACAAACGTGCACGGCGTGGCCCGCGCGCCGCAGCGACTTGGCCATTCCGGACCCCATGGCACCCAGGCCGATGACTCCGACGTCGCTCATCAATTTCTCCTCAACGATGGACCCCATGGATTGCGGCCAGCGAACCTGATCCCGTCCCAGGATTCTGGACCGTTCAGCAGTAGACGCTCCGGCATGATTTTCGACCTGTGACGTCGCCCGGAACACCTCGACAGGTCAAAACCGGAGGTCTGGTTGCCTCGGACGCCCCGCAGCGAATCCTGCAGCAGGTGGCCCGAAAAAGGGATCTGAAGGCGGCCGAGCGGCGCGAGCGGGCAGCCGGGATGCCGGAGCGCTTCAGCAGCAGCCTGCCGCGGTCGTGCGGCCTGGCGCTGCTGCGCCGATCGGTGCGGTACGCGAAGCGCGCTTCGCGATCAAAGCGCGCCCCGACAACGGCAGTCGTGAGATCGCGATGAGCCGTCCGCGGCTCGGGTCTTTGCGAGTACGGGCGGTGCGGCCGCGTGAGGGCAGGGCGGTGGGCAGGAAGCGCGTGCACCGCCGGTAGCGCCGCACTCGAGTCGCATCAAAATCCGACCGCAGTCTTGCCCTTCAGCGCCAGCAGCTTGCGGGCCTCGTCCGGAGTCGCGACCTCGAGTCCTAAGCCCTCGACGATCTGACGCGCAGCGCGCACCTGCGCCGCGTTCGACTCGGCCAGCTTGCCGGGTCCGAGCCACAGGCTGTCTTCCAGCCCCACACGGATGTTGCCGCCCATTGCCGCGGACATTGCCGCGATCGGCAGTTGATTGCGCCCGGCGCCCAGCACACTCCACAGGTAGCTGTCGCCAAACAGTCGATCCGCAGTGCGCTTCATGTGTGCGACATCGTCAGGGTGCGGTCCGATCCCACCGAGTATGCCGAACACGCTCTGAATGAACAGTGGCGCCTTGACGATGCCGCGGTCGAAGAAGTGCTTAGCCGTATACAGATGACCGATGTCGTAGCACTCAATCTCGAAACGCGTTGCATTGCCCGCACACGACGTCAGGATGTATTCGATGTCCTTAAAGGTGTTCTTGAACACACGGTCATACGATCCCTCAAGGTAGGGCCGCTCCCAGTCGAAGCGAAATTCCTTGAAGCGATCGAGCATCGGGTAGAGCCCGAAGTTCATCGAACCCATGTTGAGTGACGCGACCTCGGGCTTGAGCTGCAGTGCCGGCTGCAGACGTTCCTCGACCAGCATGGTCGGCGCACCGCCGGTGGTGAAGTTGATCACCACGTCGCTTCTGCGCGCAATGGCCGGCGCAAACTCGAGGAAAAGCTTCGGGATCCTGCGTCGGACGGCCGTTGACCGGATCGCGCGCATGCAGATGGACGATCGCTGCGCCGGCTTCAGCCGCAGCGACTGCGGCGTCTTCGATCTCCTTCGGCGTAACGGGCAGATACGGCGACATCGAGGGCGTGTGAATCGCCCCCGTGACGGCGCAGGTGATGATCACTTTTCGTTTGTCGGCCATGGGATTCCTCAGTCAACGGTATTCCGTCTTTTCGCTCTCGTGCTTGTGGCGGCGCAGCGCCAGCAGTCGCCGGTCGCGCCATTGCGTCAATCGTTCGCGCTCATCGGGCGCCGTGGGCGGGCCGAGCGCCGCGACGACTCGCTGGGCACTCGCACCTTCCCACACGCTCGGCGCGGGCGGGTCGGCGGCCAGGCGCCGATAGAACCCGCTGTAGCGTGCGCAGTAATCGGCGACGCCGCCCGGGGCATTGAGTTCAATCGTCGCGAACGGCCCCATAAATGACCAGCGCAGCCCGAGCCCGTCCCGCACGGTCTTGTCGAGATCATCGGGCGAGATCACACCATCGGCCACCAATCGCATCGCCTCCGACAACAACGCACCTTGCAGGCGATTGAGGACAAAGCCGTCGATCTCACGGCGAACGCGCACGGGTACCTGTCCCACCGAGGTCATGACGTCGGTCGCGCCCGCGAGCGTCGCTTCGCGGGTCCACGGCGCGCCGCACAGCTCGACCACCGGTACCAGGTGCGGCGGATTGACCGGGTGCGCGACCAGGCAGCGCGCGCGGCCGGCAAGCTCCGCCGTGAAGAGCGAGGCGACGATCGCCGAGGTGCTGCTGGCCAGGATCGCGCCGGCCGGCGCCAGGCGATCGAGTTCAGCAAACACGGTGCGTTTGGTCTCGACGTCTTCCGGCAGGTTCTCCTGCACCCACGCCACTCCCGCGACAGCATCGGCTACGCTGGCGCTGATCTCGATGCGTGCAAGCGCCGCCTTGGCATCGTCGGCCAGACCGGCTCGCTCCTGCTCCGCGAGTGAGCGCGCGATCAGTTCGCGCGCCGCCGCCAGCTGCGATGGGGCGGTATCGGTGAGGCGCACGCGCCATCCGGCGCGCGCAAATACCATGGCCCAGGCGCGACCGATCAAGCCGGCGCCGACGATCGCGGCACTTCTTCTTGCCATCACATCCACAGCACCTTCCTCCGCAGTTCAAGGTCATCACGCAGCGCCGACGCCGGACCTTCGTGGACGACGCTGCCGCGCTCGAGCACGTAGGCGCGCTCGGCGAGTGTCAGCACAAGATCGAGATTGTGCTCGACGATCACGATTGCGAGCTCGCCGCGTAGCCGATCGAAAGCCTCGAAGAGTTCCTCGACAACCGTGGGCGCGAGTCCCTCGAACGGTTCGTCGAGCAACAGCACCCTAACGTGGCCGGCCAGCGCGCGCGCGACCGCAACCATCTGCTGCTCGCCGCCCGATAGGTAGTCGGCCGGCGTGTCAATCCGTGCCGCCAGCTTGGGAAAGAACTCGAGGATCTTTTCATCAGACCAGGCGACACCCGCGCCTTTGCCGCGCTTCAGTCGCCCAAGCGCCAGGTTGTCGCGCACGCTCATGCCAGCAAAGAGCGCCCGGCCCTGTGGTACATAGCCCACACCATCGCGCGCGATCTGCCAGGCTTCGCGCCCTGCGAGCGCCGTACCGGCGAGCGTGATCGCACCGGATGCCACGGGCACGGTTCCGATGATTGTCTTCAGCAACGTCGACTTGCCGGCACCATTTCGTCCGAGCAGCGCGACGATCTCGCGCTCGTGCACGGCCACCGTGGCCTGCTTGACGATGTGGCTCTTGCCATAGAAGGCATCGACCCGATCGAGCGCGAGCAGCACCGGCGCGTACGCGCTGGTCGCGCCACCGCGCACCCGCGAAGTCAACGCCTTCGTCCCGGAGCCGATGTAGATCTCGCGCACGGCGCTGCTTTCCCGCGCCGCGGCCGCCTCTCCGTCGAACAGCACTGCACCATCATTCATCACAGTCACGCGATCGGCGAGCGCAAACACGCGGTCGATGTCGTGTTCGACCAGCAGGACCGGAACGTCGGCCGAAATACGCTTGATCAACTGAGCGACGCGCTCTCGTTCGGCCGCCGCCAGGCCCGCAAGCGGTTCATCGAGCAACAACACGCGCGGCGCGGTGGACAGTGCAAGCCCCATGTCGAGCAGTCGCTGGCCGCCGTAGGACAGGACCCCAGCTTCGGCGCGTTCCATGCCTGACAATCCGAGAAAGCGGATCAGCTCCGCGGTCTCGCGCATGACCGGTTCCACGGCCTGAGTCGCGGTCCACCCGTTGAAGCGTCCCGGATGCCGCGACTGGACCGCGAGACGCAGGTTTTCCTGCACGTCGAGCGCTGGAAAGAGGTTGGTGATCTGGAATGAGCGCGCGAGCCCGGCCGCCACGATGCGGTACGGCGGCGCGCCGGTCACGTCGACCCCCGCCAGCATGACCCGGCCCTTGTCCGGCGCAAACAGGCCCGAGATCAGATTGAAGAACGTGGTCTTGCCAGCGCCGTTGGGACCGATCAGCGCGTGCAGTGAACGCGCCGACACGTCGACGTGCGCATCGCGCAAGGCATGAATGCCGCCGAAGGACTTGGCCAGTCCATGCGCCGCGAGCAAGACCCCGTCGTCGGCCGTGCGTGGCTTCAAAACGCAGGCAGTGGCACGCCCAGTTCGATCGCGCGCCCCGCCATCGCCGCCGCTTCGACCGTCTTCTTCCGGAGCGGCGCGGTCAGACGTTGCCACACGCCGACCAGTCCGCTGGGTGAAAACACGATGAAGCCGACGAAGAGCAATCCGAAGAACCACAACCATTGCGCAGTCCAGATCGACAGATACTCGCGGAACAGGATGTAGAAGAGCGCGCCGAGTGCCGGTCCCAGCAGACTTCGCATGCCTCCAATGATCACCATCGCCAGCAACTCGCCGGAAAAGCTGACGGCCGTGGGGTCGGCGGAAGCGAAGCGATGATGGAACGCGAACAGCACTCCGGCGAAGCCCGTCAACACGGACGACAGGACGAACGCCACCAGCTTGTAACGCACCGTCGCGTACCCGATGAACTGCGCCCGCTGTTCGTTCTCCCGGATCGCGTTCAACACGCTGCCGATCGGCGAGCGGTGAAAGCGAGCGAGACCGTAAACGACCGCCAGTCCGCACAGCGCGACCAGACCGTAGTACCACCAGCGATTCTCGAGATCCGCTCCCAGCCAGCTCGCGCGGGTCAAGCCACCGAGACCGTTCTCGCCGCCGGTAAACGCGGTCCAGCGAAACGTGACCGAGTACACCAATGCGGACAGCGCAAGCGTCAGCAGCGAGAAATAGACACCGCGTCGGCGCAGCACGAGGAATCCGATGACGATCGAGAAAAACAGGAGAAAGAGCAGCGCGAACAGCGTCGGCCAGAGCATCGAGCCACGGAACCAATGCAGTTGCACCAATGCCGCCGCGTAGGCGCCCAGACCGAACCACGCGCCATGGCCGAACGAGACAAGACCGGTCTGTCCGACCAGAATATTGAGCGCCATGCACGCAATCGCGAAGATCACGACATCGGTGGCGCTGGTCATCGTCAGGCCGCCGGCCAGCAGCGCGAACGGCAGCACGACCAGCATGATCGCCGCAATAGTGACCGGTGACCGCCCCAGGCGTTCCATCGTCTACTCGAAGCGCTGAATGCGCTCCCCGGTCAGCCCGCGTGGACGCAAAAGCAGCACCAGCAGCATGAGCAGGTACATCGACGCGTCCGCCGCCGGCGGCAGGAAGTAGACGGTCAGGCCGCGCACGACGCCGACGATCAGTGCCGCCCACACCACGCCCCAGAACGAGCCCAGTCCACCGATGACCACGACCACGAATGCCGCGGTCAGGATCTCGGCGCCCATCGCCGGATGCACTCCAGAAATGGGAGCCAACAGCACACCCGCCAGCGCCGCCAGGCCGACACTGAGCGCGACGATGCTCGCCATGTACGGTTTCAAGGAAATTCCGAGCGCGGCCACCATGTCGGGGTTCTGCACCCCGGCGCGCACCACGCGTCCGAACGGGGTCCGCTTCAGCAGGACCCACAGCCCTGCCACCGCCGCCACCGCCGCCGCAAGCATCAGGAGCCGGTACTTCGAATAGATGAAGTCGCCGATGAACACCTGACCACGCAGCGCGGGAGGGATCGAAAACGGCACGGGTGCCGCGCCAAACACCCAGCGCAGCGACTGCTCGGCGACCATGGCGAGGCCGAAGGTCATCAGCAGGCCGAGTGCAGGATCCTCGCGATAGAACCGCCGAAACAGAAAGCGCTCGATTACCAAACCGATCATCGCCACCACGATGGGCGAGGCGAGGGTGGACCCGGCGAATCCGAGCCCGAGTCGATCCGCGACGATGACGGCGAAGTAGGCGCCCAGCGCATAGAACGCGCCGTGCGCGAGGTTGACCAGACCGCCCAGCGAAAAGATCAGCGACAGGCCGAGCGCAATCAGCAGGTAATAGGCGCCGGCGAGCAGGCCATTCAATACCTGCTCGAGAATCTGTATCAGCATGGTTCGAATCGCGGCGCGGACCCGCGCAGCAGGGGCCGCGCGCCGCGAATCCCTGTTTAGCCCGCCATCAGGTTGGCATCGTGCAGGGATTTTCTTCGCGCGTCGGCGCGATGATCTCCAGGCTCTGATTGTCGGCCGGCACCGGGGGCGACAGATTGAACAGCTGCCACTTGTCCTTGACCTGCGACTCCGGCTTGAAGGTCACCGTGTACATCTGCTGCATGAGCTGGTGATCCCAGGCGCGGTAGTAGCCCTCGCGCGACTTGAGCACATCGAACTTGGCGCCCTTTTCCAGATGCTCGGCCACCTTGGTCGAATCCGTGGTCTTCAGTTCGTTCATCGCCTGCGCCAGATGCTTGGTCGAGAGGTAGTCGCCCCAGGCCTGGTTCTCCGGCGGCTTGCCGTACTTCTTGGTGAAAGCCGCCGTGAACTTCTGCGCGGTCGCCGAAGTCACCTGGGAGTCCCACACCAGCGGCCAGATGCCGGCGACATTGCCCTTGCCCGCGCCCCATGCAACGGCCGTATCGAATCCGAATCCGGCCAGTGGGAACGGCAGGCCGAACTCCATGTACTGCTTCATGAAGTTGGTGATCTGAGCCCCGGCCAGATTGGAAACGACGAGATCCGGCTTGGCATTGCGGATCTTCAGAAGATACGGCGAGAAGTCGGTGACGTTCGTGGCGACCAGTTCGTCTGCCGCGAACGTGCCGCCATTGGCCTGCATGAAGCGTTTGGCAACGCGCAGCAGATCGTGCCCGAAGGCGTAATCCGCGGTCACGCTGTACCACGTCTTGCCTTTGACCAGACCGTCGCGCAGCAACGCCTGGCCGGCCGCGCCGACGTACATGCTGTTGGCCGCTTCAGTATGGAACATATAGCGGTTGCACGACTTGCCACGCAGTTCATCCGAATTGCAGCCCGTGTTGAAGAACAGGATCCTGTTGCGCTGGGCCACCTGCGCGATCGCGAGGCCCGAAGCCGAACTGATCTCGCCGACGATCGCGATCACCTTGTCGCGCTCGATCAGGCGTTCGGCCTTGGTCGATGCGGTCTGCGGATTGACGCTGTCTTCGGCGATCAGATCGACCTTGCGTCCGTTGATGCCGCCGGTCGCATTGATCTCTTCAACCGCCAGGTTCACGCCCATCACCGCGTACTCGCCGAGCGGTCCGAGAAAACCCGTCAATGGTGTCAGATGGCCCAGTCGTACCGCATCGGCCTGGCTGCGGACGATGGCCGGAAATCCCATCGTCCCGAGTGCGGCCGCGGCGCCAGCGCCATGCAGCAGCCGGCGACGCGAATTCGACAGCGGTTCAGTCATGTTGTCTCCTCGTTGTTTTAGTGCCCGAGTGCGACCGAGGGAAGCACGTCGCGGGATCGATCGCCGCCGCACGCTGCGATTTCGCCGCCGTGCAACTGCGATCGCAGTTATAGTCGAGCCGACTGTGACTGTCCAGCAAATGTCCTTATCCATGCCGCAGCGCCGCGCGCTCACGTCGCGGGTCCCGATCAGGGACAGCGCCTACGCCAGGTTGCGCGAACTGCTGATCGCGGGACAGCTCGCGCCCGGCGACAAGGTCTCGCCCCGCGAACTGGCAGCGCAGCTTGAGGTAAGTCCGATGCCCGTGCGCGAAGCGGTCCAGCGGCTGGCCGCCGAGGGCGCGCTCGTGGTGCGCCCGCAGAGCGGCGCGCGGGTGCCGTTCATGACCCGCAGTCGCTTCATCGAGCTGACGACGATCCGCATCGCGCTCGAAGGCATGGCAGCCGGGCGTGCAGCGCAGTCGGCGTCAAGGGCAGAGCTCGCAACCATCGAGCAGCATCTGATCCGGCTGCAGGCTTCAGCCGCGCGCGCGCGGCCCGATCCGGCGGCCGTGATCCGCGGCAATCAGCGTCTGCATTTCGCCATCTACCGCAGCGCGCGAATGCCTGCGCTCATGAGCCTGATCGAAGGGCTGTGGCTGCAGATCGGGCCGGTGCTGAACCTGGATCTGCGATCGAGTACGGAGCGGCTCGCCAAGCTTGGTGCGCACGAGCACCACGCGATGCTGGTCAGTTCGCTGGTGCGCCGCGATTCCATCGGTGCCCGACGAGGACTCGTCGGTGATATTCGGAGCGCGGCCGCGCACATCCTGTCGCTGGGCCGCCTTCCCGAAAAGGAGGATCGATGAATCTTGGACTTGAAGGAGCACGGGTGCTGGTGACCGCCGGTGCTTCGGGCATTGGACTGGCCACGGCCCTCGCGTTCCGAGCAGAAGGCGCACGGGTCCATGTCTGTGATATCGATACGGCATCGCTCGCCGCGCTGGCCGGGAGTGCTCCCGACGTCGGCCGGTCGCAGGTCGACGTCTCTGACGCCTCGGCTGTCGATCGCCTGTTCGAAACGGTTCGCGCAAGTCTTGGCGGCCTCGACGTGCTCGTGAACAACGCCGGCATCGCCGGGCCGACCGCGCGCTGCGAAGACGTTGTCCTGGCGGACTGGGAGCGGACGCTGGCTGTCAATCTGACGGGCCAGTTCCTGTGCGCCCGGCGGGCCATTCCCCTGCTGCGCGCCAGCCGCAATGCGAGCATCGCGAATCTCTCCTCAGCGGCGGGCCGATTCGGCTTTCCGCTGCGCTCGCCCTATGCGGCGTCCAAGTGGGCCGTCATCGGATTTACGCGGTCGTTGTCGATCGAACTCGGTGGCGACGGCATTCGCGTCAACGCGATTTGCCCGGGCTCGGTCGCCGGGCCGCGGATTGATGCCGTCTTTGCGAACAAGGCGCAGGCGCGGGGTGTTTCACCGGAACAGGTCCGCCAGGAAGCGCTGGCGAAAACGTCGCTCGGTCAGCTGATCGAACCCGAGGACATCGGGCGCGCCATTGTCTTTCTGGCCTCGCGCGCAGGCGCGCGAATTTCGGGGCAAGCGATCGGAGTCGACGCCGACGTCCAAGCCCTGGTTTGATGATCCAGGCGCTTGCCTTGCCGGCGCGCGGTCAGGGGAGTCGCTCGCTCGCCTGATTCCAACTGCACGTCCGCCGTGCGGCCACGCTAGCGAGCGGGCGAGACGGCCCCAATCGGCCTATTTTGTTGAAGAACTCGCTCGGCGCTCTCGCGTGGGTATCGAGTCGAAAACTCGACCTCTCAGAACGGCCCGGGTTCAACGATCGCCCATCGGTTGATGTTCTGAGGACTCCCAAAATCTTTGCGAAATCGATCTTGGCGAGTTTTTCAACAGGATCGGCCGAATTCGGACGTCGAGCAGGGTGCGCGGCAGGAGCACACTGATGTCGATGCCATGGAGGAAAGGCGTCTAAGTCGGCTCGACTCAAAGGCAGGTCATCGGCTGAGCCGGCGCGACAGTTGCTGCGGGCCTGAAGTCGAAGTCTCCAGCAGCCGCGAGTGCGGGCCATGCTCCGCCGTCCCAAGCACCGCCGTCGATGGACCACGGCGGCCGCCCAGCCGGTGTCCACGGCGCACAGCCTTCGGACCAGCACGGCCGGTAGCGCGCGCACGCGACCACTCAATCCGTGGCGCTGCGTCCGGTGAATCGAACCGGCGCGCGCAACGGCGTCACGCCGGTTTACCCCTCGCGTCCGATTCCTTATGATCTCCTTGCTCCGCGGAGGACGCGATGATGATGGAACGCTTCAATATGCAGCGGCATGTGCTGGGGCCGCTGCTGACAGCCGGCCTGTGGTCCTGGAGCGCCAACGTGTTTCGTCCGGCGCAACTCATGAAGAGCCTGGGTCTGTACCGACCCAACACACTGGGCCAGCCGCCTGCGCCGAGGAGACTCGATGGCGCAGGACCTGGACTGTCCCGGACGCTGGCGGCGCCACTGCTGCTGGACAAGCCCCCCGGACACTACGACTCGGTCGTCGAATTCGACCACTGCTCGGCCGACTACGAGGCGGCCGTCAAGCCCTTCTCGCAGCCGGTGTTCGACGAGCTCGTCGGCCTGTTGTTGAATCACTTGGTGCCGAACGCGCGGATCCTGGATCCCAGTTGCGGCCCGGGCATTGAAGCCATCACGCTCGCCAAGCTTGTACCCGACGGCGAGGTCGTCGCTGCAGATTTATCGCGCGGGATGGTCGAAACCGCCTGGCGCAATGCTCGCAGCGCTGGCCTTTCGAACATGGCGTTCGTTCAGGCGGACGTCGGCGATCCGCCGGCACTGTTCAACGGCTACTTCGACGCCATTTCGTGCTGCCTTGCTTTCCACCACTATCCGGACGGCGCCGCGGCGGTACGCGCGTTTCGCCGCATGCTGCGGCCGGGCGGCATGGCCTTCGTGGCCGACCCGGGGCCCAAGTGGTTCAACGACATTAGTAAGCCGTGGGCGAAACTGGCCGATCCGGGCTTCGTGCAGCACCGTACGGGTGTCGACTTCCAGGCCTTGTTCCGCCAGGCTGGCTTCGCGGACGTCTACTGGGTTGAGGCGCTGCCGGGAATCGGCATCACCGTCGCGTCCACCTAGGCCGGACGCCGTGATGGGCGTCGAACACGCCGAGGCACTTCCGTTCGACCGCGACATCGTCAACGACGCGCTGTCATGCGTCCGCGCTGAGATCGCGGGCAAGATCGGTACGTACCTGGACGCACGTGCCGCCGAACCGGGTGCCTACGAGCGCCTTTACCGGCTGCTGCGCGACTACCCGTTCCGCCAGGGCAAGATGCTGCGGCCGACCATGTGCATTGCGGCCGCACGCGCCCTCGGTGCGATGGGCCATACCGCACTGACGGTCGCCACCGCATTGGAGCTGTACCACAACGCGTTCCTGATTCACGACGACATCGAGGATGGTTCCCAATCGCGCCGCGGTGCCGACACGCTCCACCGGCAGGTCGGCATCGCCCGCGCGATCAACGCCGGCGACGCGACGAACGTGATGTCCGTCGGCCTGTTGCTCGAGAACCTTGCCGTGGTCGGCGTTGCGAAAGCGCTGCATCTGTTGCACGAGATCGAGTTGATGGCCCGCCAAAGCGCCGAAGGCCAGGCGATGGAGCTCGATTGGGTCAACGACAACGCCGCCGCGTTGACCGACGACGACTACATTGCCATGTGCACGAAGAAGACCTGCTGGTACTCGTTCATCACGCCGCTGAGGGCCGGGCTGATTGTCGGATGGCCGGTCGGCCGGTTCGATGAGATCGGACCGGCGATCATGGCGATCACCCGCTTTGGCGCGGCCATTGGAATCGCGTTCCAGGTACAGGACGACCTGCTCAATCTGCGCGGCGAGCACGAGGCCTATGGCAAGGAGATCGGTGGTGACCTGTACGAGGGCAAGCGAACGCTGATGCTCAATCACGTGCTGCGCGCGAGTCCACGTGCGACCGAGTTGCTCGAAATCCTGGCGACGCCACGCGAGCGCAAGACGCCGGCGCATATTGCGCGGCTGCTTACGGAAATGGAGCGCTGCGGCAGCATCGAGCACGGTTGGGCGATCGCGCGCGCTCATGCGGATCTCGCGGCTCGGCTCTTCGCCGAGATCGACTTCCTCGCAGATCGCACACCGCTGCGCCCCGACGAGGCATGGACCTGCGAGGTGACCGATGCGCGGTTCCTGCGGGAGTTGGTGAACTATGTGATCTACCGTAACCTCTGAGTACCACTGACCCGTCATGACTGCGACGCCCCGCGCCGATCTTGAAGCCCGCCCCGGCATGGTGGTGGCGCTGCGTCTCACGCTGCGTAACCGCATGATGGCCGCGGCTCTGGTGCGGCCGACGATCGACGACTGGGTGGCGAGCACCGGCGAAATCCTGCCCGCCTCGGCGCGGGTCGAGCCGGCCTATGCCTATCTGCTGCAGGGCGCCGAAGTCCGGCTGACCGTCTCGTTGCGCGTGCCTTCGCACCTGACCGCAGGCACACAGCTCACCAGTGCGTTGCGTTTCCCGGGTATCGGCGAGGTCGGCGTGCCGATCACGCTGAAGCTGCTGCCGGCGGGCGAACCCGGCTTCGCGCTGCCGGCGCTGGAGTGTCCGCTTGAGGTGGCCTTGCCGATCGGAGACCAGCCGTCGGCCGACGGTGGCGACGTCTTTGGCTCGGTCGCGCAAGCGAGCTACAGCCTGGTCGCCGGACTCGCCGGCCTCGATCTGCTGCCGGCCCGCTGGCTCGTCGCTGAGCTGCTCACCGCCGTGTGCCGGCTCGGAGATGCGCAGCTCGCCACAGAGGCCGGCGCACAGCGGCTCGGGAAGCTCGGCCGCACGCGCTTCTTCAAAAACGGGGTCGTTTCGTTCGCCTCGGCGCAGTTGCCGCGCTGGGTGCTGTCGGGACTGTCCGCCACCGCGGGGCTGAGTGCCGCGCTGGGCGGTCCGCAGGCCCAGGGCCAACTGCTGACCATCTGGGAGCGATGGCTGCTCGGCCTCGCCGACGCCGACATCGAGCTCGGCGGCCCGAGCGCCGAAGTGCGCCTGCCCGACGCGCAGCTTCAGGCCTTCGCCGCGACGCTCGGCACGCATGCGGATCGCTGGTTCGCCAGCCTGCTGCTCGGCCTCGCCGCACTGTCGCCGCGGATCGACGCGGCGCTGGCGCAGATCGAGCAGCTGGCCCCCGAGGCGCCACCGGAGGTCGGCGACGACGCGGGGGGCCGTGGCGAAGGAGACGACGTACTCGGGGAAGACGGCTCGCTCGGCCGGTGAGGGGCGCTGTGGCGACGACGTCCGCGGCAGGAGTCGAGCGTGTCGAGGCCTTGCGCGTGCCGGCGTTGCCTTCGGCGGCGGCGCAGGACGCCAAGGACTGGTATCACGTCGTGCTGCTGCACGCAGCCAGCGGATGGCGCGCCATCGCCAATGTCAACCTGGACGGCAGCGGCGGCGACGCGGTACTGCAGTGGACCCTGGTGGTGCACGCGCCGGGGGAGCCACCGAGGCTGTACGGCACGAGTCGCTCGCAGCCCTGGCGCCCCGGCATGGTGCAGGCCCGGCCGCTCGCTATCCTCGGAGACGACGTTTCGTACGGGTTCGACGGCCGGCAGATCGCGCTGCGCATCGCCCCGCGCGACGTCGAACTGCAGCTACACCTGGTGGCGCGTCCGACGGCCACGCCGCTGCTCGTGTCTGAAGGCGCACCGTTTGGCAGCGGCTACTTCGGGTGGGGCATCCTGCCCGTGCTGCAGGCCGAAGGCGAGATCGCCACCTGCGGCCGGTCAGAGCCGATCGACAGCAGCTGGTTCTGCTACCACGACCACAACTTCGGCCGGTTCCGCTGGGGCGAGGACTTCGGCTGGGAATGGCTCGTCGCGCACGCGGTCGGCGAGGGCGGCGAGCCAGTGACGGTCATCGCCGATTGGCGCACCGACCGCGCACACACCCCAGGCGGGCTGCTGCATGTGTACATCGTCTTGGGCGGACAGGTGCGCAAGATCTTTCTTGGTCCCGCCGTGCGACTGCGCTGGCACTGGCACGACGAGGCGGAGCTTCCCGCGCGCCTGCCCGGCACCATGGCCACCTTGCTCGCCGATCAACCGTCGCGCTGTCCACGCACGATCGTGCTCGACGCGGCCGACGAGCGCGACCGGATTCAACTGACGGTCGATGTCGATGCCTACTTCGAGGTCATCGCGCCCGACGCGCGTTCGACCGCCGCCACGCGGATCGGAGAAACCAGTGGCCTGGCGACGGTGGACCTTCGCTTGGCCGACACCTGTTTCGCCGGGCGCGGCCTTGCCTATGCGGAGTACACGCGGTGAGGACAATGACAGCGGCCGAGGCGCAACTCGCGGGCTGGCTACAGCGCCTGGTTTCGGTGCTGCGCGGCGCCGGAGGCCCGATCGCGCGACACCTCATGACGACCGTCGCCGGACGGGGTGCGCATCTCGTGCTCGATGAGGCGCAGCTTCATGTGGTCGCCGTCGCGGCGGGCGCGGCGGGACTCGTCGTGCGGGTCGCGCCGGCCGACGGCGAGCTGCCGGCCCGGGTCGCAACCACGGGAGACACGCTGCGGGCTGTCATCGACGGCCGCCGCCTTCTGGACGCGGCCGTGGCGGACGGTTCGATCAACCTTCGGGCCGATCTCGAGGCGCTACTCGCGTTCCACGAGCTCGTACTGCTCGCGATCGCGCTGGGTCCTCAACTTGCCGAGTTGCGGGCGCTGTGGGCGGAGTTCGACAGCCAGTGGCCGAGGGGGGCTGCGGTGTGCGCGGCAATCGACCGCCAGCCTGCAGAACACGGCGGTCTCTGCCGCCTTGTGCCGCAGGTGGTGCAGCTTGCGCGCAGTCCTCTCGGCGAGCAACCCTAGGCCGTCACGTCATCGTGCGCCTTGACGGTCGATTCCCATCTGCCCAGAATTAGGCTTGACCCGCGGCCCTTCGGCCGGGAGGGGCCGATGGGCTCGTTCCGCCGTACCTCATTCGGACTCAAGCTCGCTGTGCGGCCGGAGATCGAGAAGGTCTTCGCCAGTCGGCTTGTCGACCACATGCGGGAGCGCGATTTCGGTCTCGATCTTGGGGCTGTCCAACTGCGCCTGCCGCGCAGCTTCGGTCTGTGCCACGGGGTAGAGCGCGCCATTCAGCTGGCTCATGAGACACGGATGCGATGGCCGCAGGCGCGTCTGTTCCTGACCGATGAGATCGTCCACAACCCCTCGGTCAACGGGCGGCTGCAGGCGATCGGCTACCGCTACCTCGGCGGGCGGTATGCCGATGGCACGAGTCTCGAGCAGCTCGGCCCGGATGACGTGGTCGTGCTGCCCGCGTTCGGCGTCGAGACGGATCTCCTCGAACGCCTGCGCGAACGTGGCGTGCAGCTCGTCGATACCACCTGCGGCGAGGTGATGACCGTGTGGAAGCGTGTGCGCGAGTACGCCCGCGACGGCTATACCACGGTCATCCACGGCGCGCCCGGCCACCAGGAAACGCGCGCGACGGTGAGCCGCGCCAACCACGACGATCCGTTCCTGTCGCAGCCACTGCCGGCCTACGGCGCCTGGATCGTGTTGCGCGATGTCGATGACGCCAAGTTCATTGCAGGCTTCGTTGCCGGTCACGTCGAAGCCGACGACGTCTGCGCGCGCTTCGACGGTGCGCTATCGCCCGGCTTCGATCCCGTTCGCGACCTGCAGCGCGTCGGCATGGCGAATCAAACCACGATGCTCGCGCGCGAGACGCTGCAGATGCAGGAGATCCTGTGGCGCGCGTTTGTCGGGCGCTATGGCGAAATGGAGGCCGCGGCGCGGGTGCGGCTGGCCGACACAGTGTGCTCGGCAACACAGGACCGTCAGGACGCGCTGTGCGAACTGCTCAACGAGCCGCTGGACCTGCTGCTGGTGGTGGGCGGCTACAACAGCGCAAACACGACCCACCTGGTCGAACTCGCGCGGACGCAGGGCGTGCCAGCATTTCACATCGAGGGTGTGCAATGCATCGCAAACCTGCAGACACTGCGACAGTGGGAGCCGACGGCACAGCGCGAGCTGCCCGCGTCGAACTGGTGGCCCGCCCGGATTCCCGCCCGCTTCGGACTGGCTGCCGGTGCCTCGACACCCGATGTGCGCATCGGAGAAGTTGTTCTACGCATTGCCGAGTTGGCGGGCGTCCAGGTCCCGCTCGAATTCCATGGTTGCGCGACACCGCCGCGCACTGAATCCCATCTCGCGAGGAGCATTCATGGGCAAGGGCATACCTGACAAGTTCGACCTGACGTTGCACGGCGGGGCCGACTTCGATCTCGACGAGATCCGCATCAAGGAAATTCCGCAGATCAACAGCGCGATCAAGGAGATCGCGCCGCTTGAACTGAAGCCCGTGAGCCTGGCGATCACGCAACTGCCGACGATCAGGCTCGACCTCGCGGTCAAGGAACTGCCAAAGATAGACATGGACATTGGCCTAAAGCCCACGCGCGTGTCGATGCCGATGAATACGCACGTGTGTCTGAAGCTGCTCGGAATCAAGATCCTGGACTTGTCACTGTGTGGCGAGAACATGGTGATCCTGGAGCCCTACGTGCCCCGGCACGCCGAGCTCGGGTGCCGCTGACAGGAACCCAAGATGGCGATCCTTCAATCAATGCCCGGGCGACTCGTCATCGGCAACGCCCGTCTGGTTCTGATCGGCCGGCCCCCGCTGCTCGCCGGCATGCTGCATCTGGCGAACCCCACCGCGGACAAGATCAAGCTCAAGTCCGGCCTGGTCAGGCTAACGGACAGGCAATGGGGCGATCCCCACAAGCCACTGGCGCTCGAAGTGTCGGCGCGGCTTGCAGGAGGCGCGGCGGCGCACGTGCCAATGTCGATGACGGTCGATCAGAGGATGCCGCCGGGCGAGTACAAGGGTGAGGCGCTGTTTGACGGCGAAGACAAGCCGCGTGAGGTGGTGCTGAAGGTGCTCGAAAACCGCGCGGTGGCTGTGACGCCTGCCGCGTTCGAGCTGTATGGAGCGCCTGGCGTGGCAGTCACCGTTCCTGCGGTCGTGAACAACCTGGGCAACGTTCCGTTTGTCCTGCCGAAGGTGGCGCTGGCAGCGCTCGGTCTCGATACCGCAGTGATGCAACTCTTCCACGTCGCGATGGCGCGCAAAGGCGGCGAGGGTCACCAGGCCGCGCTCGACGCTTATGCCCAACTCGTTGGCGAGTCCGAGGTGGACCCTGCCAAGGTGATCATTGGTGCCGGCGCCGGTGAGCTCCTGGCGCCCGGCGAGAGCGTCGAAACTTACTTGCAGTTTGAACTGCCGCAGCGTCTCGCGCGGCACCGCCTGTACCGTGGAACCTTCTCGATCGGCAAGGCTGAGTGCAGCGTCCAGATCGAGGTGGCTGAGGGGTCGACGGACGCGACTCGTACCGGCAGCGCGCCGAAGGCGCGCAAGTAACTCTGACGTTAGGAGCCCACGATGAGCCAAGCCTATGTGCGCAACTTGACCGGCAGCAAGGCCGAGCAGGGCATTGACGCGATGCTCGACGAACTGCCCGGCATGCTGTCGTCGGCGACGAGTGTTTACCTGAAACTGATACGCCGCGCCGGTCGCGCGGTCGGGGACTTGCTGCCCGCCGAGATGCTCGCCGGCGCGAACGACTGCTGCGCCGTGCCGACCCAGGATTGTCCGCCGCACTGCGTGGCCGAAATCTGCTGGGACGCCTGCCCGGGCGAGACGCAGCGCGCAACCATCACCGTCAAGAACACGTCGACACAGACGCGCGCGTTCACCTTCACGGCCGGCAACCTCGGTCCAGCGACGGTCGACATCGCGCCGCCGGCAGCCCAGATCGCTGCTGGGCAGTCGGTGACGCTCCAGGTCGCGGTGCCAGCCGCTGCAGGGCTCAAGGAAGGGGAGACCTATACGACTGAGGTACTGGTCCGCGGTGCGTATGAGCAGTGCGTAAAGCTCAAGCTGCGCGTGGCGCGGACCGAAGTGCCGCACCTCGACCTCGCTCAGGGTGAGGTGCCGCAACGGATCACCGAGCTTAAGTGGTATCGGCACTGGCAGTGCACCGATCCCTGCGCAACAGCCGCAAGGACAACGGACGACGCGGTGATCCGAACCGGGAACGTCGCGGGGGGGCCACCGCAGGCGGCGAGCGTCGTGGCGGACCGTGCCGCTGCGGCCCCGGCGCCTCCCGTGTCGCGGACTGTGAAGACCGCACGCAAGGCCGCGTCGCGGCGCGGCGCGGCGAAGAAGAGAAGGGTGTGAGGCAATGGCGGCCATTGGAGAAGAACTGAAGAACCTGTTCGACCGCAATCTGCAGGCAAACCTGAAGTTGCTCGATCGCGCGGGCGGCGTGCTGCGAGAAGCTGGCCGTGCGACGCGCGATCCGCAGCGCCTGCGCGGTACGGATACACGCGCGCTGGTGGGCGAACTGTTGCAGTTGCAGCTCGACTATTACGCGCGCCTGTCGGAGCAGAGCCTGCAGTACATGAACGCGGTCGTCTCACTGGCCGAGTCGGTGGTCGCCGCGCCGCCCCGCGTGGCTGACACCACGGCGAGCGCAACACTGCTGTCCGGCAAGTCAGGCGAAACCGTCGCGTTTCAGTTCCAACTTGACAACCCCAACGATCAGCCCGTGAACGCGGCGATCGAGAGCCGGGAGTGGCTCGGTCGTGATGGCCAGCGCATTGCCGCTGACAGCATGAGCTTCGACCCCGCAGCGACGGTGATCGAGCCGAAGTCGAGCCGTACGGTTCTCGGTCGAGTCACGATCGACGAGCGCTTCGCGCCCGGTGTCGCCTATGACACCTTGATCCGCGTCGCGGGCTTCCCCGGACGCGAGGTGGCGATAACACTCGCGGTCGCGGCCATAACGGCTGCAGCGGCGACGTCGACTTGAAGCACTACGGAGTGCCGGCTTCTGGAGTCAACACCCTGACTCGGTGACAGCCGCAGGGTTAGCCTACATTGGACGACCTCGTGCTGATGCAAGCGGATGCCAAAGATGTCGACTGCGAACTGACTCGAGACAATCGGGCCAGCCGTGTCGCTGTAGGTCTTGCCGGCAGGGGAGGTGCCGTCAGATGCAGAAGTTCTTGCGCGCCGCGTCCTGGGCCGCCTCGAGCTCGCGCCGCTGTTGCTTGATCTTTGCGCCGATGCCGCCCTTCTGCGTCGGACCTGCGCCCTTCAGCTGATCCTGGAGTTCGCGGATCTTCGCTTCGGCCGCGTCGATCGCGCGCATCAGCTTCGGACAGTTGGCGTTGGGCACGGCGCCCGGCCCACCGAACCAGAAATAGCTGCCCCAGGATGTCCCGCTCTTCATATGCGTCTCGAGGGTATACAGCGTGGGATCCGACGCGAATTCGTTGCCGCCGGTGCTGTCGTAGTTCGCCATGCCGCCGCTGCCGTTGCTCTGGAAGCGCAGGTTGTGCGCATAGCCCGCGTTGCCCCAGCGCGTGGCAGCGAAGCGCCCACTGCCCATGTCGGTCCGCGTACGTCCCAGCGGCAGCGGCGCGTCGACGATCTCGCCGTAGAACTTGATGGCGTCGGCGCTGTTGCGCAGTCCGAGGTTGCTGAACAACGCGGCCGGGTAGTAGCCGACCCATTCGTTGCCCACCTTGAGCCACCAGTTGCCGGCGAAACGCTGGTACTTGATGAAGATCGCGAACTGCGTGCCGCCGATCGCGCTGCTCGGCGTGAAGGCCGCGCCGGGGAATACGGTGCGCGAGACCTGCACCCAGCCCTGCACGTCGCGGTTGTAGCCGCCCAGGTTGTCGCCCTGCTTGGTGTATCCGTTGGTCGTGTAGAAGATGAAGAGGTGAGGCTTCCAGTCGTGGTACATCTGGTAGTAGACCTGCCAGCCGGCCTCGAGCGTCTGGTTGCTCGCGCCCAGCAGGACCTGCTCCAGCGAGAACTCGTCGGGCCACTGCACGTACGGGTCATAGGCGCTGAGGAAACCTTCGCCACCGAAACAATTGACGAACTGCGCGGTCGCGGCGTAGCCGTGATGGCTGCCGTCCTGGGGTAGCTCAATCGAGCCGCCGCTCAGGTCACGCACCGTGTGGAGCGGCGCACCGTGCTTCGACAGGTAATCCTGCAGGCTCTTGCCCGTCGGCAACGCATCGAGGTCCTTGCGCAGCACGGGCACCGATCCCACGGGACCGAGCACCGCGTCGGCCTGTTCGAGCTCGAAGCCGACCAGGCGTTCCTTGCGACGCGCACCCGATTCATACGGCAGTGGCGTCGAGACGGGCGGCTTCGCGATCTTGCGCGACGCGACCTGGCTGCGTGCGTCGATCCAGTCGACGACCTGACCGCTGGGAAGCCGCGTGGTGTGCAGCACCTTGCATCGCGCGCGCTGCACCGCGAAGTGTGCCCGCAGCGCCGTTCCGTCGTCGGCGGCGTAGGGCGGGGTCGCCCGGCGTCGCGGCGGGGCGTCCATGCGGTCGTTCTGGGGGTTGGGATTTTCGATACGGTCGGCGATGACGGGCATGCGGGTGCTCCCTGCCGTTTCCTGTTGGAGGTCACCGGCCGCGATGCGGTGAGGTGCCACGAGGCGCCGGCAGCGCGCGTAACGGCGTTCGCTCGGATCGACGGATCGAATGCGACCGAGTGTAGGCGTGCTCGCGCCCGATGCACGCGAATATTCACGCACCCACGCGCCTGGCAGGGACATCGCTGCGGATCGCGCGATGACAGCTGCTTTCACCCTCGGCCCGGTAGATTCGCCTGATGCGCTCGGCGTCGTGGCCCGCCGCGCTGGCCCGCCTAGAGTGAGGTGTCAGCAGCCACGTGCGGCACTACTTGAGTCCCGCGCAACTCGCACCCAGCCAGCGACCGTTCGATTCCATGACCATCGGTTGGCCACCGCCCCTGGGGTTAGTGGCTACGATCGTGCCCTTCACCCGTGCCGGAGTCTCGGCTACAACCTCCGCATGAACTTTCCGCCCGTCACTGCAGACCTTGTCGCCGGACCACTTGCGGTCAGTAGCCGCCGCTGACGAGTCGAGACAGAATTGCCCGAGGGCAGACGCTCCGACCGACCGGATGCCAGCGTCTCAAGCGGAAGAGTTCACCCTGTCGTGGCCTTGGACCGCTCTGGTCGCCCGCCGATTTGCCTTCGCGCCTTGGACTGGCCGTCGCGCCTGCGTCACTCTGGAATCTCGATGTCAAGCAGCGGCGCGTACTGCTGCGAGCCGAAGATGTCCGGATCTCCTGCGCTTCCGCTCGGACGCTCACGCAGGATCGTGAACTTGATCGCGTAGGCCTCGTCGTACTCGACGAAGTCACTGATGCGCGCCTCGTCGATGTTCAGCAGTCGCGCCATCTTCGCGCGCGTGATGGCGCCGCTCTTCTTGACGGTCTCGTACTCGGCGCGCTCGCGGAAAATGATGTCGAACGTGATCTTGTCGGTGCCCGCGTTCTTACTGCGGATCGTCTTGGCCATGTCGCTGAGCTTGCGTATCGCCATGATCAGACTCCGATCTCCGTCACGTGGCAGGGAAACAGTTCCATCGGATCGTCGATGCCGACCGTGTGGTTCAGGGTCCAGCGGTACGCGGGGCTGGCTTGCATCACCTCGTCCAGCACGAACGCGACGGAGCCGGCCGTTCCCTTTACGTCGGGCAGGCGTGCATAGAACATCTGCCGCGTGCCTGCCATGCACACCTCTTCGGCCATCTCGCGCGTCGGCGCAACGCCTTGCACGACCACGCACAATTCATGGCCGGGCTTGTCGCGCAGCGGTTCCATGTCGCCCATGATCCCGTTGCGCCCATAGACGGTGTAATGCAGGTCGTAGCCTGATCTGCCGAATCGTTCGGCCACCTGATCGCGCGCCCATCCGGATCACCTGGTCGATATTGGCGATGGTGTAGGGATCGCGGACGCCTGCGATGCCGACGAAGCGCTCACCGACCTTACCTGATCCTTCCAGCTTCACCCGCACTCGATCGATCGGGACAAAGCGCGGACCCGTAATGCGGGTCGTCTTCGGCCCCACCTGCTCATAGCGGCAGTCGCGCATGTCGAGCATGCCGCCGGCGACGTACTCGTAGTAGGGCGAAGAGCGCTCGTACATCGCGTGGCCCGCCACCGACGCCACGGTGCAGCGCTGGTCTGGATGCATCGCGGTCACCTTCACGTCGTCGTGCGAGATCTCACCGAGTACCGTTTCCTTGCCGCCGTACGGTTCGGCGCAGAACGACGCGCATTCGAGCACCTTCCCCAGGTAATAGGACAGGGCCTCAGGGAAGCCGGCGCGGATTGCCGGCGCGGCGAACACAGCGCAGTCTGAGCTGCGGCCACCGACGATGACGTCCGCGCCCATGTCGAGCAGCCGAATGAACGGATGCACACCGGCCATCGCGACGATGCGATCGGTCGCGTCGAGTTCAGCTTCGTCGAGGGCCGGCCGCGCGTCCAGCCCGGTGACCGTGTCACCAGTTCGGATCTTCCGGCGCAGCCATTCGCGATCGACCTCGGAGTAGAACCAGCCCAGCTTGAAGCGCGGCAAACGATGCTTGGCCGCGAGTTCGCCGACGATCTTCCGGTAAAGGTCGACCCGACTGTTAGCCCCGGTGTCGCCGCAGGAACCGATGATCATCGGCACCTTGCTCTCGCGGGAAGCGAGCAGCATGGCCTCGAGGTCCTGGGTCTGCCAGGCCAGCGGACTGGTCGAAGTGTCCGAGCCGAGCGGCACAGGCCCGACGTCGTCGCTGCCCGAATCGGCCGCGATGATGTCCGGACCTGCTTCGACGCCAAGCCGAAAGCTTCCGGGCTTTAACGGCGCAAAGCCCAAGTGTCCATTCGGACAAATCACTTTCATCGATTGCATCTCGTCTCCGGACGGGGTTCACCCGCAGTTATGCAGCCACGGAATACCGGCGCCACTGTGAGCGGCACGGATAGTCCGGCGCGTAGACCAGCTCGCGCGCCGCGGTCAGGAAAATGGCGGTTGATACGGTCCGCACGTCATCGCCTTTGCCATGCCGGCACAGTGCCTCGCCGTCGCCACCATGGGCCGACATCAGCTCAGCGGCTGCATCGACTGTCGACGGTACTCCGCGCGCTTCCAGGTGGGCACGCAGGTAGCGCAACCGCGCCGTAGAGTTGCTCTCGTTCGCGTCGGCAGGCGGTGGCGCCGTCCGCGCGTGCGAGGACAGGAAGTGATTGGTCCGGGCCACGCTGTCCGCGGCCTCGATCGACACCACGCCGTCCGGGAACTCGGCTGCGGCGACGTGACCGTGCCGATCGCCGAGGACGACGCTGCCCCCTCCCGCGTGCGGCACCGATCGCAGGAAGTCAAGCGCCTCGCCGACGGTCGCGCACTCCCAGAGCAGTCGAGTCATCGCGAAATATCGCAGCCAGCCCGGGCGATAGGCGCGCGAACGGATGGCGGTGTCGACCACGGCCAGACCCGCGCGGTTGATCCCGCTCGAATACGCCCCGGGAGCGCCGAGAGAGCCCACGCACAGGACAGCGCGCATCGGGTGGTCGGGGTCGTCGATGCAGCATCACATCCTGCAGCGTCGCCAGGCTCGCACGGATGTCGCGATTCTTCGCCATCAGTGCACCGCCCTCGCGGCAACTGGCCGCCCATGCTGTGCAGCCTTCAGAGCCGGCCGCGAGGTCGGCGACCGGGCCGGCATGGAGGCCCGCGAACACATCCGTCGGCGGCCAACGCGAATCCGCGCGCGATGCCGTCAACTTCGGCCATTTCCGGGATGCAGTTCGCGCGTGCGAAGTCGAGCTGCGCGTCCAGGAAGCGACGTATCACCGAATGCCGAGGCGCGGCGAGGTGCTCCGTCCGTCGCTGCTGTACGAGCGCCCGAACCGCCGCGGCCAGGTCCGGCCTCGCCCGCGCCTGCGCCGCGCCGCGCTCGGCGGGCGAGCCGATCAAACGCAACGGAACGCCGACCTCAATGTTCATCACGGCGCCGGGTAGAGAAAGCAGGCGACCCGCCGGCCGTCGGCGAGTGTTGTCAGGACCGGTGCCCGCTGCTTGCAGACCGGCATCGCCGACGGGCAGCGCGTGTGGAACCTGCAGCCGGTCGGCGGTTCCAGCGGCGACGGCAGGTCTCCGGTCAGCCGGATGCGGTCGCGCTGCTCCTTGCGGTCGAGGCGCGGTACGGCAGAAAGCAGGGCCTGGGTGTACGGATGCGCGGGCGCTTCGAGCAGCACCCGCGTCGGGGCTGTCTCGACGATTTCGCCCAGGTACATCACGGCGATACGTTCGCTCAGGTAGCCGACCACGGCGAGGTCATGCGAGATGAACAGGTACGTCAACCCCAGTTCCGACTTCAGCGACTGCAGCAGTTCGATGATCTGCGCTTGGATCGACACGTCGAGCGCCGACACTGGCTCGTCGCAGACTACGAACTCCGGTCGCAAGATCAATGCGCGCGCGATGCCGATGCGTTGCCGCTGCCCTCCGGAAAACTGGTGCGGATAGCGCTGCAGCTGCGACCGCTGCAGGCCGACCCGGCCGATGAACTCGGCGACCCGATCGCGCGCTTCGCGCCACGACAGCTGCTCGTGCAGCAGCAGAGGCGCAGCGACGATCTGTTCGACCGTCTTGCGCGGGTTCAGCGATGCATAGGGGTCCTGGAACATGATCTGCATCCGCCGCCTGAAGCGCGTGAGTTCCGCATTCGGCAGTGCGGTGACCTCGGTGCCGTCCAGCAGCACCTGTCCGCGGGTGGGCTCATGCAAGCGCAGCAGTAGCCGCGCGACAGTGCTCTTGCCACAGCCGCTCTCGCCGATCAGGCCAAGCGTTTCGCCGCGCGCGATCTCGAAGCTCGCATCGCTGACGGCACGCACGACGCGGCGTGGCGCGCGCAGCAGCCGTGCTCCGAGACTGCGCTCCAGTTCGAACTCCTTGCTCAGGCCGCGGGCGGCGAGCAACGGTTGCCCGACGGCGGTCCGTGCCACGTGAGTCATGGCATTGGTCCTGGCTCATTGGCCCGGATGCAGCGTGACAATCGCCCGGCTCCGACATCGAGCATCGGGATGCGCGCTCGGCATGGACCGATGCGCAGCGCACAGCGCGGCTCAAAGCGGCAGATGTCGCCGAGCGTTGCGAGGTCCGGCAATGCGCCTTGAATGGGATGAATCAGTTCGCCCGGGCGGTCGAGCCGCGGAATCGATTTCAGCAGACCCTTCGTGTAGGGATGACGGGGCGACTCGATGACCTCCGCACGTCGGCCCGCTCTCGACGATCTGCCCGGCATACATCACCGCGATGCGGTCACAGTATTCCGCCACGACCCCGAGATTGTGCGTGATCAGCACCACGCTCATGCCGAGTTGCTCGCGCAGGCGTCGCGATCAGTTCAAGCACCTGTGCCTGGATCGTGACGTCGAGCGCAGTGGTGGGCTCGTCCGCGATCAGCAGCTGCGGCCGGCACGCCAGGGCGATCGCGATCATGATGCGCTGGCGCATGCCGCCCGAGAACTGGTGCGGGTAGTCGTCCAGCCGTTGCGCGGCCGCGGGAATGCCGACCAGCCGCATCAGTTCGAGCGCCTGGTCGCGCGCCTGTGCACCGGAAGTGGCGCGCTGGTGAGTGCGCAGCACTTCGGTGATCTGGCTGGAAACCGTGAAGGCCGGGTTCAGTGCGGTGAGCGCATCCTGCAGCGTCATCGCGATGTCGCGCCCGCGCAGCGCGCGGCGCTCATTGTCGCCGAGTGCCAGCAATTCGACTCCGCGGAAACGGATGCTGCCGGCTTCAACCCGCCCGGGGGCGCGAACCAGTCCCATGACGGCGGCGAAAGTGACGCTCTTGCCGGAGCCGGACTCGCCGACCAGCCCGAGGCACTCGCCTGGATAGGCATCGAGGTCGACACCGTCCACCGCCGTCACCACGCCACTGCGCGTAGCGAAGCGCACCGCAAGGCCGCGGATCGACAGCAGCGGCTCCGCCACTGCCGCCCCGAAGGTCGGTGCGCGGCTAATCGTGGAAGCGGGGATCGAATGCATCGCGCAGTCCCTGGCTTGCGACGTTGATGGCCAGCACGAGAATCAGGATCGCCAGGCCGGCGAAGGTGCTGACCCACCAGGCATCCAACATGAACTCCCGCCCGTCTGCCACCATCGAGCCCCACGACGCCGTTGGCGGCTGCACGCCGAGGCCGAGGAACGACAGGCTGGCCTCGAGGATGATCACGTGCGCCAAGCGGATCGTCGCGACCACGATCACCGGCGACAGGATGTTGGGAAGGATCTCGTGCAGCATGATGCCGATCCGCCCGACGCCGAGCGCGCGCGCCGCCTCGACGTACTCCATTTCGCGTGCCGCCAGGGTCTCGCCACGCACCAGCCGGCACGGCACCACCCATTCCTTGGCGATGAGCGTGATCGCCACGTTGTGCAGCCCCGGGCCCATCATCGCCATTAGGCCGATTGCGAAGATCAGGTACGGAAATCCGAGCAGGATGTCGACCAGACGCGAGATCACCGTATCGACTCGGCCGCGCAGATAGCCTGCGAGCAGCCCGGCGACGACACCCACGAACGTTGCGAACGCGATGACGATCGCACCGACGGCGATCGACACGCGCGCGCCGTACATTAGCCGCGAGAGCAGGTCGCGGCCGAGCGAGTCGCAGCCGAGCGGATAGGCCCATTCGCCGCCGTCGAGCCACACCGGCGGCTGCAGCCGCCGCAGCAGATCGGTGTCGTTCGGGTCGTGCGGCGCGATCAAGGGGGCGCCGATCGCGAGCAGCACGATCGCGATGACGACAAGTGCCGCAAACAACCGCCAGGCGGTTGTCGAGGAAGCGCGCGAAGCTCTCGGCCGTGGGGGAACGCGCAGGCGCCGCTTGCGGCGAGTACAACGGGTGCAGCGCTCACAGACGCACCTTCGGATTGAGCAGCGTGTAGGCGACATCGGCCGGCAAAGTTGAGCAGCACATAGGTCACCGCGTACAGCAGCACGGCCGCCTGCACCAGCGGGTAGTTGCGCGCGAAGATCGACTCGACCACCAGGCGTCCGAGTCCGGGCCAGCCGAATACCGACTCCACGATCATGTTGCCGCCCAGCAGCGAGCCCGTTTCGAGCGCCGCGATCGTCACCGTCGGAATCAGCGCATTCTTCAGAGCGTGGCGCCACAGCACGCGTCGCCGCGACAGCCCCTTGGCTTCGGCAAAGGTCACGTAATCGGACCGCAGCACCTCGAGCATCGAGGCGCGCGTTACCCGCATCAGCGGCGCTGCCATCGGCAGCGCGAGCGTGATCGCGGGCAGCGCAAGGTGGCGCAGTGCCTGCACGAAGCTGTCGAGGCGGCCGGCGAGCAGGGAGTCGATCAGCAGCAGGCCGGTCACCGAGGGCACCTCGTAGCCGTAACCGATGCGACCCGACACGGGCAGCACACCGAAGTGCACCGCAAACAGCATGATCAGCAGGATGCCGAACCAGAACCCGGGCATCGACACTCCGAGCAGCGATCCCACGGTCGCGCAGCGATCGAGCCAGCCTCCCTTGTGCACGGCGGCCAGAACACCGAGCGGAATCGAAAGCGCCAGCGCCAGCACGAGCGACGCCAGCGTCAATTCGATCGTTGCCGGCAGGCGCTCGGCGATCACGTCGATGACCGGACGGCGATGGAAGAACGAGAGACCGAAGTTTCCCTGGACCGCGTTGCCGACAAAGCGGAAGAAACGCTCAACCGGCGGGCGGTCGAGCCCCATGTCACGCCGCAGCGATTCGGCCTGCTCCGCCGTGGAATTCATATCGCCGAGCATGATCTCGACCGGGTCGCCCGGCGTCAGCGTGATCATCAGGAAGACGATCACGGTGACGCCGAGCAGCACCGGCACGAGCTGCAGCAGCCGGTCGACGACCCTGCCCATCGGGCGAGCTCCCCGGCGCGCGCTACTTCACGGCCGCACGGTGCAGGTTGATACGGCTGTCGGGCGACGGCGACCCAGCCGCTCACGCGGTTCGAGACGCCGTAGAGATCCTGCGGCAGCCACAGGAAGATCCAGGGCGCCGCGCCATTGACGATCGACTGCGCCTCGAAGTACATCGCGCGCCGTTTGGCTGGATCGAGCTCGATCTCGGCGGCGTCGAGCAGCTGGTCGACCCTGGCGTTGGAGTAGCCGGCGCTGTTGCCGCGGCCGCCGGTTCGCAGCGTGGGCACCATGATGTCGGACGGATCGAGCGATCCGTTGCCCCACGACGTGAAGTACAGATCGCGCTCCTTGCGCTTCGCCGGGTCGCGCCAGATCGGTGTCAGCACGGCACCCTCCCAGACCTGCACGGTCGCCTTGATCGCCGACCCGCTGCAGCATGCTGGCGACCGCCTCGGCGACGTCCTTGAAGGCGCCTTCGGTGTCGATCGTCAGCGCGAGCCCGCTGCCGTAACCCGCCTCGGCCAGCAGCTTCTTCGCGAGGTCCGGGTCGTACTTGTACTCCGCGAGATCGGGGTTGAAGCCGAACGCCTGCGGCGAAAGCACGCCGTTCAAGGGCACCGCCGTGCCGCTAAGCACGCGGTCGATGATCAGCTTGCGGTCGATCGCATGGTTGAGCGCCGCCGCGGACGCGCGGGTCGTCGAACGGCTTCTTCGCCAGGTTCATGCGCGACGAAGAAGGTGCGCGTGCCGTTCGCCTTCATGACCTTGGCGCGTCCGCTGGCATCGACCTGCTTGATCGCGGAGACCGGCAGTTCGTTGACGATGTCGACCTCGCCGGCGAGCAGTGCCGCCACGCGCGACGAGTTCTCCGGAATGATGCGGAAGATGACCCGATCGACGCGCGCCGGGCCGACCGGCGGAATCGCAGGCGAACCGCCGTAGTAATCGGCAAAGCGCTCCATGATGATGCGAGTCGCCACGCCGCCATTCGACGAGCTTGAACGGCCCGACGCAGTCCACCTGCGTGGCCAGTGCGGCATTGCCGACCTTCTCGACGAAGCCCTTGCGGACGAGTTCCTGGAACGGGAGCATCGCCGGCAGGATCGGCCACGGACTCGCGAGCTGGATGCGCACCGTCTGAGCGGATCGACGACCTCCACGCTCGAAATCGGCCCGAGCAGATCCTTGCGCGGGCTGGTCTGCCCGCCCATCGCGTTGTCCTTGGTCAGCCGGTCGAGGGTGAACTTGACATCCTCCGCCGTCAGCACTGCGCCGCTGTGGAACTTCACGTTCTTGCGCAGCTTCAGTTCCCAGGTCTTGGCGTCGATCTGACGGTATGACTCGGCCACTTCCGGGACGACCTTCATCGCACTGTCGCGCGTCAGCAACCCGTCGCACATGTTGCGGATGATCGTCTCCGTTTCCCGCTTGCGGTGGTTCGCGGGATCCAGCGTCAGGGCGTCCTGCGAAAAGCCCACGCGCAGGTCCGCGGCCGAAGCGCAGGCCCCAAACGCCAGGGCAAGAGCCGCGGCAGACAGGCGAAACCGGTTCATTACATCCTCCTGTGCTTCAAGTGCGGGCGATCTACAGGGTCGCCTTACAGGTCAAAGTAGAGGACACGGCTCGGGGCGTCAAATCGTGCCCGAAGGGGAGGCCGTGGTCGTTGTTAAGTATGTGAGGTATGCGCCCCGCTCGCACAGGGAGAGCGCGATCACGTAGGTATTGCCCGGCAAGGCCGGGGGATCTACCTTGTTAGCTCGCGTGGCCGCTCTCGCGGATTGGGACTTCCGCTAATGGTTACTGCTCAGCTTCATTCCTCCGGCGCCATGATGCTACTTTCTCCTCGCCAGGAACAGGTAGCGATTGAGGCTAAAGAAGTAATTGCCTTGCTCCCCAGCCTGCCTTAACTCCTGTGCCCATGCTTCCGCTTCAGCACGATCGATGCCGTTCCTCCCAGCTATGAACGAGACGATAGAGTCGATGATGCGATTGCTGTAGGTATTCGGATCGTAGGCAGGATTGAACAACGGAATGATTCGTTCCGCCGTTACCTCAAAACCGGCGTGACGCAGTTGATTGGACATCGTTCGAGGCAGATAGGAATTAGCCGCATGCTGCTCCCATGCGGCCAGGACCCGGTGCATCCTCTCCGAATTCGGCGAGTGCCACACGATTGAGTCCCAGTCCGTATCCACGATCACCACCCGCCCCGCTGGTCGAAGTACACGGTGAATCTCTGCCAACGCGGCGTCGACGTCGCGAACAAATTCCAAGACTTGGGTAGAAACAACGGCGTCAAAGTCCTGATCCGGGAATGGCAGCTGCGTCGCGTCAGCGTGATGAAATTCGACCCATGGCCGGTCAGCGCAATGCGCCCGAGCTACGGCAAGCAACGGCTCACTAATGTCCACGCCGTGGACCGCCCCAGGCGATCGGACGGCGTCCGCGATTGCAGCAGCCAAGAAACCTGGCCCCGAGCCGACGTCGAGCACCCGTTCGCCTGGCTGAGGGTCCAAAGCGCGCAGGAAATCGCCGCGCTGCGAAACGATATCTGGCGTCACATAGAGTGCTAGCAATCGTCTCGCTTCGACTTCGTCAAACTGCCACGTCGTCTGAGGTATGGTCATCGCATCTCCGTTACCGCAGTGCAGCTGGTGTCCGCGCGGCCTAACGATTGACGTGCGCGGCTGCTGGAGGGCGCAGCCCGAGCTCCCTCGATGGGAGGGCTAGGCGGCTGTTTGCTCAGGCCGCCAAGACGGTCTCAGGATGTGCCCCCTATTGTGAGCCACTCGAAGCAAGTAGAGGCCTGCCGCAAGGCAGACTACAACGGCAACGATGGATGCCTCCGGGCCGAATGCGCCGCCCGAGAGAATTTGTGGCCCATGCAGGTCGCCTTCCAAGTAGCCAGTGCTCTTCACACCTGACGCCGCAACACCAAAGATGCCGCTCTGGGCGAAGTTCCAGGCGACATGGATGCCAATCGCAAGCCACACTCTCCTGGTAACCATGTACGCAGCCGCAAGCATGACTCCAGCCTCCAGGGCGATAGCTGCGGAACTTACGATCGTGGCTTGCGGGTTCGGAAGATGCAAGAGGCCAAAGAGCGCAGCCGAGAGGCCGAGCGCGAGCCAGCTGCCAAGCCACCGCTCCAAGATGCGGAACGCGACGGCCCTGATGAGTATCTCTTCGGTTACTCCAGCCATGAGCGCCGTCATCAGGGCAGGAATGACAACAGGCACGACGTTGACGTTGTTGACGGAATAGATATCGAGAAGAAACAGGATTCCAATGACGAGTCCGAACAGTCCGAAACCGATAGCGGCCCCCGCTAGCGCTTCTGTCAGGCATCCCCTAGAAACGAGTTCCCCGACAGGCCGTCTTTCCACCACGCGCACGAAGGAGTAGTAGCCGACAAGAGCTCCACCGGCCAAGAGAAGCGGAGCCAGTGCCTCCGCGCCTCGCGGTAGCAGCGCGGTGGTCGCTGAACCCAAGCCGATCGCACCGCCCACCCAAAAGAATCCCAGCGTGGCTCGGACCGGAGGAAACGAGATGAATCTGTAGAACCGACCAGTCAATCGAGACAGCATGTCTGAGAAAGCGAGGGCGCGCGGCATCATCGCAATAATGTCAACGCTGTGGAGGAGGGCAGTTCAAGTGGGCTCCACCCAGATTGCAGTCTTTGGACCGGCCGGGCGCAACTGCTTCTGCCGGCCAGATGCAGTCATCGAGCATGCTGATTCACTTTCCCGCAAAGAAGTCTCGCGCGCCCTAGCAAGAAAGACGGCGAACGACTTCCGCGCAGTGCTGGATTTGGATTTCAGTGGTCTGGCTCGCTGCTTCCGTTAAGGCTTCCCCCTAGCCCCAATCCGCCTGCGCCTGCGCCAGCGCCCCTGCTACTGGTTCGCGCCTCTTGACCCGCGCCCCTACTGCTGCCGCCGCGTGCCCCTCCGCGCGCGGCGGTGGGTCGCAGCGGCCCCTGCTTGGGAATGAACAGGTCCGCCGGCAACGGGTCTAGGTCGAGAACCTTGCGGATGAAGTCGCGGAGCGAGACAACGAGTTCCGCGGTTTCGATTTCGCGTCCCCCCGCCAGATCGGCAGCGGCGCTTGCCGCCAGGCGCACCTGCTCTTCGGTTCCGAGAAGAATGACATCGGACAGTGCGGCTTCGACCGCGTCGCGAACCCGTCTACGACGGTCAGAGCCAGTCGAATCGTTGCCGAAGGACGCCAGCGTTGGTTCAGTCTCGCCGTCTGAAGAAGCCAACTCAAGGTTGGCGGCCTGGTCAGGGTCGCCGATCCTTCGCAGATCGCGTAAGTGGGTCGGATCGACCGCGAGTTCCCCCGTGAAAGATCCACCGAGCGACTTGTAAGCGGCGATCAGCGTCCGGAGGCGTTCATTGATCTGACGATTCTCCCGCTCACGGCGTTGCTGGACTGTTTGCATGACAAGCAACCGCACGCCGACCATCATCAAAGTGACTACGGCCAGTCCGAGGAGCGTAGTAAAGAGCGCGTTCCAGGAACTGAAATCAATTACATTGCGCACGACAGGCACTCGAACGGTTGGGCGATTGGCGAAGAGGCGAGCGCAAAAGCACGGCTCGCGCCTGATCGTCGCACACATGGGACCGGATCCTCGGATTGCCAGATCAGTCGCGACCATAGCCGGACGGTTGCGGTGGCACACCAACCTGGCCGAAAGCGGACGGCGGACCCCGTCATTCAGCTGATCCGGCTTAGGCCGGGCCGGACACGCTGGACCTCGGCGCGGGCAGCCGCTGCCCCCGGCGCGAGCCGAATTGGTGGGAATACACCCAGGTGAACTCGGCGCCGAACAGGAAGATCTGCGCCGAGTAGTACACCCACAGCAGCACCACGATTAACGATGCCGCCGCGCCGAAAAGTGTGGTGATGCCGCTGCCGCCGATGTACAACCCGATGAGCGCCTTGCCCGTGATGAACAGCACCGAAGTCACGGCCGCGCCCACCCAGACATCGCGCCAGGCGATGCTCGCGCGCGGCATGGTCTTGTAGATCATCGCGAACACCGCCGTCAGCAGCACAACGTTCAGCGACAGCTCGGTCAAGCCGCTGAAGGTGATCCAGCTAGTCGACTCCGGGTCCCACCACCGGCTCAGTGCTCGCAGCGCAGCGCTGAAAGCCAGCGAGACGATGAGCAGGAAGGTGATGCCCAGAATCATGCCGAAGGACAGCAGGCGCGCCCGCACCAGGCTCCACAGGCCCGCCTTCCGGGGGCGCAGCGGCGCGCGCCAGATGCGGTCGAGCGCGTCCTGCAGTTCGGCGAAGACGGACGTCGCACCGATGAACAGCACCACCACGCCGAAGGCCGCCGCCGGCACGCTCTCGCTGCGCTGGCCGACGCTTTCCAGCAGGCCCTGCACGGCGGTGGCACCGTGCGAGCCAAGCATGCCTTGCAGCTGGCCGTAGATCTCGCCGCGCGCGGCTTCCTCGCCAAAAATGGAGCCGGCGATGGCGATGACAATGAGCAGCAGCGGCGCAATCGAGAAGATTGTGTAGAAGGCGAGCGCCGCGCCCATGCTCTGCGCATAGTCCTTCACCCAATTCACAGCCGCAGCCTTGAACAGGCCGGCGATGGCCGCAAGCGGGTTGCCCATACGCTGCGCGCCCGCGCTCAGAGGCGCCCGCGCTTGGACAACCGCACCGGGATCGGCCGCGTGCCCTGAAACTCGGAGAACACGATGGTCATGAGGGTGGTGTTCGGCACCGCGCGGACGGCGCCCGGGAGGCCCCGAAGCCCGGACCACGCCGCCAAGCCAATGATGATGACGACGAAAGGGCGAGCCTAAGCAAAAGTTGCCCATCAGCTAGTGTAGGGCGACCCGGTTCCTTGCCGGCGAGGGGACGCGCAGGGGATTGGCATGGGGCCGCTTTCAAACCGACTTCGCGAACTCGAGTGGCGGCCCTCCGCGCGTCGGATGCCGCGTTCGGCGAATTCTCGCCATTTGAGTGCGCTCCAGGATTGTCGCGCGAACGGACTCGACACGTGGAGAGTGTCCGCGCAGGCTGCCGAGCTACTTGATCCTGTTCCGGAGCGAAGTAGATGAACAAAGCAGCTGCCGTCGCTTGCTGCTTCACATTCGTACTCATCGCCTGTGCCAGCCCACCGCCCCCACCGTCGGTGCCTGCCAACCTCATTCCAAGCGGCGAGCGGGAAGTTGACCGCGTCGCAGCGCGCGGCGTTCGCTCTTACGAGTGCCGCGCCCAACAGGGGGATGCGACAAGCGCCTCGTGGGTATACACCGGCGCCGAAGCCGACCTGACCGATGCCCAAGGAAAGGCTGTCGGTCGCCACACCTTCCCGCCTTCAGTCTGAGAACTCGGCGATGGCAGCAAGATCGCCGGGGGCGAAGTGAAGGCGCGGGCGGATGCTCCGGTGCCGAACGCAGACCCTTGGATTCTCGTGAGCGCTCGCTCAACCGGTGGCGAAGGGCGACTGTCCAAGGTCACGAGCTTGCAGCGCGTGAACACCGTCGGTGGCGTGGCGCCAGCGATGAAATGCGACACGGGCTCGGTTGGCTCGAAGCAGCGCGTAGCTTTCACGGCGGATTTCGTGGTCTTTGCCAAGTAAGGCGTCGGGCTGTTGGCGGCCGAGATGGGTTAGCAGCCGTTGGAGGAGCCGAGGCGCTTCGCGGCGGAGGCTGCCAACTTCCAAGCAGCTCGATTCCACGGTGGTTACACGAACAAGAACCGCTGAAGGCCCGGAGGCCCCCAGCGGAAAAGTTACAGCAGGGAGACAACTGTCAGCCGAAGTGGCGGCTCTTGAAGCTCACAGTGCGCTTGTAGTCTTCCATCGTTCCAACGCGCCGGATACTCGCCCACGTTCCTTTGTAATACGGAACAATATTGCGATCCGTCCACTCTGTGGTCACGTCGCCCTGGATGCCGTTGACGTAACCAAAGAGCATGAACGTCTGGTTCCGCTTGGCGGACGGCGTCGGATAGACCATCGCATAGGTTGAGCCGTAGTCGTTGAACACTTCGACGATGTCCCCACCGGATGCGCCGAGTTCCGAGGCGTCTTGTGGATTGATCTCGATGAAGGACATGGGCCAGCGACCTTGTACGAACTCGTTGTACTGGTCGTGATAGGCCGTCTGCCAGACTTCGTTCACGCGACCATTGTTGATCCAGAAGCGGTGCTTGGCCTTCAGGTCAGCGACCGGCTTTGGCAGTCCGGGCCAGGGTGACTGCTTGAACTCGGCGCGACCGTCCTTGGTGTCGAACTTGCCATCGGTGTAGAGCATCTCGGTGCCGATCAGCTTGCCGTCTCGTACCTCCTTGATCGGAAGCTGCACTCCGTTGGTGCCGGCCGCCCGCAGCAGCGCGTAAGTCGCCAGATACCCGGTACCGCCACCCTGACTGTCGATCGGACCCACGCCCGGACGCCCCGCCTGCCGGAACCCGTCGTTGAAGGCGTCTTCCTCGGTCTTCCAGTCGAAGCCCTCGAAGCGTTTGGTCATGTTTGCGTTGTTCTCGCCCTGATACATCGCCTTGAGGCTGTTGGCGATACGAGCGGCGATCAGGCAGTCCGCCATGGCAGTGCCCGGCGGATCCATGAACTTCTCGGACAGCCTGAGCCGCCGCTCGCCGTTCATGGAGGTGAGGTTCATTTCCCCGGGATGCGCAGCAGGCAGCATCAGGTGCGCGACCTCGGCCAGCTTGGTCGGATACAGGTTGATGCTGGCGACGAAGAGCCCGCCCTTGGTCGTGGCGTCGTAGATGATGTCGGCGAGCTGTTCCGGGGACGCTCCTCGTGCCTTGGCCATCGCCTCCTTGACGATCTGCGAGCGCCGCATCACAACCTCGCGCAGCCGTTGCGCGTTGTTGCTGGTCTGGAAGTTGTTGCAGGCCCACCAGGTCATCACTCGGCCCTTGCCGTTGATGAGCTCCTGGTCGATGTAGATCTTCGAATTACCGGGATACGGCGGCCGCGTGTAGCCCTCCTGGTGCCCCCCCATTCGAACCACACCCGTACCGCGTCGGCCCGACATTGTGGGTCGGCGATCACGAGGTCGACCAGGGCGGACTGGATCAGGTAGTTGTCATTGCCCCAGATGATCCCTTTCTCGTAGGCGTGCATCGTGCGGGTCATCTGGCCCGCCGCCTTTGGCTTATAGGCCCACTCGGCTGCCTGCTGCAGTTTGGCCACGGGTATGCCCGTGATCTTGCTGCCTTCCTCAAGCGAAAGCTTGTTCGCGGTGACCGCCGCGTCGAAACCCTGCGTGTTCTTGGCGATGAAGTCGCGGTCGATCCAGCCCTGCGCCACGACGTAGGTGAACAGCGCATTGAAAAGGGCGATATCGGAACCGGGCTCGATGTCCAGATGCAGGACATTGTCTTTGCCTGCCACCTGCTCCGCGATCGCTACGGTCGTCGTGCGTCGTGGATCGACAACGATCAAGCGTGTCTTCGGTGTGGCTTCGCCCTTGAAGAACTTCTTCTTCTTGTCGACCGTCGCACCCTGCAGGTTGGGCACCCAGTGGTTAAGGAAGTAGTTGGTCTGCGTCTCGTAGGCATTGGTGCCAACGGCCATGATCACGTCGGCCAGCTGCGCATCCTCGTAGGAGTTATTCAGCTCACCGATGCCCATTTCCCGCGTCGCGTGGCACTCGGAGTTGTAAGCCGGGCGGTTGTGGATGCGCACCATGGGCGTCTGCAGCGCCGTGAACATCAACTTGCCGCTGCCCCAGGTGTTCTCGAAGCCGCCACCGGCACCGCCGTGGTCAAAGGCGGAAAACACGATGCCGCTCGGGCCGTCCTTGTCCAGAGTGCGCTTCAATACGCCCGCGTAGATCGCCATCGCGGTATCCCAGTTGGTCGCGACCCATTGGTCGGCGGCGTACAGCATCGGGTCTCGCAGCCGTGCCTTCGTCATGCCATCTGCCGTGTACATGTAGGAGGCCATCTTTCCTCCCCGCGTGGACGACAGGCCGCTGTTCACGACGCACGCCTTGTCCGGCACGATCATGATGTTGCGACGGGTGCCACTGCGATCGGTAACCACATTGGTCATCGCCGGCGTCAGCGTCATTCCTAGCGCGGGCAGTTGCTTGGTGAAGTCCTGGCCCAGCGCGTTCTGACTAGACGCCCGGCCGCCTTCCTGGCCCACGGGCCATGAGTAGACGTGATAGCCACACCCGACGATGCAGAAGTGGCAAGTCATGTTGGTCTTTTGCGCACCCACAGGCGGCAAGGTGATGCGGTCGTTGCTCATCGCTGCCCCCTCTTAAAGTACGTTGGCCTGACGGCCGTAGATCAATCCATCAACGCCAGTAGCGGTGATGGCGCCGGTCTGCGCGTTGAAGTCGAGCCTGACTCGAGGCAGGTTTTCGGTCGCTTGCCCGCAGATCATCTGGCCTGCTTTTTCGGCATCGAACAGGCTGTAGTGGCAACCGCACTTGAAGGTGTTGGTGCCCGAGTCGTACGCCACGGGGCAACCCATGTGCGTGCACAGCGTGCTGTAGGCGACGATGTCGCGGTCCGGACCCACACCGCCCGGCACCGCGGCGCCAAGCTTCACCGCCACGCATGGCGAAGACGCGTCGGGGTAGGTGAAGGCGACGGGTGTTCCCTTCGTCATCTTCGCCGCCGTGCCGACCGCCTGCCGCGGGTAGGGGAGCACCGTCCGACTGGTGTCCATTCCGGGAGCCGCGTTGGCATCGGCTGTCAGTCCTGCGCCAAGGGCCCCCCCGAACGCGGAGGCGCCACCGACCTTCAAGAAGATGCGGCGCGAGACGCCGCGATCATTGCTGTCCATAATCCCTCCGTTGTCCGTCGCCAGCGCGACGCGGCAGGAACCGACGCAAGGTTCGCACCATCGCACTGCGCAATGGCTAAGTCATTGATCATGTGCCGAACCGGCCTTGCGCGTCGTCGAACGATGTGGTCGTAGCGTTACGGAGCCTTGGCATGGAGGCCGTAGAGCAGTTACGAAACCGAAACCGCAGAAGTCTCTTGTGCGGCGCAGCGGCGTCCCTTGCACTTCATGCCGCGCCCGCGCGGTCTGAACAAGATGTCCTGCGCTTTGGTACGACCCCGGTCTTCCTCGACGATCGACTCTCGCTGCTGAGCACGTGGAAGCCCTACCTCGAAACGCGTCTCGGGCGACCGGTTCAGTTTGTTCAGCGGGGGAGCTACCGCGAGATCCTTGACCTGTTGCTCAATGGCAATGTCGACGTCGCTTGGGTGTGCGGCTACCCCTACGTCGTCTACGAGCAGCAGCTCGTGCTGGTGGCAATGCCGACCTATCAGGGGGCGCCGCTCTATCAGTCATATCTGATCGTTCCGGAGCGCGACAGGACGACACGACACATCACGGATCTGCCGGGGCGCGTCTATGCGTTCAGTGATCCGCTGTCAAACAGCGGACATCTCGTGCCGCGGTACCAGCTGATCGAGGCGGGCAAGCAGCCGACGCAGTTCTTCCGGCGTTATTTCTTCACGTTCGCGCATCGTAAGGTGGTAGAGGCAGTCCAGGTCGGCCTGGCCGACGGCGGCTCGGTCGACGGCTACGTCTGGGACACTCTGGCCAAGCAACAGCCAGCCGCGACAGCCGGCGTGAGGGTCGCGTGGAAGTCGGCGCGCTTCGGGTTTCCTCCGGTGGTAGCGCGGGCGTCTCTGGCTGCCCAGGACCGCGAAGCGGTCACGCTGGCGCTACTCCATATGCAGGAATCGGACGCCGGAGTCCAGGTCTTGCGAGGTCTCAACATTGACGGCTTCGAGCGCGGCTCCCACCCTCGGTATTCGACGGCATACGTCAGATGGTGCGGGTGTCGGATCGAGTGGCTGCGAGCGCGCGCGCTTGAAGTTCCCGAGTCTCAGTTACCGCGTCAAGATCCCGCTTGCCATCAGCGCGGTGATCCTGCTCACGGAGCTGGTCGTCACTACGACGCTCGTGACGCGGGCCTACGCCGACGCAAGGTCGGACCTCGAAGCCAGCGCCCGCAACCTCAGCATCGTGTTGGCCCGCTCCCTGCGCGATCCGATGGTGCGGGATGACTCGTGGGAGCCTTCGAAGTCATCCGCACGCCGCTCGCCGCGCGAGCAGCTGACAACCCGCTGCAGGACATTGTGGTGCTGGACGCGCAGTCCCGGGTCTTCGTCGCGAGCGATCCACGCCGCTTGCCGGTGCTGACCCCATTGCAGGAGCTCGACGAGCCGTTGGTACAGCTGGTCGCCAACGGCAGGTCGAACGGTTTCGACATGCGGGTAAGCCGCGAGGGCGGTCGCAGTGAAATGGCTGCCGCCGGTCCAATTCTGGCCGACGACGGTACACGACTGGGCACGGTGTTGCTGACATTCGACGCGGAGCGGTACTACACGCGGATTCGATCCACGCTCCTTCATCTGGCACTGGTCAGCCTGCCAGGTTTGCTGCTGCTGATACCGCTCGGGTGGTACTGGGGCAAGAGAATGGCGGAACCGTTATCCAACATGGCACAAGCCCTGTCTCGGGTCGGTCGTGACAGTCCCGCTTCGATCGCGGCCGATCTCCCTCCTGAGGGACGTGACGAGATCGGCGTGCTGGCGCGACGCACGCGCGGCATGCTGGATCAGCTCGCACGCAAGGAGTCCATGGAACGGGAAATGGTCGCCTCCGAGCGCCTTGCCGCGGTTGGTCGTGTCTCGGCTGCGATCGCCCATGAGATCAACAATCCGCTTGGAGGAATGATCAATGCGATCGACACGGCGCGCTCGCACGGGCGGCCGGATCCGATCACCGGCAAGACCCTCGACCTCCTGGGGCGCGGGCTTGATCAAATCCGGACGACCGTCAGTGCCCTGCTGGTCGAGGCGAGGCTGGATTCGCCGGAGCTTTCTTCGCAGGACTGGCAGGATCTGAGGACCCTGATAGAGCCTCAGCTCGCGGAGCGTCGCGTGCAGCTGGTATGGCGGGTCGACTTCCCTGATGACACAGGTGTGTCCGCCGGCCCACCTCATTCGGCAGCTGGTACTCAATATCCTGCTGAATGCCGTGAAATCCGCGGGCGCAACGGACAAGTCGAGCTGGTCGTGCAGCGGCAGCCGGGACGACTCAACATCACGGTGATCAATACCGGAGCGCCCATTCCGCCCGATATGCTGAACCGGTTGTTCGAGCCCTTT
>CAWDEO010000022.1:0-140499 GCA_963801405.1 uncultured beta proteobacterium | reverse complement strand
GAACAGTTCGCGACCCGTTGCTGACATGACGCTCGCACCAGAGCGGACACCTTGATCGCATTCGGAGGCAGCCTGTCCGTCATGGCGTGGCAGAGTTGTACGGCTCAGGTCGGATTCGCGGGCGCCCGAACAGAAATGGGATTTCTTCCCGCGCGCGTCCAACCGACCAAGGGCTCCGAAAGTAACGGGGTCCGCAATTCTCAGCGTTTGGGTTGCCTCGGGATCCTTCAGTGCACTAACCTCAATCCGAGGTCTCTATTAGCCGTTACGACACGAGGCCTCAAACACACATCTAACAGCATTCGGAGGAATCCATGAGATTGGAAACTGGGGTGATTGCGCGTGCGGCTTTGATTTTGGCGACAGCCGCTTTCTCGACTGCGGCATTCGCCGCGCCGCAATGGTGTACAGGAACAATCGCTCAACTCTGGATTGACGCCGGCGGCAATGTAATGGCTTACCCAAGCTGGCGCGCCGATCATGTCCGGATATGTAACGTGAACGACTCGGTGACTACTTCAAACGGCATACCCGTCACGCCAACGACCTGTCTCGGATGGGCTGCGCTGCTTCGCAGTGCGATCCAGAATCAGAAAGCCACGATCATCTACTACAACGAGGCCCCCACTTGTTCGTCCTTGCCAACATACGGAAGCGCCCCGGTTCCGTATTACGTAATGCTGACGCAATAGCTGTCAAGACCCGCCAAAGAACGAGTGGAGGCAACAATGCTGAAGCGAATGAGCGCGTGTGCGCTCGCGGCTTTCCCCCTTGCTGTATGCGCGCAGTATGTGCCGCCGAATCTCCCGGAGCCATACTCGGCACAGTCGATATCGATCGTCAATGCAGCCTCTGCAATGCTTGAGGCTGACAAGAAGTATGCCGACTCCCTGACGACGCAACAAATACTTGACTACCTCAACGACCCGCGGAACATTGAAAAGCTGATCCAGAAGGCGCTGGAGGCATTGCGCAAGAAAGTGCTCGCGATAGCCGCCGACAACAGCAAGACGCAGAGTCAGAAGAGAGATGCAGTAAATCTCCTCGTCGACGACTCCATCTTGCCCTACGAGTCGGCTCCGACAGGAATCCCTCAGGCGAGCTACCGGTATTCGCTTGAGTCCGGGATTGCTCGCATCATGTTCAACGCAACGGTTCGTGATGATCAGTGCGCGACCTACGCTGGGGTCGCTTACGGGTCCGGGGTAGTTTATGGAGTAACGAGAATAAAGCGCGTTCCGAATGTATACATTTACAGAGAGATCGAAGGTGCGCCGACTGAGTTGGTGCTGAAAGTCGATTCCTTCGGGGCTAGCCGCGCATACAACGTCTCGTATCCGATTTCATTCTCCGATCCTTGGTCGAGTCTTTGGGGCGCATACCGGACTTATCGGACAAGTCAGAACCCGGCCGCAATGGTTAGCAGACCCGCTCTTGACATTCCGACGAGCCTCTATCTGAAGGCCGGTCGCCGCCTCAGCTACGTCGTCGACGTTGAATACACTGAGATCTACGACTGCGGCTGGTTCTTCGATAGATCGCGAATAGCGATTGACGCCGATGGCGATGGCAAAGTTGATATCGTGCCGGCGGCCGAGTATCAAAAGCACGCTGCGAAGGTCTGGGCGCCGCTGGCCGCTCCGGTATTCGCTACTCTGTTCGACTGAGTGACTCATCGGCGCGATCCCCAAGAGAGAGAAGGGGCACAAGGTCCCTTCTCTCTGCGCCGCCTCTCTCGCCGTCATCTACCTTTGGTCCTGCATCCGCGGGGCGGAACGTTTCCGACGATGGGCGCCTTCTCCGCCTGATCGACCTAGTCCGTTGCCTGATGTCCGCTTGCGGGCAACGTCCGAGGTCCAATTGCGTCCGCTCAAGAGCGAAGCAGCCGGATGGGTGATACGTCCGTCCCTGGCCGACTTCCGTCGGTCAGTCGTAGGCCGTCCACCGCGCCGAAACTCCTGGAAAGGCTTGCGCCGCGCGTCCAGCGACCGGTGCCTGAGCGAAGCAAGGTCGGGACGTATCATCGCTGCATGAACGAAACGGTTGTCATCGCGTTGGCGATAGCCTTCGTCGTCCTCGCCATTGCGCTTGTGCTGGTCTTTCGCGTGCGGTCGGCGGACCCGCAAGTTCTTGAGCGGTTAGACGAACTGGCGCGCGGCAATGAGCGGCTGGAGCGTGAGTTGCGAGCGGCGGTCGATGCCTCCGCGAGTGCGCTGCGGCTGGAAACGGGCGCGCGCCTGAGCGAGCTGCAGTCCGGCCTGGTGCAGCAGGTCACCGGACTCGGCGGCGTGCAGGGGCAGCAACTGCTGGGCTTCGGACAGCAGGTGGCGCGCATGTCAGAGCTCGCGGAAACCAGCGCGCGCTCGAACCGTGAAGAGAGCGCGCAACAGCTGCAGGACTTCTCTGTCCGCCTGCAGCAGCAGCTCGCTGACCTGACGCGCGCGATCCAGCTGAACCTCGGCGAGGTCCGCACGACATTGCAGGCACAGCTCGCCAGCCTGCAGCAGGGCAACGAGACCAAGCTCGACCAGATGCGGGCGACGGTCGAGGAGAAGCTGCAGAGCACGCTCGAGGCGCGGCTCAGCGAATCGTTCAAGCTGGTGTCCGACCGGCTCGAGCAGGTCCATCGTGGCCTGGGCGAGATGCAGACTCTGGCGGCCGGAGTGGGCGACCTGAAGCGCGTACTGTCGAACGTCAAGAGCCGCGGCACCTTCGGCGAAGTGCAGCTCGCGGTTCTGCTGGAGCAGGTGATGGCGGCCGACCAATACGCCGCCAACGTCGCGACGCGACCTGGCTCGAACGAGCGTGTCGAGTTTGCGATCCGCATGCCCGGTCGCGACGACGGCGTCCCGGTCTGGCTGCCGATCGATGCGAAATTTCCGAGTGAGGACTACGAGCGCATCCTGGCGGCGCAGGAGTCGGCTGACCGGGAAGCCTTCGATGCGGCAGCGCGCGCGCTTGAGAACCGCATACGGCTAGAGGCGAAGACGATGCGCGAGAAGTACGTTGAGCCGCCCTATACGACGGACTTCGCGATCATGTTTCTCCCAACCGAGGGCCTGTTCGCCGAGGTCTTGCGCCGCCCGGGACTGAGCGAGGCGCTGAACCGCGAGTTGCGCGTCGTGGTCGCCGGCCCGACGACGCTTTTCGCGATGCTCAATTCGTTGCAAATGGGATTCCGGACGCTGGCACTGGAGAAGCGCTCGGCCGAGGTGTGGCAGGTACTCGGTGCGGTCAAGACCGAGTTCGCCAAGTTCGGCGACGTCCTGGGTCGGGTCAAGGCGCAGCTGCAGACCGCATCGAACACGATCGAGCAGGCCGAGACCCGCACGCGACAGATGACGCGCGCCCTGCGTGCAGTCGAAGCGCTGCCGGTGGAGCAGGCCACTCAATTGTTGCCAGCGGAGCGCAGCGAGGACGGATGAGGACATGATGAATCCACGACTGAGTGGTGTGCTGGCGCCGGTGGTCACGCCGTTCGACGCCGACGGCGCGCCGGACGCGCAACGGCTGGTGCGGCACTGCCACTGGCTGGTGGGACAGAACGTCGGCCTCGCGGTCTTCGGCACCAACTCCGAGGCGAACTCGATGTCGCTTGACGAGCGACTCGATCTGCTGGAGCGGCTCGTCGCTGCCGGAGTGCCCCCCGCACGCATGATGCCGGGCACCGGAAGCTGCGCGATCACGGACACCGCGCGACTCACCGCGCGGGCGGTGACGCTCGGGTGTGCTGGCGTGCTGATGCTCCCGCCGTTCTATTACAAGAACGTCTCCGACGAGGGCCTGTATCGCAGCTATGCCTCGGTCATCGAGAAAGTGGGCGACGCGCGGCTGCGCATCTACCTCTATCACATTCCTCCGGTCGCGCAGGTCGGCATCAGCCTCGCACTGATCGAACGCCTGCTGAAGGCCTATCCCGGCACCGTCGCTGGCGTCAAGGACTCCTCGGGTGACTGGTCCAACACCCAGTCGATGCTGGACGCATTCGGCGCGAGCGGCTTTGACGTCTTCGTCGGCAGCGAGTCGTACTTGCTCGCCAACATGCGCAACGGCGGAGCGGGCTGCATCAGTGCCACGGCCAACGTCAACCCGGGGCCGATTGATCGTCTGTATCGCGAGTGGCAGTCGCCAGCGGCAGAGCAACTGCAGGCGGCGGTGGATGTGACGCGGGCGATCTTCCAGAAGCACCCGATGATCGCCGCCTTGAAATGTGCGATCGCACATTGGAGCGGCGATCCGGCCTGGGCGCGGGTGCGGCCGCCGCTGGTGGAACTCGCCGCCGACGCTGCCGCGACGCTGGTGGCGGCGCTTGAGGCGAATGGATTCGACATGCCGAACCTGAAAGCGGCGACGCCCGGCGCCCGCGCAGTGAGCACGTAGGACGTGCTCAAGCGCGGGGGTCCGCGATGACGATCTGGGTTGACGCCGATGCCTGCCCGAAGGTGATCAAGGAAATCCTGTTCCGTGCGGCCGAGCGCGCGCAGGTTCAGGTGACACTGGTTGCCAACCGAAGCCTCTTCGTACCCACCTCGCGCTGGATCCGTACGCTGCAGGTGGCGCGTGGATTCGACGTAGCCGATGACGCCATCGTCGGCCAGGTTGCTGCCGGCGACCTCGTGGTGACGCAGGACATCCCGCTGGCCGCTGCCGTGATGGCCGCCGGCGCGCACGCCGTGACGCCGCGCGGCGAGCCCTTTTCGCCGCAAACCATCGGCGAACGGCTGGCGATGCGGGAGCTGATGGACGCGTTGCGGACGAACGGAGTCGACACAGGGGGCCCGAGCGCGCTCGGCGCGAGCGATCGGCAGGCCTTCGCCCGCCACCTCGACCTCTACCTCGCTGGACGCTGGCCGCACCGCTGAAGCAGTGCCCCGTTCATTCAAGAGCCGCTGCTCCGACTACTTGGAGTGGCGAGCGATCCGGATGAGCCGCTGCAGCCATGGCCCATTGCGTCGGTGCACGACGTACGGACGGCGGCCGATCCACTCGACCACGAGCACGCGGGGTCCGGCAGCCGGCCACAGCTCAAGCGTCAGCCGCTGGCCCACTTCATGATGCTTTGTGCCGCGCGCAGGCGCGCGCGAAATGACGACCTGCAAGTCGCCCAGTTGGAAGAAGCGCGCCTCGACGTGCTCCTCGATGCCTCGGAAGGCCGCGTCGACCATCGGCCACAGCGACTGCACCAGGAGCTCCTGCAGTCCATTGGTCAAGGCCCGAGGCGGTCGGTGCGGTGCCGGCGCCGCGGCCGCCGAGTGCGTTTTCAGGGCGCGATGCCCCGGACCGCCTTCCTTCGCTGCCTGCGGCAATCTCAAGGTTGAACGCACGTGGAGTGAGCCCCTGCGAACTGATCCCATCTTGAAGAAGAACGGCGCACGGTTGACGGTCGGAATTTCACTGTTTCACCCATCACTTGCACATCATCCGTTGGGGTGGTCACGGCTCGTTGGCGCATGCATGTCGCGCAACGACCCGTACCTGTCGATCGCCCGACAGGGTAAAACGTCAGCGCGCTGACGTTGCAGCCGACGTCGATGCACTATAAGGTTAATACGGTGTGGCAGTGGCAGCCATCGGTTCGCGCCCCGCTTCAAACCGTCATGCTTGTCCTTCAAACCGAGCGTCTGTCGCTTCGCCACTTTGAGGCGGAAGACCTCGAGGCGCTGTTCGCGCTCTACCGAGACCCCGACATTCGGCGCTACTTTCCGGACGGCACTCGCACGCTTGCCGAAACGAAGGAAGAACTCGAGTGGCATCGACAGGGTCATCCCCGCCACCCTGAGTTGGGATTGTGGGCGGCGGTGGAGCGAAGCTCAGGCAAGCTGCTTGGCCGATGCGGGCTGCTTCCCTGGACTATCGACGGCGTACCCGAAGTGGAATTGGCGTTCCTCATCGATAAGACGCGGTGGGGTGAAGGATTCGCGACCGAGGCTGCCCTGGCGTTATGTCGCTATGCACACGAGCGACTGCAGCGGCAGCGATTGATCTGCCTTGTCATGCACGGCAACACCGCGTCGGTACGCGTGGCGGAAAAGGTCGGCATGGCCTACGAGCGCGACTACAGCGACGACTTTGGACCGTGCATGATCTACGCGCGCGGCCTTCTGAACGAGGCCTCATCTGGCCAATGACAGGCTCGCAACAGCAGAGTCGAGACACCGTCATCGGCACCGGCTGCACGCGGGCAGTTCCGGCGACACGCCTGGCGCCGCGCGGTGGTGAAGGGCCGTCCCCGGCCGACGAGCGCCCGCCCAACTAAAGCCTGCGGCGACGCGTGCCCGCGAGTCCAGTCAGCCCCGCGACGACCAGCGCGAGAGTGCCCGGCTCCGGAACGAGCGAGACAAGACCGGAAAACGTGTTCGATCGATTCTCGAGCTCGCGGATGGTATCGCCCGAATTACCGGTCAGGTCGTCGAGCATGACGCGGAACTCGTAGGTCCCCCCGATCGTCAGTACGCCCTCCGGGATCGTGTAGCGCGTTGTGGCCGTCGAGAGGTTTGCGCTCTGGAAGATTTGCGCACCGGTGGCGGCATCCGTAACGCGAACGCGAATGCGGTCAGCATCAAAGGCGCTCAGGTCCCGAAGGCCCCAGACCAACGGTCGGAGTGGTGCCACCCTGGAGGACGTGAAGATCGGAAACGAGCGGCAGGAGTTCGGGATCGGCAATGGCAGCGAAAACGCCGTCGCTCGCTCCAGAGGGGTCGGTCACACGCAGGTTCCAGGCACCCGTGAAGCCCAGGTTGGTGAGGAAGCGATCGAAATTCTTCTCAGCGAAGATCGGACCCGTGTAGAAGATCAGGTTGCGCACGATGCTCGCGTCAAGCGAATAGGTCGCGGTCGCGGTGACCTGGGACGCCAGGAACGACGACGTCGCGGTCGTGTCCAGATGCAGATAGTTTCCGGCCGCCACGCTGAACGTCGCGCTGGGTCCCATCACATCGGTAAAGAAATTCGCCCGTGTAATGACTGGAGCCGCGGCCACGTTGACGGTCGCCGACACGACACCGAGGGCAAGGCAGGCCGAAAGCGAACGTGTCATCACGTGCCTCTCCCCGTAGGCCCGGCCGGGTCGTTGGCGTCGGCTTGCAAGAATCCAGCCAGGCGGCTTGGGATTCAACCGAAGCGAAGGATTTCAAGCGGTTGCAGGCGGCCCCGCAGCCGCAGCCGCGCCGGGTTGTAAAGGAACTCGACGGTGGCGCGGGAAAGTGACGATGACGTGGGCCCGTCGTGAATCGAGTTCGGTCCATCGGGCGTCTGTCGCGCGCGACCACCGGAGCACGCTCGCAGTGACCCTCGCCGCGAGCGACTGTTGCCGGCGATTCCGCACGTCGCCTCACCGCCGACGCACGTCTGCTGTCTCGGCTCAGGGTCAAGGTGTTCCATGGCAGTGCATGGCGCCGACGCACTCGTGCGCCGACGCATTGCCGAGCAGTTCCCCCAGTGGTCGGAGCGGCCGGTACGTGCGGTTCCACCGGGCGGATGGGACAGCCGCACCTTCAGGCCGCCCGTTGATATTCTTGGTCGCGCGGGCACGAATGCCCAGTCTGAATTGGAATAAACGCGCGAACGTCAACGTGTCCGGCCGTCTGATCGCTCGGGTGCCTCGTCATCGTGCGGCCGAAGCTCGGACTAAGGCCGGTTTGGCGGCGAAACTTCATCCATGCACCTGGCCCCGGCATTGCTCACGTTCATCGGCCTGCTCGCCGCCGCGGGGCTGGTGGTGGCCGAGTTCCAAGGCCGAGCCCAACTCAGGCGAGTGTGCAAACTTTCGGCGAGCACCGCCTTTGTTCTGGTTGCCCTTTCCCTCCAGGCGGCCGCCTCACCGTACGGTCGACTCGTTCTCGTCGCGCTCGTACTCAGCTGGATCGGCGATGCCTGCCTGCTCTCTCAGCGGAGCGCCTGGTTCCTGTGGGGCCTCGGCTTCTTCCTACTGGCCCACGTCGCCTACTCGGCGGCATTCCTCTTCGGAGATTTGGAGGTCACTGCTCTTGTCGCCGCGCTCGTGTTGCTGGCCGCCGTCGGCGCACTTGCGCTGCGATGGCTGTGGCGCCGTCTTGACACCTTCCACAAGGCTGCGGTCTGCGCGTACGTCGTTGCCATCGTCACCATGTGTGCGTTGGCAGTGGCCCACAGTGCCGCCGCTGGCTCATGGCCGGTGGCGGTGGGTGCACTCGCCTTCGCGGCCTCCGACATCTCCGTGGCGCGCGATCGCTTCGTTGCCCCTGGCTTTCTTCTGAATCGGGCATGGGGACTGCCGGTGTACTACGCGGCACAGTTGCTGCTGGCATGGTCCGTTGCGTAAGGCCTCGGACCTCGCTGCCGGGCGCCTGGGTCGAGGGGACGCCAACCGCTGGGCACCGCCTGACTTCGAGCGTCAGAGGTTCGGCTTTGGCGCGTTTCCCGCGTCCGCAATCGGGAACCCTCGATGTCCGGGCGGGGCGACCGCTCGCGTCACCACAGGCGACGGCCGACCCCACCTTCGCGCACGGGCCGGCGACACCGTTTGCAAGTGGGATTGGATGACGTACGGTCAGAGGCGGGGTACGCTGGGTCTGTTCCGCTCAAGTCGGACGGCTGCCGCTATGTATCACGGCGAGCGCTTCAACAGCATCACCCACCTGCTCGGCACCGTGCTGGCTATTTTCGGCTCGGCGGTGCTGATCACGGACGCGGTGCGGGGCGGTGATCCGTGGAAGATCGTCAGCTTCAGTGTATTTGGCGCGATGCTCATGGTGCTGTACGCATCGTCCACGCTGTACCACTCGATCAGCGCGACGCGCGCCAAGGCGGTGTTCCGTCGTCTCGACCATTCCGCGATCTATCTGCTGATCGCCGGCACCTACACACCATTCACCCTGGTTACCTTGCGCGGCGCGCTGGGCTGGACACTGTTCGCGACGATCTGGACGATGGCGCTGTACGGCATCGTGCGGGCCTGGCGCCACCGCGGCGATGACGATCCGTCCGTGTGGCCCTACGTGGTCATGGGCTGGCTGGCAGTTGTCGCAGCGGTTCCGTTGGCTACCCAGCTGGGAGGCTGAGGGCATCGTGTGGCTCGCGGCCGGTAGCGGGCTCTATACGGCCGGCATCGTCTTTTACATCAACGACACCCGCTGGCGCCACGCGCACGGCATCTGGCACCTGTTCGTCCTCAGCGGCAGCGCGGCGCACTTCGTCACAGTGCTGCGTTTCGTCGGTTGAACTCCGGAAGTACCTCGCACGGCGTTCACGAAAAAAAACCGCAGCGCGAGGCTGCGGCTTTTCTTGGTGCAGTTCCCGACTAGAGGATCTGAATTTCCGAAGCCTGGGGGCCTTTCGGGCCGTCCTTGGCGACGTATTGCACGCGCTGTCCCTCGGCGAGCGACTTGAAGCCGGCGCTTTGGATTTCAGAGAAGTGCGCAAACAGATCCTTCGAGCCATCCTCGGGCGTGATGAAGCCAAAGCCTTTGGCGTCGTTGAACCACTTAACAGTACCCTGTGCCATTTTCTCGGTCCTTGATAGGTCAATGAGAAGTTATTCGCGGCAGGAAACGTCCTGCTGCGAGCGAACGATCAAGAAACGTGAACCTGTGGACACCCGCGAGGTACCGCTGCGAGCAGCGGAGTGGAGAAGCCTAAGGACAAGCGAAACTCAAACGAAAGCCAGCGAAACATACGCGGCAATGCCCAAGGTGTCGAGAAGTATATTTCTCGTCCTGGATCGGCCGCTCGACTTGAATTCACAGAATTCGTACTGCGCGCGGCCTGGATGCGGTGCCACCCGCCTCCTGTTGCTGAGGCGAAGGCAGGCCGACAAGGCCGGACTATGCCGCCGCCAGGCTTCGGTCCAGTGGCTCCGCCACGCGCGCAATCAGTTCCTCGAAGCGCTCGGCCGCTTCGGCGTACGTCGCCATCGGTGTCGCGCGCATGCGCTACGCGTGATCCGGCGGACCAGGCGTGCTGCTCGGCGAGGGCTGTGAACTCGTTCGGAGCCGGCTCCTCGTCGAACAGATCGCTGGTTCCAAGCAGCACGTAGCGGCCCGACTCCTGCGGGCGGTCGGCCAGCAGCACGTAGGCGAGGCTCGCCAGCGAATCGCGCACACGGCAGGCGATGTAACGGTCGATCGCGGCCGTTCCGCTCTTGACGGCACTGCCGGCGCGCGCAAGCCCTTTGCTGTCGGTCATCGCCTGCGCCCGGAAGCCCTTGGTGCCGGCCGAGACGCGGGTCGCCGTTTCGGGGCTGAGGTCGTAGCGCGCAGCGAGCTGTGCCGCCAATCCGCCCAGTTGCTCCGCGACCCTCGCCTCCAGCATGACTTCGCTGCGTGCGCGCTTGCGGCGCACGGCAACGGCGCGTGACGGCAGCCGCGCACGGATGCGATGTTCAAGCTCGGTCGGCGGTTTCCTCTGCAACGCGGCCGCAACCGCGCTGCGTATGCAGATTCTCCAGCAGGTTGAGCAGTTGCTTGCTGTCAAGCGTGGCGAGCTTGTCCTCCGTCCACACGAGTTGGGAGGGTGGTTGGTAGACCGGCTTGGCTGGAGCGAACTTCCCCTTGCGCATGGCGTATCCCGTTCCTAGGGTGAGGCTGCCTGCTGGCGCCCCGACCCCCGAGTATCGCCGCAAAGTGAAGTTGGCGCTTTGAGGCGCCTCCGCGGGCACTCTCCATTGCCCTCACCAACCCGGGCCGGGACGGAATTAGAGCGTTTCCCTAATCGGAGGAAGGGCGTTGAATTTGGCGCTCGATTTCGAGATTGGCGCGTCCAATGCGCCCGCGCCTCGCCCTATGACCCCGGTTGCTGAGATCGACCGGCGCCGGGCGCCACTTGCGCCCGATACCTGGCCGGCGTGCACGCGTGGGCGGTTCGAAAGCACGCCGTCAGGTGGCTCTGGCTGCTGAAGCCGCATCCCTGTGCGATGCTGGCGATCGGCAGCGACGACAGGGTCAGCAGCTTGCGGGCCTGCTCCAGTCGGACGTTCATGACGTAACGGTGCGGCGGCAGGCCCATCGCATCGTGAAACATCCGTCGAAAGTGCGCGAGGCTGAGTTCCGCTCGTCGGGCCAGGGCCTCGGCCGACAGATCGTCGGTCAGGTCCGCGTGGATATGGTTGAGCACCGCCTGCAACCGGGAAAAGTGGGCATGGCGCGGATTGATGCCGCCGGTGGCGGGCGTCGTCAGCATCCGGAACGTCTGCTCGCAGCATGAGCTCCGCCAGCCGGGCCATGAAACCATCGTCGGCGGTATGCCCCTTCTGCAGTTCGTTTAGCAGCTGCAGCGCGCCGGCGCCGACCAGCTGGTCGGTGAACGGCAAAAGGGCGCCGCGCGCCTGTGCCAGCACTCTCAGGCGCTCTTCGATTCCGCTGCCTTCGTCCAGAAAGTAGAAGACGGCAAAGTCGACCGTGCCGGAGTAGTGCCAGTGGGTGGGCATCTCCGGTGGCGCGAGCAGGGATTGGGTTGGCAGATTATTCGTGACCCGCCAGCGATTGCGCTCGCCCTCCTGCACCCGCCCGCCGCCGAACTGCGTGATCAGCGCCGTGCATTGCAGGCCTGACACGGTGCGCTCGATGGTCCGGTACAGATACCGCTCGACGTAGAGCGGGGTGGCACCGCCGATGTGTCCTTCGACGATCGGTCGGTGTCCCAGCTCCTTCCGGACCTTCATCCACACCGGCGTGGGCATTCCGGCTTCCCGAGGCAATGATCGTATTTTGACAAAAATACGCGCGTTTGCTGAAAGGCACCAGGCGCCGCGCGGCGCAGACTTCCGGTCACAGAACAACTCTTCTCTTGGAGACAGACCCGATGAAGCTCAGCAGCGAATTGAAACTCCCCCTCACGGGTTTGACCGGTTTCGAGACGCCTCTCGGTGAAGAAGAGCGTGCCATCCAGGAGAGCGTGCACCGATTCGCCCGCGACGTGCTGCGGCCCCTCGGCGCAGAACTCGACAAGATGAGCGCGGAGCAGGTCGTTGCCCCGGGCTCGCCCTACTACAGCGTGTTTGCCGAGGCCGCCAAGCTTGGGCTGGACCCGGAACTGCTGGCGCAGCTGCCCGTCGAGACGGCCATCCGTGTCGAGTCCCTGATCGGCGAGGAAATGGGCTGGGGCGATGCCGGACTGGGCATCTCGCTCGCAGCGGCGACGTTTCCGCTCGAGATGGCAAAGGCCGTTGGCAATCAGGAGCTCGTCGAGTTGTGCGCGGGACGAATCGGCTGCTGGATGATCACCCATCCGGACAAGGGCAGCGATGTGCAGGTCTTTGACATGGCGCGCGAGTGGCCGGTCAAGGGCGCGCCGGGCAACAAGGGCAATGTCTGGGGCAAGGTTGGCCACGATGACATCGTGATCAATGGCCAGTGCTCCGCCTGGGTGTCCAACGGCGTCGTCGCGCAGGTCGCACTCGGCTATATCGGCGCCGACTATGGCGACGGCTTCTACGCCGCGGATGGCCGGCCGCACGGGCTGGCGGTCATCATCCCGCTCGATCTGCCCGGCGTGTCCAAGGGAAGGCCGCTCGACAAGATCGGTCAGCGCTCCTTGCCGCAGGGCGAAATCTATTTCGACAACGTCAAGGTCCCCAAGCGCTTTGCCGTGGCGCTGAAGGACGAGTACTACGGCAACATGGCCTCCGCCTGGGCGTTCGCGGGTTGCCACATGGGACAGACCATGACCGGCCTGGCGCGCGCCGCATTCGAAATGGCACTGCGGTACTGCCACGAGCGCAGGCAGGGTGGCCAACTGCTGATCGACCACCAGTTGACGCGCTATCGCATCGGCGACATGTTCCGCCGCGTCGAACTGTGCCGCGCCGTGGCGCGCCGCTCACTGGCGTATGCGCGCCTGTCGCCCGTCGGTCACCCGTACGCCACGGCATCGGGCAAGGTCACCGTGACCGAAGAGGCCATGAAGATCGCGAGCGAGGCGCTGCAGCTGTTCGGCGGCGCCGGCACCTCGCGCGAGTACCCGATCGAAAAGCTGTTCCGTGATGCGCGTGCCTGCGCTGATCGAAGACGGCGAAAACTATGTCCTGACCATGCGCCTGGGGCTGCTCGCGCAGCAGCTCTATGCCGAGGGCTGGACCCAGAACTAGAAACCAGAACCGAACTCATTCAGGAGACAAGAATGGCCAAACATCCCGTCGTCGTCTATGGCGCCAGTGGTTACACCGGCATGCTGATCATGGACTGGCTGATCGACCAGAACATCCCGTTCACCGCCGTGGCGCGCAATGCCAAGCGCGTGCAGGAAATGATGGCGCAGCGCGTCGTGCGCCTCGAATCGGCCGCCTACGAGATCGTCGAGGCCGAGCACAACGTCGAATCGCTGACGCAGGGCGTTCACAGGGCGCCAAGGTCGTCTGCAACACGGTCGGCCCCTTCGTCAACTTCGGTCTGACGGCGGTCGAAGCGGCGCTGAAGGCCGGCTGCCACCACCTCGACACGACCGGCGAGCAGGCTACATCCGCGCGGTGCGCGAGCAGTTTCGGCGACGCCTATACCGCAGGCCGGGCTGCTGGTCGCGCCGTCGACTGCCTACATGTACACGCTTCTGCCGAGATCGCCGCCGAACTGGCGCTCGAGACGCCCGGCGTCGACGCGCTGGAGACCAGCGACGCTGTGTCGCGGCCCGCGCGGTCGGTTCGGCCGGGGTCACGGTCGGCTCGACGGCGTCGATCTTCGAGCTGCTGCGCACACCAGCGTGCTACCTGTGGGAGAAACAGCTGGTGCCGCATCCGGCCGATGCCTCGTTCAACGTCGTCGGCGCCCGGACTTCCTGCAGCCGGTGTTCGCGCTGCCGTGGGGCGGCACGTCGCTGCCGGTGTTCTACGAGAACGATCCGCGCGTGCGCAGCTGCATCGTCCGCCGTCGGCTTCTACGACAACGAACCGATGATGCGCATGGTCGCACGGGCTCGGCCAGAAGTGGGAGGCCGAGTACAAGGACCTGCCGAAGGAGCAGCAAGACGCGGTGATCAAGGGCCTCGTCGAGTCGACCACGCCGACGATGCCGCCGCGCGAGCGCACCACCATGCAGCGCACGGTCGACTTCGCGATCGGCCGCGGCCAGCTCGCCGCGGTGCGCGCGACGGTGCACGGCGTCACTCCGTACATCTCGACCGGCGCGCTGCAGACGGCCGCCGTCATCAAGCTGCTCGACGGCGAGACCGCGAGGGTCGGCTTCGCCTCGGCCTGCAAGGCCTTCGGTCACCGCTACCTGCTGGGCTTCCTCGAGCAGCGCGGGCTCGCCCGCGCCACGTCACCGCGCTCTGACCGAACGCACCATGGCAATCATCGACTTCTTCGACCGCGGCTGGCGCATCAACCCGAGGGCGCCGCCTACATCCAGGACGAGCGCAGCTACAGCTTCAACGAGGTCGGTGAACTGTCGCTGCCGCATCGCCAACGGCCTGCTGGCGGCCGGTTTCGGGCGCGGCGACAAGGGCGCGGTCTGGGCCGGCAACGACGTGACCGCCTGGACCTGCACGCTCGGGTCTGTGGCGCGCGAACATGGCCTGGATTCCGGTCGGTGCGCGCAACTCGGCCGACGAGAATCGCTACGTGCTCGACGCCTTCGACTGCGAAGTGCTGTTCTTCCAGAAGTACTTCGCGTCGGTCGATCGCCGCAGCTGCGGCCGCGTCTGCCCAAGATCAAGCTGTGGGTCTGCATCGACGGCGAGCTGCCGGAGTCCCTGGCGCCCGCTCGCTGGTCGACTGGGTCAAGGACCAGCCGGCGACGCGGCCGAACCTGGCGGTCGACATGGACGACGTCGTCGCGCTGTTGTCCACCGGCGGCACCACCGGCATGCCCAAGGGCGTGATGAACACGCACCGCAGCGTGCAGACCTTCTGTCGCCCACTTCATGATCGGCTGCCGCTATGGCGCCGACGAGAACGCCGGTCAACCTGGCGGCGGCGCCGATGACGCACACCGCCGGCGTGCTGTCGCTGCCCTGCACGGCGCGCGGCGGCACGGTGGTCATCCTGACGAAGCCCGACCCGGCGCTTCTGCTCGGCGCGATCCCGAAGCACCGGGTCACCGAGCTCTTCCTGCCGCCGACCGTGATCTACCGGCTGCTCGACATTCCCGATCTCGGCAAGAAGGTCGACTTCTCGTCGCTGCAAGTACTTCATGTACGGCGCGGCGCCGATGTCGGTCGAGAAGCTCAAGCGCGCGATCGAGGTGTTCGGCCCGGTGATGATGGGCGGCTACGGCCAGACCGAGGCGCCGGCGTCGATCTCGTACCTGCCGCCGGACGAGCACTTCGCGACGGCGAGCTCGCGCTCGGACGAGCGCCTGTCCTCGGTCGGCCGACCGAATCCGCTGATCGCGCGTCGAGATCCTGGACGATGCGCAACGCCGATCCTTGCCGCAGGGCGCAGACCGGCGAGATCTGCGTGCGCGGCGACCTCGTGATGAAGGGCTACTACAAGGCGCCGGACAAGACCGCCGAAACGATCGTCGACGGCTGGCTGCACACCGGCGACGTCGGCCACCTCGACGCCGACGGCTACCTGCACATCACCGACCGCAAGAAGGACATGATCATCACCGGCGGCTTCAACGTCTATCCGAGCGAAGTCGAGCAGGTGATCTGGTCGCACCCGGCGGTGCGGGACTGCGCCGTGATCGGCGTGCCCGACGACAAGTGGGGCGAGGCGGTCAAGGCGGTGGTCGAACTGAACGCCGGCCAGACCGTCGACGCCGAAGAGCTGATCGCGCTGTGCAAGGACAAGCTCGGCTCGCGTCAAGGCGCCGAAGACGGTCGACTTCGTCGACGCCCTGCCGCGCAGCGCGGTCGGCAAGGTGCTGAAGAAGGACCTGCGAGCGCAGTACTGGCAAAGCGTTGCGCGCAAGATCTGAGCCCGCCCGCATCGCACCGCCTCGGCGCTGCGGTCTGCTCAAAGGGCACGCCGATGGCTCGTTGGCTCGCCGTGTCCGGAGGGAATTGCCGGGCACGGCCAGCCAGTCGCGGCGGCTCCCCGCCGGTCGGGCAAGCCAGCCACATTGATGAATGGAGTGTTTGCAATGCGTGGTTTCGAGGACAAAGTGGTTGTCATCACCGGCGCGGCCTCAGGCATTGGCCGCGCGCTCGCGCAGCAGCTCGCCGCGAAGGGCGCGCGGCTCGCCGTGTCGGATGTGAACGCCGGGGGTCTCGATGAAACCGTCCGATCACTGCCCAGGGGCTGCGTCGTCCGCGCCTACGCGCTCGACGTGTCGAACCGCAACGCGGTGTTCGAGCATGCCAACGCGGTGCAGCGCGATTTCGGCGCGGCGCACTATGTGATCAACAACGCCGGCGCAACGGTGGTTGGCACGATTGCAAACCTGAGCATCGAAGAGATTGAGTGGCAGATCGGAATCAATCTGTGGGGTGTGATCTACGGCACCAAGGCCTTCCTGCCCGTGTTTCTCGAGCAACGCGAAGGGTGCATCGTCAACATTTCCAGCGTGTTCGGCCTGGTCGGGTTTCCGACTCAAGGTGCGTACAACATTTCCAAGTTTGGTGTGCGCGGGCTGACGGAGTGCCTGTGGAGCGAGCTCGACGGCACCGGCGTACGCGCGGTCTGTGTGCACCCCGGCGGGATCAAGACCAACATCGACAAGTACGGCCGCCGCTGCGCCGCGGCCGGCGCTGAAGAGGAGAAGTTCAACTCAGACGCCGAGAAGATGCTGCTCACTTCGCCCGACGAGTGCGCCGCCGACATCATTGCCGGTCTTGAGCGTGGCGACCGGCGCATCATCACAGGCAACAAATCGTCGACGTTGTACTGGCTGAGCCGCGTGCTGCCGAATCGCTATCCGGCCGTGCTGAAACTTCTCCGATCCTAATTCGTGCAATCCCACCACACGGCACAACAGAGACCACACCCATGAGCAACGTCTACATCGCGGGCATCGCCATGACCGTATTCGGTCGTCACATTGAGCGCGGCTTGCATGACCTCGCGGGTGAGGCGCTGCAGGGCGCACTCAAGGATGCCGCCTGTCGCGTCGGTGATCTCGGCGCAGCGTTCTATTCCGGCATGACCAACGGGCCGCTGCAAGGCCAGATCGCCATCCCGGGTCAAGTCATCTTCAGCAAGATCGGCATCGAAGGCATTCCCGTCTACAACGTTGAGAATGCCTGTGCGTCCGGCAGTTCAGCGTTCAATCTGGCGGTGCAGTGCCTGAAGGCTGGCTCCACCGACGTGGCCCTGGCCATTGGCGCGGAGAAGATGAACATCCCCGACAAGCTGAAGGCCTTCTCCATTTTCGAGGCTGGCTGGGATGTCTCACGCGCCGAGGAAAACTACGCCACGCTGATTAGGATGGGTGAGGGCATCACTGCGCCCGCGGGCTCCGAGTCCGATCGCCCGTACAGCAAGTTCATGGCGATCTATGCCGCCATGTGCCGCTATCACATGAAGACCTATGGCACGACGCAGCGGCAGATCGCGGCCGTCTGTGCGAAGAATCACCAGCACTCGGTGCACAACCCGTACTCGCAGTTCCGTCAGCCATTTACCATCGACGAGGTCCTGGCGGCACCGCCCATCACCTACCCGATCACGCTGCCGATGTGCGCACCCCTGTCAGACGGCGCCGCGGCAGCGATCCTGTGTACCGAGGAGGGACTCCAGCGCATCGGCGCCGACCGCAAACGTTGCATCAAGGTCGCCGCCAGCGTTGTTCGCAGCTTTACCCATCGCCGCCTGGACGAGCCGGAGAAGCATATCGGTCGCCTGGCCGCGTTGCAGGCCTATGAGATGGCGGGTCTGGGACCGGACGACATCGACGTCGCCGAAGTCCATGACGCGTCGGCCATGGGCGAAATCATCCAGGCCGAAAACCTCGGCCTGGCGCCGCTCGGCGGCGGCGGGCCGGCCGCTGAACGGGGCGAATTCACCGTCGGTGGCCGTATCCCGGTCAACCCTTCCGGCGGCCTCGAGTCGAAGGGCCATCCGCTGGGCGCCACCGGCATCGGCCAGCTCTTCGAGCTGGCAACCCAGTTGCGCGGCGAAGCCGGGGCACGACAGGTGGTCGGCGCGCGACATGCGATCCAGGAGAACGGCGGTGGCATGCAGGGCGTCGAAGAGGCCGCCCTTGCGGTTCACATCCTGAGCAAGTGAGCCATCTGCCGTTGAAGGTTCAACGCATGCGACGTGCGGCGACGAGATGACTCGGGACCGCGCCGGCAAGCGTCGGCCTTGCCGGTGTGTCTGCCGTCAGAACAGCTGCGGCGCGAAATCGGACTTCGGTGCGCCGCAGTCCGGGCAGATCCAGGTCTCCGGGATGTCACTCCAGCGAGTTCCAGGCGCAATTCCGTGGGCCGGATCGCCCACCGCATCGTCGTAGACGAAGCCGCAGACGACGCACGCGTAGACCTCCGCGTCGACACTCACGCGTCTGCGCTCAGGAAATCCGTCTTGGCGCGGACCACACAGTCCGGGCAGACGAAGTCCTCCGGCAGTTCCGCGAACAGGGTCCCCGGGGGGTAGCCTTCGTGGAGATCGCCTTGTACTTCGTCATAGACATACCCGCAGTCGGGGCACCGGTAGCGGCTCATGGTGCGTCGTGTGCGGCCGCGGCTGGAGCCGAGTGACTGCCATAGCGCGCTTCGATGCGTGCCCGCCGTGTCGGTTCGACATTCACGCGCGACAGGTCGCCGCGGACGTTCGGTAGCGCCAGCAGACGCCTGTCCATCAGCGCGTACCAGAGCGGGGGAACCATGGCGAGAAGGAACAAGGCGGAGTAGCCCGTCGGTAGCGTCGGCAGGTCGGGGAAGCTGCGCAGGCTCTGGTAACGCCGGGTCGGATGCGCGTGGTGGTCGGAGTGTCGCTCGAGGTGGAAGAGCAGCAGATTGGACATCACATAGTTCGTGTTCCAACTGTGATGCGGCAGACAATGCTCGAAGCTGCCATCGGGCAGCTTCTGCCGCAGCAGTCCGTAGTGCTCGACGTAGTTGGCACTGGTGAGCTGCCACCAGGCCGCGACGTTGTGGATGAGCAGGAACGGAATCATGATCCAGCCGAACGCAGCGATCAGGCCGAGTTGCAGCACCGCCGACAGCGCGTAGGACTGAAGCACCTCGTTGTGGCGGCTCCACACCGATTTGCCCTGCCGCTGCAGGCGCTCCCGCTCCGCGGCCCAGCCGCGCCGGAAACCGCCGGGTATCTCGCGCAGCGCAAAGCGGTAAATGCTCTCGCCCATGCGCGCGCTGGCGGGATCTGCGGGCGTGGCGACGTTTCGATGATGACCGCGGTTGTGCTCGACGCAGAAGTGCCCGTAGGCCGGCACCGCGAGCACGACGCGCGACATCCAGCGTTCGAGCGCCTGCTTCTTGTGGCCGAGTTCGTGCGCCGTGTTGATGCCGAGCCCGCTGTAGAGGCCGGCGGTCAGCGCGAGCACCAGATAGCCGCCAATCGAAAGCGGGTGCGTCCCCGCAAAGGCAGCGACGATGAGCAGCACTGCGAAATGCAGGGGCACGGTCAGCAGCGGAAGCCAACGGTAAAACGCATCCGCCTCGAGGGCGGGAACGAGTTCCTCGGGCGGGTTGCTGGGGTCCTCTCCCACCAACCAGTCGAGCAGGGGGATGACGATGTAATTCGCCACCAGAGGAGCCAGCAGCATCCATTCGTGGCCCGTCAGCAGGTACAGGCCGATGCCACTGAGCGAGACTACGGGGTAAAGAAGTGAGCCCAGCCAGAGATAGCGCTTACGGTCCCGATACTCGATCAGGCCTCGCTGCGGATGCGCAATTGCGTACGTCTTCATAGCGACCTCCTGCGCGGTTGGCAGGTAAGCGAATTAGAAAGCAGGCGCGGCGACCTCGACAAGTGGATTTTCGACGATTCCGACGCCGCTAAGGACGCGGGCTGCGCCGCCTTTTGAGCGCCTCAATCGCGGCACGTGCGCCTTGCGGCGGCGCAGCGGGGCGCGGTGAATGCCTGCGCACACCTCGGGTGCGATGGAACTGCGAGTCTCGGGCGTGGGATGCGAGACGGCCCTAGAGCGCCGCCGCGATCCGACCGAGTGCGTCTTGCAGCGTGGTGTCGTTCTTGGCGAAGCAAAAGCGAATCACCTTGTGATCGACCGGCGTGCCGTAGAACACCGAGACCGGGATCACAGCGACGCCGAAGCGCGTGATCATCGTCTGCGCGAACTCGGGCTCGGTCTGATCACTCAGTGCAGAGTAGTCGGTGAGCACGAAGTAGGTGCCCTCGCACGGCAGGACGCGAAATGGGGTGCTGCGCAGGCCCTCGACGAAGCGATCGCGCTTGGCCTGGTAGAACGCCGGCAGCCCGAGGTACGGCGCCGGGTCGCGCAGGTAGGCGGCGAAGGCGTGCTGCGCCGGTGTGTTGACCGCAAACACCATGAACTGGTGCACTTTGCGGATCTCGGCCGACAGGCCAGCGGGGGCGCACGCGTAGCCGACCTTCCACCCGGTGGTGTGGAATGTCTTGCCGAAACTTGAGATCACCACGGTGCGCGCCGCGAGCGCGGGCGAACGCATCAGTGACTGGTGCGCGACGCCATCGAACACGATGTGCTCGTAGACCTCGTCCGACAACACCACTACGCCGGTCTCTTCGACGATGCGCTCGAGCGCCGCCAGGTCCTCCGCGCGCAGCACGCGACCGGTCGGATTGTGCGGGAAATTGAGCATGATGAGGCGCGTCTTCGCGGTGATCCCGGCGCGCACGCGCTCCCAGTCAGGCGCGTAGCCGCGCGCTGCGTCGAGCGGTACGAAGATAGGGCGCCCGCCGGCGAGTTCAATCGAAGGCACGTAGCTGTCGTAGGTCGGTTCGAGAACCATGACATCGTCGCCGGGATGCACGAGCGCCAGCACGCTCGCCATGATCGCCTGCGTCGCGCCGGCCGTGACGGTGATCTCGGTGTCGGGGTCGTAGCGGTGCCCATACAACGACGCATTCTTTTCCGCGATCGCCGCGCGCAGCGCCGGCACGCCGGCCATCGGTGCGTACTGGTTGTGACCCGCGCGCACCGCGTCGGCGAGGCATAGCTGCAGCCGATCGTCGCAGTTGAAATCCGGAAACCCCTGGCCCAGGTTGACGGCCCCGTGCTTCAGGGCGAGGTGCGACATCACGGTGAAGATCGTGGTGCCGACACGGGGAAGCCGAGATACCGGGGCGGAAGGGGTCATGAAACCTCAAGAAAAACAGCGACTTAGCGAGTGCCGAATTATACTGGTGCCGCGATAGCCGGACGCGGTCGTCGCTTCGGCTCACCGCGCCGCGAACCGCCACTTCCTCGCCGCGACGGCATGCCTGACCTTTGTCTGAGCGAGTTCATCGGGTTCGCCTGAGCACCATGCCAATCGAGATCAGCAGCACGTTCGACAGCGGTGCAATCGAGGTCGTTGCCAGCGACGACCAAGCGGCTGAGCTGCGCATTCGGCGCGACCAGCTCGCCGACGGGACGCCGGGCGAATTCCTCCAGTGGTTTCACTTTCGCGTCAGCGGGGCCGAACAGTCCGGCGCGACGTTGCGCCTGTCCAATGCGGGCGCCACGACCTACCCGGGTGGCTGGCAGGATTACCGCGCGGTCGCCAGTGTCGATCGCGTGCACTGGGCGCGTATCCCGACGCAGTTCGACGGCACGACGATGACGATTGCGGTGCCGCCAGCACCGGGCCCGACGTATGTGGCCTACTTCGAGCCGTATTCGTGGGAACGGCACCTGTCCCTGCTGGCAGACTCCGTGGCACGTGGAGCGCGGCAGCAGAGGCTTGGCGCCAGCCTGCTCGGTCGTGACCTCGACGCCCTCACCATCGGAACCGGACGCCGGCCGGTCTGGTTCATCGCTCGCCAGCATCCTGGCGAGACGATGGCCGAGTGGTTCATCGAGGGACTGCTGCAGCGGTTGCTGGATCCGGCCGATCCGGTTGCGCGCGCGCTGCGAGGCCTTGCGACGCTTTACATCGTTCCGAACATGAATCCTGACGGCTCGGTCATCGGCAACCTGCGGACCAACGCGGCAGGGGCCAACCTCAATCGCGAATGGCTGGCGCCGAGCGCCGAGCGCAGTCCGGAGGTGCTGGCCGTGAAGGCGGCCATCCATGCAACCGGCTGCGCGGCGTTCTTCGACATCCACGGCGACGAGAACCTGCCGTATGTCTTCGTTGCGGGCTGCGAGATGCTGCCGGATTTCACGCCGCGCCAGGCGGCCGAGCAGGATGCCTTCAGTGCCGCGCTGCGTGAAGCCAGCCCGGATTTCCAGAGCGAGCATGGCTACGCGGCCAGCAAGTACAAGGACGACCTGCTGAAGCTCGCGTCGAAGTACGTCGGCCACAGCTTCGGCTGCCTGTCGCTGACGCTCGAGATGCCGTTCAAGGACAACGCGAATGCGCCCCACGAGCGGGTCGGCTGGAATGGTGCCCGCAGCGCGCGGCTCGGTGCCGATCTGCTCGGTCCGCTGTTGCAGCACCTCAAGCGTGACGCGGCATGACGACGATCACCGGCCACAAGGTGACACTGAAGCGCGCCCGGATCGCCGATCGACCCCGCATCTACGAGTGGCTCATCGGGTCCGACCTGACGGCCCACATGATGGGCGGCGCAATGTTTCCGGATCGTCCGATTCCGTCGCTCGACGCGTTCATCGCCGATTACCCGGACCTCTACTACGACGGCAGCCGGCCGTATGCCGGCCGCATGCTGATCATCAACGTCAACGGCGAGGACATCGGCTGCGTGTCGCACAACGCGATCGATCTGAGGAACGATGTCGTCGAACTCGACATCTGGCTCTCCGAGCGTCGCCTGGCCGGCCACGGGTTCGGCTCCGAGGCGCTGGTGGTTCTGTGCGACTGGCTGCAGTCCAACTACGGTGTCAATCGCTTTCTCGTGCGTCCGTCGCGCCGCAACGTCAAGGCCCTGCGGGCGCTGCGGCGGGCGGGCTTCCGTGAGACCGACCTGCCGGCACAGGAGATCGTGGCCAAGCTTGCGCTGCCCACCGGGGACTATGCCGACGAAGTGCTGCTGTTTCGCATCCTCACTGCACCGTCGCCGGTCCTGCGGCCCGACCCGACGCAGACCTATGTCTTCATCGACAGCGAGTTCACCGACCTGACCGCGCCCCAGCTGATCAGTGTCGGCGCGGTTGCCACGGACTCGACCGCGTTCTATGCCGAACTGCAGGGCTGGGATCCGCAGCGTGCGAGCGCTTTCGTTCAGACCGCGGTGATGCCGCTGCTCGATGGCGACGCAGTGCCGGTCGAACTCGGGGCGGAGGCCCTGACGGAATGGCTCGAGCAACGGTCGCGCCGCACGCCGACGACGATCATCAGTGATTCAGGCTTCGACCGCTGGGCACTCGCCGAGTTGTTCGGGCGCGAGGACCTTCCGCCCAACGTGCGGTGGCAGCGGGTGCCGATTACGTACGAAGCGCTTGACGAAGCCGCGCAGCACCTCAAGCTGCGGCGCCACCACGCGCTCGACGATGCGCGTGCGTTGCGACACCTGGTCCTCGAAACCCAATCGTCCTGATCAGCGGCAGTCGAGCACGGCCGCGCCGTTCACCCGGCCGGCTCGAACCGCGGCCAGTGCCGCGTTGGCCTGCGCCAGCGGAAACACTTCGACCGTTGTGCGCACGGGTACCTGTGCGGCCAGCGCCAGAAACTCTTCGCCATCGGCACGCGTCAGGTTGGCCACCGAGCGGACACTGCGCTCGCCCCACAGCCAGCGGTAAGGGAACGTTGGGATGTCGCTCATGTGGATGCCGGCGCAGACGACCGTGCCACCCTTGCACGTTGCCCGCAGCGCGGCCGGTACCAGCGCACCGACCGGCGCGAAGATCAATGCGGCATCCAACGGTTCAGGTGCGTCCATCGTCGAATCGCCGGCCCAGCCGCAGCCCAGCGAACGGGCGAAGGCCTGCCCGGCAACATCGCCGGGCTTTGTGAAGGCGAAGACCGCGCGCCCCTGCCATGCTGCGACCTGCGCGACGACATGCGCCGCCGCGCCGAAGCCGTAGATGCCGAGTCGGTGGGCCTCGCCCGCCATGCGCAGTGCGCGATAACCGATCAGACCCGCGCACAGCAGCGGCGCCGCATGCACGTCATCGAAGACCGGCGGCAGGCGAAAGCAATAGCGCGCGTCGGCCACCGCGTGCTCGGCATAGCCGCCGTCACGCGTGTAGCCGGTGAAGGTCGGGAAGTCGCACAGGTTCTCGCGCCGGCCGATGCAGTAGGGGCAGGCCCCGCAGGTCGCGCCGAGCCAGGGCACGCCGATGCGCTCGCCGGGCGCGAACTGCGTCGCGCCGGTACCGCACTCCACGACGACGCCCACGATCTCGTGGCCCGGCACCAGTGGCAGTGCCGGTTCGGTCAGTTCACCGTCGACGATATGCAGGTCCGTGCGGCACACGCCGCAGGCGTGCACGCGCAACAGGATCTCGCCGGGCCCGGGACGTGGAACGGAGCGCTCTTCAAGGACCAGCGGCCGTCCGGGAGCCGTCAGCACCATCGCGCGCGAGCGAGTGGGGCGCTGCGAGGTCATGCCAGAGGGGCGAGCAGCGGCGTCGTCGCCCCGGGCGGCAGGATGCGCAGGCCGGCACGCTGTGCACGCCGTGCCAGCCTGAGCAGCGCCTTGTCCTTGGTCACCAGCCAGTCGGCGCGCGCCGTCTGGGCGAGGTCGAGGAACTTCTGGTCGTGCGGGTCGCTGCAGGCCAGTGGCGCACTGAAGACGCGGCCGACCGGCAGGGCGAGCGCGTGCCAGTGCCGCAGGATCTCGCAGCGCTCACTTGCGGCAACCTTCAGTGCCGGGCGATCGAGCACATCGGAAAGCTCGTCGACACAGGCGTCGCTGCGCAGCACGTGGACTCGGCGCGCTTCGACCGCGGCGCGCAGCGGCGCGGCGCCCGGATCCTCGAAGACCCAGAAATCGAGCAGCACGTTGGTGTCGATCACCGCACTCGGAGGGGTTGGCGCCGTCATTGCGCGTCGAGCGCGTGCCGTGCCAGCTGCTCGAGCGTCACGACTTCGAGCGCCTTCTCGTGCGTGGCGGTCAGGTACACCGGGGGTGCGACGCCGGCTTCGAGCGCCTCGCGCCAGCGCGCGGCGCACAGGCACCACCGGTCGCCGGGCTGCAGGCCGGGAAACTGGTACTCGGGGTGCGGCGTGGTGAGGTCGTTGCCCTGCCGCAGGGAGAACTCGAGGAACTCCGCGCTCATGCGCGCGCACACCGTATGCGAGCCGACATCCTGCGGCCCGGTATGGCAGTAACCGTCGCGAAAGAAGCCGGTCGCCGGAGCCTCGCAGCAGGCAGCCAGCGGGCCGCCGAGGACGTTGCAGCGCCGAAGACGGGCGGTCGGCGTCTCGCACCGGGGGTCTCAGCGAGCGGACGCGAGCGCGGCCGGGCTGGCGTTGGCCTCGACCCAGACGACGAGCTGGTCGAGCACGCGGCTGCTGGCAACGCTCAGCGCCGCCGCGGCCGCCGCCGAGTCGGCCTGCGCGACCGGGGCCGTGGCGCTGAAGCTCTGGCGCGCGATCAGCTTGCGCGTGGTGCGATCGATGCAGTTCGGCAGTGACTTCGACGCGCGCCGTCCCGGGCTTGAAGCGGCGTCGTGAAAGAAGTCGTTGACGCTCAGGTTGAGTTGCAGGTCGCCGCCGACGCCGCGCCCCGCCAGTGCCACCGAGGTGAACGCGCGCCGAGCGGCCAGGCGATCGACCAGCAGCTGGCTGAGGCGACTCGACGGCCGGTCGCTCCACGTGGCGAACTGGTAGGCGGCGCGTTGGTTCGGCGCGCGCGAATACGCAAGCGCGAACGAGTCGTCGACGGCCGAGGACGGCTGCGGCGCGACGACGAGTTCGCGGCCGGTGGATCGCGCGGCCGGCTGGGCGGCACCATTGCCATCGAGGATGCGGAATTGCGCTTGTTGCACCGTGTCCTTGCCGATGTCGACCGAGATGCAGCCGGTGGCGAGCAGCGCGACGCCAATGGCGACCAGCGGCCCGAGGCGACGGAGCGGCAACGTCATTGTCATTCTCCCGGACCGCGCTGCGACGTCGCCGGCCCCAGCAGCGCCGCCCGCGGGTCCTGCAGGCGATCGAGCAACCGGTTCAATGTCGCCCCCGTCGCCCTGAGTTCGATGAGCGCGGCCGAGAGCTGATCCCCGCTCGATGTCACCGTCGAACCGATGGAATTGGACAGGTGCGCCGCCTGCTTTTCGAGCGCGTTCGTCGCTGCGGAGAGGTCCTTCATCGTGCGCTCCGCTTGCTGCAGCGCCGGACGCAGGTCCTGCCCGGCGCCGTCGGCCAGGTTGGCCACGCTGTTGCCGGCCCGGTCGATTCCGGCCGCAGCGCTCTGGACGGCCTTCAGCGTGCGGTCGAGGTCCGCCATGCGCTGATTGAGCCCGCCGGTCAGGTCGCGCAGGTTGGCGAGCGTCTTGTCGATGGCGGCGCGGTTCTCCGGCTTCAGGACGTCGTTTAGACGCTCGAGGGTTTCCGCGGCCGTCTCGCCGACCCGGTTCAGTCGGTTGGCGATCTCATCCAGGTTCGATGTGCCCTCGGAAATGACCGGATAGGCCTCGTCGGCCGCCACGTCGGTCAGCGGCGGGCCTGGGGGATCGGGTGTTTCCAGATCGATCTTGGCGATGCCCGTGACGAACCGGCGATTGACGACGGCCACCGTGTTGTCGCTGACGGGGGCGCGCCGGTCGATGCGAATCAGCACGCGCACGCGATTGGCGTTCTTGGTGAGCGCATAGTCCTCGACGCGCCCCACCTTGATGCCCCGCATCGACACGTCGGCGCCAATCTGCAGGCCGTCCAGCGGCTGGCGCTCGAAGTAGATCGTGTAGAAGTTGAAGTCGCTGCGGCCGCCGCTGTGCTTGAGCCAGACGATGCCGGCCACCAGCGCCGCCAGCAGCACGATGACGGCGAACCCGACGTAGGTGTACTTGGCTTCCGCTTCCATGGCTTCGCGATTCTAAGTGCGCCTAGGCCGAGCCGGACACCATCGTCCGCACGGAAAAGTAGCTCTGGATCCAGGGATCGTCGACCTGGATGACCTCGCGTGCCTTGCCGTCGGCGAGCACCTTGCCGCTTGACAGCACGACGATGCGGTCGACCACGGTGAGCAGCGTGTCGAGGTCGTGCGTAACCAGGAACACCGTGATGCCGAGGTCGTCCACCAGCGAGCGCACCATCGTGTCGAAGCCGCGCGCGGTCGTCGGATCGAGCCCGGAGGTCGGTTCGTCGAGGAACAGGACTTCGGGCTCGAGCGCCAGTGCGCGCGCGATGGCGGCGCGCTTGCGCATGCCGCCCGAGAGTTCGCTTGGCATCTTGGGAGCGGCATCGGGGCCCAATCCGGCCTGCGCCAGGCGCAGCTGCACCAGCGCGTCAAGCAGCGCAGGCGGAACATGCGCATGCTCCGTCAGCGGAACCGCGACGTTTTCCGCCACTGTCAGCGAGGAGAACAGCGCGCCGTCCTGGAACATCATCCCGAACCGGCGGCGCGTCGCGTTCATCTCATCGTCACTGGCCTCCCAGACATCCGTGCCCAGCAGGCGAATGCGCCCCGACGTCGGGCGCTGCAGGCCGATGATCTCGCGCAGCAAAACCGACTTGCCGGTGCCGCTGCCACCGATCAGTGCGACCAGCGTGCCGCGTTGCACGTCGAAGCTGACGCCGTCGTGCACCATCTGTTCGCCGAAGCGGGTGACGACCGACTCGATCTCGATGACCGTTGCGGGCGTTGGCATCAGATATCCAGTTCCTGGAACAGCACCGCAAAGCCCGCATCGAGCAGGATGACCGCGACGATGCCCTGCACGACCGTAGAAGTGGTGGCGATCCCGAGCGCGCGCGTGTCGCGCCTGCACCGTCATCCCCATGCGGCAGCCGATCACCGCGATGAACAGCGCGAACACCGGCGCCTTGGCCAGGCCGACGTAGACGTGCTTGATGGCGAGGCTATCCTGCAGACGCGCAAGGAAGGTCGTCGGGGTGATGTCGAGCATCGGGTCGGCGATCAGCATCGCGCCAGCCAGGCTCATGACATCGCCGACGAAGACGAGCAGCGGCATGGCCGCCATCAGCGCGAACACGCGAGGCAGGACCAGCACGTCCATCGGCGACAGCCCCAGCGTGCGGATGGCATCGATCTCCTCGTTCAGTCGCATCGAGCCGAGCTGCGCCGTGAACGCGGCGCCGGAGCGGCCGGCGACGATCACGGCGACGATGATCGGCGCGAACTCCCGCGTTGCGCCGATGCCCACGCCGTCGACCACGAAGATGTTGGCACCGTACTTCTCCGCCTGGAGCCCGAGCAGATAGGCCACGACCACCCCGATCAGCAGAGTCACCAGGGCCACGACCGGAATCGCGTTCAGGCAAACCTGCTCGAACTGTGCCGTCAGCTCGCGGCCGCGGATCGTCGCTGGCGCCACCAGCGAGCGGAACATCTGCACCAGCGTTTCGCCGAGGAAGTTCAGGTGCCCCGAGAGCAGTGCGATGACCGCCATCGTCTCCCGGCCGATGTGCGCGAGCAGGCCCTCTCGGCGATGCGGCATGGCCGTGGTGACCTCGTCGAGGCGCTTGCGCACCTGCTCCACGATGCGGGCGTCGTTGGCCGCGAAGCCAGCAAGCGCCAGCCGGTGCACGTCGATGCCGGCTTCCTTCAGGTGATTCAGCAGGATGAGGGCCGAGGCGGTGTCGATGTCCGCCAGCGCTGCACCGTCGATCGCGATCTGGGGTGGCAGCGTCAGCGCCGACAGCTCGCGCTCGATGGCCGCCAGGCTGGCGAGCCGCCATGCACCGCTCAGCCGGAGTACCGCGCCATTGGGTTCACGATCGAGTCGTGCCGCAGGAGGTGAGGCGGGCTGCGCGGGATCGGCGGGCATGCTCGGGTGATTGCAAGGGCGCAATCAGGCTAGCACACGCACCGCGCGTGCGCGGAACAGCGACGCCCTAGTGCGCGATGCAGGTCTGCAACAGCATCAGGGCGAGCAGTCCCAGCAGCAGCAGCGGCAGCGCGGTCGACCAGCGGGTCGCGCCGTCAGTGCGCGTCTGGATCGGCGGGAACTCCCTGGCGTGCTCGTCGTGCTGCATCGTCGGCGGGCCTCGTGATGGTTCAGGCGCTCGGTTCGGGCGGCGTGCGCCGTGCAGTCATGCACGGCGCCACGCCGGCCGCAGTGGCCCTGGTCAGGCAGCCAGAAGCTGCCGCAGGACGTAACGGCAAGATGCCGCCGTGCTTGTAGTACTCGACTTCGATCGGCGTGTCGATGCGCAGCTTGACCGGGATCTGCTTCTCCCCGTCCTTGCCGAACACCAGCAGCGTCACGGTCATCTGCGGCCGCAGTTCCCCCTCGAACTCGATGTCGAACATCTCGTCGCCGCGGATGCCGAGGGTGTCGACCCCTTCGCCGGGCAGGAACTGCAGCGGCAGCACGCCCATGCCGACCAGGTTGCTGCGGTGGATCCGCTCGAAGCTCTTGGCGATGACGGCCTTAACGCCCAGCAATTGAGTGCCCTTGGCGGCCCAGTCGCGCGACGAGCCGGTGCCGTACTCCTCGCCGCCGAAGACGACCGTCGGCACGTCGTCCTTGATGTAGCGCATCGCGGCGTCGTAGATCGACATCTGCTCGCCCGACGGCTGGTGGGTCGTCAGGCCGCCTTCGACCCGCGAGCCGTCCGACTTCGCCGGGATCATCAGGTTCTTGATGCGGACGTTCGCGAACGTGCCGCGCATCATCACCTCGTGATTTCCGCGCCGCGCGCCGTACGAATTGAAGTCCGGCTTGAGCACCTTGTGATCGACCAGCCACTTGCCGGCCGGCGACGTGTCCTTGATCGAACCCGCGGGCGAGATGTGGTCGGTGGTGATCGAGTCGCCGAAGATGCCGAGTGCGCGCGCCGCGCACACGCCAAGCTCGGTGTGCTTGGGCTTCATCGTGAAGCCGTCGAAGAAAGGTGGCTTGGCGATGTAGGTCGACGTCGGCCACGTATAGACCTGGCCGGCGACACTGCCGACTTTCTGCCACAGGTCGCCGGGTTCGGACTTCACCTTGCCGTAGTTCGCTTCATAGGCCAGCGGATCCAGCGCGTCCTTCATCAGCGCATGGACCTCGTCCGACGTCGGCCACACATCGCCGATCCAGACGTCCTTGCCGTCCTTGCCCTTGCCGAGCGGCTCGGTCATCAGGTCCGTGAGCACCGTGCCGGCGATTGCGTAGGCGACCACCAGTGGTGGCGAGGCGAGGAAGTTCGCCTTGAGGTTCGGATGGATGCGCGCTTCGAAGTTGCGGTTGCCTGAGAGCACTGCCGCGCACACCAGGTCGTTCTTGGTGATCACCTCGTTGATCTCGGGCGCCAGGTCGCCCGCGTTGCCGATGCAGGTCGTGCAGCCGTATGCGGCTACGTTGAATCCAAGCTTCTCGAGGTAAGGCAGCAGGCCGGTCCGCGTCAGGTAGTCCGTGACGATGCGCGAGCCGGGGGCGAGCGAGGTCTTGATGTGCTTCTTCACCGTCAGTCCGCGCTCGACGGCCTTCTTGGCGAGCAGTCCCGCGGCCAGCAACACGCCGGGGTTCGAGGTGTTGGTGCACGAGGTGATGGCGGCGATCAGGACATCGCCGTCGGCGATCGCGACTTCGTGCACATCAACTTCGCGTGCTGGCTTCACCATCGGACGGTTGGCGCTCATCTCCGTGAGGTCGCGCGCCGCGCCGGCGGGTGCGTCCGGCGCTTTGCCCTCGGTGCGCCCCTGTCCACCCGACACTGGGAAGCGCTGCGTCAGCCGTGCGGCCGGCTGGTTAAAGCCGTTATCCGCGGTGGTCTTCGAGAACAGCGACGTGAACTGCTTCTTGACATTGCCGATCTCGATGCGGTCCTGCGGACGCTTCGGTCCGGCGAGCGAAGGCGCGACGGTCGAGAGGTCCAGCGTCAGCACCGTGCGAGTAGTCGATCGAGCCCGCCTTCGGCACGCCGAACAGGCCCTGCGCGCGGAAGTAGGCCTCGAAGGCAGCGATCTCGTCGGGCGTGCGCCCGGTGCCCTCGAAGTAGGCGATCGTCTTCTCGTCGACCGGGAAGAAACCCATCGTCGCGCCGTACTCCGGCGCCATGTTCGCGATCGTTGCGCGGTCCGGAACCGCCAGCGAGACGGTGCCTTCGCCGAAGAACTCGACGAATTTGCCGACCACCTTCGCCTTGCGCAGCATTTCCGTGATCGTCAGCACCAGGTCGGTCGCCGTCACACCTTCGCGCAGCTTGCCCTTGAGGTGGACGCCGACGACGTCCGGCGTCAGGAAGTACACCGGCTGGCCGAGCATGCCGGCCTCGGCCTCGATGCCGCCGACGCCCCAGCCGACGACGCCGATGCCGTTGATCATCGTCGTGTGGCTGTCAGTGCCGACCAGCGTATCCGGGTAGTACACGCCATTCTTCTTGTGCACGCCGCGGGCCAGGTACTCGAGGTTGACCTGGTGCACGATGCCGAAGCCCGGCGGCACGACGCCGAACGTGTCGAAGGCCTGCATGCCCCATTTCATGAACTCGTAGCGCTCGCGATTGCGCTGGAACTCGAGCTTCATATTGAGGTCGAGCGAGTCCTTGCCGCCGTAGTGATCGATCATCACCGAGTGGTCGACGACGAGGTCGACCGGTACCAGCGGTTCGATCGTCTTCGGGTTCTTGCCCATCGCATCGGCGACGTTGCGCATCGCGGCCAGGTCCGCCAGCAGTGGCACGCCCGTGAAGTCCTGCAGAACGACACGCGCAACGACGAACGGGATCTCGTCGGTGCGGTCGGAATTCGGTTTCCAGTTGGCCACTTGCCGCACGTGCTCTTCGGTGACCTTGATGCCGTCGCAGTTGCGCAGCACCGACTCAAGGACGATGCGGATCGACACTGGCAGGCGCGACACCTTCGCCACGCCGGCCTTCTCCAGCGCCGGCAGGCTGTAGAACCTGCCCTTCTTGGCGCCGATCGTGAAATCCTGCAGGGAATTGAATGTGCTGTGAGCCATGGGAGAGCCTCGTATGCGGTTGGGCTGCTAGATGACCATGAGGTCGACGAACTCGTTGACGGGCGTGGCGTCGAGCCGCTTGGCGTCGAGGCACAGTTCGAGGATCGCAGCGGCCTGCCGGGCCGGGAAGACGCGTGCCAGGTTGGTTCGGAACTTCGCAACCAGGACCGGCATGCCTTCCTTACGGCGTCGCTTGTGCCCGATCGGGTACTCGACGATCACTTCCTTCAGTTTCTTGCCGTCGTCGAACTCGACCGTCAGCGCGTTGGCGATCGAGCGCTTGTTCGGGTCGTGGTAGTCCTTGGTGAATGCCTTGTCCTCGACGCACAAGATCTTGTCACGCAACGCATCGATGCGTGGATCAGCGGCAATGGCGTCCTCGTAGTCGCCAGCCGTGAGGCGCCCGAAGATGATCGGTACCGCCACCATGTACTGGATGCAGTGGTCGCGGTCGGCCGGATTGTTGAGCGGCCCCTTCTTGTCGATGATGCGGATGCACGCCTCGTGCGTGCGGATCGTGATCTTCTTGATGTCCTGCTCGGTCTTGCCGAGCTTCTTCAGTTCCGAATGGATCGTCATCGCCGCTTCGACCGCGGTCTGCGAGTGGAACTCGGCGGGGAAGCTGATCTTGAAGAGAACGTTTTCCATCACATAGCTGCCGTACGGCCGCTGGAATTTGAACTCATTGCCCTTGAACAGCACGTCGTAGAAACCCCAACCCTTGGCGCTCAGCACCGAGGGGTAGCCCATCTCGCCCGTCTTCGCGATCAGCGCCAGGCGCACCGCGCGGCTGGTCGCGTCACCCGCCGCCCAGCTCTTGCGTGAACCCGTGTTGGGTGCGTGGCGGTAGGTGCGCAGGGACTGCCCGTCGACCCAGGCCAGCGATACCGCGTTGATGATCTCGTCGCGCGACAGTCCCATCATCTGTGCGACGACGGCGGTTGAGGCGACCTTGACCAGCACGACGTGGTCGAGGCCGACCCTGTTGAAGGAGTTCTCCAGTGCGATACAGCCCTGGATCTCGTGGGCCTTGATCATCGCGACCAGCACCTCGGCGACGGTCAGCGGCTTCTTGCCGGCCGCCACCGCATTGCGGCTCAGCCAGTCCGCCGTCGCGAGAATGCCGCCGAGGTTGTCGGACGGATGGCCCCATTCGGCCGCCAGCCACGTGTCGTTGAAATCGAGCCAGCGGATCATCGCGCCGATGTCGAAGGCGGCCTTGACCGGATCCATCTGGAACTGCGTGCCCGGCACCTTCGCGCCATTCGGCACCACGGTGCCCTGGACAACCGGTCCCAGCAGCTTGGTGCAGGCCGGGTACTCGAGCGCCTCGAAGCCGCAACCCAGCGTGTCCATCAGGCAGTAGCGCGCGGTGTCGATCGCTTCCTTGCTCTTGACCTTGTACTTGATGACGTAGTCGGCGATATCGACCAGCACCTTGTCGGGCTTCGGTCGGACGTTGCTGATATGGCTGCCCATGTCGGGACGTTCCTTTCTATACGCGATGGATCAGGTGTTCAGAGCAGGCGGCGCGGCGGTCGCTGCGGTCACTCGGCGCTCTCCAACGTCAGCTTGTAGCCGATGTGTGAGTCGGTGAACCCGAGTCGTTCGTAGAAGCGCTGGGCCTGCGCGCGACGCTTGTCGCTGGTGAGCTGCGCCAGCCGGCAGCCACGCTTGCGCGCCTGGTCGAGCGCGCGCGACATCAGCCAGCCGCCGATGCCGCGTCCGCGCACGCTGCTGTCGACCCGTACCGCCTCGATGTTGGCGCGCCAGGCGCCGCGGCGACTCAGGCCCGGGATGAAAGTGATCTGCAGCATGCCGACTACGCGGCCCTCGAGCTCGGCGACCAGCAGCGCCTGGTTCGGGTCGCGGTCGATGGCGTCGAAGGCGCGGATGTAGGCCGGGTCGTCGCTGCCGACGCCCTCGCGGTTCTTGCCGAGCACGTCGTCGGCGAGCAGTTCGAGCAGGCGCGGCAGGTCGCCGCGCTGCGCGCGGCGCACCGTCAGTCCGTTGAGCGTTGCCTCAGCCATCAGCCCCGTTTCGCCAGCGGCACGAACTTGCGGTCATCCGGGCCGATGTAATTGGCGCTCGGCCGGATGATCTTGTTGTCGAGGCGCTGCTCGATGATGTGCGCACTCCAGCCGCTGGTGCGCGAGATCACGAACAGCGGCGTGAACATCGAGGTCGGCACGCCCATCATGTGGTAGCTGACGGCGCTGAACCAGTCGAGGTTCGGGAACATCTTCTTGATGTCCCACATCACGCTCTCGAGCCGCTCGGCGATCGAGAACATCTTCAGGTTGCCGGCGTCCTTGGCCAGCCGCCGCGCGACTTCCTTGATCACCTTGTTGCGCGGATCGGAGACCGTGTAGACGGGGTGTCCGAAGCCGATCACCACCTCCTTGGCTTCGACACGACGGCGGATATCGGCCTCGGCCTCGTCGGGTGTCTCGTAGCGCTTCTGGATCTCGAACGCGACTTCGTTGGCACCGCCGTGCTTCGGCCCGCGCAGCGCGCCGATGGCGCCGGTGATCGCCGAATAGAAGTCCGAGCCGGTCCCTGCGATGACGCGTCCGGCGAACGTCGATGCATTGAACTCGTGCTCGGCGTACAGGATCAGCGAGGTGTGCATGGCCCTGACCCACAACTCGCTCGGGGGGCGTCCGTGCAGCAGGTGCAGAAAGTGCCCGCCGATCGAGTCATCATCGGTCTCGACCTCGATGCGGCGGCCGTTCGTGCTGTAGTGGTACCAGTAGAGCAGCATCGAACCGAGCGAGGCCATCAGCCGGTCGGCGATGTCCTTCGCGCCCGGAGTGTTGTGGTCGTCCTTTTCCGGGACCACGCAGCCGAGCACCGACACGCCGGTGCGCATCACGTCCATCGGGTGACTCGAAGCCGGCAGCCACTCGAGCGCGGCCTTCACGTTCGCGGGCAGCCCGCGCAGTGACTTCAGCTTGGCCTTGTAGGCCGCCAGTTCACTCTTGTTGGGCAGCGTGCCGTGGACCAGCAGATGCGCGACCTCCTCGAACTCGCACGCCTCGGCAATGTCGAGGATGTCGTAGCCGCGATAGTGCAGGTCGTTGCCGGTGCGGCCGACGGTGCACAGGGCGGTGTTGCCGGCCACAACGCCGGACAGCGCGACGGACTTCTTGACCTTGGGCGCCGCGACCGGCGCGTCTTGCACTTCGCTCATGGCTGTTCTCCGTTGGTTCCCTATTTCTTCTTCGCGAACAATGCGTCCAGGCTCTGTTCGTACTGGTGATATCCGATCACGTCATACAATTCCATCCGCGTCTGCATCGTGTCGACGACCGCCTTCTGTGTACCGTCACGACGCAGTGACGTGTAGACATTCAGCGCGGCCTTGTTCATCGCGCGGAATGCCGACAACGGGTACAGCACCATCGCCGCGCCGGCGCTCTTCAGCTCCTCGACCGTGAACAGCGGCGTCGATCCGAACTCGGTGATGTTCGCCAGCACCGGCACCTTCACCGCATCGACGAACTTCCGGTAGGTCGGCAGGTCCTTCGCTGCTTCGGCGAAGATGCCGTCGGCGCCCGCCTCGACGCACGCGATCGCACGTTCGATCGCCCGGTCGACGCCTTCGACCGCGATCGCGTCGGTGCGCGCGATGACGAAGAAGTCCCGGTCGGTCTTCGCGTCCGCCGCCGCCTTCACGCGGTCGGCCATCTCCTCGGCGGTGACGATCTCCTTGCCGGGGCGATGGCCGCAGCGCTTGGCGCCGACCTGGTCCTCGATGTGGCAGGCCGCCGCGCCCGCCTTGATCAGCGACTTGATCGTGCGGGCGATGTTGAAGGCGCTCGGGCCGAAGCCGGTGTCGATGTCGACCAGCAGCGGCAGGTCGCACACGTCGGTGATGCGCCGCGTGTCGACCAGCACATCGTCGAGCGTGTTGATGCCGAGGTCCGGCATGCCGAGCGAGCCCGGCCGCGACGCCGCCGCCCGAGAGGTAGATCGCGCGGAACCCGGTGTGCCGGGCCATCAGCGCATGGTTGGCGATGATGGTGCCGACGATCTGCAGCGGCTGTTCTTCCTTCAGTGCCTGGCGGAAGCGGGCTCCAGCCGATCGGGCTCATGGGGGTGTCTCCTCGTGTGCGACGTTCGGCCGATGCGCTCAACCGAGCAGGTGCTTCACGCCGTCGCGCTCTTCGAGCAGTTCCTTCAGCGTGTTGTCCATCTTGCCGCGCGAGAACTCGTCGATCGCCAGCCCCTTGACGACTTCGTACTTGCCGCCGGCGCAGGTGCAGGGCACGCCGTAGATGATCTCTTCCGGGACGCCGTAGCTGCCGTCGGACGGCACGCCCATCGTCACCCAGCGGCCGTTCGTGCCGAGCACCCAGTCGCGGATGTGGTCGATCGCGGCATTGGCGGCCGAGGCGGCCGACGACAGGCCGCGCGCTTCGATGATCGCCGCGCCGCGCTTGCCGACGGTCGGCATGTAGGTGTCGCGATACCAGGCCTGGTCGACCATCGGTGCCGCCGGCTGCCCGCCGATCGTCGCGAAGCGGATGTCCGGGTACATCGTCGGCGAGTGGTTGCCCCACACGACCAGCTTCTCGATCGACGCCACCGGCTTGCCGGTCTTCGTCGCGAGCTGCGACAGCGCGCGGTTGTGGTCGAGCCGCATCATCGCGGTGAAGTTGCCCTTCGGCAGCGACGGCGCCGACTTCATCGCGATGTAGGAGTTGGTGTTGGCCGGATTGCCGACCACCAGCACCTTGACGTTGCGGCTGGCCGCCTTGTCGAGCGCCTTGCCCTGCGCCGTGAAGATCTGCGCATTGGCGGCCAGCAGGTCCTTGCGTTCCATGCCCGGGCCGCGCGGCCGCGCGCCGACCAGCAGCGCGATCTCGGTGTCCTTGAAGGCGGTCGTCGGATCGCTGTGCGCTTCCATGCCGGCGAGCAGCGGGAACGCGCAGTCGTCGAGTTCCATCATCACGCCCTTGAGCGCCTTCTGCGCCTTCTCGTCCGGAATCTCGAGCAGTTGCAGGACGACCGGCTGGTCCTTGCCGAGCATTTCGCCGGAGGCGATGCGGAACAGCAGCGAGTAGCCGATCTGTCCGGCGGCGCCGGTGACGGCAACGCGTACGGGCGCTTTGCTCATGGGAGTGGTCTCCTGGGAATGCGAGTGGTGAGGATGAATTCGGGCGCGGGCGCAGGCGGAACGACGATCGGGTCAGCAGCTGGCGGACCCGCGCGCATAGCGCAGGCGGAAGCCGGTCGAGTGTACTGCCGCGAGTGCTTGCGCGCAGTGATCCGGCGCAGGTCCGGAGCCGTCCGCGCCGGTTGCCGCGCAGCCCTGGCGCCGGCCGGACGACGCGGCCGTGTCGGGCAGGGACGGCGGGCAATGGCGACGGGCAGGCTGCGAGGCGGAAGGCGCGAGCGAATCGTGAGACACTATATCTTATATAAGACATATGATTTAATCCAGATCATCGATCGCTCGGCCTGTGCTGAAATCCCCCCGTGGTCACGAACGACGACTCGACTGACGCCGCCGGCCCGGCCTGCGCGGCCGCCGGTGTTCTCGCCGCTGTACCGGCAGATCAAGGACTTGCTGGTCCGCAGCCTCGACCGCGGCGAGTGGAAGCCGGGCGAACTGATCCCGAGCGAAATCGAGCTGGCGGCCCGCTTCCAGGTGAGCCAGGGCACCGTGCGCAAGGCGGTCGACGAACTGGCGGCCGAAAACCTGCTCGTGCGGCGGCAGGGCAAGGGCACCTTCGTCGCGACCCACCACGAGCCGCGCGCGCAGTTCCGCTTCCTGCGCGTCATTCCGGACGAGGGCGAGCCGGCTGCCGCCGCAGCCGCTTCCTCGAATGCCGGCGCGTGCGCGCCCCGGCCGACATCGCGCGCCTGCTGGTGCTGCGCACCGGCGATGCGGTCGTCTACCTGCGGCGCGTGCTGAGCTTCGGGGACGATCCGATCGTGCTCGACGACATCTGGCTGCCGGGGCGCGCGTTCAAGGGCCTGACGGCCGAGCGACTCGCCGAATACAAGGGTCCACTCTATGGTCTCTTCGAGACCGAGTTCGGCACGCGCATGATCCGCGCGGAGGAACACCTGCGCGCGGTCGCCGCCGATCGCGGACGCCGCCGAACTGCTGGTCGTCGCCGGCGATCCCGCTGCTGCTGGTCGAGCGCGTCTCGTACTCCTACGGCGAGCGCCCGGTCGAAGTGCGCCGCGGCCTCTACGGTCACGACGCACCATCACTATCGCAACACGCTGACCTGATTTGGTCGCCGCAGCAATTCGTTCAGAATACCGCGTCTCTACAGGGCACGACAGAGCACAACACGATGAGCCCTCCTGCCGCGCCAGCAAGCCCGCCCTGAATTTCGCAACATCCACGTCTCGCAGATCCTGAATACAGCTGCCGCCGCCCGGCATGGTGTCGATCATGCACCGGATCAGCGGCGCCGCGCTGTTCCTGGCGCTGCCGTTCATGCTGTGGATGTTCGACCTCAGCCTCATGTCCGAACTGAGCTTCGAACGCCTGGCCGATTTCGCCTCGCACTGGTTCGCTGAAGCTCGTGCTGCTTGGTCTGATCTGGGCCTTCCTGCATCACCTCATCGCCGGCATCCGCTACCTCATGCTCGACATGCACGTCGGCGTCGACAGCCGGCTGCGCGCACCAGCGCGCTCGCGGTGTTCGGGATCAGCCTTCCGCTGACCCCGCTCGCGGCGCTGAAACTCTTCGGAGTGTTCTGATGGCCATCGCCAACCCCTCCGGGATCGGTCCCAAGCGCCTCGTCGTCGGCGCGCACTACGGCGTCGGCGACTTCCTGCTGCAGCGGCTGACGGCGATCGTGCTGGCGGTCTTCGTCGCTGTTCCTTCGCTGCGGCTCGTCTTCGGCGGTACGCTCGACTACGACGCCTGGGCCGGGCTCTTCGTGCCGATGTGGATGAAGGTCGTGACGCTGTCGCGCTGCTCGCGCTGCTGTATCACGCGTGGATCGGCGTGAGCGACATCTGGATGGACTATGTCAAGCCGACGTGGATCCGCCTGTCGCTGCAGACGCTGACCGTGCTGTGGCTGCTCTTCTGCGCCGTATGGTCCGTGCAGATTCTGTGGAGAGTCTGAGTCATGGCGGCTGCATCGAAAGTGGCGCGTCGTCGTTTCGACGCCGTGATCGTCGGTGCCGGCGGCTCCGGCATGCGCTGTTCGCTGCAACTGGCCCAGGCGGGCCTGAACGTCGCCGTGCTGTCGAAAGTCTTCCCGACGCGCTCGCACACGGTGGCCGCGCAGGGCGGCATCGGTGCCTCACTCGGCAACATGACCGAGGACAACTGGCTGTGGCACATGTTCGACACGGTCAAGGGCTCCGACTACCTCGGCGACCAGGACGCGATCGAATTCATGTGCCGCGAAGCGCCGAAGGTCGTGTACGAACTCGAGCACTTCGGCATGCCGTTTGACCGCAACCCGGACGGCACGATCTACCAGCGGCCGTTCGGCGGCCACTCGGCCAACTTCGGCGAGAAGCCGGTACCGCGCGCGTGCGCCGCGGCCGACCGCACCGGCCACGCGCTGCTGCACACGCTGTACCAGCGCAACGTCGCTTCCGCACGCAGTTCTTCGTCGAATGGATGGCGCTCGACCTGATCCGCGATTCCGACGGCGACGTCGTCGGCGTCATCGCCCTCGAGATGGAAACCGGCGACGCCGATGATCTTCGAGTCGAAGGTCACGGTGCTCGCGACCGGCGGAGCGGGCCGGATCTTCGATGCGTCGACCAACGCCTACATCAACACCGGCGACGGCCTCGGGCTGGTGGCGCGCGCCGGCCTCCCGCTCGAGGACATGGAGTTCTGGCAGTTCCACCCGACCGGCGTGGCCGGCGCCGGCGTGCTGATCACCGAGGGCGTGCGCGGCGAGGGCGGCATCCTGCTGAACAGCAACGGCGAGCGCTTCATGGAGCGCTACGCGCCGACGCTGAAGGACCTCGCGCCGCGCGACTTCGTCTCGCGCTGCATGGACCAGGAGATCAAGGAAGGGCGCGGCTGCGGTCCGCACAAGGACCACGTGCTGCTCAAGCTCGACCACCTCGGCGCCGAGACGATCATGAAGCGGCTGCCGGGCATCCGCGAGATCGCGATCAAGTTCGCCAACGTCGACCCGATCAAGGAGCCGATCCCGGTCGTGCCGACGCTGCATTACCAGATGGGCGGCATCCCGGCCAACTATCACGGCGCAGGTCGTCGTGCCGCAGGGCGGCAACCCGAACTACGGTCGTCCCCGGGCTGTACGCGATCGGCGAGTGCGCCTGCGTCTCGGTGCACGGCGCAAACCGCCTCGGCACCAACTCGCTGCTCGACCTGGTCGTGTTCGGTCGCGCGGCCGGCAACCACATCGTCGAGCAGAACTTCAAGGCGCAGGAACATCGCTCGCTGCCGGTCGACGCCGGCGACCGCGACGTTGGCGCGCCTTTCGGCCCTCGACGCGCGCGACAAGGGCGAACGCGTGCAGGACGTGGCCAACGCGATTCGCAAGGCGATGCAGTCGCACTGCGGCGTATTCCGCACCGGCACGCTGCTCGACGAAGGTGTCGCCAAGATCCTGGATCTGGAAGCGCGCTCGAAGCTCGTAGCGATCGGCGACAAGTCCAAGGTCTTCAACACCGCGCGCATCGAGGCGCTGGAGCTCGACAACCTGGTCGAGACCGCCAAGGCGACGATCGTGTCCGCGGCGACCCGTACGGAAAGCCGCGGCGCTCACGCCCGCGACGACTTTCCGGAGCGCGACGACGTCAACTGGATCAAGCACTCGCTGTTCTACTCCGACGGCAATCGGCTCGACTACAAGCCGGTCAACCTGAAGCCCCTGACCGTGCCGACGTTCGAACCCAAGAAGAGGACGTTTTAGGGGGCGGCCGAAAGTGCAAACTTGCTTTCGTGCGCTCGGATCGGAAGGATTTGCTGGCGGAGCCAGACGAATCTTTTCATCACACAAGCTATGCGCGCGGCGCCACGCTGGCGGCGCGCTGTTCACTGAGGTTGGGCGATGACGGCGAACAGCAACGTTGAGGCGAGCGCGGTGGCGGGGGGAGCGACCGGCGACGCGGACGGTCCGGTTCGAGATCTACCGCTACGACCCGGACAAGGACGCGAAGCCGTACATGCAGAAGCTCGAGGTTCGGCTGCAGCCGACGGACAAGATGCTGCTCGACGCGCTGATTCGCATCAAGAGTGATGTCGACGACAGCCTGTCGCTGCGGCGTTCCTGCCGCGAAGGCGTGTGCGGTTCCGACGCGATGAACATCAATGGCAAGAACGGCCTGGCGTGCATCACGAACCTGCGCGACCTGAAGGAGCCGATCGTGCTGCGGCCGCTGCCGGGCCTGCCGGTGATCCGCGACCTGATCGTCGACATGTCGCAGTTCTTCAAGCAGTACCACTCGATCAAGCCGTACCTGATCAACGACACGCCGCCGCCCGAAAAGGAGCGGCTGCAGTCGCCCGAGGAGCGCGAGGAACTCAACGGCCTGTACGAGTGCATCCTGTGCGCCTGCTGCTCGACCAGCTGCCCGAGCTTCTGGTGGAACCCGGACAAGTTCGTCGGTCCCGCCGGCCTGCTGCAGGCCTACCGCTTCATCGCCGACAGCCGTGACCAGGCGACCAACGAGCGGCTGGACAACCTGAACGACCCGTACCGGTTGTTCCGCTGCCACACGATCATGAACTGCGTGGACGTCTGCCCGAAGGGGCTGAACCCGACCCGGGCGATCGGCAAGATCCGGGACATGCTGGTGCGCCGCGAGGTCTGACCGTGGGCGCCGTCGTGATCGGCGATCTCGAACGGCGCCGGCTGCGCTGGCGGGCCCGCCGGGGGTTGCTGGAAAACGACATCATCGTCTCCCGCTTCCTCGACCGGCACGAGGCGAGCCTCTCGGTCGACGATGTCCTGGCGCTCGAAGCGCTGCTGGACCTGCCGGACGACGAACTTCTCGACCTTTTGCTGGCGCGCAAGGAGCCGGCTGGCGCTCTCGACGACAATGCCGTTCGCACCGTCCTGGACGGGCTTCGGTCGGTCTGAACTCACCTCGAACCCGGGAAGAAGACCATGGCACTGACCCCTTCGACCGAGAAGGCCACCCTGACGTTCTCCGACGGCACGCCGACGATGGACCTGCCGATCTACAAGGGGTCGGTCGGCCCGGACGTCATCGACATCCGCGCGCTGTACGGCAAGACCGGCAAGTTCACCTACGACCCGGGCTTCCTGTCGACCGCCTCCTGCAACTCGACCATCACCTACATCGACGGCGACAAGGGCGAGCTGCTGTACCGCGGCTACCCGATCGAGCAGCTGGCCACGAAGTGCGACTACCTCGAGACCTGCTACCTGCTGCTGTATGGCGAGCTGCCGAACGTGAAGCAGAAGGCGGACTTCGTCAAGCGCGTGACCAACCACACGATGGTCAACGAGCAGATGCAGTTCTTCATGCGCGGCTTCCGCCGCGATGCGCACCCGATGGCGGTCATGACCGGCCTGGTCGGCGCGCTGTCGGCGTTCTACCCGGACTCGATGAACCTGAACGACCCGTGGCAGCGCGAGGTCTCGGCGATCCGCCTGATCGCCAAGATGCCGACGCTGGTCGCGATGGCGTACAAGTACACCGTCGGCCAGCCGTACATGTACCCGCGCAACGACCTGTCGTACGCCGGGAACTTCATGCGCATGATGTTCGCCACGCCGTGCGAGGACTACAAGGTCAACGACGTGCTGGTACGCGCGATGGACCGCATCTTCATCCTGCACGCCGACCACGAGCAGAACGCGTCGACGTCGACCGTGCGCCTGTGCGCCTCGTCCGGCACCAACCCGTTCGCGGCGATCGCCGCCGGCGTGGCCTGCCTCTGGGGCCCGGCGCACGGCGGCGCGAACGAGGCCTGCCTGAACATGCTGTACGACATCCAGCGGCAGGGCGGCGTCGAGAAGATCGGCGAGTTCATCGACAAGGTGAAGGACAAGAACAGCAACGTCAAGCTGATGGGCTTCGGCCACCGCGTCTACAAGAACTACGACCCGCGCGCCAAGCTGATGCGCGAGACCTGCAACGAGGTCCTGGACTCGCTGGGCTTGCACGACGATCCGCTGTTCAAGCTGGCGATGGCGCTCGAGAAGATCGCGCTGGAAGACGACTACTTCGTCAGCCGCAAGCTCTATCCGAACGTCGACTACTACTCGGGCATCGTGCAGAAGGCGATCGGCATCCCGGTGCCGCTGTTCACCGCCATCTTCGCGCTGGCGCGCACGGTGGGCTGGATCGCGCAGCTGAACGAGATGATCGCGGATCCCGAGTACAAGATCGGGCGGCCGCGGCAGCTCTTCGTCGGTTCGGTCAAGCGCGACGTCAAGCCGATCGCGCAGCGCTAGGCAACTGGATCAGCGGTACTGAAGACGGCGCCTGCGGGCGCCGTTTTCGCGTTTTCGCATTGGGTCCCGCGCAGCCGCGCACCGTACGGCCGGCGGCTAGCGTCCCTGAAGGATCGACGGCTCCCCCAGCGGCATCGGCTTGGCCGCAGGCGCGGGCCTGGCGATCGGAGGGTGCGGGCGCGGCCGGTTCGCGGCAGGTCGCCGCACGCGTGGCGGTCCGTAGCCGTACAGCGGACCGTAGTCAAAGTCGTACGCATAGTCGTCGGCCGCCTGAAGCGCGGGCGGCGCGCTGGTGGCGGGCCGAGCGCTGGCCCGCAGGCGTGCCTCCTCCGCTTCGCTTTGCAGCCGCTCCTGGCGGCGCTGCTCATCGCGCTCGCGCATGGCGTCCATCTGTTCCTTCGACACGCCCGGCACGACGCTCAGCGATGTCTGGCCCACGGCCCGCACGTTCTTTGCGGTTGGCGGCGGAAGGTCGCCGTAGTTGACGACGCCGTCCGCATCGACCCATTTGTACAGCTGGGCCATGACGGACAGCGGCGCCGCCAGCGCGGCGGCCACGCACGACGGGACAAAGGCTGCGCAGGGACATGACGGTGGCACGATGCCGCGCGAAAACGGCGCTGTCAATCCGACCGTTCGTCAGGCCACTGGGAGTGCCGCCAGTGCCACCGGTTCGATGACGAGCCCGTGGTCCGTGCGACGCATCGGCATCGCGAAGCCGAAGCGGTCGGCGACAGCGCACAGGTCGAGGTCGGCGGCCGGCAGGTGCGGATAGGCGCGGTCGCCGAACCGGCGGCCGAAATCGGACTGGCGCACGCGCGCCTCGTGCTCCGTCACGTCCGGTGTTTGCCCGAGAAGGTAGGCCTCGATCAGGTCGGCACAGGCGTGGTCCTCGTCGCCGTCGCGGTCGGTCCACAGTCCCGTGATGACGAAGGTCACCATTTCAGGAGCGAGCGACGCGGATGTAGCGCGCCGTCGCGCGGGCACAGACCAGGCTGCCCGCCAGCACCTCGGTCGCGTGGTCGCAGTCGACCAGGCCCTTGACTCCGCCGGCGGTGAACTGGATGAGCGTCATGCCGGACAGGTCGCGGCCGACGATCTCGGCGGGCGAATTGCCGAGATCCATTCCGGGGACCGGGCCGACCGCCGGGCAGGGCACCCATCGTCATCGAGGCCGGATAGCGGCGGCGCAGCCGGGCGACGCCGTCGAGCGAGTCGGCGGCGATCAGCGACGCGCGCGCCGGCGGCGAACGCATAGGCGGCCGTCGAGAAGGCGCGCAGCACGTCGATGACGACCACCGCGCCCTCGAGCTCGTGGCCGTGCGCAAGGTCCGAGCGCAGGATCTTCATCGCGGCTCGGCCCTACGCGGCGCTACAGGAACGGCTTCGCGCGCTCCAGCAGTTCCTCGAGCCCGGGCTCGTTCGGATTCTTCGGCTTGCCCGGATGGATGATCGCGACCTGGCAGGCCTCGGCCGCCTCGATGATCTGCCGATAGGTGCCGGCGTTGACGTCCTTGATGTAGGCCTGCTTGTTCTCGTTGTAGCCGAACAGCTTGTCGTTGATGTTCTGGCACTCGTTGCAGCTCGAGCAGCGGATCGTCTCGATCCACGGTTCGTCGGACGGCGGTGCGGCTGCGGCCTCGGCCGCTGCTTCGGCCGCGGGTGCTGCGGCCGGCGCGGCGGCGGCGGGCTCGCTCGCGGTGGCCGGTGCAGGCCGCCGGCGGCGGCCTGCTTCAGCGCCTCGAGTTCCTGCTGCTTCTGCGCTTCCCAGGCCGCCTTCTCGCGCGCCAGTGCCTGCTCGGCATGCGAGTTGTGGATGCCGCCGTGCTCCTGCAGCCGGTGCCACAGCAGCAGGCACCGGCGCGTGGCCTGCAGCAGTCGCGGAATCGACGATCACGCGATGCAGCCGGTCGTCTGCCATCGACGGCCAGCACATACGGGACGCGCTCGGCCGCGTCGCGCTCGGGCAGCGCCAGCCAGTCGGCCGCCGGCACCATCGCCGTGGTCCAGCGTTCGCGCGGAACGACCGCGAAGTGGTGCGCATGCCGACGGTCGCACAGCACGAAGTCGGCATAGGTGAAGCGGACCCGTTCCTGCACGCGCTGCAGTTCCTCGTCCGCGTACTCGAAGTCCTCGACCGGCCAGTCGCTGTCCGGGTTGCGGTTGTTCTCGAAGGAGAACCGCGTCGCCCAGTTGGTGCCCGCGTTGGCGTCGTAGGTGAAGGCCGGGAACGCACGCGACTTCATCGCGGCGGCGGCGGTGAGATAGGGCGGCATCTCGCTGGCGCTCGTCGGGCGATCCGGCGAACACGCTGAACAGCGCCGGTCCGCGGCATCCCATGCCGCGACGCACGCGGTCGCGCAGCGCGTAGAGGTTGGAACTCGTCGACTGCAGCACGAACATGCCGCCGAGTCCCATCGCTGTCGTCGCCAGCCGCGCGCTGCGGATGCCGAACGCGAAGTGGCCCTGGCCGATGGCGGCGTCTTCGAGCAGGTCGGTGTGCTGGACCAGCACCTTGACCGGCATGCCGGCCGACAGCATTTCCATCAGCGCGGCATTCTCGGGCGCGTCGATTGCGGTCGGGCGGAATGCAGACCAGGTAATCCGGGAACTGCGCCAGGTCGTCGGCCGTCAGCGCGTGCTCGTCATAGCGCTCGAAGAACGCATCGTGGTCGGCCTCGACATAGCCGCCGCGCGCTTCCAGCTCCGCGATGGCGATCGCCTTCACGACCTCGACCAGCTTCGGCAGACGCGTGCGATGCGCCTCGATCGCCGTCGCGCAGTCGCTGAAGTCGAACTCGTAGGTTGCTTCCGCGCCTTCGCCCTTGGGGTCGGGGTAGAAGGGCTGGCTGCGCAGCACCGACAGCGCCCACTCGATTCGCTGGCGCCGCTGAGGCGGCAGTTCGTCGATCGGCACGTTGCGCGCCACCAGACGCGACATCGCCGAGAAGTCGAAGACGTCCGAGTGCAGGTCGCCGAAACCGGACTGCAGTGCGGCCGGTTGCTGGCCCGCCTGCGAATGGACGTACGCGGCACGCAGGATGTCCGACAGCCTGCGTACCACGTGGATCGACAAGCGTGCGGAACTGCTTCGCCCTTTCGGCGTGCACGTTTTGCCAGGCGCGCCTCAGGAAGCGTGCCGCGAGGGCGCCTGTCGCAGTCGAGCACCTCGCCGTCGACATTCAGCGATTCCACGGCGCGCGTGAGAATATCGCGCACGGTGTCGTCGCGTCCGGCGGCCCTAGTCGGCCGCGAGCGGCCACAGTTCGGTCAGCGTGCCGGAGGTACCGGCCGGCGATCAGCGCGCGGATCTCGCGCTCGAGGCGCAGCAGCTGCTTGCGCAGCGCGTTCGCCGTCGATGCCGCGCGGTGCGATCTCGGTGATCAGCTCGCCGACCACCGATGACAGCGACTGCACGTAATCGCCGTCCGACATCGCGCTCGAGCAGCACGACCGGATAGTCGTAGCGCAGTCGCGTCAGGTCGCGGTAGGCAGCGAGCAGGGCAGGGCGGAAGCCGGTCGATAGCTCCGCGAGCCCGTCGCCCGCGCGCTTGCCGGTCATGTGGAAGACCGTCTGGTCCTGAAACTTTGCGGCCATGTCCATGGCGACGAACCTCGATGGTGTCGGTGACGATCAGGCGGCGCGCTGTGCGCGCTCCTCGTCCGGCCAGATCGTGAACTTGTCGAATTCCTTGTTGAGCCCGGCGCGGATCGCCTCGGCGGTGCGCGGCTGGCCCGCCCCGCGCAGATCGTCGTAGCAGGGCACGCTCGGATCGTGGTACAGGATCCCGACCGGGATCGGATCGGTGGACGAGGCGATCTCGCGGGCCTGATGGATGTTCAGCGGGTCATGCTCGCGCTGGTTCTTGTAGATCCGGCTCGTGTCGGCGCTGGGCTGCAGGCCGTTCTCGTGCGTCAGCAGCAGCGTCTTGCCCGGATCATGCATCCATGGCTCGAACGTCTTCGGCAGCCACTCGGGGCAGCGCTGGATGATGCGCACGAACGAGAAGCCGCGATGCTTGAAGGCCTTGGAGATGATGTCGTACAGCAGTTCCGGCATCCAGTCGACGCCCTGCGCCACGAACGAGGCGTTCTGCACGCCCAGCGTCACGCTCAGCGGATTCAGCGGCTCGAGCACGCTGCCGCGCGGCGTCGTGTTGCTCTTGAAGCCGACCGGCGACGTCGGCGACGCCTGCTTCTTGGTGAGCCCGTAGACCTGGTTGTCGTGCAGGATCACCGTCAGGTTCATGTTGTAGCGGATCGCGTGGATCCAGTGCGCCGCACCGATGCTGCAGCAGTCGCCGTCACCGGTGTTGACGAACACGTTCAGGTCGGGGCGCGCCATCTTCACGCCCTCGGCGAGCGGAAACGCGCGGCCGTGGATGCCGTGGAAGCCGTAGGTCTTCATGTAGTGCGGGAAGCGGCTCGAGCAGCCGATCCCGGACACGAACACCGTGCGCTCGGGCGCGAGGTCCTCGTCGCGGCACAGGCGCTGGACGGCCGCGAGGATCGCGTTGTCGCCGCACCCGCTGCACCAGCGCGGCACGCCGCCCTGGTAGTCCTCGAGGTCGTGGTGTTCCTCGTGCAGCTTGATGATGCATTGGCTGAGTGCGGAGCCCATCGTTTGCATTCCTTCGCTTCGTTCTATTCGGCCAGCTTGGCGCGGATGGCGTCGACGACCATGCCCGGCTTGATCGGCTGGCCACGGGCTTCGGTCCAGCAATCGACGTCGACCAGCGTGCGCGCGCGCAGCATCATTGCGAGCGGCGCATAGCGGCGATTTTCTTCGTCGATGATTTCGTCCTCGTCCGGCCGGTCGGCCCACGTGCCTTCGACCGTCATCACCTTCCTGAAGCGCTTCAAGATGTCCGTGATGCCGGACGGCATCGGCTGGATGAAGCGCATCTGCAGCGCGGAGACCTTCAGCCCCTCGTCGCGCACGCGCTGCACGGCTTCCTCGATGACGCCCTGCGTGCTGCCCCAGCCGACGACCAGCAGGTCGCCCTCGGCGTCGCCGTACACCGGCGGCGTCTTCAGGGTCTTCTGCAGCGTGGCCAGCTTCAGGCTGCGGATGCGCAGCCCTTCCTCGTTGATCGCCGGGTCGTAGGCGACCTTGCTCGCGCGGTCGTGCGCGAGGCCCGTCACCGTGTGCATGCCGTTCGGCTGGCCCGGCGAGAAGCGGCGCGCGATGCCGGTGATCTTGTCCCAGTCGTAGGGCTTGGCACCCTCGGGCAGCGGCGACTGGTCGATCGGCGGCGCCAGCCACTCCTCGGAGAAGTGCGGGCCGCGCGAACGGCTGCTGCGCCGTCGCCAGGCTCGCGTCGGTCAGCACGACCACGACCATGTTGAATGTCTCGGCGATCTTGCGCGCCGTGATCATCGAGTAGAAGCAGTCCTCGATGCTGGTCACGGCGATCACGACCTTCGGCGCGTCGCCATGGCTGCCGTAGATGGCGGTCAGCAGGTCGGCCTGCTCGACCTTGGTCGGCTGGCCGGTGGAGGGGCCGCCGCGCTGGACGTTGACGACGACCAGCGGGATCTCCGCCATCACCGCCAGCCCGATGCCTTCCTGCTTCAGCGAGTAGCCCGGCCCCGAGGTGATCGTCACCGCGCAGCGGCCGGCGTAGGACGCGCCGATCGCGAACGCACAGGCGGCGATCTCGTCTTCGGCCTGGTGCACGATGCCGCCGACCCGCTCGAAGCATTCCGACAGGTAATGCGAGGCCGAGGTTGCCGGCGTGATCGGATACATCGCGCAGATGTCCATGCCGGAGGCGAGCACGCCGAGCGCGATGGCGGTGTTGCCGTTGACGACGATCTGCGGAACCTTGGCTTTTTCGGCCGGGATCTCGTACTTGAAGTCGAGGTTGGCCTCGCCCCACGCGAAGCCCGCTTCCATCAGCCGCACGTTGGAGTCGATGACCTTCTGGTCCTTCTTGCCGAACGTGAGCGCGATCTGGTCGCGCGCGAGCTGCAGGTCGAAGCTGTAGATGCTGCACAGCACGCCCAGCACGAACATATTCTTGCCGCGGCGCGGGTCGCTCATCAGCGCGCGACACTCCTTCTCCAGCGGCAGGTCGATCACGCGGAAGCCCGCGTCCTTGAGTGCCTTGAGCGTTTCGTTGAAGGACTTGACGATCGCGGGTCGCGGTGCTCGGCCCACATGTTCTCGAGCAGGATGGTCGCGCCCTGCTTCAATTCTCCCGCGCGCACGCGTCCGAGCAGCACCTGCTCGTTGAACGCCACCACCAGGTCGGTCTCGTCGCCGCCGTTGGTGACCTGCTCGCTGCCGACACGGATGCGGATGCCGCTGGCGCCGGCCACGCTGCGCGCCGGCGGCTGGATCTCGGCCGGAATGATCTCCACCGTCCAGATGCCGTTGCCGCTGCGCGCGGCGATCGAGGCGAAGGCCTGGCCGCAGCGCTGCGCGCCTTCGCCGGAGTCGCTGATCACCTCGACGATGTGCTCGGGCAGCCGCACGGCCGGCTTGGTTCCGGCCTTTCCTTCGGCGGCAGCACGTTCCAGGACTGCACTCATGCTCGTTCCTTGCGTTCAGATCTGTGATTCTGGTTCTGCGACTACCGGGCGATCCGGATCTGCGCGAAGCCGTGCTCCTCGCGCGGAATGCCGAACAGCGACCCGCTGGCACCGGTGTCGTAGACCGTGTCGCTGTCGCGCAGGCCGAGGTAGGCCTTCATGCCGCGCGCGGCCTTGCGTCCGGCGCCCATCGCCTGGATCACGGTCGCCGCGCCCGTGACGATGTCGCCGCCGGCATACACGCCGGCGATCGAGGTCGCGAGGTTGTCGTCGGTCGCGATGTAGCCCCACTTGTTGAGCTTGAGCTTCGCCGTCTGCCCAAGGATCGGATTGGCGTTGGTGCCGATCGCGAACACGACCATGTCGGTCTCGAACTCGAACTCGCTGCCCGGCACGACGACCGGACGGCGACGGCCCGACTCATCCGGCTCGCCGAGTTCCATCTTCACGCAGCGCAGCGCGCGCACGTTGTTGTTCGCATCGCCGAGGATCTCGACCGGGCTGGTCAGCCAGTTGAAGTCGACGCCTTCCTGCTCGGCGTGATGGACTTCCTCGACGCGCGCCGGCGCTTCCTTCTTCGAGCGGCGGTAGATGCAGTGCACGGAATCGGCACCCAGCCGCAGCGACACGCGCAGCGCGTCCATGGCGGTATTTCCCGCGCCGATCACGGCCACGTGCTTGCCCGGCTGCAGCGGCGTGTCGAAGTTGGGGAAGTCGCGCGCCCGCATCAGGTTGCAGCGCGTGAGCAGTTCGTTGGCGGACAGCACGCCGTTCAGCGATTCGCCCGGAATGCCCATGAAGCTCGGATAGCCCGCACCGGTGCCGATGAACACCGCGTGGAAGCCCATCTCGGTGACCATCTGCTCGATCGTGAACAGACGCCCGACCAGCGTGTTGCATTCGAAGCGCACGCCGAGGTTGCGCAGCTTGTCGATCTCGGCGTCGATGACGTTGTTCGGCAGACGGAAGTCCGGAATGCCGTACTTGAGCACGCCGCCCGGCGTGTGGAACGCCTCGTAGACGATGACTTCGCAGCCGGCCTTCGCCATGTCGGCCGCGCAGGCCATGCCGGCCGGACCGGCGCCGACGATGCCGACCTTGAAGCCCGATGGCTCGATATACGGGACGTTTTCCCAGCCCTCGGCGATCGCCATGTCGCCGACGAAGCGCTCCAGGCGCCCGATCGCCACCGGTTCCAGCGTCTCGCCCACCGTGCACACGCCTTCGCACTGGTTTTCCTGCGGGCAGACGCGGCCGCACACTGACGGCAGCAGGTTGGTGTCGGTGATGACGTCGTAGGCGCCGTTGTAGTGCTTCTCGGTGATCTTCTTGATGAACGCCGGAATGTCGATGCCGACCGGGCAGCCGCGCACGCAGGGCTCGTCCGGGCACTGCAGGCAGCGCTCCGCTTCGACCAGCGCATCCTCGAGCCGGTAGCCGCTGGCGACCTCGCTGAAGTTGCGGGCCCGTACCAGCGGATCCTGCTCCGGCATCGGAGTCCGCTCCTGCGGAATTGTGCGGATCGTCTTCTTCTTTGCCGTGGCCATGGGATCGTCTCCTCGGCTCAGCCGTCGGTGCTGGGCTGAATGTCGATCGGGATCTCGGCTTCGGCGCCGAGCACCGCCGTCTTCAGGTCGACGACTTTGTCGGCGCGGATGCGGCATGTCTCCTGCCAGCGTTCGAGCGCGTCCTTCTCGGCGCGCTTGTAGCGCACCAGCCGCGCCATCAGGTCGTCGAAGTCGACCTGGTGGCCGTCGAAGTCCGGACCGTCGACACAGGCGAACTTGACCTGTTCGCCGACCTTGACGCGGCAGCCGCCGCACATGCCGGTGCCGTCGACCATCACCGGATTCAGGCTCACCATTGTCTTGATGCCGTGGCTCCGGGTGGCCTCGGAACAGCCCTTCATCATGATCGGCGGCCCGATCGCGACGACCTCGTCGATATCCGGATGCTTCGCGATCGACTGCTTGATGCCTTCGGTGACGAGTCCCTTGATGCCTGCCGAGCCGTCGTCGGTGCAGATGATGAGCTCATCGCACACCGCGGCGAACTTGTCGCGCCAGAACATCAGTTCCTTGTTGCGGAAGCCGATGACGCCGATGACGTAGGCGCCGCTTTCCTTGTAGCCGCGTGCCTGCGGATACACCGGCGCGACGCCGAGCCCGCCGCCGACGCAGACGACCTTCTTGGCCTTGCCGATATGGCTCGGGATTCCCATCGGGCCGACCATCGCGAACAGCCGCGTGCCCGCCTTGCAGTTGGCCTGCATCTCCTTGGTCGTCTTGCCGACGGCCTGGATGACCAGCGTGATCGTGCCGCGCTCGCGGTCGAAGTCGGCGATCGTGAGCGGTATGCGCTCGCCATGCTCGTGTTCCATCACGATGACGAACTGGCCGGGCTTGGCGGCCTTGGCCATCATCGGGTGCGCCACCTCGAGCATGTAGGTGACGTCCGAGTAATCCTCGCGCGCAACGATCTCGAATCCGTGTCCGCCGTTCGCCTGCGCCATGGTGCTCTCCCGTGCGCTGTGTGATCCCGCGCCCTCGTCTGCGCGAGGTTGCCGCGGGCGATGAGGCGAAAGGCCTCACGTAGGCAAGAGCATCGGCCTCGAATGCCCGGTGGCATTGATCTGGGGCAACGGCACGCATGCCGTTACAGGCCGCCGGCCAATGGCCGACCGGCGCGCGCGGGGATTGCTAACCGGCTGGCGCTCAGGCCGAGCGGCGCTCAGATCAGTTCGGCGTTGATCCGCTTCGAGCGCGGCGGCGCCCGGGCAGAGGTCCGACTCGGTCAGCCGGTTCAGCGGCGTTGCACGGTGTTCAGGTGCTCGTGCAGGTCGTCGGCCGACGGATCGACGTACAGCAGGCCGGTGGCGATCTCGCCCCGCCCCTGGTGGTGATGGATATGGCTGATCGCCGCGAGCGCGATCGCCCGGATCAAAGCCGTCGGCCAGCTTGCGCAGGCGCAGCCGGCTGCCGTCGTGCTGCGTGATCTCGATGACCTCACCCGGCTCGTAGGAGGCGACGATCTCCTCGCGCCGGGGCATGAAGTCGAGTCGGTTCACCGCGTCGTTGTGATTGCGCACGTAGTCGTAGCTCTTGGTACTGCCGGCATGGTTATTGAACGCCACGCACGGGCTGATGACGTCGAGCAGCGCCGCGCCGCGATGCTTGAGCGCGCCCTTGATCAGCGGCACCAGCTGGTCCTTGTCGCCGGAGAAGCCGCGCGCGACATAGGTGACGCCGAGCTGCAGCGCCAGCGAGACCATGTCGATCGGCGCGTCGCGGTTGATCGCGCCGCGCTTGGACTTCGAGCCGCGGTCGGCGGTCGCCGAGAACTGGCCCTTGGTGAGGCCGTACACGCCATTGTTCTCGACGATGTAGGTCATGTTGACGCCGCGCCGGATCAGGTGCGCGAACTGGCCCGAGTCCGATCGACGCGGAGTCGCCGTCGCCCGACACGCCGAGGTAGATCAGGTCGCGGTTGGCGAGGTTGGCGCCGGTCATCACCGACGGCATGCGGCCGTGGACCGAATTGAAGCCGTGCGAATTGCCGAGGAAGTAGTCGGGCGTCTTCGACGAGCAACCGATGCCGGACAGCTTGGCCACGCGGTGCGGTTCGATCGCGAGTTCCCAGCACGCCTGGATGATCGCCGCCGAGATCGAATCGTGTCCGCAGCCGGCGCACAGCGTCGAGATCTTGCCTTCGTAGTCGCGCCGCGTGTAGCCGAGCGCATTGGTCGGCAGGGCGGGGTGATGCAGGCGGGGCTTGGCGAGGTAGGTCATTGATGGTTGCCCTCACGCGGCCTTGCCGGGCTTGCAGCGGGCGCACGTTGCGCGCCTGCATGCGCTCGGCGATCGCCTTGACGATGAAGCGCGCAGTGATCGGCGTGCCGTCGTAGTGCAGCATGGGCATCAGCCGCGCCGGGTCGACGTCGAGCTCGTTGACGAGCAGCGTCCGCAGCTGCGCATCGCGGTTCTGCTCGACGACGAACACCGTCTCGTGGCGGGCGATGAAGTCGTCGACGGAGTCCGGGAACGGGAAGGCGCGCACGCGCATGTGGTCGAGATGGATGCCCTGCGCCTGCAGCAGCGCCAGCGCTTCGTCCATCGACGGGCTGGTGGAGCCGTAGTAGATGACGCCGGCGGCGGCCTTTGCCTGCGCCCGCCCGACGATCGGCTGCGGCACCAGTGCCTTCGCCGTGTCGAACTTCCGCAGCAGCCGCTCCATGTTGTAGACGTAGTCGGACCCGACCTCGGAATAGCGCGCGTAGGCGTCCTTGGTCGAGCCGCGCGTGAAGTACGCGCCGCGTGTCGCATGCGTGGCGGGCAGCGTGCGATACGGAATGCCGTCGCCGTCGACGTCGAGGTAGCGGCCGAAGTCCGCGCCGGATTCGAGCGTGGCGGTATCCATCACCTTGCCGCGGTCGTAGCGCCGGCTGTCGTCCCACTTGAACGGGTGGCACAGTCGATGGTTCATGCCAATGTCGAGGTCGGTCATCAGGAACACGGGCGTCTGCAGCCGCTCGGCCAGGTCGAGTGCAGCGGCCGCGAACTCGAAGCACTCGTGCGGGTCCTCGGGGAAGAGCAGCACGTGCTTGGTGTCGCCGTGCGAGGCATAGGCGCAGGCGAGCAGGTCCGACTGCTGCGTGCGCGTCGGCATGCCGGTCGACGGTCCGCCGCGCTGCACGTCGATGATCACCGCCGGCACTTCCGCGAAGTACGCGAGCCCGATGAACTCGGTCATCAGCGAGACGCCGGGACCCGAGGTCGCCGTGAACGCCCGTGCGCCGTTCCAGCCGGCGCCGATCACCATGCCGATCGAGGCCAGCTCGTCCTCGGCCTGCACGACGGCGAACTTGTTGCGGCCGGTGGCCGCGTCGACGCGATACTTCGCACAGTACTTCTGGAACGCTTCGGCCACCGAGGTCGACGGCGTGATCGGGTACCAGGCGCAGACCGTCGCGCCGCCGTAGACGCAACCGAGTGCGGTCGCCGCATTACCCTCGACGAAGATACGGTCGCCGACCTTGTCGCTGCGCACAATCCGCAGGCTGGTCGCGTCCTCGAGATGCTCGCGGCCGTAGTGCAGGCCGGTCATGAACGCCTCGAGGTTGGGCTTGACCAGCCGGTCCTTGCCCTTGTACTGCTCGCCGAGCAGCTGGGCGATGACCTCCGGCTCGATGCCGAGCGTCGCCGCCAGCACGCCGACGTACATGATGTTCTTCAGCAGCTGACGTTCCTTCGGATCGGCGAACTTCGCGGCCGCGATCTCGGTCAGCGGTACCGGCAGCACGTAGATGTCGTCGCGGAAGCGGCTGGGCGGTATCGGTCGCGTCGAGTCATACAGCAGGTAGCCGCCGGGCTCGATCTCCTTGAGGTCGCGGTCCCAGGTCTGCGGGTTCATCGCCACCATCAGGTCGACGCCGCCGCGCCGCCCGAGATGGCCCTGCTCGGTGACCCGCACCTCGTACCAGGTCGGCAAGCCCCTGGATGTTCGACGGAAAGATGTTGCGCGGCGACACCGGCACGCCCATGCGCAGGATGCTGCGCGCGAACAGTTCGTTGGCCGAGGCCGAGCCGGAGCCGTTGACGTTGGCGAACTTGACGACGAAATCGTTCGTCAGCGGCGATGCGCGGCGGGCGTGCCGACGCGGGCCGCATGTCTCGGTCGCGGGGCCGCCCATCCTTCGGGACGTTCATTACGCGGCCTCCCTGTGCTTCACGCGGCAACCACGGCCGGCGTGCGTCACGTCGAGCCGGAAACGCTGCATGTCCCACGCTCCGGTCGGGCAGCGCTCGGCGCACAGGCCGCAGTGCAGGCAGACGTCCTCGTCCTTGACCATCACGCGGCCGGTCTTCGAGCTCGCCCGAGACGTAAAGCGCCTGGTCGCGGTTCTGCGCGGGCGCACGCAGTCGCGTGCGCAGTTCCGTTTCCTCGCCGTTCGCGATGAAGTTGATGCAATCGGTCGGGCAGACGTCGACGCAGGCGTCGCACTCGATGCACTGCGCGCGCGCTGAACACCGTCTGGACGTCGCAGTTGAGGCAGCGCTGCGCCTCCTTCCACGCGGTCGCGGCATCGAAGCCGAGTTCGACTTCGACCTTGATGCTGCGCAGCGCCTGATTGACGTCGCGCCAGGGCACCTTGAAGCGCGCATCGGGCGCGACCTCGTTGTCGTAGCTCCATTCGTGGATGCCCATTTTCTGCGACACGAGGGTCACGCCCGGAGCGGGGCGCTCGTGCACGTCCTCGCCGTTCAGGAACTTGTCGATCGAGACCGCCGCGTCGTGGCCCTGGGCCACGGCCCAGATGATGTTCTTGGGTCCGAGCGCCGCATCGCCGCCGAAGAACACCTTCGGCAGCGTCGACTGCAGCGTCACCGGATCGAGCACGGGCATGCCGCTACTCGTCGAACGCGATGCCGATGTCGCGCTCGATCCAGGGGAACGCGTTTTCCTGTCCGACGGCGACCAGCACTTCGTCGCAGGCGAAGGTCTGGTCCGGCTTCGCCGGTCGGCACCAGCGTGCGGCGGCCCCGGTCGTCGTAGACCGCCTTGACCTTGTCGAACGTCATGCCGGTCAGGCGTGCCGCTGACGTGCAGGAAGGCCTTGGGCACCAGGTAGTTGAGGATCGGAATGCCCTCGTGCTGCGCATCTTCCTTCTCCCACGGCGAGGCCTTCATCTCCTCGAAGCCGGACCGCACGATGACCTTGACGTCTTCGCCGCCCAGGCGGCGGGCGGTGCGGCAGCAATCCATCGCGGTATTGCCGCCGCCGAGAACGATCACGCGCTTGCCGGCCCGGGTCACGTGGCCGAAGGACACGGACGACAGCCAGTCGATGCCGATGTGGATGTTCGCGCCGGCTTCGTGTCGGCCGGGAATGTCGAGATCGCGGCCGCGCGGCGCGCCGGAACCGACGAAGATGGCGTCGTACCCTTCGGCCAGCAGCGCCTTCATCGAATCGATGCGCACGCCACCGCGGAACTCGACGCCGAGTCCGAGCACGTAGCCGGTTTCTTCGTCGATGACTTCTTCCGGCAGGCGGAAGCGCGGAATCTGGGTGCGGATCATGCCGCCGGCCTTGGGGTCCTGGTCGAAGACAATGACCTCATAACCGAGAGGGACAAGGTCGCGCGCGACGGTCAGCGAGGCCGGCCCGGCGCCGACGCAGGCGACGCGCCGGCCGTTCTTGCGCGCCGCGCGCTTGGGCAGCGGCGATGGATGTCGTCCTTGAGGTCGGCCGCGACCCGCTTCAGGCGGCAGATCGCGACGGGCTCGGGCCGTGCAACCTGGTTTTCCTCGACGCGGCCGCGGCGGCAGGCCGGTTCACACGGACGGTCGCAGGTCCGTCCGAGGATGCCGGGGAAGACGTTCGACTCCCAGTTGACCATGTAGGCATCGGTGTAGCGCCCGCTTGCGATCAGCCGGATGTACTCGGGAACCGGGGTATGCGCGGGGCATGCCCACTGGCAGTCCACGACTCGATGGAAGTAGTCGGGACGACGGATGTCCGTCGCTTGCACGTGTCTCCTCCTCGTCCGTCTAGGCGGCGAGTTTTGTGGTGCGCCGAAGTGTATTCCGGGGCGGTGTCGTTCGCTCGTTGCCCGATCCGGCGCAGCATGTGACGCCACAGAGTGATGCAAATCGCCCGTGGCGGTGGTAGCATCCCGCGCTTGCCGCCGGTGGCCCTTCCTGGCTGCCGGCGCTCTCGGCAACAGCACCGGAATCCGGAGCAGATTGTCGCCGGCGAGGCAGGCTTCGCGACCGCCACGCCGGGCATCTTCAACGAGAAACTCGTTCTGAAAGGTGAAGGCCGATGATGCGACAGTTCCAGGTCAACTCGTACCTGTTCGGCGGCAATGCGCCGTACGTCGAGGAACTCTACGAGCGCTACCTCGACAACCCGGGCTCGGTGCCCGACAAGTGGCGCGCCTATTTCGACCAGATGCAGCTCGTGCCGGCCGCCGATGGCTCGGCCGAGTTCGCGCGACGTGGCGCATGCGCCGATCGTCGAATCGTTTGCGCAGCGCGCCAAGGCGGGCGCCTTCCAGCCCAAGGTGGCGCCGACCGATCTGTCAGTGGCGCGCAAGCAGGTCCACGTGCAGTCGATCATCGCGGCCTATCGCTTCCTCGGCAACCGCTGGGCCAACCTCGACCCGCTGCAGCGCCAGGAGCGCCCGGCAATTCCGGAGCTCGAGCCGGCGTTCTACGACCTGACCGAAGCCGACATGGACACCGCGTTCTCGGCGTCCAACACGTACTTCGGCCAGGAACACATGACGCTGCGCGAGATCGTCACCGCGCTGCGCCAGACCTACTGCGGCAACGTCGGCGCCGAATACATGTACATCTCCGATCCGGCGCAAAAGCGCTGGATCCAGCAGCGCCTCGAGTCGATCCGCTCGACGCCGACGTTCACGGCCGAGCAGAAGCTGCACATCCTCGAGCGCCTGACCGCGGCCGAAGGGCTGGAGCGCTACCTGCACACCAAGTACGTCGGCCAGAAGCGCTTCTCGCTCGAGGGCGGCGAGACCTTCATCGCCTCGATGGACGAAGCTGATCCAGCGCGCGGGCGCCACGGGCGTGCGAGGAGATCGTCATCGGCATGGCGCACCGCGGGCGGCTCAACGTGCTGGTCAACACGCTCGGCAAGATGCCGAAGGAACTGTTCGCCGAGTTCGAGGGCAAGCCCGGCTCCGACCTGCCGGCGGGCGACGTCAAGTACCACATGGGCTTCTCGAGCGACATCTCGACGCCGGGCGGCCCGGTGCACCTGTCGCTCGCGTTCAACCCCTCGCACCTGGAAATCGTCAACCCGGTGGTCGAGGGCTCGGTGCGCGCGCGCCAGGAGCGGCGCGGCGACAAGGACGGCGACAAGGTGCTGCCGATCCTGGTGCACGGCGACGCCGCCTTCGCCGGCCAGGGCGTGGTGATGGAGACGCTGAACCTGGCGCAGACGCGCGGCTACGGCACCGGCGGCACGGTGCACATCGTCATCAACAACCAGATCGGCTTCACCACTTCCGATCCGCGCGACACGCGTTCGACGATCTACTGCACCGACGTCGTCAAGATGATCGAGGCGCCGATGTTCCACGTCAACGGCGACGATCCCGAGGCGGTGGTCTTCGTGACGCAGCTGGCGATCGACTACCGCAGGAGTTCAATCGCGACGTGGTCGTCGACATCGTCTGCTTTCGCAGGCTCGGCCACAACGAGCAGGACACGCCGTCGGTGACGCAGCCGCTGATGTACAAGAAGATCGCCGCGCATCCCGGCACGCGCAAGCTCTATGCCGACAAGCTCGTCGACGCAGGGCGTGATCGCGGCCGACGTGCCGGAGCAGATGGTCAAGGCATACCGCACCGCGATGGAGGAGGGCCGCACGACGTCGGACCCGGTGATCTCCAATTTCAAGAGCCAGTACGCGGTCGACTGGTCGGCCGTTCCTCAACCGCAAATGGACCGACCCCGCCGACACCGCGGTGCCGCTGGCCGAACTGCAGCGGCTGGGCGAGCGCATCACGACCATTCCGCCCGAGTTCAAGCTGCATCCGCTGGTGGAGAAGGTGATCGCCGATCGCCGCGCGATGGGCGAGGGCAAGCATGCCGGTCGACTGGGGCATGGCCGAGCACCTCGCCTACGCGTCGCTGGTGGCGAGCGGCTATGCGGTGCGCCTCTCCGGCCAGGATTCCGGCCGCGGCACCTTCGTGCACCGCCACGCGGTGCTGCACGACCAGAACCGCGAGAAGTGGGATTCGGGCACGTTCATCCCGCTGCAGCACGTCACCGAGAAGCAGGCGCCGTTCACCGTGATCGATTCGGTGCTGTCGGAGGAGGCGGTGCTGGGCTTCGAGTACGGCTATGCCACCGCCGAGCCCAACGAGCTGGTCATCTGGGAAGCGCAGTTCGGCGACTTCGCCAACGGCGCCCAGGTGGTGATCGACCAGTTCATGTCGTCGGGCGAAGTCAAGTGGGGCCGCCAGTCCGGCCTGATGATGATGCTGCCGCACGGCTACGAAGGGCAGGGGCCGGAGCATTCCTCGGCGCGCCTGGAGCGCTACCTGCAGCTGTGCGCCGACCACAACATGCAGATGGTGCTGCCGACGACCGCCGCGCAGATCTTCCACCTGCTGCGGCGGCAGATGATCCGGCTGTTCCGCAAGCCGCTGGTCATCATGACGCCCAAGTCGCTGCTGCGGAACAAGGACGCGATGTCGCCGCTGTCGGAACTCGCCAGCGGCGAGTTCCAGACCGTCATCGGCGAGCTCGATGACGCGATCGACGCCAAGAAGGTCAAGCGCATCGTCCTGTGCTCCGGCAAGGTCTATTACGACCTGGTGCACACGCGGCGCGAGCGCAAGGAAGACGACGTCGTGCTGCTGCGCATCGAGCAGCTCTATCCGTTCCCGCACAAGGCGTTCGCCGCGGAGATGGCAAGTACCCGAACGCGAGCAGATCGTGTGGTGCCAGGACGAGCCGGACAACCAGGGGGCGTGGTTCTAGACGCAGCACCATTTGCTCGAGAACATGAGCGAGGACCAGAAGCTCGGCTACGCCGGGCGGGCGTCTTCGGCGTCGCCGGCGGTCGGCTACTACGCCAAGCACCAGGAGCAGCAGAAGGCGCTGCTCGACACGGCCTTCGGCAAGCTCAAGGGACTGGTCCTGAACAAGTAACGCGCGCACCGGACGGTCTCGGCGCCGGTCTGCGCGTGCATCTTCTGGGGCCGCGATGCCCCGAGCCGTCGCTTCAGCACGCCGAACGCGCGCCCGCGTTCGCCACGCGCCATCAACGCACATTTCGGAAAGAACGTCATGGCACTCGTAGAAGTCAAGGTCCCGCAGCTGTCCGAATCGGTGGCCGAAGCCACGCTGCTGCAGTGGAAGAAGAAGGCGGGCGACGCCGTCGCCGAGGACGAAATCCTGATCGAAATCGAGACCGACAAGGTGGTGCTGGAGGTGCCGGCGCCGGCCGCCGGCGTGCTCGGCCAGATCATCAAGGGCGACGGCAGCACGGTCGTCGTCGGGTGAGGTGATCGCCGCGATCGACACCGAAGGCAAAGCCGCCGCGGCCGCACCGGCTGCCGGCCACAGCGCCGGCGCCGGCGGCCGCTGCCGAAGTCAGCCGCCGCCCCGGCCCCGGCGGCCAGCGGTGTGCGATGCCTGCCGCGGCCAACGATGGTCGAGGCCGGACTGCCTCCGGGATCGGTGGCCGGCAGCGGCCAGGACGGTCGCGTCACCAAGGGCGATGTGCTCGGCGCACTCGCGGCCGGCGACGACCGCCGCCGCGCCCGCCCCGGCGCCGGTCGCCGCCGCGGCGAAGCCGGCCCTGCCGGAAGTGAAGGCGCCGCTGGATCTGTCGGATCTGGCCGACCGGCCCGAGCAGCGCGTGCCGATGTCGCGCCTGCGCCAGCGCGTGGCCGAGCGCCTGGTGCAGTCGCAGGCGACCGCCGCGATCCTGACCACGTTCAACGAGGTCAACATGCAGCCGCTGATGGACCTGCGCACCCGCTACAAGGACCAGTTCGAGAAGGAGCACGGCGTGAAGCTCGGCTTCATGTCGTTCTTCGTCAAGGCGGCGGTGGCGGCGCTGAAGAAGTACCCGGTCGTCAACGCCTCGATCGACGGCAACGACATCGTCTATCACGGCTACTTCGACATCGGCATCGCGGTCGGATCGCCGCGCGGCCTCGTGGTGCCGATCCTGCGCGACGCCGACCAGATGACTTTCGCCGACATCGAGAAGAAGATCGCCGACTTCGGCAAGCGCGCCGGCGAAGGCAAGCTCGCGCTCGAGGAGCTCACCGGCGGCACGTTCTCGATCTCCAACGGCGGCGTGTTCGGCTCGATGCTGTCGACGCCGATCATCAACCCGCCGCAGTCCGCCATCCTCGGCGTCCACGCGACCAAGGAGCGCGCGGTGGTCGAGAACGGGCAGGTCGTCGTGCGGCCGATGAACTACCTCGCGCTGTCGTACGACCACCGCATCATCGACGGGCGCGAGGCGGTGCTGTCGCTGGTCGCGATGAAGGAAGCGCTGGAAGATCCGGCGCGCCTGCTGCTCGAGGTCTGACTCGCAGGGAGAGCTGCCGATGACGTGGCTGACGAACTCGAGAAGCTGCACCGCCTGCTGCATAGCGGGCGCGCTGACCCACGCCGAGTACGAGGCGGCCAAGGCGCGCCTGCTGGCCGGCTGCGCCCGTCGGCGGCGCCGGCTTGCGATCAACCGCCTGCGCCTGTCCAACGACGACAAGTGGATCGCGGGTGTGTGCGGCGGCGATCGCCGCCATCACCGGGGTCGAATCGTGGATCTGGCGCCTGATCTTCGTGCTCGGCCTGCTGGCCGGTGGATTCACTGTCGTCCTGTACATCATCCTCTGGATCTTCGTGCCGCGCGAGGCGGTGTAGCGCGCACGGCGAAAGGCAAGCATGGCCAAGAATTTCGACGTCGTCGTGATCGGCGGCGGACCTGGCGGTTACATCGCGGCGATCCGCGCGGCGCAGCTCGGGTTTGCCACCGCCTGCATCGACGAGTGGAAGAACGAGGAGGGCGGACCCGCGCCGGGCGGTACCTGCACCAATGTCGGCTGCATTCCGTCGAAGGCGCTGCTGCAGTCGTCCGAGCACTACGAGCAGGCCGGTCATCACTTCGCCGACCACGGCATCGAGGTCAAGGGCCTCGGTCTGGACCTCGCGAAGATGCTGGGGCGCAAGGACAGCGTCGTCAAGCAGAACAACGACGGCATCCTGTATCTGTTCAAGAAGAACAAGATGGCGTTCTTCCACGGCCGCGGCTCGCTTCGTCGGGACGCAGTGACGCCGGCATCGAGGTCAAGGTCAGCGGCGCAGCCGAGGAAACCCTGATTGCGCGCCACGTCATCGTCGCCACCGGCTCGAATGCGCGCCCGCTGCCCGGTGTGGCGTTCGACGAGAAGCGCATCCTGTCGAACGACGGGGCGCTGTCGATCGCCGAGGTGCCGAAGCGGCTGGGCGTCATCGGCGCCGGCGTGATCGGCCTCGAGATGGGCTCCGTCTGGCGACGCCTCGGCGCCGACGTGACGGTCCTCGAAGCCCTGCCGGCTTTTCTCGGTGCCGTCGACGAGCAGATCGCCAAGGAGGCGGCGAAGCTCTTCGGTCGCCAGGGACTGAAGATCTCGCTCGGCGTGAAGATCGACAAGGTCGCCATCGAGAAGAAGGGCAAGGCTGAAGAAGTCCGTGTCGAGTACGCCGACGCCGGCCGGAGCGACGCAGGCGCTCGTTGTGGACCGGCTCATCGTGTCGATCGGCCGTGTGCCCAACACGACGGGACTCAATCCCGAGGCTGATCGGCCTCGCGCTCGACGAGCGCGGCTTCGTCGCAGTCGACGACGACTGCCGCAGCAACGTGCCCAATGTCTGGGCCGTCGGTGACGTCGTGCGCGGACCGATGCTGGCGCACAAGGCCGAGGAAGAGGGCGTGGCGGTCGCCGAGCGCATCGCCGGCCAGCACGGCCACGTGAACTTCAACACGATTCCGTGGGTGATCTACACCTCGCCCGAGATCGCCTGGGTGGGCCAGACCGAGCAGCAGTTGAAGGCGGCCGGCCGCGCGTATCGCGCCGGCACGTTTCCGTTCGCGGCCAACGGCCGGGCGCGCGCGCTGGGCGATACCAACGGCATGGTGAAGTTCCTCGCCGACGCGACGACGGACGAGATCCTCGGGCGTGCACATCATCGGCCCCTACGCGTCCGAGCTGATCGCCGAAGCGGTGGTCGCGATGGAGTTCCGCGCCTCGTCCGAGGACATCGCCCGCATCTGCCACGCGCACCCGTCGCTGGCCGAGGCGACCAAGGAAGCGGCGCTGGCGGTGGACAAGCGCACGCTGAATTTCTGAGTACCGACGCTGAGCGTCGAGCTGTCGCACCCACCGTCATCGACCGCAGCGCCGCGTGCCGTTCCGCTCTCAGCTTGACGCTGCCCTTGCCCAGCGTGGCTACTCGCTCGATGCGGCGCAGGAACGGGCAGCGGACCGCCTGCAGCGGCTCCACGAGGACTGGGTCGGGTACAAGGCGCATCGCTCGAATGCGTTGAAGAAGCTGCTGGTGCGGCCCCCGGTGCCGCGCGGCGTCTACCTGTGGGGCGACGTCGGCCGCGGCAAGAGCTTCCTGATGGACGCCTTCTTCGCGACCGTGCCGCTGATCCGCAAGACGCGCGTGCATTTTCACGAGTTCATGCGCAGCGTCCACCCGGAACTGCACGAACTGAGGGGCACGGCCGATCCGCTCGACGAGGTGGCGCGGCGGATCGCGCGCCGCCATCGCCTGATCTGCTTCGACGAATTCCATGTCTCCGACATCGCCGACGCGATGATTCTGTACCGGCTGCTCGAGCGGCTGTTTGCGCTCAACGTCGGCCTCGTGATCACGTCCAACTACGCGCCGGACGCCCTGTACCCGGATGGACTGCATCGCGACCGCGTGCTGCCGGCGATCGCGCTGCTCAAGGAGCAACTCGATGTCGTGCACGTCGACGGCGACACCGACTACCGCAAGCGGGCGATGGAGCGCATCGAGGCATACCTCGCGCCGTGGGGCGCGGCCGCCGACTGCAGCGCTGACGGCGGCGTTCGATCGCGTGGCCGAGACCGACGACGACGATCCCGTGCTCACGATCGAGGCGCGCCAGATCCGTGCGCGCCGCCGCGCAGGCGGCGTGGTCTGGTTCGACTTCGCGGTCCTGTGCGGCGGGCCGCGGTCGCAGAACGACTATCTCGAGATCGCGGCGCGGTTCCATACGGTGCTGCTGTCGAACGTGCCGCGCATGTCGGCCGGACAGGCCTCCGAAGCGAGGCGCTTCACCTGGCTGGTCGATGTGCTGTACGACCACCGGGTGAAACTGCTGCTGTCGGCCGAGGTGGTGGCGGGCGAGCTCTACCAGTCCGGCGCACTGTCCAACGAATTTGCCCGCACGGTGTCGCGGCTCGAGGAGATGCAGTCGCGCGAATACCTCGAGGCCCGGCGCCGGGACGTGGCCCGCGTGTAGGCGAAATGCATCCGTCGGACGTTAGGTAACCATGCGCCTGCTGATCCTTCTTGCTTTCCTGCTGGCGACGGGCCACACCCGTGCTGAAGAATTTGCCACGCGCTTCCCACCGGGCAGCATCACGACGCGCGAGCAGGCGGACGCGGCCGTCAAGGCGGCCCAGCAGGAGGAGGAGCGCCAGAAGAAGCTCTTCGATGCGCGCGACGCCGAGTGCTATCGCGCGATCTTCGTCAACGATTGTCGCGAAAAAGTGCGGCGCGAGCGCGAACTCACACGACGAGAAGTGCAGCGTATCGAACTGGAAGCCAAGGACCTCAAGCGGCGCCTCGACCAAGAGGAACTGGCCAAGCGCCGGGCGGACGAGCAGAAGCAGCAGGCGGCGCAGGACGCCGCGCGTGCCGAGAAGGAGGCTGCCGCGCGCAAGCAGGCCGAGCAACGCACCTCGGAGTCCGCCGCCAAGGCGGCGGGTGCCAAGACGCCCGAGCAAGAAGTGCAGAATCGGGCTGACTACGAACGCAAGCAGCAGGAACATGCGGCCAAGCTGACGCAGGAGCAGCAGGACGCGGCCAAGCGTGCCCAGAACGCCGCGGAGTACCAGCAGAAGCAGACGGATGCCGCCAAGCGGGCGGCGGATGCCGAAGTCGAGCGCAAGAAGCGCGAAGCCCGCCGTGCGGAGCGCAAGCAGACGCTGGAAAAGAAGGAAGATGAACGCGAGGCGCTGCGCAAACGCGCCGAGGACGCCGCCGCGGCGGCGACGCGCTAGCGGCCGGGCAACGGTGGCTTGGTCTGCGGATCGAGCCGGATAATGACCACCGAAAGATTGTCGCCGCGTCCCTCCGAGCGCTCCCGCGCCAGTGATACGAGGCGCTCCGAGGCCTCGCGCGGAGGCTGGCTGTACAGGATCTCGGCGAGTTCGTCGTCCTCGAAGTACGCCCACAGCCCGTCACTGGCCAGCAGGAACATGTCGCCCGCGTGCAGGGCGTTTTCCTCGCCGATCGCGACCTTGGGCTTCTTGTTGATACCCAGGGCGCTCACCAGGATGTTCTTGTAGCGGACGGCGGCGAGCTCGGCATCCTCGTGACGGCCTTCGAGCCTCAGTTGCTCGGCGTAGGTGTGGTCCTCGGTGCGATGGGCCACCCGCCCGTTGCGGAAGAAGTACAGGCGACTGTCGCCGGCGTGCGCCCAGATGGCGTAGTTCTTCTTGATGATGAGCGCGCACAGCGTCGCGTGCGGCTCCTTTTCGGCGGCAATCGCCGTCAGGCGGATGACGGTATGCGCTTCGGCGGCCAGATGCAGGAGCATGTCCCGGTAGGTCGAGTCCCGGTCCGTCATGTCCTTGAAGAGGTTTTCGGCCGTGCTGACAACCTGGTCGGCGGCCAACCGACCGCCGGTCCGTCCTCCCATGCCGTCTGCGACTATCGCGAGCATGGCGCCCGGATTGCGCGGGCTCGTAATGATGGCCGCGCGGTCTTGTTGCTCCTGCCGGTCGCCGATGTGCTGGGCGACGCAGACGTTGACTTTGAAGCTCGACACGCGGATCAGTGGGACTTTGAAGGAAGTCTATCATCGACGTTCTCGCGCATTGCCGAGCGCTGGGTACTGCGCCCTTTTCGGGCCCACTTTGACGATTCGCACGCTCAATGGACCAGGACGACATCAAGCGGCGCATCATCGAATTGCAGGTCGAGCACCGTGATCTCGATGAAGCAATCGAGCGTCTCGCGGTGCAGCCGGGCGTCGATGAACTCGCGCTGCGACGCATGAAGAAGCGCAAGCTGCAGATCAAGGACTCGGTGCGACTGCTCGAAATGCGCCTGGTCCCCGATATCCCGGCGTGAGTCGGCCCGCCACGGCGGCAGCCGCACCTCCTGCAGCAACGCAAATTGCGCGTGCCTTCGCGGCCGCGGGTGCGCTGGCGTCCTCGGTTCCAGGCTTCGTGCCGCGGGGCTCACAGGCCGAGATGGCCGCCGCCGTGCACCGAATCATTCAGGACGGCGGCACCCTCGTCGCAGAGGCGGGCACGGGCACTGGCAAGACCTTCGCCTATCTCGTTCCCGCGCTGCTCACGGGCGGCAAGCTGCTGATTTCGACCGGCACCAAGCCGCTGCAGGACCAGCTCTACCGCAAGGATCTGCCGGCGGTGCTCAAGGCTCTGAAGCTCAACGCGGCAACGGCGCTGCTCAAGGGCCGTGCCAACTACCTGTGCCTGTACCGTATGGCGCGGGCGGAATCGGACGCCCTGGTCGCCACCCGCGAAGAGGCCCGCCAACTGCGTTCGGTCATGCGCTTTGCCGGCACGACGACAAGTGGCGATCGCGCCGAACTCGCCGACGTGCCTGAGAGCGCGGCCATCTGGCCGCTGGTCACCTCGACGCGTGACAACTGCCTGGGCGCCGAGTGCCCCCGGTTCGCCGAGTGTTTCGTGTTCAAGGCGCGTCGCGAGGCGCAGGCGGCCGACGTTGTCGTCGTCAATCACCACCTGTTTCTGGCCGATCTCGCGCTGCGCGACGATGCCATCCGCGACTTCCTGCCGACGGTCGATACGGTCGTGCTGGACGAAGCGCATCAGTTGCCGGACATCGCGGCCGATTTCTTTGGCAGCACGCTGTCGCTTGCGCAGTGGCTGGAACTGGCGCGCGACTGCCGTGCACTCGGTCTCGCGCACGCCGCCGACGGGGCCGCCTGGACGCTACTGACGTCGCGCCTGGAGCGCGCGGTGCGCGACGTCAGGCTGGCCCTTGGGGACGCCGGGCTCGCGGCCGGCGCGCGCGTGCCGCTGGCGCGCCTGCCCCGCGCCGACCGCCTGCTGGAGACGCTCGATGCCGTGGTGGGCGAGGCGGCCGAAGTTGCGCGTGCCGTGGAGATCAATCGCGGTCGGGACCCCGAGCTCGACCTGGTCGGGCCACGCGTAGCGGAACTCAGGCGCGCCCTGGGCGACTGGCAGGAAGCGCTGCGCCACGGTGAGGACGAGGACGACAGTCCTGCCGACCCCGACGCCGAACCGGCCGTGCGCTGGATCGCCGTCACGGCCCACGGAGCGCAGTTCCACAAAACGCCGCTCGCCGCCGGACGCGCCCTGGCGCGGGCCCGTGCGGCGCAGCCGCAGGCATGGATCCTGACATCCGCGACGCTGACCACGGGCGGCCGCTTCGACCATTACCTGGCCGAGCTCGGCATCGAGGACGTGCAGACGGCGCGCTGGGAAAGTCCGTTCGACTTCGCCCGGCAGGCGCTGCTGTATCTGCCGCAGCCGATGCCGTCGCCGTCCTGACAGCCACTTTTCGGAGCGGGTCGCCGAGGCCGCGTGGCCACTCATCAAGGCCAACGGCGGCCGGGCGTTTCTCCTCTGCACAACGTTGCGGGCGGTCGATCGCGTGTCGGCGCGCCTGCAGCAGCTGATGGACGCCGATGCAATGCGTCTGACGCTCTTCGTCCAGGGCACGGGCAGCCGACGTGCGTTGCTCGATGGTTTCCGCGGCGCCGGCAACGCCGTGCTCGTGGGCAGCGTGACCTTCTGGGAAGGCATCGACATCCGCGGCGATGCGCTGTCGCTGGTCGTCATCGACAAGCTGCCCTTCGCGCCGCCCGACGATCCCGTGGTCGACGCGAAGATCCGTTACCTGAGACGCGCCGGCCGCAATCCCTTCAACGAGTACCAGCTGCCGGAGGCAGTGATGCTGCTGAAGCAGGGGGCCGGACGGCTGATCCGCGACGAACACGACCGCGGCGTTCTGATGATCCTCGACGAGCGCGTGTTGACGAAGTCCTACGGCCGCACCGTGCTGTCGAGCCTGCCGCCGTTTGCACGCACGCGCAGCGAGGCCGATGCGATCGAGTTTCTGACCCGGCGCCGGCGACCTGCCGGGTGATCAACGCTTGGCGCGCAGGTACTGGCTGTCCGGGAAGTTGAGCGCGAGCACGCGCTCGGCATCGGCCTGCAGGTCCGGCAACTCCAGCGCCTGGTAGGACTTTGCCATCAGGATCAACGCATCTTCCGCCGCCGGCGAGGTCTGGAAGTCCCGCACCACGATCTGCGCCCGCTGGATCGCCGCGATGTACGCCTTGCGCACGTAGTAGAAATTGGCGGCGCTCAGTTCGGCCTTGGCCAGGGCGTTGATCAGGTAGCGCATGCGCGCGCGCGCGTCCTCGGCGTACTTGCTGTCCGGATAGCGCGTGACCAGGTCGCGGAACGCGTCATACGACTCGCGCGCGCCCTTGGCGTCACGCTGCGAGATGTCCTGCGTCATGAAGCGTCCAAAGATGCCCGAAGTCCTCGCCGAAGCCGGCGAGCCCCTTCAGGTAGTACATGTAATCGACGTTGGGGTTGTTCGGGTACTGTCGGATGAAGCGATCGGCCGTCTGGATGGCCTGCGCCGTCTCGCCCTCCTTGTAGTACGTGTAGGCGATCTCCATCAGTGCCTGCTGCGCATGGCGGCCGAACGGAAAGCGGGCTTCGAGCTTCTGGTAATAGTCGCGCGCCTTCACCCAGTTGCCGCTCGAAAGTTCGGCGCGAGCCTCCGCGTACAATCGATCGGCATCCCACTTGGCCGTGTTGTCCTTCTGGAATAGTTCGTCCATCCCGAGCCAACTACACCCGCCGAGGGCGAGCGTCGCGAGCACGATCGCGATGCGCCGCAGCAGCGCCGCCGTCCAGGAATCGAAACCAACCATCGTTCAGGGTGCTCCTGTTGTCCAGTTCAGAAGTATACGGTTCGGCCTCAGCGGATCCGGACCCCGACGCTGCCGCCGACGGCCTGATCGGCGACGGTGACGATGAGGCGAGCCGTCGCTTCAGTGTCCATCCAACGCAGGCCGGGGCGCGGCTGGACAAGGTGCTCGTGCAGTGGCTGCCCGACATCTCGCGCACGCGCCTCAAGCAATGGGTGGAACACGGCGCGGTGCGCGTCAACGGCGCGATCGTCCGTCCGCGGCATGAGCTCGCATCGGCGATCTGATCGAACTCGAGCCGCAGCCCGCGCCCGACGCGAAGGCCTACCTGCCTGAGCCGATGGCGCTGGCCGTGCTTACGAAGACGCCGAGATCCTCGTCATCGACAAGCCGGCGGGACTGGTGGTCCATCCGGCCGCGGGTCACTGGTCGGGCACGCTGCTCAACGGGCTCCTGGCGTATGCGCCCGAACTGGCCGACGTGCCGCGCGCCGGCATCGTGCATCGTCTCGATGCCGTCACCTCGGGCCTGATGGTGGTCGCGCGCACGATGGCGGCACAGACCGATCTGGTGCGCCAGCTGCAGGCCCGCACCGTGCGCCGCGAGTACTGGGCGGTCGTGCTCGGCGAGCCGCGCCGACACGGCATCGTCGATGCGCCGATCGGCCGTGATCCGCGCAACCCGCTGCGCTTCAACGTCAGCCACGCGGCGCGCGCACGCGCGGCGCGGACGCAGTATTGGAACCTGGCCACGATGCGGCAGGGCAACGCCACCTTGTCCTGGCTCGCTTGTCGTCTCGACACCGGCCGCACGCACCAGATCCGCGTGCATCTGGAGCATCTCGGTCATCCGCTGGTGGGCGATCCGGTCTACCGCCGCAAGCTGCCACCGCCGGACGCTACGGTCGCGACTGGCGTGCGTTCGGGCGACAAGCGCTGCACGCGTGTCGGCTCGGCCTCGAGCACCCGCGCACACGGGTCGCCGATGCAGTGGTTTCGCGCCCCGCCGGCCGACATGGCCCGACTGATGCAGTCGCTGGGCTTCGGGCCGACGGACCGACCGGCGGCCCTGCCAGGGCGAAGGCTGATGGCCTATCGCCATGGATTGAACCCGAGTGGCCCGTGCCACCGACGGTCCGGGCGCTGATCACCCTGCGCGCGGGCGGTCGGTCGAGCGGGCCCTGCGGCGCACCGGGCGGCGGCGGCATGAACCTCGGCCTCGGCTCGGGTGATGACGCCTCGGTGGTTGCGTCAAACCGGGCCGGCTTGCGTGCCGTGCTGCCGGCCGAGCCGCGCTGGCTCAAGCAGGTGCACGGCGCGCGCGTGGTCGATGCCGCCACGGTGGACGGGACGGTCGAAGCCGATGCCGCGTTCACCGACCGACTCGGCACCGTGGCGGTGGTAATGGTGGCCGACTGCATGCCGGTGCTGCTGGCCGACGCGCGCGGTCGCTGCGTCGGCGTGGCGCATGCCGGATGGCGTGGCCTCGCGGCCGGAGTCATCCAGGCCACGGCGCGTGCGATGCGGCACGCGGCTCGGCGATCCGAACGCCGACTCATCGCCTACCTCGGTCCGGCGATCGGCCCGGAGCACTTCGAGGTCGGCCCGCGAAGTGCTGGAGGCGATGACGCGGGCCTGCCGGGTGCCGCCGCCGCCTTTCGGCTGCAGGCGCCGGCAAGTACCTGGCCGACCTCTTCGCGCTCGGCCGCAGGCGCTGGCGCGAAGACGGCGTCGACGCGGTCTTCGGCGGTGGCGTCTGCACGTACAGCGACGCGTCGCGCTTCTACAGCCACCGGCGCGACCGGATCGCGGGTCGTCATGCCGCGCTGATCTGGATCGAGCCGCAACGCGCGATCTGACCCGTCGGCGCCTGACTGCGCTGACAACGCGGCGCGGAAGCCGCGTTTGACCGTGCTCGGCGCCTTGTGGAGAATCGCAAGACTGAGAAGCGCCGCACGGGATCAGCCGATCGACCGGCCACCACACGGAGGAGACATGGCAACTTCGCAAGCCGGCCGGCGGATCCGCCCGGCCCGCAAGGCGGCTCGGCCGCGGCTGCATCCAAGCCCGGGCGGCGCGTGCAGCCCGCCGATGCGCCGCAAGCCGAGCGGCGGCGCGCCGAGTCGCGACCTCCGCGACGGGTCAGGCCGCTCGCGCCCACCCGCGGCGCAGCGCGGCACCGCCGCAAACGCGCTCGGCGGTTCGGAGCCGTTCAACTTCGCGCTGCCGTGGCTGCAACCGCTGGCAACGACGCCGACCGCGCGCGATTCCGCTGATGCCGTGTCGCAGGCTGCTCGACCTGCAGCAGGACTACGTGCAGCAGCTGACCGGGCTGTGGAAAGACTTCTTCACGCACCCGAAGGCCGACGACGCCGATCAAGGACGCGCGCTTTTCGGATCCGAGCTGGCAGAAGAACACGCTGGCGTCGATGTACGCGCGCGCCTACCTGCTGAACGCGGAGTTCATGAACCGGATGGCCGACGCGGTCGAGGGCGACCGCAAGACCCAGAAGCGCGTGAAGTTCGCGGTGTCAGCAGTGGGTCGAGGCGTCGTCGCCGTCCAACTTCCTCGCGTTCAATCCGAAGGCGCAGCAGACGCTGCTCGAGACCGGCGGCGAGAGCCTGAAGGCCGGCCTGGAGAACCTGCTCGGCGACCGGCAGCGCGGCAAGATCACGCAGACCGACGAGACGGCGCTTCGAGGTCGGCAGGAACGTGGCGACCAGCGAAGGCGCGATCGTCTACGAGAACCGGCTGTTCCAGCTGATCCAGTACAAGCCGCTCACGCCGAAGGTCTACACGCGTCCGTTCCTGCTGATGCCGCCGTGCATCAACAAGTTCTACATCCTCGACCTGCAGCCGGAAAACTCCTTCATCCGCTATGCGGTCGAGCAGGGCCACACGGTGTTCGTGGTGTCGTGGAAGAACCCGCACAAGCCCGAAGCGCACGTCACGTGGGACGACTACCTCGAGACCGGCGTGATCACGGCGATCCACGTCGTGCAGGAGATCAGCGGCAGCAAGCAGATCAACGCACTCGGCTTCTGCGTCGGCGGAACGCTCATCGCCAATGCGCTGGCCGTGATGTACGCGCGCGGCGAGGAGCCGATCACGAGCCTGACGATGATGACCGCGCTGCTCGACTTCGAGGACGCGGGCGTGCTCGATGTCTTCATCGACGAGGCGCAGGTGCGTCTGCGCGAGCAGCAGTTCGCGCGGGGCGGCATCATGCCGGGCCTCGAACTGGGAAACACGTTCTCGAGCCTGCGTCCGAACGACCTGGTCTGGAACTACGTCGTCAGCAACTATCTCGAGGGCAAGTCGCCGCCGGCCTTCGACCTGCTCTACTGGAACGGCGACAGCACCAACCTGCCGGGGCCGATGTACTCCTGGTACCTGCGCAACATGTACCTCGAGAACAACCTGCGCGTGCCCGGCAAGCTCACCTGCTGCGGGCAGTCGATCGACCTCGGCCGGATCCAGGTGCCGACCTTCGTGTTCGCGGCGCGCGAGGACCACATCGTGCCGTGGAGGGCGGCCTACGCGTCGGCGCGCACGCTGCCGGGTGGCGGCAAGGCGGGCGGCGTGCGCTATGTGCTGGGCGCCAGCGGGCACATCGCCGGCACGATCAATCCGCCGTCGAAGAACAAGCGCAACTACTGGGCCGGCGCGGACGACACGCTGCCGGCGAACTCGGATGCGTGGTTCAACAGCGCGGTGGAGCATCCGGGCAGCTGGTGGCCGGACTGGAGCCGCTGGCTGGCGCGTTATGCGGGGCCGCAGAAGCCCGCGCCGAAGCAGTACGGCAGTGCCAAGTACAAGCCGATCGTGCCGGCGCCCGGGACCTACGTCAAGGAAAAGGCCTAGGAGCGGCGCTAGCATCCTTCGGCGGCGGGCATACGGCTCGCCGACGAATCCAGCATTCACTACGGAGTCATCTCATGACCGAAGCAGTCATCGTCGCGGCCGCACGTACCGCCATCGGCAAGTTCGGCGGATCGCTCGCCAAGATCCCCGCGCCCGAACTCGGTGCCATCGTCATCAAGGAGGTCCTGCGTCGTGCCGGCGTGGCGGCCGACCAGGTCGACGAAGTGATCCTGGGCCAGGTGCTGACGGCCGGCAGCGGCCAGAACCCGGCGCGCCAGGCCGCGATCAAGGCCGGGCTGCCGGTCACCGTGCCGGCGATGACGATCAACAAGGTCTGCGGTTCGGGCCTGAAGGCCGTGATGCTGGCCGCGCAGGCGATCCGCAACGGCGATGCCGAGATCGTCATCGCGGGCGGTCAGGAGAACATGAGCGCGTCGCCGCACGTGATGCTGGGTTCGCGCGACGGCTTCCGCATGGGCGACGCGAAGATCATCGACAGCATGATCGTCGACGGCCTGTGGGACGTCTACAACCAGTACCACATGGGCATCACCGCCGAGAACGTCGCCAAGGCGCACGGCATCGACCGCGCGGCGCAGGACGCGCTGGCGCTGGCCTCGCAGACCAAGGCCGCGGCCGCGCAGGATGCCGGGCGCTTCAAGGACGAGATCGTCGCGGTGACGATCCCGCAGCGCAAGGGCGATCCGCTCGTCTTCGACACCGACGAGTTCGTCAACCGCAAGACCAACGCCGAGGCGCTCGCCGGACTGAAGCCGGCGTTCGACAAGCAGGGCAGCGTGACCGCCGGCAACGCCTCGGGCATCAACGACGGTGCCGCCGCCGTGCTCGTCATGTCGGCCGACAGGGCCAAGGCGCTCGGCCTGAAGCCGCTGGCGCGCATCGTGAGCTTCGCCTCGGTCGGCGTCGATCCGTCGCTGATGGGCATGGGCCCGGCACCGGCCTCGCGCAAGGCGCTCGAGAAGAGCGGCTGGAAGGCCGATCAGCTCGACCTGATGGAGCTGAACGAAGCCTTCGCGGCGCAGGCCTGCGCGGTGAACAAGGACCTCGGCTGGGACAAGGCGCCGTACAAGGACAAGATCAACGTCAATGGCGGCGCGATCGCGCTCGGACACCCGATCGGGGCTTCGGGCTGCCGCGTCCTGGTCACGTTGCTGCACGAAATGAAGCGACGCGATGCGAAGAAAGGACTCGCGGCGCTGTGTATCGGCGGCGGCATGGGCGTCGCCCTCACCGTGGAGCGATAACCGGGCGGCCTCGTTGACGCGACGCTTCGCGTCGTACGCGCAGGCGGCCGAATACATTTTGCGGGTCGGGCTCGGGGCGGCCCGGCAGCGACCCGAATACAACAGCAGTTAACAACAGGCGGAGACAGCAATGGCAAAGGTGGCGTACGTAACGGGTGGGATGGGCGGAATCGGCACGGCGATCTGCCAGCGGCTGTCGAAAGGCGGCTTCACGGTCATCGCCGGCTGCGGGCCGAGCCGCGATTTCAACAAGTGGCTGGGCGAGCAGACGGCGCTGGGCTACAGCTTCCACGCGTCGGTGGGCAACGTGGCCGACTGGGGCAGCACCGAGGCCGCCTTCACCAAGGCAGTGGCCGAGCATGGGCCCATCGAGGTTCTGGTGAACAATGCCGGCATCACGCGTGACCGCATGTTCCTGAAGATGACGCGCGAGGACTGGGATGCGGTGATCGACACCAACCTCAACAGCATGTTCAACGTCACCAAGCAGGTGGTGCCGGGCATGGTCGAGAAAGGCTGGGGCCGGATCATCCAGATCAGTTCCGTCAACGGCGAGAAGGGCCAGGCCGGGCAGACCAATTACTCGGCAGCGAAGGCCGGCATGCACGGTTTCACGATGGCGCTGGCGCAGGAGTTGGCCGCCAAGGGCGTGACGGTGAACACCGTCAGCCCCGGCTATATCGGCACCGAGATGGTCATGGCGATCAAGCCCGCCGTTCTCGAAAAGATCGTCGAGACGATTCCGGTCAAGCGGCTTGGCACGCCCGACGAGATCGGTGCGATCGTCGCGTGGCTGGCCGGGCCGGATTCCGGCTTCACCACCGGCGCCGACTTCTCCTGCAACGGCGGCCTGCACATGGGGTGATCGCGCCGGGCTAATCGCCGGCAAAGCCCGAGGCCTTGAGGATCGGCGCCCAGCGTGCCGTGTCGGCACGAATGATCGCCGCCAGTTCTTCCGGGGAGGAGCCAGTGACTTCGACGGCGAGGCGGGCGAAGTGCGCGCGAACCTTGGGCGCGTGCAGCACGTTCAGCATTGCCCTCGACAATTGATCGACGAGCGCCTTCGGTGTCCGGGCGGGCACGAAGGCGCCGATCCAGCCGACGCCCTCGATCCCGGGGAGGCCTTGCTCCACGAACGATCGGACCGACGGCAACAGGGGCGAGTGCACGGCGTCCGTGGTGGCGATGATCCGCACCCGTCCGGCGCGGTGCAGTTCGATTAGGTTGGCGAGCGCGTCGATGCCGCTCGAAATCTGTCGACCCATCAACTCGCTCGCCATGGCGCCCGAGGTCTTGTACGGAACGTGCAGCAGTTCAACTCCGGTGGCGCGATGGATCATCACACCGAAGAGGTGCGGAATCGTGCCGGCGCCCGGGGTGCCGAAGTTTGACTGGTCGGGGTGGCGGCGCGCCCAGTCGATGAACTCGGGCACGGACTGGGCCGGCACGTCCGGTGCGATAGCCAGGGCATAGGGAAAGCGCGCAATCTGCGCGACCGGTGCAAAGTCACGTACGGGGTCGTAACGCAGCTGCCTGAACGCGATCGGCGCTATGACCGGCACCGCGAGCGGAAACAGCGCGAGCGTGCTGCCGTCGGGCGCAGCGTTCTTCAATGCCTCGCCGGCCACGCGCCCGGTCGCGCCGGGCTTGGCGGCAATGACAACCGGCTGCCCGACCGACTCGGCGATACTGTCGGCGAGCAGACGCGCCATCGCGTAGGTCACGTCGCTCGGGAACGGCAACAGGATCTGCACCGGGCGCTGCCGGTTGCCCTGCGCCCGCACGAGCGACGGAACGGCCGGCACGAAAGCCGCTCCGATCATCGAACCCAAGACTGCACGTCGGCGCACGGTGGTTTCCAGCTGAGGGCGAGCTTCGCCCTGCGTGACAGAATAAACTGCGCGCCGCGCCCGCCCGGCCACGGGCCCGTGCAGAGAGCGTGACCTGTCGTCCTGGGCGCCCACCCACGCCTGGCGACCCGCACGCGCGAGCCGTTGGCACTGAGGCATGCGCGCTCGATCGCGCGCTGGCCCGCCGCGAGCGCGTAGTGGCGCCAATGGCGATCAACTTGCTGAGGCGCCCGGCCGATCGCAGCGCGGGCGAACGCCGGGGCCAAGAATGGTCAACAATGCTCGACGGTAAACGTCCGTTGCGAGTCGTTGCGCGCAACTCTCGGCTCCGGGGAGGAAGATTTCAATGAACACGAAAACGTACGAACTGGTGCTGGCCTGCGCGCTTGCCGCTTCCGCTGTGCCAGCCGTCGCACAGGCGCCGACGGCAGACGTCGCGCCGAGGCCTGCCACGCCGATCACCGACCGCGCCAACGCGGTCGTTCAGAAGTCGATGACGCTGAACGACAAGGAGGACTTCGCGGACGCCACCCGCGGCCGGCTCGCGGGGCTTGCCGATCCGCTGGTCAAGGGTGCCGACGGCCGCATCGTCTGGGATACACAGCGCTACGACTTCATCACGGGAGTCGCACCGGCGACCGTCAATCCGAGCCTGTGGCGCCAGCAGACGCTGAATACCGCGCAGGGCCTGTTCAAGGTGACCGACGGCATCTACCAGGTCCGCGGCTACGATATCGCCAACATGACGCTGGTCGAGGGTGCGAGCGGCTGGATCGTCATCGACACGCTGCTGACCCAGGAAATGGCGCGTGCCGGGTTGAAGCTGGCGATGGACCACCTGCGCAGCACGAAGCCGGTCGTCGCGGTGATCTACACGCACAGCCACGCCGACCACTATGGCGGCGTGCGCGGCGTGGTCGACGAGGCCGACGTGCGTTCGGGCAAGGTCAAAGTCATTGCGCCCGACGGTTTCATGGACAACGCGGTCGCCGAGAACGTGCTCGCCGGCAATGCGATGACGCGGCGAGCCAATTACATGTACGGCGTGTCACTGCCCGCCAACGACAGGGGTTCGGTCGGGACCGGACTGGGCCTGGCGCTCAGCAACGGCGTGATCGGACTGATACCGCCGACGCACATCATCAAGCGGACCGGCGAGGAACTGGTCGTGGATGGTGTGCGCATCCAGTTCCAGATGGCGCAGGGCTCCGAGGCGCCGTCCGAGATGATGTTCTACTTCCCGGAGAAGAAGGCACTGTGCCTGTCCGAAGTGGCGGTCAAGCTGATGCACAACCTCTACACGATCCGTGGCGCGAAGGTGCGCGACGCGCTGGGCTGGAGCAAGTACATCAACGAGACACTCGACCTCTTTCCCGATGCCGAAGTGGCCTTCGCCAGCCACCACTGGCCGACCTGGGGCAGGGCCAACATCCGTCGCTACCTGACCAACCAGCGCGACACCTACCGCTTTCTTCACGATCGTGCGCTGCACCTGGCCAACCAGGGGCAGACGATGGACGAGCTCGGCAACGCGCCGTTCTTCCCGAAGGCGCTCGCCTCCGACGCCAGCTCACACGGCTACTACGGCACGCTCAGCCACAACCTGCGCGCGGTTTACAACTACTACCTGGGCTTCTACGACGCCAACCCGGCCACGTTGCATCGCCTGCCGCGGGTCGAGACGGCCAGGCGCTACGTCGCGGCGATGGGCGGCGAGGCCGCCGTCGTCGCCCTCGGACGCAAGGCCTACGCCAACGGTGACTACCGCTGGGTTGTAGAGGTGGTGAACCATGTCGTCTTCGCCAATCCCGACAACGCCGAAGCGCGTGCGCTGCAGGCCGATGCGCTGGAACAACTGGGCTACCAGGCCGAGTCGGCGACCTGGCGCAACGCCTACCTGATGGGCGCCTTCGAGCTGCGCAACGGGCCGCAGAAGATCAGTCAGAACACGAGCGGGCCGGATACGGTGCGCGGCATGAGCAACGAGCTGCTGTTCGACTATGTCGCGCTGCGCCTCAACCACGAGAAGACCGACGGCATGAGGGCGGCCATTGCCATGGTCTTCACCGACACCAACGAAGTCTGGGCACTGGAGTTGTCGAACGCGGTGCTGAACAATACCCGGGGCCGCGTGCTGCCGAAGCCGGACGTAACGCTGACGCTGACGCGTCCGGCCTTCCTCGCCATGCTGCTGCAGGGCAAGACCTTGGCGGAGCTGACGCAGGCCGGCATGGTGACAGTCGACGGCGATCCCAAGGCATTTGGCGCGGTGTTCGCCAACGTCGTCGCCTTCGACCCCACCTTCAAGATCGTGACGCCGTGAACTCCTGCGCAGCCCGCGTTTATGGCTGGCTCGCGAGTACGCCGCGCTTCGCACATTGCATCGGCAGCGCGCAGGTGGGCGGGCATCAGTGCAGGTCTTGCACAGTGTCCTTGTTGAAGGTCTGAGCCCATGCCCGCGCTTTCCGTCATCGATCTTGCGATGTTCCTGCTCGAAACGGATGAGCGCCCGTTCAACATCGGGCCGCTCGCGGTGCTCGCGCCGCCGTCGAAGGGCAGCAAGGCGTTCGCGGACCAGCTGGTCGCGCGGATGAAGCGCCGTAAGCTGGGCCCGCCGTTCAACTACCGCCTGCACAAGCCTCTGGTCGGCCTGCCGTCGCTCGTCGTTGACGCCGCCGCCGATCCGGCGGCCCGGCTCCATCGGCGCACGCTCGATCGCCCGGGCTCGATGAAGCAGCTGCGCCGAACTCGTCTGCCGGCTCCACGAGCAGCGCCTGAACCATTCGGGTCTGCTGTGGGAGCTCTACGTCATCGATGGCCTCGAGGGCGGCCGGGTCGCGGTCTACGGCAAGGTCCACCACGGCATCATCGATGGCCGGACGTTTGTCGAGGTCGTTTCCAACTGGTTTTCGACCTCGCCGGACGCTCGCCGCGTGCGCGCGATGTGGGAAGGTGTTCCGCGCAGGCAACGCGCCGGTGGCAGGCCTGCGGCCGGTGCCGACCCGGTGAGCCGCGTCCTGCACAGCGCACGCCGTGCGGCTCGCACGGGCATCGCGCTGTCCCGGATGCTGGCGCGGCAGACGCTGACCTCGCTCGGCTATGGCGAGGGCCTCGCGTTGCCGATCATCGACGTGCCCGACGTCTTTCGCGGCCGCGTGGAGGCGCGACGGTCCTTCGCCTACTGCATGCTGCCGCTCGCGGCGATGAAGGCCTATGGCAAGGCGCACGCGGCCACCGTCAACGACGTTCTGCTGACCGTGCTTGACATGGCGATTGCTCGCCTGCTGCAGGAGCTCAAGGTGCCGGCCACCACGCCCTTGATCGCCGACATGCCGATCGCGCTCACCGAGGCGCACGGCGGCAACCAGATCGCCGTGCTGCAATTTCCGCTGGGGCGGCCGCAGCAGTCTCCGCGCGAGCGCCTGGCGACGATCAAGCGCGAGACGGGGCGCGTCAAGCACGCACTCCGGCGCGAGGCGCCGGGCACCGCGATGCTGTACACGACGCTGGTGCACGCCTTGCCCGCGGTGCTGGAGCGCATCGGCGTCCGGCGCAGCCTGAACGTCGCCAACCTGTTGGTTTCCAATCCCTTCGGCCTGGCCGAGGAGCGCTATCTGATGGGTGCGCGCGCCGAGCTGCTGCTGCCGGTGTCGGTCGTGCCGGCAGGCCAACTGCTCAACGTGACGGCGGTGACGCTGGGTGATCGGGTGCAGGTCGCGTTCCTGGCTATGCCGAAGGCCGTGCCGCACGTGGACCGATTGGCTGAATACACGGTCGCTGCGTTCGAGGAGCTCGCGAGTGAACCGGCGACGCGCGCGCGTGGCAAGGGGCATGAGCCTGCGGCGGCCAAGCCGGTCGGCGCCCCGTCGGCAGCGCCGCGTGTGCGGGCCGGGCGACGTCGGCGGGTCCCGGCGAACACGGAATAGGCCGAGAGATGACGGAACAGCCATTCGACTTCGACTGGATCGTCGTCGGCTCGGGCTTCGGCGGCAGCGTGTCCGCGCTGCGCCTGACCGAGAAGGGCTACCGGGTGGCGGTGCTGGAATGCGGACGCCGCTTCCGCGACGAGGACTACGCCAAGTCGACCTGGGAGCTGCGCAATTTCCTGTGGGCGCCGAGGCTGGGCCTGCGCGGCATCTTCCGCCTCACGCCGTTCAAGGACGTCTTCATCGCCAGCGGCTCCGGCGTCGGCGGTGGCAGCCTCGTCTACGCCAACACGCTCTATCGCGCCGCGCCTTCGTTCTTTGCGAATCCGCAGTGGGCGGCGCTCGACGACTGGGCGAGCGCGCTGAAGCCGCACTACGACACCGCGACCCGCATGCTGGGCGTGCAGACGGTGCCGTTCGAAAGCGACGGCCAGAAGCTGCTGCTCCAGGTGGGCCAGGCCTTCGGCGTCGAGCAGACGTTCACCCGCACGCCGTGCGGCGTGTTCTTCGGTGAGCCCGGCCGCGAAGTGCCCGATCCGTACTTCGGCGGCGACGGCCCGCGCGCACCGGCTGCACGCGCTGCGGCGCGTGCATGGTCGGCTGCCGCGTCGGCGCCAAGAACACGCTGCTGAAGAACTACCTGTGGTTCGCGGAGAAACGCGGCGCCACCGTTCTGCCCGAGCGGCAGGTCGTTGACGTCCGCCCGATCGGCGCGGTCGATGGCAGTGACGGCTACGTCGTGACGTCGGAGCGACCGGGCGCCTGGTTCGTCAAGCGCCGCCGACGCTGCGCGCGCGCGGCGTCGTGTTTGCGGCCGGCGCGCTCGGCACGAACGATCTGCTCGCGCAATGCAAGCACTCCGGCGCGCTGCCGGGCCTCAGCGACCGGCTCGGCAGTCTCGTGCGCACCAACAGCGAATCGATCCTGGCGGTGACGCTGCCGGCAGGCACGGCCTTCGAGCCCTCCAGCGATGTCGCGATCAGCGCGAGCATCCACACCAGCCACGACACGCACATCGAGTTCGTCACCTACGGCCCGAAGGGCGACTTCATGTCGCTGATCTTCACCTTGATCGTCGGCGACGGCACGCGCCTGACGCGGCCGCTGAAGCTGCTCGGCAACATCCTGCGCCATCCGCTGAAGTTCGCGCGCACGCTGCTGCCGTTCGGCTGGGGCCGCCGGACGGTCGTGTTTCTGGTGATGCAGTCCCTCGACAACGCGATCGCGTTCCGCGCCGACGCCGCTGGTTCGGGCGCGGCGTCACGCTGACCACCGAGCAGGATCCGGAGAAGCCGAATCCCGACCTACATCGACGCCGGCAACAAGGCGGCCGAATGGCTCGCCGAGCGCACCGGCGGCGTTGCGCAGTGCGCCGTGCTGGAGGCGATCGCCAACATCCCGACCACGGCGCACATCCTCGGCGGCGCGGTGATCGGCAAGGATGCGCTATCCGGAGTCGTCGACCTGCACAACCGGGTCTTCGGCTACCACAACCTGCTGGTGTGCGACGGCGCGGCGATGCCCGCCAATCCCGGTGTCAATCCATCGCTGACGATCACCGCGCTGGCCGAACATGCGATGACGCACGTGGCGCCCGCCGGCGCAGCCTGACGCCGTCCTCGCCCGGCTCCTGATGCGCCCATCCGTCGGATTCGAAGTCGCCGCGGCCGGGCCAAAGGGCAGCCTCTCGACGGCCAACCTGGCTGCCGCACGGCGCGTCCCTGCACGATCGGTTGCGGCCTGCGAACCTTGCAGCCCGCCCCCGCCGCCTTTGCCTGCATTCCAACTGTCTGCCACTATCTTGCGACGAGCGGATAGCATTTGACGCTCGCGCCGCTGCCGAACGAGTAATGTCACGTCGCCGGATCGGCGAAGGTCGCCAGACGCCAACACGCACAGGGGAATGCCATGCACGAAACTGAGCTGCGCCAGTTGATTGAGGAAGTCCGCGTCGGAAAGCTGCCGCGCCGCAGCTTCATCCAGCAAATGATAGGTCTCGGCCTTTCGGCGCCGATGGCGTCGATGATGCTCATGCATGCCGGCGTTGCCAACGCCCAGCCAGCGCCGGCCTACAAGCCCACCAAGCGTGGCGGGGGCGGGGTCCTGAAGGTGTTGTGGTGGCAGGGTCCGACGCTGCTGCAGCCGCACTTTGCCAACGGCACCAAGGACCAGGAAGGCTCGCGCGTCTTTTACGAGTCGCTGGCGGTCTGGGACGGCGACGGCAACCTGGTGCCGATCCTGGCCGCCGAGATCCCGACGCGCGACAACGGCGGCGTGTCGGCCGACGGCAAGAGCGTGACCTGGAAGCTCAAGCAGGGCGTCACCTGGCACGACGGCCAGCCGTTCACCGCCGACGACTGCGTCTTCACCTGGGAATATGCACGCGATCCGGCCACCGCCGCGGTGACGACCGGCGTCTACAAGGACGTCACGGTGACGAAGGTCGACACGCACACTATCCGCGTGACCTTCGCCAAGCCGACGCCGTTCTGGGCCACGGCCTTCGTGGCCGCTGAAGGCATGATCATCCCGAAGCACGTCTTCGCCCCCTACATCGGCGCCAAGTCGCGCGACGCGCCCGCCAACCTGAAACCGGTCGGCACCGGGCCGTACAAGTTCGTCGACTTCAAGCCAGGCGACATGGTGCGCGGCGAGATCAACAACAACTACCACATGCCCAACCGGCCCTTCTTCGATTCGATCGAGATGAAGGGCGGCGGCGATGCGACTTCGGCGGCCCGCGCCGTCCTGCAGACCGGCGAGTTCGACTACGCCTGGAACCTGCAGGTCGAAGACGAAGTGCTCAAGCGCCTCGAAGCCGGCGGCAAGGGCAGGGCGCTGATCGTGCCGAGCGGCGACATCGAATTCATCCAGCTCAACACCAAGGATCCGTGGAACGAGGTCGACGGAGAACGTGCCAACCCCAAGTCGAAGCACTTCGCCTTTACCGACCCGGCGGTGCGGGAGGCCATGTCGCTGCTGGCCGACCGCAAGGGCATCCAGGACTTCATCTACGGTCGCACCGGCTTCGCCACCAGCAACTTCCTGAACAATCCCGCGCGCTTCCGCTCGCCCAACACCAAGTTCGAGTTCAACGTCGACAAGGCCAACCAGATCCTCGACGCGGCGGGCTGGAAGAAGGGCGCCGACGGCGTCCGCGAAAAAGATGGCAAGAAGCTGAAGTTCGTGTACCAGACGTCCGTCAATTCGCTGCGCCAGAAGGAGCAGGCGGTGATCAAGCAGGCCTGCCAGAAGGCGGGCATCGATCTCGAGCTGAAGTCGGTCACTGCCAGCGTGTTCTTCTCGTCCGACGTGGCCAATCCCGACACCTACGGCAAGTTCTGGTGCGACATGCAGATGTACACCACCACGATGACGCAGCCCGACCCCGAGCGCTTCATGGACCAGTACCTGTCGCGCGAGGTCTCGTCGAAGGCCAACAAGTGGCAGGGCCGCAATATCTCGCGCTGGGTGAGCGACGAATACGACAAGACGTATGCGGCGGCGGAAGCCGAACTGGACCCGGTCAAGCGGGCGGCGCTCTTCATCCACCTGAACGACCTGCCGGTGAAAGACAACGTCATCGTCCCGCTGATCAGTCGGCCGCGCGTGCGCGGTTCGAACCTGAAGCTGGTCGCGCCGCTCACGGGCTGGGACCTGGACTTCTCGCAGCTGCAGAACTGGTACCGGGAAGTGAGTGCAGCGTGACCGACGAGCGGACTGCTGCGGCGCTGGATCAGCGGTGTGCGCCGCGGCACGCTCTCGCGGCGCGATTTCATTGCGCGCCTTGCCGCGCTCGGGATCGCCGCGCCGTTCGCCAGTCTGCTGCTTGCGGACGATGGCATCGCTCAGCCTGCCGCCACCTACAAGCCGACGCGGCGCGGCGGTGGCGGCACGCTGAAGCTGCTGTTCTGGCAGGGTCCGACGCTGCTCAATCCGCATTTCGCCAACAGCATCAAGGACGCGGCCGGATCGCGCCCCTTCTACGAGTCGCTGGCGCGGTTCGACGCCGACGGTCAGCTGGTTCCGATTCTTGCGGCCGAGATCCCGAGTACCCGCAACGGCGGCATCGCCGCGGACGGTCGTTCGACGACGTGGCGGCTGAAGCGCGGCGTGACCTGGCACGACGGCAAGCCGTTCACCGCCGACGACGTGATTTTCAACTGGCGCTTTGCGACCGACCCGGCGACTGCGGCGTTCACCGGCGGCGTCTACGAAAACGTCAAGGCCATCGAGAAGATCGACACCCACGCGGTGCGCATCGTCTTCGAGAAGCCGTCGCCGGTCTGGACACGCACCTCCAATCAGCAGCTGATTCCGCAACACCTGTTCGCACCCTACCTCGGCGCGAAGTCGCGTGAGTCGCCGCAGAACCTGAAGCCGGTCGGTACCGGACCCTATCGGTTCATCGATTTCAAGCCGGGCGACATCGTCAAGGGAGAGCTGAACCCGACGTACCACGATCCCATCCGACCGCACTTCGACGCGATCGAGATCAAGGGCGGCGGCGATGCGGCTTCCGCGGCACGAGCGGTCCTGCAAACCGGCGAATTCGACTACGCGTGGAACCTGCAGATCGAAGACGAGGTGCTGAAGCGCATGGAGAGTAGCGGCAAGGGCCGTGTCGCGATCAGCCCGGGCGGCGACACCGAGATGATCTGGCTGAACATGACCGATCCATGGACCGAAGTGGACGGCGAGCGCGCCAGCCCGAAATCGCGTCATCCCATCCTCTCGGACCCCGCGGTGCGCGAAGCCCTGGCGCTGCTGCTGGACCGCAAGTCCGTGCAGGAATTCGTGTACGGGCGCACCGGCGTGGCGACGGCGAACGTGCTCAACAACCCGCGACAGTTCAACAGTCCGAATACGAAAGTGGAGACGAGCCTGGACAAGGCCAACGCGCTGCTCGACGGCGCAGGCTGGAAGCGCGGCGCCAGCGGCATTCGCGAAAAGGGCGGACGCAAGCTCAGCTTGCTGTTCCAGAGCTCGACCAACTCGGTGCGCCAGAAGGTGCAGACCATCTTCAAGCAGGCCTGCGGCAAGGCCGGCATCGAAATCGAACTGAAGACCGTCACGCCAGCCGTCTACTTCTCATCCGACATCGGCAATCCCGACACGGCAGGCAAGTTCTGGGCGGACCTGCAGATGCATGCGTTCACGCGGCTGCCGGATCCGGACCGTTTCATGCAGTTGTGGCTGTCGTGGGAGGTTTCGAGCAAGGCCAACAAGTGGCTCGGACTGAACACCGGCCGCTGGGTCAACGCCGAATACGATGCTTTGTTCAAGGCGCAGCAGACCGAGCTCAATCCGGTGAAGCGCGCGGCGCTGCTGATTCGGATGAACGACCTCGTCTGCAACGATCGGGCGATGATTCCGGTGGTGTACCGGCCGCAGGTCGACGGCCTGGCCCGAAGTCTTGCCGCGCCCCTGTCGGCCTGGGACAACCCGCTCGCCGGTCTGCACGACTGGTATCGCGAGAGTTGACGCTTGGGCCCTTACATTCTGCGTCGGTTGCTGCTGGCGGTGCCCAGCCTGCTGGGCATCAGCGTGGTCCTGTTCACGGTGCTGGCGCTCGCCCCTGGCGACCCGTTCAGCGAGCTGGCGCTGAACCCCAACGTCCCCGCCGAAGTGCGGATGGCATTGCGTGCCAAGTTCGGCCTCGATGATCCGGTCTGGCAGCGCTATTTCCGCTGGTTCGCGGCAATGTTGCAGGGCGACTGGGGCTTCTCGTTCATCAGCCGCATCGACGTCGATACGCTGATCTGGCAGCGCGTGCCGGTCACGCTCGCGGTGATCGGCCTATCCCAGCTTCTGGCGCTCGCGATCGCGCTGCCGGTGGGCGTGTTCTCGGCCATGCGGCCGTACTCGTGGTTCGACCGCATCGCGAGTTCGCTGGCCTTCGTCGGGTTCTCGCTGCCGACCTTCTTCACCGGCATCCTGCTGATCCTGATCTTCTCGATCAAGCTCGACTGGCTGCCGTTCGTGTTTCGTGCAGATCTCAATACGACAGGCTGGGCGTGGTGGGGCGAGATGATCCGGCAGTCGATCATGCCGATCGTCGTGCTGGGACTCTTCCAGGGCGCCAGCTGGACGCGCTACGTGCGCTCGGCGATGCTCGACGTGATCCGGCTCGACTACGTCATCACTGCACGCGCCAAGGGCCTGGACGAGCGCGTGGTGATCCTCAAGCACGTAGTGCGCAATGCGCTGATCCCCGTGGTGACGCTGGTGGCGCTGCAAATGCCGGCAGTGTTCGGCGGAGCGATCGTCACCGAGCAGATTTTCCGCATCCCCGGCATCGGCTCGCTGCTGATCGACGCCATCTTGCGCAACGACACGCCGGTGATCATGGCCGTGACCTTCGTGTTTTCATGCCTCGTGATCACCTTCAACCTGATCGCCGACCTGCTCTATGGCTGGCTTGACCCCCGCATCTCCTATCAATAGCACGGCCGTCCGCGCGCCGGCACGTGGCACATCGCCCTGGAGCGAGGCGTGGCGGCGCTTCCGGCGCCACCGGATGGCGTACGCGAGCCTGTTCGTGCTGATGGCCCTCGTCGCGGCCGTCGCCTTCGGTCCTCTGCTATGGCGAGTCCCGATCAACGAGATCGATTTCACGGCGCAACTGCAAGGACCGTCGTGGGCGCATCCACTCGGCACGGACGATCTCGGTCAGGACCTGCTCGCGCGCATGCTCTACGGCGGACGCATCTCGCTCGCGGTGGGTCTCGCGGCAATGACGATGGCAATCATCGTCGGTGTGCTGGTCGGTGCGATCGCGGGCAGCGCACGCGGCAGCATCGATTCAGCGCTGATGTGGCTGACCGACCTCTTTCTCTCGCTGCCGCAGTTGCCACTGCTGTTGCTCATCATCTATCTCTTCCGTGACAGCCTGAAGGGCGTTTTCGGGCCCGAAGGTGGAGTGTTCATCCTGATCGTCGTCGTGATCGGCGGTTTTCGGTGGATGCCCGTGGCAAGGCTGGTGCGCGCGCAGTTCTTCTCGCTGCGCGAGAAGGAGTTTGTCGAGGCGGCGCGCGCGCTCGGCGCGTCGACGTCTCGCACGGTGGTGCGGCACATCCTGCCGAACGCGCTCGGCCCAGTGATCGTTGCCGGCACTATCGATGTGGCGGCAGCGATCATCGCGGAGTCGACGCTGTCGTTTCTGGGCCTCGGCTTTCCGCCAGACATCCCGACCTGGGGTCGGATCCTGTTCGACAGCAAGGACCACATGGACATAGCGGCGCACTGGGCGCTGTTCCCGGGTCTTGCGATCTTCATGACCGTCCTGACCATCAACTTCGTCGGCGATGGCCTGCGCGACGCACTCGACCCGCGCAAAGTGCTCTAGTGCAGATACAGAACGACGCCAGCCGGCACTTGCTCGAGATCCGAGGGCTGAAAACGCATTTCCAGACGGACGACGGCTGGCTGCACGCCGTCGATGGTGTGGATCTGACTGTCGATCGCGGCGAGACCTTGGGCGTCGTCGGCGAATCCGGTTGCGGCAAGTCGGTCACGGCGATGAGCGTGCTGAAGCTCCTGCCTATGCCGCCGGGCCGCATCGTTGCAGGCCAGATCCTGTGGCAGGGACGCGACCTAGTGCCGCTCGGTGACGACGAGATGCGCGCGATCCGCGCCAAGGAAATCGCCATCGTCTTCCAGGAACCGATGACCTCGCTCAACCCGGTGTACACGGTGGGCGAACAGATCGCGGAGGTGATCCGACTGCATGAGAAGCTGTCGCGGACGGCCGCCATGGATCGTGCGGCAGAAATGCTGAAACTCGTGCAGATCCCGACGCCGGCCAGGCGCGTGCACGATTACCCGCACCAGTTTTCCGGCGGTATGCGGCAGCGGGTGATGATCGCCATGGCGCTCGCCTGCAATCCCAAGCTGCTGATCGCCGACGAACCGACGACCGCGCTCGACGTGACGATCCAGGCGCAGATCCTCGATTTGCTCGGCGATCTGAAGGCCAGGTTCGGCATGGCGGTCATGCTGATCACGCACGCGATGGGTGTGGTGGCCGAGACCGCCCAGCGCGTCGTCGTGATGTACGCAGGCAAGGTCGTCGAGGAAGCGTCCGTTGGGGAACTCTTCGGCAACCCGCGCCACCCCTATACGCAGGGGCTGATCCGCTCGATTCCGCGGATTGACCTCGCCGCAACCAAGAAGGTGCGCCTGGAGGCGATCCGCGGCGTGGTGCCCAAGCTGATAGCACCTCCGGAAGGTTGCCGCTTCGCTCCGCGCTGCAAGTACGTCCGCGACGCCTGCACGAGGGCGACTCCGCCGTTGCGTACCGTCGCGCCAGGCCATAAGGCGGCGTGCATCCTCGACACGGCGGAGTTCCAATGAGCGAGCCCCTGCTGCGCGTGGTCGACCTCGTCAAGCACTTCGCTCTGCACGGCGGGCTGCTGCGGCGCGAGATGGGGCGCGTGCACGCGGTCGACGGAGTCAGCTTCGAGATGGCGGCCGGCGAGACGCTAGGTCTGGTCGGCGAATCGGGTTGCGGCAAGTCGACCACGGGTCGGTGCATCCTGCGCCTGATCGAACCCACCTCCGGGGAAGTCTGGTTCCAAGGCAACAACATCACGCACCTTGACAAGGCCGCGCACCGTCGCCTTGCACGCGACATGCAGATCATTTTCCAGGATCCGTACGCGTCGCTGAACCCCCGCATGACGGTCGCCGCGATCATCGGCGAGGCGCTGACCATCCACAAGCTTGCGCCGACCCGCCGCGAATACGAGGACCGCATCGTGCAGTTGCTGGAAACCGTCGGACTGTCGGCCGATCACATGAGACGGTACCCGCACGAATTCTCGGGCGGCCAGCGCCAGCGCATCGGCATCGCGCGTGCGCTCGCGGTCTCGCCGAAGCTGGTGGTATGCGACGAGGCGGTCTCGGCCCTCGACGTTTCGATTCAGGCCCAGGTCATCAATCTGCTGGAAGACCTGCGCAGCCAATTCAACCTGACGTACCTCTTCATCGCCCACGACCTGTCGGTGGTGGAGCACATCAGTCATCGCGTGGCGGTCATGTATCTCGGGCGCATCGTCGAGATCGCATCCGCGAAGGCGATTTACACCGATCCCAAGCACCCCTACACCGAGGCGCTGCTCGCGGCGGTGCCGATCCCCGATCCGCGGGTCAAGCGCAAGCGCATCCCGCTGCAGGGCGACGTGCCGAGCCCGATCAATCCGCCCTCCGGCTGCCGCTTCCACACGCGCTGCCCGATCGCGCAACAACCACTGTGCAGTACCGAGACGCCGCTGCTCAAGCAGACCCGCGAAGGTCACTGGGTGGCCTGCCATCTGCGCAGCTGAGGCAGTGCGTCACGGCGGAGGCCTGCCCCTCGGCGCACTTCGCCCCCGCGATCGGGCGACACCTGAGCCCATCCGCCCGCGCGCGACTGTTACGTGTCCTGTTACAGTGCGGTCGCCCGGTTGCGAGGGCCCAAAATTGCGGAAAGGAAAGGCACATGACGCTGAAGGTTCGGTTCTTGAGAATGGTCGCGCTGTGCGGTGTCGCCCTTGGCGCGGTGACGCCAGTGCTGGCCCAGGCGCCGGCGAAGAAGCCCAACATCATCATGATCATGGGCGATGACATCGGCTGGGCCAATATCGGTGCCTACAACCAGGGCGTCATGTCGATGCGTACGCCCAACCTGGACCAACTGGCGAAAGAGGGGATGCGCTTCACCGACTACTACGCCGAGGCGAGCTGCACTGCGGGCCGCGCCAACTTCATCACGGGTGAATTGCCGATCCGCACCGGATTGACGACCGTGGGGCAAGCCGGGTCGCCGATCGGCATGCCGGCACAGGCGCCCACGATCGCGACCGCGCTGAAGTCGATGGGCTACGCCACGGGCCAGTTCGGCAAGAACCACCTGGGTGACCTCAACAAGTTCCTGCCGACGCTGCACGGCTTCGACGAGTTCTATGGCTACCTCTATCACCTCGACGCGATGGAGGATCCCTGCCACCCGAACTACCCGCAGAAGCTGAGGGCGCAGGTCGGTCCGCGCAACATGGTCCATTCGTGGGCAACCACCGTCGACGATCCGACCGTGCAGCCGCGCTGGGGCGCAATCGGCAAACAGAAGATCGAAGACGCCGGCGAACTGTGTCCCAAGCGGATGGAGACCATCGACGACGAGATCCTCGACAACGCGCTGAAGTTCCTCGACAAGGCGCGCAAGGACGGCAAGCCGTTCTTCCTATGGCTCAACCCGACGCGCATGCACGTCGTGACACACCTGTCGCCGAAGTACGACGGACTGCGTAACTCCGACAACAACTGGACCATCCAGGAAGCCGGCATGGCGCAGATCGACGACATCGTCGGCTCGGTCATGAAGTACCTGAAGGACAACAATCTCGAAGGCGACACGATCATCGGTTTCACGACCGACAACGGCGCCGAGAACTTCACCTGGCCCGACGGCGGCCAGACGCCGTTCGCGGGCGGCAAGGGGACGGCGCTCGAAGGCGGCTTCCGCGTGCCGATGATTCTGCGCTGGCCGGGCAAGGTGCCCGCCGGTACGGTCCAGAACGGCATCGTGTCCGGAATGGACTGGTTCCCGACATTCGTTGCGGCGGCCGGCAACCCCAACATCACCGCCGAACTGCTGAAGGGCAAGCAGCTGGGCGACAAGTCGTACAAAGTGCACCTGGACGGCTACAACCAGATGGACCTGATCACCGGCAAGGGTCCGTCGGCGCGCCACGAGATCTTCTACTTCACCGAGGGCACGCTCTCGGCGGTCCGGATCGACGACTTCAAGTATCGGTTCACGGATCAGCCGCAAGGCTGGCTGGGCGGCACGATCAAGGTCGACTGGCCGATCCTGACGAACCTCCGCTCAGATCCCTACGAGCGGACAGGCATGCCTAGCGGCGCGCAGGGGTCGTTGGCGTATTACAACTGGTTCGTGTACGAGTTCTGGCGCTTCCAGTTCGTGCAGCAGGAGGTCGCCAAGGTGGCACAGACGGCGATCGACTTCCCGCCGATGCAGCCGGGCGCGAGCTTCAACCTGGAGGCCGTGAAGGCGCAGATCGAGAAGGCGCGCGCCGCGCACGGTCAGTAGCGACAGCAGTCATTGAACGGACGGCCCTCACTGGCCGTCCGTTCTTCTTGCCCCGCCCTGGGGCGGCGGTTGTCACCGGTGTGCGGTGCGAACTGATCCAAAGCACTCGCGTGGCGGGTCTAGTGTGGCGCAAGCGATGGTCGCTTTCCGCGGGCGGCACCGTGACAAGGGACCGAGGCCATCGCCGCGCCACAGCCGGTGCGGATGCGGCCTCGACTCATGAACACGCCGACGGTCGAGCCGCGCCTGACCCTTGACCAGTACCACGCGCCACAGTGGCTCGGTGCGCGTGCCAAAGGGCGGTTCCACGGCATGGTCAAACCCGCGGGCTCGGCCTGCACTCTCGACGGGAAGTAAGTCTTCTCGTTCGAGTGAATTCGACCGCCGGACGATCGATGAGCGTGCTGGCCGGCGCGCGCCTGCCACAATGACGGTGTCTGTGACTCGACACCACCTCAAGGAGTGAAATGAAGTTCGTCAAATTCGGGACCTTGGCCGCCGGTGCGGCGGCAATCCTCGCCCTGGGGGCGTGCAATCCAAAACCTGCTGATCAGGCCGCCAAGGGTCCGGCGGCGGCCACCGTGAACGGAATGCCGATCAGCCAAAAGACCGTCGACATGATCGTCAAGCAAGGGGCCAGCACAGGCCGACCGGATACGCCGGAAGCGCGCAAAGCCATCATCGACCAGCTGGCACTGCAAATGGTCGTCGCCGAGGAGGCGGTCAAGAAGGGCCTGGACAAGAGCCCCGAGGTCACAGACCAGTTGAATGCGATCAAGCAGTCCGTTCTGGCCAACGCCTATGTCGAGGACCTCATCAAGAACAGCCCGGTGAGTGACGACATGCTGAAGGCCGAATACGAGCGCATCAAGGCGACGATCACCGGCACCGAGTACAAGGCGCGCCACATCCTGGTGGAGAAGGAATCGGAGGCGAAGGACATCATTGCCAGGCTGAAGAAGGATCCGGCGGCCTTTGCGAAACTTGCGACGGAAAAGTCGAAGGACTCGGGCTCCGCGCCCCGCGGTGGCGAACTGGGATGGTTCGATCCGAGACGGATGGTTCCCGAATTCGGCGCCGCCGTGAGCAAGCTGGAAAAGGGCAAGTTCACCGAGGCGCCGGTCAAGACGCAGTTCGGCTATCACGTGATCCTGCTCGAGGACTCCAGGCTCATCGAGGCCCCCCCGCTGGAAGAGGTCAAGCCCCAGCTTAGCCAGCAGCTGCAGCAGCAAAGCGTAAAGAAGCAGTTGGATGCGCTCAAGGCGTCGGCGAAAATCGAAATTGTGGGCGCTTCGCCAACGGCGCCGACAGCACCGACAGCACCCGAGTCACCGGCGACAAAGTGAGTGGCGCAGCCTTAAAGGCCCCTGAGTCGTGGCGCTCTCTGGTCCGACCTGGGGGTCGTCAGGGGGACTCTGAATTGAGTTGTGTGCAGCGGTTGACCGTGTTCAGCCTCTGCACAGACGCCGCACGCACGTCTGCCGTGCACCAGTGTTCAGACAACCGCCCCGTTTGAACGCTGTCCGAGAACGTCTTGATCCGACTGGAGGGAAGGCTATGAAGCGAATCGCATCGATGTTTTTCGCGCTTGCAGCTGACAGTGCTGCGTGTCCGCCTGTGCGACCCCCGGCCCGCAGCCCGGCGCCATCGAGATCCAGCGCGGTGTGATCGAGCAGATCACCGCCACGCAGATTCCGACCAACCACCACCAGGGGCTCGGTGCCGTCGTCGGCGGGTTGGCGGGACTGGGCATCGGCAGTCTGATCGGAGGCGGCACCGGGCGGGACGTCGCCATGGTCGCCGGTGCGATTGGCGGCGCGGTGATTGGCAATGAAGTGCAGAAGAAGAAGGACCAGCCGATCGCCGGGCAGCAGATCATCGTGCGCCTGAGCAGCGGTGTGCTGGTTCAGATTACGCAGCCGGTCGGACCGACGTTGCGGGTCGGCCAGCGCGTTTACATCGAGGGCAGTGGCGAGAACGCGCGCGTTATGCCCCAGTAGCAGCGATGGCGCCGGCGACAAGACTCGGTAGGTGCGGGCAGCCGTCAGCCGCACTAGCCAATGGATGACCCACCGTTAAGCACTGGCCACCTGGGTGCCCAATGCCGTTGACCGCGCCATTGCCGCCCACCTGGACCGTTGGCCTGGAGGAATGAACATGATCACACGCACCCGAGCGCTGGAATGTGCGACTGTGGCGATTGCGACGTTGCTGCTCGCCAACCCGGCGCGCGCCGCGATGAGCGCCGAGGAACTCGCCAAGCTGTCGCAGAACCCGGTCGGCGACCTGATCAGCGTGCCGTTCCAGAACAATACGAATTTCAACGTCGGGCCCTACAACGGCACGCAGAATATCCTCAACATCCAGCCGGTCATCCCGATCGAGGTCAACGCGGACTGGAACGTCATCACCCGCACCATCGTGCCGGTGCTCTCCCAGCCCCAGCTTTCGCCAACGACGGACCGGACGAACGGTATCGGCGACACGGTCTTCAGCGCGTTCCTGTCACCGGCGCAGCCGCACGGACTGATCTGGGGCGTCGGGCCGGTGGTGCAGTTGCCGACCAACACCAGTGACGAACTGGGCAACAAGAACTGGGGACTCGGACCAACGTTCGTCGTGCTCAAACTGGAACACGGTAACCCCTGGGTCTACGGCGTGCTCGCCAACAACATCTGGTCGCTGTCGAGCAGCAAGCAGGGGGGTGCCTACAGCAACGGCCTGATCCAGCCGTTCGTCAACTACAACTTCCCGGGCGGTTTCTATCTGGTCAGCGGGCCCATCCTGACCGTCGACTGGAAGGCCGACAGCGGGCAGCAGTGGACGGTGCCGCTGGGCGGCGGCATCGGCAAGATCTTCCACTTCGGCAGGCTGCCGGTGAACACCTCTCTGCAGGCGTACTACAACGTGGTGCATCCGGATAACGGCGCCAACTGGCAGCTGCGCGCGCAGGTGCAGTTCATGTTTCCGAAGTAGCCAGACGTACCCGGATCGATTGGGCGGCCCGGACCCGCTCGCGGACGAGTGTTCATGTGCTAGCGGCGCTGCCCCACAGCACCTCCCCGGCCGAGAGGACATGGGTCGGTATCGATACGCTTTTGTGTCCAGCAAGGTCGGGCCGAAACTGCCGCGGCCGAGCGCTGGACGGCCACGCGCGCAACGCCAGCGGCCTGCAACGCGCGCGACACCAGCACAGTCAACTGGCACTCGGGTCCGGTTTCGATGGTCGGGTTCCGGCGAGGTCATCTGACCCTGCGTTCGCCCGCAGCCAGCCCGTCCGTCAAACCGTCACTTGGCAATCCGCCCTGGCCATGGCGCGCGGCCTACTGCGCTATTCTGGGACCGATTGTATTGAGCGCTAAAGGAAGACGAATGTCGAAAGACAGACCGACCGTTGGGACCGATGGGCGCGCATTGCCGATCCTTCCGCCAGAACGCGACGCGCGAGTGTGGGCCCGTCTGGTGCGCGTCATGTTCTATACGCCGGGCTTTCTCGCCCTCCTGCTGCTCAAGGCCGGCGAGCCCACTGCCTTCGGCATCACCGTCGAACTGCTGATGCTGGCGAGCGCGGCGGCGGTCGTCGGGGGCCTTTTCATCGGGACGCAGTCGGAAGCCAAGGGCGCCGACACCGCTTCGAGGACCGGCGTCTGGAGCGGCGCGCTCGTGATCGAACTGCTTGCCGTCGTGCCGTTCCTGTGTGCGATACCGGCGCTCTTTCATGAACTCGCACACAGCACGCTGCTGCACGCCCGCGCGCCGAGCGCAGTCGACGTCGCCCTCGGGCCGTCGGAGATGCTGCCGGCGCTCGCGATCCTGCCGTTTTTGCTGTACCAGCTGACGGGCTTCGGTACCCTGAACTACATCGTCACGCGGCCGGCCAGCTGGGCCATCAATCTCGGGATCGCCGGCCTGATCGTGGCCGCCTACGTTGCCAACCGGACGGGAAGCTACGACCTCGAGCGGCTGTTCGGTAGCGCGCTGGTCCTCGGCATGGCCGCTCTCGTGTGGTACGGCATCGTCAGGCTCAAGCGTATGCAGGCGGACTTCGAGTTGCGGCAACCCCGCAAGAAGGACGACGCGGACAAGGCGTAATTCAGGATTAGGTCACGCGACAGGAGGCAGCGGCATCGTGTGGTGGATCAGCTATCGCGGCGAAGGCAAGCACGGCCTCGACAACATCGGTGTGTTCAAGGACGACGGCACGGTCCACCAGGACCATCCATTGCTGCTCGATCCGTCACCGAAGGCGCATCCGCTGCACATTCCGCGCGGCTTTGCGCTGGTCGGCGACGACCTTTACATCGCCAGCGCCTGGCGCGGCGACAGCCACGTCGCACGCTATCGCCGGCACGGCAACTCGTTTCACTTCGCCGACAACCTCGTCACCTCGAAGCAGGTCAGGGCGATGATTCACCCGTTCGACGTCGAACTGGGCGATGACGGCCGGCTCTACATCTCGTGCCAGGACACCAACACGGTCATCGCGATCCTGCCGAAGTCGCGCAAACCGGCCCCGGTCGCGCCCCACCTGCGCGAGACGTTCCCGCAGGGGCGTTTTCTCCCGGGCACGGTGGTCGCTTCGGCCCACGGGCACCTGCCGGACGCCGGGCGCGAGCCGCCGGCGGATGTGCCACCGCCGCAAGGACTCGAGGTCGTGCTCGACGTGCACGGCAAGCCGCGCCATTCCGTGCGCGGGATCATCGTCCACCGCGAGTACCTGTACGTTGCGGACGAGGCTGGCGATGCCGTCAAGATCTTCGAGGTCGCATCGGGGCGCTTGCTGGCGCGCATCCAGGGCAAGCGGATCAGGAAGCCCGTTCATCTCATCCTCCACGGCGAGACGCTCTACATCGGTGCCGCGGGCACCGGCAGCCTCCTCGCCTATGAGATCCCGAAGGAGGCTCCGCACGGCAAGCTGAAGGCGCACGTCGTCATCGACGGCAAGCTCAAGGCCCCGTCGGGATTCGCCGTCGGCCCGGACGGCGATTTCTACGTCGCCGAGCGCTTCGACCAACGCGTGCGGCGCTTTTCGCTCGACGGCCAGAAGAAGGGCACCTTCATCGCGGGCCTGCCGGACATTCCCGAATTCCTGATCCATGTGCCGAACCGTCCCTGACGGGCACGGCGCGCGCTCGCGCACGGTGAAACGAGGAAGGCCAGGCGCGACGGCAGCGCTGCCAGTGACAACTGCCGTGACCGCCGCGCGCCCTCGGCCCCTGTCGTTGCCGTTCAAGAGTGCACTGCTCGCGGGCGCGGCGGCAATGGTCGTCGGCTCGTACGACGCCCGTGCCGTGGAATCCCAGGCCGAAGTCCAGATCAATCTGTGCAGCACTCCGGCCCAGGTGATCGGCGCATTGAAGCTCGCAGAAAAAGGAAAGTCGACCACCGTGTGGCTGTTCGATTCCCCGGCGCTCGCCCTGAACCAGGCGGGACTTCGGCTGCGCCTGCGCGAACAGGGCAAGACGTCGGAGCTGACACTGAAAGTGGCGGGTCAGAATTGCGCCACGGTGGCTAGCACCCTGTTGCAGCCCGACGGAAAGTGTGAGGCCGACCTTCATGGCGACGCGTTGGATGATGTTGTATCGCTGACCCGACGCCTCGACGCGCGGGGTCGCGCGGCGCTGCTGGCGCCTGACGCACGGCGCGGTGCGCCGCTGGTTGGGGCGCTGGCAACGACGCTGGATGCGCGTCAGCGCACGCTGCTCGCCAAGCAGCGCGGTGTCGCCGCCGGCGCCGCCCTGCTGCCGCAGGACATCGCGCGCCTCGGCCCTTCGACCGTGCGGGCGTACCGTGGCACGGACCGCGCCTATGAAGTCGAAGTCTGGTCGCTGCCGGGCGGGCAGCAGTTCGTCGAGCTGTCGGACAAGGTTCGGCGCGACGCGGCGCTCGCGCGGCGTGCTGAGCTCACGGGGCAACTGACGGCGGCGGGCGTTGTGATCTGCCCCGATCAGGACTCACAAGCCAGGAACAAGCTCGAACTACTCGCGCACTGACCGTGGGTGGCCGCGGGGCCTCCTGCGCGCACGCTGCAAGGTGATCGGCCGCGCGGGGCGCTTCGAGGCGCGGCCGTGCCCGGTCACCCCACGCCTAGTCCAGTACGCGAACCTCGTCCGGGTCGATGCCGATCTGCACGTGCATGCCGGGCGTGTAGATCGGCGTGGCGGACAGATGCGGCGCATCGGCGGTCAGCAGCATTGGCCCGACGCGCACCTCGTAGCGCGTGAACTCGCCGAGGAACTCGCTTTCCTCGATGGCACCGTCGAACCACACGCGGCGCCGTGTCGCGCGTCGTCGGCGATCGCGATGGCGTGGGGCCGCACGGAAATCGCCGTCCCGCTCGCACCGCCCGTCAACGGGATGTCGCCGAACCCATCGGCAACGAAGACGCGGCGCGCGTTGTCGCTGCGGCCGGCGCAGCAGGTTGGTGCTGCCGACGAACTCGGCCACGAAGCGGTTGACCGGCGTATCGAACAGGTCGTGCGGCGTGCCGACCTGCTGCAGCACGCCGGCCTCGAGCACGGCCATGCGGTCGGCGGTCGTCATCGCTTCTTCCTGGTCGTGCGTGACGAAGATCGTCGTGATGCCGAGCTTGCGCTGCAGCCGTTTCAGTTCCAGCCGCATCTGCTCGCGCAGCTTCTTGTCGAGGTTGGACAACGGCTCGTCGAGCAACAGCACCTGCGGCTCGATCACGATGGTGCGCGCAAGCGCGACGCGCTGCTGCTGGCCGCCCGACAGCTGGTTCGGGCGACGCTTCGCGTAGTCGGCGAGGCCGACCAGCGCGAGCGCGCCCGCGACGCGGCGCGTGATCTCGTCGCGCGCGACGCGCCGTTCGACCAGCCCGAAGGCGACGTTGTCGTACACCGTCAGGTGCGGCCACAGCGCGTAACTCTGGAACACCATGCCGATGTTGCGCGCGTGCGGCGGCACGCCGGTGATGTCGCGTCCATCGACCAGCAGCCGGCCGCGGTTGTGCTGGTTGAAGCCCGCGATCAGCCGCAGCAGCGTCGACTTGCCCGAGCCCGACGGCCCGAGCAGCGCGAAGAACTCGCCGGGCTCGATGGCGAGCGTGATGTCCTTCAGCACCTGGTTGGTGCCGTAGGCCAGCCCGATGCCGATGCACTCGACGGCGACGGCTTTCATCGCTGCGTCTCCAGGGTTCGATTGGCCCGGTCGACCAGCAGGTGCGACAGGTACGTGCCGACGGCCACCGTCAGCACCAGCAGCACGCCGAGCGCGGCGCCGGGCCCGCGGCCGGCGACCGACTGCATGTACAGGTAGATGCCGTAGCTCATCGGCGCCTGCGACTCCTTCACCACCAGCAGGATGGTCGCCGACAGCTCCACCGCCGCGGTGATGAAGCTCGAGACGAAGCCCGCCAGGATGCCGCCCGCCATCAGCGGGATGACGATGCGGCGCACGGTGCGCCACTGGCTGGCGCCGAGCATCTCCGCGGCTTCCTCCAGGACTGACGTTGATCTGCTGCAGCGCTGCCATGCACGAGCGCAGCGCGTAGGGCAGCCGCCGCACCGAGTAGGCCAGCATGATCAGCAGCCAGGTCTGCGTGATCGGCGTGCCGCACAGATCGCCACGCCCTGGAAGGTGCGCAGGTAGCCGATCGCCAGCACGATGCCGGGCACGGCGATCGCCGCGCTGGCGGCGAAGTCGAGCCACTGGCGGGCCGGGATGCGTGGTGCGCAGGATCAGATACGCGATCGCCGTGCCGATCGCGACATCGATCAGCGCGGCGAGCCCGCAGTAGAGCGAGCGTGTTGCGGATCATGCCGCTCGAATCCTCGATGACCGTCGCGTAGTGCGCGGCGGTCCAGGCGTCGGGCAGCACCGAGTAAGCTCCACACGTTGGCGAACGACAGCACCAGCAGGCCGAGGTGCGGACTCAGCACCACCAGCAGCACCAGCACGATGCGGCGTAGGCGAGCGCGCGACTCCCACGGCTTGAGCCGCCGCCTGGCGATGCCGGCGCCGCCTTTCTGCAGCGTCGAGTAGTCCTTGCCCTTCATCACCCGCGCCGAGAGCCAGAGCGCGACGATCGAAAACGCGATCATGATCACGCTGATCACGTAGCCGAGCGGGTCCTCGAGCCCGACCTGCGTGATGCGCAGGTAGGCCTGCGGCGCCAGCAGGTTGGTCTGCCCGAGCACGAGCGGCGTGCCGAGGTCGTCGAACACCTTGACGAACACGAGTGCGGCGCCCGCGATGTAGCCGGGCATCGCCAGCGGGAACACGACGCGCGGAACAGGCGCCAGCCGCGCGCGCCGAGGTTGAGCGCCGCTTCCTCCATCGCGCCGTCGATCGCGCGCAGCGCCACGACCAGGTTCATCAGGATGAACGGGAAGTAGTGCAGGCTCTCGACGAAGATGACGCCGGTCAGGCCCTGCATGATCGGCAATCGAAATGCCGAAGATGGTCGTCGAGCAACAGGTTGACCGAACCCGAGCGGCCGAACATCAGCTGCATCGCGACCGCGCCGACGAAGGGCGGCATGATCAGCGGCAGCACGCCGAGCGTCTGGATCAGCAACGCGCCGCGGAACTCGAAGCGCACCGTCAGTAGGCGAGCGGCACGGCGATCAGCGACGCGACGAGCACGCTGGCCGTGGCGACGAAGAGCGAGTTGAAGAACGACTCGCGCATCAGCCCGGTCGAGAAGAACGTCGCAGAAGTGGCCGAGCGTGAACGCTGCCGTCGGCGTCGCGGAACGCAGTGACGAAGACCGTGCCGACGGGATGATCAGCAGCAAGCAGCAGGAACGCGGCGATCGCCGCCAGCACGAGTAGCGACCGCCACGAGGTGCCGTAGCGGCGCCGCAGCGACGCGGCTCCGGCGGTGCGCGCCGCGGCCGTCGCCGGCATCGGCGCCTGAGCGGTCGACCGCACGGTGGACTTACTTGATCAGCGCCGGCGGCCTGCTGTGCCAGCTCGGCCGCCTTCGCCGTAGTTCTCGCGCGCCTTGCGGTTCCAGCTTTCCTCGAGGCCCGTGATCTGCTTGGAGACCGCGACTTCCTTCTTGTTCGACGGCGAACAGCTTCAGAAAGTCGGGCTGCGCCGGCGAGCGACGCCGAGACGATCGGCGTGTAGGCGAGTTCGCGCGCCTGCTTGATCAGGTCGGCGGCCTGCGCATTCGGCTTGCCGCTCGCCGCGAGCTTCGCCTCGGCGTCTGGATCGCTTTGGTGGCCGCCTGCAGTTCCTTCAGGCGGAACGTGATCGTCTGGTCGAACAGCGAATGCACGAGCGAGTAGCGGTCCTCCGACAGGTCGGCGTCGAAGTTCACCTTCGCGCGCTTGACGATGGCCTGCGGGTCGGGATAGCCGGCCGGGATCTTGTCGCCGAAGCGCCGAATACGGCGAGCACCGGCAGGCGCGAGATCGTCGGGTCGCAGCAGCAGTTCCTGGCCCGGCTGGCTCAGCGTGAACTGCACGAACTTCTTCGCCTCGGCCGTGTTCCTGCCGCCGGCGATCAGCGCGATGTTGGCCGGAACGATCGAGGTCATCGCCGGGTAGACGAACTCGACCGGGAAGCCGGAGTTCTTGCCGGCGAGGCCGAAGAAGTCGATCACCGGTCCGCCGCCGAACTGGCCGTTGTTGATACCGTCCGGCACGCCGAAGCTGCGCTCGGTGATCTGGGCGCTGTTGCCGGCCATCTGCAGGATCTGGCTCCAGCCCTTGTCCCAGCCTTCGCCCTGCAGGATCGTCTCGACCGTCAGGTGCATCGTGCCCGAGCGCGACGGCGACGTCATCGCCACGTGCCCGTACCAGTCGGCGCCAGCAGGTCGTCCACTCCTTCGGCGCGACGAGCTTGTTCGCCTTCAGGTAGCGGGTGTTGTACATGATCCCGTAGCCGGCCAGCGCCTGGCCCTTGTAGAAGCCCTTGGGATCGTTGATCGGGTAGTTGCCGATCTTCGCGGGGATCGCCTTGTTGTCGACGTCCGGCGCCGCCACCAGCAGCTTGTCGCGCTTGAGCACTTCGAAGGCATCGGGCGCGGACGCCCAGAACACGTCGGGCCGCTGGCCCGCGGCGGTCTCGCGCACGAACGCGATGCCGGCGACGGTGCTCTTGTTGAGGATCTCGAGCGTGATGTCCGGGTTGGCCTTCTCGAAGGCCGCCTTGTAGGCCGCGGTCAGTTCCTTCGGGAAGGACGTGATGACGGTGACCGTGCCGGCCAGCGCCGTGCCGGAGGCGAAGCGCAAGGCGTGGCCGGCCAGCGCAGTGAGGCGCACGCAGGGCACGGCGAACCATCATGTCTCCTCAGTTGAGGACCCGCTCGGAGGTCGAAGCGTGAGATTCTGGCAGGGAGCGCGCAGAGGCGGCCATCGGTCGGCTCCGCAGGCACCTCTCCGCTGCGCTGCGTCATTCGTTTAGAATGGTCGGACTCAACACCGAGTCGGGAGATGCCCGCACGACGGGCCGATCGCGCGCCGCGCGACGACAACGAGGAACACGAATGGCAACTGCTGTTCGCCTGATCAAGAAGTATCCGAACCGTCGGCTGTACGACACCCAGACGAGCACCTACATCACGCTGGCCGACGTGAAGCAGCTGGTGCTCGACAACGAGAATTTCCAGGTTCGTCGACGCCAAGAGCGGCGAGGACCTGACCCGGCCGATCCTGCTGCAGATCATCCTGGAGGAAGAAGCCGGCGGCATGCCGATGTTCAGCGCGCCGATGCTGTCGCAGATCATCCGCTTCTACGGCAACGCGATGCAGGGGATGATGGGCTCGTACCTCGAGAAGAACATCCAGGCGTTCATCGACATCCAGGGCAAGCTGTCAGGAGCAGAGCAAGGCCTTCTACGAGACGAACAAGATCGGGCCTGAGATGTGGACACAGTTCGTCAACATGCAGTCGCCGATGATCCAGTCGATGATGTCGAACTACATCGAGCAGTCGAAGAACCTGTTCGTGCAGATGCAGGAGAACATGCAGAACCAGGCGCGCTCGATGTTCACCGGCTTCCCCGGCTTCCCGGGCGGAGAAGAAGTAGCCTACCCGTCCGGCGCCGATGACCGCCACGAGCGCCGCGCGGCGGACGCGTCCGACGTCGCCCGCCAGCCCACCGCGCCGTCGGTCGGCTTTGTCTCTCTGGGCTGCCCCAAGGCGCTGGTCGACTCCGAACTGATCCTCACGCAGCTGCGCGCGGAGGGCTACGCGACCAGCCCCACGTACGAGGGCGCCGACCTCGTCATCGTCAACACGTGCGGCTTCATCGACGCCGCCGTGCAGGAATCGCTCGACGCGATCGGCGAGGCGCTCGCCGAAAACGGCAAGGTGATCGTCACCGGCTGCCTGGGCGCGCGCCAGGACCGCCGGCGGCGAGAACCTGGTGGCCAAGGTGCATCCGAAGGTGCTGGCGGTCACCGGCCCGCACGCCGCAACCGAAGTGCTCGACCACGTGCATCGGCATCTGCCGAAGCCGCACGACCCGTACACCGATCTCGTGCCCGCCGGCCGGCATCAAGCTCACGCCGCGCCACTACGCGTACCTGAAGATCTCCGAGGGCTGCAACCATCGCTGCAGCTTCTGCATCATTCCGTCGATGCGCGGCGACCTGGTCTCGCGGCCGATCGGCCAGGTGCATGCGCGAGGCCGAAAATCTTGTCAAGCAGGGCGTGCGCGAGATCCTCGTGATCTCGCAGGACACGAGTGCGTATGGCGTCGACGTCCGCTACAAGCTCGACTTCGTCGGCGGCCGTGCCGTCAGGACGAAGATGACGGAACTCGTGAAGGAGCTCGCGCGGCTCGCGCAGTCATCCGATGCGTGGGTCCGGTTGCACTACGTGTACCCGTATCCGCACGTGGACGAGATCATCCCGCTGATGGCCGAGGGCAGGGTGCTGCCCTATCTCGACGTCCCGTTTCAGCACTCGCACCCGCGCGTGCTCAAGGCGATGAAGCGGCCCGCTTCCGGCGAAAAGAACATCGAACGCATCCGCGCCTGGCGGGCCATCTGCCCCGACCTCACGATCCGCTCGACCTTCATCGCCGGCTTTCCCGGCGAGACCGAAGCGGAGTTCGAACATCTGCTGGACTTCCTGCGCGAGGCGCAACTCGACCGGGTCGGCTGCTTCGCGTATTCGCCGGTCGAAGGCGCGGCGGCGAACGCACTGCCTGGACAGCTGGCCCGACGAGGTGCGCGAGGAACGGCGCGCGCGCTTCATGCAGGTGCAGGAGCAGATCTCGGCCCACCGGCTCGCCCGCAAGGTCGGGACGGTGCAGCGCGTGCTGATCGACGAAGTCGGCCCGACGGTCGCGCTGGGTCGGACGGCGGCCGATGCCCCCGAGATCGACGGAATCGTCACGGTTCGCACCCGAAGGAAGCTTGCGGCGGGTGACTTCGTGGATGTCCGAATCACTGCCGCCCGCGAGCACGACCTCGTGGGCGTGCCGGCGTAATCCGGTTCGCCGTCGCGGTCGAACGCGCCATTGCGCACGGTTGCCAACAGCGGCAGCATGGCGTGATCATGGATCTGCGACAGAGCCTTCGCTTCTGCACCTCGGCCGATGGCACGCGCATCGCGGTGGCCTCCATTGGCGACGGCCCGCCGCTCGTGCGCGCCGCGCATTGGCTCAGCCATGTGGAGTACGACCTCGCGAGCCCGGTCTGGCGACCCTGGCTCGCGGAGCTCTCGCGCGGGCATTGCTACATCCGGTACGACCAGCGCGGTTGCGGACTGTCCGACCGCGAGGTCGGCGCACTGTCACTCGACGCGTGGGTCAGCGATCTCGAGGCCGTGGTCGACTCCCTGGGGCTCGAGCGCTTTCCACTTTTCGGGATGTCCCAAGGCGGCGCGGTCGCCATCGCGTACGCGGCGCGCCACCCTGAACGGGTGTCGCACCTCGTCTTTGCCGGAGCCTACGCGCGCGGATCCCTGCGACGCGGCGGTGGCGAAGTCGAACGCCTCGAGGCCGAGACGCTGGTCAATCTGATCCGGATCGGCTGGGGACGCGAACACCCCGCGTTCCGCCAGGTCTTTCCGTACCGCTTCATTCCGCGCGGCACCCCGGAGCAGTTGCGGTGGTGGGGCGATCTTGAGCGCATCACCGCCAGCGCCGAGGTGGCGGCCCGCACGCTGCAGGCGTTTCAGCAGGTCGATGTCAGTGCGCTGGCGCAGCAGGTTTCGGTGCCCACCCTGGTGCTGCATGCGCGCGGTGACGTCGCCGTTCCGTTCGACGAGGGACGGCGGCTGGCGGCGCTGATCCCCGGCGCACGCTTCGTGCCACTGGACAGCGCCAACCATGTGCTGCTGGACTCGGAGCCCGCGTGGCCTGTGTTTCTGTCAGAGGTGAGGGCATTCCTGGCGCCGTCGTCCGAGGAGCGGATCGCCCGGGCGGCCGACGAAGGCGCCCTGACCCCGGCCGAGCGTGACGTATTGCACCTGATCGCTGAGGGACTCGACAACCGTGTGATCGCCCAGCGCTTGAGCAAGAGCGAGAAGACGGTACGCAACCAGGTGTCGAGCGTGTTCGACAAGCTGGGCGTGCGTACGCGGGCCGAGGCAATCGTTCACGTCCGCAAGCGCGAATCCGGCGGCTGACGAGTCGGCCGTCGCGGGACAGGGGTCCCACGAATTGGCCCGCCCGCACCGATTCCGCTGCGGCCACGGGACATCGGCCTCATGCGCGCGGCGCCGGCGCTGGCCACACTGCGGTCATTCCCCGGCGCGTGTCCTTCGACACGATCAGCGCGGGGCCTTGGGAACTCGAGGAGAACTGACCATGTCCGCATCGACCCACGACCGCGTCGTCGATACCCCCCGCTATGCCAAGTGCATCGAAGTGTCCAAGCGCGTCCGCTGGGACACCGAGCGCGACCTGATCCGCGGCCGCGACTTCGACTTCGACCGCAAATTCCTGCCCGATGGCTTGTCCAAGGTGACCCAACTGCCTTTCCTGAGTCCGAGCGAAAGGCGGCTGTACTCTCAGCTGCAGGGGCGCACCTACGCCAACATGTTTGCGCTGGTGGAGCGCTTCATCGGCGCCAAAGTCACGGAGATCAGCCGGGACCATGCCCTGGGCGACCAGATCGCGTTCGAGGCGCTGGTGCGACTGACCGACGAGGAACTCAAGCACCAGGCCCTCTTCAGGCGCCTGGAGGCCATGGTGGCCACCGGCATGCCGGCCGGCTACACCTTCCTGCCGGAACCCAATCATGTGGCCGGTGCGGTCCTGGCCGCGTCGAACTGGGCGGTGCTCGCGCTCACCTGCGACATCGAACTTTTTTCGCAGGCGCACTACCGCAGCAGCATCGAGCCCGACGCGGACCTCGACCCGCTGTGGAAGGATGTCTTCCTGTTTCACTGGCGGGAAGAATCGCAGCATGCCATCCTCGACGAACTCGAATGGCAGCGCGAGGACGCGCGGCTCGATGCCGCGACGCGCGACCGCGCCGTCGATGAGCTGATCGGCCTGGTGGCGGCGGTCGACGGGATCGTGCAGATGCAGGCGAAGGCCGACGCGGCCTACTTTGTACGGGCCTGCGCGCGTACGTTCAGCGATGCCGAGGTCGAGGCGATTGCCGGCACCACACTGGCGGCCTACCGCTGGCAGTACATCGTGAGTGGCGTGCAGGACCCTCGGTTCAACCAGATTCTCGGTCCGATGATCGACGGGTTGCAGGCCGCGCGCATCGAGGCGGCCTTGTCGCCCATCGTCGCGAGCAGCGTCAACTGACGTCGAGTGGGGCCGATCGCGCGCGTGGCCGTCGTGGGCCTCCGCAACGGAGTCCCTGATTGGATGTGTAGTGTGCCCGGCGTCGGCGCGGCAGGGTTGAGCGGCTACGCGGCTTCGCTCGACTCGGGAGGGCCGCGCTGGGTCGTGTAGTCTGAACGGGAGTCCGGTCGGCGTGTGCATCGACGTCAGAAGCGCGTCGTCCGATGCACAGGCCAAGCACGGAGTGCCGCCATGACGACCCGTTACGTGCTGTACACCGCGAAGCGCTCCGGTGCTGCCAGCGTCGAAGTGATGCTCGGCGCGCTGGGCCTGGAGTTCGAACTGAAGGACGCCACGCCGTGGAGCGAACCGCCCGGACCGTTCTTTGAGGAACTCAAGTCGGTCAATCCGCTGGGCCAGCTGCCGACGCTGGTCACGCCCGGCGAAGAAGTCCTGACGGAGAGTGTGGCCGTGCTGTGGACCGTGCTGGAACGGCACCCGAGTGACTGGGTGCCGGCGCCCTCGACGCGCGACCGCGGCGCCTGCCTGCGCTGGATGCAGTTCGTGGCGGCCACCGTCTACACGGCCGTGGGCGTGGCCGATTACCCAGCGCGCTGGACCACCGCGCGCGCACCGGCGGCGCGGGCCGCGGTCGAGCGCGCCGCGGTGGCGCGCATGAAGCTCGGCTGGGACATCGTGGCCCAGGCCTTTCCGCAAAAATCCGGCTTCCTGCTCGGGCCGCAGCCTTACGTGTGCGATGTCTACCTCGCCAACCTGTCGCGCTGGTGGAAGATGCGGGACTATTTGAAGGATGCCCACCCGAGGTTCGCAGCGATGATGCAGCGTGTCGACACGCTGCCCGAGGTGGCACCGGTGTGGAAGCGCCATTTCTCATGAGGTCATTGACGCGCTGGTTCGCCCGCGCGACGGCGCTCGCCGCGCTGCTGCTCGCGGGCCCGGTCGCCGCACAGATGACGCTGACGCTGTACGCCGGGTATGTCGGCAGTGACGGCATCGAGAATGTGTCGACCGACGCGCAGGCGACGGTGAAGAGCTCGGCGGTGTTCGCGATCGCGCTGGGCGCGGTGCTCGACCCTTCACGCGAAGCGCTGCTGATGTACAGCCAGCAGTCGACCACGCTGGCGCCGGGCGGTGGAGCGGCGCCCTTCGATCTCACGATCCGCTACCTGCACCTGGGCGGTACGTCCTTCGTCGACGGGCCGATCGGGCGCGGGGTCTACGTCGCGGGCGGGATCGGTGCGACCCAGTTCAGTCCCAGCACCAGCGGCTACGGCACCGAGTTCAAGCCTTCGCTCAACCTCGGCGTGGGTTACTACTGGCCGCTGGGGGACAGCGTGGGGCTGCGCGCCGAGGCGCGCGGCTACGCCACGTTCGTCAACAGTTCGGGCGGGTTCCTGTGCTCGGGAGGCTGTGTGGTCGTCCTGCGCAGCGACATCTTCCTGCAGTACGAGGGCATGATCGGGCTGACCGCTCGCTTCTGACGCACGGCTCCCGGCTTGGCCATCGACCGGGTCGGATCTGCGTCAAGCAGCCGCGCGAGGGACGTGCAAGAATTTGCGGCTCATCGTCCGGCCGTCCGGCCGCGACCGATCGTCACACAAGACCCTGGGGAGAAGCGAATGCGCGAAGTCGTCGTCGTCAGTGGAGTCCGGACCGCCATCGGGACGTTCGGCGGAAGCCTGAAGGACATGCCGCCGACCCAGCTTGGCGCGACCGTGGTGGCCGAGGCGCTGAAGCGGGGCCAGGTGGCGGGCGCCGAAATCGGCCACGTGGTCTTCGGCCATGTCATCAACACCGAGCCGAAGGACATGTACCTGGGACGGGTGGCGGCCCTCAACGGAGGCGTCGGCCAGGACACTCCGTGCCTGACGCTCAATCGCCTGTGTGGCAGTGGCCTGCAGGCCATCATTTCGGCGGCGCAGACGATTCTGCTGGGTGATACCGACATCGCCTTGGGCGGCGGCGCCGAGTGCATGTCGCGCGGGCCGTACATCGTGCCGGCCGGGCGCTGGGGCCAGCGCATGGGCGATTTCAAGGCGATCGACATGATGGTCGGTGCGCTGCACGATCCGTTCGACGTGATCCACATGGGCGTGACCGCTGAGAACGTGGCCAGGCAGTGGGGCATCACGCGGCAGGAGCAGGATGCTCTGGCGGTCGAGAGCCATCGTCGCGCCGCCGCCGCCACCAAGGCCGGGCACTTCAAGAGCCAGATCGTGCCGATCGAGGTCAAAGGCAAGAAGGGTCCGATGGTGTTCGACACCGATGAGCACTTCCGTGAAGGCACGTCGATGGACGACATGGCAAAACTGAAGCCGGTGTTCGCCAAGGAGAACGGCACGGTGACCGCCGGCAACGCCTCCGGCATCAACGATGGCGCGGCGGCGGTGGTGTTGATGGAACGCGCCGTCGCCGAGAAGCGCGGGCTCAAGCCGCTGGCACGGCTGGTGAGCTACGGTCATGCGGGCGTCGACCCGAAGTTCATGGGTATCGGGCCGGTGCCGGCGACGCGCAAGGCGCTCGAACGTGCCGGCCTGAAGGTTTCCGATCTCGACGTCATCGAAGCCAATGAGGCGTTTGCCGCGCAGGCGTGCGCGGTGGCCAAGGACCTCGGATTCCCGCCGGAGAAGGTCAACCCCAACGGCAGCGGCATCTCGCTCGGCCACCCGGTCGGCGCCACCGGTGCGATCATCACCGTCAAGGCGCTCTACGAGCTGCAGCGCATCGGCGGCCGCTACGCGCTGGTGACGATGTGCATCGGCGGTGGTCAGGGCATCGCGGCGATCTTCGAGCGGACCTGACGTCACGTGCCGTGAAGGCGGGGGACCACGACGGCGCGCATCAGGAGCAGCCCCTGCTGACACGCAGGCGACTGGTGCTCGCCGCGGGCTGCAGCGTGTGCGGGGCGTTGCCGCTGCCAGTGCCTGCGGCTCAGCACGCCGATGGATCCGCGCCTGGCCGAGCTGCTGCGCGAGCGGCGCACGCTGTGGGTGCTCCGTGGCGACGAGGAAGTGCGGGCGACCTACTGGACGGCGACGGCCGGCCGCAACCAGGACGAGTACCTTCGCCTCTGCTGGATCATGCGCGACATCCGGGCCGATCGGGTGTTCGCCATGAACCGTGCGCTGCTCGACACGCTGGCCGGTGTGCAGGCCTGGCTGGCCCGCTCCGGCATCGAGGCGCCGATCGAGCTGCACTCGGGCTATCGCACCCGCAAGACCAACAACGCCACGGAGGGTGCGGCGCGCGACTCGCGGCACGTCGTCGGGCAGGCGGCCGATATCTCGGTGCGCGGAGTCACCAGCGTCAAGCTCGCGGGCCTGGCCTCGGTGCTGGGACGCGGCGGTACCGGTTTCTATGTGGGCCGCGGCTTTGTCCACGTGGATTCCGGCGACGAACGGATCTGGCTCGACCAGGGCAAGTCCAAGGCAGTGCCGGGCGGATAGCCGGGGCGATGGCCTGGATTCAGACCGCCTGGTTCACGGGCCGGAGGCGGGCGGCCCAGCGGGCCCGAGCAACGACCGGCACGACCGGCGACCGGCCGCCTGTTCATCCCACTCCCCGCAGGGGGGCGTGGCGCGGCGTGACTGACCGATGATCAAGAACTGCGCGCGGAGCAGCGACCCCCGGCGGTCCGCGGCACGCGAAGACACATTGGAAGGACGCACCGTGGCACAACGCATACCGCTGATCGACCTGACGTTCTTCCTGCTGGAAAACAAGGACAATCCGACGCACGTCGCCGCATTGATGGTGTTCGACCTGCCCGAAGGCGCGGGCCAGCGCTACGTGGCCGAACTGGCGGCGGCGTATCGCGAAGTGCCGCCCGTCGTGCCGTTCAGCTGGATCCCCGAGTTCCCGGCGCTGGGCCTGCCACGTTGGGTCGAGGCCGGCGCGCTGGACATGAAGTACCACGTGCGCCACACGGCGCTCCCGGCCGGGGCGACCTGGTCCGACCTGCATGAACTGGTCGGGGAGTTGCACTCCCAGGTGCTCGACCGTTCTCGCCCGTGCTTTCGTGCCTATTTCATCGAGGGCCTGCCCGACCGGCAATTCGCGCTCTTTGTCTTGGTCCATCACGCGATGGTCGACGGCGCATCCGCGATCGCGCGGATCACGGCGAGTCTCGACGAGAGCCCGGAGGCACGTACGGTCCGGCCGATCCACTCGATCGATCTGGACAGCACCACGCCGTCCACCGGCCAGACGCACGATCGGGCGCTGGCTGGCCTGAAGTCGATGGCGGTCAGGCAGGCGGCTGCAGTGGCCGGGCTTTCCCGAAGCCTGCTGCGGAAGGGGATGGGCCGCGGCGCTTCCGGCGCCGGCAGCGCGCCGTTCACCGCGCCGCGCACGCCGATGAACGCGCCGATGCGCGCGCAGCGCTCGATCGCCACGCTGTCGCTTGCCGCTTGCCGAGCTGAAAGCCGTCGGCAAGGCCTACGGCGGCACCATCAACGACGTTGCCGTAACGATCATCGACGCGGCGCTGCACCGCTACCTGGGGGACCTCGGAGCGGAGCCCGTCGACCGTCTGGTGGCCATCTGCCCGGTCTCGTTGCGTGAGGCGGGCGATCAGCAGGCCACCACCAAGGCCTCGACGATGTACGTGCCGCTCGCGCAGCGCGGCGCGACGATCCAGAAGCGATTGGAAGAGGTCATGCACGCGGTCGCGTCGGCGAAGGCCGAGGTGTTCGCGATGAACAAGGATGCGGCGATGCTGTATGCGGTCGGCGCGTTCGGCCTGGCCGATCTCGCTGTCCGGACCGGCGCCACCGCGGTCACGGGCCCGGTGGCGAGCCTCTTCCTGTCGAACGTGCCTGGGACCCCGGACCGACCGTTACCTGAACGGTGCAAGGCTGAAGGCGATCTACCCGATCTCTGCGCTCGGCATTGGCGTAGGCCTCAACGTGACCCTGATCTCGTATGCCGGGTCGATGGACTTCGGCTTCGTCGGCAATGGCGTGACGCTGCCGGGCCTGGAGCGACTGGCGAGCCACACGCAGGAAGCTTTCGCCGCGCTGCGCCGGGCGGCGGCGCGCCGTGCGCGCGCCCGCGGGCGCGGAGGTTGCGCCGAGCGTCGCGAAGGGCGCCGCGCGCCAAGGCGTCCGTGGCACACGACAGGAAGACGCCGGGCCGACGCCGGAAGGCGCAGGCACGCGCATGAATGCGTCGCAGTACACCCAAATTGGCGTCGAGATTTCGCTCTACAGCGGCAAGTCGCGCAGCTATCTGCGCCACAAGCGCATTCCGTTCGTCGAGCGGCCGACCAATCCGTGGGAATTCTTCTTCAAGGTTCCGCGCCGGACCCAGGCGCTGGCGGTACCGGTCGTCGATCACGCCGGAAGGCGAGTGGCTGCAGGACACGAGCGCGATCATCGATGAGCTCGAACGGCGCTTCCCGGCGAATCCGGTACTGCCGACGACGCCCATCCTGCGCTTTGCCTCGTACCTGTTCGAGCTGTGGGGCGACGAGTTCTGGCTCCCGCTCGCGATGCACGGGCGCTGGAGCCACGACGAAAACCGTCCGCTATTCCTGAACGACGTCGGCGCGGGACTGCTGAACGGTTTCCCCCGCTGGCTGCAGACGGCGGCCGCGTGGAACCACGTGCGGCTGATGCGCAATCACCTGCCGCGGCTCGGCATCACGCCGGAGCAGATTCCGCTGATCGACCGCTTCGCGCAAGTCCAGCTCGACGGCCTCGATCGCCATTTCGAACGGCATCGCTTCCTCTTCGGTGACCGGCCCTCGCTCGGCGATTACGGCCTGATCGGTCCGCTGTATGCCCACCTAGGGCGGGATCCCTGGCCGAAGCGCGAACTGATCGCACCACGACCGCACCTCAAGGCCTGGATCGAGCGAATGATGACGCCGCCGGAAACGTCGGGCGAGTTTCAGGCCGAGGACCGCGTGCCCGAGACGCTGATGCCAGCGCTACGGTCGATCTTCGACGAGATGGTGCCGTACCTGGCTGAGTGCATACGGGTGATACGCACCACGCCGGTGTTTCCGGACGACAGCCACAAGGCGATCCGGTTCAGGGACGAAATCCGCTATCCGTTGTCCGGCGGCACGTACCGGCAGACGGGACTCACCTACCCGGTCTGGATGGTGCAGCGGCTGCTGGACGCATTCCGGCAGATGTCCGAAGCCGACCAGAACGCTGTCCGCGACTGGCTCGATGCGGTCGGTGGCAGCGCGCGTGCTGCAGCTCGACCCACCGCGCGTGAAACGCGTCGGGCTCGCGGCCGCCAGGGTCGCGTGAAGGCAATCGACGCAGGAATCTCCATTCCTCCGCGCTGCATCGGTCACCGGTGCCCGTGCGCGCCTTCATTGAACTCTCGCAGGCCATAGCGACCATGCAGAACGTTCCCCTGCTTCTCGGAGCGCAGTGCTCACGCTACAGCGCGCGCGTGCGCAGCTATCTCATCAAGAAGCGCATCGCGTATGTGGAACGGGTCCCGACGGCGTGGACCTACAAGGTGACCATCGCGCGGCGCTTCGGCGACGCGACACTGCCGGTGCTGATCACGCCCGAGGGCGAATGGATCGCGGACAGCGAGATCATTCTCGATCGCATGGAGGCGCGCTATCCGCAGGACCCGATCCAGCCGCCGGATCCGCTGCACGCGTTCTTCGCCGCGCTGGCCGACGTGTGGGCGAGCGAGTTCTGGCTCCCGGTCGACATTACGACACGTTGGTTCGAGCGCACCGAGTATCCATGGTGGTATGAGGAACTCGGCGAGGGCACTGTTGCCGGGCCTGCCGAAGTCCGTGAAGAACGCCGTCGCGGCCAACGTCGCCCGGATGATCCAGGCGCACTTGCCAAGGATCGGCGCGACCGCTGAAACCAAGCCGCTGATCTGGCGCTGGGCCGGCCGGACCATGGACGCGCTGGACGCACACCTCGCAACGCAGCCCTACCTGCTGGGCGAGCGGGCGACGCGCTTCGACTACGGCCTCATCGTTCCGTTCTACGGTCATCTCGTGCGCGATCCGTGGTCGCGCGACGAGTTCCTGATGCCGCGTCCGCATCTGCACGCGTGGGTCTGGCGCATGAATCAGCCCTATCTCACGCCGGAGGCGCCGTCCTTTCCAGCGCCCGGAACGCCGCTGCCCGCAACGCTGCAGCCGATCGTCCGCAGCCTGTTCGACGAATTCCTGCCCCTGGTCGACGCAACACTTTCCGAGGTTCGGCGCGCGGTGCCGAACGCACGGAAGGGCGCACGGATCCCGCGCTTCCTCGGCCGCGTGAGCTACCCCTACGCCGACGGCACGCATGAGCGACTCGCCGTGCCGTTCACGCTCGGGCTGGTGCAGCGGGCGCTCGATGTGCTCGCCGCGATGCCACAGGCCGACGCCGAGCGTGTCAGGCGATGGATCCGGGACTCGGGCGGGGCACGCCTGCTCGAACTCGACATCCCGCGGCTCGAGATCGCGGGGCTAACCGTTCGTTTCGCCTGACGCAATGACAACACTCGTCATAAGATCCGCGGCATTCCTTTGGTCGAAAGCAGGAAGCGAGACATGAATTCACACTATCAACGACTGTTGACCGTGACCTTGGCTGCGACGCTCGCGAGCGCCGCGCTCGCAATTCGCGCGCAGCCACTCAGCGGTTCGCCAGCAGCCCCGCAGGTCAAGTACTCGACGCCGATGCCTCCGGGCGTGGCCTCGCCCGACAGGGTCGAGTCGCGCCTCGGAACGCTCAATTTCTTCGACGGCTTCCCCGACCAGGCGTCGGCGGAAAAGTTGTTCGACAACCTCGATTTCCAGCGTGCGGTTCAGGCGTACCTGCTCGCAATTCCGGCCGTGAGCCAGGCGGCGAACCGCAACGCCATCCGGACTCTGGGTCCGGTGAACACGGTCGTGCCGGTGTTCCGCATCGACTCGCGCTCGATTTTTCTGACGGCGAATGACAACACCCTTTATAGCTGGGCGTGGCTGGATCTCAGCAAGGGGCCGTTGGTGCTGGAGGTGCCGCCAAAGTCGCTGGGCGCGATCAACGACATCTGGTTCCGCTGGGTCATCGATCTTGGCATCACAGGGCCGGACAAGGGCGCGGGTGGAAAGTACCTGATCCTGCCCCCCGGCTACAAAGGAGACGTCGCGAAGGCGGGCTATGTCGCGGTGGTTCAGTCCCCGACATTCAATATCTGGCTCCCCTGGCGCACCTTCGTCGTCGCGGGCGACTGGAACGCGGCCGTCGACCATGTGAGGTCGTTCGTCAGGGTCTACTCCCCGTCGCAGGCTGCCAAACCGCCGCCGGTGACGGTCGAGGACATGTCGGGCAGGCCGTTCAACACCGTCGCGCCGGCGGATTACAGGTTCTGGGAACTGTTGAATCAGGTGGTGCAGGACGAGCCAAGCGAGTCCCTGGACCAGATCCGACTCGGCTTCTACGCCTCTATCGGAATCCGGAAGGGCGAGCCCTTCGCGCCGGACGCGCGCATGAAGAAGATCCTGACGGACGCTGCCGCCGTCGGCGATGCGACGGCGCGCGCCATTGCCTTCCATACACGTGCCAAGGACGCCTACTACTACGAGCACAGCAACTGGCAACTTCCCTTCATAGGCGGCTACAGGTTCCAGACGCAACCCGATGTCCTCAACCTCGACGGCTACATCTACTACTACTTCATGGCGACCGGCGTCACGCCCGCCATGGAGCAAAAGATGGTCGGGCTTGGCTCGCAATACGCGTGGACTGCACGTGACTCGCGCGGCCGACCGCTCGATGGCGCAAAGAACTACAAGCTGCATCTGCCGCCGAACATTCCGGTCAAGGATTTCTGGTCCGTGATCCTGTACAGCAACCAGACGCGTTCAATGATTCAGACCAATCAGCAGTTCCCCAGTGTCGGCAGTCAGTCCAAAGGACTGCAGGTCAACGCAGACGGATCGGTCGACGTCTACTTCGGCCCGCAAGCGCCGGCGGGCAAGGAAAGCAACTGGGTGCAGACGCTGCCCGGTACGGGCTGGAACACCATCCTCCGACTCTATGGGCCGCTCGAGCCGTGGTTCTCGAAGACGTGGCGGCCGGGCGAGATCGAGCCACAGCCGTGAGTTGACGCGTGCCCTCACTGGGACGGACGGCTTTGCGCGAGTCTTGTCCCGCTGCGCGAACGCCGTGCCGCACGTTGCCGAAACGCCGCGTGCGCCGTAACGAACGCGACTAAACCGCAAGCTCTCCACGGACGCGAGCGAAGGCGACGACACGGCGCGCAAGGACGAACCGGGTGCGGTCTTCCGCGCGATTCAGTCAACGCTCAACCCCATCGTCTGCCGCGACCGTGTTTGGGTGCCGCACGTCAAGGCCCGGAGGCGTCCGGTCGACGGCCGGGCTGTTGAACTCTCCGTGAATTGCCTCGGCTCGATCGAAGCGGGTCGCGCGACGGATGCCTGGATCGCTGTGTGGGCGGCCGATTGACGCCGCCCAGCGCGTTGCCGCGCTCACCGGGTTCTACGCGGTGGCACAGCGCGAGATGACCCGACGGTGCGACTCGACGCTTGGTCGGACGCCCACCCATCGGGCACGGTGCCACGCCGGCGCAGCCGATCACAGTTCCGGACGCAGGAGCAAATCCCCAGGACGTGTGGCCAAGCGTCAAATGCACCGCGTTGGAACAATGCACCCGGGTTCGTTCAGGTCGTCGGTTCTTTTGCACGGCGATATCAATAACACCATCACGCCGCGCATCGGCGAGCGCACTCGTCCGATCGGGCGCAACACAGGAGCCAATATGCAACTCTCAACCGAAGGCGTCATCCAGAACCACCTCCAGGCCGCCCGCGAGGGCGTCGACGCTGTCATGCAGGACTTTGCCGAAGACTCGATCCTCGTCACACCGGACGCCACGTATCGGGGTCCGGCCGAGATTCGAAGGTTCTTCACCGGCCTGCTCGGAGACCTGCCAGCCGGATTCTTTGATGCCTTCAAGTTGAACCGGCAGGAAGTCATTGGCGATGTCGGCTATATCCTGTGGGAGTCGAAGCCTTGGCTGCCACTCGTGACCGACACGTTCGTGATCCGCGATGGGAAAATTCGGCTTCAGACCTTTGCGGCCTATGCGGCGGCGAAGTGATGTGAACGAGGCGCAGCCCGCTGGGGCGCATCAAGCATCACGTGCTCCGATTGTCTGGCGACGTGGCCCGTGAGTGGGCTCGATGCGATCGGCAATGCGTCGCTGGTCCGACGCCGCAAGGTGGTTCCGACCGGGTTGGCACAACGCTTCGGGAAGCCGGCGTGGGAAACCCGCTGCGGATCGCAGGACGGAGCGGAGGGCGTTCGAGGCGATTTTGCGTGCTGAGGACGATGACCGCCTTCGGCCGGGACACACGGTCCGCGAGTACTCAGGCGGCAGCACTGGGGCGTCGATTGCTCCAGCCTGCGCCGCTCGAGGGCAGCCACCGCGACCACCGGCCGGCCGTGCGTGGACGCACGGTAGTGCGCGTGCACCCGGCGAGTCTCAACGCGTCGCGCCCAAACCGCTGCCACGGTTGCCCGACGCAGCGGGCACGACCGTGACCTTGCCGACCATGCCGGCGTCATAGTGACCGGGTATCAGGCACGCGAAGTCGAATTCGCCGGCGCGGTTGAAGGTCCAGACGATTTCCCCGGTCTTGCCTGGCGCCACGTGCGCCATATAGGGTTCGTCGTGTTCCATCGTCGGGAAGCGTCTTCATCAGTGCGGCGTGCTCGTCGAGATCCCTGCGGGTGCCGAGCACGAATTCGTGCATCAGCGTCCCACGGTTCCGGTGCACCAGACGGACGGTCTCGCCCTGCCGCACCTCGATGCGGTCCGGAACGAAGCGCATGCCGTCGGTCATCGCAATCTCGATGGTCCGGCTGACGGCTTGGGCATTGCCTGCGATGCCCCACGCCTTCTGATTTCGGATCACCGTGTCGGAGGACTTCGCGTGAGGCGCCTCTCCGTGCGCGAACGCAGCGCCTGCAGGCTGCCAGGAGCACGGTCAAGCAGCGCGCACTGCAATGCCTTCCCGGCGCGAGCATCGACCCGGCCCCGAGTCATTCTGCGAACCAGTTCAATACGCCGTCGAGCGCCGGCGTGGCTCAGTGCGAAGGTCGCCTTGTCCCGTACGACCGGCTTCGCCCGGTAGGCGACCGAGATGCCCGCCAGCGCCATCATCTTCAGGTCGTTTGCGCCGTCGCCGAGCACGATCGATTTCTCGGTCGCACAACCCAGTTGCGCGCACTGGTCGCGCACGGCCTGTGCCTTGCCGTCGGCATCGATGATCTCGCCGCCGCCCGGGCCCGTGACCTTTCCCGTCAGGCGGCCGTCCACGATTTCAAGTTCGTTGGAACAGGTGGCGTCGAATCCGAGCCGGCCGCTGCATGCGTTCGGTGAAGTACGTGAAGCCACCGGTGACCAGCAGTGTGCGCAGGCCCGCGGCGCGGCAGGCTCGATACCAGCCGTTCGGCGCCGTCGTTGAGCGCGAGCTTCTCTTCATACACCCGCGCGAGGAAGGCAACATCGACGCCTGCGAGCATGGCGACGCGCCGGCGCAGGCTCTCCTTGTAGTCGCTGAGTTCGCCGCGCATCGCGGCCTCCGTGATGGCCGCGACTTCCTCACCCTTGCCGGCATAGGCGGCGACCGCGTCGAGGCTTTCGATGTTGATCAGCGTCGAATCCATGTCAAGCGCGAGCAGGCGATAGTCCGCGAGGTGCCACGCCGGTTCGACGAAGGCCCAGTCGAGCTTCCAGTACTCGCCGAGCCCGCGCACGGCCTTGCGCGTCTCGAGGTCGTCGGCCGAGCCCACGCAGCGTGCGGCGGCGCCGCGCACGGTGATGCGCTCGGGCGCGCAGACGACCTTGAAGGTGTCGAGCGCCTCCGACGACAGCGCCGGGCCCTGGATGACGAGGTCTTTCATCGGGGCCGGAGTGTAATTGCCGGCGTCATGGCGTGACACGACCGCATTCAGGCGAGTCCCTTGAAGATTTCGCGCAGCCGCCGCAGGCGGTCGTCGACGTTCGGGTGTCTTCTCGTCAATGCGCAGGCGCTCCGGTCCGGCGAGACGCATGGTCTTCGAACGCTGCATCAGCGCGATCAGGCGCGCCGTGTCGAAAGGCGGGTTTGGCACGAACTGGATCACAAGCGCATCGCCTGAGGCATCGATCTTCTTGACGCCCAGCCGCTCGGCAACGAGGCGCAGGCGGTGTGTCTCGATCAGCGCGCGCGCCTGCTCGGGCAGTTTGCCGTAGCGATCGACGAGTTCTTCCTGCAGCCGTATGAGACCGTCCTCGTCGTCGCAGCTCGCCAGCTTCTTGTACATCGACAGACGCTGGTGCACGTCGGCCACATAGTCGGGCGGCAGCAGCGCGGGCACGCGCAGATTGATCTCGGTGACTGCGGCCAGTGGGGCCATCAGGTCGGGCTCGCGGCCGGAGCGCAGTGCGCGCACCGCGGCGTTCAGCATCTGCGTGTACAGGTCGAAGCCGACCTCCTGCATGTTGCCGCTCTGGTTCTCGCCGAGCACCTCGCCGGCGCCCCGGATCTCGAGGTCGTGCATCGCGAGGTAGAAGCCACTGCCCAGTTCCTCGAGGTTCTGGATCGCCTCCAGCCGCTTCTCGGCATTCTTCGTGAGCCCGCCCTCGTCGGGAACCATCAGGTAGGCATAGGCCTGGTGATGCGAGCGGCCGACGCGGCCACGCAGCTGGTGAAGCTGCGCGAGGCCGAACTTGTCGGCGCGATGGATGATGATCGTATTGGCGGTCGGAACATCGATACCGGTCTCGATGATCGTCGTGCACAGCAACACGTTGAAGCGCTGCTGGTAGAAGTCGCGCATCACGCGCTCCAGATCGCGCTCGTGCATCTGGCCGTGCGCGATCTCGATACGCGCCTCCGGCAGCAGCTCGGCGAGCCGGGCGCGACGATTCTCGATTGTCTCGACCTCGTTGTGCAGGAAGTAGACCTGCCCGCCGCGCTTGAGCTCGCGCAGCACCGCCTCGCGCATCAGCGAAGCGCTTTCCTTGCGCACGAACGTCTTGATCGCGAGCCGGCGCTGCGGGGCCGTCGCGATCACCGAAAAGTCGCGGATGCCTTCGAGCGACAGCGCCAGCGTGCGTGGAATCGGCGTGGCCGTCAGGGTCAACACGTCGACTTCCGCGCGCAGTGCCTTCAGCCGCTCCTTCTGGCGTACGCCGAAGCGATGCTCCTCGTCGATGATGACGAGTCCGAGGCGATCGAAGCGCACGTCCGCGCTGAGCAGCTTGTGGGTGCCGATCACGATATCCACGGTGCCGGCGTTCATGCCGGCGATCGCATCCGACACCTCCTTCGTGGAACGGAAGCGCGACAGCTCGACGATGTTCACCGGCCACTGCGAAAAGCGGTCGCGGAAGGTCTGGCAGTGTTGTTCGGCGAGCAGCGTCGTCGGGCACAGCACGGCAACCTGCCGGCCTCCCGCCACGGCCGCGAACGCGGCCCGCAGCGCAACCTCGGTCTTGCCAAAGCCGACATCGCCGCACACCAGGCGGTCCATCGGGAAGCCGGCCGACATGTCCTTGAGCACGGCATCAATCGCGGCCTGCTGGTCCGGCGTCTCCTCGAAGCCGAAACCCTCGGCGAACGCCTCGTAGTCGTGTTGCCGGTACTCGAATGCATGCCCCTTGCGTGCCGCACGCAAGGCATAGAGGTTCAGAAGCTCAGCCGCGGTGTCGCGCACCTGCTTCGCAGCCTTCCTGCGTGCCTTGTCCCAGTCGCCACTGCCGAGCTGGTGCAGCGGAGCGGCGGCCGGATCGGCGCCGCTATAGCGGCCGATCAGGTGCAGCTGCGCCACGGGCACGTACAGCGTCGCCTCGTTGGCGTACTCGAGATGGAGGAACTCGGTGGGACCGTCACCGAGGTCCATCGCCTGCAGTCCGAGGTAACGGCCAATGCCGTGCTCGACGTGAACCACCGGATCGCCGATGCGCAACTCCGCGAGATCGCGGATCATCGCCTCGACGTTCGAGGCGCGCTCGCGCTGCTTGCCCCGCAGCCGGCGCGGGCTGGCCGCGTAGAGCTCGGTCTCGGTGACGATCGCGACGTGCGGCTCGCGCAGCGCAAAGCCTTCGTGCAGCGGCGCGACGCCGAGTGCGAAGCGGGCGTCGCTGACGAGGAATGCCGCGAAGTCGGCGCTGTCGCCGAACGGGACGCCGTACTCGGCCAGCATCTGGCCGATCGTCTCGCGCCGTCCGGCGGAATCGGCCACGATCAGGATGCGACCCTGCAGTAGTCCTCCGCGAAGCGCCTGAGGCGGCCGAGCGGATCGTCGGCGCGCCGTTCGACTGCGAGCGCCGGCAGGGCCTCGAAGGCGCCTCGGTGTCGCGCGCGGCCGCGTCGCCCAAGCGCCAGGCGTCCGTAGTCCTGTGCGCGAGCGAAGAACGACTCCGCGTTCAGAAACAGCGCCGCCGGGGGCAGGATGGGCCGCGCCGGATCGCGCGCGAGAAAGCGATGGCGCTCACTGGTCTCGTTCCAGAAGCGCTGGATCGCCGCCTCGACCGGCCCGTGCAGTGCGACGACGCTGTCCGTCGGCAGGTAATCGAAGAGCGTCGCCGTCTCGTCGAAGAAGAGCGGCAGGAAGTACTCAATGCCGGCCGAGGCCACGCCGCTGCCGATGTCCTTGTAGACGCTCGAGCGGCTCGGGTCGCCCTCGATGCGGTCGCGCCAGCGGCGACGGAACGACTGGCGCGCGGCTTCGTCGAGCGGAAACTCGCGTCCGGGCAGCAAGCGCACTTCCGGCACTGGGTAAAGGCCGCGCTGCGTATCCGGGATCGAACGCGCGGATCGTCTCGAGTTGCGCATCGAGCAGGTCGAGCCGGTACGGCAGCGCCGAGCCCATCGGAAACAGGTCGATCAGGCCGCCGCGGACGGCGAACTCCCCGGGCGCCACCACCTGCGACACGTGCTGTAGCCCGCGAACACCAGTCGCGTGCGCAGCTCGTCGGCGTCGAGCGTCTGTCCCTGGCGGAAGAAGAAGGTGTGGCCCGCGATGTACTGCGGCGGCGCGAGCCGATACAGCGCCGTCGTCGCCGGCACGACAAGGACGTCGATGCCGCACTCGCCTGGCTCAGGCGAAACAGCGTCTCGAGACGCTCCGACACCAGGTCCTGGTGCGGCGACAGCGTGTCGTACGGCAGCGTCTCCCAGTCCGGCAGCGGCCGCACGGCCAGCGTCGGCTCGAAGTAGGGGATCTCGTCGACCAGGCGCTGCGCATCGAGCGCGTCGGCCGCGATGATGACCAGCAGGCGGCGCGCCGCGCGCGCCTGCACGGCGCTGCGAGCCAGCAGCAGGGCGTCGGCGGAGCCTGGCGGCCGGGCCAGGGCAAAACGAGTCCCTGCGATCGGCAGCGACCGCGGCATCAGGCCCGCGAAGGCGGGCGCGGGCGGGGCGAGCGGGACGTCGGTGCTCACGGCAAAAAAATCGGCGGCCATCGAACCCTCCGTTGCGAGGGCTCAAGGGCCGCCGAACTCGGTCGTTATTATACGAAGGCCCCCTCCTGCTCCGTTGCGCGCCCATTCCGTGTCCCGACCCCTTCGTTACATCGCCCTGATACCGGCCGCCGGCGTGGGCTCGCGCATGGGCGAACGCGACGTTCCGAAGCAGTACCTGCCGCTCGGCGACCGCACGATGCTGGAGCATTCGATCTGCGGCCATGCTCGCCGACGGTCGCATTGATGCCGTCTTCGTGGTCGTGGCGCCGTCGGACACGCGCTGGGCGGAGTTCAAGGCTGGACGACGAGCGGGTCGAGTTCCTGCCGGTCGGCGGCGCGTCGCGCGCAGAGAGTGTCCGCAACGGACTGATCGCGATCGCGGCTCGCACCGGCGATGACGATCGCGATACTCGTGCACGACGCGGCGCGTCCCTGCCTGACGGAGGAGCAGCTCGGTCGACTGATCGACGAAGTCGGCGCCGACGACAGCGGTGGCCTGCTCGCCGTTCCGCTGGCCGACACGCTCAAGCGCGGCGAAGATGGGCGGGTGGGCGTGACGCTCGATCGCGCCTCGATGTGGTGCGCGCAGACGCCGCAGCTGTTCCGCGTCGCCTCGCTGCGCGCCGCGTTGAGCGGTCGCGCTCGACGCCGTGACGGACGAAGCGAGCGCGATGGAGCGCGCCGGGCACGCCCCGCGACTGGTGATGGGCAGCGCGACCAACCTGAAGGTCACCACCGCGGAGGATCTCGTGCTGGCGCGTGCGATCCTGGGCGAACAGGAAGACTGAAGATTCTCCGAGGCTCACCGCGGCTGCCTATGGAGGAAACGCGCAGTGTCCTTCGGGCAGCCGGGCGGACATTGGCGTGACCTCTTTCCGAGTCGGGCAGGGTTTCGACGTCCATGCACTGGTGCCGGGCCGGCGCCTCGTCATCGGTGGCGTCGAGATTCCCTTCGAGCGCGGCCTGCTGGGCACTCGGACGCCGATGTGCTGCTGCACGCGATCACCGATGCGATCCTCGGCGCGGCCGCGCTGGGCGATATCGGCCAGCTGTTTCCCGGACTCCGACGACCGCTTCCGCGACGCCGACAGCCGCGAGCTGCTGCACGGTGGCGGCGCGAGCGCGTGCGCGCCGCCGGCTGGCGCATCGAGAACGTCGATGCCACGGTCATCGCCGAGCGGCCGAAGATCGCGCCCTATGTCGACGCGATGCGCGCGGCGATCGCGACCTGCTGTGGGGTCGAGGTGACGGCTATCAGCGTCAAGGGCAAGACGAGCGAGAAACTGGGCGCCCTCGGGCGCAGCGAGGGCATTGCGGCGCAGGCCGTGGCGCTGCTCGTCAAGCCGTGACGGGCGGCTCCTCCGGCAGATCCGACCCAGTCGAGCTGATCGAAGTCCGTGACCAACGAGACGATCGTACCGGACGTGTCCGTGCCCCAGTACGAGCCGTAGAAGCCTGTGCCCGAACCGCCGAGTAACGAGCACGCCCGAGCCGACCGGTGTCCGCACCCATGCCCAACTCCACGCTGGGCGGCGATTTTGCGCAGGACCTGCTCCAGATCGCGTCGCAGCCTCGGGTTCTGCGCAAGTTCCTGGCCGTACGCCTGCAGCGCCCGCGCATCGAACAGGCACTTCCAGCCCGGACTCGACCTCGTAGCCGGACAGCTCGTCTTCCTCCCGGAGGCTCGGACGTCGTCGCCCTCGAAGATGGCGTTGCTCCAGTCGGCCGCGCTCGCTCGGCGAACTTCACCTGGGCGAATGCAACGCGCTCAGTGTCGTCGGCGTAACCGGGCCACGACGACCTGCAGCGGATAGCGGCCCGCCGGGACGGTCTGATGCGAACGTGCCGCCGTCGAGCTGCATGCCATCGCCCGCAGCCAGTTGTCCGCTTGGCAGATTCGATCGTACCGAGCATGAGTACCGCGAGATCGACCGGTTCGTCGCCGTCGCCGGCCGTGCCAGCGTCGATCTCGAGGTCATCGACGGCTGCCAGCGGCAGGCGGTGCGGCGAACCGCGCTCCACGCGCGTCGCCCCGGCCTGGGCACGACCGACCCGCAGGGGACTGAGCAGGCCGGCCAACGCGGCCGTGACCAGGCTCGCGCCGCAGCCGGTTGGGCCGGCCGAACTCATGCGCGCCGCTCGAGTGGCAGCGTCAGTTCGGCGCGCAGGCCATGCGGCGAATTGGCGAGCAGCCGCAGGCTCCCGCCATGCATCCGCGCGATGCGGTGCACGATGGGCAGGCCGAGTCCCGCGCCACCGCTGCCGCTGCGCGCCGTGTCGCCGCGCTCGAACGGACGCAACAGGCGATCGATCTGCTCGGTCGGGACGCCGGGTCCACGATCGGCCACCGATGATCGACGGCATCCTGCCCGTCGCGCGCCAGGCTGACGGTGAGATCCAGGCGTGCCGGTGGCCGGGATCGCGCCCGTAGCGCAGCGCATTGACCAGCAGGTTGTCGAGCGCACGATCGAGTTCGGTCCGGTAGCCGGTGATCGTGACGCCATGCGCCACCGCAGGTTCGAGCGCTGTGTGCGCGTCGGCGTCCGACGCGCGCGCGCCGCGCGGCTGCTCGACCAGCGTGGCGAGATCGATGCGCTCGGCCGGCTGCTGCGGGCGTCTTGCGCGCGTAGTCGAGGAACTGGCGGACGATCGCGTCGATCTGTTCGATGTCGCCGACCATCGGCATCGCGCGCGTCCTCCGGGACGTTCGGCCATCTCGAGTTCGAGCCGCAGGCGCGTCAGCGGCGTGCGCAGGTCGTGCGAGATGCCGGCGAGCAGCACGGCGCGGTCGGCCTCCAGCTTGCCGAGGTCGGTCGACCATGCGGTTGAAGCTTCTCGTTGACCGTGCGGATCTCGACTGGACCGGTTTCCGGCAGCGGCGCCGGGTGCGGCCGCTTCGCCGAGGTCGGCGGCGGCCGTCGACAGGCGCGCGAGCGGGCGATTGATCAGCCGGGTGATCAGCACCGCGCCGATCAGCGACAGCAGCAGCGCCACGGCGGCCCAGCCGATCCACTGCGTGCCGTAGGTGCGCGCCGACCGGATCGCGATCGATGAAGACCCAGTACCGGTCGTCGTCGATCGTCAGGCTGACCCACAACCCGCGGACGCCGTTGACCTCCGCGGCGACCTGCGTGCCGGGGCCCAGCTTGTCGACGATCGACTTGCTCCGCGATCCGGATCAGCGGCGCGTCCGGCAGCGGCGCGATCGTGTCGTTCGGCTCCAGCGGATCAGATGCGGATGCCCTCGTTGGCGCCAGTTCGGCGAGCAGGTCGCGCCGCACGTAGGGATCCGCATACACCAGCGCGGCGCGCGTGAGCTGCACCACCGAGACGACCTGCTGCGCGATCGTCTCGCGCGCGCGGCGCGCGTTCGAACACCCGGAAGCTCTGCAGCCAGGCGCCGAGGCTGGCCACGATCAGCAACAGCACGAGCAGCAGCGTGCGCCAGAAGAGCGGACGGCGAACGCAGGACAGCGGTCGGGCATGGCCGGGCGGGCTCAGGCCCCCGTCGGGATGAACACGTAGCCGAGTCCCCAGACGGTCTGGATGTAGCGCGGCTTGGAGGGATCGGGCTCGATCAGCTTGCGCAGGCGCGAGATCTGCACGTCGAGGCTGCGGTCGAACGCCTCGTATTCGCGGCCGCGCGCCATCTCCATCAGCTTCTCGCGCGACAACGGCACGCGCGGATGCCGCGCAAACGCCTTCAGCACGGCGAACTCGCCGGTCGTCAGCGGCACGTCCTCGCCGGCCTCTTCAGCGTGCGCGTCGCGAGGTCGAGCACGAAGTCGCCGAATTCACGGATTCGTGCTGCCGCGGCTGGGCGCGCCGGGCGACTCCTCCGGCGCGCGCCGGCGCAGCACGGCGTTGATGCGGGCCAGCAGTTCGCGCGGATTGAAGGGCTTGGGCAGGTAGTCGTCCGCGCCCATTTCGAGCCCGATGATGCGGTCGACGTCCTCGCCCTTGGCGGTCAGCATGACGATCGGGCGTGCGGTCGTTGCGCGCCGCGCAGCCGCCGCAGGATCGACAGGCCGTCTTCGCCCGGCATCATCAGGTCGAGCACCAGCACGTCGAACCGCTCGCGCAGCCAGATCCGGTTCATCGCCTGGGCGCTGTCGGCCACGTCAGACGTTGAAACCGTTGTCGCCGAGGTAGCGCCGCAGCAGGTCGCGCAGGCGCTGGTCGTCGTCGACGACGAGAACCTTGTGGGGCGTTCGCTCGGTCATGGCTTCAGGGTCGTGTTCATGCGTCTGGCAGGGATGCTACGTGGCCCGCGTCGCCGCGCCGGCCGCGCATTCACAAACGGTTACAGACTTTACCGCGCCGCCTTGGTCCGGAAGTCTGAAAATGCCGGGTCATCTGGCGTGCTGCCATTCCACAATGGACGCCATGAGTACGTTTCACGGACCGGCTGCGCGGCCTGACGGCGCACTGGCGTGTCTGGTCGCCTCGAGTGCCTTGGCCTTTGGCGTGCCGGGTGAGCCCGGCCAGCAACTGCGGCTGACGCCCGAGCAGCGCCAGCAAATGCTGCAGCAGATGTCGCCCGAGCAGCGCGAAGCCTTCCGCAACGCCCGCACGCCCGAGGAGCGGCAGCGTGCCTGGCAGGGCCTCGCGCCGGAGCAGCGGCGCGACTTCTGGCAGAGGCTGTCGCCCGAGCAGCGCGAACTGATGCTGCGTCGTGTCCCGAACGAAGAGCGGCGCCAGATGTGGGAGAAGATGACGCCCGAGCAGCGCGAGGCGATGCGCCAGCGCTTCCTGCAGCGGCATGAGCAGCGAGCCGGGCGCGGGTCCGGTGGCGGCCATGCGCCTGACGCCGGAGGAGCGTCAGCGCCTGCGCGACCAGATCCGCGAATCGCAGGGCGAGTGGAAGGGCGGCGCCGCGAGGGGCGGCCCGCAGGGTGGTGGCGCTCAGAAGGGCGCGCCGCGTTAGGGCGGCCGGCGGCTACGCGCGCTCGACGTACGAACCGTCGTCGGTGTTGACGCGGATCTTTTCGCCGGTGTTGACGAAGGGCGGAACCTGAACCGAGATGCCAGTCTCGAGTTTCGCCGGCTTGAACGACGTCGTGGCCGTGGCGTTCTTGATGCCCGGTTCGGTGTCGACGACCTCAAGCACGACGGTCGTCGGCAGCTGGATGCCGATCGCGCGGCCGTTGTGGAAGTTGATCTCGACCTCCATATTCGGCATCAGGTAGCCGGTCTGGCCTTCGAGGAAGTCTTCGCCGAGCGTGAGCTGCTCGTAGGTTTCGTTGTCCATGAAGACACAGTTGTCGCCGTCATGGTACGAGTAGCGTCATCGTGCGGCGATCGATGAACGGGCGCTCGACCTTCTCGTCGGTCGACAGGCGCTCGTTGCGCTTCTGGCCGCTTTCGATGTCCTTGATCTCGATCTGCATGTAGGCGCCGCCGCGGCCGCCGACGTGGACGTGGTAGCTCTTCAGCACGCGCCAGACGCGCTTATCGAATTCGAGTAGGTTGCCGACACGGATTTCGGTGGCGAGGATCTTGGCCATAGGGTGGACTCGGACGTTTTGAGCGCGCACGGGGCGCGCAGCAGGTGATCGGTGATTCGGATGGAGGACAGTCGTCCCGGCGCCGGCCGAGCGGCACCCTAGAATGGCGCCGGCGTGCACATCGCCGCCGAAGCCTTCGTGAGGACGGAAAGAGACCCGCGATTATAAGCCGCGCTGCCGAGCTCCCATGTCCGATCCATTACCCGCGTTCGATCCGCGTCCCGTCATCGACGGCCTGCCGCACCTGCCCGGGGTCTATCGCATGCTCGACGCGCAGGGCGCCGCGCTTTACGTCGGCAAGGCGCGCGATCTTGCGCAAGCGCGTGGCGTCCTACTTCAACAAGGGCGTCGGGCCGCGCACCGCCCACATGCTGGCGCGCGTGGCGGCAGATCGACACGACGGTCACGCGCTCCGAGGCCGAGGCGCTGCTGCTCGAGAACAACCTCATCAAGTCGCTGGCGCCGCGCTACAACGTGCTGTTTCGCGACGACAAGTCGTATCCGTACCTGAAGTTCACGACCCACGCGTTTCCGCGCGTCGCCTACTACCGCGGCGCGGTCGACCGGCGGGCCCAGTACTTCGGTCCTTACCCGAACGCCTGGGCGGTGAAGGACAGCATCCAGCTGCTGCAGAAGGTCTTCCGCCTGCGCACCTGCGAGGACACGGTGTTCGCCAACCGCTCGCGGCCCTGCCTGCTGCACCAGATCCAGCGTTGCAGCGCCCCGTGCGTCGGGCTGATCGACGCCGCCGCGTATGCGCAGGACGTCGACCGGGCCGTGCGCTTCCTGCGCGGCGAGACCGACGTCGTCCTGCGCGAACTCGAGGATCGCATGCAGGTCCTGGCGGCCGAGCTGAAGTTCGAGGAGGCCGCCGCGGTGCGCGACCAGATGGGAGCGCTCGCGCGCGTGCTGCACCAGCAGGCGGTCGATACGACGGGGTCCGAGGCCGATGCCGACGTTCTGGCAGTGGTCGTCGACGGCGGTCAGGCGTGCGTCAACCTGGCGATGATCCGCGGCGGCCGGCACCTGGGCGACAAGGCGAGCTTCCCGGTCCGCAGTGGCGAGGCGGCCGACGCGGCCGAAGTCCTCGAGGCTTTTATTTCTCAGCACTATGCGGTCCAGGCCGTGCCCGCCGACGCTGTTCGTCAATGCCGATGTCGATGCGGTGGAGCTTGCGGCAGTGTTGTCCGAGGCGAGCGGCAAGGCGAGTCCAGGTGGTGCGGCACCCGCAAGAGCAGCGGCGGCGCTGGCTCGAGATGGCCGAAGCCAACGCACGGCTGGCGCTGGCGCGGAGGCTGGCAGAGGAAGGCTCGCAGATGGCGCGGACACGCGCGCTGATCGATGCGCTGGGCCTCGAGCTGGGCGAGGACGAAGCGGACAAGCTGCGCGTCGAGTGTTTCGATGTCAGTCACACGGCGGGCGAGGCGACCCAGGCGTCGTGCGTCGTGTACGCGAACCATCAGATGCGTCCGGCGGAGTATCGACGCTACAACATCGACGGTATCGAGCCGGGCGACGACTACGCGGCGATGCGCCAGGTCCTGTCGCGTCGCTTCGCGGCCCCGGCGCGCGGCGAAGGTTCGATGCCGCAGCTCGTGCTGATCGACGGCGGCAAGGGGCAGGTGGCGGTCGCGCGCCAGGTCTTCGAGGAACTCGGACTCGATCCGGCCATTCTGGTCGGCGTGGCCAAGGGTGAGGATCGCAAGGTCGGCCTCGAGGAACTGGTGTTTCCGGACGAGCGTCCGCCGCTCACGCTGGGGCGCGAGTCACAGGCACTGATGCTGGTCGCGCAGATCCGCGACGAGGCGCACCGGTTTGCCATCACCGGCATGCGGGCGCGTCGCGCCAAAGCGCGCAATACCTCCGAGCTCGAAACGATGGACGGCATCGGACCGAAGCGGCGGCAGCGCCTGCTGGCGCGATTCGGCGGCCTGCGTGGCCTCGCGGGTGCCTCCATCGACGACATCGCGAACGTCGATGGCGTTTCGCGTAAGCTCGCGGAGAGGATCTACGCGCAACTGCATGGCCAGCCCACCGAATAGCCCACCGCTGGCGTTCAACGTCCCGATGGCGCTCACGTGGGCGCGCATCGCGATGATTCCGGTCATTGTCGGCATCTTCTACCTGCCCGACAGCGTACTGCCGGACCACTGGAAAAACGCCACCGCCTGCTGGCTGTTCGTGCTGGCGGCGGTGACCGATGCGATCGATGGTTACGTCGCGCGCAAGTACGGCATGGTGAGCCGCCTCGGTGCGTTCCTCGATCCAGTGGCCGACAAGCTGATGGTCTGCGCGGCGCTCGTCGTGCTGTTGTCGCTGGATCGCGTCGATGAATTCGTCGCGCTCGTCATCATCGGCCGCGAGATCGCGGTATCCGCGCTGCGCGAGTGGATGGCGCAGATCGGACGCTCGGCCAGCGTCGCGGTCAACTCGCTCGGCAAGTTCAAGACGATCGCGCAGATGGTCGCGATCCCGATGCTGTTGTTCCACGATCCGCTGTTCGGACTGATCAACGTGCGCCTGATCGGTACGATCCTGATCTACATCGCGGCCGCGCTCACTGTCTACTCGATGCTCATTTACCTGCGCATGGCGTGGCCGCACCTCGATGAAAAGTGATGCAACTTCAGGCTGCAGGTTTGACACCCCTTCACCCGCCGCTATAATTTCGCTCCTCGCGCGGGAATAGCTCAGTTGGTAGAGCGCAACCTTGCCAAGGTTGAGGTCGCGAGTTCGAGACTCGTTTCCCGCTCCAAGAATTCGAAAGAATGGGGAAGCCGACGTGCTTCCCCTTTTGGTTTGAGCCCCCTCTGGCGGGGTGGCAGAGTGGCCATGCAGCGGACTGCAAATCCGTGTACGCCGGTTCGATTCCGACCCCCGCCTCCAAGTAGCTTGAAGGACGCGCCGCTTTCCGGCGACGACCTGCAGCCAACGCAGTCCGTTGGTTTCCAAGTCGGAGCTGAAGCGATGCAAGACACGTAACGAGACACGGTGTCGCCCACCGTGGTGCGATCCCTCCCGTCGCACCGAACCGGGGCGACTTGACGCATGCGCGAGCTAGTCGACGCGTACATGGCCGTCTACGCCGGGCGTGACTCGGCGATCGACGAAGCGATCTGGCCTATCTGGGTCGACGCGATCGGCGACACGTGAAGCTGTGCGAACTCGACTGCGACGTGATCGCGGACGAGCTCGACCAGTTGGCCGCGCAACCGGTGCGTCGGTATGTCGGCAAGGACGCAGCCGGCCGGCGCTTGTACCGCGCGCATCACCCGCGCTCGGGTGCGACCGTCAACCGGTATCGCACTGCACTTTCGGCGGTGCTGACCTGGGCGCGCCATCGTCGACTGACTCCCAAAGGCTGGCACAACCCGGCGCACGACATCCGCGGCGCACGTGAAAGCATTGGCCGCACGCGCTTTCTATCCAAGGACGAATGCGATCGGCTGCTGAAGGTCGCACGCCTGAGTGCGTGGCCCAAGTTGCACTTGTTGATCCTTACGGCTGTCACCACCGGTGCACGGCGGGGCGAACTGCTCGGTCTGCGCTACGACTGTATCGATTTGCCCGAGGATCGGCAGCAATCCGGTACCGCGACCCTGCCGCGTACCAAGAACGGCGATGCGCGCTGTCTGGTGCTGACGCCGGCAGTGTGCGCGGAGATCCGCCGGCATGGGATCGGCGCCCCTGAGGCGCTGGTATTCCCCGGCAAGTTCCGACCCGAGCGACCGTATTCTATTGAGGAAGCGTGGCGGCGTGCAATTCGACTCGCCCGCATCGAGGGTGCCTCGTTTCACACGCTGCGCCATACCTGCGCGTCGTATTTCGCGCAGAGCGGCGCCTCGCTGCTCGAGGTGGCCGATGTACTCGGACATCGATCGCTCGCTATGACCAAGCGTTATGCGCACCTGACGACGCAGAGCAAAGCCAAGCTGGTGCGGAACGTCCTCGGAGACATTGGTTGAGGCTATGACGAGGGACGAGATGCGCGCGATGCTCCTCGCGCTCTCCGAGGAGCATCGGACTGGCAAACGCGGTCGGCCGCCTCGACGCGGCGAGGATGCGCAGTTCGAACTCGCAATGAAGATCACGCGCCAGGCCTTGCAACTCGGTGGCGGTCGCGGCTCGAAATCCAAGGCGATCAAAGCGGTCATAGGCGTCAAAGAGCGAGCGCCGGAGCTGAACCTAAGAGCCATCGAACGTGGGAAAAAGGCGCTTCAGCGGAGACCCGACGCGGTCGCGTCCGCCGAGTTCTTGCATTGGATCGAAACGGCGCCCGCCGAGCTTCGCCGTCGTCTGCGCAATGTCCCCGCGGATCGGATGCACCTCTTTGAGCATCTCGCGCTGGCTCCGATGCTCGCGCTTCTGCGTTCGCAATCAATCGACGGCGACTTTCCCCTCGATCTACTCGACGACCTCGAGCGCGCTTTGTCGTAACCCAAAGTGGTCGCGCTCCATGTTTGTTGTCCCCAAACTAGGCGCAGATAGTCGCTACCTTTCACGGAGTTGCCGCTGGGAGGCGGTGCGTGTTCGAAGGGTGGTGATCTGTGAGCAAGGCTTTGAGATTGTCGGCCCGTTCTATGGTCCCGACGGGTTCGTGGCCGGCGAAAGAATCCCCAGCTGCTAGGCAGTGAGCAGGCGGCGCGCTGGTACTTCCGCAACCACAAGGCGGCGCTGGTCGAGGCGGAAGCGGTCGTCCTGTTGCGTGGGCAGTGGCAGGCGACCACGCGGTTGACCGCAACCATCGCCCGGCTTGCAGCAAAAGCTGCGAAAGATCGTGTGCGCCTCGTTAGAGGCGACATGACCGGCCCGGCGCGTTACCGCAGGGCGCCCGACGGGGCTTTCGTATCCGCGCCCGCTCAAGCCGAACCGCTTGACCTGGGCGCGCTCCACAACTGTCGCCTCCACGTCGCAACCGCGATGCTGCGCATCGAAGCACATCGTCCGCACGATGCCGTCAATTGCCTTGCGAACGCGCAGCGCGAGCTGATCTCTCTCGAACGTGCGCTTCGCAATCGAGGCGCACCTTGATGATCGACGTTCACGAAATAGCCAGGATCCAGCGAGACACAGAGGCCGCAATGGAAGGAATTAGATGCGGCCTGAACGGCGGCGACGAACTGCATGGCGTCTTCGTCCGGCTCATCGGCTACGGCGGCTCTGACGCCCAACTTTGAGAGCCTTCCTGGGCGTGTGTCAGAAGGTGATAGAGCGACGCTGAGATGGCCGACAAAGAAAAGGCCTCGGCGCGGCAAACGACGAGGCCTCGAGATGATGTCCCTGAGCAGAGACGAAGCGAGCGTAGCGCGCCGCTGCGAGTTGTTCAACCATTGAATGACGACGATGAAGACGAAGTCCTTGTTGGCGCCTTCAAGCCTCTCTTGCCTGAAGGCGAATGGTATGAGGCCAAGTTCGTCGACTACAGCACCGCGATTATCTTTTCGGCGCAAAAGGTCTTCTGGGAATTCGAGATCGTGCAGCCTGGCGATTGCTTTGGCGTGCGTGTCTTTCGAGCCTTCCGCGTTGAGGAAACCCTTTGGCCGACCTGCGAAACGCGGCAAGTTCAAGATGAGTCCCGGCGGCGACATGTACCAAGCCTTGGCCCGCCTCCTAGAGACGAATCAGCGCGCCGATCGCATCAGCCTCCGACCGCTCAGGCACATGCTGTTTCGGGTCAAGGTGCGCACAGTCAAGATCAACTCGCGTCAGCAGCCAATCGCCGAGCACGCGCAATACAGCGTCATCGATTCAATCGAGCGCGGTGAGTGATCGAATGACTACTGCACCCCTACCAGTACCTATAACCAGTACCTGAACCTGTACCTGTACCCGTACCCGCCTCGAATCCCCCGAGAGCCGCGCCAACGAAGGCTTTGCAGAGATGTGCTTGGCAAGAAACGACCGCAAAACTTCAACGAATTCGGGCCAGAGAGAAACGGCAAGGCTCGGATATCTGACTGTCCGAAACGCCGCCCAGGGAGCTTCGGCTCTCTGGGTTTCCGAATCCCGGCAACAGCGTTCCGTTCGCGTTTCAGGCGCCGTTACAGGTGGAGGTATTCGCGAGGACTCCGGGGGGGGGGGCTCGCCATCTTTCGAGGCCTTTCATGTCAGAAACCCCCTGCGTTCTCATTCAGAGTTTTTTATCTCGCGCGTATGATTTCCGAGAGCGCTGATAAGCTGACCGTAACTATTTTCGGCAAACTCGACGTGCCGCAGCATGATGGCTGCGGCATGCACCCTCGGTGCGCGCGGCCTATGGCCCTACAGAGCGCCTCGTACCTCCGTCCGGGGCGACCTCGAGCTTTGCTGCGGTCTTTCGAGCCGCTCGGTCGCTCAGTCCAGCGGCGCTTGTCCATTCAACGCAGCGCGAGGTTCTCGTGCGCCTTCAGCCGCTACGCGTCGGCGGTAATACGGCCCGCGGCGGGGGCGCGGGTGCGGCGGTCTGGGTCGCGCGCCCGCGACAATCCGCCCGCCAGCGACTCGCTTCAATCCTGGCGCGCTCAGTTCAGTTCCTTGTCCTTCCAGAACTTCGTGCCGGCGACCGCGACGCCGGCCTGGAGCCCGTTCTTGCGTCAGGATGTAGTACGACGCGTCGGCGATCGCGTTCGCGCCGGCCTGCTCGCCCGCCGACTTGCCGCCCGCGCCGGCCTGCACGACGCCGCCGCCGCCGGCTTCCCAGCCCTTGTCGATGAACTGCTGCAGGGCCTTGGCGCGACTTGAAGACGATCAGCGTCTCGCTCTCCGCGGCGCCGACCTGCAGGCCCGGCGCTCGCCTGCGCCATGTCCATGAACGTGTCCTTCTTCGTCTTGTTGTCGTGGGCGAGCCCCTTGCCGCCGGCGCCGCCGATGAGGAAGCTCATCCCGTAGGTGGTGAAGACGGCGTAGCCCGGCGCCTTCGCGACCGCGTCCTTGAGCTTCGGGTCGGCCTTGTAGAACTTCTCGAGCGACGCTGCCGTCGCCTTGCGGACCTCGGCCTGCTTCTTGGCCTTCTCGGTCTGGGCGAGCGCGCCGCCGGCGGTGAGCCGGGTGTCGACCCCGGGTGGCTCAGCGCTGGCGGAGGTGCCGGCGGGCGGGCCCGGAGGGCGTTCCGTCGGTTTCGACTCGCCCTCTTTCTTGGGCTTCTGGGGGCTCACATCGGGCGGCGCAGAGCCGGGTGTGCCGCCGGCCTCCGCTCGGTTTGGGCTTCGGCTGCGGTGTCGGCTCGACCTGGGCGAGCACTCCCGGTACGACGTTGAACACAACCGCCAGACAAGCCAGAACTGCCAAGTGCCAGCGTCGATACTTACGTTCCATGTTTGCGTTCTCCTTGCTGAGCGGGCGAAGTCGCGCGTTCAAACAGCCAGAAGATGAATAGGAGGGCTAGCACTAGCGCGCTAAACCCTATGGGATCAAGAAATTATCCGAAGTGCCTGACTGTCAGGAACAACAGCAAAAACGAAACGAAAAGCAGAGCCGCCAATCCGACCAAACATCGCCAAAGAGGTTGTTGGTGTAGAGAGGCCTTGACTCCCACAAAGAAGAGAAAGCCGACAAGGTAATTCACCCACAAGGGTGCCTGCTTGAAGTAACGCTACATCAAGAAGCGCCTCGACATAGTTCGCCTGTAACGCTACTCCGAAGATGCGGCCAAAGAGAGTGTCATGCCAGTCCGCGCTCTTATCGAGTTCTCCGATGAATGCGATACGGCCCCGGAGATAGGAAAGTGGAATCTTTGGAGCTTCGCGGCCCACACACTTCTCGCTCACGGTCAGGCGCCCGATCGCTTGACGCACACAAGATGTCGCCAGCGAGATAGCTGGGGAAGCCATCTGGAGCGATCAGACTGAAATAAGGGTGAGCTCGGCTGTCGATCAGTTCTTGGAGCCTTGGATACTTGCTAAAGAGGAGAAAGTCATAGGCTGCAGCGGCCTCCAAGGCCAGCGTGCTACGCCACTCAAATTTGTCTTTGGCCGTCCGCTGCACCGTCCAGCCCAGAGGGAGACGCCGGTAATCTGGATCGACATTGAGGATACCCTCCTTCAGGTTTGGCGCCTGCGGGAACATGAGTGGGGCTTCGATCCGGGGAACGCCGACTCGGCTGAGTCGCTCCCAGGGTCGGCATACTCTTCGATTCTGAGGCCGACGATGACTGGAAGCCGACTACTGACTTTAGAGATCGACTTCTGAATAGCGATCGTGCCGGGATCGTCACTCGGGCAAGAATTGTTGATAAAGAACCTGTCGACAACAATCACGGCGGGCTCGTGGGCCGCCAAATCGGTGATTAAACTGGCGAGGAAGTCACGGTGTCTGCAGGTGTCGCGGCTAGGGACGACAGACAGAGTCGTTACGGCTGTCGATGGCAACAATAGCTGTATAACGCGGGACTAGCTCACGTGGCCATGAGTCACAAGCGTTCGTAAAGCGCCCGAACATTCACCAATCCCTGGTGCTCGCCGTGGGAGGTCAGAGACTCGGCACCAAGCTCTAGCGCGTACGCCACGAGGCAGGCCAAGAGAAATAAGACGAGCTGAAGCGATCTTCGCATCTGAGACGACACCTGTGGGTGGCGAATTCCTAGTATGAGCGAATCCGCCTGTGCGGTGCAGTCTCGCGCGGGACGGTGGCGATGTTACGGTTCGCCCGGGTTGAGGTTCATCGTCCGGGGGCGCGCCCCCGGACGATCGACTGGTAGTTTTACGCAGCCCTCGTCGTGAAGCGATCGGCGTACAGGATTGCCAGGATGTAACCCTGAGCCTACGTGGCGTAGATCACACTACCCGTTGCCGCGTTAACTTTTGTCTCGAACTCCCGTCGCAGTTCTTCGTACCTCGTGACGGCTTGATTCGCCAGTTTGCAGATCATCGAGGATGAAAGTGCTGACACCTGGCGCGGCAAGAGGAACTGGGGCCTGTGGTTCAACCTCAATTTGTATGTCAAAACTAATTGCGTCTAGCCGGAACCTTGAGGCCTTTCGCGGGACGCGAAGATACGTCGCCCCTTCGAAGTGCTTGGTGAAGGTTTGCGATCGAATTCCTCCTTTGCGCATCTGTGCGAGGAAGGTTGCGGCGAGCGCATCAACAGTTCCTAAAGATTGATTCGCTTCGTCTAAGAGTTCAAGCTGTTGAAGCTCATACTTCATTTTCTTCGTCGTCGATCGCAGAGCATCACATTCGCTCGCCCAAGCCTTGCAGAGACCGTTGGGCGATAGACATTCATCCGCAAGAGACGCGCCTTCAAGTACCAGGGAGGCCTCTGCCCATGAGTTTGTGTCCATTCGTATACCGAATGAGGGCATGGGCATGGGCGTGAGGCGAAAGACTTTATCCCGAGGTCGTCTGCGAGTTTCCGTGCGCCTGACTGAAAGCCGCTCCTGGTAACGATCAAGCCACGAGGTTGCCCCGGAAGGTCTTCGAGAACGGCGTGAAATGCGAGCACTGCCGATTTCTTAACTTTTGAATCCCAGTCTTTACACTGAACTACGGTGGTGTATTCGATACCGCCAACCGAGAAGCGCCAAATTACATCGATCTGATGCTTGGTTGTCTTCCCCTGCTCGACAACGTTGTGACGAACTGCGATCGTGCGCCGGGACTCTTTGTCCAAGATCTCCTGGAAGATCACTTGCGCGACGAGTTCGTAAGAAATGCCTGCGTTCATTCGCGCGCTACTCCGCCGAGACGCCTGATGACCGTCGCACTTTGATCGAAGGTATCGGATTCGGGAGCAAATATTCGCATCGGCGGATCGTCAATCAGCATCGCGTCCCTGTTGCTTGTTGCGAGCTTATCGAATTCAGCGTGGGCGGCGCCATCATTCTGCTATGGCTTCTTTGTTGACGCGGATGCGTGAGCCAGGGGCCGACGACTAATGATCGGCAGCCTTCTTGCGCTGGCGCTTGTAGTCGTCGGGGTTTCGGACGGCGACACACTGACCGTTCAGGACGGCGCCGTTAAGACGGTCCTTCGCCTCGCCGAGGTCGACGCGCCGGAGCGCACGCAACCCTATAGCCAAGTTTCGCGGCGCAATCTAGAAACGCTTTTTTGGCACGCGAAGAACGTTAAGTTCGAGCCGATTGATACGGATCGTTACGGGCGCACGGTTGCGCATGTATGGTGCGACGGCGTGCATGCGAACTGGAGGCAAGTCGAGGACGGGCTCGCTTGGTGCTTCACGCGATATCTTCGCCAGCCTCAGGAATGCCGGCCGCTCGAAACGTCGGCGCGTGAGGCCAAGCGCGGCCTTTGGCGAGACCCGGCTCCGCTCCCGCCGTGGGACTTCTGCGCCAATAGGCCGAATAGCACATCGAAACTGACGCCGAACCAGTGACTATCCCTGCACGGGCTGCCTATGCTGCCCGCGAACGAAGTAAAGGGGAGGGAGCATGGACAGATCGGGTGCGAACTGTCCGGGGCAAGCATGACGCTTTGGCAGGTCGCAATCACGGTGGCGCTGCTCGGCAGCGTCACCGGGTGTTCAACGTCTTCTTCGCGGGCTCTGACAGGAGAGCCAGTTGTCGCATCCTCAGGTCCAGTGTTTGTAACGCAGGCCGCACTGCCGGCCAGCATCGAGTACAAGATTATTGGTTCGGTGAGTGCCGAGGCGAATGTCGGCTATGAAAGCGTGCCCACCTTGTATCCGCTGCTTGCAGACGAGGCCAGAAAGCTCGGCGCCAATGCCGTAATGAGCACTCAGGTGGCCGGCGACTCGCGCCGTTCTCCTGGTCAGCGGCCTACGTGAGCGGAACCGCCGTAAAGGTCACGAATCCGGAGAAGCTAAAGGACTAACCGGCGGGTACCACTGAACCCTCGTCCAGCAAATGCGTCGGGGGGCTCGCCATTGCCTGTCTCGCTCGGTGCAGAAAAGTGGTCGACTCGGGGAGAGAACGAATGGTGAACAACAGAGAGAAGTCGAATCCCCCACTGTTTAGCGCCGCCTTTGCAGGCGTCGCGGTATTGATCGGCCTCTTCGTGGCGTCGCCGTATGTCACCACCTGGCAGATGAAACGCGCGATCGAGTCTCGAGACGCGATTTCGCTCGCCGATCACATCGACTTTCCGGCGTTCAAGGAAAGCGTCCGCGGCCACTTGCCGCGGTCATGACAAGGCTACGCAGGAAACGGATACAACAGGACGATCGGCGCTTGCGACCGGCCTTACCACTGCCATGTTGGCCATGTTTCAGGCGCGGCTAAGCGAATGTGATCGACGCAATGGTCTCCGGGAGGGTTTGCGGGCCGCCCTTGCTTGGCGAAAGGGTCGATTCAAAACAGAAGGTTAAGGACTTTCAACCTATGCAGGCGGCGCTTCAGCCGAACGCTAGATTCGACATGTACTACGAAACCTTCGATCGCTTCGCTGTCAATCTGCGCGAGGCGGACGGCAACGTCCAGGTCGTCTTCCTACTTCGACGCGACGGAGTATTTGGATGGAAACTTCGTCCGTCCGTCTCCCTCTTTGAGATGCGCCCGCATTTCCGCGAGGCATAAAAGGCCCGCCGAAGCGGGCCTGTGGTTCCGACCTGGAAGCCTTCAGCCCCTAGCTGGGATCTTGCGGCGATGTTCCTCGACGCACGGCTCATGGCGTTCACGTTACGTCGATCCGTGTATCTTCGCGTCTGTCGTTGCCCGTTGGTGTGGCGGCGGGTCTGCAAATCCGTGTACGCCGGTTCGATTCCGACCCCCGCCTCCACCCTTGCGCGATCGTGCCGTACAGCCCTTTGCGCAGGGCACGTGCAGCCCGATCGCCTGCTCAACGGACGGGTCTTGGGGGCACCTGCCGAATTCAAGGGCCATGAACTGATAGGCTGTGCCAGGTCTTTTTCACCGCCGCGGTGGTGAAACTGGTAGACACAGCGGACTTAAAATCCGCCGCAAGCGAAAGCAAGCATGCCGGTTCGATTCCGGCCCGCGGCACCAAGGTCATCGATGAAGGTATTTAACCTGAGCTGCGACAACGAGCATCCGTTCGAGGGCTGGTTTGCCTCGGCCGATGACTTCGATCGCCAGCAGGAAGCGAAACTCGTGGAGTGCCCCGTGTGCGGCAGCCACGCCGTTCGCAAACTTTTGTCCGCACCACGAATCAACAAGGGTGCCTTGGCGCCATCGGACCGGCAGGCCGTCGCGATGCCGAACGATGCCGCAATGCAAGCGATGCTGCTGCAGGTCGCACGCCACATCCAGGCGAACACCGAGGATGTCGGCGAGCGCTTTCCGGAAGAGGCGCGCCGCATCCATTACCAGGAGGCGCCCCGCGCTCGATCCGCGGATTGGCATCGCGGGAAGATGCGGCCGGACTCGCCGAGGAAGGCATCGACGTGATGGCGGTGCCGTTCAGCGACCTGCTGAAAAATCCGCTCCAGTAATCACGCTCGGCGTCGGGCTCAGCGCCGGGTGTATTGCGCCGAGCCGAAAAGCGCCTCCCGCGCTTTGGCATCGACGAGCGGTTTGCGGCGGTCGGCCAGCACCTTGACGCCGCGCTGCACCGCGGCTCGCGCCTCGATCGCCTCGTACCACCGCTGCACGTTCGGAAAGCTTGCCAGGTCCACGCCCTGGTTCCCGTGGGAGCGTGTCCACGGGTAGATCGCCATGTCCGCGATTGAATACTCGCCCGCGAAATAGTCGACCTCGCCGAGCCGGCTGTCCATGACGCCGTACAGGACCACCTGCCTCGTTCGTGTAGCGCTTGATCGCGTAGTCGATCTTCTCGGGCGAGATACCAGCCGGAAGTGGTGCGCCTGGCCGAGCATCGGACCCACGCCGCCCTTCTGGAACATCAGCCACTGCAGCGCCACGTACTTGCCGCGTACGTCCCGCGGCAGGAAGCGGCCGGTCTTGCCCGCCAGGTAGATCAGGATCGCGCCGGACTCGAACAGCGACATCAGCTTGCCGTCCGGTCCCTCGCTGTCCACGATGGCAGGGATCTTGTTATTCGGACTGATCTGCAGAAACTCCGGCGTGAACTGGTCCCCGGCGCCGATATCGACGGCGTGCAGGCGGTACGGCAGCCCGCATTCCTCCAGCATGATGTGGACTTTATGGCCGTTCGGCGTCGCCCAGGAGTACAGATCGATCATCGTGACATCAGTGCCGAGGGCGCGGGAACGTGCTTAGCGATCTCCTGCTTGGCGATGGCATTGCGATGTACTTCGTCGGGTCCGTCTGCCAGACGCAGCGTGCGCGCCAGCGTGTAGGCATACGCCACCGGGAAGTCGTCGCACATGCCACCGCCGCCATGCGCCTGGATCGCCCAGTCAAGCACGGTACAGGCGACGTTCGGAGCAACCACCTTGATCATCGCGATCTCGGCCTTGGCGGCTTTGTGAATCC
>CAWDEO010000021.1:0-312741 GCA_963801405.1 uncultured beta proteobacterium | reverse complement strand
TGCGCAAGACCCAATCAACCGCCCGTTCGCTGCGGCGGCCCAGGCCCCTGAGCATCCCGGATCGCGCCGGACCGATGCGCCACTACACTGCCCGCATCCATGGCTAGCCCCACTGCGTCCACGCCAACGACCGATACCGATGTCGCCGCCGCCAGCCTGACACCTCGGCGCTCGTGGCGCGAAGTACTGCAGGTCTACGCCGAGCCGCCCGTGGCCGCGCATGGTGCTCCTCGGCTTCGCTGCCGGCCTGCCGCTGCTGCTGGTGCTGGGCACGCTTTCGTTCCGGTTGCGCGAAGCGGGATCGACCGCACGACGATCGGTTTCCTGAGTTGGGTGGGCCTCGCCTACGGCTTCAAGTGGATGTGGGCGCCACTGGTGGACCGCTTGCCCCTGCCGTTCCTTACCCGCACTCTGGGCCGGCGGCGCAGCTGGCTGCTGGCGGCGCAGGTCCGTGTGGGCGGACTCGTCGGCATGGCGCACCGACGAGGCGCAGAACGGCTGCGCCCGCTGACGATCGCCGCGCTTGTGGTGGCCTTTGCTTCGGCCACGCAGGACATCGCGCTCGATGCGTATCGCATCGAATCGGCCGGCGCGGACAGCGCAGGGGCGCTCGCCATGGCGATGTACCAGGTGGGATATCGGCTCGCGATGATCTCCGCCGGCGCCGGCGTGCTGTGGATCGCGGCGAGCGTCGGCCGCGGCCGAGCGCGGCTACCACGCCGGCGCCTGGCCACGCCGCGTACCTGGGCATGGCGGCGCCTGCATGGCGTGGGTATCGTCACGGTCGCTGTTGTCGAGCGAGCCGCTCGTCGCGGCTGCACACTCGCAGGACACCGTGCCGCCGCGGCACGGCGGCGCGCCGGCCGCGCGGCTGCTCGGCTGGCTCGACTCCGCGGTGGTCGGCCCGTTCCTCGACTTCGTCCTGCGCTACCGCTGGCAGGCGCTCCTGTTGCTCGCACTGATCGGCACCTACCGCATCTCCGACATCGTGCTCGGGGTGATGTCGAACCCGTTCTACGCGACATGGGTTTCACCAAGGACGAAGTCGCCGCGGTGTCGAGCGTGTACGGCGTGCTGATGACGCTCGCCGGCGCAGCCCTGGGCGGCGTGCTCGCGTTGCGCTACGGCGTGATGCGCGTGCTCATGCTGGGCGCCGTGCTGTCGCGCTCCCAACCTGCTGTTCGCATGGCTCGCGACGCGCGGCCACGACCTCCGGGCTGGTGTTCGCGATCTCGGCCGACAACCTGAGCGCCGGCATCGCCACCGCGGCCTTCGTCGCCTACCTGTCGGGCCTCACCAACGTCGCCTACTCGGCCACGCAGTACGCGCTGTTTTCCTCGGTGATGCTGCTGCTGCCGAAATTCATCGCGGGATTTCCGGCGCGTTCGTCGACGCGCATGGCTACGTCGCGTTCTTCCATCGACTGCCGCGCTGGGCACCCCGGTGCTGCTGCTGGTCTGGCTCGCCAGCCGGGTCGCGGCCCGGCCGACTGCGCCGGCGCATTCTCAGGCCTCGCCGTCCCAGTAGTCGAGATCGGCGTCGGCGCGATGCATGCGCCCGCCGTCAAGCAGGGGCCCTTGGTGCGCGAAAACGCCAGGTACTTGCCGGAGTCCGGGTACTCGCAGACCTCGGGCATTTCCTGCGTGCTGATCGACAGGTACTTCAGCGGCGCCGTCGAGGTGTTGATGATCTGGTGCGGATACTCCGGGCCCGGGCGGGATGTCGATGACGTCGCCGGCGCGAATCGGGATCATTCCCCGGCCACACGCAGCGTGCCCTCGCCTTCGAGGATCACGAACATCTCTTCCTGCGCGTAGTGAAAGTGGTACGGGCACGAACGCTTGCCCGGCGGCACGATGTCGAAGCCCGCGCCGAGCTTCTTCGCGACCGTACCCTCGCGCGGGCCGGCAACGCCGCCGCTGCGGGTGCCGTCGTACAACGGTGCGCGCGTCGACGTTTCGAGCTCGATGTCGTTGAAATTGCGTATCAATTGGTCGCGCAGCGAACTCATCGCACCACCCTCCTGGCCGCGGCGCCGGTACGTGGACCATCAACGCGTCTCGAATCGATAGATGGCGACTGTCGCGCGCAGCGCCGGCGCAAATGTCACCGGCTGGCCATCGGCGAGAACCGTGCGGCCGGTAATGATCAGTCCCACCCTGGAAGCCAGGATCTCGAAGTCCTTCAGCGTGCACAGGTGGATGTTGGGCGTGTCGTACCACTGATACGGAATCTGCCTGTTGACCGGCATACGCCCCGCCAGCAGCGAGACCGCGTGGCGCCAGTGGCCGAAGTTCGGAAAGCTCACGATGCCCTGCCGTGCCACGCGCGCCATCTCACGCAGGATGCCCTCGACGTTGCGCATGGCCTGCAGTGTCTGCGACAGCACGACGGTATCGAACATGTTGTCGGCAAACAGGAGCAGGCCGGCATCGAGGTTCTGCTGCACGACGTTCAGACCCGCCTTGACACAGCGGGCCACGTGGTCGTCGTCGATCTCGACGCCATAGCCATGGCAGATCTTCGCGTCGCGCAGGTGGGCAAGCAACGAACCATCGCCGCACCCCAGGTCGAGCACGCGGCTCGTCGGCGCGACCCAATCGGCGATCTGCGCTAGGTCGACGCGCAGTGTCATCGCGCGCACTCCCGCGCGATGTTCTCGAAGTACGCCCGCACGACCCGGTGATACCGCGGATCTTCCAGCAGGAACGCATCGTGGCCGTGCGGCGCGTCGATCTCGGCGTAGGCCACGTCGCGCCCATTTTCGATCAGCGCCTCGACGATCTCGCGCGAACGCTCCGGCGGGAAGCGCCAGTCGGTGCTGAAGCTCGCAAGCAGAAACTTCGCGGTGGCCGGCGCCAACGCCTGCACTAGGTTGCCACCGGTGTGTCGTGCTGGATCGAAGTAGTCGAGTGCGCGCGTGATCAGCAGGTAAGTGTTCGCGTCGAAGTACTCCGAGAATTTGTCGCCCTGGTAGCGCAGGTAGCTTTCAACCTCGAACTCGACGTCGTAGTGAAACTGATAATCGTCAGCGCGCATCGTTCGCCCGAATTTCTCGGCCATGTCGGCACCGGACAGATACGTGATGTGTCCGATCATTCGGGCCACACGCAGGCCGCGCTTCGGTACGACGCCGTGCGCGTAATAGTCGCCGCCGTGAAAGTCCGGGTCCGAGCGAATCGCGGTGCGGGCCACTTCATTGAACGCGATGTTCTGCGCCGAGAGCTTGGGTACCGACGCGATCGCGACGCAGTGCCGTATGCGTTGCGGATACTGGATCGCCCACGACAGCGCCTGCATTCCGCCGAGCGACCCGCCCATCACGGCGGCCCATCGTTCGATACCGAGGACGTCGGCGACGCGTGCCTGCGCGCGCACCCAGTCTTCGACCGTCACCACGGGAAAGCGCGCGCCGTACGGTGTCCCGCGCGCCGGGTCGATCGACATCGGCCCGGTCGAGCCGAAGCAGGAGCCGAGGTTGTTGACGCCGACGACGAAGAAGCGCTCGGTATCGACGGGCTCTACCCGGGCCGACCATGTTGTCCCACCACCCGACCTGGCCCGGATCGTCGGCGTAAGTACCGGCCACGTGATGCGACGCGTTGAGCGCATGGCAGATCAGCACGGCGTTGGTGCGGTCCGTGTTCAGTCGTCCGTAGGTCTCGACCGCGAGCTCGTACGAGGCCATCGTCGCACCGCTCGTCAATTCGAGCGGGACATCGAACTTCATCGCCTGCGGCGTAACGACGCCTACGGAACGGCCACTCACGGTCGAAACCTCGACGGCGAAATCGCAACAAAAAACCCGAGGGGCGCGACGCCGGCTCGGGTTGGGGCAGCAAGGCTGCCTGACGTCTTTAGCGGATTTCGGAGGAGTCATTCCCTCACGCGCCCGCAAGCGAGTCGGCAAATCGGCGCAAGCGCAGGCAGGCTAGAGAACTGCTTGCGGGCTGTCAAACGGCCGATACGGGTGCAGCAGCTAGACTTCAATCCACGGATCGTCACCCGGTCCACGCTGGACCGGGACCCGACGTGTGTCCGGCGAGAGAAAAGGAAACAACAATGAAATTGATGAAATGGCTGGCAACGGCCGTAACGCTGACCGCGTTTGGCTTGTCATCCGCGATGGCGGCCGACAAGGCGAAGCAGGACGAAGTACTGAAGGCCAGCGCGGCGACGATGGCCGACGTTCTAGCGAAGGAGCCAAGACTCAAGGCCAAGGTCGAGAAGGCCCCCGGCTACGCCGTATTCACGACATACGGCTTAGCTTCCTCTCGGTGGCGCCGGCGGCAAGGGTGTTGTGCACGACAACGTGACCAAGAAGACCACGTTCATGGACCTGGCTCAGGCGAGCGCCGGGCTGCAACTTGGCGCCAGCGAAACCCGCTTCCTGTTCATCTTCAAGGACAAGGCCAGCATGCAGCAGTTCATCGACAAGGGTTGGGATGCGACGGCGACTGTTTCCGCCGGCGCCGGTACCGGCACCAAGGCCGCGAGCACCAGCTCGGCACTTTCACCGGCGGCGACTTCTACCGACTGACCAAGACCGGGCCTCGAAGTCGGCGTGGCTGCGTCGGGCATCAAGGTCTGGAAGGACAAGGACCTGAACTAGGACGTTCGCCGAGCGAGGCAGACTCGCGAAGCAAAGGGCTCGGCCGTGCCGGGCCCTTTTTCCTTTGCGCGACGCTAGGCCGAAGCTTCGAGAGGCGTGCCACCTCGCGCTGCAGGAGCTGCCGGATCTTCATCGGATCCGACATCCGCAGCACGCGGCCGGCGAAGCGGCCGGAGTCCTTGGCCGACAGCTCGAACAATCGTTCCTTGACCGTGCAGTATCTGCGACGGGTGCATCGAGAACTGCCGCAGCCCCATCCCGAGCAGCAGCTCGGTCATTTCGAGATCCCCAGCCAATTCGCCGCAGACGGAAACCGGCACGCGCGCCTTGGTACCGATGCGTATCGTCTGCGCGATCAGACGCAGCACAGCGGGATGCATCTGGTCATACAGGTGAGCCACAGCGCTGTCGGTGCGGTCGATCGCCAGCGTGTACTGGATCAGGTCGTTGGTGCCGATCGACAGGAACTTGAGCCGTTGCACGAACTCCGGCAGCTGACAAGGCGGCCGCAGGCACCTCCACCATGCCGCCGAGCTGGATGCGGGCGTCGTACTTGAGCTTGCGCTCCTTGAGCTGCTCCTTGGCGCGGGCGACGAAGGCGGCCGCCTGCTCGATCTCGTGCACATGCGCGAGCATCGGAATCAGGATGCGAACGGTGCCGACCTCGGACGCACGCAGGATCGCGCGCAGCTGCGTCGAGAACAGATCCGGGTACGCCAGGCAATAGCGGATTGCGCGCAGTCCGAGTGCGGGGTTCGATTCCGGCCGCGGCGCGCCGCGCCCCATGCCGAGCGTCTCACGCGCGGCTTCGTTGAGCACCTTGTCGGCGCCGATGTCGAGCGTGCGGATCACGACCGGCTTGCCCTTCATCACGCGCGCCACCTTCGCATACGCCTCGTACTGCTCGTCCTCGGTCGGCAGATCGTCGCGGTCCATGAAGAGGAATTCGGAGCGGAACAGTCCGATGCCATCGGCGCCCGCCTCGAGTGCGTCGCGCGCATCCCGCGGCAACTCGATATTGGCCAGCAGGTCGATCGGCATGCCGTCGCGCGTACGCGCGAGCTTGCCCCTGAGCTTGCGCAACTGAACGCGATGCTCGGCCTGCGCGCGCAACCGGCGCCGGAATTCCTGCAGTTCGTCGTCGGAAGGGTTGACGACGACGAGGTCGGCGTCAGCGTCGATGACGACGAGATCGCCTTCCGCGATCACGTCGCGCGCGCGCGTCGCGCCGACGATTGCCGGCAGCCCGAGGCTGCGGGCCATGATCGCCGTATGCGACGTCGGACCACCGAGCTCGGTCACGAAACCGGCGAGGTCGACGTCGGCGCGATCCTTCAGGTGCAGCATGTCGGCCGGCGCGAGGTCGCGCGCGACCAGCACGAGTCGCTCACCCGCCGCCAGTTTCTTCGGCAACGCGACGCGCCCCGGCGTGCCTTCGGCGAGCGCGTTGAGCACTCGCTCGACGACCTGGCGCACGTCGGTCGAACGTTCGCGCAAGTACTCGTCGTCGATCGCTTCGAACTGCCGGCAGACTTCCTCGAGCTGTATCGTCAGTGCCCACTCGGCATTGATCAGCCGCGCCCGGATCAGGTCGCGTGGCGCCTCGGACAGCAATGAATCGTCCAGGATCAGGCGGTGCAGATCGAGGAACGCGCGCACCTCGGTCGGCGCGTCCTGCGCGATGCCGAGCTTCAGCTCGTCGAGTTCGTCACGCACGGCCGCGAAGGCTCGGGTCAGCCGCGCGATCTCGTGCACGACGTCGCGCCGCTCGATCGTGACCTGGCGCACCTCGAGTTCGGACTGGGCGAGCAGATGCGCATGGCCGATGGCGATTCCGCGCGCCACGCCGCTGCCTGTCACTGTTTCCCGAGTGCGCTCAGTCATGGTCAATCGATCTCGCCGAACCCGGTGGCGATCAGCTCCCCGATGGCATCGATCACCTGCGCCTCATCGGGGCCGTCTGCCTCGACCGTAGAGCACACTGCCCTGCCCGGCCGCCAGCATCATGACGCCCATGATCGACTTTGCATTGACCCGGCGTCCATTCTTGGAAATCCACACTTCCGAGGAAAAGCGACTTGCCACTTGGGTGATCTGCGCCGACGGCCGCGCGTGCAGCCCGAGCTTATTGCTGATGGTGAAGTCTTTGGTAATCATTCCCCTGCGGGTTGTACCCTTGGTTTTGCACAGGCGTTGCCGTGACCTGCACCATGCCCTGTTGACCACCTGCGAGCGCCTTCTCTGCAAGCTCAGCGAGCGAACTACCGCGGTAGCAAACGGCGCGTAGCAGCATGGGGAGGTTAACTCCCGCCACGACCGATACGCGTGCCGGCACGCTGAGCCGGGCGGCCAGGTTACCCGGCGTGGCGCCGAACGCGTCGGTCAGCACCAGCACGCCGGCACCGCTATCCACTTCCGCAACCAGCCGGCTGGCCCGCTCGAACAGTGACTCGATGTCTGCGCCCGGTTCGACATCGAGCACTCGCAGGTTCGCCTTCGCCATGTCGGGCTCGCAGGTGTAGACATGCTCGACGCAATGCTCGAGCGCGCTGGCCAGCGGGGCATGGGCGATGATGACGATGCCGGTCATAGGGGTCTCAGGACTCGCGTACGCGACCCTTCGGGTCGCACGTGCGCTCGTCCTGCTCGAGTTAGGCGCCCGCCCTTCGGGCGGCCGGGCGGGCGGGCGCAGATCAACTGCACGCTTGGAGGCATCGAGCGCAACGATCACGCGACGCGCTCATCCGACACGCTCCAGCGCATCGATGAACAGGCCGGCGACGTTGCAGCCGGTCTGCTCGGTGATCTCGACGAAGCAGGTGGGACTGGTGACGTTGATCTCCGTGAGGTGATCGCCGATGACGTCGAGCCCGAGCAGCCGCAGGCCGCGCGGCAGCAGCGTGCGACCGACGCGCGAGGCGATTTCGCGATCGCGCGCACTGAGGGCTGCGCGCGTCCGGTGCCGCCGGCGGCCAGGTTGCCGCGCGTCTCCCCGGCTTTCGGAATGCGCGCGAGGCAGTATGGCACCGGCTCGCCATCGATGACGAGCACGCGCTTGTCGCCGTCACGGATCGCGGGGATGAACTTTCTGCGCCATCGCCGTCCGTGCGCCGCGCGCGGTCACTGTCTCGAGGATCGAGCCTGCATTCGGATCCCCGGGCTGCAGGCGGAATACTCCGGCGCCGCCCATGCCGTCCAGCGGCTTGACGACGATGTCTTCGTGGTCCGCCCAAAAGGCCCGAATGCGCTCCTCCTCGCGCGTCACCAGCGTCGGCACGGTGAACTGTGGAAACTCGAGGATCGACAGCTTTTCGTTGTGGTCGCGTAGCGCCTGGGCGTCGTTGATGACCCGTGCCCCGAGTGCCGCGGCGCGCGACAGCAGCAAAGTGGCAGCCAGGAACTCGACATCGAACGGCGGATCCTTGCGCATCAGCACCGCATCGAACCCTGCCACCTCGTGCTCCGCGGCCCCGAGATCCTCGTACCACGCCGAGTCATCGGGCGAAACGCGCAGTTCATGGGCGCGCGCCGTCACTGAACTCATGGTCGCCGCGAGCTCGACCGGTGTGGCGGCGAACACGCGATGGCCACGGCCGGTCGCTTCGCGCATCATCGCCACGCTCGAGTCCTTGTAGGCCTTTAGCTCGTCCAGCGGATCGACGATGAACAGCAGCGACAGGGCCATGCGAGGCGGTCTGCAGGCGTGACGCTGCGTCAGCCGGCGATCGCGGCAGCAATCGGAGCCGACGGCGCCGACGCGACACGATGCGCGGTGCGCTCAAGTTCGACGGCCGCCGCCAGCAGTGCCAGTCGCGCAACGACTCCGTAGGCGTAGAAGCGGTTCGACGCACACTCCACGGCCGTCTCGTTGCAGTCCGGCAGGTTGCAGCTGCCGGCGAATGCGAGTGGCACGAAGTGCATGCCCGGGGCGTTCAGGTTCTCGTCGCGCCCGCGCTCCGTGTGCACGCGATAAAAGCCGCCGACCACATAGCGATCGATCATGTAGACGACCGGCTCGGCGACGGCGTTGTCAACCAACTCGATCGTCGGCACACCTTCCTGGATGATGACCTCGTGGACTTCGAGGCCCTCCTTGACCACCGACATCTTGTTGCGCTGCTTGCGGTTGAGGCCCCGCACCTCCGACGCATCCTTGACCGTCATGACGCCCATGCCATAGGTGCCGGCGTCGGCCTTGACAACGACGTACGGCGTGTCTTCGATCCCGTGTTCGCGATACTTCTCGCGCATCTTGCCCAGGACGAAGTCGATGTTGCTGGCGAGGCACTCCTCGCCGGCGCGCTCGTGGAAATTGACCTCGCCGCAGCGCCCGAACGCCGGGTTGATCAGCCACGGGTCGATATCGATCAGCTGCGCGAACTCGGCCGCGACGACGTCGTAGGCGGCGAAGTGGTTTGACTTGCGCCGGATCGCCCAACCGGCCTGCAACGGCGGAAACAGCACCTGGTCCTCGAGGTCACGCAGGATCGGCGGAATGCCCGCTGACAGATCGTTGTTGAGGAGCACCGCACACGGGGTGAATCCCGCCACCCCGACCTTGTCGCCCTGACGCACCAGGGGTTCGACCGTCAGCGTGTCGCCCGTCGGAAGCTCGATCAGCGTTGGCTCGCGAACCTCGTCCGAGAGCGAGCCAATGCGGACCTCGAGTCCGGTCTGGCGCAGGATCCGCTGCAGTCGCGCGACGTTGGCCAGATAGAACAGGTTGCGGGTGTGCCGTTCCGGCACCAGGACAAGGTTGCGGGCATCCGGGCACAGATGCTCGATAGCCGACTGCGCTGCCTGCACGGCGCTCGGCAACATGGCTTCCGAGAGGTTGTTAAACCCCCCGGGGAACAAATTCATGTCGACCGGCGCCAGCTTGTAGCCGGCATTGCGCAAGTCGACCGAGCCGTAGAACGGGGGCGTGTGGTCCTGCCACTGCAGGCGGAACCACCGTTCGATCGCCGGCATCTCGTCGACGATCTTCTGCTCGAGCGCGAGCAGCGGACCGGTGTTGGCGGTGGCCAAGCGAGGAACGGCGGAATGCGACACAGCGGGCTCGCTTCAGCGCGGGGGATCCGGCGGACCGGCCGCGCGAGGACGTAGGGACGGGCAGTGTACCGCCGCGGATTGCGGCCGACGGCTGCGGGTGATCCCCAGATAGGCGGGGGGGTCGTCGCCGGCTGCCGAAAAAAACGGGCACCGCTGGGGTGCCCGGGAAAGATCGCCACGATTGGGCCGCGGGAGCGGCCCGGCGAGCTAGGGAGACACAACCTTCTATCCCGCCGTCCCGCGACCCGGAGGTCCGGCAGGTCCCCGGGAGTCGCCTCCCGGGGAAACCAACTTGACTAAGAGTGGTACGCGGACTCGCCGTGGTACGTCGTATCGAGGCCTTCGCGCTCCTCTTCCGGTGTTGCACGCAGTCCGATGACCATGTCGACGATCTTGAACGCGACCAGCGACACGACACCGGTCCAGACCACGGTGACAAGCACCGCCTTCAACTGAACCCACAGTTGCTCGCCGATGCTGCTGAAACCGGTGGCCGCCGTCACCCAGTCGGTGACGAAGCCCGGCCCGCCCAGCACGGGCGCATTGAACACACCCGTCAGCAGCGCGCCCAGGATGCCGCCCACGGCGTGGATGCCGAAAACGTCCAGGGCATCGTCCGCGCCCAACAGCTTCTTCAGCCCAGTGACGCCCCACAGGCAGACCAGTCCTGCGGCGGTACCGATGACGAAGGCGCCGAGCACGCCGACATTGCCCGCCGCCGGCGTGATCGCCACCAGTCCGGCCACAGCACCCGACGCCGCACCCAGCATCGAGGGCTTGCCCTTCAGCATCCACTCCGCGAACGACCACGCCAGCACCGCGCAGGCCGTGGCGAGGAACGTGTTGATGAACGCCAGCACAGCGGAGTTGTTTGCCTCCAGCGCGGAACCCGCGTTGAATCCGAACCACCCGAACCACAGCAGCGAGGCCCCGATCATCGTCATGCGTCAGACTGTGCGGCGGCATCGCCTCCTTGCCGTAGCCGACCCGCTTGCCGATCAGGTAGGCCCCGACCAGGCCCGCGACCCCGGCGTTGATGTGCACCACGGTGCCGCCCGCGAAGTCGAGCGCACCCCATTGCCAGATCAGGCCGGCTGTCGCGTTCAGCTGGTCCACGACCTCGGCTTCGTGTACGCATCCGGGCCCGGCCAGAACCAGACCATGTGGGCGATCGGCGCATAGGCGAAGGTGAACCAGATCACCGTGAACAGCAGCACCGCGCTGAACTTCACGCGCTCGACGAGCGCGCCCAGCAACAGGCAGCAGGTGATCGCCGCAAAGGTTGCCTGGAAGGCCGCGAACAGCAGCTCGGGAATCACGACTCCCTTGCTGAACGTGGCTGCCATCGCGAACTCGCCCTTGCCGGCGTCCACTGCTCCGCTCATGAAGAGCCGCCCGAGGCCGCCGAAGAAGGCATTGCCTTCGGTGAACGCGAGGCTGTAGCCATAGATGAACCACAGCACGACCACGAGCGAGAACGTCACGAAGACCTGCATCAGCACCGACAGCATGTTCTTCGAGCGCACCAGGCCGCCGTAGAACAATGCCAGCGCCGGGCACGGACATCAGCAGCACCAGTGCGGTCGATGTCAGCATCCACGCCACGTCGCCCTTGTTGGGGGTGGGCGCTGCCGCCGCTGGTGGCGCTTCGTCCTTCTTGGCGTCGGCCACGGCAGCCGAGGCCGCTTTTTCCTCCGCCTTGGCCGAAGCCGCGGCCGGCGCCATGGTCGGGGCCGCCGCCGGCGCCGGCTCTGCCGCCTTGGCCGAGTCAGCGCTCTTGGTGGCCGGTTCCGGCTTCGCACCGTCGCCATGCGAAGCGCCGCCGCCCTGTGCAACTGCGACGCCCGAACCGAGCGCCAGCGCCCCTGCCGTGAGGAGCATGACCAATAGTTTCTTCATCGCTTCCTCATGGGGTTAGAGAGCATCCTTGCCGGTCTCGCCGGTGCGGATGCGGACGACCTGCTCGAGGTCATAGACGAAGATCTTGCCGTCGCCGATCTTGCCGGTGCGTGCCGAGCCTTCGATGGCCTCGATCGCGCGCTCGACGATGTCGTCGGCGACCGCGGCTTCGATCTTCACCTTGGGGAGGAAGTCGACCACGTATTCGGCGCCGCGATACAGCTCCGTGTGGCCCTTCTGCCGTCCGAAGCCCTTGACCTCGGTGACCGTGATGCCCTGAACGCCAACGCCGCTCAGCGCCTCACGCACCTCGTCAAGCTTGAACGGCTTGATGATGGCGGAAATGAGTTTCATGAATTGGGTTCCCGTTCGTTTTCAGAGTTGCATCAGAACGTCTTGCCGACCGTGGCGAGGAAGCCGCTCTTGCCAGCGCCGCTCGGCGGGTTCTCGGCCGTCGTGAAGAAGTCCTTTTCGCTGGTACCGACCCAGAACGGCTCCGAGGACCCAGCCCGGAACCCGTGATGTCCCACGTGCCGCCGAGCTTGAAGTCCCACACGTTGTCCTTGTTGAGCGCGGTGTTGATGTTCTGGTAGTTCTTGACGTACTGCCAGCCGGCGTGCGCCAACGATGGCGAAGCCATCGCCGCAGAGGGAAATTGCCGGTCAATGTCGACGTACTGCGAACCCTTGGTGTCGTATGCCCGGAGCCTTCACGCCGAAGAAGTCGGTGAACGAGTAGTAGTACTTCGCCGACAGCCGGGCCCCACGAGCCGCCGATGTACGCCTCGAAGTTCTTCGCGTCGTAATCGGGCGTCGTACTCGCCGGTGCCCGGGTAGTAGTAGTAGATGATGCCGACGTCGAGTCCGAAATCGCCGAACGAATCGCTTGTAGCCGCCGTAGAAGTCCATCTCGATCGGCGCGCCGTTGTACAGCGTCGAGGAGACGTTCGAGTTCCAGTTGCCGAGATAGAAGCCCGACTTGTGGGCGAAGTCGACGCCGCCCTGAATCGTCGGCTGGTAGTCGGTCTGCGTAAAGCCGCGGAACCGGTAGTCGCTGCCGATCGTCACATTGCCGGAAAGGGTGAACTCGGGTTCGGGCTTCGCCCGCGCGGTCGCCTGGGCCGAAGCCAGCAGCGGCGTAGAGCAGGCCGCAGTGACCGCGGCGGCAACAAGCGCTTTCTTCATGATGAATTTCCTTTCGACTGATCGAGGTTGGAGCAAGGCTCGGGCAGAGTTACGCAACTTGTGTGCCACTTGCTGCACCGCCAAAAACGCCGCCCCTCGGTGCAGAAATCCCCAGCCGGCTCCGCCGTTCGCCTCGTCCGGGTGCAGTCGTGCCCCAACTCGGGGAGTGGCCACGGGCGCACGCGGAGGCAGGGCGGCACGCAATCACCATCGAGGTGCGCTGCTAGACTGAGCCACAGGCGTGCGACTGCGCCGCTTCGCGGCGCCCGTCGCTTCCCGCATGGACAAGATTTCTTTCCTCGATGATCTGCAGACCCGCGTGTCGGAGCTGATCCGGCAAACGCCGGCGGCAGACATACAGAAGAACCTGAAGTCCCTGCTGACGCAACAGTTCGCGCGGCTCGAACTGGTGACGCGCGAGGAGTTCGACACCCAGAGCAAGGTGCTGGCGCGAGAGCGCGCAGCAAACTGACGAACTCGAAGGCCGCATCGCCGAGCTCGAACGTCGGGCCTGATGCGGCGGCGGGGCAGCGGCGACGCGCACGATTCCGCGGCGCCCCGGCTTGAATCGGCGTCGCCCGGCCGCATCTTCAGCAGAGAAACGCGGCAACGAGGGAGGCCGCCATGATCGAGCTGACATCGACCAGCGTGCGGCCCGCGGCCGTGGCGGGGTTGTTCTATCCCGCCGCCGCCGCCAGCGCTGCGCACCGAGGTTGACCACTTGCTCGGCGCCGCGCCGCGTCGGCTCGCGCTGGCACCGAAGGCCTTGATCGTTCCACACGCGGGCTATCCATACTCCGGCCCGATCGCGGCGACTGCCTACGCTTGCCTTGCGTCCCACGCCCGTCACATTTCCCGAGTCGTACTGATCGGCCCCGCGCATCGCGTGGCCGTTCGAGGCTTGGCGACGCCCGGCGGTAGACCGGTTCACGACTCCGCTGGGCGAGGTCGCCCTCGACACCGCGGCGGTGGCGAGGCTCGAAGCTCTGCCGTACATCAGCCGCAGCGCGCGTGCGCATGCCCAGGAGCACGCGCTCGAAGTGCAGGTGCCGTTCCTGCAGCGAGTGCTCCACGACTTCTCACTGGTGCCACTGCTCGTCGGCGAGGCGACCACCGCCGAGGTGGCGCAGGCACTGGAACTGGTCTGGGGCGGCGAGGAGACCCTCATCGTCGTCAGTTCGGACCTGTCGCACTATCTGCCGTACGCGGAGGCCCAGCAGGCCGATGCGGCGACGCTCGAGGCGATCCTGCAACGCACGCCCGGTCTGCGCAGCCGAACAGGCCTGCGGCGCGATGGCGATCAACGGGCTGCTGCAGGTTGCACGCCCGCGCGGCCTCGCGCCGCAGGTGCTCGATGCGCGCAACTCCGGCGACACCGCGGGCGACCGGACGCGCGTCGTCGGCTACGCAGCGCGTGGCCTTCTGTGAACCGGATCGCGGCCGGCCACTGCTGCGCGTGGCGCGCGACGCGATCGAGACTGAACTACAGTCCGGTGCTGCGCGTGCCGCGCACGAGGCAGCCTGCCTTTCGAGCTGCATCGCGAGCTTTGTCACGCTGCGGCGGCATGGCGAGCTGCGCGGCTGTGTCGGCGGATTGGAAGCCGACGCAGTGTTGCGCCTCGATCTGCCGCGCCACGCACGTGCGGCGGCGTTCGAGGATCCCCGCTTTCCCCCCTCGCAAATCGAGGAACTCGAGGGCCTGCGCATCGAGGTGTCGCTGCTGACGCCGGCGGAAACGATCGCCGCGAACTCGGAGGCCGACGTGCTGGCTGCGCTGCGGCCCGGCGTCGATGGCGTGATACTGACTGCCGGTGCCCGGCGTGCGACCTTCCTGCCGCAGGTCTGGCAACAGATCGCCTCGGCCACGGAATTCCTGCGCCAGCTCAAACTCAAGGCGGGGCTGCACCCGGACGCCTGGTCCGCGCAGTTTCGCGTGGCGCGCTACACGGCCGAGAAGTGGGCCGAGACATGACTGACCGTGACGGACTCGAGCACTCACCCCGCGCGCTGGTGGCACGCGTTGGCCGACGGACGCATCCAGTGCGACCTGTGTCCGCGTGACTGCAAGCTGCACGAAGGTCAGCGCGGTCAGTGCTTCGTGCGCGCACGGCAGAACGACGCGATCGTGCTCACGACCTATGGACGCTCGTCCGGATTCTGCATCGACCCGATCGAGAAGAAGCCGCTGTTTCATTTCTACCCCGGATCGTCCGTGCTGTCGTTCGGGACGGCGGGCTGCAACCTCGCCTGCAAGTTCTGCCAGAACTGGGACATCAGCAAGAGCCGCGACATGGACCGCCTGATGGACCAGGCGAGCCCCGCCGCCATCGCGGACGCGGCGCTGACGTCAGGACTGCCGCAGCGTGGCGTTCACCTATAACGACCCGGTCATCTTCGCCGAGTACGCGCTCGACACGGCCGACGCCTGTCACGCGCTGGGCATCAAGACCGTCGCCGTCACGGCGGGCTACATCCATGCCGAGCCGCGGCGCGAGTTCTTCGCGAAGATGGACGCGGCGAACGTCGATCTGAAGGCGTTCACGGAAGAGTTCTACTTCAAGCTCACCGGCGCCCACCTCGCGCCCGTGCTCGACACGCTGCGCTATCTCGTGCACGAGACTTCGTGCTGGACCGAGATCACGACGCTGCTGATTCCCGGCCACAACGACAGCGATGCGGAACTTGGCTGCGCTGGCCGAGTGGGTCGCACGCGAACTCGGGCCCGAGGTGCCGCTGCACTTCAGTGCGTTCCACCCCGACTACAAGCTGCAGGACATTGCCGCCACGCCCGCGGCGACGCTGGCGCGTGCCCGCCGGATCGCGCACGCCGCCGGGCTGCGCCACGTCTACACGGGCAACATCCATGACCCGGAAGGCGGGACCACCTACTGCCCAGCGGTGCGAGGCGCCGCTGATCGTGCGCGACTGGCACCGGATCACTGCGCTACGACCTGAATGCGGCGGGCGACTGCCCGCACTGTGGCAGCCGGCTGGCCGGGCGGTTCGGTGCGAAGCAGGGAAACTTCGGCCGCCGGCGCGTTCCGGTCAGGCTGGCACTGGCCTAGCGTGGGCTTCAGCCTCGCGGCTAGGCGGCGGAGGCTTCGGGCGACGCCCGCTTGCGCGCGACCGCGATGATCTTGGCCGCGGTTTCGAGTTGCAGTTCCGACAACTCCGCGTCCATCGTCGGACGATCGATCAGCCGCACGTTGCGCTTGCGTGCGATTTCCTTCGCGCCGCGCTCGTAGCCGGCCTCGGCGATCACCGCCACCCGCAGCATCCCGATCTCGCGCGCCTGTTCGATCAACGCCGTGATGCGATCGACCGAGACGTTGTCGTTCTGCACGACGAACGCATATGCGCGCGCCGGATCGTCGCGATGCCGCAGCACAAGTTCGATCGGCCACACGGCCGGAGACGCCGGTACCTGGCGATAGCCGCGCGATTCGTACCACGCCAGCACAAGTTCGCGCAGCGGCACCGACGGTGCCATGGAATCCAGCATCGGCGATGTGTCGCGCGCCGCCGCCCGCGCCCCGGCGCGCGCGCGCTTGCGCTCGACCGGCGCCGGTGCCGGCGGTGCAACGCGCGGGCTCGGCGGGCGGCTCGCCTCGTCGACCATGATCTGCGAGATCAATTCTTCGATCGGATCGAGCCCCGCAGCCGCCTGTTCGGCCGGCGTCAGTTCGCGCTCGGCGGGCGGCGTGTTTTGCTCGTAGTCGATCGGCGGCAGCGAATGGGCGCCGGGCGCGCCCCCGCCAGGCTGGGCCGCGAGCCCGTGGGCCTGGCGAATCAACGCTGCATGATCGATTTCATCGGCCGCTGGCGGTGCCGATGCCTCTTTGCGCGGCTTGTCACCGGACGAAGCACTGCTCAGCATCATTGCCATCGCGGCTTGCTCGCGCCGCGCCGCCTGCTCCCGGATCGACGCGGCGCGCCAACGCGCCCAGAGGTAAAGACCTACCAGGACCAATAGCAAGCAGAAACCAAACAGGAGGGACGACACGGCTGCGATTTGCACCGGCATGCGCGCATGCCGGAATCCGACGGAGCCTCCATCGTGACACGAGTCAACAGGGCTGCCCAACCAAATATCGGGCCAAACCGGTCATTTTTCGGGCCGCGGCGCGCTGTCGCGCCGCCTGCACCGGGCTCATACGACCTGGCGTCGGGAAACGGCCGCCAATTCAGCGTATTGGCCCGAAAGCGGCCCGGCGCGCACCGATAGAATTGATTCCAGTTTGCCTTCTGCCATGTCGATCGCCATCGTTCGAACCCGCGGCCTGTCCGGCATGTATGCGCCGCAGGTCACGGTCGAGGTTCATCTGGCGAACGGTCTGCCCTCGTTCAGCCTGGTCGGACTGCCGGAAGCCGAAGTGCGCGAAGCACGCGAGCGCGTCCGCGCCGCGCTGTTGACGAGCCGTTTCGAGTTTCCGACGCGCCGGATCACCGTCAATCTTGCTCCGGCCGATCTGCCGAACGAGTCGGGTCGCTTCGATCTGCCGATTGCCCTTGGCATCCTGGCCGCCACCGGACAGATTCCGACGCGCACGCTCGACCAGTACGAATTTGCCGGGGAACTCTCCCTGACCGGAGAGCTGAGGCCGGTGAGAGGCACGCTGGCGATGGCCTACGCCGTCTCTAAGTCCGAACACACCGTCGGCCCGCGCCGCGGCTTCGTGGTGCCGGACGAGAGCGCCGATGAAGCGGCGCTGGTGGGTGGCATTCCCATCTTCCCTGCACGCACGTTGCTGCAGGTCGTCGACCATCTGCGCGCCGAGGCCGGCGACAGCTCAGCCCGGCCGATCACCGAACATCACGCCATGGTCCGGTTGACCCCTCCCATCTACCCAGATCTCTTCGACGTCAAGGGCCAGCTCGCCGCGCGTCGTGCGATCGAGGTCGCGGCAGCCGGCGGACACAGCGTGCTGCTGGTCGGCCCGCCGGGGACCGGCAAGACGATGCTGGCGCAGCGCTTCGCCGGCATTCTGCCGCCGATGACGACGCACGAAGCGCTCGAGTCGGCCGCCGTTCTGAGCCTGGTGGGGCAGTTTGCACCCCAGCGCTGGGCCACGCGCATTTTTCGTGCGCCGCACCACACCGCGAGCGCCGTGGCGCTGTGCGGGGGTGGCTCGCCATCCGTGCCGGGCGAGATCTCGCTCGCGCATCACGGCGTGCTGTTCCTCGACGAGTTGCCGGAGTTCGAGCGCCGCCTGCTCGAGACACTGCGCCAGCCGCTCGAGTCGGGAAAGATCACGGTCCTACGCGCGGCACGCCAGATTGATTTCCCGGCGCGCTTCCAGCTGATCGGCGCGATGAATCCGTGTCCTTGCGGCTACTTCGGACACACCTCGATCGCCTGCCGGTGCACGCCCGACATGGTCGCCCGCTATCAGGACCGCATCTCGGGGCCGCTGCTCGACCGCATCGACATGCGCGTAGAAGTGAACTCGTTGCCCGACGAGGCGATCATCGCCTTGCCAGATGGGGAGCCGACGCGTTTCGTAGCCGAGCGCGTGCGCAAGGCGTACGACCGCGCGATCGCGCGCCAGGGCAAAGTCAACGACCAGCTGCAGGCAGCGGAGCTGGAGGAGGCGTGCGCGATCGACGAGCCAGTGCAGAAACTGTTGCACGCAGCCAGCGTGCGACTGGGCTGGTCGGCACGCGCCTACTACCGTGTTTTGAAGGTGGCCCGGACGATCGCCGACCTCGCCGAATCCGATGGACTTGCCTCGCACCACGTGGCCGAGGCAATCCAGTACCGGCGTGCGCTGCGCGACAGCGGCTGAAGGCGCGCTACGGCCTGCCAAGGAACAGGTAGACCGCGCGGTTTTCGCGATTGGCGTAGCCGTAGCCGAGGTACAGCGGGCCCAGCGGCGAATCGACCCCGAGGTAGACCGAGCCGGCGAGCACGCCCAGGTAGCCGTCGACGGGCTGACCCTGCCAGACCGGCACCAGCGGCTTGAGCCGCGCCGCCTCGGCCGAAGCGCCGACATAAATGCCCTCGAACAACGGTATATCCGCGAGCTTGGTGCGATAGACCAGGCGACCAAACACAAAATCCTGCGTCTTGAGCTGCTGTCGCTGCAGTCCGGACAGGTAGAGAAAGCCGCCAAGGTTGAACTGGTCGTAGATGGGAATGTCGTTGCTACCGATCTTTCCACCGCCGGTCAGCAGCCCTTCGACCGTGTGCGCTCCCCATGTTTTCGCACCGTTCATCAGCGCGGTCCAGTAGGCGTACTGGTCATCCGCGCCGAGCGAATTCAGCGACGAATAGGCTCGCGCATCGAATCGATAGCCGTTGTGTGTGAAGTTGAGGTTGTCCAGGCGATCGAGACGGAGTTCCGCCGTCAGTGCGCCGATGCTGGTGTTGCCCTTCGCCGGAAAGAGCAGGTCGCCACTCTGTAGGCTGAAGCTACGGCTGCCATACTGGATGCCTACGCGGGCATCCCCATACTCAATCAGGTTGGCACCGACGTCGAACTGGGCGATGGACGTCCTGTCCTGATAGCTCGCCACCTCGAGGTTATCCGCGAAGATATACAGGGGCTGAATCGCATACTGCAGTCGCGGCACAACGAAGAAGTACTGGCGCTCTCCCAGCGGCTGATACAGCTCGGTGCCCAGCAGGACGTTGGTGCCGAGCACAAGGTCGCTGCGCCATTCGGCGCCCCAGTTATTGAGCCACTTCGAGCGGTACGAGACAAACAGGTTGAAATTCGACTGCTTACCCAGGTCCGCGTCCAGCCCGAGGCCGAATCGGAAGTAGTCGCGCTGCGGTTTCTCCTTGACCAGCACGATAAGGGTCTGCCTGCCGTCGACTTCGTCGACCGTGTAGTTGACGGTTTCAAAATCACCGCGGCCATACACGCGGCGCATGTCGAGGTCGATTGTGTCGCGGTCCAGCGGCTGTCCCACCTGGGTCTGCAGCGACTGCAGAACGACCTCTTGCGAGACCCGCTTGGCGCCTTCGACCTTGATCGCCTCGACGATGACGGCAGCGGTCTCCGTCGGTGCGGCCTGGCGCTTGCGTATGGCCGCGTACTGCTCGGGTGGCAGCGACAGCGCACGCAGCTGTCCGGCCACTTTCCGCGCTGCGGCCTCGCCGATCGGAACCGTTTTCGACAGGTTGTCGAAGTCGCCGGAAGAGAAGTCTCCGAGCTCCGGCACGATCAGGATGTCGCGCGGCGTCAGCTCCTTCAGCGAACGGTTGACGTTCTGCTCAGTCAATATATTGATCATCTGCAACGTCACGCTGAAAACCGACGTGATCTGGTCGGGCCGGAGCAACGGCGTGCCGAGATTGACGGCGATGATCACGTCCGCGCCCATCGCGCGGGCAATATCGACCGGCAGATTGCGCACGAGTCCGCCGTCGACCAGTTGCCGCTTGTCGATGATCACCGGCGCCACCGCGCCCGGCACCGACATCGACGCGCGCATCGCGCCCACCACGCTGCCTTCCTTCAGCACGACCATCTCGCCGGTACCGATGTCGGTAGCGATGGCGCGGAAGGGAATCGGCAGTTCGTCGAAACTGCGGACGTTGGTGACCTGCACCAGCTTGCGCAGTTCACTTTCGAGCGCCACGCCGGTGACAATGCCCTTCGGCAGCACGATGCCGTCCTTGTTGATGCCGAGTTCCGGGACCAGGAAGGGCGTCTGGTCATCGGTCTTCTGCCGCATCGACTGGTCGGCCCGTGGCGGCTTGTCGGTGAAGAGCTTCTCCGTAGTAATGGTCTTGATCGCCGCTTCCATATCCGATACCGAAAGCCCGGTGGCGTACGACGCTCCCACAATCGATCCCATGCTGGTGCCCGCGATCACGTCGACCGGGACCCGCAGTTCCTCCAGCACCTTGAGCACGCCGATGTGCGCCGCGCCGCGCGCGCCACCGCCAGAAAGCACCAGGCCGATCCGGGGTCTCGACGCGACCGACGGCTTGACATCGACCGTTGCCGGCTGCGACGAGCCTGGCTGCGCGTTGACCCCCGTCGCAATGAGCAGCAGGTGGGCGCAGACCGCGGCCACAGCCCGTGAAGGCAACGACAGGACGGACATCGACGTCGACATCAACTGCGCCTTCCCAAGAAAACGGCGCGCGTAGTCTAAGTGAAGCACTTCACGCGGCTGATTGCGATTACCCTGCGAAAAACACTTCGCTCTGCGACGTCGGCCCCGTGCGCGTGGCGTTTACAATGACGATCTCGACTCCGCTGGCGGGACTCCGCTGCCGGAGTTCGCCGGTCCTCTTCACCGCTGCGGCGTCGCGCCGTTTGTTCATTGCAGTTCGGTGCTTACCGCTGGAACCCGGCTACCGCGGGTATCGTTCGACCTATTCCACCCGTATCGCTGCGCGGCATGGCCTGGCGGCCGTGTGCGCACTCCAAAATTTGCTGGTCACGGACATGACGGATCCGGCCATCACTGACAACCTGAACGTCGTCGGACTCGACGACATGCCTTCGCCGGCGCAGATCAAGGCTGAGCGGCCGCTGACTGCCGCTGCTGGTGCTGTGGTGCGCGGCGGGCGAGAGCAGTTGATGCGCATACTCGACCGCCAGGATGCTCGACTGTTTGTCGTCGTCGGACCGTGCTCGATCCACGATCCCCGTGCGGCGCTGGAATACGCCCAGCGGCTGCGTTCACTTGCCGACGAAGTGCGCGATGCCATGCTGATCGTGATGCGTGTTTACTTCGAGAAGCCGCGCACAGCGACCGGCTGGAAGGGCTACATCAACGACCCGGACATGGACGACTCGTTTCACATCGGCAAGGGCATGCGCCGCGCGCGCGAATTGCTGCTCGCTTTCGCCGAACTCGGGTTGCCAACCGGCAGCGAGGCGCTGGATCCGCTCTCTCCCCAGTATCTGGCCGACCTGATCAGCTGGTATGCGATCGGCGCGCGTACGACCGAATCGCAGACGCACCGGGAAATGGCCAGCGGGCTGTCAACACCCGTCGGATTCAAGAACGGGACCGACGGCGGACTGGAGGTGGCGATCAATGCGATCCGCTCGGCGCGATCGCCACATAGTTTCCTCGGCATCGGGTCCGACGGCCGCACCGCGATCGTGCGGACGCGCGGCAACCGGCTGGGGCACATCGTCCTGCGCGGCGGCGGCGGTCGACCGAACTACGACACGGTCAGCGTGCGGCTCGCCGAGACCGCGCTCGTGATGGCGCAGCTGCCACCGAACATCGTCGTCGACTGTTCGCACAGCAACTCGCTGAAGGATCCGTCGCTGCAGCCGCTGGTGTTCATGGACTGCGTGCACCAGATCAAGGAAGGCAACCGCTCCATCGTCGGCTTGATGCTCGAAAGCAATCTGGAGGCCGGCAATCAGCCAATTCCAGCCGAACTCGCACAGCTGCAATACGGCGTGTCGGTGACCGATGCGTGCATCAACTGGGCCACCACCGCCGAGCTGCTTCGCCGCGCCGCGGGCGAATTGCGGCCGGTACTGGCGCGACGCGCCACTTGACGCCGGGGTTCGCCGCGGCGTCGAGCGACATCGCTCGTTCCTGAAACGAGTTCCTGGCGGGCCGCTCGCTCGCAGGCTACCGATTCACCGGCATCGTGAATTCGGGACCCTTGCTCGACGCCGGATCGGGCCAGCGCTGCATGACACTCTTGTACCGGGTGTAAAAGCGTACGGCTTCCTCGCCGTAGGCGTGGTGGTCGCCGAACAGCGAGCGCTTCCAGCCGCCGAACGAGTGAAACGACATCGGCACCGGAATCGGCACGTTGATGCCGACCATGCCGGTCTGCACGCGGCGCGCGAACTCGCGCGCGGTGCCGCCGTCGCTGGTGTAGCAGGCCACGCCATTGCCGAACTCGTGGGCATTGACAAGTTCCAGCGCGGCCGCGAAATCCGGCACACGGACCATAACCAACACCGGCCCGAAGATCTCTTCACGGTAGATCGTCATGTCCGGACGTGCACGGTCGAATAGTGTCGCGCCCAGGAAGAAGCCCTTTTCGTTGCCTGCCACCACGTGCGTGCGGCCGTCAAGGATGAGCTGGGCTCCCTCCTTGATCCCCTGCTCGATATAGCCCAGGATCTTCTGCCGATGCGCGGCAGTCACCACAGGACCCATATCCGCGTCGGCTTCCATGCCATTCCTGATGCGCAGCTTCGCGATGCGCGGCTTCAGCTTGTCGATCAGCTCGTCGGCGATGTGCCCGACCGCCACGCCGACCGAGATCGCCATGCAGCGCTCGCCGGCCGAGCCGTAGGCGGCGCCGACCAAAGCGTCTGCGGCCTGGTCGAGATCGGCGTCGGGCATCACCACCATGTGGTTCTTGGCCCCGCCCAGGGCCTGCACCCGCTTGCCGTGCGCCACGCCCTGCTGCTGGATGTACTCGGCGATCGGCGTCGAGCCGACAAAGCTCACCGCCGCGATGCCAGGGTGGTGCAGGATCGCGTCGACCGCCACCTTATCGCCCTGCACGACATTGAACACACCGTCCGGGAGTCCGGCCTGCTTCAGCAGTTCAGCCATCAGAAGTGACGCACTCGGATCACGCTCCGACGGTTTCAGGATGAAGGCGTTGCCGCACACCAACGCCAGCGGGAACATCCACATCGGTACCATGCACGGGAAGTTGAACGGCGTGATGCCGGCCACGACGCCGAGCGGCTGGCGCAGCGAGTAGTTGTCGATGCCGCCGCCGATGTTGTCCGAATACTGGCTCTTCATCAGCTGCGGCGCGCCGCAGGCAAACTCGACGATCTCAAGGCCACGCTGGACTTCGCCCTTGGCGTCGGAAACGACCTTGCCGTGCTCGCGGGTGATGATGCGGGCCAGTTCGTCATGCTGGCGATCGAGCAGTTCCTTGAAGCGGAACATCACCCGGGCGCGGTTCAGCACTGAGGTCTCGGCCCAGGATGGCCAGGCCGCGCGCGCCGTCTTGACCGCCGCGTCGACGGTGCCAGCATCGGCCAGCCGCACCAGGCCCGTCACCTCGCCGGTCGCGGGATTGAAGACTTCGCCGGTACGCCCCGCCGCCCCCTCGACGCGGCGGCCTGCGATCCAGTGCGTGATGTCTGCGAGTTGTGCTTCGTTCTTCCCCATGTCCTTACTCGATCGAATTGAGTGCAGTGCGGATAGTTTCGACGATCCGCTCGATCTGCGCTTCCTCAATAATCAACGGTGGCGAGAGCGCCATGATGTCGCCAGTGACGCGCACCAGCACGCCCGCCTCGAAGCATTTGACGTGCGCCTCGAGCCCGCGCCGGCCGATCGCACCCGAGCGCGGCTCGAGCTCGATACCGCCCACTAGGCCGAGGTTGCGGATGTCGATGACGTGGCGCGCGCCCTTCAAGGAATGAAGTGCCGCCTCGAATTTCGGCGCCAGCGAGCGCGTGCGGTCGAACAGTTGCTCGTCGACGTAGAGTTGCTGCGTGGCCAGCAGCGCGGCGCAGGCGAGCGGGTGCGCCGAATAGGTGTAGCCATGCAGGAACTCGATCTGCCCCTCGGGCGCGGCGTTGACGATGGTGTCGTAGATCTCGTTCTTCGCGATCACAGCCCCCATCGGCACCGCAGCATTGTTGATCGCCTTGGCGCAGGTCAGCAGATCGGGCGTGATGTTGAAGAAGTGCGCCGCGAACGGCGTGCCGAGCCGACCGAAGCCCGTGATGACCTCGTCGAAGATCAACACGATGCCGTGCTTCTTGCATGTCGCTGCCAATTTTTCGAGATAGCCCTGCGGCGGGATCAGCACCCCGGCGGACCCGGCCATCGGCTCGACGATGACGGCGGCGATATTGCTCGGGTCGTGGAACGCGACCAGGCGCTCCAGTTCGTCGGCGAACTCGGCACCGTGCGCCGGCTGACCCCGGGAAAACGCGTTGCGCGCGAGGTCGTGTGTGGCGCGGATATGGTCGACGCCCGCCATCATCGCCGGGAATGCCTTGCGATTGCCGGGGATGCCGCCGGCCATCGTGCCGCCGATATTGACGCCGTGATAGCCGCGCTCGCGACCGATGATGATGCGGCGACTTGCCTCACCCCGGGCGCGGTGATACGCCAGCGCCATCTTGATCGCCGTATCGGCCGACTCGGACCCGGAGTTGGTGAAGAACACCCGCTGCATGCCCGCCGGCGCGACCTTGGCGACTGCCGTGGCGGCCTCGAACGCGATTGGATGCGCCATGTTGAACGGCGGCGCGTAGTCCATCGTCGCCGCCTGCTTCTGCACGGCCGCGACGATCGGCTGCCGGCCATGGCCCGCGTTGACGCACCACAGGCCCGCGGTGCCATCGAGCACTTGGCGCCCCTCCGGCGTCCAGTAGTACATGCCTTCCGCCCGGGCGAGCAGCCGCGGCGCCGCCTTGAACTGGCGATTTGGTGTGAACGGCATCCAAAAGTGTTCGAGCGTTGCGGCGTGGACCGAGGGATTCTCGAGCTTCATGGCGGGTCTCCTAAGGCTGCAAACGAAACGAGGTGAAGAAGGTGTCGAGCGCGTGCGGTTCAATCGCGCCTTCGCCACCGAGGGCGATGACCTCGAACAAGCGATCATCGACGATGAAGAAGCGGGCCGCAAGCGCGGCCGATCGCCCGTCCGCCCCGGCGCGGCCCTTGGCCTCCACCGACTGCGCCGCTTGCAGTTCGCGGGCCGATCCCGGCGCGAGGGTGAGTGTGGTCGGCGCGGTGGCCGTCACGGTGCCGCCGATGTTGCGCACGAGGCCATCGCGGAAATGTGCGATCGCGCGCTCACGCGCCGCGGCATCTGCGGCGACCTCCGCGGGCAACCGGACTACGCCGACGGCGAACATGGCCGCCCCGACGCCGGTCGACGTCATGGAAACCGGGAACCGGTGTCCTTCGAATTCGACGTCGCGCGCGACCGTCTGTGCACGCCCGGGCAGCATGACGCTGTAGCCATCGGACGACGTCAACTCACGCCATTCGAGGCGCTCGCTGCAACCCGCGAGCAAAGCAAAAGTTAGGCTCAGCGCGCACGCGAGGCCGCGGCCTATCGAGTTCGCCGGCAACATCGGACCGCTCAGTCGGAAGCCACTATTCTAAAAAAAGAGCCGGGCTGGCCCGGCTCCGCATGCACCTTTGGTGAGCTACCGAGTCCTGGCCGGCCGCTGGGTCGGGGTTGCGGCGGGCTTGCGCGCCCCCTGCGGCCGTTTCTTGCCGTAGCTTCCGTTGTAGATTTTGCCGCGTCGCGTGCGCTTGTCGCCTTTGCCCATCGTGATCGACTCCGTTGGCTATGTGTTGAGACGTAGAAACCAGTATAGCGGCGGCGCCTTGTAGGGCGAGTTCCTACCCGCGTGCGGCCGGTATTCCGACGAGCGCGAAGATTCCATATTTTGTCGCCGCAGTCTGCCGTATCGGCAGACTTTGCAGCGCACTAAAGTGGTGTTGTGCCCGCAAGCGAGGTGCCCACATGATCCAAGAACACTTTCCGCTGGCCGCGCTGGTAACCACGGCCCTGCCCCTTGCGCTGGGTAACGGCGCGCTCTTCATCCTCGCCTTCGTGGCGATGATCGCCATGCTTCCGTTCGTGTATGGACGGGACGTCGACCAGATCGTTGAAGCCACGCTTTCCCAGATCGACGACCGTCGTTGAACCGCCGCTCGGGAGCGGTTTGCGGGGTCGCATCGGCCTACAATCAATCGTCGTCGACACGCCGTCGGCGGCGCCGCGTCGCAGGCAGCGCGACGGCACTGACACTTCTGTACGGCCTCGGTTGCGCCGCCCCCTGTCATGTCCCTCGTCGTCTTTCGTTCGAAGGCCGCCGGCGAAATCTTCATGTTCGCCGAAACGACGCGCCGCATTCTTGAAATCATCGGCCGCTCCGATACGCCGCGCGGAGTCATCACGGCGGATCAGGTACCCGATGCCCTAAACCGGCTGGTGGCTGCCGTCGAGCAGGAAAAGGCGCACGCCAAGGAAGCCGCCGCCGCCGCAGAGCAAGAGGACCGGCGCGGCGCAGAGGGTCCGGCCGGCGCGCCGCCGATCACGTTGGGCCAGCGCGCCTTTCCTCTGATCGAGATGCTGCGTGCAGCGCAGAAGCGCAAGGTCGACGTCACCTGGGGTGTCTGAAAACCACCCGTCGCGACGGATGCGGCTTCAGACCGCCTGACGCTGGGTCCGCCGGGGCCTAGCCATAGAATCAATCGTCACAGCACCCCTGCTCGCGCGTGAACCCGCCCATCTCCCTCGCCAAGACCGGACTCGCCCGCCAGGCGTGGCTGGTGTTGCTCGCCGCCAGCCTGATGGCCGGTGGTGTTGTGCTTGCGTTGCGGGCGCTGTCGTTCGATGGTGAAGTGCATCGGCGCTACGAGTACGCGCTGACCCTGTCTCAGGCGGCGCTCGAGGCACAGCAAACCAGCGCCGACCTCCGTTCCTGGCAGGCACGCAACGCGCGCGAACTGCCGCGCAGTGTTGACTCCACCATGCCCGCTTCCGAATTTGCTGCGCTGGGGCAGATCGCCGGCGAACTGCGCCGACGCCTCGTGCGCCTGGCCGAACTCGAGATGCCGGTCGATCACCAGCAGAAGCTGTCGCAGCTGCAGCAAACACTGCTGAGCTTCGAGCTTATCGCTAAGCAGGCAGCGCAACCGGGCAGCAGCGATTCGGGACCGTCGCGCGCCGCATTGCTGGCCTCGGCTGCCGAGTTCGACGCGCTCGAGCACTCTCTGACCGAGCTGGTGGGCAGCACCCACGCGCGCGCTGCCGCCTCGGCGCGACAGGCCGACGACCTGAACGTCACCGCACGCATCGCGCTGATCGCCTTCTCGGCCACTGCCTTGCTGCTCGCCCTGACTCTGATCGGACTCACGCTGCGTACGCTGCGCGCCAATAATGCCTTGCTCGACCGCATGTCGCAGCTCGCGCAGGAAGACGGGCTGACGGGCATCGCCAACCGCCGTACGCTCGACGAGATGCTGCCCGTCGAGTTCGCGCGCGCACTGCGCAGCGGACAGCCGCTGACGTTGGTCATGATGGATCTTGATCACTTCAAACGCTACAACGACCGGCGCGGCCATGCCGCCGGTGACGCCCTGCTGCGCGGCGCCGCCCAGGCCTGGCTCAAGCAGATGCGGCCGACGGATCTGCTGGCGCGCTACGGAGGCGAGGAATTCACGCTCGTGCTACCTGCCTGCGGTGCCGACCAGGCCGCGCTGTTGGTCGACCGCCTGCGGCCTTTAATGCCGGACCGCCAGACGTTTTCCGCCGGTATCGCGACCTGGGAAGCGACTGAATCCCCGCCCGAACTGCTGCAGCGCGCGGACCGCGCGTTGTCGCTGGCCAAGAAGGGAGGGCGCAATCGTACGATGATCGCGGGGCGTGAACCGCAGGCGACCTTGCCGCTGAAGATCGCTGCGACATCATGAAGCCGCGCATCCTCGTGGTGGAAGACGAGCCCGCGATCGCCGACACGATCGTCTACGCGCTAGCCACCGACGGCTTCGAGCCCGACTGGTGCGGTAGCGGCGCCGACGCACTGAATGCCGTCCGCCAGCGCACCCCGGCGCTGGCGGTTCTCGACATCGGCCTGCCGGACACGAACGGATTCGAACTCTTTCGTCAGTTGCGCGAAATCGATCCCACCTTGCCGGCGATCTTCCTCACCGCACGCTCGAGTGAGGTCGATCGCGTCGTCGGGCTAGAGCTGGGCGCCGACGACTACATGGCCAAGCCGTTTTCACCGCGCGAACTCGTCGCACGCGTACGCAGCGTGCTGCGACGGACCCAGCGGATGGCGACGCCATCGGCGCCCCCCGTCTCAGGCGTGTTCAGCGTCGACGACGAGAGGAAGTCGATCCGCTTTCGCGGCCGCCTCCTGGAATTGTCGCGCACCGAGTACCGCCTGCTGAAGGTGCTGGTCGAGCGCCCGGGCCGCGTATTCTCGCGCGACGAGCTGATGGAGCGCGCCTGGGACGACCCGGCTGCCGCCTTCGACCGCACGGTCGATGCGCACGTGAAGACGCTGCGCGCCAAGCTGCGCGAAGTCGACTCGACGGTGGACCCGATCTTCACGCATCGCGGCATGGGCTACTCGCTGCGCGAGGACCTCGATCTGAGCGCGGCGGGCTGCCTCAGACGCGCAACCCTTGAGCGCGGCGAAACGGCAGTCGACATGATCGCGCCAGCGGCGCACCTCTGATGTCGAAGCGTTCGCGCATCTTCCTTGGCATCGTCGTCGTCTACATCGCGGCGGTCGTCTTCCTGCTGTATCGCGTCAGCCTCGACCTCGACCCGCGTTACCGCGAATCGGCCGAGGAATCGCTGGTCGACACCGCCAACCTGCTCGCCACGCTGCTCGAGCGCCAGGCCTACAGCGGAGTGATCCAGACCGAGGATCTCGACCGCACGCTGCAGCAACTGGTCAAGCGACCGCTCAACGCGCGCATCTTCAACGTAGAGAAGACGCGCATCGACCTCCACGTCTACGTGACCGACGCCAACGGCATCGTTCTGTTCGACTCGGCCGGGCGCGATGTGGGCAAGGACTACCGCTACATGGATCGACGTCGGTCGCACGCTGGCTGGCCAGTACGGTGCCCGCACGACGCTCGCGGATCCCGACGATCCGACGTCCGCAGTCATGTACGTCGGCGCGGCGATCCGCGAGCGCGGGTTGCCCGATGCCCCGGACGAGATCGTCGGCATGGTCAGCGTGGGCAAGCCGATCGCGGCGTTTTCCCCCTTCATCGCGAACGCGCGTGAGAAACTCTTCATCGTCGGCGTCATCGCAGTGGCGGCATTCGCGCTGTTGCTGCTAATGGTCACCGTCTGGCTGGTGCGTCCGTTCGGCCTGGTCACCGACGTCTGGCGTGCGTTGCGCGCACGGCCCGGCGAGGCGCGGCCGCTCATTCACTCGGTGCGGGCGGCGTTCTCCGACATGCGCGACGCGCTCGCAGGCAAGAGCTATGTCGACGAGTACGTCGCGGCGCTGACGCACGAGATCAAGAGCCCGCTCGCCGCGATCCGCGGCGCCGCCGAACTGCTGCGCGAGCCACTGCCCGAGGACGCTCGCATCCGCTTCGTCGGCAATGTCGAGGAGCAGGCCCGCCGCGCCCAGGACCTCGTCGAACGTATGCTTGAACTGTCGGGCCTGGAGCGCAAGCGCGCGCTCCCGCAGAAGGAGATCGTGGTGCTAGCCGAGATTGCCGACACCGTGCGCGACGAGATGACGCCGCTCGCCACGCAGCGCAACGTCGAACTCTTCATCGACGTCGATCCCGACCTCACCGTCATCGGAGACCGTTTCCTGCTGCAACGGGCCCTGGCGAACCTGGTGTTTAACGCGATCGAGTTCTCGCCGCGGGAAGCCACTGTCACGGTCGACGCGCACGAGTCGCGCGGGCGGGTGGAACTGACTGTGCGCGACCATGGACCCGGCCTGCCACCATTCGCACAGAAGCGGGTGTTCGAGAAGTTCTTCTCGCTGCCGCGCCCCGACACGGGACGCAAGGGCACGGGACTCGGCCTAGCGTTCGTGCGCGAAGTGGCCACCCTGCACGGCGGCGCCGCCAGGCTGACGAACCACGCGGACGGCGGCGCCATCGCGACGCTGGCGCTGCCGCGCCGTCCGTTGCGCTGATCAACCCGCTTCGCGTCCGTGGCGCTGTCAGCAGCGCAGGCAACGCGCTGCGCAGCCCTGTCGGAGCCGCCGGCCTGGGGAGCAGGCGCAACCCGCTTCCCCTCACGCGCGCGCGTTTTCGTGCCCGAGTATCGCCGGACATTGGCCGCGCCGGAACGTGGGCGCCAAGCCGCGCGTGCAGCGGCGCCACCGCGCGCCCGCGCTGCTGACACCATGGCCACCCGAGGCTCGACAACCGCATAGGCGCGCGTTTCGTCCGACTCGGCATCGGTTGGCCGGACGTGCCGCATGGATCTTTCCGCAGTTGGGCAACTGCGTCTTGCCTGTCGATGAGATCGTCCGCGCCGGAATCGCCGCTAAACGTTTATCAGGTGACCTAGACGCCGGCGGCATCCGTCATGCGCGATTCGACGGCCTGCCTTCACATCGCCTTCACATTTGTCGCGCCGGCGCTTCGTCATCGGTTCGCACTCGGCGCCGATCGTTCGCTCCGAGCCCGCACCGCGGGCCAATCGAGGAGAACGAGATGACGGCCTTGACACTGCTTCGGGATGGCGCCGCAACTGCGGCCCAACTCCTGGCCCTGCTGTTCGCGGCACCGGCGGCGGCCGCCCCCCGGCCTCGCCCGCCCCGGGGCTGCTCGCGGCCCGTGAACTGCATCTGACGAGTTCGGCCTTCGACGTGCGACTGCTCGGTTCGCTGGCCGACATCCGCATCGTGCAAGCGGTCCACAACGCCAGCACACGGCCGATCGATCTCGGCTCACGGCTGCCGGCCACGGACGAACACATCGAGCGCCTCCGCATCAATCGCGCTGGACGGTCGGTCGACCTGCTGGCAGGTGCTCGTCGACGGCTGCGGGGACGATGAGGCCGATCCGCACGATGGGCACGCGCAGACGGCGCTCGACGAGGCGCTGGCTGACGTTCTTTCGCTGCCGGCCGGCGAGCGAGCGACGATCGAGGTCGTCGCCATCGACGTCCTCGCGCGACAGGCGGGCGCCTATCGCTTGGCGTTGCCCGCGACGGTACTGCCGCTTGGCGCTCAGGCCGTACTGACTGAACACGGCGACAGTCCGTGGCTGATCGTCGTGCCGCCGGCCGAGACCCGAGGCGAAGCCACTTTGACACTACGGCCGGCCGGCAATGCACCGGAAGTGATCGTGCTCGGCCGTGTCGATGGAGCAGCGTTTGCCGTCCCACTCGCCGACGCCACGGCCGTGGCACAGCTCGTCGACGGCGCCGTCGAGCTCGAGGTCGTGAACGGTGGCCGCGTGCTGTGGACGAGCCTGCCGCCGTCGGTCCGTCGCGCAGACGCCGCAGCGCTCGCACGTCATTCACGCTGAGCGGGGCGCCAGTGTTCTCCCCATCCTTGCACGTCCGGCGCGCTTGCGCCTGAGTGCCACGCTTGGAGTTGCCAGCGTGCTGCTGTGCCTGCTGCCCGGCCCAGCCCGCAGCCAGACGAACGAAGTCGCCGACCGAACGGACTCACCCTACTTCGTCGTCGACCAGGCGACGCCCGGCGTCGATGCGCTGCCGCTGAAGTCGACGCAGCGTCGACGTCAAGGTGAACGGCGTGATCGCCGACGTGCGCGTCACGCAGGTCTATCGCAACGAAGGCGGCACACCGATCGAAGCGCGCTACGTGTTTCCGGCCTCGACGCGTGCCGCCGTCACGCGATGACGATGCGCATCGGCGAGCGCGTCGTGGAGGCCCAGATCCGCGAGAAGCAGGCGGCGCGCCGCGAATACGACGCCGCCAGGCGCGAAGGCAAGAACGCCTCGCTGCTCGAGCAGCAGCGGCCGAACGTGTTCTCAGATGTCGATTGCCAACGTCATGCCGGGCGACGAGATCGCTGTCGACCTGCTTCTACACCGAGACGCTCGTCCCGACCGATGGCATCTATCGCTTCGTCTTTCCGACCGTCGTCGGTCCGCGCTACAACGGCGCACCGGGCGCGCGAAAGCCATCAGCGCCGAGCCCTGGATCGCACAGCCCACGCTGCGCGCCGGCCTGCCGAGCCAAAGTGGCGTTCAGGCATGAACGTCGATAAGCGCCCCTGCCGGTGCAGTGATGCGCTCACCGTCGCATCGCCTTGGCGTCGACGGACTGGCTCGCAGCGTCCGCGCGCGCGACTTGCCCGCCGCTGCGACATGCCAACCGCGACTTCGTGCTCGAGTATCGGCTGGCCGGCAAGCGAAATCGCCTCCGGCGTACTGCTGCACGAAGGCCGCGACGAGAACTTCTTCCTGGCCATGATCGAGCCGCCGGCGCGCGTGCCGACGAGCGCGATCGTGCCGCGCGAGTATGTCTTCGTACTCGACGTGTCCGGGTCGATGCACGGCTTCCCGATCGAGACGGCGAAGACCCTGCTGCGCGGCCTCGTCGCCAACCTGCGACCGACGGACACGTTCAACATCATCCCGTTTGCGGGCGGCCACTCGCTGTTCGCGCCACACTCGTTCCCGGCCACGCAGCGACAACGTCGACGCGGCCGTGCGCTTCATCAACGGCCAGCGCGGCAGCGGTTCGACCGAACTGCTGGCGGCGCTGCGAGCGGCGCTCGCGCATGCCGACCGAAGCACGACCGCGCGCGCAGCTTCGTCGTCATCACCGACGGCTATGTGTCGATCGAGAAGGAAGCGATGGACCTGATGCGTGCCAACCTCGGCCAGGCCAACGTCTTCGCGTTCGGCATCGGCTCGTCGGTGAACCGCTTCCTGATCGAGGGCCTGGGCCGCGCCGGCCGCGGCGAATCGTTCGTGGTCCTGAACGAGCGCGACGCCGCGGTCGAGGCCGACCGCTTCCGCGCCTACATCGAGTCGCCGGTGCTGACGCGGATCCGCGTCGCGTTCCGCGGCTTCGACGCGTACGACGTCGATCCGCCGCAGTTGCCGGACCTCTTCGCGCAGCGGCCGATCGTGCTGTCGGGCAAGTTTCGCGGACCGCCGAGCCGGTGCGATCGAGATCCGACGGCATGACGGCGACCGGCATCGTTCTTCCAGACGGTCGGATGTCGCCGGCGCAGCGTGCCACCGACCGACAGCGACGGCGCTCGCCGTCGCTCTGGGCCCGCAGCCGCATCGCCACCCTCGGCGACGACCAGAAGGCTCGCGTCACGATTCCGCCCGGCAGCAGGAGATCACCGACGCTCGGGCTGAAGTACGGGCTGCTGACCGACTACACGTCGTTCATCGCGGTCGACCAGATCGTCCGCAATCCGAACGGCGCAGCAGACGAGCGTCGAGCAGCCGCAGCCGCTGCCCGACGGCGTCAGCGAACTGGCGGTCGGCGAAGTGCCGAGCACGCCCGAGCCCGAGTTCCTGTCGATGACGCTCGCTCGCCGGCGGCCTGGCGTGGTGGCTGCGCCGCCGTCGCGCCAGGAGGTCACGCCATGCCCAGTGAACTGAACGCACGGATCGGCCGCACGTGCCGTCGCCGATGTATCGGAGTGCTGGTTGCGGATGCCGACGCGACGCCGACTCCGTCGGATCGCGCTGGTCGCCGCGCGTGCGGCTGCCCGCGCGGTGATGGCTGCTGCTGGCCGGGTTCGTCGCTGCGCTCTGGCCGCACTGGTTCTACATGGCGCGCCGGATGGTCGACGGCTCCGACGAGCCGTGGGGCGTCCTCGCGCTGCGACCGCGCTGGTGCTGCTGGCGCGCGATCGCGCCGAGTTGCAGGTGCCGCCGCGTTCCGCGCTGGTCGCCAGCGCCGCGCTCGCCGTCGCGGCGGCGGTCGCGAGCGCTGGTGCTGCCGGATCTCGTCGGCGGCGGCGATCGCGATGCTCGCCGCTCGGCGTGTTCGTCGTGCATGCCCTGCCGCGCGCCCGGCGACGGCGCTCGTCGTGCTGCTGCTGCTCGCGCTGCCGATCATCGCGTCGCTGCAGTTCTATCTCGGGTATCCGCTGCGCGCTGCTCATCGCGCACGCCAGCGCGCTGCTGCTGGCCTCGCCGGCCATCGACGCCAGCGGCCGTCGGCGCGTCGATCGTGCACGACGGCACCACGGTGCTGGTCGACGCGCCGTGCGCCGGCATCGGCATGCTGTGGGTCGGCAGCTACATCGCGGCGCTGCTGTCTTACCTGAACGCGCCGAGGCCGCGCCGCACCGCGCTGAACGCGGCAGCGGCTGCGCTGCTCGTGCTCGCTCGCGAACATCGTGCGCAACACCGCGCTGTTCTTCCCGGAGGCCGGCTGCGTCCACTGGCCCGCGTGGTCGCACGAAGCGATCGGGCTGCGGCGCACTCGCGCTGGCCATCGTGCCGCACATCTTCATCACTTCGAGAGCAGCGCATGAACGTTCGAACCTTCTTCGTCGGCGCCCTGCTGGTCGCGGGAGTGCTTCCTCTGGCGGCGTCAGTTCTCGTGCCCTGGCGCGGACGCGAGTACGGTCGAGCCGCGGTGAACCCGTGGCCTCGTCGCCATCGAGTGGCCGACCCACTTCCGCGACCGGCCGCTGACCCAATTGCCGCTGGCGCGACTCGAAGAGCGCTTCGCGCGACGCTTTCCCGGGCGCCATCGCGCGCTTCACCGATGGACGAGCACGTGCTGATCGTGCGCCAGGTGCACGCGGCCCACGCGCCAGCTGCATCCGGCGAGGACTGCTTCCACGGCATCGGCTACCGGGTCGAGCGGCCGCAGCCGATGGTCGACGAGCGCGGGGAGCGGTGGCGCTGCTTCGTGGCCGAGCGCGACGGCGCGCGCCGGTCAAGGTCTGCGAGCGCATCCACGGCGGTGAAGAACAGTGGACCGACACCTCGGCGTGGTTCTGGGCCGCGCAGTACGGCGGCGGTCCGTGGTGGGCCATCACGGTGGTGACGCCGGTGGCGACGCCGCTGTGAAGCACGGGACGAAGCTCGTTGTCGGCTTTGCACTCGCGGTCGTCGCCGGCGCGACGTGCCTCGCCGGTGCGCTTGGTGTCACGTTGATGGCGAGCGGCGTATTCTCCACACCGGGCGCGGCCTGGACGACGCAGGTACCCGTGTTCGGACGTTACGTTACAGTCAACGTGGCTGGTGTTGCCGACTCGCCACCGCTGCCCGGCGTCGCACCTCTGCTCGACGGTCGTTCCTTCGCCGCGCCTGGGTCAAATTTCGATCCGCCGCGACGGTCGCGCGCTCGTCATGACCTGCGCGCCGTGCTCGATGCGACACCCCGCCGTGGGGAGCCTGCCACTGGTGCTGCCCCGCGTCGAACTGCGGACCGAACGTGAGGACTCGAAAGTGACGGGGCAGCTTGCGATCGATGGCGTAACGGCGACATTTGTGGCGCAGCTCGCGGCCGACCGCGTCCGGATTCAGTGGCAGTTGGCAGACACGGAGGTCGCGGTGATCTATCGAGCCCTGGCGACCATAGTCCCCGAGGCCGGTCAGCGCGCATCGAGGGAACGCTTGCATGCGCAGGGCGTGCTGGACCTGCCGAGCCGCAAGGGCTCGCTCGTCTTCGGACGTCGACGCCTCGATGTCGGCGGCCTCGGAACCGAAGCCCTGCAGTTCGGCTGGTTCCGCATCGCGTGCGCCGGCACGGCAGCGCGATGCGCACGTCGTGACCGGCGAGGGCGAAACGCCCTGGATCGCGCTCGATCGCTTGGGCGCGTACCTGCCCGCGGCGGCCATCGCCGCGGAGGACCAGCGCTTCTTCGAGCACGCAGGCGTCGACGCAACCGAACTGACCGCGCTGTTCGCGGACCTCGACGGCGCGCCCCGAGCGCGGCGCGAGCACATTGACGCAACAGCTGGCGCGCACGCTGTACACCGGCGGCGAACGGACTGCCGCCCGCAAGCTGCGCGAGCTTCTCTACGCGCTCGAGATGGAGCGCACGCTCGGCAAGGCACGCATCCTCGAGCTCTATCTCAACACGGTGCACTGGGGCCCCGGGATCTGCGGGGCGCGCGCGGCGGCGCGCAACTACTTCAACAAGAGTCCTGCCAAGCTGACCCCGATCGAAGCGGCCTGGTTGGCCGGGATCCTGCGCCATCCAAATCCGGCCTACACGGAACAGTTCGTCACCCGCTCACCGGAGCGCGAGCGTGCGGTCTGGGTGGTGGATCAGATGCGGACGTTTCCGCGTGGCGCGCGCCGGCGTTGGGCGTCGGAAGCACTTACCTTCGCAGCGCCAAGGTCGGCCGGGCCAGCCAAAGCAAGGATGACGAGCGTCGCCTCGGCGCCTGCCAGCGGGCCGCGCGCGACGCGCCCAGCCGATAGCTCAGCAACGAGTGTCGCCTCGGGCCCGTCGACGCGGCAGCGTGGAGTCGAGGGCACGCCGGACCCTGCCAATTTCGTGATACCCGCGCTAGAGACCTTCACGCCACTCGGCGTTGAACACCTTCCATCGACCCTTTTCGCGCCGCCAGACCGAGTCGAACTCCCAGGTCTGCCCGCGCTCGGGAAGCAGGCCGGCGCCGCCGGTCGCGATCACGCGCACCTTTGCGGATGCTCGATCGCCCGCGACGCGCACGTCGGTCACAACGGCGCTCAGTTGGATGCGCTCGTTGCGCAGCAGGATGCCGGCCAGCAGGCGCCGCGCCTCCGGTTTGCCAAATGCGCCAGACTCGCGAGTGAAGTCGTCGGACATGGCCGCGAGAAAGTCGGCAGGCTCGCGCCTTTCAATCGCCTGCGCCATCTGCGCGATGGTTGCGCGCAGTTCACGTTCAGGGTCGCTGCGGCTGCACGCGGCAAGCGCCACCAGCACGAGCAGTGCGCGCCGCCTATGCACGGCTCACCCCCGCGAGCGACCCGCGCATCAACCCAGGTTCGGCGCCAGCCAGCGCTCGAGCTCGGTCACGGCCTGCTGCTTGCGACGCGCCAGGTCTTCCAGCTGGTCGCGGCCGATGCGACCGACGTTGAAGTACTTGGACTGCGGGTGCGAGAAGTAGAAACCGCTGACGCTCGATGCCGGGTACATCGCGTAGTTTTCGGTCAGCGTCATACCGATTTCCTGCGCGCCCAGCGCGTCGAACATCGCGCGCTTGACCGCGTGCTCGGGACACGCCGGATAGCCCGGCGCGGGCCGGATGCCGCGATAGGTCTCCTTGATCAGTTCGTCGCCGGTCAGGGATTCGCTCGCGGCGTAGCCCCACAGGTCCCGGCGCACGCGCTCATGCAGCAACTCGGCAAAAGCCTCGGCGAGGCGGTCGGCGATGCGCCTTCAGCATGATCGAACCGTAGTCGTCGTGCTTTTGCTGGAACAGCGCCTCGCGTTTTTCGAGGCCGATCCCGCTCGTGACCGCAAAAATGCCGATGTAGTCGGCGATGCCGACTCGCCTTCGGCGCGATGAAGTCGGACAGTGACTGGTTCGGATTCGCGCACGCCGTCCAGCACCGGCTTACGCGTCTGCTGCCGCAGGCCGTGCCAGGTGAAGAGCACTTCGCTCCGCGTCTCGTCGGTGTAGAGCTCGATGTCCTCGCCGACGGAGTTCGCCGGGAAGAACGCGACGGCACCGTTGGCCTGCAGCCAGCGCTCGGCAACACAGCGCTCGAGCATCTTCTCGCCTTCAGCGAAGACCTGGCGCGCGTGCTCGCCGACGACCTCGTCGGCGAGAATCTGCGGGAACGGACCGTGCAAGTCCCAGGTCTGGAAAAACGGACCCCAGTCGATGTACTTGGCGATCATCGCCAGGTCGTAGTTTTTGAAGAGCCGCCGTCCTATGAACTTCGGCTTCGCCGGGACATACCCTGTCCAGTCGATCGTCGTCGCATTGGCCCGGGCCGAGGCGAGGCTGATCAGCTCGGGCCCCTTCTTCGCCGCGTGCTGCTCGCGCACGCGCGCGTACTCGGCTGTGAGATCGGCAATGAACTTCGACGCTGCATCGTCGGACGCCAGGTTCTGGCAGACACCGACCGAGCGGCTTGCGTCGGACACGTAGATCACCGGGCCATTGGTGTAATGAGGCGCAATCTTCACCGCCGTGTGCACACGGCTGGTCGTGGCACCGCCAATCAGTAACGGAATCCTGAAGCCCTGGCGCTGCATCTCGCGCGCGACGTGCTGCATCTCCTCGAGCGACGGCGTGATCAGGCCGGATAGACCGATCATGTCGGCCTTCTCGTCGCGGGCGGTCTGCAGGATCTTCTCGGCCGGCACCATGACGCCCATGTTGACGACATCGAAGTTGTTGCACTGGAGCACGACCGAGACGATGTTCTTGCCGATGTCGTGCACGTCGCCCTTGACGGTTGCAATGACGACCTTTCCCTTGGCCTTGGCCTCGCCGCCGGCGGCAACGTGCGCGGCCTTCTCGGCTTCGATGTACGGCACCAGGTGCGCCACCGCCTGCTTCATTACGCGCGCCGATTTCACCACCTGCGGCAAGAACATCTTGCCGGCGCCGAACAGGTCGCCGACGACGTTCATGCCGTCCATCAACGGCCCCTCGATCACCTCGATCGGCCGCCCACCCCGAGCCGCGACCGCGCGCGCGGCACTCCTCCGTGTCCTCGACGACGTAGTTCGTGATGCCGTGGATCAGCGCGTGCGCGAGGCGCTTTTCCACCGGGTCGGCGCGCCAGGCGAGGTCTTCTTCCCTCTTCTTGCCGCCGGCCTTCACCTGCTCGGCGAACTGCACCAGCCGCTCGCCGGCATCGGGCCGCCGGTTGAGCACGACATCCTCGACCCGCTCGCGCAGTTCCGGCTCGATGTCCTCGTACACGCCGAGCTGGCCGGCGTTGACGATGCCCATCGTCATGCCAGCACGGATCGCGTGGTACAGAAACACCGTGTGAATTGCCTCGCGCACGTGGTCGTTGCCGCGGAAACTGAAACTGACGTTGCTAACGCCGCCACTGACCTTGGCGTACGGCAGGTGATGCTTGATCCAGCGCGTGGCTTCGATGAAATCGACCGCGTAGTTGTTGTGCTCGTCGATACCGGTGGCGATCGCAAAAACATTGGGGTCGAAGATGATGTCTTCGGGCGGGAAGCCCACGCGGTCCACCAGCAGCCGATAGGCGCGCGCGCAGATCTCGGTCTTGCGCGCAAAAGTGTCGGCCTGCCCCTGTTCGTCGAAGGCCATGACGATTGCTGCTGCGCCATAGCGCCGGCACAACTGCGCCTGCCGAATGAACTCCTCTTCGCCTTCCTTCAGCGAGATCGAGTTGACGATGCTCTTTCCCTGCACGCACTTCAGTCCGGCTTCGATGACACTCCACTTCGAGCTGTCGATCATCACCGGCACGCGCGCAATGTCGGGTTCGCTCGCGATGAGATTCAGGAAGCGCCGCATGGCCTTCACCGAATCCAGCATCGCCTCGTCCATGTTGATGTCGATGACCTGGGCGCCGTTTTCGACCTGCTGGCGTGCGACGGTCACGGCGTCCTCGAACTGCTCGGCGAGTATCAGGCGCGCGAAGGCCTTCGAGCCGGTGACGTTGGCGCGCTCGCCGACGTTGACGAACAGGCTCTCGTCGCCGATCTTCACCGGCTCAAGTCCTGAGAGCTTCAGCAGGTGGTCGTGTGCCGGAACGGTGCGTGGTGGCAGTCCGTCGATCGCCTGCGCGATCGCGCGGATGTGGTCCGGCGTCGTGCCGCAGCAGCCGCCGGCAATATTGACGAAGCCCGACTGCGCGAAGTCCATCAGCAGGCTCGACGTGACGTCCGGCGTCTCGTCGAACCCGGTCTCGCTCATCGGGTTCGGCAGGCCCGCATTCGGATACACACTGACAAGGCAATCCGCGACGTTTGCCAGTTCCTCTATGTAAGGCCGCATCAGCGCGGCGCCCAACGCGCAGTTCAACCCGACCGAGAACGGTCTCGCGTGGCGGACGGAGTGCCAGAACGCCTCGACCGTCTGGCCGCTCAGGATGCGGCCCGAGGCGTCGGTCACGGTGCCGGAGATCATCACCGGCACGCGCGCGCCTCGGCGCTCGAATTCGGCCTCGATCGCGAAGATCGCCGCCTTCGCGTTCAGCGTGTCGAAGATCGTTTCGATCAGCAGCACGTCGGCGCCGCCGTCGAGCAGCCCGCGCGCCTGCTCACCGTACGCCAGCGCCAGTTCGTCGAACGTGACGTTGCGCGCACCGGAATCGTTGACGTCGGGCGAAATTGAAGCGGTCTTCGGTGTTGGGCCGAGCGCGCCAGCGACAAAGCGAGGCTTCTCCGGCGTATCAAAACGCGCTGCCGCCTCCTTCGCGATACGTGCCGCCGCCACGTTCATCTCGTAGGCAACGTGTCCCAGCCGATAATCGTCCTGTGCAATCGAGGTCGCGCCGAAGGTGTTGGTCTCGATCAGATCCGCACCCGCAGCCAGGTACTGCTCATGGATGTCGCGGATGACCTCCGGTCTCGTGAGCACCAGCAGGTCGTTGTTGCCCTTGAGGTCGACCGTATGGTCCGCGAAGCGCTCGCCACGGAACTGCGCTTCGCCTAGCCGGTAGCGCTGGATCATCGTGCCCATGGCACCGTCCAGGATCAGGATGCGATACGCGAGCAGTTCGCGCAGGCGATCCTCGGTAGCAGGCGAAGTCATGGCGGCGGATACGGTCATCAACGGCTTTCGGCGGAGCCCGCCATTGTAGTAGGCGCACTCAGTCCGCCTCGCCACGCAAGGGCATGTTCTCATTACCGCCGGGCAGAAGCGCGGCCACGCTCGGGCGGCTAGCGCGCTACGGCGAGCGGAGACTCGATCCTTGGCGCGATGCGCCCAACGGGTTCCGGCTCGCTCGAACGGACCGCGGCACCCGTTCGACGGATGAACTCAACGGCTCGCTCGGCGATCATCACGACCGGCGCATTGGTGTTGCCTGAGATTAGCGTCGGCATGACCGATGCATCGACGACGCGCAGGCCCTCGAGTCCGCGCACCCGCAACTGCGGATCGACGACAGCGCGGTCGTCCGACCCCATGCGGCAGGTGCCGACGGGGTGATAGATGGTGTCGGCGCGCGCGCGGATCGCGGCTCGGATTTCGTCATCGGTGCGCACGTCGCTGAAGTAGAGTTCGCGCGTGAGGTCGCCACCGCCAAACGCTGCGAACGCCGGCTGGGCGAAGATACGGCGCACAAGCTTGAAGCCCCTCACCATCGTCTCGAGGTCGTCCGCATCCGAAAGGAAGCCCGGATCGATCCGCGGCGCCTCGTGCGCATCACGCGAGGCGAGCGTCAGCCTGCCACGGCTCTTCGGGCGCAGCGGACACGAATGGCAGCTCATCCCGTGGCCCCAGTGCAATGTGCGGTTGTGGTTGTCGACCATACCTATCACGAAGTGCAGCTGCACGTCGGGTCGCGTCAGTTCGGGCAGCGTTCGGACGAAGCCACCGGCTTCAGCGAAGTTCGAAGTAAGCACGCCGCGACGCTCGCGCCGCCAACGCTGGATCGCGCGCATAAGCTTAATTGCACCCGCCGGCGACAGGCCGAGCAGATCGGTGTCGTCGACCCTGCGGTTGATGATGACATCCAGGTGGTCCTGCAGGTTGCGGCCCACCGGGAGGTCAGCGACGACATCGATGCCCAACTGCTGCAGCTCGGCGGAGGGCCCCACACCCGAGACCATCAATAGCTGCGGCGATTGCAGTGCGCCTGCCGCCAGCAGCACTTCGCGGCGCGCCCGCAGTGTCCGGCGTGCGCCGCCCTGATCAAACTCGACGCCGACCGCGCGCCGTCCCTCGAACAGGATGCGCGTCGCGATCGCCATGGTCTCGATGTGCAGGTTGGCGCGCACGCGCGCCGGATCCAGATAGGCCCGCGCGACAGACCAGCGCTCACCATTTTTCTGCGTGACCTGGTAGTAGCCCACCCCTTCCTGGGTGGGGCCGGAAAAGTCCTCGTTGCGCGGCAGCCCTGCCTGCAACCCGGCCTCGATGAAGCGTGTGGCAAAGGGATGGGGGCTACGAAGGTCCGCGACATTCAGCGGTCCGCCGACGCCATGCAAGGCTCCGGGACCGCGTTCGTTGTTTTCCGACTTGACGAAGTAGGGCAGCACGTCATGCCAGCCCCACCCGGTTGCGCCGTCGGCGGCCCAGTCGTCGTAGTCCTCGCGCTGTCCTCTTAGGTAGACCATGGCGTTGATTGCCGACGAGCCGCCAAGGCCCCTGCCGCGTGGCTGGTAGCCGACGCGTCCGCCCAGCCCGGGCTGCGGCACCGTGGAGAACGCCCAGTTGCAGGCGTTGCGCTTCATCATGTAAAGCGCAGCACCCGTGGGCACGCGGTTCAGTATCCCGTCGTTCGGACCACCGGCCTCGAGGAGAGCCACTTGGACTGAAGGATCTTCCGACAAGCGCGCAGCCAGCACGCAGCCACCCGATCCGCCACCCACGACGATGTAGTCGAACTCCACCACGCCTCCCATCAGCGCCCGTCGTCGCAGGCGCCGCTTTGCTATGGGTGAATTGTGGCGCCGACCGGTCGACGCGGGGGAGCCGTCACTAGACCCGGCCCTCGAAACTCAGGTCGCGCCGATGCGAAACGAGTACAGCGCCGGGTGTCTGTCTCGCACAACTTGCGCGATGGCACAGCGCTCGGTTCAGTGCAGGACGACCGGCTGGGTCATTAGGCCGCTGAAGCCCTGCAAGAAGGCATCGACCTCGTCGGCGGTTGGCCCCTGCTCGATCAGTTCCTGCACGCTCTTGCGGAAATTCTCTGCGTCCTGGCCGCCGAGAAAGATCTCGCGCCGCAGCTGCTTGTCCATGATCTCGTAGCCGCCAACGGCGCGGGCGCCCTCCCGGCTCGCGCCGTCAAACTCGAACACACAATACTGTGGGCTGTTGTAGATGATCGTGACAGACATCGGCAGCATCCTCTCGGGTTTCAGGGTGCCCGCTCTCGCTTCGGTACGGGCTTATCTGCAATATCGGTACCGCCCCGAGAGATTCAAGCCACGCCAGTAGCACCAATGAAAGAAGGGAAGATGAAGAGAGCAAGCGCTAACTGTTCGCCGCAAGAAAGGCGTGCAGCAGGGCGTTGAATCGGTCTGGCTGCTCGATATTCGAGAGGTGCGCCGCCGCTGGGATGACTTCAAGCCGTGCGCCGTCGATCGCTCGGACGATCTCCTCGGCCATCGCGGGCGGCGTGCCTTGGTCGTCGGCACCGACGATGGCCAGCGTCGGGCTGGCTATGGCGGACAGGCGGGTGGTCAGGTCGATGTGAGAGATTGCGTGCGCGCAACCGATATAGCCCGCGACCGGGGTCGCCCGAATCTTGGCGGCGATGGCAGCCACCGTTTCGATGTTGCGTTCCCGGAATCCGGCCGTGAACCAGCGCTCGAGCGTGGTCGGCACCAGCGCGTCCATGCCGCGCGCGCGCACCATGGCAATCCGTTGCTCCCAGACCGGGCGCGCCTCGGCGGGATAGCGGCTGGTGGTGTCGGCCAGCGTCAGCGACGCCATTCGCAACGGGACGCGCAACGCGAGCTGCTGACCGATCATCCCGCCCATCGACAGACCGACGAAGTGGAACCGCTCGATGCCAAGCGCATCAAGCAACGCCTGGACGTCGGCGGCCAACTGGTCCATGGTGTACTCGCCCGCCGGCGCCTCCGAGGCTCCATGCCCGCGCGTGTCGAACCGCAGCACGCGAAAGTCGCGTAACGCCCCCATCTGCGGATCCCACATCGTGTGGTCGCACGCCAGCGAATGGCTCATCACGACCCAAGGCGCGGCGCGCGACGTTTCGTCGATCCGATACGCAAGTTCGATGCCGTGGACGCGGATCTTTTGCGGCATGCCATTCAGTCCAGTTCGAAGCGCACACCGAGGCTGCCGTCGGCGAGCAAGGCGCGCACCCGCGCCAGATGGTCGCCGCACGTCAGCACGAGCAACATCGCTTCGGGCCGCACCGAACGCACCATGCGCGTCAGGCCGACGCGCAGCGGAACCTGACCCAGACAGCATACGCAGCCGCCACCGAGCCGTGTGAGCGGCACCTCGGGTGGCAGTTCAAGCACGCTGAAGGCTCCCTCGACGACGACCGCCCGCCGTGACGAGGGCGTCGCCGCCAGCCACGCCTCGACGGTGCGTTGCACTTCGTCAGTGCCGACGATCACCGTGGCCTTCATCAGCGGCGCCAGAACTCCGGCGTGAACAGCACCAGCACCGAGAACATTTCCAGCCGGCCGATCAGCATGGCGAAGGTGCAGACCCAGGTCTCGAAATCGGTCAGGCACGGCGTAGGTGGTCGCCGGACCGACCTGGTTCAGGCCCGGACCCGTGTTGTTGACGCAGGCAACGATCGCGCTGAACGCCGTGATGACATCGAGTCCCGACAGCAGCAGCAGAAACGTCAGCCAGATGATCGACGCGCCGTAGATGAGCATAAAGGCCAGCACCGCGAAGATCACCTTGTTCTCGAGGACCTGTCCGCCGACGATCACCGGATTCACGGCGCGCGGATGCAGGATGCGCGTGAACTCGCGTCGCGCCTGCTTCAGCAGGATCAGACCACGGATCATCTTGATGCCACCACCGGTCGAGCCGGCACAGGTCGCGAATCCGCACAGGAACAGCATCAGTACCGGCGCAAAAATGGGCCACTGGTTGTAGTCGGTGCTGGCATAGCCCGTGGTTGTCGCGATCGAGACGACGTTGAACGTCGCGTAGCGCAATGCCTTCCACTGGTCGTCGTAGACGTCGCTGTGGTACAGGAACGCGGCCACCGCCAGGCAGGCTGCGACCAAGGTGAAGAAATACGCCTTGGCCTCAGGATCGGCCCAGTACGGCCGCAGCGACTTCCGGCGCCAGGCAATGAAGTGCAGGGAGAAGTTGAATCCAGCGATCGTCATGAACACGACGGCCGTGTAGTCGATCAACGGGGAGTCGAAGTAGCCGAAGCTCGCATCGTGCGAGGAGAAGCCGCCGAGTCCCATCGTCGAGCACATGTGCATGAACGCGTCGCTCCACGACATGCCGGCCCAGCGGTACGCGAGAAAGCAGACGACAGAAATGCCGAAGTAAATCGAATACAGCGCCTTGGCCGTGTCCGCGATCCGCGGCGTGAGCTTGCTCTCCTTGAAGGGGCCTGCCGTTTCCGCCTTGAAACATTGCGCCCCGCCGACACCCAGCAGTGGCAGGATGGCGACCACCAGCACCAGGATGCCCATGCCACCCATCCACACCAGCAGGTGCCGCCAGACATTGATCGACAGCGGCAGCTGGTCGAGTCCGCTCAGCACGGTGGCCCCGGTCGTCGTCAGGCCTGACATCGCCTCGAAGTAGGCGTCGGTGAAGCTCAGGCCGTGGATATGCAACAGCATTGGCAACGCCGCGAATGCCGGCAGGACAGTCCAGCACAGGGTGACGAGCAGGAAGCCGTCGCGCGGCAGCAGTTCGCGCCTGTAGCGTCGTGTCGTGAGCAGCAGAGCCGCGCCCGAGGCGGCCGTGATCACGAGCGCGAGGTCGTAGTCCTTCTGCGCGGCCTCGCCGAATACGAATGCGACACCCAGCGGCACCAGCATCGTCCCGGCGAAGATCAGCAGGACGTAGCCGAGGACGTTGAAGACCGGAAGGATCGATCGCGCGAACGCCTGCATGGTGCGGCCAGGTGACTGCGCGCGGATTATGCGCGCCGCGACGCATTCAGCCGTCGGCGGTCCAGGCGTCTGCCGGCGCGCGGGCCGCCGCGCAGCGGCGACCTTACCTTCACGCCCGTACAGCACGCTCGGCAGCCAGAGTCCGATCTCGCGGGAACACGTACAGCACGAAGATCGCGACGACCTGAATCCCCATGAACGGCAGCATGCCGGCGAAGATCTGGTTCAGCGTGACGTGCGGCGGCGACACGCCCTTCAGGTAGAACGCCGCCATCGCCACCGGCGGCGACAGGAACGCGGTCTGCAGGTTGAGCGCCACCAGCAGGCCGAAGAACAGCGGATCGACGCCGAAGTTGTCGAGCAGCGGAATGAAGATCGGCATGAAGATGACGATGATCTCCGTCCACTCCAGCGGCCAGCCGAGGATGAAGATGATCACCTGCGACAGCAGCAGGAACTCGGTCTTCGACAGATCCCAGCGACAGCACCCACTGCTCGACCAGTTCCTGCCCGCCGAGCAGCGCAAACGCCGCGGAAAAGATCGCGCGAGCCGACGAACAGCCAGCACACCATCGCGCTGGTCTTGGCGGTGAGGAACGACGATTCCTTGCACCTCGCTCTGCAGCTTCGGCCTGGCGAACGCCAGCATCGCCCAGATCCCGACGCCGATGATGCGACAGCCCGAACCACATCGGCACGGGCTTCGGCACGACGCCGCCGAGCGCAAGCAGGAACCAGACGATCGAGATCAGAAACGGCGCCCACAGCAGCAACCACAGACGAGCAGAATCTTTCCCATCTGGGTGCTGCGATCGTTGATCAACATATAGACGGCCGCGAGCACGTAGCCTCCGAAGGAGCCGACCGCCGCGGCCTCGGTCGGCGTCGTCGAACCGAACACGATGGAACCCAGCACCGCGAGAATCAGCACGACGAGCGGAAAGAAGACGCCAGCAGCATGCGGAACACTCTCGAGCCGCTTGACCGACTGAAGATGGCGTAGAAACGCGATCAGGGCGAGCATGCCGACACCCGGTGCGATCCAGAAGCCCGATCGGCGCGGCGTGAGCCTGCGGCACTGCAGCCGCGGACGTCGGCGCTTCCGATGCGGCGGACGCGGTAGCCGACGACGCGGAAGCTCTTCACGCGCTTCGGCCGATCCCGGCGGCGCAGCGAGGCCGACTGCTCCGGCGGTTCCTTCACGTCGCCGCCGATCGGGCGGCTGCCAGGCGCCGCTCCTGCGGGCGGCTCCTGCACGCTTCCGCTCACGATCCCCGGCCTCGCGCGAGGCCCCCAATCCCCGGCCGGCGCGGCTCCAGCTGCTCCAGTCGGCTCGGCAGTCCGCCGCCCATTGCGGCCGGCGGTCGTCACCGCGGCGACGTATTAGCCTCGGCCAGCACCGACACGGCCGCGAACAGCAACGGGGCAGCAGTAATGCACCGGCTGCTTGGCGAGATAGTCCGTCTTGGAACGCCGAGCGTTGCGCCGTCGCCCGACGCGCCGAGCACAGCCGGCAGCGCGCGGTTGAACTGCCATCGACGACAGCGCCTCGCGCAGCGGCGGCAGCTTGCACGAAGCGGCCTTCTTCCGACAGCGGCGGCATCAGCGCCGGCTTGATCTTCGCGAGCATGATCACGTACAGCGATGTAGAGGCCGGCCAGCATGATTCCGGGGAAGAATGCCCCGGCGTACAACTGCACCACCGATACGCCGGCCGTGGCCCCGTAGACGATCAGCAGCACGCTGGGCGGAATCAGGATGCCGAGACACCCGCCGGCGGTGATCGATCCCGGCCGAGACTTCGCACGTCGTAGCCGGCCTTCAGCATCTGCGGCAGCGCCAGCAGCCCCATCAGGGTGACGACCGCACCGACGATGCCGGTCGCCGTCGCGAACACCGCGCAGGTGAACATCGTGGCCACCGCCAGCGAGCCCGGCACACGCGCCATGGCCAGGTGCAGGCTCCTGAACAGCCGCTCGATCAGGTTCGCGCGCTCGACCAGGTAGCCCATGAACACGAACAAGCGGAATGGAGATGAGCACGTCGTTGCTCATCACCTTGAACGTCGACTGCACCATCAGGTCGAGCGTCGTCGCGTAATGCTGCCGTCGTAGGCAAACAAGGTGAAGATCATCCCCATGCCCATCAGCGTGAAGGCCGTAGGGAACCCCAGCATGATCGCCACCACGACCAGTGACAGCATCATCAGGCCGAGGTGCCCGCTCGCGTAATCTTGTCCGCGGACAGGAGCATCACCGCGGTGCCCCAACGATGAGCAACGCCATGAGGAGAAGCCGAACCACAGTTCCTTGCGGATCTTCATTGCTCGACTCCCGCTCATCCGCGCAACGACGAGCTTGTCGAGCCGCCGGCGATGTCCTCGTCCTTGACGTGGACCATCTGCTTCAGCTTGTCGACGTCGACTTCCTCGACGTCCTCGCTCCGGCTACGGCCACGCGCCGTCCGGATGCAGCGGATGCAGCGAATGATCTCGACCACGCCCTGCAGCAGCAGCAGCGCGCCGGCAACCGGAATCACGAACTTGAACGGATAGAGCGGCAACTGTGTCGGCCGAAAACGTCTTCTCGCGGATCGCGAACGCGTCGTTGGCGTAGCTCCAGCCCGCGTAGGTCAGCGCGACGACGCCCGGGAGGAAGAACACGATGTACAGGACGAGGTCGATCCATGGCCTGCGTGCGCGGCCGGAAGAACCCATACAGCACGTCGCCGCGCACATGGTCGTTCTTCGACAGCGTGTAGGCGCCCGCCATCATGAAGAGCGTCCCGTACAGCATGATCTGGAGCGTTCGAGCGCCCAGTCGTGCGGCTTGTTCAGGCGTAGCGGGAGTACACCTCCCACGTGATCAGGATCGTCAGTCCGACGATCAGCCAGGCAAAGACCTGACCCAAGCCAGGTCGACATGCTGGTCGACCGTCAGCAGGAGCGTTGCATCGGATCCTCGCCTCGAACGGCCCACCTGCGGCCGCGCCCCCCGAACACAAACAGGCCACGCTGGCGTCGCCTGCCCGAAACAAAAACCCGGCCGCGGGTGGCCGGGTTGCCCAGCTCAACTCAGCTCTTTTTGGCTGGCGCGCTTGGCCGAAGTAGTGGTTGTACGCCATCCGGTAATCGACCTTGTAGTCGAATCCGCCACGGACAGCGCGCGCTGCGGCGAACGCCCTCTCGAATCGAGCACCTTCTTGAATTGCGGGTTCTCGGCCGACTTCGCTTCGATCATCTTGTCCCACGACCTCAAGCTGGCGCGCAGGATCGCGTCGGGGGTCTTGTAGAAGCTTGACGCCGTCCTTCGTCGCAGGTTCGATGTAATCCTTCGAGTAGCGGTCGATCGCCTTCCAGCTCATGTCCGCGCTGGACGCCTGCACCGCGTAGTCGATGATGGCTTCAGATCCGGCGGCAGCGCGTCGTACTTGGTCTTGTTGAACAGGACTCTCGAACTGTTCGCTCGCCTGGTGGAAGCTCTGCAGCATGCAGACCTTGGAGACATCGGGGAAGCCGAGCAGCCGGTCCGACGCTCGCATTGTTGAACTCGGCACCGTCGATCAGGCCGCGGTCGAGCGCCGGCACGATCTCGCCTCCGGGCAGCGGGTTCACCGCGGCACCCATGTGCCGTGTACATGTCGACCGCCAGGCCGACTGTCCGGAACTTCATGCCCTTGACGTCCTCGACCTTGGTGATCGGCTTCTTGAACCAGCCGAACGGCTGCGTCGGCATCGGTCCATACAGGTAGGAAACTACGTTCGACGTTAAGGCTCTTGTAGATCTCCTCGAGCATCTGCCTTGCCTCCGCCGTAGTAGTGCCACGACAGCACCTGGTTCGGCGTCCATGCCGAACGCCGGGCCGGAACCCCATAGCGCGACAGCCGAATTCTTGCCGTACCAGTACGCCACGACGCCATGCCCGCCATCCAGCGTGCCCTTATTGACGGCGTCGAGCAGTCCAAACGCCGGGACTACCGCGCCCGCAGGCAGCAGTTCGATCTTCAGCCGGCCGCCGGACATGTCGTTGACCTTCTTAACGAAGTCTCCGGCGTATTCGTGGAAGATGTCCTTTGACGGCCAAGTGCTCTGGAACCGCAGCGTTGTGGCCTGTGCTCTCGACACCATCGGAAATCCGAGGGCCGCGGTACCCGCGGTGGCGGCCGCCGCGGTTGAAATGAACTTGCGACGCGTCGGCGCAGCGTCCTTGCTCTTGAGGAAATCCATACTGTCTCCTTGGCTAAAAGAATGAACTGCGACGTGTCGGGGGTGAGGCCGTTTTGTTTTGGCGCGGCTTTCTTCGGTTTCGCTGAAGTCGCAGGATGGTGCCGCTCCCGGGGATTCTATTGAATCGCGACCCTCGGGGGAAACGATTCCGGGGCGGGCTGGGGAAAACGCCCCTGTGCGTCACCTCGCCGCGGCGCAGCATCGCCTTAGAAGAACCCGACACCAACCGTGAACAGGCGCTCGACCCGCTGGATCAGGCGCTTGTTCTCGACGAACACGATCAAGTGGTCCTCGGGCTCGATGACCGTATCGTGGTGCGCCATCAGCACGCGCGTCCGCTCGCCCTGCCCTCGCACCACGGCACCGAACGTGACCCCGCGCGGCAACTCGATCTGTTCAATGCTCTTGCCGATGACGCGCGAGGTACGGGCGTCACCGTGTGCGATGATTTCAAGCGCCTCCGCCGCACCGCGCCGCAGACTGTGCGCGGCCACCACATCGCCACGGCGGACGAACTTGAGCACTGCCGACAGCGTGGCATAGGACGGTGATATCGCGATGTCGATCTGCCCGCCCTGCATCAAGTCGCCGTAGCTCTTGCGATTGATCAGCGAGATCACGCGGCGCGCCCCCATACGCTTGGCGAGCAGCGAGCTCATGATGTTGTTCTCGTCGTCGTTGGTCAGCGCGATGAACAGATCCGTCTCGTTCACACCCTCCTGCAGCAAGAGGTCTTCGTCCGTCGCATCGCCGTTCAGGACGATGACGTTCGCGGACAACTGGTGCGCGAGTACCTCTGCCCGCCGCTTGTTGAATTCGATCAACTTCACGTTGAAGCGCTCGGACGTGTCCAGCCCCTCGCCGGTGTCGAGTGCCCGCGCCACGCGCAGTCCGATGTTGCCGCCACCGGCCAGCATCACGCGTCGCACCGGCTTGTCCATGCGCCGCAGTTCGCTCATCACGGTGCGGATGTTCTGCGTGTCGGCGAGGAAGAACACCTCGTCACCCGGCTGGACCATGGTGTCGCCGTCGACCCGCACGCTGGCCCCTTCGCGGAAGATCGCGACAATGCGCGCATCGACATTCGGCAGATGGCGGCGCAGTTCCTTCACCGGGTGCGACACCAGCGGGCCGCCCGCGAAGGCACGCACCGCGATCAGGCTGGCGCGGCCGTCGGCGAACTCGAGCACCTGCAGCGCCTCCGGAAACTCGATCAGCTTCAGCAGGTAGTCGGTGACGGTCTGCTCGGGGAAGATCACGTGGGTCGCGCGGAAGCCTTCTTCGCCGATCAGCTTCGGGTGCTCCCGCAGCTCGACGTTGCGCACCCGCGCAATGCGCGTCGGAATGTTGTAGAGGTCGGCCGCCACCTTGCAGGCGACGAGGTTGGTCTCGTCGCCGGCCGTCACCGCGATCAGCATGTCCGAGTCCTCGGCACCGGCCTGATGCAGCGTCGACGGCAGCGCCGCGTTGCCCACCAGTCCGCGCAGGTCGAAGCGGTCCTGCAGGTCTGCCACGCGCGCCGGATCGGAGTCGATCACGGTGATGTCGTTGGCCTCGGACACCAGGCTTTCCGCCACGGAGGATCCGACCCGACCGGCACCGATGATGATGATTTTCATGGACGCGCGCAGCGCCAGGGTGACCGAGGGGTCTGGGTCAGTCGTCGTAGTCGTCGCGCTGGACATAGACAGGCGGCGGCACGGCCGCGACCGGCGCGAGGCGATCCAGCCGCAGTCGCCGGGACCGTCTCCTGCGGACGATCGCGCCGCGCGCCGCGCGCCAGTTCGATGCCGAGTTGCTTGAGCTTGCGGTACAGGTGCGTTCGCTCGAGCCCGGCGCGCTCTGCGACGCGCGTCATGCTGTAGTTTTCGCGCGCGAGGTGGAATTCGAAGTAGACGCGCTCGAACTGGTCGCGCGCCTCGCGCAGCGGCTGGTCCAGGGCAACGCCGTTATGGGTATCGGCGGGGGCAGCGACCGGCGCCGGTTCGACGGCAGCCGTCGCAGGCGCTTCCGTTGGCGCGGCCGGAATGAACGCCGTCGGCAGCGGCGATCGCAGATTGCGCATCACGCGCCCACGTTCGAGGCCCGAGCGGACGGCCGTCAGCAGACGTGCCATGGCGATCGGCTTTTCCAGGAACTCGAGCGCGCCGAAGCGGGTGGCCTCGACCGCGGTGTCGATCGTCGCGTGGCCCGACATCATGATGACGGGCATCGTCAGCTGACCGAGCGAGGCCCACTCCTTCAGCAGCGTCACGCCGTCGGTGTCGGGCATCCAGATGTCGAGCAGCACGAGATCGATGGACTCGCGCGCCCGCGCGTCGCGGGCGCGTGCCGCATTCTCGGCCGTAATTACCGAATGCCCTTCGTCCGCCAGGATCTCCGACAGCAGCTCGCGGATTCCGACTTCGTCGTCGACGACGAGGATGGTGGCCATGGTCCTACCGACGTCCGTCCCGGCGCTCGGCCCCGCGCGCCGTGCGCGTGCCGGGCAGGCAGTGTCGGGTGGCTACCGCCGGCGAGAAATTGAATGGATTTGTGTCATCAGTACATCGCGCCTGCGGCCGTCAGGCGACGCGGCGCGCAGGCTCGCCGGCAGTCTCGGTCCGCGCCAGTCGCCGGAAGACGATAGTCACGATGGCGCCCGCCGCATGCCCGACGCCCGCCCCGCCGCTGCGGTTGACGACTTCGATGTGGGCGCCGTGTTCGTCGATGATCTTCTTCACCATGGCCAGTCCGAGGCCCGTGCCGCTCGGCTTGGTGGTGACATAGGGCTCGAATGCACGCCGAAGTATATTCGCCGGCGAACCCGGGCCCGTTGTCCTCGACGGTGAAGCGCACCGCCCGGACGACCCCGGTGCTCTCGACGAACTCGGCGACCTCGGTGCGTGCCACGATGCGCGCATCGGCTCGGCCGGCCAGCGCCTCCTGCGCGTTGCCTACGAGGTTGTGGATGACCTGGCGCATCTGCGTCGCGTCGCCCTCGATCAGCGGCAGGTCGGCCGCCAGCGTGAGCGTGAGCGGCGTACCCGCCGTCCGGTACAGCGCCGCGATCTCCTCGATCAGCGCGTTGAGATCGAGCGGCACCAGACGGGCCGGCGGGACGCGCGCGTAGTCGCGGAAGTCGTCGACCATGCGCTTCATCGCCGCCACCTGGTTGACGATGGTGGACGTGCCGCGCCGGAGCACGTCGGCGTCGCCTCCGGGCAGCTTGTCGACCAGCTTCATCTGCAGTCGCTCGGCCGCCAGCTGGATCGGCGTCAGCGGGTTCTTGATCTCGTGCGCGAGGCGGCGTGCCACCTCGCCCCAGGCCACCGCGCGCTGCGCCGAGATCACCTGCGTGATGTCGTCGAACACGATGACGTAGCCGACGCCATCCTCGAGCGGCAGGCGCGAACCGCGCGCGAGCAGCAGCAGCGGCTCCAGCGTGCTTCCGCTCGCCCGCTTCACCTCGATCTGCTGCTGCCAGGAGTCGCGCGGCGTTCCGGCCAGCGCCTGCTGAGCGAAACCCGCAGCGAACGCCGTCGCCAGCGCCTCGTCCAGTTCCTTCAGCGGGCGGCCGATCTCGTCGTCGAGTGTCCGGTCGAGGATCCGCGAGGCGCCGAAGTTGGCCGTAACAAGGCGGAAGCCCTGGTCGAGAACGATCACGCCGGCCGACAGGTTGGCCAGCACGCGCTCGAGGTAGGTCTTGGCGTTCTCGACCTCGCGCTGCTTGATCTCGACCGCGTCGCGCGCGTCGGTCAGCTGCCGCGTCATCGCATTGAACGACTGCGTCAGCAGGTTGAGCTCGTCGCTGCCGGGGTACTCGCGCACCGGCGCATAGTTGCCTTCGGCCACAGCCTTCGTACCCTCGGCGAGCTGCAACAGCGGGGCGGTCATCGAACTGGCCAGCAGCACGCTGCCGGCGATCGCGGCGAACACGGCAAGCAGCAGGGTCAGAGTCAGCGTCAGGCCGTAGATGGTCTTCAGTCCGCTGCGTGACAGCGACAACTCCTGGTAGTCGCGGTAGCCGTTTTGCAGCGCCTCGGCATTCGCGGCGATCGTCGCCGGCACCGGCTGGATGAGCTGCAGGAAACGCTGGTCGGCACCGCTCGCCATACCCTCGGTGAACGCATTCGGGCCCGACCCGCCCAGCGCATCCCGCAGCCGGCCGCCGGATACGTCAAGCGGCAGCAGCGAGCCGCTGGCCGACAGGGCCGCCGGCGCCGGAATCGGCACGATCACGCGGGTCCGCAGCCCCTGGCGCTCCTCGGCCGCACCGGGCTCGCCTTCGATAACGGCGAACAGGCGCTGCATGCGCGCCTGCCGCAGCTCGCCGGGCTTGGGAATTTCCGGAACCAGTTCGGAGACCTGCGCGCCGCTCGCGCCGATCAGTTGCCCGCCGGCGCCGACCAGCAGTGCCTCGCTGATGCCGCCCTGTTCGCGCAGGCGGTTGAGTTGCACCAGTTGCGTCGACTCGGGGACATCGGCCAGCTCCAGGGCCCACGCGCGCGCCTTCGCCGTGACGTCACTCTTCAGATTGTCGAGCGCCGCGCGGCCGAGCGTCAGGCCCGAGTCCAGCGCACGGTCGACGCGAACGTCGAACCACGATTCGATCGAGCGCGCCAGAAACTGGGTCGAGACGACGTAGATCAGCACGCCCGGCAGCAGCCCCATCAGCGCGAAGGCCACCGCGAAGCGCGTGGTCAGTCGCGCACCGAAGCGCTTGAGCCGCAGCCGCTTGATGAGGCGGCGCACGAGCAGCAGGACGAGGACGGCGAGCGCCGCCGCAATCACCCCGTTGACAGCCAGCAGGACCGGATAGTGCTTTTCGAAGAAGGCCGTGTTGCCGCTGGCCGATGCCAGGATGAACAGCAGCACGCCCGACAGCGCGATGGCGAAGAGCAGGCCGTAGCGGAGAACGCGCGACATCTCAGCCCGGCCGGCCGCGCCGGCGACAACGCGCCTGCGGTTCCGCCGCTTCCGAAAACAGTCGCGAGCCCGTGGTCAAGACCGTCGGGCCGCGCGCCGCAGGAACGGCCGGCTTCATCGCCTCAGCGCGCCAGCTCGGCGGGCACCGCAAGCTCGTGCCAGTCAGATGCCAGGTTCCACTCGCGGCTGGTGATGGCGTTGACCTGGAACGGCTTGGGCAGCTGGTTGACGTCGAGCCGCATGCGGACCTGCGCCTCGAAGCTGTCGCCGGGCGAGAGCACGCCCTTTTCAATGACCTTCCACTGGCGCACGCTCTTCAGCAGTCCCAGCGCTTCTTCCAGCGACTCGAAGGGTTGCGACAGGCCGCCGCGCGCGAGCCGAAACTGGCGTGTCAGCGGGCTGAACGAAAGCCGGTACGTCAGCGTGCTGGTGCTGACCTTGCGGTCCAGCCAGTACCAGCGCTTGCGATACAGCTCGAACTCGATGTTGAAGTAGATCGCGATGCCTTTTTGCACCGCTTCGTCGAGCGCCTGGGGCATCTCGAACTCGAAAGTGGCGTTGAGCATCGCGCCGCCCACGCCCGCTGGCGCGGGTTCGAGGGCTGCGGCGATGACCCCGATGCGCTCGTCGGCGTGCGCCGGCACGGCGCCCGCCAGAATCAGCAGCGCGATGACGGAGCCGCGCAGCGCAGTAACGAAGTTCATCGGGACTTTTCGAGAAGTGCGTAGAAAAAACCGTCATGCAGCGTCGGCCACGGCTGCCCGGCTGTCCCAGGCCACCGGCCGCGACGCACACGGCAACAGCTGCACCATGGGGGAACCGCCCGGAAGAGGCCTCACAGCAGCCCCCGGGAGCCGCGCCACCATGCCATCAATCTGCTCGCGACCTTCCTCCGGAAACACGGAGCACACGACGTAAAGCAATCTACCACCCACCCCCAGCAGCGGCCATAAAGCCTCCAGCAACTGCCGCTGCAGCGTTGCCAAATGCGCAACATCGGCCTTCCGGCGTAACCACGGGATGTCCGGATGGCGCCGCACGACGCCACTGCCGGTGCACGGTGCGTCCAGCAGGATGCGGTCAAAGGGGGCGCCGTCCCACCACGCCGACGTATCCCGCGCATCCGCCACGAGGACCCGCGCCTGCCGTCCGATGCGGGTCAGGTTTTCGGTGATGCGGCGCGCCCGCGCAGCGTCAGTCTCGATTGCCGTGAGGTCGAGCGCCGCGAGTTCAGCGAGGTGCCCCGTCTTGCCGCCGGGCGCGGCACAGGCGTCCAGTACCCGCATGCCAGTCTCGACACCGAGCCATGGCGCGGCCAGTTGCGCGCCGGCATCCTGAACGGACACCGTGCCATCCTCGAACCCTGGGATCTGCGCCACTGCACAGGGCTCATGGAGCCATACGGCCTGGACGCCGACACGTGTTGCCTCCAGTCGAAGCACGCCCGGCTGCTGCAGATAGTCGTTCACGGCGACGCGCGCAGGGTTCACCCGCACCACCAGCGGGGGCGCCGAGCTGCCCGCGGCGAGGACGGCGCGCCACTGCTGCGGCTCGGCCGCGCGGACCTGGTCGATCCACCATGGCGGCGCGTTGTACTTCACCACGTCGTCGCGAGTAAGCCGCTCGACGATCCCGCTCTGCTGGCGCAGGAAGTTGCGCAACAGCGCATTGACGAAGCCGGCAGCGAAGGCGGTTGCGCGATGGGCGCGCGCCGCGGTCACAGCCTGGTCGACGACGGCATAGGCGGCATGCCGCTCCGTCAGCAATTGCGGCAACGCGACGGCGAGCAGCGCGCGAACGTCGTCGGAGGGGGGCCGCCCAGCCAGCTCGGCGATCACGCGCTCGCTGAGCGCGCATCGCCGAACAGCCGTGTAACTGACGTCCTGCACCGCCGCCCGCAAGCGACTGCCGTCTGCAACCGCGGTTCCCGCCAGCGCGCGATCGAGGGAACGACCGGCCATGAATGCCTGCAACACCCGCGCCGGACAGCGCCAGCACCTCGGCAAGCGGCGGCGAGACGCCGCCGACCTCAGTCATGCCCAGGGCCGAGCTCGAAGCGCTGCGCAGGAGCGAGCGGGAACCCGGCCAGGAATTCGCGTACCGACAGACGCTTCCCGCCGGGCCGCTGCAATTCGGCGAGCCGCAGGCAGCCGGCGCCGCACGCCACGTCGATGCCATGGGGGCCGATCGCGATGATCGTTCCGGGCGCCGCCGCGGTTTCCGTCTCTACGGACTCGGCGCGCCAGAGCTTAATCGGTGTCGCGCCGATGCGCGCGAATGCCACCGGGAACGGGTCGAAGGCCCGAACCTTGCGAGCGAGCGCCGTGGCCGACGCGGTCCAGTCGAGCCAGGCTTCGGCCTTTCCGATCTTCGCAGCGTAGGTCACGCCGTCGGCCGGCTGCGGCTGCGCCACCAGGTCCTGTACCAAGCGAAGAGACTGCACGAGGAGCGTGGCCCCGAGCTCCGCCAGGCGCACGGTCAGTGTTGCGGTCGTGTCGTCCGGCGCAATGTCGATCGCCTGCGTGAGGAGCATCGGGCCGGTGTCGAGACCCGCGTCCATCTGCATGATCGTGATGCCCGTCGTGCGGTCACCCGCCTCGATGGCGCGTGCGATCGGCGCCGCGCCGCGCCAGCGCGGCAGCAGCGACGCATGAACATTGATGGCCGTGAGCCTCGGGTTCCAACCGTCCCGCAGTCCGCGCGGAATGTCGAGCACGGACTGCGGCAGGATCAGGCCGTAGGCCGCGACGATCAGCACATCGGGCGCCGCATCGGCAAGCAACCGGTGCGCCGCCTGCGCCTCATCGCCCTTGCGCAGCGAAGGGGGCGTCGCGACCGGCAACCCATGCGCCAGGGCGAGCGTCTTCACCGGGCTGGGCTGCAGCCGCAACCCGCGACCGGACGGCCGGTCGGGCTGGGTCAGCACCAGCGGGATCGTCCACCCCTCCGCGGCCGCTGCCGCCACGAGTGCCGCCAGCGACCGTCGCGGCAAAGTCCGGCGTTCCCGCGAATACGATGCGCATCACCGCATTTTAGGTGGCCACGGTACCCAGCCACTGCGTTTACCATCGCGTCTGCCGCACCGAACGCAAAGACGGCAAGGGAGACTCTTGAAACCACTGTCGGGGCTGGACTCGCTGTTCCTGCACCTCGAGACGCCGGCCACGCCGATGCATGTCGGCGCCGCGCACCTGCTGGAGCGTCCGCGCCGCAGCGGTGACTTCGTCTTGCGCGTGCGCCGGCACATCGCGGGGCGGCTGCACCTGTCACCGGTGTTCACGCGGCAACTGGCGAACATGCCGCTCGACTTCGCGAATCCGGTGTGGGTCCGGGCCGAGACCGTCGACCTGACCAAGCATGTGGTCCGCGTCACGCTGCCCGCGCCCGGCACGCTGGCGCAATTCGAGGCGGCAATCGCTCGCCTGCACGCGCAGCCGCTCGATCGCTCCCGACCGTTGTGGCGGTTCCACGTCATCGAGGGCCTGCAGGACGGTGGCCTCGGTTTCTATACCAAGGTCCATCATGCGACGCTCGACGGCGCCTCGGGTGTGGCCTTCGCGCAGGCCCTGCTCGATCTTGCGCCCTCGCCGCGCACCGTCGAACCGGCGCGTCGTCGCCGCATCGAACACCCGGGCGTCGTGGCGCTGATCGGCACCGCGCTCAAGGCGAGCGGCTCGCAGACGGTGAACCTGGTGAGGCTTCTGCCCGGGCTCGCACGTGCGGCCGCGCGGCTCGTTACCGGCTCGACCGGCTTCAGCCGCAATCTCACTCTTCGGACCGCGCACGGCGTTCAACCGCACGATCGATGCAGGGCGCAGCTTTGCCACGGCGTCGCTGCCGCTTGCTGAAGTGCGCCGGCTTGCCAAGGCGAACGACGCTACGCTGAATGACCTCGTGCTGACACTCGTGGGCGGCGCGTTGCGCGAGTACCTGAAGACACGCGGCGGCGTGCCAGCCAAGTCCTTGGTCGTCGCTATGCCGGTCTCGCTGCGCGAAGCCGGCAATACCGAAGCCACGACCCTGGCGACGATGACGTTGGCCTCGCTGGCCACAAACATCGCCAATCCGCTCGAGCGGCTGCGCGCAGTGCAGATATCGACGCAAGCCGCCAAGGAAGTGACGCGCCAGCTCCGGGGCCTGATCCCGACCGACTTTCCCTCGCTCGGACTGCCCTGGCTGCTGTCGGCCGCGGCGAGCCTGTATGGGCGGACCTCGCTGGCCAACCGCATTCCGCCGATCGCCAATCTGGTGGTCTCGAACGTTCCTGGTCCCGATGTGCCGCTCTACCTCGCCGGAGCGCGCCTCAAGACCTACTGGCCGGTGTCGATCGTCGAGCACGGCCTGGGGCTCAACATCACCTTGCAGAGCTATGCCGGTTCGCTCGAGTTCGGAATCATCGCCGCCCGGGTCGGGGTTCCGGACGCGCGGCCGCTGGCGCGCGGACTTGAGCATGCACTTGCTGAACTCCAACGTGCGAGCGACGCGCGTATTTCAGAGCCGGCGCCCAAGCCCGCACGCGTCCGCAAAGCCACGCCCGCGCGCCGGAAGTCTGCCGCCTGAATAGCGCCCCCCTCGTCCCTCCGATCAGTCTCCCTTGGACCCTTCGCAGCACTGGTACGAATTCGACTGGACGCGTCCTCCTGGCTTCGTGCGCATGGCACTCGAGTGGCGCGCGCCGTGGGAGTTCGGCGCGACGCTGCTCGCCTCGCCCTGGCTCGACCAGGTGCCTGACGGCGACAGCCACGCGGTGCTCGTCTTCCCCGGCCTGATGGCGTCGGACGCTTCGACCAAACCACTGCGCAATTTCCTGGAGCGGAAAGGCTACGTGGCCTACGGCTGGGACCACGGGTCAAACCTGGGTCCGAAGGACGGTGTGCTCAACCATTGCATGGACCGGCTGCGGCAGATCCGGCGCAAGCACAAACGGCGCGTGAGTCTCATCGGCTGGAGCCTCGGGGGCATCTACGCACGTGAGATGGCCAAGGACTTCCCGCGCGATGTACGGCTGGTGATTACGCTGGGCACACCGTTCACCGGCCACCCTCGGGCCTCCAACGCCTGGCGGCTGTACGAACTCGTGACCGGCCACCGCATCGGGGCGCCGGAGATCCATGCCCCGCTGCGCGTTGCCCCGCCCGTGCCGACGACCTCGATCTACAGCCGGACCGACGGCGTCGTGGCATGGCAATGCAGTGTCGAGCGCAAGGGTCCGCGCACCGAGAACGTCGAAGTCGAGGCGAGCCACCTGGGGTTGGGTCTGAATCCGCTGGCGTGGTACGTGATCGCCGACCGGCTTGCGCAGCCCGAAGGGCGGTGGAAACCGTTTGACCGCAGCGGCGCACTGAGCTGGCTCTACCGCGACCCTGCCGCGCAGGCCTGGTACTAGCGATGCCGCAAATTGCCGCCAACGGGCTGACCTTCGACGTCGAGGACATCGGCGAGCCGGGCGCCCCGGTCGTCCTGCTGATCATGGGCCTCGGCATGCCCGCCGCGGCGTGGCCCGTCGGCTTCGTCGAGCACCTGGTGCGCGCCGGGTTGCGCGTGATCCGCTTCGACAACCGCGACAGCGGCCATTCGCCAAGCTGCGCACGACGCGCACTGCCGAACCTGCAGTTCGCCATTGCACGCACCCTGATGCGCATGCCGGTACGCGCGCCCTACACGCTCGACGACATGGCGGCCGATGCCGACGCGCTGCTCGCCGCGCTCGGCGTCGAGCGTGCGCACGTCGTCGGCGCGTCGATGGGCGGCATGATCGCCCAGGTGCTGGCGGCGCGCCATCCGCAGCGCGTGCGGTCGCTCACGTCGATCATGTCGTCGACCGGCAACCCGAGTCCGCGCATCGCTTTCGGCAGCCATCGGGCGCTGCGCGCGATACTGCTGCGTCCACGTAGCGTCGACGATGTCGCGCAGCTCACCGACCACCTGATACGCGTGTTCAGCGTCATCGGGAGTCCCGGCTTTCCCCCGGATCCGGCGATGCAACGCGAACACCTGGAGCGCGTCGCACGACGTGGCTACTACCCTGCCGGGGTCGGCTCGACAACTGCTCGCCATTCTTGCGTCGGGCGATCGCCGGTCGCTGCTGGCGCGCATCGAAGCGCCGACACTGGTGATCCATGGCCGCGACGATCCGCTCGTACCGGTGGCGGCCGGCATGGATACGGCACACAACATCCGCGGTGCGGAGCTGAAGGTCATTCCCGGCATGGGGCATGACTTTCCCCCCGCGCTGCAGCCGGAGATCGCTACGCTCATCGAGCGGCACATCGCGCGCGCTTCCGGCACCGCACAAACAGCCCCCGCCGCCGCGGGAGTCAGCAGCCCACATCTTCTGGAGCAGGTGCACGTACTGCCGTGACATCGGCAGTTCGCGCGGGTGATCGCGCAGCGCACGTGCAGCTTGCCCGTGAGGTCACGCCGGGTCCCGAGCGACCGCATGCTGGTTGACGATCACTGAACGGTGGATCTGCTGGAAGTCTGCCGGGTCGAGTTGCTCGGCCAGCTCCGCGAGCGCCACACGAATTAGCCATTCGCGCACGGTGTTGCCCTCACGTGCGAAAACGCAGGTGTACTTGTCGTCGGCCCGGAAGAAGAGCCGTCGGCCACGGCAATTTGCTCAGTGACCTCGCCGTCGCCGTGCGCTTGCTGGCGCGGATCCAGCGCAGCGGTTTCGCCGGCCTCCAGCTGCCGCGCCAGTTGCGAGAGCAGCGCTGACAAGTCTTCGGCCGGTCTGGGGCTGCGCAAGTTGAACACGCAGCTTTTCCAGCGTGCGCGCCAGCCGCTCTGCCGCGACCGGCTTCAGCAGGTAATCAACGGCATCGGCCTCGAAGGCCTCGATCGCATATTGGTCGTAGGCGGTGACGAACACGACGCGCGGCCGCGCCGGCCCGCTCAGTGCACGTGCGACGTCGAGTCCCGTCGCCCCCGGCATGCGTATGTCGAGGAACGCGATGTCCGGTCGATGTCGCGTGATCGCCGCGGCCGCCGCCGGTCCGTTTCCGACCACGTCGACGATGGCGAGCTGGGGCCACGCCGTGGCCAACTGGGCGCGCAGATACTCCGCAAGATGCGGTTCGTCGTCGGCGATCAGCGCGCTAGGCATCAGGTGTGAGCTTCCAGTGTGGCTGCATGGGACACCGCCGTCTTATCGGACTCCATGGGCAGGACGAGCCGCACCCGAGTTCCGGGGTCTGCATCCTCGATCGCCAGGCGCGCCCGGCCGTCGTATTGCGCCGCCAGTCGCTCGCGGAGGTTCGTCAGCCCGACGCCGCCGCCGCGCGTCAACGTGCTGAAGCCCACGCCATTGTCCTCGACCGTGATCTCGAGCATGCCCTCGGCAATGCGCGTCGCGGCGAGACGCACATAGCCGCCTTCGACCCTCGGCTCCAGCCCGTGCTGGACCGCGTTTTCGATCAGCGGTTGCAGCAGCATCGGCGGCAGCGCCAGTCCACGCAGGTCCGCCGCGACGGCGACTTCGTAGCGCAGGCGACCGCCCATGCGGATCGACAGGATTTCTAGGTAAGCCCGGCACAGGTCGACCTCCTGCCCGAACGTGGCGTGCCGCGCGCGGCTGGCCGAGAGCGACACCCGCAGCAGATCGATCAGTCGTTCCAGCATGTGCTTGGCAGCGGCCGGTTGCGCATCGACCAGGCTGACCACGTTGGCCAAGGTATTGAACAGGAAGTGCGGTTCGATCTGCGCCTGCAAGGCCCGCAGGCGAGCATCCACGGCCTGGCGCTCGAGCTCCGCGGCGCGCGCGCGGTCCGCGGCCAGTTGCTTCTCGGCCTCGGCCAGTCGCAGTTCGCGCCGATAGAAGCGCCACCAGACCAGCGTCAGGACTGCCCAGATCATCAACGCGCCGGCCACGAACCAGCCGGATAGCCAGCTGAAACTGCTGCGATTCGCCGCCCAGCCGAGCAGGGTGAAGCCGATCGCGTAGCCGATCACGACGCCTACCAGTGGAGTGAGCGAAAAGAACAACGCGCGCTGCAGGTTGGGCCAGTTGTCGATCCGTGCGGGCCCGACGAGCTTCGCGGCCAGCATGAAAAGTCCGAAGATCGACAAGCCGATGCACTCGGAGATGACGAGATTCCGCCAGAGCAGTTGCCACAGATCCAGGCGTCCAGCCGAGAAGACCCAGGAAAAAGCGGTCAGCACTACACCGATTGCGGCGCTGAACAGCATCGTCACCAGCGCAATCGCCCACAGCGGCTGGCCTTCGCCGTCCCTGAAGTAAGGCGACCACCAGGTTCGCCAGGCACTACGGAGCGTGGAAAGCACGTGCATCGCGATCGTCAGCGGGCTTGGCGCGCCAGGAGTTGGCGCACCTTGCGTTCCTGCCACTCGCGCCCGAGCCACAGGTTGCGGCCGAAGGCGTCCAGCGCAGCGAACCCAAGGGCGATCGCAAATCCCAGGGCAACCCACAGGAACCACAGCCGGTTCGGCGAAGTCGTCGCGTTGACGATGGCGGTCTGCGGAACGATCAGGGTGGCGACCATGCCAAGTTGATCGATCGCGCGCAGCCGCTTGACGTGCTTTCGCGCAGCCCGAAGTCCTGCCGGGTCGGTCAGGCGTGGGCGGGGATTGTTCGGTTCCATCTGGCAGTGCCGTCAGCTTCGATGCTGCCACTGTACGGGTGCGTCTGTGACCGCCAACCCAATCGTGCCGGGCGGCCTGCAAACGGCGCGAAACGACGTTCGGCCGGCGCCAAAGACCGGGACGGCCTGCCTCAGGCAGCGCGCTCCCGCCGCTTCTTCATTTTGGTCTTGATGCGATCCTGCTTCAGCGGCGAAAGGTATTCAACGAACACCTTGCCCTGCAGGTGATCCATTTCGTGCTGGACGCAGACGGCGAGCAGTCCCGCTGCAGTCGCGTTCGAAGACCACGCCCGTGTGCATCGAACGCCCGCACGCGGACCTGAGCCGGACGCGTCACGGCGTCGTACACGCCGGGCACCGACAAGACAGCCTTCCTCGCACTCGACGACGTCGTCGGACGTCCAGACGATCTCGGGGTTGACGAAAACAAGCAGCTGGTCCTTGGTTCTCCGACGTGTCGATGACGATCAGGCGCTCATGGACGTCGACCTGTGTCGCCGCCAGGCCGACGCCGGGTGCCTCGTACATCGTCTCGGCCATGTCCGCGACCAGGCGACGCAAGCGCTCGTCGAATACGGTGACAGGCCGCGCACAGGGTGCGCAACCGGGGGTCGGGATACTCGAGAATTGGAAGCAAAGCCACGTCAATCTCTCCAACGCGTGGGCCAGCCGCCGCGGCATGAACCGGATAACTCCCCGGGTCTGACCCTGCTTTTCCGTCGCCCGAGCGACCGGAATTGCCGCCACACTGCGCCCTGATGAACGATCGGCAGGGGCCCGTCCGACGCCGTCCCACGCCTTTCGGTATCGCGCTTAGTCGGGATCAGTCGATCCGTCGATCCGTTGCGATATCAAGGCACTAGGGGCAGAATCTGACGTCCTGTCTCAGCTTAAGTAGCACTCGGCACCATAGATTTCAAGCCGGTGCCGCACGCGTTCGGGACGGTACAAACCCCGCCGGACGGCCAGAGGGAGCTTGCATGAAGAAGACTAGCATGGGCGTTCTTGCCGCCGCCTGCGTAAGCATGACGGCCGCCAGGCACCGCCCTGGCGCAATCGGCCACCAGCCGTTACCCGATCACGTCCGAACAGCGTGCGACGGCCGACCAGGTTGCCCTGGCTGGCGTACCGCTGGCGGCCCTGGCCCCGAATGCCCCCGAGCTCTACACGTCAAGTCCGGCGACACGCTGTGGGACCTGTCCCGCATGTACCTCACGAGTCCCTGGCGCTGGCCCGAGCTGTGGGGAATGAACAAGCAGCAGATCGCCAACCCGCACCTGATCTATCCAGGCCAGCAACTGCGGCTCGTCAAGGAAAACGGGCGGGCGCGGCTGGAGATCGCCGGTGGCGGCGGTCGGCGACCCACGCGATGGCAAGCTGCAGCCGTCGATCCGCGACCTCGGTGCGGATCGGGCCGCCATCCGCAGCATTCCGACCAATCTGATTCAGCCGTTCCTGTCGCAGCCGCTCGTGCTCGACCCGACCGCGCTGAACGACGCACCCCGCATCGTCGCCACCCAGGAAGGCCGCGTCTACGCAGGTCGTGGCGACAGCGCCTATGTGCGCGGCATCAAGAACGACGACGTCCGGAACTACAGCGTGTTCCGACCGCTGCGGCCGCTCTACGACATCGACGACATCAACCGGAAGTCGCCCATCGCCTACGAGGCGTTCTACCTTGGTACTGCCAAGTGTTACGCGACCCGGCGAAGTTGCGCGGGTCGAAGTCACGGAGAGCAAGCAGGAAATTGGCGTCGGCGACCGCATGCTTCCCGTCGAGCCGCACCCGCTGATCAGCTATGTGCCCAAGGCGCCGGCCTCTCCGATCGAGGCGCGCATCATCTCGATCTATGACGGCGTGCGCTTCGCCGGCGGCACGCAGATCATCACGCTGAATCGCGGCTCCAACGAAGGCCTCACCATCGGCGACACGGTTCAGTTGTGGCGTGCCGGAGACACGATCGCCGATCGCACGCTGCCCGGCCGTCAGTTCGTCAAGCTGCCGGACGAACAGATCGGACTCGCCTTCGTCTTCCGCGTCTTTCCGACGATCTCGTACGCGCTGATCCAGCGCGGCACGCAGCCGGTCGAAGTCGGTGACCGCGCGTCCAGCCCGACGGACGAACTCGACCTGCCGCAACTGCGTGCGACTGAATCCGAAGCGGACCGCGTTCTACGTCAACCGCTGCGTCCGCTCAACGTGCAGTAAACCCGGCGCCATCGATGCAGCCGCAAGAGCGCGCTGCATGGCTGCGACTGATCGCCACGCCCGGACTCGGGCCGCGCACAGCGCGGCACCTGCTTGCATCCTTCGGCCTGCCCGACGCGATCTTCGGCAGCCGGAGCCGCCGCCTTAGCGCGGGCGGTGCCCGAGCCGCTCGCGCGCATGCTCGCCGCCCCGCCCAGCTCCGAAGTGCAGTCGACGATTGATGCGACAGAACACTGGCTTGCCAGCGCGCCGAGCCACGCGTTGATCTGCTTGGCGGATGCCGACTACCCGCGGCTCCTGCTCGACACTCCCGACCCACCGCCCGTGCTGTTTGCCATCGGGCGCCGCGAATTGCTGAACCGTCCGGCGCTCGCCATCGTGGGCAGCCGCAACGCCACGCAGCAGGGCGTCGCCAACGCCGAGGCGTTCGCCGACGCACTCGCACGCACTGGCCTGACGATCGTCAGCGGGCTGGCACTCGGGCATCGACGCCGCGGCCCACCGCGGCGCACTGGATGCCGACAGCGACGCAAGCACCATCGCCGTCGTCGGCACCGGTGTCGACGTCATCTATCCCGCCAGCCACCGCGTGCTGACGCAGCGCATCCGCGACGAAGGGCTCGTGATCTCGGAGTTTCCGCTTGCGCACACCGGCCATCGCGCACAACTTCCCGCGCCGCAATCGCATCATCGCCGGTCTTGCGCGCGGCGTGCTCGTCGTCGAGGCGGCGCTGCGCTCCGGTTCGCTTGATCACCGCGCGCCTGGCCGCAGACGCGGGCCGCGACGTCTTCGCAATTCCGGGCTCGATCCACTCGCCGCTGGCAAAAGGCTGCCATCGGCTGATCCGCGACGGCGCGAAGCTCGTCGAGTCAGCGCACGACATCTGCCGGGGAGCTCGGGCCTGGCGCAGACGATGCGGCGGCCACGGACGTCTTCGCGCCCGGCCCGCGCACGGGTCTGCTCGCACTGATCGGCCACGATCCGGTCGACCTCGACACGCTCGCCACGCGCAGCGGACGTGATCCGGCGTCCTTGTCCGCCGCTTTGCTCGAACTCGAGCTGGCCCAAGATGTTGAGCGTCTCCCGGGCAACCGCTACCAAAGGTTGAGGTAGGGCTTTACAGCCGCCCGGCCCTCGCATAGAGTTCGAAGAACGTGTTCGACGTCCTCGTCTACCTCTACGAAAACTACGGCGCGCTGCATGCGTGCCCGGACCCCGACTCCCTCTCGCGCAAGCTGACCGCCGCTGGCTTCGATGACGAGGAAATCAGCGAAGCGCTCGCCTGGCTGCAGGGACTTGCAGCTCGTAACCCAGCAATCGGTGGCTGTCGGTCCCGAAAGCACGCGCTCCTTCCGTGTCTTTGCCGCGGTCGAAACCGAACGGCTCGGGACCGAGTCGATCGGATTTCTGAGCTTCCTCGAGCACGCCGGGCAGCTGACGCCGACGCAGCGCGAGATCGTGATCGAGCGGGCGCTCGCCATTGAAGAGACGCCGATTCCGGTGAACATGACCAAGGTCATCGTCCTGATGGTGCTCTGGAGCCAGCAGGCCGACATCGACGTCCTGCTGCTCGAAGAGCTCCTGCACGACGGTTCGGAGCGCGACCTGCACTAGGCGCCGCTCGCGTGCGCGATCCTGCGGATCGCACGTGCGCTCGCTGGGTGGCTGCAAGTCAGTCGACCGCGCTCCGGAGCGGCCGCGCGCTCCGCCGATCTTCAACGGCACAGCCCCCTCCCAACGCTCCCGCCGAGAGGGACGGGCTTTGGTCAATTTGTCCCGCTGGGCCGGGCACTTGCACGGGTTTGCAGATTCGTTGTTATCCTGAAAAAAGAGGGCTCACGCTCATAACGACAGGCCGCCATGCGTTGGCGGCCTAATTTTCTGCATGTCCAAGACCCTGATAATCGCCGAGAAGCCGTCCGTCGCCGCCGACATCGCGCGCGCCGTTGGCGGCTTCACCAAGCAGCAGGATTTCTTCGAGAGTGACCGCTATGTGCTGTCGTCGGCGGTCGGCCATCTGCTCGAACTGAAGGCGCCGGAGTCGCACGATGTCAAGCGCGGCAAGTGGACCTTCACGCACCTGCCGGTCATCCCGCCGCATTTTGAGCTGGCGCCGATCACCAAGGCGGAGTCGCGCCTCAAGGTCCTGCTCAAGCTCCTCAAGCGCAAGGACGTCGGCGAACTGATCAACGCCTGCGACGCCGGGCGTGAGGGCGAGCTCATCTTCCGCTACATCGTGCAGGCCGCGAAGGCGCGCCAGCCGGTGCGCCGCCTGTGGCTGCAGTCGATGACGCCCGCGTCGATCCGCGAGGCGTTTGAGTCGCTGCGCAGCGACGACGAGATGCTGCCGCTCGCCGATGCCGCGCGCAGCCGATCGGAGGCCGACTGGCTGGTCGGCATCAACGGCACGCGCGCGATGACGGCCTTCAACAGCAAGGAAGGCGGCTTCTACCTGACGACGGTCGGGCGCGTGCAGACACCGACGCTGGCGATCGTGGCTGAGCGCGAAGACAAGATCCGTCGCTTCGAGTCCGCGCAACTACTGGGAAGTCCGCGCGAAGTTCGATGCCAAGGCCGGGCAGTACGACGGACGCTGGTTCGATGAGACCTTCAAGAAGAGCGATGACCCGGATGCGCGCGCCGAGCGCCTGTGGGAGGCGGCGAAGGCGGCCGCGATCGTTGCGGCATGCACCGGCCGGCCGGGCGAGGTCACGGAAGAGTCGAAGCCGAGCACGCAGCTGTCGCCGCTGCTCTTCGACCTGACCTCGCTGCAGCGCGAGGGCAACAGCAAGTTCGGCTTTTCCGCCAAGACGACCCTGTCGATCGCGCAGGCTCTGTACGAGAAGCACAAGGTGCTCACCTATCCGCGCACCGACGCGCGGGCGCTGCCCGAGGACTACCTCGGCGTCGTCGGCAAGACGATGCAGGAACTGGGAGCACAGTCCCAGTACAAGACTTTCGCCAAGCAGGTGCTGAAGAACGGCTGGGTGCGGCCGAACAAGCGCATCTTCGACAACTCGAAGATCTCGGATCACTTCGCGATCATCCCGACGCTGCAGACGCCGGGCCATCTGTCGGAAGTCGAAGCCAAGCTCTACGACCTGGTCGTCAAGCGCTTCCTCGCGGTGTTCTTTCCCGCTGCCGAATACCTCGTGACGACACGCATCACACGCGTCGAGGGCCACGCGTTCAAGACCGAGGGCAAGGTGCTGCTCGAGCCGGGCTGGCTCGCGATCTACGGCCGCGAGGCGATCGACGAGCAGGGCGCGCTGGTCAAGGTCGAGCCGGCGAGAACGTACAGACCGCCGAGATCGAAGTCGGTGGCGCTGGCGACGCGTCCGCCGGCGCGCTACACCGAAGCCACGCTGCTCACCGCGATGGAAGGCGCCGGCAAGCTGATCGAGGACGACGAACTGCGCGCCGCGATGGCGGGCAAGGGACTCGGCACGCCGGCCACGCGAGCGCAGATCATCGAGAACCTGATCGACCAGCGCTACATCGTGCGCGACGGCAAGGACCTGCGGCCGACCCGCAAGGCGTTCGACCTGATGACGCTGCTCAAGGGTCTCGACGTGCCGGAACTGACGGCACCCGAGCTGACCGGGCGAGTGGGAATTCAAGCTGGCGCAGATGGAACGCGGGCGACTCAAGCGGGATCTCTTCATGCGCGAGATCGCCGGCATGACGCAGAAGATCGTCGAGCGCGCGAAGAGCTACGAGTCCGACACCGTGCCGATCGAGGATCCGGCACAGCTCACGACACCCTGTCCTAAGTGCGGCAAGACGGTCGTCGAGAACTACCGCCGCTTTGCCTGCATCCAGTTGCGACTTCTCGATTCCGAAGCACCCCGGCAGCCGCTCGCTCGAGGTCGAGGAAGTCGAGGAGTTACTGGGCAAGGGCACCATCGGGCCGATGTCGGGCTTCATCAGCAAGATGGGTCGTCCGTTTTCGGCGGTGCTCAAGCTGACGCCCGAATACAAGCTGGAATTCGACTTCGGTCAGGGCAGCGACGACGGCGCGCTCGGACGAAGCGGTCGACTTCTCCGGCCAGCAACCCGTCGGGCCGTGCCCGAAGTGCGGCGGTCGCGTATTCGAGCAGCCGATGAACTACCTGTGCGAGCGCGCAACCGGCCCGGCGAAGACCTGCGATTTCCGCTCCGGCAAGGTGATCCTGCAGCAGCCGATCGAGCGGGCGCAGATGGAAAAACTGCTCAACGAAGGGCGCACCGATGTGCTGCGCGCCTTCATCTCGAACCGGACGCGCCGCAAGTTTTCCGCTTTCCTGGTGCGCAAGCCCGACGGCACGGTCGGCTTCGAGTTCGAGCCGCGCGCCAAGACGGCCGCCAAGACAGCCGCCAGCGGCCGACGCGCCGCGGCGCCCGAGACCGAAACCAAGGCGCCGGTACGGACGGGCTGCGAAGTCCACATGCCGCTCGGCTGCCGCCAGCGACCTAGCCAGCCCACGCAAGACAACACGCACCGCAGCCAAACGTCCGGCCAAGGCCGCTGCCAAGCGAGCCGCCAAGACACCGGCACGAAAGGCAGCGAAGTCAGCGCGCTGACCCGAGACCGGCACTCACGCGCCACGGCTGTCGCCAAGTATCGTCCGAGCTAGTCCGACGCTCATCCAAGAACGGCAGTCGCGTGCGGTACGGACGCTCGGCTATGCTCGCCGCATGCAGCGTTTCCTCATCATCGCCGGCATCGTTGCCGTCGCGCTCGGCATCGCCTGGCCGTGGCTGGCTCGCCTCGGCCTGGGCCGTCTGCCCGGCGATCTGCATGTCGAGCGCGAGGGCTTTTCGTTCTACTTTCCCGCTGACGACGTCGATCGTCGTGTCGATCGTCGTCAGCCTCGTCCTATGGCTGTTCCGCCGCTGACGCCCTGGTGAACGACTCGCGTGTTCACGCGCCTGGTCGCACCTGCTGCGCGCCGCCGCTCCGCTGGCGGCCATGTTCCTGCTGACCGGTGCGGCGCTGATCTCCTGCGAGGGCGATCCGACGCTGGACCCGGACAATCCGTCGAATCCGGGCAGCGGCACGAACAGCAGCGCGATGGGCAAGTGGACGCCCAACACCGACTTCGACACCTGCACGAAGGACTTCCACGACACGTACTACGTCATCGGGCCGGACGGCAAGAAGTACCCGACCTGGCACCCGCCGACGGCCACCGACCCTGCGACCGGCAAGGTTTGCTCGTTCGGACACGAGCATGGCCGCGACCCACGCGGGTCGGCGCTGTGGGAGTCGCTGCGCAACCATTACGCCTTCGACACCAACGGCAACGGCACCATCGACACCGGCGAACGGGATGCGAGCGGCGTGCCGTTCGGTTACGCCTCCGAGCAGCTGCGCGCCTACAACGCGGCCAACGGCATCGCGAACGCCAACCGCGACGAGGACCACGTCGGCTACAAGATCGCGTGGGAAAACGGCATTGTCCGCACGCGCACCGTGAACGGCCAGGTGCGGACCTTCGACCTCTCGTGCGACGCGCTTTCGGTCCTGCACCAGGAGACCCATTCGGCCGATTCCTACTCGAGCAACCTGCACGAAGTTCTGTACGCGATCGACTGCAGCCGTGGCGCCGATGCCGCGATCTTTGGCGGCAAGGTCATCGTCGCTGCGATGGCGACCTTCGGAAATCCGGGCGAGTTCACCGTGACCCAGGCCAACGGCACCTTCGCCACCGTCCGGTACGGCACCTCGCAGCCGCTGAACTCGCCTGCGGGCGGCAACGAGCGCGGACGGGTGATCCCGACAGCCGACAGCGTTTACGCCGCCGTGCTCGTACCCCCCGGTCAGACGTCAGACTTCGCAACCGGGCTGACCGAGACCTGGTATGCCGGTCTTTCACTGAGTCGCAGCGACGGCACGCGAACTTGTGTTTGTCGACCCGTCGTACGCGGTCGCCTCACCATCGCGCTACTTCAATGTGACCAACCTGAACGGCGAGGCGCGCACGGTCGAGCTTTGCTACATCGGGATCAGCCTCTCTGGCGAGCTGATCGACGATCCGCTTGCGCGCCGCGTTGATCGTGCGGCAGGCACGAGGTCCCGAGTGCTCGGGCATCGCCCCCAACGGCCCAGCGACACCGCGCGTCAGCCGTATCGCCTATGACGACCCGCGCAGCGTCTTCAACGGATGTCGTCGGCGCGTCACGCTGGGCGCAACGCGCATCACCAACGGCGGCGGTTCGGCCACGTCGGTACAGCGATCCCTACGGACGCGCCACGCGTGCCGGGAGCTTCACCGGCGGGCATCAAGCAGTACGTCGGGGTCATCAATAACAGCACCGCCGGCGACATCGATCGCGTCGCCTTCGGTGCGGACCTCGATCCCTGCCTGCCGGGCAGCAACATTCACGCGCCGAATTAGCGACCTCGCTCGTGTACGCGAATGCGGGCGCGATCTGGATTCCCACGTGCACTCGCTCCGGAGTAGTTAGTCGCCTGCGCTCCGGAGCGGCCGCTCCGGAGTGGCGTCGACCAATCCATCTTTTCCAGTCCGAGTGCACGTGCGACCCGAGGGGTCGCGTACACGAGGACTGATATCGTGCCGCCCCATGCTGCTCTTTGCCTCCACGATCCTGCTGTCGGCGTTCCTGCTGTTCCTGGTGCAGCCGATCATCGCCAAGCAGATCCTGCCCTGGTTCGGGGGCACCTCCGCGGTCTGGATCACCTGCCTGGTGTTCTTCCAGGTGATGCTGCTGGCCGGCTACACCTACGCGCACTGATCACGCGGCGCCTCGTGCCGCGCCGGCAGTCGCAGTTGCACATCGCGCTGCTGCTTGCGAGCCTGCTGTTCCTGCCGATCATTCCCAGCGCGTGCGCTCAAGCCGACCGCGGATGCCGATGCCGCGCTGCGGATCCTGCTGCTGCTCGCGGCCACGATCGGACTGCCGTACTTCCTGCTGTCGACCACGGGCCCACTGCTGCAGAAGTGGGTGGCGCCGCACTTCCCGGAGAAGTCCGTCTACCGACTGTTCGCGCTTTCGAACTTCGGGTCGCTGATCGGCCTGCTGGCGTTTCCGTTCGCGGTCGAGCCATTTGCCACGTCCACCGCGCAGTCGATCGTGTGGAGCGCCGTCTACGCGCTGTTCGTGGGCGTCTGCGCCTGGTCAGCATGGAAGGTCGGCCGCCGGGACCGGCCGCATGTCACGACAATGGGTGCGGCCAACGTCTCGGCCGGCGAGCCGGAAGCGGCCGCCGCGCTCGCGCGACTACCTGCTGTGGCTCGCGTTCTCGGTGCTCGGGTCGGTCATGCTGCTGGCATCGACCAGCCACATCACGCAAAACATCGCCTCGGTCCCTTTCCTCTGGGTGCTGCCGCTGTCGCTGTACCTGCTGACCTTCGTCATCGCGTTCGAGGGACGCGGCGGACGCGGCTGGTACGAGCAGAACTGGTGGCTGTTCATCACGCTGCTGCTGATCGTCGGCATGGCCGCCGGACTATCGGCTGCGCGCGGCGTCATGGACGTTGGACTTGCCGTTCCGCTCTACACGCTCGGCATGTTCATGGCGGTCCTGTTCTGCAACGGTGAACTTGCGCACCGCAAGCCGGCGCCGCAGTACCTGACGCACTTCTACCTGATGGTCTCGCTCGGCGGCGCGCTCGGAGGACTTTTCGTCGGGCTGGTCGCGCCGCGCATATTCCCGGCCTACCTCGAACTGCCACTTGCGCTCGTGCTGCTCGGCGGCCTCGCGGTCGTCGTCACATGGCGTAATAAGTGGCTGGTCGGACCGGCGATCGTGGCTTCGCTCGCTACGCTCTGGTACGCCGGCGAATACCTCCAGTTCATTCGCAACGACGTGGTGTTCATGCAGCGCAACTTCTACGGCACACTGCGCGTGCGCGAACAGGGCAGTGGCGACTACCAGGTGCGACGCCTGCTGCACGGCGTGATCTTGCACGGCGAGCAGTACACCATCAGCCCGGATCGACTCGAGCCCGGCACGTACTACGCACGCACGTCGGGAGTCGGGCGCGCGATCGCGGCCAAACAGGCCGCCGGTCCGGTGAAGCTTGGGGTCGTCGGCCTTGGGGTGGGCACGCTGTCGGCCTATGGACGCGCGGGTGACGTCGTCCGCTTCTATGAACTTGATCCCGACATGCTGGCTCTTGCCAAGAGCCACTTTGGCTACCTGAACGCCGCGCCGGCGAAGCTCGAGTTCATCATCGGCGACGCGCGCCTGTCGATGGAGCGCGAACTCACAGGCGGCACACCGCAGAAGTTCGACGTGCTGGCGATCGACGCCTTCGCGAGCGACTCGATTCCAGTACACCTGATCACGCGCGAGGCCATCCGACTCTACATGCAGCAGCTCGCTCCCGGTGGCATGCTGGCGGTGCATGTTTCAAACCGCTTCCTCGACCTGAAGCCGGTACTCGCGAACATCGCCGCCGCCGAAGGCCTGCAAGTGCGGCTTGTCAGCGATCATCCAGCCGAACCGGCTTCGATGACCGATTGGGTGCTGATCTCCGCCACCGCGGAGCCCTTCGCGGCGGAAGGGTTGGCCGTAGCCGTGCCAATCGAACCGAGCCCCGGCTTCTCGCTGTGGACCGACCAGTTCAATAACCTGCTCAACGTGCTCAAATCGAGTCCGCTGGAGGAGTTCAAGCGGCTCTTTACCGGGTGACCGGCGTGGCGAGCCGGGACGCGGCGACGATCTGAGATACTTGCGTCCACCGGCTTGGCCCGGCATCGCGACAGCGCTGTTCTAACCACGCACTCTTCGCAGGAATCCCCGATGTCTCAAACGCGCAAGCCGCGCATCGTCATACGCAATTCCAAGATCCATGGCCGCGGCGTGTACGCCGCCCGCAAGCTTGCCGCCGGTGAACGCATCATCGAATACAGAGGCGAGCGCATCACCTGGAAGGAGGCCGATCGTCGCCCGCCGTCAGATCCTGACGACCCGAACCACACGTTCTTCTTCTCGCTGTCGGATGGCAAAACCGTCATCGACGCCAATGTCAACGGCAACGCGGCGCGTTGGATCAATCACTCGTGCGAACCGAACTGCGAGAGCGAGGAGACCGACGATGGCCGCGTCTTTATCGAGGCGTTGCGAGAGATCCGTCGCGGCGAGGAGCTCAATTACGACTATGGCCTGATCATCGACGAGCGCCTCACGCCCACGTTGAAGAAGCAGCACGAATGTCGCTGCGGTTCTCCCAAGTGCCGCGGCACGATGTTCGCCCTCAGGACCCGAAAGAAGAAGGAAGCCAAATGAACCTTATGCATTCGATGTCGGTGCCCGTCTTCGTCAAGACGCTCGGCAACCTGTCAGCCATCCTCGACAAGGCGGCGGCCCATGCGGAGGCGAAGAAGATCGACCCAGCCGTGCTTCTGACATCGCGGCTATATCCGGATATGTTTCCGCTGACCAAGCAGGTCGAGGTGGCGTGCGACTTTGCCAAGGGCACCGTCGCGCGCCTGGCCGGGCAGGAACCACCGAAGTACGACGACAACGAGTTGACGATCGAGGCCCTCAAGGCGCGCATTGCGAAAACGGTCGACTACGTGCAGGGTTTCCAGGCAGCCCAGTTCGCGGGCGCCGAAGACCGCGAAGTTCAGATGAAGATCCGCGACCAGACGCTCAGCTTCAAGGGCCTCACCTATCTGGCGCATATGGCGATGCCGAACTTCTTCTTCCACGCCACGACCGCCTACGACATCCTGCGCCACAACGGTGTCGAGCTCGGAAAGCGCGATTTCATCGGCGCGATCTAGCCCACGCGGCGGACGGATTTCGCGCGAACCTCCGGCCGCCAATCCGGTCGAATTCGCCATGACTGGCTTGTCCACACGTCCTGTGCACCGATGGGTGGTGGCGCTAGTCGCCGCCTTGATCGGGCTGGGGACCGTCGCCGGCTGCACCTCGCTCGACGAGTGGCAACGACAGGCGATCTTCAATCCTGCGCGCGACAACCCGCGCTGGTTCGCCGAGCCACTCGACGGCACCGAGGAGTACGACGTACGCCTAGCCAATGGCGACACGCTGCACTTTTGGTACGTGCCGCGCAAGGATGCCGCGAACTCACCGACCGTGCTTTACCTGCACGGTGCACGCTGGAACATGAACGGCAGCGTCTTCCGCATCGCGCGGTGGCACGACCTGGGATTCAACGTGCTCGCGGTCGACTATCGCGGCTTCGGCAAGAGCACCGAAATCCTGCCGTCGGAGGCGACGGCGAGTGAAGACACGCGCGCGGCGTTCGATGAACTGAAGCGACGTCGAACCCGATGTGGCCCGTCGCTACGTCTACGGCCACAGCCTCGGCGGTGCGCTGGCGATCGACCTGGCAAGCCAATTGCCAGCCGACCAGTTGGCGGGCGTGATTGTGGAGGCGACGTTCACGTCGATACCGGACCTTCTGAAGGGCATGCGCTGGGGTTGGGTGCCGGGCATCGGCCTGGTCGTCACGCAGCGCTTCGATGCTTCAGCGCGCATCGAGAAGGTCACCGCACCGCTCCTTATCCTGCATGGCACCGCCGACAACGTTGTCCCGCCCACAATGGCCGACGAGCTGTACCGGCGCGCAGGCAGCCGCGACAAGCGCGTCGTCAAACTCGAGGGTGCAACCCACTCGGGAATGCGCGGGTCCGCCGCGGCCTATCGCGAGGCGGTGCTGTCGTTCACGCAGTCTTCCACGGCAGCGGCGGCGTCAGCTGCCTCGGCTGGCAGCACCGTCGTCGCGGACTGACACATCGAACCACAGATGGCGTCAGCGCCCCGCGCGCCGCAGCCGTTCCTTCAGCCCGGTGACTTGACCGATGCGCCACGGGCGCATGCCCAGCGCCAGCGCTACGGACTGGCGCTGCTCGGGCGGCAATGTGCTGTCGAGCTCGGCGAGCGCGTTGAACTCCGCTTCCAGCCGGTCGATCTTGCGCACAAGCACCGCGAATGACGCGGCCGAGACATCCCGGAACTCGAAGCGGAAGTGTCCGCCGTGCCGGTCGAATTCGACGGCGAGAAACTCCGCCATCGCGCGCTGGCCGTGGCGGGCGCGCATCGCGCCGCTCGGGCGCAGGCGCAGGTTGCGGCTAACACGGAGCTTCACACGCCGCCGTTCAAAGGCGTCACCCTTGCACCAGATGGAACCGCCCACATTCTAGGAAGTGCATTTGGCAGGCGGGCGGCTTGACCCGGCTCAAGCGAGCGACTTACCCGACGATGGCCTGCCGCGCAAAGGACTACAGTCGCCGACGATGGACGATTCGCGCACCGCTGCCACGCCGGAAGGCACCCCGGTTCCCGCACTCGAACGCCTTGTACTCCCGATTCAAGGCATGACTTGTGCCAGTTGCGTGGCCCACGTCGAGAAGGCGCTGGCCAAGGCACCGGGCGTCGAACGCGTCGCGGTCAACCTTGCTACAGAGTCGGCGGCCGTTGAAGGGCATGCACTGGATCCGCAGTCGCTCGCACGCGCCGTCGACGCCGCGGGCTACGCCGTGCCGATGCGGAGCGTCCGGCTCGACATCGACGGGATGACGTGCGCCACCTGTGTCGCGCGCCTCGAGAAGGCCCTGCGCGCGGTGTCGGGCGTGTCGAAGGTCAGCGTCAATCTGGCCTCGGAGTCTGCGAACGTCGAACTGGTCTCCGGCGCCGCGACGGTGCGCGACCTGATTCGCGCCGTCACGGCGGCGGGGTATGGTGCAGCCGCGCAATCCGAGACCGGCACTGCGACGCCGGTCGATCGCACGCGCGGGTTGCGGCGCGACGCCCTGCTGGCGCTCGCCCTTGCGCTGCCACTACTGATTGGGTCGCACCTGTCGATGCTGGGAATCGACTGGACAATGCCGGCCTGGATGCAATGGCTGCTCGCGAGTCCTGTCCAATTCTGGTGCGCGCGCCGCTTCTACATCGCCGCGGCCAAGGCGGTGCGGGCGAGCACCGGCAACATGGACCTGCTGGTCTCGCTCGGCACGCTGGCCGCCTACGGGCTGTCGCTCTACCTCTGGCTCATGGGCGGACAGTCACACAGTGAGACGCATACTGCGCACTTGTACTTCGAAGCCGCAGCGGTCGTCATAGCGCTCGTGCTGCTCGGCAAGTGGCTCGAGGCGCGCGCGAAGTTCCAGACGTCCGAAGCCATTCGTCTACTCGCGGCGCTACGGCCGAGCGTGGCGAATCTGCTGCGCGACGGGCACACCTTCGAAGTCCCCGTCGAGGAACTGCGTCTTGGCGACATCGTCGTCGTGCGCGGCGGCGATCGCGTCCCGGTCGACGGCCTGATCCGCGCCGGCGCGTCAAGCCTGGATGAATCGATGCTGACAGGCGAGAGCCTGCCGGTCGACAAGGGAACGGGCGAACGCGTTAGCGCCGGATCGATCAATGGGCCCGGACGCCTCGAAGTCGAGACGCGCGCGGTCGGCGCCGAGACGATGCTCGCCCGCATCATTCGCATGGTCGAGGAGGCCCAGTCAGCCAAGGCGCCGATCCAACGGCTGGTCGACCGCGTGGCCGCGGTGTTCGTGCCGATCGTGCTGGTCATCGCTGCCGTCACGGTGGGCGGCTGGCTCGTTGCAGGCGCATCGATGGAGACGGCGCTGATCAACGCCGTCTCGGTACTGGTCATCGCCTGTCCGTGTGCGCTGGGGCTCGCTACCCCGGCAGCGATCATCGCCGGCACCGGAGTGGCCGCGCGCCACGGCATTCTCATCAAGGACGCACAAGCACTCGAGCTGGCGCGCCGCATTGGCGTTGTCGCCTTCGACAAAACTGGCACCCTCACGCTGGGCAAGCCGCGCGTCGTGGCGGTCGAGGGTGATCAACTGTTTGACCCAAAGGCAGTCCTCGCGCTGGCCGAGGCCGCGAACGCCGGCAGCAATCACCCGCTGGCAGGTGCGCTGCGCGAAGCGTACGAGCGCGAGGCCGGGCGGCATCCCGAATTGCTCCACCGCAAGGCAGTCGACCATCGCGTGCTGCCAGGCCGCGGCGTCGCCTCGCGCCTGAGCGATGCGGCACACCCCGGTGGCGTGGTCGAACTCGCCTTCGGCAACCAGCGTTTGATGGCGGAGTGGAAGGTCGATACCGGATTCCTCGCCGCACGCGCGGCGAATCTCGAGGCCGAAGGGCGCACGGTGTCCTGGCTCGCACAGCGCACGCCGACCGGATCGCAACTCATCGGCCTGGTCGCGTTCGGCGACGAGCCGAAGGCACATGCCCGTGCAGCGATTGCGGCGCTGAACGAACTCGGAATCGACACCACGATGATTTCGGGCGACAGCGAGGGCGCAGCCCGGCACGTGGCACGCATAATCGGACTCGCGCACTTCGAGGCCAACGTGCTGCCGCGCGACAAGGCCAAGCGCGTCGAGGCACTGCGCGCGGGTGGCCGCGTGGTCGCCATGGTCGGTGACGGCATCAACGACGCCCCGGCACTCGCGGCCGCCGACGTCGGCATCGCAATGGGTTCGGGTACGGATGTCGCAATGCATGCGGCCGGCGTCACGCTGCTGCGCCCGGACCCGCGCCTGGTGGTCACCGCAATCGAGATCTCACGTGCGACCGTGCGAAAGATCCGGCAGAACCTGTTCTGGGCCTTCGTCTACAACATCGTTGGCATCCCGCTGGCGGCGTTCGGCGTGTTGACACCGGTTTTTGCCGGCGCGGCGATGGCACTATCGAGCGTTTCGGTCGTCAGCAACGCACTGCTGCTTAAACGCTTTCGCCCCCGCGCGGAGATTGAATCGCACCGGGTTCCCGCCCCTTAGCGCCCCGCGTTGCACCGCCACGGCGGACGCCGAGTCGTCGCTCAACCCGCGATCGACTTCTCGAAGCAAACGCTGGTCGGATCGTCGGCGTAGCGAGCAACGGCTGCGATCCGCATGAATCCGCAGGCCTCCTACACTCGCAGCGCTGCGTGTTGGGGAGCGCCGGTCTCGAGCCGCCGCACGCGGTATCTGAACTCGACTGCCTGCCGCTGCAGTTCCGTGAGGATGAGTCGCGCGACACCGTAACGCCCGTGCGATGGCCGCGCGTACAGCCGCCGCACTTCGCCTGCGTGCTTGTCGAGCGGCCGCAGCGCGCCCAGGCCCACCACCAGCGCATCGTCGTTCGCGATGCGATAGGTCCCGCGCGCCGGCGTCGGCGGGTTGGTCGACCATGGTGCGTCGGTCTCGTGCCGATCCGGATACAGCGCCCTCGCCTCCACGGCTGCCGCGCGCAGCAGCTTTCTTGCGGCCGACCGCTGCCGATCCGCCGCCTCAATCCGTGTACGCGGGCCATTCATTGCAGGATCACGTGCGTTACAGGATCACGTGCGGGCAACGCGCGCCGTCCGCCATCGCGCCGCCGTCGGCTCAGCAAACCGCAGTGCGGCGCGCCACCCAGTACGTGGCGCCCGCATCGCCGTAGCGCTCGGCATGTGGCACACCGTGCCCAACGGCGAACTCGTTGCCTGCTACAAGATGCCGCGTCTCGTCGCCGAGCGTCAGCCACATCTCGCCGTCGACCAGCAGTGCCTTGACTGCGAACGGGTGGGTGTGCGTCTCAAGCACCGTATGTGCGGGCCACGTGCGCTCAAGGACCTCGTCAAACCCCTCCGCTCGAGCCTGCGTCTCAAAATCTTCAAAACAGCGCGTTGTCATTGTGCGCTCCGACCAACCGGCTCCCTGGCCTCCTACCGATCACGTTACTGGCATTGCGCGGCGTGCTGGCGACTTCTCGTGCCACGCTACGAAGCGGGAAGCAGGTCGAATTCGACGACTGCCGATCCGATCGAAAAGCTGGCTCCAAAGCCCACCATCAAGGCTGTCTGGCCAGGCTTGGCCCGTCCGGAGCGGATTAGCTGATCCAGCAGCAGCGGAATGCTGGCGCTCGACGTATTGCCGGTGTCGGCGAACGAAGCGCATAAGCGGTCGGGGTCAATTCCGGTCTTGACACACGCCGGAATCAGGATGCGCGTGAGGTTGGCCTGGTGCGGGATCAACCAATCGATCTGCGTGCCTTCGCGTTGCACGCGCTCGATCTCCTCGACTAGGATGCGTGTCGCTCCGATTGCCACCGGCGGCCCGGCCATGAACCAGCGCGCTGACTTGGGTACTTCGAGCGCCAGGTGAGCGGCCTGCATGCCCATGCCTTTGACCATGCCGATCGTCTGGGAGTCGATCATCGAACTGGCCCGCACCGAGCACAACGACGCGAGGCCACGCACGTCATGCCCCAGCAGCAGGCCCGCCGCCGCGTCGCCAAAGAGCGTACTGGTACCGAACGAAAGCGGATCGTAGGCAATGCAGCGCGACGAAAATTCCAGCGCTATGCAGGCTACGCGGCGATAACCCAGCGCCCGCATCACGCTGCTGCCGATGGCGAGCGCATACATGAAGCCGGTGCAGGCATTGCTGCCTACATCGAGCACGAACGGGGCTCCCAGGTCGGCGTGTTGGCCGCGCGCCGCCGCGACGATCTGCTGCGACAGTCCGGGGAAACCATGCGTGCTCGACGACGACACGATAATCGCGTCCAGTTCAGACCACGACTGACCCGCCATCAAGCGCTCGAGGACTTCGGTCCCGACCGCTACCGGCGATTCGTCCGGCGCAAAGAAGCGCCGCGCGCGCAGGCCCGTCTTCTTCTCGATCAGTTCCGCGCGCTCGCCTATGCGCGCGACGATCTCGGCCGAGGACTCGTCGTCGATCTCGATTCCGTCCAACAATCGCTGCCCGATGTCGCGGTTCGAGACGACTGCCTCAGGCAGCGTACTGGCCGTGGAAAGGATGGAAACGGACGACTTCAATGGCAACCCCGCCGGTTCATTTCCTGCACTGGATCCGCGCAGCATGAGGTTGAATCGTACTCTGCGTCCTGCGCTCGCCAAGTGAGCGACACTTGACCTCACGCACGAGGTCTACCGCCGAGCGAAAGCCGACGGATTGGACTCACGCCGAGGTCGTACTAATGGTTGGCCATCGTGACCGGCCAAACAGGCCCGGCCTTGGGCAGCCCGACTAGAACGACCGCAAGGGAGGGGCTCTACGCGCCGCTTCGCACCAGCGTGCCCGCGAACCGCCTCAGCAGCCACTTCGGTGTCGCGCGAGAGGCGAGGGTCACCGCCTGATTAACGACGCCGGGAACTGCGATGACAGCACCGTGCATGCAGGCTCGGTAGCCCTCATCAGCGACCTCATCCGCATCGCCAATAAGCAAGCCGGGCAGCTTCGCGAGCCGCGCATTCTCACGCGTGGCGCTGCTTAACATGTGGGTGGCAGTGATACCCGGGCAGAGTGCGGTGACCGTGACTCCGAAGCTCTTGAGTTCTTCCGCGAGTGATTCGGTCAATGACAGTACGTAGGCCTTGGTTGCTGCGTAGGTGGCTAACGTGGGAACCGGCTGAAATGCGGCGATTGAAGCGACGTTCAGCACGCGCCCGCGCCGCCGCGCACACATCGTCGGAAGAAACTCGGCGAGCATCCCAGTCAAACCTGAAACGTTGAGATCGATTAGCTCCTGGTGACGTTGGGCTGGCACGGAGATGAACGCCCCTTGTTGCAGGACGCCGGCGTTGTTGACCAGCACGTCGATGCTGATCCGCTTGCGCTTCAACGCCGCAGCCAGCAACCGGGCCGCCCCCGTCCGAGCCAGGTCGGCCGGCTGGACCCAGACCTTAACCCCGTAGGCGGTCGTCAGCGAGGCGGCGAGGGCGTCAAGTTTTAGCTCGTTGCGCGCCACCAGCACCACCGGGTGCCCGGCCCGTGCGAAGCGCTTCGCCAGTGCCTCGCCGATCCCGGACGAGGCGCCCGTGATCAGCGCGGTATCGATCCGCTGTTTACCAGATGCGGCCATCGGTCCTCTCCTGCTTGAGTGCGGGCGGCAGATAGCGGGTTAGTCAAGAGACCCCTGATTCCGATCCGCAGTGGTCGCGCGACTTCCGCCACGGGTCGACGACACTCGACGACGAACTTCCTTCAGACTCAACTTTGTAGCACTAAGTGACTGCGGCGACGATGCGAGCGCATAACTCCCCGACGGCAGGGCTGGTTTGAATGCCATACCCACCCAATGCCGCCGCCCAGACAAACCGACGGCATGTGTCATCCGGACGTGCGACGATTTCACCGCTGGCCACGAACGATCGCAATCCCGCCCAGGTCCGGCGGGGGCGCCGAATCCGGAGTGTCGTCGCAGTCTCGATCCGGTCGACCGCCGTTGCGATGTCAATCTCCTCGGGCAGGACATCATGCGGTGATACCGGGTCGGCGTTGGCGGATGAACCCAACAGCAGCCCTGCCTCCGGCTTGAAATAGAAGTCCTCCGCAATGCCGATTACGCACGGCCACCCGCTGCTGTCGAGGCCATCGGGCGGCTCGAACACCATCGCCGAGCGTCGACGTGGCTCAATACCGATCGGTGCCACGCGGGCCATGCGGGCCACTTCGTCCACCCAGGCCCCGGCCGCATTGATGATGATGTCCGTTCGATAGCGCCGGCCACCGGCCTCCACATCCCACTCCGTGCCATCGAAATTCAATGCCTGCACAGGCGCATTGCATAGAAGCTGCGCACCTCTGGCACGCGCGCCGCGCAGAAAACCCTGATGAAGCGCATCAACGTCGATGTCGGCGGCCCCGGGGTCGAGCAACGCGTGCTCCGCCGCCTCGGGCCGCAGCACAACGACAGACTGGCGCGCGCAGGCACTGTCCATGCGAATGGTCGGACAGCCGTCGGTGCGCAATCGCTGGTGCAGCTTCTCGACGGCGTCAGCCTGGTCGGCGCGACCGATGAACAAAGCCCCGCGCGGCCGCAGCAGTTGCACGTCGCAGAAGCCGGCCGGTGGGCGCTCGAAGAAGGCCCGACTGGCGCGGGTGAGGGCGCGAACCTGTGCCGGCCCGTAGCTCTCCATGAACAGCGCGGCCGAGCGGCCGGTACTGTGCAAGCCAGGCATGGATTCGCGCTCCAGGATCAGTACGCGTCGGCCAGGGCCCGACTGCTGAGCGCAAAAGTATGCGGCGGAGGCACCGGCAATGCCGGCGCCGATGACGATGACATCGTGACGCGCGCTCATCAACTCACGCGATTTGCCTGGGCTCCGATCAGCCCTTGATGCGCCATTGCCCGACTCAGTCAAGACGCCGGCAATTGTTCGCCGGTTTGCCCTCAAGCCATGACGCTGAGTTCCGCCAGTTCATCGCTGCACCACCGACCCTCCTCGTCAGATACAAGCTCCCACTGGTGCTTCGCCTCCGCGCAACGTGCCCCGCTGACGGCGTGATCTCCAGTGCCCCGTTGCGGTGTTCGGCATCGACGTGCGTCAAGCGACGCACGCACCGCACGATCTCCTCGTGCTCTTTGATACGTCCAATCGACGAGGCGAGACGCGCGGCGACCTCCTGAGGCCGGACGCCATGATCGGCCCAGGCAGTCTTCCGGAACGCGTCACTGGTGGTGCGCATTTCGGCTCGGCATATTAGATAGTTGCGTGAGCGAGATTCTGCGGCCATGGCCGATCGTCGACCGGGCCGGGCCAGACGCTCGGCCTACTCGACATTCGTGCGCTGTGATCCCGCATCAGTCGACCACGCGCCGGCGCAGCGCTTTCACCTGACCGCGCTGCACCTTGGATTCGACTCGCTTGCGTCTGGACGTTGCGGTCGGCCGCGTCGGTCGGCGGGTCCGCGGAAGCGCGGCCGCAGCATCGATGACGGCGCGCAGGCGGGCGAGCGCCTCCGCCCGATTCTTCTCCAGGCTGCGAGAAGTCTGGGCCTTGATGACAATGACGCCTTCGTCACTGATGCGCTGATCACGCCGTGCCAGTAAACGCTGTTTCAGTTCCTCCGGCAACGACGACGCCCGCACGTCGAAGCGCAAGTGGACCGCGTTGGAGACCTTGTTGACGTTCTGCCCGCCCGCGCCCTGGGCGCGAATCGCCTGCAGCTCGACCTCGTCTTCAACGAGGGTGTAGGCGATGAAGGACATTTAGCGTGCCTGGAACCCTATGCGGAAGGGCCGACACCCAACGGGGGGGCTGCCGTTGGTCGAACGCTGGACACCACTGATGGCTGCTCTGGGTCGCACTAGGTTGCATTCCATGGCAGGAGCGAAATCACGACACCTCCCCGGATCGTGTTGTGGACCTCTGCCACCGCATCGGTCTGCCGCAGCAATGCCTCGATGTCTGCCTTCGGAGCCGCCGATTCGACGCGCGCGCGATAGCTGATGTTCCTGGCCGCGAGGCCCACCCCGTCAAAATCAGCCTGCGCTTCGACTTCGACCGAATCGACGGGAATGTCGAGCCGTGCAGCCTCGCGGAAGACATCGTTGCAGTAACACGTAGCGAGGGCAAGCATCAGGAACTCCCCTCCGTTGACGCTCGAACCTCGACCGGTTGCCTTCGGCCTGATCGCAAGGTCCTGCGATACGTCAGCCGTTCTGACGCTTGCCCGGTGACCGCGCTCCGTGTTCCGCACGCTCGCGACAATCCGCATCACTGGCTCCTTGCAGGCACTAGTTGTCGATGATCGCTGCCGGAAAAAACTGGCTCGGGCCGCAAGACTACCGGTTCCGGCGGACTCAGGACTGCCATCGGCCGGTCAATCGAGGAATGTCCATGTCACCGCGCTGTCGAGGCGATGAATGCGCAAATCTCCAAGCTCCTCAGGATCGAACGTTCTGACGTTGATTGCCATGTGCCCGTCAGGCTTGGGTTCGAGCAGGTCCCAGTGAGTGACACAACCGCCGCGTCGGCGCCGGACAGTCCTGGGCGACTTGTCGCCCGATATGTACGCGTCGGTGTGCTCAGGGTGCCCCATTACCCGAGCTCTCCCGACCCTGTAGTACGACCACGTTGCACCGTAGCGACGGCACAGTGAGCAGTTGCAGAGCGTGGCGGCCTCGGGGCACGTCGGAACTTCGATTCGAACGGCGCCGCAGTGGCAGGTGCCGGCGAGCATCGTGGATTCTCCTGGATGACTTCAACCGACCACCTTGTGCCATGTAGCGCTCCGCCGCTCTTTGTCGAGTTCAGTGAATGCGCGGATCTCAGCTCCTTGGCCGTGCCCGGGATTCAGTCGCGTCACTTTGCGTCCGGCTTCTTTCCAAGTAAGTCCTTGAGGCCTGCAAACGGCGCGTGAGTCGACAAGGAGCCGGGGCTTGAGCCACCGCCCGGCGCGCCGACGGCCTCCAGTTGTCGCTGATGTTCGTTGTCGTGGCAGTACAGGCACAACAGTTCCCAGTTACTGCCGTCGATCGGATTGTTGTCGTGGTTGTGATCACGGTGGTGGACGGTCAGCTCGCGCACGTTCCTGCGCGTGAACTCCCGAGCGCAGCGACCACAGATCCACGGGTAAATCGCCAAGGCTCGCTCCCGATAGCCTTGCGCACGTTCCTCCGCGAGGCGTCGCGCGTCTGCCACGACACGATCCAGTCTTCCAGGGTCACTTGTCTTCATTCGTCTGCGGAGTCCGCCGTGGTGGGCAGTGCCGGGTGAACGAATCGCCCCGGTGCTGGCAGATCATCGATACAGGTTCAGCAGCTAGGCATTCCAGCAGGCGTTTCGCGACGCGTTTGTCCTCGACTTTCCCGTCAATCATGCGCAGGGTTTCCGCCTCGAAGGAGATCGCAGCTTGGCCCGACTTCACAATCGCAATACGGTGCAGAAGCTCGTCAATCGTTGCCCAGTCCTCATAGCTCATGAGCGACCTCTCGGTTGGAGTTCCTGCGCGGACCCAACCGTCGATATCGCCGCCATACCGCCGATAGACCGTCAACTTTTCGTCGGTGATCATGGATGCTGAGCTCGACCCATCTGCCGCTTCGGACGAGCCCCGTTTGATGACGGCTGCAGATAAGGTCCCAGTCAAGCGCCGCAAGCGGCTCCGGCTAGATTTTCACCTGTCTTCGTAGCGACGGCTACTGTGCCGTCCCGTCCCCCGCAACGGTATGCGTATCGTCACCCTCGACGCGCGAGATCGAACAACACGACGTTTGGAATCCGGGCAGCATCTTCGAGCTCTGGATGCGCCTGCAAAGCCGCCGCGGAGGCCATCGGTTCGCCGATGGCGCGCTGGGTGAAGCCGGCATCCAGCAGCAGGCTCCATTGCCGTCGCCAACGATCGTCACGGCCCGGGGGTCGACGAAGCGTCAGCGACGAGACCCTGGCCAGAACGAATCAATGGCGCGCGCCATCGCTCTCACCGTCCTGCGATCCATCTCCTGGCGCCACGCGAACACGTTCAGGCGAGATTGCGCAGTTCGCGCAACGCGACGGACAACATTGCGAGGTCGGCACTCTTGCTTTCGGCCAGTTCGCTCAGCATGCGGCGCGCGCGATCGAGGGGATGGGCCTGCTCGCGCTGCCATGGCTCCAGTCCGCCGGCCTGCAAAGCATCGGCTGTCAGCTGGCGTTGCAGGCTGGCGAGATCGTCGCTCGAGGCAGCCTTGGCCAGCGCCTGCCAGTAGCCATCGGAGGGCAGTGCCGCCACTTGCGCGCGCAGGCGCGCCAGTCCCAGGGATTCACCGATTGCAAAATAGGTCGACGCCACCGTTTCGAGCGGCTGCCGCGAGGCCTCTGCAACCTCGGCCAGGTCGAGCGCCGCGAGCGACGTAGCCGCTGCCGCGACGTCAAAGGCCAGTGCCTCGGGGACACGCTGCTGCACGAACAGTGCCTGCATCTCCTGAATGGGCGCACGCCACGACGCTGTCGCCGGCGCCGCCCGCAGGTAACGCAGCAGCGCTTGCATGGCCGGTCCGAAGCGTTCGATCGTCTGCGCCATCGGCTCGCCCAGGCGGCGTGAACGCAGGAACCACGTCGTCGCACGGACCGTGCGGCGGCCCAGTTCCATCAGCAGTTCGGCCTGGGTCTGGTCGGCTACGGCGTTGTCGAGCGCCTCGATGGCTTTCCAGGTCGGACCGAGCGCAAACACTTCGCGCGTCAGCAGGTAGGCGCGCACGACGTGGGCCGGTGCCGATCCGGTGCTCGACGTCATCTGGTGCGGGAAGCTCGGCCCGACACGGTTGACCATTTCGTTGAGCACCATTGTGGCGATGATTTCGCGCCGCAGTGGATGGCGTGCTATGTCCCCCGCAAACTCGTGATGCAGACGCTCCGGGAAGTAACGAACTACTGCCGTCGCGACCCATGGATCTTCCGGAAGCTCAGAGGCCAGCAACTCGTCGAACAACCACATCTTGGAGTATGCGAGCAGCACCGCGCGTTCCGGCCCGGTCAAAGCAAGTCCCGCCGAGCGCCGCTCGGCGATGGTCTCGTCGTCAGGCAGAAACTCCAGCGCCCGGTTCAGCCGCCCTTCCTTCTCGAGAAAGCGGATGAACCGCTGCTGCTGCTCTAGCAGCTTGCGTGCCGTGCGCACGCCGACCGACAGCGCCTGTGTCTGGTAATAGTTGTCCTCCAGCACCAGTTGGGCGACCTCGTTGGTCATCTCTGCCAGCAACGCGTTGCGCTGCTCGAGCGTGACGCGACCCTCCGCCACGGGCAGGCTCAGCAGGATCTTGATGTTGACCTCGTGGTCCGACGTGTCGACGCCCGCCGAGTTGTCGATCGCATCCGTGTACAGCCGCACCCCGTTAAGCGCAGCCTCGACGCGCCCGCGCTGCGTGAACCCAAGGTTGCCCCCCTCACCGACCACCTTGCTGCGCAGTTCAGCGCCGTTGACGCGAACTGCGTCGTTGGCGCGATCGCCGACGTCCGCGTGGGTTTCGGTAGCGGCCTTGACATAGGTGCCAATGCCGCCGTTGTAGAGAAGGTCCACCGGTGCGCGCAGGATCGCGGCGATCAGCTCGTTTGGCGTCAGCTGCGCCGCAGCGATGCCGAGCGCCGTCTGCGCCTGCGGCGATACGGGGATCGACTTCTCGGCGCGCGACCAGATGCCTCCGCCGGCGGAGATAAGTCGTGCGTCATAGTCGGCCCATGTGGAGCGCGGCAGCGCAAACATGCGTTCGCGCTCGGCAAAGCTCTTCGCGGCGTCGGGCGTCGGGTCGATGAAGATATGACGATGATCGAATGCGGCGATCAGTCGTATGTGCTTCGACAGCAGCATGCCGTTGCCGAACACGTCGCCCGACATGTCGCCGACGCCGGCGCAGGTGAACTCCGCCGTCTGCGTGTCGATGCCCATCTCGCGGAAGTGCCGCTTCACGCTCTCCCACGCGCCACGCGCGGTGATGCCCATTCCCTTGTGGTCGTATCCGGCGCTACCGCCCGACGCGAATGCGTCCCCAAGCCAGTGGCCATATTCACCGCTGATCGCGTTCGCGTAGTCGGAGAACGTTGCCGTGCCCTTGTCGGCCGCGACCACCAGATAGGGATCGTCGCCGTCGTGCCGCACCACGTGCGGCGGGGGCACGACCTTGCCCTGCACGAGGTTGTCGGTGAGGTCGAGGAGCCCGCGCAGGTAATCCTGGTAGCAGGCGACACCTTCCTTCATGAACGCCTCGCGGTCGCTCGCCGGCGGCGCCTTCTTCAGCACGAAGCCGCCCTTGCTGCCCACCGGCACGATGACGGTGTTCTTCACCATCTGCGCCTTGACAAGCCCGAGCACCTCTGTGCGGAAGTCCTCCGGCCGGTCAGACCAGCGCAGCCCGCCGCGCGCGACCTTTCCGCCTCGCAGGTGCACGCCCTCGAAGCGCGTCGAGTACACGAAGATCTCGAACATGGGCCGCGGCTCGGGCAGCGTGGGAACCTTTTTCGGGTCGAACTTGAACGCGAGGAAGCTGCGTCGCGTCCCCTCGGCGCCGCTCGCGCCGACGCCGGTACGCCAGAAGTTCGTGCGCAGCGTGGCCTGGATCAGAGCCAGCAATTGCCGCAGCACGCGGTCTTCGCTCGCGTTCGGCACTTTGTCGAGTGCCTGCTCGATGGCGCGCACTTGGCTAGCGGCGGCGACATCGTCGAGCTCGGCGGGATGGAAGCGCAACCGGAACAGCCGCGCCAGCATGCCCGCGATGCGCGGATGCGCCGCCAGCGTCGCCTCGATGTAAGGTTGTGACAACGGGAAACCGATCTGCCGCAAGTACTTGCTGTACGCACGCAGGATCACGATTTCATCGGCGGCGAGACCTGCCTTCAGGACCAGCCGGTTGAAGTCGTCATTCTCGACGCGGCCGTCGAACACGCGCGCAAACGCATCTTCGAACAGCGGCGCCAGGGCTTCGATGTCGAGCTCGTCGCCTGCCGGCGCTTCGAGCTCGAAGTCGTGGATCCACATCGGTTCGGCGCCGTCAGGCGTGATTTCGTATGGACGTTCGGCCAGCACGCGCACGCCCATGTGCTCGAGCATGGGCAGCGATTCCGACAACGGAACCGGCGCACTGCCGCGGTAGACCTTGAAGCCAAGCCGGTTGGCAGCGGCGTCGCGGGGTCGATAGAAATTGAGCACGAGCTCGGTACGCGACAGGAGCTCGAGCCGATGCAAGTCCTCGACGGCGCTGATCGGGTCAATGTGCTCGCGGTAAGAAGCGGGGAACGCCGCTCCGAATCGTCGCAGCATCTGCGCGGCGCTGGATTCCTCGGTCGTTTCGTTCAACGCCGCGCGCAGGTCGTCTTCCCAGCGGCGCGCCGTCGCCGCCAGTTGCACCTCGAGCGCACGACGGTCGTACGCGGGAATGCGCCCCGGCGTCGTGCGCACCGTGATGTGGATGCGCGCCAGCGCGGCGTCGGTCAGCAGCACGTCGAACTCGGCAGCCGAACCGTTGAAGGCCTCGAGCAGGATCCACTGGAACTTGCGCCGCAGCTCCGTCGTGTAGTTCTCGCGCGGCACGAAGATCAGACACGAGACGAAGCGCTCGAACGCATCGCGTCGGATGAACAGCCGAAAGCGCTGGCGCTCGCCGAGCTGCAGGATGCCGTTGGCGATCTCCGAAAGCTCGTCGACGGCGACCTGGAACAGTTCGTCGCGCGGATAGGTCTCGAGAATGTGCGTCAGTGCCTTGCCAAGATGGCTGGCCGGTGCGAGCCCAGCGCGCTCGGTGACCGCGCGCACCTTGCCGCGCACCAGCGGCACTTCCGTCACCCGCGTGCTGTAGGCGGCTGACGTGAAGAGCCCCACGAAACGATGCTCGCCGACCACGCGGCCATTGCTGTCGTAGCGCTTGATGCCGACATAGTCGACATAGCCTGGCCGGTGCACGGTCGCACGTGTCGTGGCCTTGGTCACCAGCAGCATCGGCGACGGCGCGGCGGCCAGGCTGCGGGCGGCTCGTGGCGCCGTGGAGAAGCTGATCGAGATACCTTTCGCCGTACCCGTTTCGCGCAGGATGCCGAGCCCGGTGCCCTCGACGCGCACGAGTTCCAGCTCGCCTTCGCGTTCGTGCAGGTCATTGCGGCGATAGCCGAGCAGCAGCAGATGGTCCTCGGTCAGCCATTGCAGGAAGGCGCGTGACTCGGACAATTCCTCGCGCGGCACCGGCGGCGGCTGCTCATCGAGTTCCCGGATCACGGCGCGCAACTGCGCCACCATCAGCTTCCAATCCTCCACGGCGGCGCGGACATCACCGAGGACGCGCTCGATGCCTTCCGCCAGCCCGGCGCGCGCGACCGGATCGGACAGACGGTCGACCTCCAGGTGCATGATCGATTCACGCGGCCAGTCAGGCCGATCTTCGCGGGCGGCGAGCTCAAGCAGGTTACCGTCGGCGTCGCGCCGGACCGCGAAGATCGGATGGATGATCAAGTGCAGGGTCAGCCCCTGCCGGTTGATCTCGACCGTGGTCGAATCGACGAGGAACGGCATGTCGTCGTTGACGACCTCGACGATCGTGTGCCGCGATCCGAACCCGGTTTCCTGCAGGGACGGATTGAGCACCCGCAGCTTGGGGCTTCCAGGGGCGCGCTGACGCGCGAACTGCAGGTGCGACCGCACCATGCCGTACAGATCCTCGGCGCTGCGCTCGCAGACGTCTTCCGGGTCCGCCAGCTGGAAATAGCCCTGGCAAAAGATGTCGAACATGGCCCGCTCGTTTGCGGCTGCGCGCGCGCCGATCAGATTGAGAACTTCTGCGAGTCGGTGCGCCTTGCCTTGCTCCGGGCTGGACGGTGTCGGTGCGATGCCCGTCATGGTGTGTCTCCGTGTTCTGGCCTGCGTCCTCGTGAGCCGCCGGCCTGTTTGAGCTGCCAGTATGCCTATGCACGCGGCGATCCGCGATCGAGCGTTGCCGGATAATCCGACGCGTCCTCGAACACCATACGCAACATGCTGCCTTCGATCGCTTCCCGCCTGGCCTTTGTCGACGTCGAAACCACGGGTTCGAGCCCCGAGCGCGAGCGTGTGACGGAAATCGGCCTGGTTGTTGTCGATCTCGACGGCGACGATGCGCGCGTCACCGAATGGTCATCGCTGGTCAACCCGGGCGTCCCGATCCCGGCCGAGATCCAGTGGTTGACCGGAATCACCAATGACATGGTGCGCGACGCGCCGGCTTTCGCCGCACTCGCGCAGGACCTGTACGACCGGCTCGAAGGCGCGCTCTTCGTCGCGCACAACGCGCGCTTCGACTACGGCTTCCTGCGCGCCGAGTTCGGGCGCGCGGGACTTAACTTCCATGCCAAGACGCTATGCACCGTGCGGCTCTCGCGGCATCTCTATCCCGACCGCTCGCCGCACACGCTCGACGCCATCATCGAGCGCTTCGGGCTCGACGGCGAGCAGCGCCACCGCGCCCTCGGCGATGCGCGCGTGCTGTGGCGCCTGCTGCAGAAGCTCGCGGACCGCCATCCGCCGGCGGAACTGGAAGTCGCGGTGGCGGCCTTGCTGCGCCACCCGAGCCTGCCGTCGCACCTGCCGCCCGACGCACTCGACGCCCTGCCGCATGCGCCCGGTGTCTATCTCTTCTACGGGCTGAACGAGCACCCGATCTACATCGGCAAGAGCGTCGACGTGCGGGCGCGCGTCACCGGACACTTCAACGCCGAGCACCGCGCGGCGCGCGAACTGCGTCTGTCGCAGGAAGTTCATCGCCTCGAATGGGAAGAGACCGCCGGCGAACTCGGTGCGCTGCTGCGCGAAGGCGAGCTCATCAAGACGCGGCTGCCCGCGCACAACATCGCGCTGCGTCGCAAGCGAAATCAGGTGATGCTCGAGCTTGATGGCGACAGCCGGCCGCGTTACCGCCCCGCCGCCACGTTGCCGCTCGACGCCTTTGGCCGCGTGTACGGGCCGTTCGGTTCGCGTGCCGCCGCGCGTCAGACGCTGAGCGCACTCGCTGCCGAACACGGTCTGTGCATGAAAGTGCTGCAACTCGAGGGACGACGAAAAGCGGCCGAGGGTGCGCCCTGCTTCCACCGGCAACTGCACCGCTGTGCCGGCGCCTGCGTCGGCGTGGAAGCGCTTGCCGATCATGCGCAACGCCTACGCGAGCTGCTGGCGCCGTGGCTGATTCCAGCGTGGCCACACCCGAGTGCGGTTGCGTTGATCGAACGCCGCGACGATCGACTGCGCGAAGATATTCACGTGTTCGATCACTGGTGCTGGCTCGGCACGGTCAGGACGCTGGACGCCGCTGAGGCCCTGGCACGGACTGCCCCCCGGGTCTTCGAGGCCGACGCCGCCCGCCTGGCTGTACAGGCGTTCAATGGACGTTACGCAATTGAATGCATCGCGCTTGGCACGGCTCAAGACGCAGGCGTCGAGTCGTTGGCATCATGAGTAGCACCGTGTGTGCAACGAGGCAACGATGAAGAACGTTTACGGATTCGGCAAGTCAGTGGCCCTCGGCTTCGACGACGCCGTGCAGAAGGTGACAGCGGAACTGGCCAAGGAAGGCTTTGGCGTGCTGACCGAGATCGACGTGAAGGCCACGATGAAGAAGAAACTGGACATCGATGTGCGCCCCTATCGCATCCTCGGCGCTTGCAACCCATCGCTCGCGCGTCGCGCGCTAGAGGCCGAGCCAACGATCGGCCTGCTGCTGCCGTGCAACGTCGTGGTGCGGGAGTCCGAGGATGGCTCGACCCAGGTCGAGTTCATGGACCCGGCCGTGATGGGCCAGCTGTCGGCCAACGCCGCACTTGGCGTGGTCGCCAGCGAAGTGCGCGCAAAGCTGCAGCGCGTGATGGACGCCGTCTGACGGCCCGCGTGCCGGTCCACGATTGCTAGTCCACGCCGGGCAGGATACATAGCGCGCGTCTCAACGCGACACCGGGCCGCAGGCCTAGGCGCTGTGCAGGCGCGTTGACGCGCGAGACGACACCACAATCCCAAGTATCGCGCGCCTCGCCGATGCGCGCGCTCAGATGCGACACCGTGACCGCTGCGAGTCCCTCAAGTTCGAGCAGTGCCAGCGCTGCGATGCCGGCTCCCTCCTTGCCGATGCCGGCGTCGTTGAACACGTAAAGCCGCGCCGCCACCGTGCGGGCGTAGTGCGCGGCCGACACGCCGCCATGCGAGCCGGTCACCACGATTTTCCCTGCTTGATCCGGCGTGACCTGGGTGATCGAGTCGAACAGCACGACGTGCCGCGGAGGCTCGCGCATCGGGACCCGCGACATCAGCGGGTGCCGGTCGCCGGCAGCGCCTCGGCCGGAACCGAGACCTGCGGATAACGTTCGCGGAAGTGCTTTAGTTCGACATCGGCTTCGTCGTGACGCCCCACGCGGCGCAGCTTAATGATCCGCTCCAGCCACTCGTTGGCCGAGAGCGCGGTCGACGCGTCGGCGTCCGCGCGCACCACACCCGTAGCCACACCGAGGCCCGCTGCCGGCGGCGCTGCTGGTGCCTGGCGCAGGGCGGAACGCTCCGCGCTTGCGGTGTTTGCGCTCTCGCTGCGACGGCGCTCCAGCGCGTCATTGGCCGGTCCCACCTGCCGCTTCGCCAGCGGCGCCGGCAGCGCCGCTCCCGGCGCTGCTTCCGCACTCGCCGGCGCAACGGGCGCCGTTGCAGGTGCGGGCGAATCGGACAGGACAACGCCTTCCTCCTTGGCACGCGGCGCTTCCGTGGGTCGGACGACCTTCGCCTCGCCCGACACGATCGCGGCACTTTCGCGTGACGAACTCGCATTCGCCTTCTTTTCGGATTTCGCTGGGGCAGTCGCCGGAATCGATGCGACGTCCTGCGACGGAGTCGACCCCGCTACGGGCGGGGCGGGAGCCGCCGACGGCATAGGCAGCGGCGGGGCGACGTTCTCGGCCACGCGCTCGGCCGGCGCCGAAAAGGTCGGCATCTCGCGCTCGGTCCGCGTCGCCAGAATGACGGCCAGGGACGATAGAAGGACCGAGGCTGCGACCGCGTAGGGCCAGCGCCTCCGCGACGGGCCACGCGGCGCCGCGAGCGGTGCGCGCGCGTCGCGCGGGCCGGCCGGTATCCGGCGCGCTGCCGCCGCGAGAATCGTCGCGCGGGTAGCCGCCGACGGACGCTCGTCGAGGGCGTTGGTCGCCGCGCGATAGCCGCGCACGCTCCGGTCGCTGTTGTCGCCGCTCATGTCGTCCCCTTGGCGCCGCGCGCCGCCCCCGAAGGGGCGCGGGTCGGATTCGCGGCGCTTCCCGCCGCACACCGCGCGCCTACTCGCGGGCGAGCGCCTGCCAGCGCGAGCACGGACTGCGCGGCCAAGCGCCTTTGCAGCAGCCGTTGGGCGCTCATTGCCAATCCTCCATTGCGCTGCGCAGCTTGGTCATCGCGTAGCGCAGACGACTCTTGACCGTTTCGTGCCCGGCCTGCGTCACGGCTGCAATCTCCTCCAGTGACAATCCACCGTCCGCCTGAAGCAGGAACGCCTCGCGCTGCGCGGCCGGCAGCGCTTCGACGGCGTCGACGAAGGCGCGCGCCTGCGCGCGGGACAGCGCCTGCACATCGGGGCGATCCGCCTCGCTGCCCGCCACGTCGAACGGCGCGTCATCCGGGTCGTTGGCCGCGTCATCGAGGCTGATCGCATCGTCCTTTCCGCGCCAGTGGTCGATCATCTTGCTGCGCGCCACCGTGTAGAGCCACGTGGTGAACTTCGCCCGCGGCTCAAAGCGCTCCGCATTGCGCACAACCGCCATCCACGTCTCCTGCAGCAGATCCTCCGCCAGGGCCGGTGCAACACCCTGGCGCAGAAAGTAGCGGAAGACGGGCCGCTCATGCCGCTCGTAGAGCTCGCCGAATGCACGCGTGTCACCCGCCGCGTAGGCGGCCAGCAGTTCCTCGTCGGTGGGGCCGGCGCTCAATAGTGCTCCCTCGCGCAGCGCGCGGTCCCTCCGCAAGGGGCCGCGTCCGCCGTCGGGCGGCCGTGCGGCGGCGCTTTGAGCGGGCCATTCTGCCCGCAAGGTTCGCCGGGCGGTCAGCGCGACTGAGCCGGAAATTGCCCCCGCAGCGTGTGAGGCCAGCCCGACGCTCAGGGTCGCGGCGGGTCGGCAACAAATCCCGCCGTCGCCGGGAATGGATTCGGCATCGGCCGCGGCCGCGGGATCACGCCCATCGCTAGCAGATTGTCACGGCTGTCGTAGTGGATCGCGATCAGTTCATCAGGCGTGGCCTGGGCGCGCTCGAAGTCGGTGTACGAGGTCAGCGAATGCTCGCTGCGGCCGTGGCCGGTGCCCAGGCGCTGCTCCTTGGACTGCGCCTCGTCCGTACGACCGCGCGCTGCGTCGGCCGTGGACGCGTTCGCCTCGGCTGCCGGCGCCGGCGCTGCGCCAGCGTCGCGCGACGATTCCTGCCGCAGCACAGCCGGCGGCGGGGTTGACGGCCGCACGCGCTCGCGGAACACCGCCACACCAATGACGCCCACGTTGTCGGGCCGCCCGGTGCGCGCGGCATAGGACTGATCGAGCGCCGTGAACTCGAACGCCGCAACACGCGTCATGTCCTTGCGCCAGCCCGTGATCTGCGCGAACTGGCCGTGGCCCAGGACGTAGCCGGTCTGGTCAGGCGCCGCCGACTCGCCGCTGACGACATTCACGCCGTCCACCGATACGATGGCCAACGTACGCGCGCCGCCGCGGTTGGCGAGCGCGACGGCGTAGCGACGCCCCGGCTTGCCAGGAACCCACCAGCGTCCGTTATGCCAGTACAGCGGCAGCGTTTCGCCCGAGGCTCGGTCGATCACCTGTACGTCGACCAGCGAACCGACGGCATGTGTCGGCATGGAGAAGCAAAGCAGTGCCGCGGCGGCGGCCATCCAACGGGTCAGCATCGGGGGCTCCTTGGTTGTTCCGATCCACTGGAAACGCGGCTTCGGAGACAATGGGGTTAATCGACCTACCCCCCCATGCCGATGAACGACCTGCCGAGCCTGCTGCGCTCGCACCGCTCGATACGCCGCTTCCAGCCGACCGCCCTGGACCCCGCGATGATCGAGGACGTGTGCGCCGACGCGGTCGCGGGCGGTTCCTCGTCCGGGAATCTGAACAGTATCTCGCTCGTGCTGACGCGCGACCCTGAACGCAAGCGTCGCCTGTACGCGCTGCACCTGGAACAATCGATGGTGCTCGAGGCGCCACTGGTGATTACCTTCTGCGCCGACTGGTTCCGCACCCGCGAGTGGCTCCGCCAGCGTGGCGCGCGCGACAACTTCAACAACCTGCTCGGTTTTCACGTCGCCGCGTACGACGCGATGATCGTTGCCCAGAACACGTGCCTCGGCTTCGAGGCGCGTGGGCTTGGCATCTGCTACATGGGCACGACGCTGTATTCGCTGCCCGAACTCGTCGAGTTCCTGCAACTGCCCGAGACCGTGGTGCCGGTGACGTCGATCGTGGTCGGACATCCGGCCGAAGAACCCGCCAAGCGCGACCGCCTGCCGATTGCAGCGCTGCTGCACGACGAGACCTACCACCGGTCGTCACCGAACGAGATCGACGCGACCTACGCCGAGCGCGAAGTGCGCGGTTGGCAGCGCTACATGTCCATGCCGGAGCTGAAGGCGGAGATCGAGGCGGCCGGCATCACCTCGCTTGCGCAGTTCTATACCTCGAAGATCAAGTACGACCCGGACTACTTCGTGCCGAAGTCGGCGGAGATCCACAACGTGCTCGAGCAGCAGGGTTTCCTGCCGCCCAGTTGATCCGGGACATGCGCTTCGAACACCTGGTCCAGATCAACGATCCCCTGATGCCGCTGTTGACGGAAGTCTCGCGCGCACAGCTCTGGCGCGGCCTGGTCCTGCGGGCCGAGGATCCGGCGCAGTTCATCGTCGGGCTGGAAGGTGCAACGATCGACGCGCGCCGCGAGTTGAGTGGTGTCATTGAACTCGAGCGCACGCTTGATTACGGCAGCTTCAAGGTGCGCGACCGTGTGCGACTGATGCCGGAGCACCGCACCGAGATTCGGACCGCAGCCGGCGCCTCGTGGCCCGCGAGCCGAATGACGATCACGATCGAAGAGCCCTCACCGGACGCGCTCTTCCTGCGCTTTGTCTACGAGGCCGAGAGCGAGGTTCTGGGAGCAGGCGGACTGGACGAAATGACGGTCGCGCTGAGGCAGCAGGCCTATGAAGGTACGGACCTCGATACGGTGGTGCGCATTCGCGCCCTGGTGGAAGACGGCCGGCTCGGCTGAGCCGCGGGCGGGACGGCGCCTAGCCCGGGAGGTGGACGCGGCCTTCGAACAGTCGCCGTGCGGTGCGGTAGAAGCTGCCGCACTGGGCATACCAGCCATCGCCGTCCCTGCGCACCTCGGCGGCAACGTTCAGCACGCCCGAGGGCATTCCGAGTCGGATCGGTCCGACCGGTGGCACCCGCGCCACCTTGTGAACGAGTGAGTCCGGCAGGCTGGCCGCCACCGCGACGCAGACCGACGCCGTGAGCGGCAGTGCCCGATGTGGCTGATTGCTGGAGATCATCCGCACTGCGAGATCGGCCCCGTCCGCCGTCAGCTCGGTGCCGTCGAGCGTGCGCCACGCCGTCGGTGCTGAAACGATGCCGATCGCGGGTGTCGTAATCTTCGCGCGCGCGGCAGTTGGATCGGGCGCGATGCCCATCGCCACCGAGGCGTAGGTGCGGATCGCCAGCAAAGCTTCCATGAGTCGGACATCGTGCTCGATCTGTTCCGGTAACTCGGCCCCGGTGAGGCCCAAGCTTTCCGCTCGGACAAACACGCAGGCGTTGGCGGCATCGACCAGCGAGACGTCGATCCGACCAACCCCCGGCACGTCAAGTTCCTGCTCGACCTGACCGGTCGGCAGCAGCCGACCGGTGATGGCGCCGCCAGGCTCGAGAAAGTCGAGGCGGATCGGCGCGCCGGTGCCGGCCACGCCAGGAATCGCCAGTGATCCCGCCTCCACGGCGCGGCCGTCGCGCACTTCAAACGTGGAATGAATGATCTTGCGGGTGTTGGTGTTGTGGATGCGAAGCGTCACGGGACCGTCGGCCGCGAACACGATGTGCTCGTCGACGGCGAATGGCCCGACAGCTGAGCTCATGTTGCCGCAGTTGCCGTTCATGTCGACGCGCAGGTCCTTGATCGGCACCTGGGCGAAGGTGTAGTCGATGTCCGCATCGGCGCGGGAGGGACGTCCGATGACGCAAACCTTCGACACCGACGACAGCCCGCCGCCCATGCCGTTGAGCTGGCGCCCGTTCGGGTCGGGCGAGCCCATCGCCGCGCAGAGGATCGTGTCCCAGCGCGCCTGGTCAGCCGGCAGATCGGTTGCCTTGAACATCAGGCCCTTGCTGGTCCCGCCGCGCATGTAGACAGCGGGGATGGTGCGTGAATTCATCCCCGAAGTATGCCCACTAGACTTGCACCATGCACGATTGCGCACTGGTTCTGTTTTCCGGCGGGCAGGATTCGACCACCTGCTTGGCGTGGGCGCTCGATCGATATCGCGTGGTCGAAACCGTCGGCTTCGACTACGGGCAACGGCACGCGATCGAACTGACGGTTCGTCCACGCGTTCTCGCCGCGCTACGCGAGCGCTTTCCGGCCTGGCGTGACCGGCTCGGCGCCGATCACTTTGTCCCGATGCGCGAACTGGCACAGCTTTCCGACACCGCGCTGACACAGTCCGCCGAGATCCGCATGAGTTCAAAGGGACTGCCGAACACGTTCGTGCCCGGCCGCAACCTGCTCTTCTTCACCTACGCCGCGGCGATCGCCTACCGGCGCGACATCCCGGCGCTGGTCGGAGGGATGTGCGAGACCGACTACTCCGGCTACCCGGATTGCCGCGACGACACGCTGAAGGCCATGCAGATCGCGCTGTCGCTCGGCATGGACCAGCGCTTCACGGTCGAGACGCCCCTGATGTGGCTCAGCAAGGCGCAGACGTGGCAGCTCGCGCACGATCTCGGCGGACCGGGCCTGGTCGACACTGATCCGCACCGAGACACACACCTGTTATCTGGGCGACCGCGCCACGCACCACGAGTGGGGCGTGGGCTGCGGTGGGTGCCCGGCGTGTGAACTGCGCGCCGCCGGCTGGAAGCAGTGGCGCTCAGCCCCTGCGACCGCCTGAGAGCGCGTTCGCCTTTGCTTGGGGCGGCCCGCGGCGACAGCCCGCCGGGCCTTATTGCACCAGCGGGATTGCCTTCGCAGACTCGTACCGGACGATCGCCTGCATCTTGTTTTCGACTTGCATGTAGCGCGTGGCCTTGTGCGCCGGCAGCACCTTGAGCAGTTGGCGATAGTGCTTGTCGCGCAACCGGGCCTCGTCGCGTACCGCGGCAAGCATCTGTTCGGTGATGCGCTTCGCGTTGGCGTCGGTGAGCGTCCCAGCGGACGCGATGTAGTCCAGCACCGCGCGGTTCAGGCTCGCCTGCGGCACCGCCAGCTCGCGGTCGAACTGCTCATACAGCGGCCAGAATTTCTTCTTCTCATCGGGCGTCAGGTCCATCGACCTGGCAACGATGCCTCGCTTGTCGGTCTGAATCTTGGCCAGCCACTCGGCCGAGGTGAGCGGCGTGACCGCCTTGTCTTGGGCAGCGACGGGCGCGACGGCCGCGAGGGCGAGAACACAGCCCAGCGTGCACAGAAATGTCTTCATCAGTTCCCCGTGTCAGTTGGAAGGTGCTGTGTCCATGCCGGATTCGCGGCTAACGCACGACCGGCCGCGCCGCGGCGCGAAGGTTAGCGCGAGCCCTCGGTGCGGCCAAGTGCCGGTGCCGGGGCCGGCGCGATGCGCAGGTCGGTTATTGCTTGCTGGGCGCGCAGCGGCGACTCAACGGCGGTTGCCGCAGCTGATCGGTGGGCTGCCCAATCGCGGCCGGCCGCGACGGTCGTTGTGAAGCGGCGAGCCGAACGCGTCGGACCGGCCGTCGAGCGGTGCCGGCCGGAATTGCATCGCCGCCAATGCCGCCGGGATACGCCCCGTCCGACCGGCACCGGTGGCGGTCGCGCGCGACTTCTTCCGCCCGGTCGGCCTACAGCGGCATCTGCGCTCCGCAACAGGGATCGAACGACGCCGCCGGCGTTCCGTTGCTCGCTCGGCGCCGACGGACCCCAGAGCTCCGGGGCTGCACGCGCCGGCAAGGCGGCCGCGGCGTTGAGCGCCGTCAGTTGTGTGCCTGCTAGTCCGTCCGGAGCGGCACCGGGAGCTTGATCGGCGCCAGTTTTCTGCCAGACTTTGAGGTATGAAAACCGCCTACGCCATCGTCCTCGTCGCCACGGCCGCGCTTGCGGCCTGTGCCTCCTCCGACCGCAACACCGACACGCCTACTGGGCCGGGACAGCTCGTCAACCTGACGCTGCAGCCGGTGCGGGTGTCGCCCAACCCACAGGGTGCGCTGCTGCTGGGTTCCGTGACCGGGTGCCGGATTGACTATGTCGGGACGACACCGACGGCCAACACCTGGCAGTTTCGCGTCTCGCCGACTTCGCGCATGCCGACCGTCGAGCAGTGTCTGGCGTCGCTCAAAACCCAGCCCGGCGTCGAGGGTGTTCAGGTTGTGAAGTAAACCGCCGTAAACGGCCGCGGTTTCGAGTTCTATCGGCGCCTGCGGGCGCCGTTTTCGTTCTTGGCGGGCCCCTCAGCCGTCACCGAGGCGCACGATCCGGTCGACCGCGCCGACCGTCTCCGGCCGGTGGCTGACGATCACGAGTCCAATACCGGTCTTCCTCAATCCGTCAGTGACCGCTCGCTCGCGCGCGAGATCGAGTTGATCGAATGCCTCATCCAGGAAGAGCACCTGTGGCCGCCGGTACAGCGCCCGGGCGAGCAGCACTCGCTGCTTCTGGCCGCCGGAGAGCGCCACCCCGAGGCTGCCGACGATCGTGTTGTACCCCATGGGCATCGCGCACTGATGTCCGCGTCGATCATGGCCAGGCGCGCGCATTCGCGCACGCGCTCCGGATCGTGCTCGGGGTCGAAGAAGCTGATGTTGTCCTCGATCGTGCCGACGAAGAGGTGGTCGTCCTGCATCACCGCGCCGATGCGCCGCCGGTACTGGCGCCGGTCCCAGTCGTTCAGGTTTCGCCCGTTCACGCAGTCACCGCGCCCTCGGTGCGGTGCGAGCAGCCCCAGCCAGCACCTTGATGAGCGTGGTCTTGCCGCACCCGGACGGCCCGACGATCGCCACGGTCTCGCCGGGCGCGACCGAGAAGTCCACGCCCCGGAACACGAACCCTTCGTGCCCGTAGGCGTAGCTGAGCTCGCTTGCGCTTCGATGCGTGATGGGCCCGCGGGCGCTCGGCGCGCGGCACGCGGAAGGCTCGCCGGCTCCTCGGCTCCGCCAGCGCGATGTCGGCGATGCGCTCGGCGTGCAGGTCGAGCATGCGGAACTCGTTCCACTTCTCCACCAGCGTGTTCACCCGCCCCAGGAACACGAGCTTGAAGCCGATGAACGCGTAGAGCATGCCCACCGAGAACTTGCCGTCCAGCACGGCGATCGCGCCCAGCCAGATCACCGACCACGTTCTCCAGGCCGAAGATGAGCGACGTTGGCCGCGCGCTGGAGCGATGCCCACGTTCTGCACCGTCACGCCCGCGTTCATCTGGTCGACCACCAGGTTCTGGTAGGCCGCCCGCCGCTCGTTCTCGCGCAGGTTCAGCTTGATCGCCATCATCCCGCGCAGCGTCTCGATGAAGTGCGTGCCGCTCTTCGCCTCGTGCGACGATGCTGCTCGTCCGTCGCGTAGCGCTGCGGGTAATAGAGCATCCAGCGCAGCGCCACGTAGAGGAGCGCGCGCCGATCACCGACGATGAGGTCAGCGTGAGGCTGTACCAGACCATGACGACCAGCGTGAGCGATCACCATCACCCCGTCCACCACCGTCTCGACGAAGGTGGGCGTGAGCGTCCGCTGGATCGCGTCCACGCTGCGGAACTTGGAGACGATGTCGCCGATGTTGCGCTTCTCGAACCAGGCCAGCGGCAGCCGCAGCAGGTGCGCGAACAGCGTGTCGAGCAGCTGCAGGTTCAGCTGCGTGCTGAGGTAGACGCTGACCCAGGCGCGCACCGCCGTCACCGACGGCGATCGATCACGACCAGCAGCGCGAAGGCGACGCCGAGCACGGTGAGCAGGTCGCGGTCGCGCCCCACGAGCACGCGGTCGACCACCAGCTGCAGGAAGAACGGCATCGCGATGGCGAACACCTCCAGCGCGAGCGACAGCACGAGGATCTGCGTGACCGCGCCCCTTCAGGCCGCGTGGCCACGCGCAGCAGCTGCCTCGCGCTGACCTTCTCGCGCTCGTCGCGCTCGGCTTGAAGCTCGCGGTCGGCGTGAATTCCATCGCCACGCCCGTGTAGTGGCGCGAGGCCTCGTCCAGCGTGCAGCACGCGCCGGCCGCGCGCCGGGTCGTGGACGGTGATCTTGCCGCCCGTCACGTCCGTCAGCACCACGAAATGGTTCATGTCCCAGTGCAGGACCGCCGGCAGCTTGCAGCTTGCCCAGCGCCTTCGAGCGGGACCTGCACGCCGCGCGCGGTGAGGCCCATCGTCTCGGCGATCTGCGCCATGTGCTTGAGCGTCACGCCCTTGAGCGAGGGCGAAAGCCGCACGCGCATCGCCGAGAGGTCGGTGAGGTAGCCGTGGTAGCGAGGCGACCATCGCGAGGCAGGCGATGCCGCACTCCGGCGCCTCGCTCTGCAGGATCACCGGCACGCGGCGGCTGAAGATCCCGGTCATCTCAGAGGCGCTCCCGCAGTTGCAGCACCGGCTCGAAGAGCCACTCCAGGAGCGTGCGCTTCTCGAGCAGGATGTCGGCGTTGACGAGCATGCCGGGGCGCAGCGGCAACTTCTGGTCGCCAGCGCGGTGACGCTCTGGCGCTCGAGCTTCACGTCGACGCGGTAGACGGGCTCCTTCACCGTGAGTCGGCCCGATCTTCTCGCCCGGCGACCACACGTTGCGGCTGACGCGCTCGACGGTGCCGTGGTACTGGCCGAAGCGCTCGTACGGGAAGGCGTCGTAGCGCAGCACCACCTGCTGGCCCGGCTGCGACGAAGCCGATGGCGCGCGTGGGCACCAGCAGTTCCGCGTGCAGCCCGCTGCCCTTGGGCACGACCACGGCGAGCGGAGCGCTGTCGGCCACGGACTCGCCCTTGGCCGCGGCGATGTTGGTCAGGACGCCGGTCACCGGCGCGCGGATCACGTTCTCGCGCTTGGCCTCTTCCTGCACGCTGCCCTGCTGCAGTTCGCTCATCTGGCGGCGGATCTGGTCGAGCGCGGTCTGCGTCTTCAGTGCGATCGACGGCTCTTCGGCCCGTGCCGCCGACAGCTCGCGTTCGACGCCGGCGCGCTGGCGCTTGAGCGCCTCGACCTTCACCTGCTGGTCGAGCACGTTGTTGCGGAACTCGATCAGCTTGGACTCGGAGTAGAACTTTTCCTTGTAGAGCTCCTCGGCGCGCTGGAATTCGTTGCGCGAGGACGCCAGCCGGTTCTGCTGCGCCCTGATCTCGACGTCGAACTGCGCCAGTTCTCGCTCAAGGTCGGCGATCTTGCGCCGCAGGGCATCGGTCTGCTGCTGGCCGAGCAGCTTGACCTGCTGCTGCTCGCGCTCCAGCACCAGTCGCGTTCGCTGATCTCGCGCTGGACCAGTTCGCCCGAGGTCACGCCCGACGCCGTTCCGCGCTCGAACGACAGTCGGATCAGCGGCTGGCCCGCCTCGACCTCGTCGCCTTCCTTCGCGAGCAGCTCGGCCACCGTACCCGGCTTCGGCCGCGAGGATGCGCGCAGCGCCGACGTCGAGCGCGAGGAAGCCGTCGACCCGCTCGCGCCGCGCGTACTCGCCCCAGATGGAGAAAGCCACCAGCGCGAGGGCGAAGGCTGCCGCCAGCGCGGTGAACACCCACAGCGGGACCGGACGTGCGAGGGAGACCTCACCGAGCAGCTTCTCGCGCTGCGCGTCGATCGCCTCCTGTCGGAAGAGTTGTTTGGGCTGGTTGGCCATGGGCGAGGCGCATTATGGGCGGGCGCCGGCCTGTGTGGTGAGCGCCCGCACTCATGGCGTCACAAATCGGCGCTAATGACGGTCCGAGCGTCGCGTTATATCGACATTACGATGCGTCGCTGCCACCGGCTGCGAGCTCCTAGCCTGCGCAGACCCCTCTTGCATCGGATCCGCCATGACCGTCGCCACGCTTGCTTGCTGTCGCCTCTCTGTCCTCTGCCGCTGCCTTCGGCTCCGCTCACGCCGTCGATCCCAGCGCGGCGGTGGCCGAGGTCCGCGCAGCGGCCGATGCGGCGGATGCAGCAGCTGGTCGATGCAACCGCGCCTCTGGTCACGCTCAACGCCGCCCAGAAGGCGCGTTCGCGCGCAGGAGCGCGCGTGGCTGAACAACGGCCGCGCGAAGAGGAACAGAGGTGCCTCGCCGGCGCGCGGCGCCGACGCCGCTCGGCGAGCAGGCCTGCCGGCCGAGGTGACCGAGCGGCGCCTCGCGGCGCTGTCAGCGCCGATCGTCAGGCGCATCGCCGTTCGCTAGGCGGCCGCGTCGCCGAATCACTTCCACTTGATCGAGCAGCCGATGCTCGGCGCCTGCTCGGCCGGACCGCGCCCGGTCGCTAGCGATCAGCAGCATGCGCGTCGCGCAGTTCGCGCTTCGCGTCGGCGGGCGCGGGCTGGCGACCCGACGCATCGATCCGCCCGTGGTACTGCAACTGCAGGTCGCGGTCGTAGCCGAAGAAATCCGGCGTGCACACCGCGCCGTAGGCGCGTGCCACCGCCTGGGACTCGTCGTACAGGTACGGAAACGGCAGCGTCCTTCTCGCGCCACAACCGCTGCATCTGCTCGAACGAATCCTCCGGATACGCCGCCGCGTCGTTGCTGCTGATGGCGACCACGCCGATGCCCGCGGCCTGCAGTTCACGCGCGTCGCGCACGATGCGGTCGAGCACGGCCTGCACGTACGGGCAGTGGTTGCAGATGAACATCACCAGCAGCCCGTTCGGGCCAGCGGCCGCGTCGCGTGTCCAGATCTGCCCACACGTGCCGGGCAGCGCGAAGTCGGGCGCGAGAGAGCCGAGATCGGCGGGAGCGGAGTGGGCAGCCATGTCGGTGCTCGCCGTCACGCCGCCAGCGCCTGGTCCGCCGCGAATCACGAGTTCCACGACGGCGGCGGCCACCGCCTCCGATGTCAAGCCGAAGTGTTCGTAGAGCGCCGAAGCCGGCGCCGACTCGCCGAAGGTGGCGATGCCGATGACGCGGCCTTCGAGCCCGACGTACTTGCGCCAGAAGTCCGGATGCGCGGCCTCGACCGCGACCCGCGGCAGGCCTGGCGGCAGGACGCTGCGTTGGTACGCGAGCAACTGCGCGTCGAAGCGCGTGGTCGACGGCATCGAGACGACCCGCACCGCAATGCCACGTGCGGCCAGCCGCTTCTGCGCATCGAGCGCGATTGCCACTTCCGAGCCCGTAGCGATGATGACCGCGCCGGCCGCGCCGGTCGCCGCTTCCGAAAGGACGTAGCCCCCGGCCGCGATAGCGACCAGCATCGACTCGTCACGCGCGTACTGCGGCAGGTTCTGGCGCGACAGCAGTAGCGCCGTCGGACCCTCGGCGCGTTCGAGCGCACAGCGCCACGCCACAGCGGTTTCCACGCCATCGCACGGGCGCCAGACATCCAGATTCGGGATCACACGCAATGCGGTCGCATGCTCGACCGGCTGATGCGTCGGCCCATCCTCGCCGCAGGCCGATCGAGTCATGCGTCAGCACGTAGACGACCCGCTGCTTCATCAGCGCACTCATGCGGATGCCCGAGCGCGCGTAGTCGGAGAACACCGCGAACGTGCCGCCGTACGGGAATGAAGCCGCCGTGCAGCGCGACGCCGTTCATGATCGCCGCCATGCCGAACTCGCGCACGCCGAAGTGCAGATAGTTGCCGCCGACTCGCATCGAACGGACGCGAGGCTTTCACGGCGGTGAGGTTCGACCAGGTCAGGTCGGCGGAGCCGCCGAGGAGTTCCGGCACGCCGGCGACCAGTTTTTCGAGCGCCTGCTGCGACGACTTGCGTGTCGCGTCGCTGCGGTGATGCCACGCGCCTGCTCGAGCGCGGCGCGCGCCGTCGCCGACCAGTCGTTCGGGCAGTTCACCGCGCATGCGTCGCTCGAATGCGGCTGCCTCGGGTCGGGTACTGCGCGCGGTAGCCGCGCAAACGATCGTATCCCATCCGGCGTGTGTCGCGCCGCCCTTGGCACGCGCGTCCCAGGCTGCGCGCATGTCAGAGGGCACGTCGAATGCGCCGTGGTCCCAGCCGAGTGCCGCACGCGTCGCCTTCGCCTCGTCGTCGCCCAGCGGCGCACCGTGCACTTCGTGCGTGCCGGCCATCTTTGGCGCATCCCCAGCCGATCGTCGTGCGACAGATCACGAGCGTCGGCGCGTCGTCGTTGGTGTGCGCGATACGAATCGCCTGGTCGATCAGCGCCGCGTCGTGCCCGTCGATCGGCCCGATGACGTTCCAGCCGTAGGCGCGGAAGCGCGCCGCCGTGTCGTCGGCGAACCAGCCCGTCACGCTGGCCATCGATCGAGATGCCGTTGTCGTCGTAGAAGCAGACGAGCTTGCCGAGCTTCCACACGCCCGCGAGCGAGCACACCTCGTGGCTGATGCCTTCCATCAGGCAGCCGTCGCCGAGGAAGGCGTAGGTCCGGTGGTCGACGATCGGCAGCCTGGGCCGGTTGAACTCGGCCGCGAGCAGCTTCTCGGCCAGCGCCATGCCGACAGCGTTGGCGAGGCCCTGCCCGAGCGGGCCGGTCGTCGGTCTCCACGCCCGGCGTAAGACCGGCCTCCGGGATGGCCCGGCGTCTTCGAGTGCAGTTGGCGGAACCGCTTCAGTTCCTCCAGCGGCAGGTCATAGCCGGTGAGATGCAGCAGCGCATACAGCAGCATCGAACCGTGGCCATTGCTCAGCACGAAGCGGTCACGATCGGCCCAGCGCGGCGCCGTCGGGTCGTGCTTCAGGTGATCGCGCCAGAGCACTTCCGCGATGTCGGCCATGCCCATCGGCATTCCGGGGTGGCCGGACTTCGCCGCCTCGACCGCGTCGATCGCGAGGAAGCGCAGCGCGTTGGCGAGTCGGCGGTGATCGGTCGCCGTGACCAGGGAGTTGCAGCGGTGCGTTCATCGAATGCGTCCTAGTGCGCGCGTCGCTTCTGGTCCATCAGCCGCAGGATCATCGGCGTGAAGATCAGTTGCATCGCCAGTCCCATCTTGCCGCCGGGCACGATGATGGTGTTGGGGCGCGTCATCACGGAGTCGTGCAGCATCGACAGCAGGTACGGCAAGTCGATGCCCTTCGGATTGGTGAAGCGGATGATCACCATGCTCTCGTCGGCGCTCGGGATGTCGCGCGCGATGAACGGGTTGGAGGTGTCGACCACGGGCACGCGCTGGAAGTTCACATGCGTGACGCTGAACTGCGGCACGATGTGGTTCACGTAGTCCGGCATCCGGCGCAGGATCGTGTCGACCACCGCCTCCTGCGAGTAGCCGCGCATCTTCTTGTCGCGGTGCAGCTTCTGGATCCACTCGAGGTTGATGATCGGCACCACGCCGACCAGCAGGTCGACAGTGGCGGCCGACGTTGATCTTGCTCGTCGACGTACGCGCCGTGCAGGCCTTCGTAGAACATCAGGTCCGAATCGGGTTCGATGTCCTTCCAGCCGGTGAAGTGTGCCGGGTTCCACCCCGTGCTCGGCCGCCTCGCCGGCATCGTGGACGTACTTGCGCACGCGGCCGCTGCCGTGTTCGCCGTAGCCCTTGAACAGCGCCTCGAGTTCCTCGAGCAGGTTCGAGTACGGACCGAAATGCGAGTAGTGCTTGTTGCCGTTCGCCTCGGCGTCCTTCATGTGCGCGCGCATCTCCGCCGGTTGTAGCGATGGAACGAATCGCCCTCGACGATCTGCGCCTTGAGGCCTTCGCGCCGGAAGATGTGCTGGAAGCTCTGCATCACCGTGGTGGTGCCGGCGCCGGACGAGCCCGTCACGGCAATGATCGGATGCTTCTTGGACAACTGCGTTCTCCCTCGATGTACGTTGCTGTGCGGCGCGGCGCGGCTGCGTCAGGTCAGCGCTTCGGGCCGGTACAGCGACCGCTCGTTGAAGAGCGGCGAGCTGTAGGGCCTGTCGGTGCCGTGCGTCGTACTCGCGCGTGGTAGCGCTCGATGCGCTCGACTTCGTTCTTCGAGCCGAACACCAGGCCGATGCGCTGGTGCAGCGCGTCCGGCTGCACCTCGAGCACCGGCGCGCGTCCGGTGCTGGCGCGCGCACCCGCCTGCTCCATGACGAACCCGATCGGGTTCGCCTCGTACAGCAGCCGCAGGCGGCCGGGCTTGCTCATGTCCTTCGTGTCGCGCGGGTACATGAACACGCCGCCGCGCATCAGGATGCGGTGCGCCTCGGCGACCATGCTGGCGATCCAGCGCATGTTGAAGTCCTTGCGCGCGCGGCCCGGTCTTGCCGGCGAGGCATTCGTCGACGTAGCGCTTGATCGGCGGCTCCCAGAAGCGGCTGTTGCTGGTGTTGATCGCGAACTCCTGCGTGTCCGCCGGCACGCGGATGTCCGGGTGCGTGAGCTTGAACTCGCCGAGACTGGGGTCGAGCGTGAAGCCGGCAACGCCGCTGCCGACCGTCAGCACCAGCATCGTCACCGGCCCGTAGATCGCGTAGCCGGCCGCGACCTGCGTCGTGCCCGGCTGCAGGAAGTCCGCCTCGGTCGCGTCGCGACCGGACTCGACCACGCCCTGCGGCGCGCGCAGGATCGAGAAGATGCTGCCGACCGAGACGTTGACATCGATGTTGCTCGAGCCATCGAGCGGGTCGAACACCAGCAGGTACTTGCCGCGCGTGTAGGTGGCCGGGATCTGGTACGGCCCGTCCATTTCCTCCGAGCCCATGCCGGCCAGGTGGCCGGACCACTCGGTGGTGCGGATGAAGATCTCGTTGCTGACGACGTCGAGCGGCTTCTGCACCTCGCCCTGGACATTGACCTGCGCGTGCGACTGCGCGGCGGCGACCAGTTGCCGGCTCATCGGGTCGCCGAGCTCGCCGAAGGCCACGGCGCGCGCGATGGCCTTGGTCGCGAGCGCCACGTCGAGGATCAGGGCGTTGAGCGCCCCGCTCGCCTGCGGGAAGCGGCGGCGCTGCTCGATCAGGTACTGCGTCAGCGTCCGTCGATTCGAAAGTGGCATGGTGTTCCTCAGTTAGCTCAGGCGGCGGCCTGGAACACCCGGCTCGCCAGGATGTCGCTCGGGCGCGAGGGTGGTCAGGTCGGATTCGGTGAGGGCGCGGTTGCGCATCGGCGAACAGGCGCGACGCGGCACGCAGGCGCGCACGGTCCAGTGCGTTGCGCACGCTGCGGGCGTTGGCGAAGTGCGGCTGCTGCATGCGGCGCGCGAGGTACTGCTCGAAGGCTGCGCGCGCGTCCGTCGCCGAAGCGATAGTGCTGCGCACGCCAGCATCTTCTCGGCGATCTGCATCAGTTCGGCCTCGCCATAGTCCGGGAAGTCGATGTGATGCGCGATGCGCGAACTCATGCCGGGGTTGGACTTGAAGAACGTGTCCATCCGATCCTTGTAGCCGGCGAGGATCACGACCAGGTCGTCGCGGTTGTTCTCCATCACCTGCAGCAGGATCTCGATCGCTTCCTGGCCGTAGTCGCGCTCGTTCTCCGGGCGATACAGGTAGTACGCCTCGTCGATGAAGAGCACTCCGCCCATCGCGCGCTTCAATACCTCCTTGGTCTTCGGCGCGGTGTGGCCGATGTACTGGCCGACGAGGTCGTCGCGCGTGACGCTGACGACATGGCCCTTGCGCACATAGCCCAGGCGATGAAGGATCTGCGCCATCTTCAGTGCGACAGTCGTCTTGCCGGTGCCAGGATTGCCGGTGAAGCTCATGTGCAGCGACGGCGTAGCGGCCTCGAGCCCGAGTTGGGCACGCGCCTTCGACACCACGAGGAAGGCCGCGATGTCCTCGATGCGCTTCTTCACCGGCGCGAGTCCGACGAGCTCGCGGTCGAGCTCCTGCAGCACCTCCTGCACATTGGTGTCGCGCAGGATGGCCTGCAGGTCGACGGTCGGCGAGTCGGCGGCGTTCATCGATCGCTGTCACTCGTAGCGTGAACCGGCCGGGCTTGGCGGCCGAATAGGCTCGCGTCGTGTAGCGCATCATGCGACCGGCTGCTTCCTGCCGCTCAAGCCCGAAGCCCGGCTCGTCCTTCGGCCGATTGACGATGAACGACAGGCACATCGACTCGACGCCGCGCGTGTTGTCGAACGCGTTGACCTTGATGTAGTGGTTCGGGTGCGCCTTGCGGCAGGCCTTGACCTCGTAGAGCACCGCGGCGCCGTCCTTGACGGTGAACATCGGCAGGCCCCACATGTCCCAGTAGACGTTGCGAGGATGCGGGTCGTCGGTGTACTCGACCGACAGCGCCCAGCCCTTGGACGAGCGCGTAGTCGACCTGCGCGCGGATCTCGTCGTCGGTCAGGTCGGGCAGAAACGAAAAAGTGCCTTGCGTGATGCGCATCGTGTTCTCCTGCTCAGCTGGCGGTCGGGGTGACCGCGAAGTCGGGCGTGTCGGTTGACGTGTAGTTGAAGCTCACGTCCTTCCATGTCTCGAGCGCCTGCTTCAGTGGCGTGCACCACTTGGCCGCGGCATCGAGGATCTCCGGACCTTCGTTGGCGATGTCGCGGCCCTCGTTGCGCGCCTTGACCATCGCCTCGAGCGCGACACGGTTGGCGATCGCGCCCGCCTGGATGCCGGCCGGGTGTCCGATCGTGCCGCCGCCGAACTGCAGCACGACGTCGTCACCGAAGAGCTGCAGCAGCTGGTGCATCTGGCCGGCGTGGATGCCGCCCGAGGCCACCGGCATCACCTTCTTGAGATCGGCCCAGTCCTGGTCGAAGAACAGCCCCGCGCTGCAGATCGGTCTTCGTGTAGGTGTCGCGACAGACGTTGTAATAGCCCTGCACCGTCATCGGGTCGCCTTCGAGCTTGCCGACCGCCGTGCCGGCGTGCAGGTGATCGACGCCTGCGAGCCGCAGCCATTTGGCGATCACGCGGAAGCTGACGCCGTGGTTCTTCTGCCGCGTGTAGGTGCCGTGTCCGGCGCGGTGCATGTGCAGGATCATGTCGTTCTTGCGGCACCAGTTCGACATCGACTGGATCGCGGTCCAGCCGATCACGAGGTCGATCATCACGATGTTCGAGCCGAGCTCCTTCGCGAACTCGGCGCGCTCGTACATGTCCTCCATCGTCGCGGCGGTGACGTTCAGGTAGTGGCCCTTGATCTCGCCGGAGTTCGCCTGCGAGCGGTTGACCGCTTCCATGCAGAACAGGAACCGGTCGCGCCAGTGCATGAAGGGCTGCGAGTTGATGTTCTCGTCGTCCTTCGTGAAATCGAGCCCGCCAGTCAGCGCCTCGTAGACGACGCGGCCGTAGTTCTTGCCGGACAGACCCAGCTTGGGCTTCATCGTCGCGCCGAGCAGCGGCCGCCCGTACTTATCGAGACGCTCGCGCTCGACGATGATGCCGGTCGGCGGACCCTTGAACGTCTTGACGTAGGCGACCGGAATGCGGATGTCCTCGAGCCGCGCGGCCTTCAGTGGCTTGAAGCTGAACACGTTGCCGATCAGGCTCGCCGTCATGTTCGCGATCGAGCCCTCTTCGAACAGGATCAGGTCGTAGGCGACATAGGCGAAGAACTGACCGGGCTGGTTCGGCACCGGCTCGACGCGGTAAGCCTTGGCCTGGTACGACTCGTGCGCGGTCAGCAGGTCAGTCCAGACCACGGTCCACGTGGCGGTCGAGGACTCGCCGGCGACGGCCGCGGCGGCCTCCTCCGGGTCGACGCCGTCCTGCGGCGTGATCCGGAACAGGCAGATCACATCGGTGTCCTTCGGCTCGTAGTCCGGTCGCCAGTAACCCATCTGCCTGTACTTGAGGACGCCGCCCTTGTAGCGCTCCTTGACGTCCTTGATGTGTCCTTCGACCGGCTTGTTCATGGTCCTCGCCCTTTGGGTTTTGCGACGCCGCAATGGCGTTCACACGATGGGTGCACTGTAGGCAGCCGCTACGTCTAAGGTACAGTCACATTTTCTGAGCTCTCAGTTAAGGATTTCTTATGAAAGGCGTCACGCTGCGGCAGCTGCGGGTGTTTTCCGCGGTCGCGCGCCACCTGAGCTTTGGCAAGGCGGCCGAGGAGCTTGCACCTGACGCCGCCCGCGGTCTCCATGCAAATCAAGGAGTTGGAGGAGCAGGTCGGACTTCCGCTGTTCGACCGGGGCGGTCGGAGCGTCGCACTGACCGTCACCGGCGAGTACCTGCTGGTCTATGTACGCAAGATCCTGGCCACGCTGAAAGACGCCGAAGACGCCGTCGCGCGGTTAAGCGGACTGCAGACGGGTCGTCTGACCATCGGAATGGTAAGCACCGCTAAATACTTCGTACCACGCCTAATGGCACGTTTCCGTGCCGAACATCCTGGAATCGAGGTGCGACTGGCGATTGGCGGCAACCGCGAGCAGCTGGTCGCACTGCTGCAGGCCAACGAAGTCGATCTGGCCATCATGGGCCGTCCACCGCGCGAGCTGGCGACACGGGCCGAGCCGTTCGCCATTCACCCCCACGTGATCGTGACGCCCCCGGACCATCCGCTGGTGAAAGCCGGCCACGCGCCGGCCGCCGCACTCGCCGACTACGAGTTCCTGATCCGCGAGGAGGGCTCGGGTACGCGGGCAGCGATGGAGAAGTTCTTCGCCGACCACCGGCTGGCGCCCCGCGTGGCGATGGAGATGGCGAGCAACGAGACGATCAAGCAGGCGGTGATGGCCGGCATGGGCATCTCGTTTCTGTCGCTGCACACGATCGGCCTCGAACTGAAGGCCGGTCTGCATCGCGGTACCCGACATCGAGGGCCTGCCGCTCGCCAAGCGCTGGTACATCGTGAACACGCTCGCGAAGACGCTGTCGCCGGCCGCCGAGGCGTTCCGCTACTTCATGCTGGAGGAGGCCGAACGCTTTCTGGCGCAGGAATACGGCGCCCCGGTCGGCGGTCGATGCGCATGCGCCGGCGTAGGTCGCGCGCGCGGTCGGCCGGCTCTGGCGCCGGGGCTTCAGCGCGGGAAGTACATCTTGTTGCGGTCCAGTTCGTAGCTCCACGGCAGGCCGTCGTTCTTCCAGCCATTGACGTTGCGCCGGCCTTTCGCGGACAGCTCGCCTTCGAACCCGTTCAGCACGGTATAGACCCTCGTATAGCCGAGCGACTGCAACAGATCCGCGGCCCGTGACGACCGCTCGCCCGCACGGCAGATCAACAGGATCGCATCGTTCTTGCCGAGGCCCTTTGCCTTCAGCCGCCGCTCGACCTCCGGGGCGAAGTCGCTGAAAGGCTCAAGCTTGTAAAAGCCGCGGGTTTCGTCCCAGTCAGTCATGAATTCCTGGAACTCGACATACGGCACCAGCGCATCGACGCCCTCCGCCATGCCCATGAACTGCGCTTCGGCGCGCGTGCGCACGTCGAGGAACAACACCTTGCCGCCCTGCGACTTCACGAAGGCCGGCGCCTGCTTGGGCAGTACGTACAAACCCAGTTTCGAGCGCTGCTCCTCGGGCACGCGCGACGGATCGACCGGCTGGGCGTTCGCCAGCACAGGGGCAGCGCAGGCGACGCTCACAGTTACACATGCAATGAACCAGGCAATGAACTTCACTCGGGACTCTCCAGGTCGGGGCCGCGCGGCGGGCGCGAACGGACGCCGTACAGCATAGTTTCTTCCAGCCCGGTGCAGAGCGCCTCCCCCCGCATTTCGGTATGCCGGGGGTCATGCTCGTCACCGTAGACTCCGCCCGCAGCGCCAATCACCTGAGGATCAGAAGGAGACTGCTATGTCACGTATCGATCGCCGGAGCGCGCTGCAGACCGCCGCGGCCATGACCGTGGGCGCCGTGACGGGGTGCGCAAGCCCGAGTGGCGCCAATTCCATCCCCAAGACGCCGTTTCAAGTGCCGGACACCCACATTCCGGTGGCGGGCTCGGACCAGATCTTTCCGGTGCGTCGCATCTATTGCATTGGCCGAAACTACGCGGCACACGCACGCGAAATGGGCTCGGATCCAACCCGCGAACCGCCATTCTTCTTCCAGAAGCCCACCGACGCCATCCAAAACGTCGCGCCCGGGACGGTGGCCGACCACCCGTACCCGACGCTGACGAAGAACTATCACTACGAAGTCGAACTCGTGGCCGCGCTTTACCGTGGCGGGCGCAGCATCCCGGTTGAGCGGGCCCTCGACTGCGTCTACGCCTACGCGGTCGGCCTCGACATGACACGCCGCGATCTGCAGCGTGCGATGGGCGACGAAAAGAAGCCGTGGGAAATCGGCAAGAGCTTCGACATGTCGGCCCCCATCGGGCCGCTGCACCTGGCGGCCCAGACCGGCCCGATGGTCAAGGCAGCGATCTGGCTCAAAGTGAACGGCCAAACGAAACAGAACGCGAACCTGAATCAGATGATCTGGAGCGTCGCGGAGCAGATAAGCCGGCTGTCAGACGCCTTCGAACTCAGGCCCGGCGACATCATCTACTCCGGCACGCCTGAAAACGTCGGTCCGGTCGTGCGCGGTGACGTCATCGAATGCCATATCGACGGACTGCCGAACCTGAGCGTGCGCATCGTGTAGTGGCCCGCGGCGTCAGTGGAACCGAGTACACCCTGGCGCCATTCCCTAGCCCAGGTGGTGGCGTATCGTCGCGCGCGATGCAGGCCACGCCGTCACGCCTTTCTGCCTATGCGCTGCTCACCGGCTCGATGGCGCTTGTCGGCACCTACGTCGCGCTGTCGAAGCCGCTGACCGCCGCCATTCCGGTGTTCCTGCTCGCTTTCCTGCGCTTCGCGATCGCTGCCGTCGCCATGGTGCCGTGGACGGTGCCTGCGCGGGATGAAGCATCGCTGTCGCGCACCGAACACTCCCTTTTCTTCGTGATGTCGTTTTTCGGCAATTTCCTGTTCTCGATCTGCATGCTGTACGGGATTTCGCTGACGACCGCGACGGCGGCCGGCGTCATCCTGGCCACCCTGCCGGCCGTCGTGGCGTTGCTGTCGTGGCTGCTCCTGCGCGAGAAGCTCACCGCCCGCGTCCTGATCGCTGTCGCGCTCGCGGTCGGCGGCATCGGGCTACTGCAGCTGGCACGACCCGACGAAGGCTCGTCGCGCGCCGCCGCTTTGCTCGGTAACCTACTGATGTTCGGTGCCGTTGTCTGCGAGGCAACCTACGTCATCGTCGCCAAGCGACTGGCCGCAACCCGCGCGCCGCTGCGCGTCTCGGCGCTGATCAACCTGTGGGGGCTCGTGTTGATCACACCATTCGGCCTCTGGCAGCTCGCAGGCTACGACCTGGGCGTGATCACGAGGCCGCTTTGGACCCTGCTCGTCTTCTACTCCCTGGCGGCGAGCCTGTTCGCCGTCTGGATGTGGGTCGCAGGACTCAAGCACGTGCCGGCCAACCAGGCCGGCGTGTTCACCGTTGCTCTCCCGCTTGCCGCGACCGCGGTCGGCGTGTTCATCCTCGGTGAACCGTTCACCGCGGTCCACGCAATCGCGATGGTGATGGCAGCGGCGGGCGTCGTCCTGATCACGTCCGCGCCGCAACCCACGCATTCGTAACGCCGACCGGCGTCCGACCGGGCGGCACGGCGGGCTGAAGTGACCGACCGTTCGGCTTCCCCTGCGCGCGCGATCACGCACGTCCGCGATTCCGACCGGCGGCCGCGCCTTTGGCGCCCATGGTTCCGTATCTTTGGGGCATGACTGCGGATCACCTCAGAATTGCCGAGAGCCTGTCACCCCAAGTGCGGATGGCCGTCACTGTTCTGGCCATAAATGCCAAGTCGAGGCTGAAAGAGCAGCGCAGGCCGCACGTCGAGCGACGCCCGCCGCTGATCGCCGTACTGCTGAGCCCGTACGCGATTGCGCGCGCGGCCGCCACTGCGGTGATCGCGCGTCACGTGAACGCACCCGTGCAGCGCGTCGACTGGACGACGAGTGTTTTCGCCCTATGCGCACGAGACCGAGCTCAACGTCGAGCGCCTGTTCGACGCGGCCGAGCACGCTGGCGTCTTCTTGCTGTTCGACGAGGCGGACGCACTGTTCGGCCCGCATGGCCGCCCGATCGATCTGTCCGACAGTGCGCACGAAGCGAGCACCGCAGCATTGCTCGAACGCATGGCCCGCTTCGACGGGCCGGTGTGCTTTACAGCAAGTCATCGACGCCATCTGCACCCGCGCGTGCTGGCCGCCGCGGAGCCGGTGATCGACCTCACCGCGACCGTTTCAGCCTGAGCCGGCCTCCTCCCTTCAGGCGAGAAACGGCCGCACGAGCCGGCCGGTAGGAACGCGCGCGCCCAGTCGCGCCAGCAGCAGGTAGACACCGACGAGCTTGCGGTGCAGGAACATCGTGTGAGAGGGCGGCAGCCGCAGCAGGCCGCGCTTGAACGCGAGATCGATGCCCAGTTCGCGCGCGCGGCGCGGCAGGTCTGACGCGCCATAGTCGTACACATCCTCGGTGCGCAGCGGTTCGCATACAAGCTCGAGAATATCCAGCGCCGCGTTCGACCACGTCCTGTGAGGCATCCGTGGCGATGTAGCCGATGCGTCGCGCCTCGCGCTCGATGGCGGAACGATCGCGGACGACGATCGCGCGCGTAATCCGGCGAAAGCGATCCGAATACGCCCGGCTGAACTGCTGGGTCGCGCCGAAATCGAGAAGCACCAGCCGCGCGGTCGCCGGTTGATACAGATAGTTAGCGAAGTTCGGGTCGGTCTGCATGACGTGAAACTCAAAGAGTTCGCGGAACATCAGCCGTTGCAGCGCCACGCCGAGCGCATCCCGCACGGCCTGCGGCGTCTCGGCCCCCAGCGACTCGAGCGGCACGCCCTCCATGTAGTCCATCGCCATCACGCGCGCGGTCGTGAGATCCCAGTGCACGCGCGGCAGCACGATCTGCGGATCGTCGGCCACCAGGCGACGCATATTGTTCGAGAAAGCCTGACTCGGCCAGGTAGTCGGCTTCCTGCGCCAGCTGGCGCTTCGCTTCACGCGCGATCTCTTCAACATCGACCCCGAGTGGCAGCAATTGCGCCAGGCGCAGCAGTGTCGCGACGTTGTCGACATCGCTTGTGATCGAGCGCGCCACACCCGGGTATTGCACCTTCAGCGCCAGTTCGCGGCCGTCGACCGTGCGTACCCGATGCACCTGGCCGATCGAGGCCGACGCGATCGGCGTCTCGTCGAAGCGCACGAAGCGACGTTCCCAGCCGCTGCCATAGGCTCGCCCCAGCACGCGCCGCAACTGCGTGAGCGGCATCGGCGCCGCTTGCGACCGCAGTGATTCCAGCGCCTGTGACAGTTCGGGCGGCAGCAGGCCTTCGCTCTCGAGCGAGATCAGCTGACCGAGCTTCATCGCTGCGCCCCTCAGGTTCGCGAGTCGCTCGACCAACCGGCGCGCCGTGGCCACCGAGAACATTGGCTCCGTCTCGCTTCCTTTGGCCAGGCGCCGCAGCCCCTGCACCGCGCCACCGACCGCCAGCTCGCCGGCGGCCAGGCCGAGGCGCGCAAGCCGACCGAGCCGACTTTGCGGCACGCGCGACGCCGCGGGAGGCTTCTTGCTCATTGAATGCCTCCACGCAAGCCGAGGTTGCGCACCACATGAGGGCGCTCCTGCCCGCGCTGGAGTGCATTCCACCCGCGACTGGTGCAGCGCGCCGCCGCGAAGCCCCGGCCACGCACCGAATGCGGATGGCACAGAACTTGTATTGCATTGCACTGCGGCGAATATGCGCTGCTACTGGAGAGAGGAATGGACCGCAGACAATTCATCCAGGCCGGGGGCGCTGCCGCCCTCAGCTGTAGTTCGATTTCGACCGCGTTCGGCCAGGACAAAACCCCGATCAAGGTCGGCGTCCTGCATTCGCTGTCGGGCACGATGGCAATTTCCGAAACGGCGCTGAAGGAAACGGCACTGATGACCTTCGCGGAGATCAATGCCAAGGGCGGCGTCATGGGGCGTCCCATCGAACCGGTCGTCGTCGATCCGGCATCGAACTGGCCGCTGTTCGCCGAGAAGGCGCGCCAACTCATCACGCAGGACAAAGTGGTTGCCACCTTCGGGTGCTGGACGTCGGTGTCGCGCAAGTCGGTGCTGCCCGTTTTCAAGGAACTCAACTCGATTCTGTATTACCCGGTGCAGTATGAAGGCGAAGAGCTCGAGAAGAACGTCTTCTACACGGGTGCCGCTCCCAACCAGCAGGCCATTCCCGCAACCGAGTACCTGATGAGCAAGGAAGGCGGAGGCGCCAAGCGTTTCTTCCTGCTCGGCACGGACTACGTCTACCCGCGTACGACCAACAAGATCCTGCGTGCGTTTCTGAAGAGCAAGGGCGTGGCGGAGAAGGACATCGAGGAGGTCTACACACCCTTCGGTCACAGTGACTACCAGACGATCGTCGCCAACATCAAGAAGTTCGCGGCCGGCGGCAAGACCTGCGTCATCTCCACGATCAACGGCGACTCGAACGTGCCGTTCTACAAGGAGCTCGGCAACGCCGGACTGAAGGCGAAGGACGTGCCGGTGGTCGCGTTCTCGGTCGGCGAGGAAGAACTGCGCGGCGTCGACACCAAGCCACTGGTGGGTCACCTGGCGGCGTGGAACTACTTCATGTCGCTGAAGAATCCGCAGAACGATGCCTTCATCAAGATGTACAAGGAGTGGGCCCTCAAGCAGAAGCTGCCGAACGCCGACAAGGTCGTGACCAACGACCCGATGGAGGCGACCTACGTCGGCATCCACATGTGGAAGCAGGCGGTCGAGAAGGCCAAGTCCACCGACACCGACAAGGTGATCGCGGCGATGGACGGCCAGACCTTCGCGGCGCCGTGCGGCTTCACGATCAAGATGGACGAGACCAACCACCATCTGTGGAAGCCGGTCTTCATCGGCGAGATTCGCGCCGACGGCCAGTTCAACGTGGTGTGGAAGACGAAGGGCCCGGTGCGCGCTCAGCCGTGGAGCCCATTCATCGCGGGCAACGAGAAGAAGCCCAACTCGCCGGTCTGAGCAAGCGGCAGGCGCGCAGGTCACCGATCCCTGGAACGGCGGTGTTCTGCGCGCCTGCCCGCGAACTCCCATGTCGCTCCGTTCCTGCGCGCCTTCGCTTGCGTGCTGGCGCTCCTCGCCGCGCCGGCATGGGCGGCGCTCGATCCGTCGCTGGTCGCGCAACTCGGCGCCGACGACTCCGATGCGCGTGTCGAGGCGATCCGCAAGCTCGTCGCGACCGAAGATCCGCGTGTCATCGACATCCTGAAGGCGCTCGACGGCGAGGCGCTAGCGCTGATCGACAACGGCAAGCGCGCCGTCATCGTCGCCGGCGGCCAGCTGACCGACGCCGCCACCGGTCAGCCGGCCGGGGCCGCTCCCGCGAACCTCGAGACGATCGTCATCAACAACCGCATTCGCGGCGAGATCGATGCCGCGCTGGCCGCCCTGACGCCTGGGCAGCAGCGACCGCGGCGAACGGCTCGCCGCTGCCAAGGAGCTGCAGGGATCGGACAACGACGACGTGCTGCCGATCGTCGAGCGCGCGATCGCGAAGGAAGCCGACCCCGAGATCAAGGGCGATCCTGGCGCTGGCCGGCGCGTCGCTCGCGCTGAAGAGCAGCGAGCCCGAGCTGCGCGCCAAGGCCGCACGCGCGCTCGCGGCGAGCGACGATCCGCAGGTGCGGCAGCTGCTCGCGACGATGCTGACGCGGCAGAAGGACGGCAGCTACGCGGAAGCCGACGAGAACGTGCGCAGCGCCGCCCAGCTTCGCTCGCCGAAATCAATCGCGCCTGCGCACGACCGAGATCGGGCTCGCCCTGTTCTCGGGCCTCAGCCTCGGCTCGATCCTGCTGCTGGCGGCGCTGGGGCTCGCGATCACCTACGGCCTGATGGGCATCATCAACATGGCCCACGGCGAGTTCCTGATGATCGGCGCCTACGCGACGTACGTGGTGCAGGGCATCTTCCGCCACACTTCCCCGGGGCGTTCGACTGGTACGTGGTGGCGGCGCTGCCGGTCGCGTTTGTCGTGACCGCGGCGATCGGCATGGCGCTCGAGCGCGGCGTGCTGCGCTGGCTGTACGGCCGCCCGCTCGAAACGCTGCTGACGACCTGGGGCGTCAGCCTGCTGCTGATCCAGGCCAGTCGCACGATCTTCGGCGCGCAGAACGTCGAAGTCGAGAACCCGAGCTGGCTGTCGGGCGGCATCGCGCTTTCCGGCGGCTACGTACTGCCGTTCAACCGGATCGTCATCGTGCTGTTCGCGCTGATCGTGCTCGCGGCCGTGTGGCTGCTGATCAATCGCACGCGCATGGGGCTGTTCGTGCGCGGCGTGACGCAGAACCGCGCGATGGCGAGCTGCACCGGCGTGCCGACGAACCGCGTCGACATGCTGACCTTCGGGCTCGGCTCCGGCGTCGCGGGGCTCGGCGGCGTCGCGCTCTCGCAGATCGGCAACGTCGGCCCGGACCTCGGGCAGAGCTACATCGTCGACAGCTTCATGGTCGTCGTGCTCGGCGGCGTCGGCCAGCTCGCCGGCACCGTGATCGCGGCCTTCGGCCTCGGCTCGATCGCCAAGTTCCTCGAGCCGTGGTCCGGCGCCGTGCTGGCGAAGATCATGGTGCTGATCTTCATCATCCTGTTCATCCAAAAGCGACCGCAGGGTCTGTTCGCGCTGAAGGGACGGAGTGCCGAGGCGTGACGCGACTCTTCCCGCTGCGCGTCTGGACCGCAATTCTCGCGGTGACGGCAGTCCTGCTCATTGTGCTGCCGATGCTGCACCTCGCGGTGCCGGAGTCCAGTCCGCTGCACGTGTCCAGCTTCTGGATCACGCTGCTCGGCAAGTTCATGTGCTACGCCGTCGTCGCGCTCGCGATGGACCTGATCTGGGGCTACACCGGCATCCTGTCGCTCGGCCAGGGCCTGTTCTTCGCGCTCGGCGGCTACGCGTTCGGCATGTACCTGATGCGGCAGATCGGCCGCGACGGCGTCTACAAGAGCGATCTGCCGGACTTCATGGTCTTCCTCGACTGGAAGGAATTGCCCTGGTACTGGGCGCTCAGCGACTCCTTCACCGTGGACGTGCTGCTCATCGTCGCCGTCCCGGGCCTGATCGCCTTCGTCTTCGGCTTCTTCGCGTTCCGCTCGCGCATCAAGGGCGTGTACTTCTCGATCATCACGCAGGCGCTGACCTACGCCGCGATGCTCGCGTTCTTCCGCAACGACATGGGCTTCGGCGGCAACAACGGCTTCACCGACTTCAAGCGCATCCTCGGCTTCCCGATCACCGCGCCGGAGACGCGTACCGCGCTGTACGTGCTCTCGGGGTCTGTTGCTGCTGGCGATCCCTGCTGCTGGCGCGCTGGATCGTCGCGAGCAAGATCGGCCGCGTGCTGACGGCGATCCGCGACCAGGAGTCGCGGCTGATGTTCCTCGGCTACCGCACGCTGCTACTTCAAGCTCGTCATCTGGACCGTCGCCGCCATGATGAGCGGCATCGCCGGCGCGCTCTACGTGCCGCAGGTCGGCATCATCAATCCGAGCGAGATGAGCCCGGCGAACTCGATCGAGATCGCGATCTGGGCCGCGGTCGGCGGACGCGGGACGCTGTTCGGCCCGATCCTCGGCGCGTTCGCGGTCAACGGCGCGAAGACCTGGTTCACGGTCGCCTATCCGGAACTCTGGCTCTACTTCCTCGGCCTGCTGTTCGTGCTCGTCACGCTGCTGCTGCCGCGCGGCCTGATGGGGCTCGCCGGCACGCTGCGGCTGCGCCGGCGTCCGGCGTCCGGCGCGACGAGACTCGGCGTCGAGGCGCCAGGAGGCACGCTCGTGAGCGAATCCGCCGTCCACGCACTGTCCGGCGGCGGCGACGTGACCGGCTACGGCCACGTGCTGAAGCCCGACCAGGTCGACACCTCGCACGGCCCGATCCTGTACCTCGACGACATCACGGTCAGCTTCGACGGCTTCAAGGCGCTGAACCGGCTCTCGCTGACCATCGAGCGCGGCGAACTGCGCTGCGTCATCGGCCCGAACGGCGCCGGCAAGACGACGATGATGGACGTCATCACCGGCAAGACGCGGCCGGACGCCGGCACCGCCTTCTTCGGCCAGACCTTCGACCTGGCCCGCCTGCCCGAGACCGAGATCGCGCGCCTCGGCATCGGCCGCAAGTTCCAGAAGCCGACGGTGTTCGAGAACCACACGGTGTTCGAGAACCTCGAACTGGCGATGAAGACCGACAAGCGCGTGAAGCCGACGCTGCTCGCGGCGCTCTCGCCGGCGCAGCAGGACCTGATCGCACGCACGCTGAAGACGATCCGGCTCGAGGGCAGCGAACAGCGCCTCGCCGGCGCGCTCTCGCACGGGCAGAAGCAGTGGCTCGAGATCGGCATGCTGCTGGTGCAGGAGCCGGAACTGATCCTGCTCGACGAGCCGGTCGCCGGCATGACCGACGCCGAGACCGACCGCACCGCCGAACTGATCCTCGAACTCGAAGGCAGCCATTCGATCATGGTCGTCGAGCACGACATGGACTTCGTCAACCGCATCGCGCGCAACGTGACGGTGCTGCACGAGGGCAGCGTGCTGGCCGAAGGGCCGATGAACGTCGTGCAGAACGACGAGCGGGTGATCGAGGTCTACCTCGGTCGCTGAGCCATGCTGACCATCGAACACCTCAACCAGTACTACGGCGGCAGCCACATCCTGCGCGACGTCTCGCTCGAAGTGCGCGCGGCGGCGTGCACGGTGCTGCTCGGCCGCAACGGCGTCGGCAAGACGACGCTGCTGAAGACGATCATGGGGCTGGTCGCCGCGCGCAGCGGCGCGTGCGTTTCGACGGACAGGACATCACGCGCTTGCCGCCGTTCCAGCGCGTACGCGCCGGCATCGGCTACGTGCCGCAGGGCCGCGAAATCTTCAACCGGCTGACGGTCGAGGAAAACCTGATGATGGGCCTCGCCCCGCTGTCGCGGCGCTGCCGCGCGCGCGCGTGCCCGAGCACATCTTCGAACTCTTCCCCGTGCTGAAGCAGATGCTGAAGCGGCGCGGCGGCGATCTTTCCGGCGGGCAGCAGCAGCAACTGGCGATCGGGCGGGCGCTGGCGGCCGACCCGAAGCTGCTGATCCTCGACGAACCGACCGAGGGCATCCAGCCGTCGATCATCAAGGAAATCGGTGCCGTGATCCGCAAGCTGGTGACCGAGAAGAAGATGGCGGTGCTGCTGGTCGAGCAGTACTACGATTTCGCCGAATCGCTGGCGGACTCCTACGCCGTCATGTCGCGCGGCCAGATCACCCACCGCGGCAGCGGCGACCAGATGAAGGAGGAGAATGTCGTCGGATTGCTGGCGATCTGAGCGCCGCCGGAGCACAGGGCCACCATGTTCGACGGTCAGATTCTGCGTGGCACGCCTCGCTCGCGCTGCGCTTCCACGCAGCGGCGCGCGCACGCTGTGCGCGAACCGGCATCAGGGGCCGCTGCGCATGCAGAAGCCGCTGTACCCCGAAGGCGGCGCGGTCTGCCATGCGATCGTCATTCATCCCCCGGGCGGCATCGCCGGCGGCGACGCGCTGGAGATCACCGTCGACGTCGAGCCCGGCGCACACGCGCTGGTGACGACGCCGGGCGCGGCCAAGTGGTACAAGGCCAACGGTCGCACGGCCACCCAGCAGGTTCGCCTGGACGTCAGTGGCGTGCTCGAGTGGCTGCCGCAGGAGAGCGATCGTCTTCGATGCCGCGGACGTCCGCTCGTCGATCGACATCGACCTGGACGCCGATGCAGCGATGATCGGCTGGGACATCGTCGCGCTCGGGCGCCGTGCTGCCGGCGAACGCTTCGAGCACGGCCGGTTACGCGCAGTCGATCCGGCTGCGCATCGGCGGCGCTCTGGCCTGGCATGAGCGCACCCGCATCGCGGGTGGCGACCCGCTGCTTGACTCGCCGGTCGGCCTCGACGGGCATCATGTCTTCGGCTGCCTGTGGGCGGCCGGCGCGGCGCTCGAAACCCTGGACCTCGATGAGATTCGCGCGGAGCTCGGCGCAGCAGGCGATGCCGCCCCGCTCACGCGGCTCGCGCCGCGCCTGCTGGTCGCACGCACGCTGGGCGGCAGCACGACGCCGCCCGTGCAGCGCTCGCTTCCGTCTGGGGCGCGCTGCGGCCGCGCCTGTGCGGACTGCCGGCGCAGCCGCCGCGCCTGTGGGCGACGTGAACACGGGAACGCACGATGGAACTCTCTCCGCGCGAGAAGGACAAGCTGCTGATCTTCACCGCCGGGCTGGTGGCCGAGCGCCGCAAGGCGCGCGGACTGAAGCTCAACTATCCCGAGGCCGTGGCCTACATCAGCGCCGCGATCCTCGAAGGCGCGCGCGACGGCAAGACGGTCGCCGAGCTGATGCACTTCGGCACCACGCTGCTGACGCGCGCCGACGTGATGGACGGCGTGCCGGAGATGATTCCGGACATCCAGGTCGAGGCGACCTTTCCGGACGGCACCAAGCTCGTGACCGTGCACCAGCCCATAAGCTGATGGGTGCGCTGCAATGCTGAGCGTGAAACGACGTGATGCGGCGGCGCTGATGGCGCAACGCGAGGCGCTGATCGACCTTCTGATCGACGTGGTCGAGAGCGGTTCGTCAGTCGGCTTCGTGCGCCGCTGCCACGCGAGGAAGCAGGACAGTACTGGGACGGGCTCCTGCCTTCGATCACTGCGGGCAGCCGGTTGTTGTGGACTGCGCTGGATAGCAAGGGACTGGTCGGCACCGTGCAACTCGAACTCGCCACGAAGAAGAACGGCCTGAACCGTGCCGAAGTGCAGAAGCTCCTGGTGCACTCGCGCGCACGGCGCGGTGGCGTGGGGCGGACCCTCATGGAGGCGCTCGAGGTGACCGCACGTGAGCTGGGACGCGGCCTGCTCCACCTCGACACGGAGGCTCGCTCGGGCGCCGAGGACTTCTATCGCGCGCTCGGATACAGCTGCATCGGCGGCCTGCCCGAGTACGCGTGCAGCCCGGAAGGCGAGTGGCGCGCCAACGCGATCTACTACAAGACCCTCTTCTCACGGGGAGCGACATGACGATTTCCGCGGTAATCCCCGGCGAGCTGCTGGCAGCGGCGGGCGATATCGAACTGAACGCCGGTCGCAAGACCGTGCGCGTGACGGTGGCCAACACCGGCGACCGGCCGATCCAGGTCGGCTCGCACTTTCACTTCTTCGAACCAACAATGCGCTGCGCTTTGATCGCGCGGCTGCGCGCGGCTATCGCCTGAACATCGCCGCCGGCACCGCGGTGCGCTTCGAACCCGGGCAGGAGCGCGAGGTGGAACTGGTCGCGCTTGCCGGCGATCGCATCGTCTACGGCTTCAACGCGAAGGTCATGGGACGGCTGGATGGCAGCCGTTCCGGGGCGACACGTAAAGGTTCCCTCCCAACCCTCGCTCCACGAGGGCCGGCCAAACCCCGCGCCGTCGCAAGTTCAAAGGGGCGCAAATGAAGATCACGCGACAGGCCTATGCCGAGATGTTCGGCCCCACGGTGGGCGACCGCGTGCGACTCGCCGACACCGCGCTCATCGCGCAGGTCGAACAGGACTGCACGGTCTACGGCGAGGAAGTGAAGTTCGGCGGCGGCAAGGTGATCCGCGACGGCATGGGGCAGAGCCAGCGCATGGCGAAGGACTGTGCCGACACGGTGATCACCAACGCGCTGATCATCGACCACTGGGGCATCGTCAAGGCCGACATCGCGCTCAAGGGTGGCCGCATCAGCGGCATCGGCAAGGCCGGCAATCCGGACATCCAGCCGGGCGTGACGATCGTCATCGGCCCGGGCACCGAGATCATCGCCGGCGAAGGGATGATCGTCACCGCCGGCGGCATCGACTCGCACATCCACTTCATCTGCCCGCAGCAGATCGACGATGCGCTGATGAGCGGGATCACGACGATGATCGGCGGCGGCACCGGGCCCGCGACCGGCACGTTCGCGACCACCGTCACGCCAGGCCCCTGGCACATGGAGCGCATGCTGCAGGCGGCCGACGCCTTTCCGATGAACCTCGGCTTCCTCGGCAAGGGCAATGCGTCGCTCGTGCCGCCGCTGCTGGAGCAGATCGAGGCCGGCGCGATCGGACTCAAGCTGCACGAGGACTGGGGCACGACACCGGCGACGATCGACGCCGCGCTCACCGCCGCCGACAGGACGGACACCCAGGTCGCGATCCACACCGACACGCTGAACGAGGCGGGCTTCGTCGAAGCCTGCATCAAGGCGTTCAAGGGCCGTGTGATCCACACCTACCACACCGAAGGTGCCGGTGGCGGCCACGCGCCGGACATCATCAAGGTCTGCGGCGAGCTGAACGTGCTGCCATCGTCGACCAACCCGACGCGGCCCTACACGGTCAACACGCTCGACGAGCACCTCGACATGCTGATGGTCTGCCATCACCTCGATGCCAGCATCGCCGAGGACATCGCCTTCGCCGAGAGCCGCATCCGCAAGGAAACGATCGCCGCCGAGGACATCCTGCACGACATCGGCGCGTTCTCGATGATCAGCTCGGACTCGCAGGCGATGGGCCGCGTCGGCGAGGTCATCACGCGCACCTGGCAGACCGCGCACAAGATGAAGCTGCAGCGCGGGTCGCTCGCTGAGACGGGCTTCTGCCGACCCATCGGCGAACGACAACGCGCGGATCAAGCGCTACGTGGCCAAGTACACGATCAACCCGGCGATCGCGCACGGCATCGCGCACGAAGTGGGCAGCGTCGAAGTCGGAAAATGGGCCGACCTCGTGCTCTGGAAGCCGGCGTTTTTCGGCGTCAAGCCGTTCCTGATTCTGAAGGGCGGCACGATCGCCGCCGCCGCGATGGGTGACCCCAATGCGTCGATCCCGACGCCGCAACCGGTGCACTACCGCCCGCAGTTCGGCGCGTTCGGCGGCTCGCTGGCGAAGAGTTCCCTGACTTTCGTGTCACAGGCGGCGCTGAAGAGGCGCGTGCCGGAGAGGTACGGGCTGCAGAAGACCGTAGTGGCGGTCAAGGGCATCCGCAAGCTCACCAAGCGCGACATGGTGCACAACGCGCTGACGCCGAAGGTGTCCGTCGACCCGGAGACCTACAAGGTGCATGCCGACGGCGTGCTGCTCGATTGCGAACCAGCGACGGAACTGCCGCTGGCGCAGCGCTACTTCCTGTTCTGAACTCACTTCGATGCTCCGTCTGACGCAGCTGCTCGATCGGCCGTTCGTCCGCGCAGGACGCGGAACGCGCCGTGCGCCTGCGCCTCGCGTATGGCGAACGCGTGAAGAGCCGGCTCGCCACCATGAGCGTCGATGGACAGGCGGTGGCGATAGTGCTGCCACGCGGCAGCGTCATGCGCGACGGCGCGCTTCTAGCGGGAGAAGACGGTGCGCTGGCGCGGGTCGAGGCGGCCCCGGAGCCCGTGACCCGCGTGACCGCGGATACGCCACTAGCGCTGCTGCGCGCTGTTTACCACCTCGCCAACCGCCATGTGCCGGCACAACTCGCAGTCGACCACGCGCTGATCGAGCGCGATCCGGTGCTGGAGGCGATGCTGCGTGGACTGGGCGCGCGCGTCGAACACATCGAAGCGCCGTTCGATCCGGAAGGCGGGGCCTATCACGGCGAGCATCAGCACCCACGGTTCGCACCGCGACGACATCGACGCCGTCTCGGCCACGATCGGCGAGCAACTGTCGATCGCCGCTCACGCGCGGCATAAGACATGAACCGCGACGACATTGGCGGCGGCAGCATCGCGCGCCTGCGCCCCTTGCTCGCGTTGCTGCAACTGGCAAGCCCGGCGCTGCCGGTCGGCGGCTATGCGTACTCGCAAAGCCTCGAATCGGCGATCAGCGCTGGACACGTGCACGACGCTGCTTCGGCGCAACGCTGGATTGAGCGACATGCTGGCGCTTGTGCTGGCGCGCTTCGAGGCTCCGGTCTGGCTGCGCATCTACGATGCCGCGCTGGCTCAGGATGCGCAGGCCGTGCTGCACTGGAATGAAGAGCTGCTCGCCACGCGCGAGACGGCCGAACTGCGTGCCGAGTCGCTGCAGATGGGGACCTCGATGCTGCGCGTGTACGCGGCACTGAACCTGCCCGTGCCAGCGCTGGAAAAGACGACCTACACCGCCGCTTTTGCCATCGCTTGCGCGCAACTCGGCATCGCGCGTACGGACGGCCTCGCCGCTTACCTGTGGGCATGGGCCGAAAACCAGGTTCTGGTCTCCGTGAAGATCGTGCCGCTCGGGCAGCAGGCCGGCCAGGCGATGCTGTTCGCCCTGCATAGCACCGTGCAGCAGGCCGTCGCGAACGCCGCGACGCGGGCCGACGACGACCTGGGCACAGCCGCCATCAGCTTCGCGCTGCTCTCTGCGCGCCACGAAACCCAATACTCCCGACTGTTCCGCTCCTGAGACCGACGATGACGACACTGTCCCTGGCACCCGAAGCATCGCGAACGATCGCGGGGCGCCCGGCCGGCCCACTGCGCATCGGCGTCGGCGGACCGGTCGGCTCGGGCAAGACGACGCTGGTCGAGGTGTTGTGCAAGCGCATGCGCGACCGCTACCGGCTGGCCGTCATCACCAACGACATCTACACGAAGGAGGACGAGCGGCTGCTCGTGACCGCGCAGGCGCTGACACCCGACCGCATCATGGGCGTGGAAACCGGCGGCTGCCCGCATACCGCAATCCGCGAGGATGCCTCGATCAACCTCGAGGCGGTTGACCGCATGTGTCAGCGCTTTCCGGACCTCGAGTTGATCTTCATCGAGTCGGGTGGCGACAACCTCGCCGCGACCTTCAGCCCGGAACTGTCCGACCTGACGATCTATGTCATCGACGTCGCCGGCGGCGAGAAGATCCCGCGCAAGGGCGGGCCTGGCATCACGAAGAGCGATCTCCTCGTCATCAACAAGACCGACCTTGCGCCGCATGTCGGCGCGAATCTCGAAGTGATGAAGCACGACACCGAGCGCATGCGCGCGGCTCGACCTTACGTGATGACCAATCTGAAGTCCGGCGCCGGCGTCGATCAGGTTATTCACTTCATCGAACGACAGGGTTTGCTGGTCGCCTAAGCGCACGCCCGTGTAGCGCAGTCGCGATGCCCATGTCACCGGCACTCGGCCGGCGGGCGACACGCTCCGCGCCAAGGCTAGACAGCGCTTGGCCACGATCAATGGTGCGGTCTGTACTCGCTCTAGACTGCCGTCCCATGTTTCATCCTGCCCAGGCGCCAACCCGGCACACGTTCTTCGAGGACGTGCAGGCGCTTGTCACGGCAACGCTGTTCGTCGCGCTCGGTGTCGGCATGTATGGGCACGCCGGCCTGCTGACGGGCGGCACGGCCGGCATTGCGTTCCTCGTCCATTACGCCGCGGGGTGGCGCTTCGGCCCGGTGTTCTTCGTGCTCAACCTCCCGTTCGCGTGGTTCGCCGTGCGCACGATGGGATGGCGCTTCACCATCAAGACCTTCGCTGCGGTCGCGCTGCTGTCGGTTTTCACGGAAGCTCTGCCGCTCGTGGTGCGGTTCGACTGGTTGCAGCCGGTCTACGCGGCAGTGATGGGCGGCTTCCTGATCGGCGCCGGACTGCTGATGCTGTTTCGCCATCAGGCCAGCCTTGGCGGATTGAACGTGCTGGTGCTGTGGCTGCAGCAACGCCATGGCTGGCGCGCCGGGGCCGTGCAGATGGGCATCGATTGCCTCATCGTCGTAGCAGCACTCACCTTCGTCGATCCCAAGCTAGTCGCAATTTCCGTGCTCGGCGCGGTGGCCTTGAATCTCGTAGTGGCCGTCAATCACAAGCCCGGCCGATATCTCGGCGTGTGACGGTCACCTCCCTTGCCGACGGCCGTGCTGAAGCGCTGGCCGCGCGCTGCTTGGGGTCCGGGTCTCACGGCATGCCCGCCCCGACCACCTGACGTACGGGAATACCCGTCGGGTCGAAGTCGTGGAGACAGAAAACGTTGATCCCGACGTAATCGGGGGTGACTCGCTTGCGATGAAACGGATAGATGCCACAGACACGGCAGAAGTAGTGCCGCGCGGTCCGGGTATGAAACTGATACTCGGTGAGCGAGCCCTCGCCGGTGAGCAGAGCGAACTGGCTCTCATGAACCTTGACCATCAGCGCATTCTTGCGCCGGCAGATCGAGCAGTCACACATCGTGAGCTCGGGAAAATCTGTTTCGATCTCGAAGTGCACTGCGCCGCAGTGACAGCTGCCGAGGTATCTTTTCTGCGGCCGTGTTCCCATTGCCCAGTTTCCTCACGGTGAGTCTTGCGACTGCGCCGATGCGTGGCAGCAGCGGCCGCGCGATCCGTTCAATTCATCCGCGGCGGCCAGTTATGCGTTCGGACTGGCCCTCCCGGCACCAAGCGTACAGCGCGTCGTACATGACCATGCCGTGTTTCAGCATCTCGTGGTCGTCGGTGAAACGTAGCGAAAGCCCAAGTGACAGCGCGTACAGGCCCGGCGACTGCGGCGTCAGTTCGAGGCGTGATGTATCGGCGCCACGCACGATGGCGGCGAGCTGTTGCAGCGCCGGATCATGCAGCGCATAGCGCGTGAGAAAGGCGTCGAAGCTGCATAGCTCACCGACATGCGACAGCTCGACGCCCGGCACATCGTAGGGAGTCGCGCCGCGACGCTCCGCCTGCGTCATGACCTCGCCAGCCGGGACATACAGGAACTCGGGCTCGGCATCGATGAAGCGGGCGATCAGCCACGGGCAAGCGATGCGGTCAATCTTCGGGCGTTCACGCGTGATCCATTTCATGTCTGCATCTCCTTCGTCGTCAATGGAACCGTCGTGCGGCCGCTGTCGCGCCAGCCGCAGAAGCCGTCCACCAGGAAGCGGGCATCGAGCCCCATTGCGCGCAGCGTTGCCGCGACGCCCTGGCTGAGTTCGTGGCCGTGCGCGCAGACGACGACGACCGGGCGATCGCGCGGAATCTCGTCTTTCCACGTGAAGAGTCCATCGGGCGAGCGCCATTCGGTACCTGCGATATCGGCATTGTCAGTGGCACGCACCTTGGCACGACGCACATCGAGCAGCGTGAACGTCCGTTGCGCGCGCTGCCACTCCTCGAGTTCGACCATCGTGATTCTTTCCATGCTTCCTCCTACACAACGAATAGACGCAGCGCCAGGCCGGCCAGGCCGCAGGCAGCGATGACGGGGATGACTCCGACCTTGAAGCGCATCAGCGCGATCAGCGCCGCCAGCGAGATCACCACAGGGACCGGGTCGAGCCCCCCTGTCAGTCCGTTCGGCCACCACACGTGGATCGCAAAGAACACCGCGAGATTGACGATCACGCCCACCACTGCGGCGGTGATGCCCTTCAGCGGCGCGGTGAAGTGCAGCTGACCGTGCGTGCTTTCGATGAAGGGCGCGCCCGTCAGGATGAACAGGAACGACGGCAGAAACGTGAACAGGGTCACGACCGCCGCTGCAAGCATGCCGCCGGCGAACAGCGCGTCAGCCCCGAGCACCTGCTGGCTCCAGCCACCGACAAAACCGACGAAGGCCACCACCATGATCAGTGGGCCGGGCGTGGTTTCGCCGAGCGCGAGGCCATCGATCATCTGTGCCGCGGTCAGCCAGCCGTAGTGTTCGACCGCCCCCTGCACGACATAGGGCAGCACCGCGTAGGCGCCGCCGAAGGTCATCAGCGCCGCCTTCGTGAAGAACCATGCCATCTGCGTCAGCGTGCCGTCCCAGCCGAGCAGCAGCGTCAACCCGCCGATCGCCGTGCCCCAGAGCAGCAGGAAGGTCATCAGCAGGCGTAGCGCGTGTGCCGTCGACCATTGGGTGTGTGCCGGCCGCGGCGTGTCGTCGTCGATGAGGGCAGGTCCACGCGAGGCGGCGGCGCCAGCCGAGTGGCCGCTGCCGTCGAAGGCCGCCGGCACCCAGCGGGCGCCCAACCAGCCGGCAGCCGCCGCGGCGAGCACGATGATCGGGAACGGCACATTGAACGCGAAGATCGCGACGAACGCCGCGACCGCGATGGCCCACAGCAGCGGATGCCCAAGCGCGCGCGAGCCGATGCGCCATGCCGCGGCCAGCACGATCGCGGTGACCGCGGGCTTGATGCCGTAGAGGATGCCCGCCACTGCTGGCACGTCGCCGTAGCGCAGGTAGATCCACGACAGCGCGATCAGGATCACGAGCGAGGGCAGCACGAACAGCGTCCCGGCGACGATTCCGCCAACAGGTCCGGTGCATCAGCCAGCCGATGTAGGTCGCGAGCTGCTGCGCCTCCGGTCCCGGCAGCAACATGCAGTAATTCAAGGCATGCAGGAACCGCTTCTCGGAGATCCAGCGGCGCTCCTCGACCAGGTCGCGATGCATGATCGCGATCTGCCCGGCCGGCCCGCCGAAGCTGATGAAGCCGAGCCGCAGCCAATAAGCGAATCCCTGCCAGAAGCTCACGGGTTCAGGCGCGCGTTGATTCGACGTGTCGCTCATGCGGCACCTTGCAGGCCGGCGTACAAGGAGTCGAACACCGAAATGGCGGCGGCCAGCAGCGTGTCGTCGTCGGCATGCTGGGCCTGCAGGCCGCGCGCCAGGGCCTCGAGCCCGGCCGCTTCGTCGCTGGCGGCGCCCCCGACGTCGATGTAGTGAACCGCCTCGCCGATCTTTCGCAGCGCTTCGTCGCCGTCAAGCCCGAAGCTCGCCGCGATCACCTCAAAGGTCACCTTTCCATCGACGTGGCTGAAGGTCGCGCCGTCGAAGTCGAATCCCAGCGCCCCCTTCGGAGGCCTGGCGGACGCCTTCAGCCAGACGAAGCGCGCGCGAGGATCGATGAACCGCGCGATCAGCCACGCGCTGGCGAGCCGGTCGACCCAAGGTCGGCGTCGCGTCGCCCACACGCGTCCGCGGTATTCCGCCGGCTCGCGGTGCTCGATTCGCGCTGGAACCCGACCGGTCGGTTCGCCTGGCGACCAGCGCGCCTCACAATCGAGTCGCAAGTCCTCCAGCGCAGCCGCGGCTTTCGTGCCGCGATCGCCACCAAAGAAGTCGATGGCACGCAGCGCGTCGAGCCGCTGCGCCAGTGCGCGCAGCGTGCGGCGGCCGGCGACCTCGGAGGCCGATCTCAAAGCTCGGCGCTGCTGTGCCAGGTCGGTTTCGAATGCCTTGTAGTCGGCGGAGCGATCGAACAGCGCCTCGAACTGCTGCTGCTGCGCGGCGTCGCGCGCCGCAAACTCGAGCATCGTCGCTTCGCCAGCGGCCTCACGAACTGCAGTTGCCAGGCCCGCGAACACCTGCGCGCAGTCGGGTCGATCGGGCAGCAGGTACACGCCGTCGCGCAATGGACCGCAGCCGCTCGTCTTGAGGGCACGCCACGTGCGCACACGCACGGCGCTGGGCGAGGTCGGCAAGGTGGTCACAAGAGCCAGCCATCTCATTGTCATGTAATGACTATTACATAATGTATCAACTATTTCAAGCAATATCTGCCGACAGTGCATCGGCCGCGGCGGCCGGGGTCGCGTCCCTGGCTCCGCAGAGGCTGGTAGGTGTAGCTGCGGGAGCGAAAGGCCTCAGCCGGCCTGCGCGACACGCCGCCGCGCGAACTCGACGAACCAGTCGAGGCTCGCCGGGTTGGCCATCGCATCGGCGTGCGCCACCTTCTCGAGCGGATGGCCGAGCAGCAGGCGCTTGATCGGCAGTTCCATCTTCTTGCCCGAGAGCGTGCGCGGCACCTCGCTGATCACGAGGATTTCGTTCGGCACGTGGCGTGCCGACAGCGCCTCACGAATGCGGCCGTTGATGCGCTGCTTCAGGCTTTCGTCGAGCGTCACATCCGGCCGCAGCACGACGAACAGCGGCATGTAGGACTCGCGTCCGAGGTACTCGAGGTCGACGACCAGCGAATCCAGGACTTCGGGCAGCGCCTCGACCGCGCGATACAGCTCGGCCGTGCCCATGCGGATGCCGTGCCGGTTGATCGTCGCGTCCGAGCGGCCGTAGATCACGCCGCCGACCGCTTCGGGCCGCGGCACCAGGCGCATCCAGTCGCCATGTCGCCAGACACCGGGATACACATCGAAGTAACTCTCGCGGTAGCGGCGACCGTCAGGGTCGTTCCAGAAGTACAGCGGCAACGACGGGAACGGCGTCGTACAGACGAGTTCGCCGACCTCGTCGATCACGGCCCGGCCGCCATCGTTCCAGGCCTCGACCTTGAGGCCGAGCGCGCGGCACTGCATCTCGCCGGCGTACACCGGCAGCGTCGGCAGGCCGGTCAGGAACGCACCGGCGAGATCCGTGCCGCCGGCGATCGATACCAGCCAGAGATCGTTCTTCACGTGCTCATAGACCCAGCGATAGGCCTCCGCCGGCAGCGGCGATCCGGTCGAGCCGAGTGTGCGCAGTGCAGCAAGGTTCGCGACGCGCGCCGGCTCGACGCCCGCCTTGATGCAGCTGGCGAAGTACGCGGCACCCGCGCCGAAGAACGTCGCGCCAGCGCGCTCGACAAAGCGCCACAGCACGCCGAGGTCGGGCGTCGCGGGGTGGCCGTCATAGAGCACGGCGGTGGCGCCGGCGAGCAGGCCGCTCACCTGCACGTTCCACATGATCCAGCCGGTGCTCGTGTACCAGAAGAAACGGTCACCAGGCCCGATGTCACGGTGCAGGTGCACGCCCTTCAGCATCTCGAGCAGCACGCCAGCGTGACCGTGCACGATCGCCTTCGGCAGGCCGGTCGTGCCCGATGAATATACGACCCACAGCGGATGGTCGGCGGCCACCTGCTCGGTACGCAGCACCACCTCGTTCGCGATGACCGTGGTCCAGCAGCGCGCCCGCGGAAAGCGCGAGGTGTCCAGGCGGTCGTGCAGCAACGGCACGACCAGCGTGTGCTGCTACCGTCGGCAACGCCGCGCGGATCTCGGCCAGCACCGCGGCGCGGTCGTACGCCTTGCCGCCGTAGCGGTAGCCGTCGCACGCGATCAGCACCTTCGGCGCGATCTGGCGGAAGCGGTCGAGCACGGCGAGCGGACCCATGTCGGGCGAACACACCGACCAGGTCGCGCCCACGCTGGCACAAGCGAGGAACGCAACGATCGTCTGCGGCACATTCGGCAGGATCGCCACCACACGGTCACCGGGGACGACGCCGAGCGCGCGCAGCGCTGCTGAGACCGACGCTACCTGCGATTGCAGCTCCGCCCACGACACTTCACGCGAGGCCCCGCTTTCGTCGCCGGCAACGATCGCCGGGCGCGCCGCCGTCGTGTGACGGAATACCTGGTCGACCAGATTCAACCGCGCTCCGACGAACCACTGCGCACCGGGCATCGTGCGCGCACCGAGCACATGCTCGTAGGGCCGCGACGCGCGGATGTCGAGGAAGCGCCAGAGCGCGCTCCCAGAAGCCCTCGAGGTCGGTCACCGACCACTGCCACAGGGACTCGTAGTCGGCGAACGTCAGGCCACGCTCGCGCTCGAGCCAGCGCAGGAACGCCGTGATGTGCGCGCGCTCGATGCGGTCCGGCGATGGCCGCCACAGGGGCTCGACGATGTCCATGGCGGTGCAGTCTACGAGCCCGCCGCGCCGCAGGCACAATTCACCGATGCCGATCGTGCTGTCCACAACGCCTGCGCCCAGAGACTGGGTGGTCGTCGGCCTGTGCGCAGAGTGGTGCGGCACCTGCCGCGACTACCGGCCGTTGCTAGCGGCGCGTGCGGCCAGGGTGGTGGACGAGCTTCATCTCTGGGTCGACATCGAAGACGAAGCGGACTGCGCTCGGCGACCTCGACATCGAAACCTTTCCGACGCTGCTGGTGCTGCACCGGGGGCGGCCCCTGTTCTTCGGACCCGTGCTGCCGCAGATCGACGTGATCGACCGACTGCTGCGGACGCTGCGACAGGGCATCTGGCGCAGGTGACGCCGATCACGCCGGAATGTGAGACCGCAGTCCACTGGCTCGCGCAGCAGGCGCTTGCCGCACGCTGAAACGTCCACCGCCAGGCTTGCGACAATCGGGCACATGACGCTGCTGACCGTGCTCGACGCCGAACTGGCCTTCGGCCTGCACCCGCTGCTCGATCGCGCGTCGCTGACGGTGCTCGAGGGCGACCGCATCGGCCTGATCGGCCGCAACGGCACCGGCAAGAGCTCGCTGCTGAACGTGATCGCGGGCCGCCTCGAACTCGACGACGGCGAGCTGAAGGCGCAAAGACGGCCTGCATGTCGCGCTGGTCGAGCAGGAGCCCGAGCTGCCGCCGGCGTCGACGCTGCGCGAGAGCCTGGCGCGGCGCGGAGCACTGGACCGCCTGCACGACGAGCGCGAGCGCTGGCGCGTCGAGGCGCGGCTGGTCGAGTTCCTGCATCGCCTCGGCCTCGACGAGGCGCTCGATCCGGCGCGCCTGTCGGGCGGCGAGCGCAAGCGCGCCGCGCTCGCGCTGGCGTTCGCGCTGCCCCCGACCTGCTGCTGCTCGACGAGCCGACCAACCACCTCGACATCGACGGCATCACGCTGCTCGAGGACCTGCTGCTGAAGGGCCCGGCGCTGATCGTCATCACGCACGACCGCGCGTTCCTCGATCGCGTCGCGACGCGCATCGTCGAACTCGACCGCGGCCTGCTGCGCTCGTATCCGGGCAACTACAGCGCGTGGGAAGGCGCGCCGCGCGACCGAACTCGCCGCCGAGGACACCGCGAGCCGCAAGTTCGACAAGTTCTGGGCGCAGGAGGAGGCCTGGATCCGCAAGGGCATCGAGGCGCGGCGCACGCGCAACGACGGCCGCGTGACGCGGCTCGAAGCGCTGCGCCGCGAACGCGCGGCGCGGCGCGAACGCATCGGCAACGTGAAGCTGACGCTCGACGCCGGCGAGCGCTCGGGCAAGCTGGTCGCGGAACTGACCGACGTCTGCAAGCGCTTCGGCGAGCACGTCGTCGTCGATCGACCTGACGACACGCATCATGCGCGGCGATCGCCTCGGCGCTGATCGGGCCGAACGGCGCCGGCAAGACGCACGCTGCTGCGGCTCATCCTCGGCACGCTCGCGCCCGACAGCGGCACGCGTGCGTCGGGGCACCAACCTGCAGGTCGCCTACTTCGACCAGATGCGCGAGGCGCTCGACCCGGAGCGGACGGTCGCCGAGACCATCAGCCCGGGCTCCGACTGGATCGAGATCGGCGGCGCGCGCAAGCACGTGATGAGCTATCTCGGCGACTTCCTGTTCTCGCCGCAGCGCGCGAACTCGCCGATCAAGACGCTGTCGGGCGGCGAGCGCAACCGCCTGCTGCTGGCGCGGCTCTTCGCGCGGCCGACGAACCTGCTGGTGCTCGACGAGCCGACCAACGATCTCGACATCGAATCGCTCGAACTGCTCGAGTCGACGCTGCAGGACTACGCCGGCACGCTGCTGCTGGTGAGCCACGACCGCGCGTTTCTCGACAACGTGGTCACGCAGTCGCTGGTCGCCGAAGGCGACGGGCGCTGGACCGAGTACGCGGGCGGCTACAGCGACTGGGTCGCCTTGCGGCCGAAGAGTCGCGCCGGCGACCCGTGCGAGCGAACCGAGCGAGCCGAACGTGCTCCGGCGCGCGCCCCGCGCGTGAAGCTCTCGTTCAAGGAACAGCGCGAACTCGAGACCCTGCCGGCCGCGATCGAGGCGCTGGAGCGCGAACAGCACGAGATCACCGAGCGCATGAGCCGCCCCGACTATCACCGCGCGGGACCGGAACAGATCAAGGTCGACCGGCTGCGCGCCGCGGCGATCGAACATGAACTCGCCGCAGAAGTTCGAGCGCTGGAGCCGGCTCGAGCAGCGCGCCAACGCCGCCGGCGCGTGAAAAAACAAAGGGCCGGCATAGCCGGCCCTTCAAGGATTCCGTTCTAGTGCGGCCGAATTACTTCTTCGGTGCGGGCTCCACCGCGACCGCGACCGCCTCGGTGAACGTCGCCTCGACCTGGTCGCCCACTTTGATCAGCTTGAGCTGGTTCGGATCCCTGACCTTGAGGTCGACCGTCCGCTTGGGTCCTTTCAGCGTCATCGTTTGTTTGGCCGTATCGACACCAATCACGTCCGCAATCACCGTCACGGTACGGCCGGCCGCTGCAGCCGGCTGGTCGCCCGGCTTGGCCGAGGCCATGTTCTCGCGCTCGATGCGCTCGCGGATCTGACCGCCACCCTTCTTCAGTTCGAGCGTCAGTGCCTCGACGTACTTGACGATGACGAGGTCGCCGGCCTTGATCTGGTCGAAGTTCCTGACTTCAGGCCCGGCCTGTACGACGAAGGTGTTGCCTTTCGGCCCCTTCAGCGTGATCAGGCGCTTGGCCTTGTCGACCGCTTCGACGCTGGCAGTCGCGCTGATCGCTTCGGCCATGGAAACCTTGCCCGGCTCGGACTTCACGGCCGACATGCCATCCGTCTGGGCCAGGGCCGATCCAGCCGCGATCGACATCACGGCCGCGGCGATGAGGGTGAACTTGCGCATGCTGAGCTCCTGTTCTTTGTTTCGGACTCGTTTCAGGGCGACGATCTTACTCGCCTCGGGCAACGGCCCGACTCAACGCGGTGCGGGCACCGCCTCGACCGCGCGCCGGCGCAGCATCTCGGCAACGACCGCGTCAAACTGCTCGCGCACTTCGTGCCGCAGGAACGGCTCGATCAGTGCGGCGGGCATCCAGGTGTCGAGGCTGATCTCGACATGATGGCGAATCTCCGTGCCGCCGGCGACACTGGCAAAGCGCGTCTGTGACCGCACCTGCATCGGCGATTCGCTGAGTGAACGCGAACGCACCAGCTGCATCGGTTCCAGTTCGACTTCGCGCACCATCGAGAACGAGTGCGCCAGCGGGCCCCAGCGCGCCACGCCCGTCTGTTCGACCCGAGGCGCTCTCCCTCGCGTGCCGCTATACGGCTCGTATCGAGATTGGGCACGAACGCACTCATCGCGTCGAAGTCGGTCAGGACGTTCCAGGCCTCGCGCCCGGTGACCGGCGCCACCAGGACCGCATCGACCAGAAACACGTCGCCGCGGCGCGACACCGCTACCTGGGTATCGACCGCGGCGGCCGACGCCGGCGCCACGGCGACCAGCAGCGCATTCAGCGCCACCGTCAGAAAACGTCGTCGATCCATGCGCCAAGCGTAGCGCGCTCGGGACGCTTCCCGAAAGTCAGTCCAGCGTCTGCTTGTAGCGCTTGAGCCCGATGGCCGCGACGACGACGATGAAGAGCGCGATTGGCCAGACCTGCGGCAGGATGTCGACCAGGCCCGCGCCCTTGAGCATCACGCCGCGCACGATGCGCAGGAAGTGCGTCAGCGGCAGCGCCTCTCCTATCCATTGTGCCCAGCGCGGCATGCCGCGGAACGGGAACATGAAACCCGACAGCAGGATGTTGGGCAGGAAGAAGAACATCGTCATCTGCATCGACTGCATCTGCGACCGCGCCAGCGTCGAAAACGTGAAGCCGACACCGAGCGTGGCGACGATGAAAAGCACGATCGCCGCGGACAGCAGCGCGAAGTTGCCGAACATCGGCACCTCGAAGAGCAGCCGCGCGGCCGTGAACACGATCAGCACCTGCACGTAGCCGATGATCACGTACGGCACGATCTTGCCGATCATCACCTCGGAAGGCCGCACCGGTGTCGCGAGCAGGTTCTCGAGCGTGCCGCGCTCGCGCTCGCGCGTCATGCCCATCGCCGTCATCATCACCAGCGTCATCGTCAGGATCACGCCCATCAGGCCGGGCACGACGTTGTAGTTGGTCAGTCCCTCCGGGTTGTAGCGCTTGTGCACGATGACCTGGAACGGTTCGCGCTCGGGTGCGAGCCGCGCAAGCGGACCGTGCAGGTCGTTGCGCAGCGCGAGCTGCGGCAGCTTCTGCAGCGCCGACACGGCCGTGCCGGTTGCCGCCGGATCGGTCGCATCCGCGTACACCGCCATCGCCGGCGACTCCCCGCGCACCACGCGCGCCGTGAAGTCCGACGGGAACACCAGCGCGAACTGCACGTCGCCGCGCGCGATCAGGCGCTCGGCCTCGCTTTCGGATCCGACCTCGATGATGTGAAAGTAATCGGTGTTCTGCGCCGCTCGCACGATCGTGCGGACCATTGGCGACTGGTCGAGCGCAACGACCGCGGTCGGCAGGTGCTTCGGATCCGAGTTGATCGCGTAGCCGAACAGCACCAGCTGCATGATCGGAACGCCGATCAGCATCGCGAACGTCAGCCGGTCGCGCCGCAGCTGGATGAATTCCTTGCGCAGCACGGCACCGATGCGCTCGAGCGACAGCGCCCACCGCCGCGGGCGGTCAGCTGACGGTGTCGCGGGCATCCTGGGTCAGCGCGATGAAGACGTCCTCGAGCCCGGTCGGTATCGGCTCGATGCGAACGGCCTGCGCCAGCGCGGGGTCGCGCTCCGCCAGCCAGCGCGGAAAGTCGTCGTGCGTCGTGGCTGCTGACGTGCAGGCTGGTGCCGAAGGGCACGGCCATCCAGCCGCGCTGCTCGACGAGCTCGAGCACCTCGTCGAGGCGCGGACCCTGCACATGCCCACGTCCGCAGCCCGGCCTGCGCGATCACCTCCGGCGCTGTGCCGGCGGCCAGCATCTTGCCGTAGGAGATGTAGACGAGGCGATGGCAGCGCTCGGCCTCGTCCATGTAATGCGTGCTGACGAGCACCGTGATGCCGTCGGCGGCGAGCGCGTGGATCTCGCGCCAGAAGTCGCGCCGCGCCTTCGGGTCGACGCCCGCGGTCGGCTCGTCGAGCAGCAGCAACTCGGGCTCGTGCAGCAGGCAGGCCGCCAGCGCCAGGCGCTGCTTCCAGCCACCGGACAGCGTCCCCGCCAGCTGTGCCTTGCGGCTCGTGAGCCCGAGACGCTCGAGCGCGTCGGCGACGCGCTGCTTGCGGTTGTCGAGCCGATAGACGCGCGCGGTGAAGTCGAGGTTCTCGGCGATCGAGAGATCTTCGTAGAGCCCGAAGCGCTGCGTCATGTAGCCCACGCGCAGCTTGATTCGACGCGCCTCGCGCCGGATGTCGTAGCCGAGGCAGGTGCCTTCGCCGGCGTCGACCTCGAGCAGTCCGCACAGCATGCGGATCGTCGTCGTCTTGCCGCTGCCGTTCGGGCCGAGAAAGCCGCAGACCTGCCCGCGCGGCACCGCGAGATCGATATGGTCGACGACGGTGCGGCCGCCGAACGCCTTGGTCAGGCCGCGCACGTCGATCGCCAGATCAGCGCTCATCGCGAGGGCGCGTCAGGAGCCGGCGATGCGGACGTCGACCGGCTGGCCGGGCTTCAGCTGCAGCGCAGTCTTCTCGTCCGGCTTCGCCTCGACCATGAACACGAGCTTCGCGCGACTCTCGTTGCTGTAGATGACCGGCGGCGTGTACTCGGCCTGGTCCGAGACGAAGGCCACGCGCGCCGCCATGCCGGCCGGGCAGCCGTCGCAGCTCACCGCCACCGAGTCGCCGATGCGGATGCGCGCGAGCGCCGCCTGCGGCACGAAGAACCGCACCTTGATTGCCCCGTCCGGCAGCAGCGCGACGACGGGCGAGCCCTGCGCGACCCACTCGCCCGGCCGGTACATCACGTCCTGCACCGCGCCGGCCCGCGCCGCGATGCCGCGCGTCTGATCCTCGCGCCAGCGCGACGAGGCGAGCTCGCTCTCCGCGGCGCGTTGTTCCGCTTCGGCCGCCGCGATCTCGTCGGGCCGCGCGGCGTCGCGCGCCACGGCCAGGTTCGCCTGCACCTCGGCCACGCGCGCGGTGTCGCGATCGCGCGCCGAGCGCAGTTCGTCGAGCCGGTTCGGCGACAGGAAGCCTTGTGCCACCAGCGTCTCGCTGCGCTTCAACTCGCTGGTCGACAGCGCCAGAGCGGCGCCGGGCCTGCACCAGCTGCTGCTCGATCGCCCGCAATTCGTCGACCCGCTTGCCCTTGCGCAGATTGCGGGTCTGCGCGGCGGCGCCCTCGGCGCGCGCCGCCGCCGCGGCACGCGCGAGTGATTCGGGATCGCGCTCGAGTTCGAACAGCAGCTGCCCGGCCTGCACGCGCGCGCCGCGTTCGACCGCCGAGCGTCTGCACCCGCCCGCCGATGGCCGGTCCGACGTACACGAGATCGGCCTCCGCGTAGCCGCTGAAGCGATCGGGGTCGACGCGCGTGCACCCGGCGAGCGCAAGCAGCACGCCGCCCAGCAGCGACGGCGTCAATGCCGCGGTCGGAACTTCTTCATCGCGACTCTCCCGGATCAGTCCGCGCAGCGCCCAGTCCAGACGCTGCACGCGGTGCTCGCGCTCGCGTGCGAACCGGACCAGCGTGCGCGTCAACTCGGCCGGCGCCAGGCGCGCCTCGGCCAGGCGATCGGTCAACAGGATGGGCAGGGCGATCGCGCCCATCAGGAACAGCACCACGTTCAGCGGCTCGCCGCGCGGCAACTCGCCTGCACGCTGCGCCTCAGCCACCACGCGCAGGATCAGCGCCGGATGGCGATTGGCCAGCGAGCGGACGAACTGCTGGGCCGCCGCCTCGCCCGAGGCGGCGTCCATCAGCACATGCGTGATGAAGCGGCTGTTGGCCGCCGCCCAGTCGCCCAGCTGCAGCACCAGTTCGCGCAGGCGCTCGGCCGGCGGCAGCGCCCGGTCGACCGTCGCCGACATCTGCTCGAGCAGCGGCCCGTACCAGCGCTCGATGACCTCGGCGACGAACGCCTCGCGCGAGCCGAAGTGGTAGACGAAGCTGCCGAGATTGGCGCCCGCCTGCTGGCAGACCCCGCGCACGGTGATCGAGCGCAACCCCGCCCGCCGCGCCTGCCGCGCTCCGGCGCGCAACAGACGCTCACGCGAGGAGGTGCGTGGCGCGCTGTCGTAGCCATCGGCGTTTTATACGCCCGTATAAGTCGGCGCGCAACGCCGCCGCACTGGCCAGCGTGCATCCGGCCGCGCTGAAGTCCGGTGCTGCGCCCCGGCTACTTGGCTGTTGTCGGCGCTTTCGGCTCCGCGGGAGGCGGCACCGGCGGTCGCCGTCGGCAGTCGCTGCGGGTGTTGACTTCCATGATGCTGCGCCACACGCCGCGGCGGTGCCGTTGGGCTTCGTTCTCGACCGGCATCAGTTCGCTGTCGAGCGCGTAGTCCCAGCAGACCCAGGCATTGCCCCGCTGCACCTGGGCACGCGCGACGTTGAGCGCGCCGACAAAGAGACGTCCGTACAGGCGAACACCCTCTTCGACGCCAGTGACCTGGACCCGTACCGTGCGATTCCTGACCATGCCTTCGACCGCCGACCGCGACGACGGCGCCAGGAACTGCGATCCCTGCGGCGCGCCGATATCCGCCAGCCGCAGTTCGACCTCGCGGCCGTCACGCTCGACGATCACGGTGTCGCCGCTCTCGACCCGGACCACACGGCTTTCGAACTCGACGGTCGGCTGCGCCAGCGCCGACAGCGATGTCAGCCATAGCGCCGCAGCGGCCGCGATCAGGCGACGATTGTCCATCCGGCATGCCGCTCGATGAAGGTGGCGATCCGGGCCTCCGCCACGGCCCCTTGCGGCAGCGGCAGTGCCTGAAACACATGCGCCATGTCGCGCCAGACATCGACTTCCACGTGGACGCCCGCTGCATGCGCGCGCGCGGCACCGCGCAGTGACTCGTCACGCAGCATCTCGATCTCGCCGGCCTGGAACAGCAACGGCGGCAGTCCTGCGAAGTCTCCGAACAGTGGCGACAACGTCGGCTCGAGAAACTGCTCGGGCTCGGCGTAGAGCAGCCGGAACGCCGCAAGCTTCTCGAGCGTGAACATCGGATCGCGCTTCCCGTTCGTCAGCAGGCTCGGGCTCGACAGTGTGAAGTCGACCACCGGCGACAGCAATACCGCGCAGCGCGGCAGCGGCGCACGCTCTGCCTTCAGGCGATGCAAGACGGCCAGCGCCAGGTTGCCGCCCGCGGAGTCTCCGGCGATGATGATCTGCCTCGCATCGACATGGTCCAGGAGCCAGCGATACGCCGTCACGCAGTCGTCGACCGCCGCCGGATAGCGATGTTCCGGCGCGAGCCGATAGTCGACCAGCAGCGCCCGCGCACCGAGGCGCCGGCACCAGCGTCCGACCATGCCGGCATGCGTGCTGGGAAAGCGCAGGCAGAAGGCGCCGCCGTGCAGATAGAAGATCACACGATCGACACGGCCCTCGGGCGCCTCGATCCATTCGGCGGCCACGCCGCCCGCGTCCACCGGCGTCCGACGCAGCGCCGGGTCGACCTTGCCGAAGCGACGGTCGAATGCCTCGTTGTGACGCCTCAGACGCGCGATGTCCTCGACCTTGATCCTCGAATTGCGTACGCCGATACGCAGCACCTGGTGCAGCAGCCAGCGCTTGATGCGCCCGCCCGGCGCAGTGCGCAGGTGCACGTACGACGCCGTGTCGGCGGAGGGAACGTCGACTGTCATGGCAAGAGTGAACTGCGCGGTGCGAACATCGCGCCACGGAGCGTACCCCAGCGTGCTCAGTGCGTCGCCGGAGCCATGCAGCCCCACAGAAGCGCGGCGATCGCGAAGATGATTGCCCATACGGCAGCACCCACCACGATGGCAGGCAACAGCCCGCGCGCCGCATCCAGGTCGGGCGAATGGCCCTTCCGATGTTCGTCCATACCCATCACCCGCCCGGCGCTCGTGGCCCCGGTCACTTGTTAATGCATCCGCGTTTGGGATGCATGGAGCTTGTGGCTCCGGAAACTGGCAGCCTGGTCAGGTTGCCGGAAACTGATAGCTCTTGAACTGCTCGCGCAGCCTCATCTTCTGCAGCTTGCCGGTGGCCGTGTGCGGCAAATCGTCTACGAAGACGACGTCGTCCGGCATCCACCATTTGGCTATCTTGCCCTCGAGGTACTGCAGCACGTCGTCGCGCGTCGTATCTTGATCCTTCTTCTTCACCACGATCAAGAGCGGCCTCTCCTGCCATTTGGGATGGGCAACTCCTATGACCGCCGCCTCCGCGACCGCCGGATGCCCCATGGCAGCATTCTCCAGATCGATCGACGAGATCCACTCGCCGCCCGACTTGATCACGTCCTTGCTGCGGTCGGTGATCTGCATGTAGCCGTCGGCGTCGATCGTTGCGACATCCCCGGTATCAAAGAAGCCGTCGGTTTCGAGGATCTCGCCGCCGTCGCCCTTGAAGTAGCCCGCCGTGATCCAGGGGCCACGCACCATCAGGTGCCCGAAAGCCTTGCCGTCGTGCGGCAGACGCTTGCCGTCGTCGTCGGTGATCTTCATCTCGACGCCGTAGATCGGACGGCCCTGCTTGGACTGCACGTCCAGCCGCTGGTCGAGCGTATAGCCGGCGTGCTTCGGCAGGAAATTGCACACCGTGCCGAGTGGCGACATCTCGGTCATGCCCCACGCATGGACGACCTGCGCCCCGAAGTGCGTCTCGAATCGTTCGCTCATCGCGCGCGGCGCTGCCGAGCCGCCGATGACGACGCGCTTGAGACTGAGTTCGGCCTTCGGATTCAGCTTGGCGGTGTCGACATGGTTGAAAAGCATCAACCACACGGTCGGCACGCCGAGTGCCAGCGTGACCTTCTCGTCGCGCACGATCTCGTAGACGTTCTTGCCGTCAAGACCCGGACCCGGCATCACGAGCTTGGCGCCGCACATCGCGCCCGCGTAGGGCATGCCCCAGGCGTTGACGTGGAACATCGGCACCACCAGCAGCGCCGACTCCTTCGATGAGAGCCCCAGACCATCGACCGTGCAGACAGCGAACGAATGGAGCACCGTCGAGCGGTGCGAGTACAGCACGCCCTTTGGATTGCCGGTCGTGCCCGACGTATAGCAAAGCGACGAGGCCGTGTTCTCGTCGAACACCGGCCATTCGTAGTCCGCACTGTGCTCGCCGATCAGTTCCTCGTAGCACAGCAGGTTGCGGATATTGAGCGCCGGGCATGTGGGCGCGGTCGGTCATTGCGATGAAGGCCTTGACGGAGGTCATCTGCGGCGCCAGCTTCTCGATCAGCGGCGCGAAGGTCAGGTCGAAGAAAATGTACTGATCCTCGGCGTGATTGGCGATGTAGACGATCTGCTCCGGGAAAAGCCGCGGATTGATCGTGTGCAACACCGCGCCCATGCCGGACACGCCGTAGTAGAGCTCCATGTGCCGGTAGCCGTTCCAGGCGAGCGTACCGACGCGATCCCCATGCTTCACGCCCATCGCGGTCAGCGCGTTGGCGACCTGCTTCGAGCGGCGGTGAATGTCACCATAGGTGCAACGGTGGATCGGGCCCTCGACCGTGCGCGAGACGATCTCGCCGCCGGCGTGGAACGTGTTGGCGTGCTCGATCAGCGACGAGATCAGCAGCGGGCGGTCCTGCATCAGTGCCTTCATCGGTTCTCCCCTATTCGCTGAAGTCGGTGAGGTCGGGCGCGACCGTACCGCGCGCCTTGTGGAACTCGACGTGGCGCTTCATCACCGACTTCCAGTTCTCGACAGCGATGATGTTGTCCTTGTCGTCCAGGTAGAGCGAATCACCGACCTGGATGTTTAGCGTGATGATTTCGTCGCCGGCAACTGCGATCGGGGTATGCACCGAGGCCGCGGTCTCGTACACAAAGCTGCCCGGGGTCGCCGTCCAGTCGTGCTCGATGTACTTCCAGGTGCCCTTGATCGTGTAGACCATCACCGTGCCGCAGTGATGATGCTTGGGCAGCCGCATCGTGGCCGGCGCCTTGAGCAACGTGACGAACGTGCCGGAAACCGGCTCGATCTTCAGCACCTTGATGAAGACCTCATTGCTGTACGGGGTGAACGGAATCCAGGGATAGCTTTCCGCGTCTACGTAGCTGGTGGTGATCTTTTCGACATTCATCATGGCGTCGCCTTTCGGAAATTGGGGTAAAGCACTGCTTGCAAACCGCGCCCTGTCCACTGTCCTGGGCGCGCGCAGTCGAGAACCGAACACTAAGGCCGATGGCGCCGGCGATCCCCACCCGGGAGTGGGGGTGAGCGAACGTCATCGGAGGCTCATCAGCCCGCATCGCTCCAGGGTCTTGCTCCGGCGGGCGCGAAACCATCGCCGAAGCCGCGGCGTCGGTGTTCCCCATGCAAAGTCCAGATCGTTCAGTGTGTTCCGGTGGCATCCGATCAGGGGCGCGAAGGCAGGAAGTCGCCGTAATTGCGCGACGCGAGGCCAACGTGAAAATGGGGCGCCGTCGCTCGACTCGGACTCCTGCTGCACGCGCACATGGCGCTGCCGTTCGTCCACAGCGGCCAGAATCGAAACGCCGGCCGCCAGGACCAGCAGCAGCGCGGTCACTCGCAGCACGACGGATCGCAGCGCCGCCGCGGTCGTTCGAAAGAACTGTTTGCCCATACCCAGTTGCCCCGGCGCGGTGCGCCATCGAACGAAGGGGCGACTGTAGGCAGCCACGATCGCAACCACACCACCCAAGTCAGGGGGCCACGACCGGCGCGGGGCGCGCATGACGTCCGACGCGGAAACCACCCGCGGTCCGGACATTGCTGCAATGCACATCGGATACGCTTGTGCGCCCTCCTCGCCACTACACGCCGCCCGCGACGGAGCGATGCTCCAGCCCCAGTTCGTCCTGAAGATCACCCCGCCGCGTCTGCCGCGCAGCCGCCGTGCTGCGCCGCGCACTCGGTGACGCCGCTGGGACGACCTGCAGGACCGCACCGCCGTCCTGGTCAACGCTCCGCGGGGCTTCGGCAAGACGACGCTGCTGGCCCAGTGGCGACGTGCCTGGCTCGAGCGCGGCGCCTTCGTCGCCTGGGTGACGCTGGACCGCTCAGGACACGCCCGCACGTTTCGCCGAAGTCGTGCTCACGTCGCTGCGTTCGGCGAGTCGGACGTAGCGGTCTCAGCGTGCTCGAAGCGGAGCTGGGCTCGATCCAGCCCGGACGCGAGGCGGAGGCACTGACGGCGCTGCTGGCCGAGATCGCCGAACTTCGCGACGCTGACCGTGATCGTTCTCGACGACGCCGACCGGCTGCCTGCGGCCACCCTCGACGAGGCGGTGTCCTATCTGCTGTACAACGCTCCGCCGAACCTGCGACTGATCGATCGGCTCGCGCGGAGCGCTGCCTTTGCCGCTGACCGACCTGCGGGCGAGCGGCGACGCTCGCCAGCGTCGGCGTCGACGACCTGCGGCTGGCGCTCGACGATTCCGTCGAGATCCTGCAGCGCAAGTTCGGCGATCGCATCACGCTCGACGACTGCGTACGCCTGCACGAACTCACCGAGGGCTGGCCGATCGGCCTGCAGATGGCCGCCTCGACGATCGAGCGGGCACCGCAGCTCGAGCGCGGCGATCGCCGAGCTGAGCGCGCGGCGCGGCGATCTCGAACGCTTCTTCCTCGAGTCGATGCTGTCGCAGACTGCCGGGCGAAGCTCGCCGACTTCCTGGTGCGCTGCTCGATCCTCGAATCGATGACCCCTGAACTGTGCGCCGCCGTCACCGGGGATTCCGGCGGCGTCGGCCCATCTCGAGCAACTGATGCGCGACACGCCGATCGTGACCGTCGGCGAGGGTCAGGGATGGATCCGGCTGCACACGCTGGCACGCGACTTCCTGCTGGGCCGGTTCGCCAGCCTGCCAGCCGCCGAGCAGCGCGACGCTGCACGCGCGCGCCGCCAACTGGTATGCCGACCGCAAGCTGCTGCGCGAAGCGGCGCACCACGCGCTCGAAGCGGGCGACGAAGTGCGACGGCGATTCGCTATGCGGCCGAGTCGCTGCGCGATCATCGCCGGCGAAGGTCGGCTGGCGGAGGCGCGCGAGTGGATCCGGCGCCTGCCGCCCGAAGCGTTCGAGCAAGATGTATCGCTGCGCCTGACGGCCGCCTGGGTAAACGCGCTGGGCGAAGCACCGGCGACGTGTTCGCTGCTGTCAGAGCCGATCGCCGCCGACGCGTCGGCCGATCCGCACGCGCGCTTTGAGGCCGGACTGATCGGCGCATGTGCCGCCATCTTCTGCGATCAGCCCGGGGTCATAGTCGACAGCCTCGAACGCTGGCAGCAGCTGCCGCCGTCGGCCATGCCGCTGCATCAGCTTGCGTACGCGAATCCGACGGCGTTGTTTGATCTGTATCGGGGCGCCACGCAGCAGCTGCGCGACCGCATCGAAGCCGTATCGCAGCGCACGACGACTGAGCCGTCGATAAGTCTGCCGCGCGCGTTTTCGAGCGTCATCGTCGGCATCAGCCACATCTGGGAAGGCCGGCCGATCAAGGCCGACGACGTGCTGCAGCCCGCGCTTGAAGCAGCCGAGCGCGATTCAGGTCGGCGTAGCACGATCGCAGCGATGTTGGCTGGCGCGCTTGCCGCGGTGGCATTCGAGCGCGATCAGCCGGCACGGGCCCGCGCGCTGCTGGCCAATCGGCTCGACGTCATCGACCGGGTCGGACTGCCCGACGCGATCCTTGCTCGCCTACCGCACGCTGGGCGACCTCGCCCTCGCCGAGGGCGACGAGCGGCGCGCGCTGGACGTATTCGATGGTCTGCGCGTTCTCGGCGAATCACGCCGCATGCCGCGCCTGGTGCTGCTGAGCCTGGCCGAGCAGGCCCGCATCCACGCGACGCGTTCACGGCCGGAAACTGCCGCGGCGAAGATCGCCCAGCTCGAAGCGCTTGCGCCGGAGTTCGAGCGGCATGAATTCCGGCCGTTGCAGCCGTACTACCGGATGAAAGTCGCGATGGCGCGCACCTATGTCGCGATTGCGACGTATGACGTGACGCTCGCGGAGCGGACGCTGCGCGAAGCCGAGACTCTGGCGCTGGCGCTCAATCGCGGACGCGACTCTATCGTGATCAAGGCCTGCAGGCGGTCCTGATGCACCGAAACCGCATGCGCGAGGCGCGCGCGAAACTGATCGAGGCGCGCGATCTGGCGTCGATCAACGGACTCGAGCGCCTGGTAGCCGACCTGCATCCGCTGATCGACGAGATCCTCGGCGAGCTCCGCGCCCGAACGCCCACGAGTCCTGTGGTTCCGGCACCGGCCATGGCACCGTCCCAGCGTTCACGGCCATCTCCGGCGGGCTACTGACCGACCAAGGAGACCGAAGCGTTGCAACTGATCGGCAACGGCCTGTCGAACAAGCTGATCGCGCGCTCGATGGACATCAGCGAAGAGACCGTGAAGTGGCACCTGAAGAATCTCTTCTGCGAAGCTGAACGCCGGTTCGCGCAAGCACGCCGTCGACCGCGCGCGGCTGCTGGGTCTGCTGGCCTAGGAGCCTGGCGCGCTCAGCTGCCCGAGACGGCGGGCCACGGCAGCCGCCGACCGTTGCTCACGCGGCGTGCGCGACCGTCGGTGTCCGTCAGCTTCGTCGCTGGTCCTGACAGCCGAGGTCGGCAGCAGGAAGTACGACAGCGCCGGGATCAGGATCAGCGCGCCGAGCATGTTCCACAGGAACATGAACGCCAGCAGGATTCCCATGTCGGCCTGGAACTTGATCGGTGACCAGGCCCAGGTGATGACGCCGGCCGCCAGCGTGAAGCCGACCAGCGCGACGATGCGGCCGGTGAAGGCCAGCGCGGAGCGGTAGGCGTCCGGTCAGCGACAGGCCCCGGCGCTGACCGTTGCAGCTGCACCGACAGCAGGTACAGCGCGTAGTCGACCCCGATGCCGACGCCGAGCGCGATCACCGGCAGCGTGGCCACCTTGACGCCGATGCCGAGCATCACCATCAGTGCTTCGCACAGGATCGATGTCAGCGCCAGCGGCAGCAGCGCCACGATCACCGCACGCCACGAGCGGAACGCGATCAGGCACAGCACGGCCACCACGCCGTAGACGTAGAACAGCATCTCGATCCAGGCCTTGCGCACGACCTGGTTGACCGCCGCCTCGATGCCGGCCGAGCCCGCGGCGGGCAGCAGTTCGACGTCGGCGACCGGGTTGTCGGCGATGAACTTCTCCACCGTGCGCCGCCACCTTGTCGAGCGTGGCCGCCTTGTGATCCTTGAGGATACGCGATCACCGGCATCACCGAGCACTCGGTGTTGAACAGATCCGGGTTGTTGACCGTCGCCTGCTGCGCGCCGTAGTTCAGGATCTCCTGGTTGCGCGACAGCGTCAGCCATTTCGGGCTGCCTTCGAACGACCCCGCCGTGATCTGCTTGACGATGTCCGGCGAGCGACATCGTGGTCTGCACCTCGCGGCAGCTGCTGCAGCTGCCACGCGAGCCGATCGGCCTGCTGCAGCGTCGTCGTACTTCAGGCAGCCTTCCGTCGGCGTCTTGACGATGACCGCGAACACGTCGGACGACAGCGAGAAGTTCTTCGTGATGAAGGCGTTGTCGACGTTGTAGCGCGAGTTCGGTCGCAGCTCCGGCGCGCCCGGGTCGAGGTCGCCGATCTGCAGTTGCTTCGAGACGAAGAAGCCGCCGACGCCGAGCGCCACCGCGACGGCGATCGCGCCGGCGGCCCAGGCCCGCTGTGTCGGCGAAGTGCGCCGACCAGCGCCCAGATGCCGTGCGCGCCGACGCCGGTCTCCTCTTCCTTGACGCTGCGCGCGGCCGCCTTGGCGCTCACCCCGGTGAACGACAGCAGCACCGGCAGCAGCACCAGGTTGGTGAAGAGCAGCACGAAGACGCCGATCGTGGCCGCAGATCGCCAGCTCGCGGATCGCCGGAATCGGAATCACCAGCAGCACCAGGAAGCCGGCCGCGCCGTTGAGCAGCGCGGTCACGCCGGCGACGAACAGGCGCCGGAACGTGTAGCGCGCCGCCACCAGCCTGTGCGTGCCGCGGCCGACGTCCTGCATGATGCCGTTCATCTTCTGCGCGCCGTGCGACACGCCGATCGCGAAGATCAGGAACGGCACCAGCACCGAGAACGGATCCGGGCCGATGCCGATCAGCGTCAGGATGCCCGATCTGCCAGACGACCGCGATCAGCGAACAGAACAGCACCAGCGACGTGCTGCGCCAGCAGCGCGTGTAGTAGAACAGCAGCGCCGCCGCGATCAGGAACGCGATGCCGAAGTACATCATCACCTGCAGCACGCCGTCGAGCAGCTCGCCGATGATCTTGGCGAAGCCGATGATGCGCACCTTGATACTTGCCGTCCGCCGTCTCGTACTTGGCGCGGACGTTCTGTTCGACCGACTTTGAGTCAGTGTCGCCGTAGTCGATGGCCTTGCCGGTCGCCGGGTCGACGTCGAGCAACGGCAGCACGATCGTGCTCGACTTGAAGTCGTTGGCGACGAGATTGCCGACGAGACCGGCGCGCACGACGTTGTCGCGCAGCTGCTCGACGCTCTTGGCGGAGCCGTCGTAGGTGTCGGGCATCACCGGTCCGCCCGTGGAAGCCTTCCTCGGTCACCTCGATCCAGCGCACCGCCGGCATCCACAGCGACTTGACCCAGGCGCGGTCGACGCCTGGCGTCAGGAAAAGCTCGTCGTTGATCTTCTTCAGCGTATCGAGGTAAGTCGGGGTCGAAGATGTCGCCCTGCGTGTTCTCGACGACGACGCGCAGCGTGTTGCCGAGTCCGCGCAACTGGTTCTTGTTGGCGAGGTAATTCGAGATGTACGGATGGCCCTGCGGCAGCATCTTCTCGTAGCTGGCGTTGAGCGCTGAGGCGCGTCGCGACGAACGCCAGCAGCGCGAGCGTGACCACGCGCAGACGACGATCACGACCAGGCGGTGGTTGAAGATCACGCGCTCGAGCGCGTTGCCGGACTTCTGGTCGAAGTCCGCGAGATTGCGGACGACCGGCATCGACTCGATGTTGGCGGTATGGCCTGCCATGGCTGTCCTCTGAGGTGGAGTACTGAGACGGCGGACTTCAGCGGGCTGCGGCCGCGCCGCAGGGTCGACGACCAGCACGCCGACGGGCGTGGCAGCGCCAGCTTGTCGCCCCCGCATCGGTCGAGCCCGATGGTCGGCAACGGCTTGGCGAGCTTGAAGCCGGTTGAAGGTCTTGCCGCCGTCGGTGCTGAGCGCGATCCGTCCGCCCTGGTCGGCGAGCAGCAGGGCGCCCTTTTCGGTGCGGACGCCGCTGACGATCGTGGCGGCGCAGCTGGCTATCGACCTTGGTCCAGTGCTTGCCGCCGTCGTTGCTGCGGAACGCGTTCCCGCGCAGGCCGAAGACCAGCACCGCATCTCCGCCGTCGACGACGCCGAACAGGCTCCCCTTGTAGTCGACCGGCACCGCGCGGAAGCGCTTCGTGGTCGGGTCGAAGCGTGAGCACCAGCCCGCCTTCGCCAGCGATGTACAGACCGCCGGCTGCCGGCCGGATCGCATACAGGTTGAGAAACTTCGGGTTGTCGGTGCGATCGAACCACGGCTCCCAGGTCTTGCCGCCGTCGCTGGTGGCGAAGATCAGGTTGTAGGCCCCGACGACGTAGCCGGTCTTCTCGTCCTGGAACCAGACGTCGAGGAAGGGCTTGTCGGGTCCCTGCTCCATGATAACGCTCGGCTTCGGCGTGCAGCGCCTTCAGCTCGGCCGAACCGGGTTCGGCCGCAGACGCGCGCCTCCATGGTCTTCAGCAGCAGCCCGTTCGCCGCACGGCCGTCGAGCTGCTTGACCCAGCTCTCGCCGCCGTCGGTGGTCGCGAGCACCACGCCGTCGTGTCCGACGGCCCAGCCGTTCTTGTCGTTGACGAAGTACACCGCCGTCAGGTCGGAGCTGACCGGCACGACGGACTGCTTCCAGGTGGCGCCGCCATCGGCCGACACGACGATGTGCCCGCGCGGTCCGACCCCGACCAGGCGGTCGCCGGCCCGCGCCACCGACTGCAGCAGACGGCGCGCCGCCAGTGGCGTCATCTGGGCCGGGCGGTCGAGCACGTCGATCGCCGCCGCCGGCGGCGCAGCCGACTTGGCCGGGGCCTTGGTCTCCTGCGACGCACACAGAGCCGGGACGGCACAGGCGACCGCCGCCAGCAGCAAGGCCTTGTTGATCATCCTATGTCTCCCACGCTAACCCCGCGACGCCGGGCGCCTCTATGGACGCTGCAGGCGAAACCACACGCACCCGGGCAACCCGTGACACGGTTGCCTTGCCTGCGCCATGCATTTTGCTCTCTGAATCCGGATCGGCGGAGGGCATGTGACCATGCCCATCACAGGATGTGCCACAGATCAAAACGGCGCCCGGATCCGGGCGCCGTCGTCCCACGCTAAGGCTGCCAGCCAGTCCGGCAGTCGAGGCGGCCGCCGACCTATGGCCGACGGATCGCCTCGCGCGCGTTCGCGTGATTGGCAATCTCCCGACTAGCGCACGCCGGCGCCGGCCATCGAGTCCGGCGACCAGTCGCGCTCGGGTAGGGGCTCGATATAGAACAGGCCCTTGTGCAGCCCGCACATGCCCTGCATGCCGTAGGTCCCCGCGATGAAGTTGTAGTACACCTGCAGCGACGTCGTCGGCGCCAACGCGTCGTAGCTGAACGGCGACGGCATGAACTGCGACACGAACAACTGCCCGCGCGCGTCGTACTGCGTCGGTGGCCACACGCAGCCAGCTGTCCTCGTCGATGTAGAGGTCGCGCTTGGCGTAGATGTGGCGCTTGCCTTCCTTCAGCGTCGCCTCGACCACCCACACGCGGTGCAGTTCCCAGCGCTCGAGGTCCGGATTCAGGTGCTTGGCCTTCAGTGCATTCTGCCTGACTGCCCGGCTGGTACTAGAGCTTGTACGCGTTGTACGGGACGTACATCTCCTTCTTGCCGATCAGCTTGAAGTCATAGCGGTCCATCGCGCCGTTGAACATGAACGCGTCGTCGTACGTCGTCGCGCCGGCCGTACCGGGGTTCGGCGTGTCGTAGGCGACGTCGGGCGCGGCCTTGACGCGGCGCTGGCCCGGCAGGTAGCTGCCAGGCACGGCGCGGCTGCTCGAGCGGGTTCACCGCGTCCTGCACGACAGTGCCTCGCCGTTGCGGCGAGCCGGCGCCAGGTAGTTGAGCTTGATCGGTAATAGATGTCGGTGCCCTTGTAGGGCTCATTCTTGTTGCCGAGATAGATCGGGTACTCCTGCCAGGACTCGCCGGTCGTCGCCAGCGTCGCCACGCCGGCCGAGTCGACGTTCCAGGCGTCGTACTTCGGGCAATAGCGTCTGGCCCGTGTAGCGCACCAGGTGGTTCCACATCACCTCGTAGCCGGTCTTCGGGATCGGAAACGGAACGCCGGGGATCGCGCCATCGAGCGACAGCCCGGCGTTCGTCGGTCTTGGCGGTGAGCGCGTTCTTCGCCGCGTTGTCGAGCAGGCGCTTCGGATAAGTGACCGGCCGTCGCGTCGGATAGACGTCGAGGCGATAGGTGCCCGGATTGCGCTTGAGGATCTCCTGCGTCCCGAGCGTCAGCTTGTCCGCGTGCTGAGCCAGGTTCTTGGCGTCGATCGTCAGGCGCGGCTTGTCCGCCGCGATACGGATCCGGACGGAAGCCGCTGCCCTTGACGAAGCCTGCGGGCGGCGTTGTCAGGCCGCCGGTCCACTCGGGAATCGTGCCGTCCTTGTTGCCGGCCTTTTCAGCGCCGACCGGCGTCAGCGTCGTGCCCAGCTGCTTGGCTTCGTCGGCGGTCACCGCCGCGCCGGCCAGGCCGCTGTACGCGACGGCCACCGCCGCCGCGATCAGTGTGTTTGCGAAACATGGAATTGCTCCTCATCAGAAGGTCGTCTTGAACGTCAGCGCCACGAAATCGCGATCGGACAGCACGGCGTTGTTACCGTTGAATACGTTGGCGGCACCGGCTGCGCAGGTTCCCGGATTCACAGGCACTGCCCGGGCAGGTCGAGTAGTCGCCGTAGAAGCCCACGTACTTGAGGTCGATGCGGTACTTCTGGTAGATGTCCGCCGCGACGCCGATGCCGAAGGTGCCGGCGCCCTTCGTACCGCCCGGCGGTGATGGCCGAATTGCCCGAGATCCCCTGCCGACCACGACAGCGGCGCCAGGATGTCGACACCCGGCAACACCTGGTACCAGGTCGGCGTGTAGTTGATCGCCAGGCCGAAGTAGTTCTTCGACACGCGGTCGATCTGCGAATACCCGTCGCGCCCCTTGAATACCGCCTCGTTCTGGTTGACGTCGAGCCAGGTCATCCAGGTCAGCTCCGTGGCCCAGGTAGCCGAGTCGACAGGAAGTTCTTGGGTATGGTGCCGAGCAGCGTTGACCAGGCCGTGCATCGTCGTTGCCCTTGGCGCCCGGCGTGTCGCCGTCCGGCAGCGCATTGGTCGCGATCGCGCCCGGCACCAGCGGCGCGAAGGCGGCCGGCAGCACCATTCACCGGATCGCTCACCAGCGGCATGTTGTGGCGGTAGCTCAGTTCGGCGCCGACGCTGATGCCGGCGATGTTCTTCGACGAGGCTCACGCCGAAGATGTCGATGTTCGGAGCCGAAGGCCACGTTGTACGTGCCGATCGGCCGACCTGGGCGCAGCTCCTGCAGCGATGCCGCCTGCGGATTGACATAGCAGAGTGTCCGGGACGAGCGGCGTGCCGCCGCGGGCCGTGCAGAGCTGCGCCGGCATGGTCGCGCACCGCCGGCGTCGGCATCGACCTGCGGCTGCATGTCGTAGGTACGGCGGTAGTAGCGCGCCGAGCGTGCCGTCGAGCCACTCCGGGCTCCAGCGCGCCGCGAGGCCCCAGTTGTCCGGTGTTCTCGTCCGGCGTGATGTCGGTGCCGCGCCAGCAAGCCGCTGCGTGCCGGTCGGCGTTGGCGATGAGCGACTCGCCGCCCCACAGCAGCGCGTCGCCGATCGACAGGTACGAGCCCGACTCCGGATAGCGAAAGGCCTGGTTGCTGAAGCTCTGCCAGTTGAAGAAGTACTGGGCGGCGACCGACCAGTCGTCGGTCACCTGCGCCTGCAGGTTCAGGCCGACGCGCGGCCGGAACAGTTCCTTGGCTTCGGCGCCCGGGGTCGCCAGGCCCTTCCAGACGTCGATCGGGTTCTGCGAGTACGCGACGCTGTGGAGGGCGCCGTTGAGAACAGGCTCTCGCCCCAGTACACCGTGGTCTGGCCGAGCCTGACGTTGACCGGCACGTCGCCGATCGTCGACTTGTCGAACGCGAAGACGTCGAGGAATTCGCCGGAACCGCCCTTCGCGTAGCGGCTGGTGTAGTCGGGCAGGCCGAGCGCCGGGCGACCGTTGACCATGTGGTTGGAGGTCTGCGTCGACGTGTTGTCGAGCTTGTTGTAGCCCGGATCCCACCAGCCGGCCGCGCTGACGCGAAAGCCCGTGTTCTTCCGTAGACGAAGTCGAACTCCGACAGGAGGTCGAAGCGCGTAGAACACGCTGGCCGCTGTCGAAGTTGCGGTCGCCGTCGTCGTAGTTCGGGTTCTTGAGCATCGCCTCGTCCTGGGACTGCGATCCGCTCGACGATGTTGATGCCGCACGGTGTTGTCCCAGCGCATCACGACATCGTCGTTGCCGGTCTCGATCTCGAACGCGTTTGCGACCGTGCGGCAACGCGAACGCCGCGACCAGCGCAGCGCTGATCGCCGTCAGTCGAAGTCCGCGGCCCCCGCCGGCGGTCTGTTTTAGTTTCATCTAATCTCCCCTCCTAAAGTGCTTGTGGGTCAGTTCCACGTCGCGTTATAGGTCGAATTTCGAAGTATGTGCACTTCGGACTTACTCCGCCCCCCCTGCCGTGTGGGGGATATGAGACGCCTGTAACATCTGCGTCAGACGGACTGTCATGTCAGACCGCCCGCAATTGCTTGGCGGGCACTTCTGCTGCGCCGCAAAAAAGATCGATCGCTTCGTCCACCGACCGCGCCTTGAGCAGGCGCTCCTGCACCTGCGCCGGCGACCAGCGGTCCGGCGCGACGATCGCCGCAAAGCGCGCGGCCGCCGAGGCGTCGTCGAAGAATTTCAGGAACATGCGCTCGAGCTGGCTGGCGTCGCACAGCCCGAGCTCAAGACGGAAGTCGACGCGACCGGAGCGGATCGCCGCCTCGTCGATCAGCTCCGGGTGGTTGGTCGTCAGGAACACGACCGAGCCTTCGTGCGCCGCGACGCCGTCGAGCGCGTTGATGAAGCCCGAGTACGAGACCTTGACGCTGGTGTCGGCCTTGTCGCGCTGGCGGAAGAAGGCGTCGACGTCCTCGATCAGGATCACCGAGCGCTGCGGCACCGACGACAGCAGGTTGCCGATCTTCTCGTCGGTGACGGTCGGCGAGGCCAGGCTCAGCACGCAGACGTTGAGCGCCAGTTCGGAGGCGATCGCCGTGACGAGCGAGGTCTTGCCGGTGCCCGGCGGGCCGTACAGCAGGTAGCCACGCCGCCAGGGAATGCCCAGCGCCTCGTAGCGATCGTGCGAGGCGAAGAAGCGGTTCGAGATCCTCGAGAATCGCCTCCTTCTGGCCGGCCTTCAGCACCACCGAGTCGAGCTTGCGGTTGTTGCCGAGCCGGGCTCGCATCCATTCATTGTTGTAGGGGCTCGGCATGTAGACCGCGATGCGGTTCAGCTCGCGCGCGATGCGGTGCTCCATCGCGGCATGCACCAATGCCTCGAGCGGCTGCTTGTTGCGGCCGAAGGTGGAGAGCGCGATCTTCTCGAAGATCGAGGGGCCGACCTGTACCTCGCGCTTCATCCACATCAGACGACCGTCGAGGAAGAAGAGGTGGAAACCTTCGCCGGGCGAGAGCACCGTCAGCGGCCGCCCGCCCTGCTGCAACTCGTCGTGCAGGCTCTGGTAGCTCGTGCCCTGGCGTACCGCACGCGCGGTGAAGTTGTTCAGCCTTCGGAGTGATTCGCGGCTGTCCATGTACTCGACCAGCGCCGGAAACATCAGCTCGTCGCGACTGTCGACGGTCAGCGTCGTGATCAGGAAGTGCTTGGCCCAGCCGAAGAGCTTGCCAGGGACGTCACGCAGCCAGACAGCAACCAGCCCCAGCAACGCCAGCGTGAGACCGCCCGTAAGCAGCGTGTTCTGCCCGAACACGGTCTGCAGCCACTCCGTCACGCCTGTCCCCCTCACCTACGGGCGCGACTTTAGCCCGATGCCACACCGACGACTTGCGGCAGCGCACAAACGGTGCAGAATTTCGGGCATGCTGAACACGATCCGCGACTTCTTCGACCGCCACATCGGCGCTGCGCCGGCCGCGAGCGAGCGCCATACGATCGAACTCGCCACGGCGGCGTTGCTGGTCGAGGTGGCGCGCATCGACCAGGACTCCTCCGCGGCCGAGAAAACGGCGGTGCTGCGCGCCGTGCGCGAGAAGTTCGAACTCACGCACGAGGAGGCAGAACGCCTGATCGCCCTGGCCGAAGAAGAGATGAAGCAAGCCAGCGACTACTTCCAGTTCACCTCGCTCATCAACCGTCACTTCACTCAGGAACAGAAGCAGCGCGTCATCGAACTGATGTGGCGCGTCGCATACTCCGACGCCAATCTGTCGGCGCACGAAAATCACCTGATGCGCAAGGTCGCCGACCTGCTGCACATTTCGCACGGCGACTACATCGCCGCGAAGATGCGGGCCCAGGGCGAGCCGACTGATGCGGAGCTCGCCCTCCGCCCCAGCGCCCTCGCGGCGGCACGGGCGAACGCACCGGCCCTTCCTATATAGTCATCGGCCGAACCTGCGCAGGACGACGAACCATGAACGCGCGCACTCCCCCCACCGGCCCGGCCGAGTCCTCCGATCTCGGCGTGCCGGTGTCGCAGAAGATCCGGGAGCGCCTGCAGAAGGCGCGCCACCGGTTCCACGCGAACGACTGCATCGCTCCGTACCTCGAGCCCGACGAGCTCGCACTGCTGCAGGACGAGGTCGAGGAGAAGCTGCTCGGCGTGCTGCAGAGCCTCGTCATCGACGTCGAGAGTGATCACAACACGCGCGAGACCGCGCGGCGTGTCGCCAAGATGTACCTGACGGAGGTGTTCCGCGGCCGCTACACGGCGATGCCGCCGATCACGGAATTTCCGAACATCGAACACCTGAACGAACTGATGATCGTCGGGCCGATCACGGTGCGCAGCGCCTGCTCGCATCACCTGTGCCCGATCCTCGGCAAGGTCTGGATCGGCGTGCTGCCGAACGAGCACTCGAACCTGATCGGCCTGTCGAAATACGTGCGGCTGGCCGACTGGGTCATGAGCCGGCCGCAGATCCAGGAGGAAGCCGTCACGCACCTCGCGGACCTGCTGCTGGAAACGATGCAGCCCGACGGCCTGGCGATCGTCATGGAGGCCGACCACTTCTGCATGCAGTGGCGCGGCGTCAAGGACACCGACTCGAAGATGATCAACAGCGTGATGCGAGGTGCGTTCCTGAAGGATCCCAACCTGCGACGCGAATTCCTCGCCCTGCTGAACCTGAAGAGCGCCTGACCGGAGACCGAACGCGATGCTTGTACGTCTGCTTTATGCCAGCCGCGCCGCCGCGCCCGTGACGCAGGAGATCATCGAGTCAATCCTGCAGCAGTCACGCACGCACAACCCGACGCTCGGCATCACCGGCGTGCTGTGCCACGGCGGCGAGGTCTACATGCAGGCGCTCGAAGGCGGCCGCGATGCGGTCAACGCGCTCTACACGAAGATCGTACGCGACACGCGCCATCGCGAAGTCATGCTGCTGCACTACGCCGAAGTGCCCGAGCGCCACTTCGCCGGCTGGACGATGGGCCAGGTCAACCTGACCAAGGTCAACCCGTCGCTGCTGCTGAAGTACTCGGACAAGCCGGTGCTCGACCCTTTCTCCGTCTCGGGCCGGGCATCGATGGCGATGCTGGAAGAACTGATCGCGACCGCGCAGATCGTCGGCCGCGCCGGGTGAGCTAGCGCTTCGGCGCCGCGGACCGCTCGCGCCGGTACTCCCACGGCGGCTCGGCTGTAGGCATCGCCCACAGCCCCACGCGCTTCGCACGCGCCTGCTCCTCAGCCCTCGCGTAGCTGATCCGCGCCGCGGTTGGCTGCTCACCCGCGTACTTCGTGTAGTGCCAGGCCAGTCCGCGCCGGATCTGCTCCAGGCCGACATCCACGCCGTCGACCGTCACGCGGCAGCACGGCGCGCCCGTAGCGGTCGTTCTTCGGACAGTTGGCGTGCGCGGTCCGGCCCTGCGAAAGATCGGCCAGCGACTGGCGGGCGCGCTGGCCGTAAGCCTGGGTCCGCTCCGGAGCGTCGATGCCGTCGATGCGGATGCGGTGCGTCGTCTTGCCGGCATCGAGCAGCGTCAGCGTGTCACCGTCGGCCATGCCGACAACTGTGCCGACCCATTCGACCGCCGGTGTGGCCAACGGCAGCAGCAAAGGCGCAAGCAACAGCGCACGGCCCAACGGCAGGAAGGCAGCGGGCAGACATATCCAGCCGTGCTCGGAATGAGTCGGATGGGCAGTGATGCACGTGGGCGGCCGCCGCGCTCTGCATTTCGCGCGTCCAGCCGCTACCATCGCGCCGACAGCAGGCGCGCTGCGCTTTGAAGGAGCAGGTCATGGTCATACGCTGGATCGCCTGTCATGGCCGTCGCCGTACTGGCCGCGTGGCTGCGACACGCTGAGCAAGGGGCCGTTTGCCGACGCCCAGGTGAAAGGCGGCGAGACCAGCCGGGTCTGGGGCCGTATCACCTTCCATCAGCCTGAAGGAGGCACGTATCCTGGAGACGAGCCGGATGGAGCGCTCCGGTGGCGGGCGCGGCGGCGAACAGCAGCGTCGGGAAGATCTACATCCGCGGGGACATCAATGGCCTGCCGCCCGGACGGCAGTTCGCCATCCACATCCACGAGAAGGGCGACTGCACCGGAAACTTCGCCGGCGCCGGCGGGCACTTCAACCCGGGGAGCAAGCCGCACGGGCGCCACGACACGCCGGAGCATCACGCGGGCGATCTGCCGAACCTGTCTTCCGACGGCGAGGGCGTCGCGGTCTACAGCGGTCACTTCGGAGATCCTGACCGTCACACCGGGGCCGTACTCCATCGTCAACCGCGCGATCGTCATCCATGAAAGCCCGGATGACTACAGCACACAGCCGGCCGGCAACTCCGGCGCGCGCATCGCCTGCGGTGTCATCAAGGCGGCGGACTAGCAGCGAACCCGTTACTGGTGAGCAGCGTCGCGTAGCGCGCGAGATCGACGTTGCCGCCGCTGAGGATCACGCCAACGCGGTCGGCCACGCACCTCGATCGCCTGCTCGAAGGCGGCCGCCGCACCGAGGCAGCCGGTCGGTTCGACGACGATCTTCATGCGCGCCGCAAAGAACCGCAGCGCGCGCTTCAGCGCCTCGTCGCTGACGGTCACGACGTCGGCGACCAGTGCCTGGATCACCGGGAACGTGTAGCGGCCGGGATGCTGGGTCTGCGCGCCGTCGGCGATCGTGTGCGGCACGTCGATGTGCACGATCTCGCCCCGCCGCAGCGACTGCTGCACGTCGTTGCCGGCTTCCGGCTCGACGCCGATGACGCGACAGTCCGGCTGCAGGTGGTTGCGCCGCGATCGCGCAGCCCGAGATCAGTCCGCCGCCGCCGACACAGACCAGCAGCAGGTCGAGTCGCCCGACATCCTGCAGCAGTTCGAGCGCGGCCGTGCCCTGCCCCGCCATGACGTGCGGGTGGTCGTAGGGCGGAATCAGCGTCATGCCGCGCTCGCGCGAGAGCCGCTGGCTGATCGCCTCGCGGTCCTCGGTGTAGCGGTCATACAGCAGCACTTCAGCCCCATAGCCGCGCGTGGCCTCGATCTTGATGGCCGGCGCATCCTGCGGCATCACGATCGTCGCCGGCATGCCGAGCAGGCGCGCCGACAGCGCGATCGCCTGCGCATGGTTGCCCGATGAGAACGCCACGACGCCGCCTTTGCGCTGCTCCGGCGTGAACTGCACCAGGGCGTTGTACGCGCCGCGGAACTTGAACGCGCCCATGCGCTGGAAGTTCTCGCACTTGAAGAACAGTTCCGCGCCGGTGAGTTCGTTCGCGGTGCGCGAGGTCAGCACCGGCGTGCGGTGTGCGACGCCGGCCAGCCGCTGCGCGGCGGCCGCGACGTCGTCGTAGGAAATCGCGAGCGTCATGCCGCGAGCTTAACCGGATGACAGGAGGGCCGCACCGGGCTATATCGTTATCAAGTCGGGTGATATCGATCGCGGCCCCACCCGCGTACCGTTCAACGCCTGCACTCACGGAGCATCCCATGCGCGCCGCCAACATACTCGAAACCATCGGCAACACCCCCCACATCCGCATCAACCGGCTGTTTCCCGGCGGGCTACGAAGTCTGGTCGAAGTCCGAACGCGCCAATCCCGGCGGCTCGATCAAGGACCGCATCGCGCTTTCCATGGTCGAGGCCGCAGAACGGGACGGGCGGCCTGAAGCCGGGCGGCACCATCATCGAACCGACGTCGGGCAACACCGGCATCGGGCTGGCGATGGTCGCCGCGGTCAAGGGCTACCCGCTGGTGCTGGTGATGCCCGACAGCATGTCGGTCGAGCGGCGTCGGCTGATGCTGGCCTACGGCGCGAAGTTCGTGCTGACGCCGCGCGAGAAAGGCATGAAGGGCGCGATCGCGCGCGCCGAGCAACTGGCCGCCGAGACGCCCGGCGCGTGGATCCCGCAGCAATTCGACAACCCGGCCAACATCGACGTCCACGCAAAGACCACCGCACAGGAGATCCTGCACGACTTTCCCGAGGGGCTCGACGCGATCATCACCGGCGTCGGCACGGGCGGCCATATCTCGGCGGTCGGACTGGTGCTGAAGCCGAAGTGGCCCGGGCTGAAGGTCTTCGCGGTCGAACCGGCCGCCTCGCCGGTGATCTCGGGCGGTCAACCCTCGCCGCACCCGATCCAGGGCATCGGCGCGGGCTTCATTCCGCACAACCTGAAGACCGAGGTGCTGGACGGCGTCATCACCGTCGAGGCCGAAGAGTCGCGCGAGATGGCGCGCCGCGCCGCGCGCGAGGAAGGTCTGCTGATCGGCATCTCATCCGGCGCCACGCTGGCCGCCATCGCGAAGAAGCTGCCGGAACTCAAGGCCGGCAGCCGCGTGCTCGGCTTTAACTACGACACCGGCGAGCGCTACCTTTCGATCGAAGGCTTCCTGCCGACCGAGTAGCGCGCTACTTCAGCGGCGCCGCGCAATGACCGGCGCCGTCGACCTTCTCGTGCCCCAACTGCCACGGCAGCGGCTCGGCGAAACGGTTGTGCGGCACCGAGTGGGACCAGTCGAGTGCGAGCAGTCCGAGCGCGAGCGCCCAGAACACCGCGGCAAAACCGAGCACACGCCGCCTCATCCCTTCAGCCCCAGCCGGGAACGCAGGCGCACGCCGACCAGCGACCCGGCGAACGCCGCGACAAACCAGATCCAGCCATGCAGGCTGCCGGTGGAAATGCCAGAGAAGTAGGCCCCGACGTTGCACCCGAACGCGAGCCGCGACGAATAGCCGAGCGCGATGCCGGCGACGATCGCCGCGATCCACTGCGACACGCGCCGCGCCTCCGGCGGCGGACACGCGTTGCCGCGCCACGTTGCGGCGATCAGCGCGCCGGCCAGCAGGCCGAAATTGGTGATCGATGTGACATCGGTCAGTACCGAGGCGTGGATGTGGGCCTGCTGCGCTTCGCGGCCCCAGTAGGCATTCGACGCGAGGTCCATGCCAAGCGCAGCCGCAATCTTCGCGCCCCAGAGGCCAAGGCCATAGACGATGCCCCAGGGCTGCCCGGCGATGACGAGGTTCAGCACCGCGAACAGTGCGAGCAGCACCGCGCCGACGTAAACCCCCTTGCCACGCCAACGCGTCTGCGTCGTGCGGCGTCGGCGCCACAGCCACGCGGCGAGCGCGCCGAATATCGCAAGCTGCAGCGCGATGGCGCCGACCGTGCCGAGGTGATCCTGTAGCGCGATCGGCGGCAACGAACCCAGCGCGAGCCAGCGGTCAAGGTGCACCGCGCCGAAGAAGCTGCCGAAGACGAACCCCGGCAACACCGCCAGCGAAAAACCATTGCCCAGGCCCGCCTTGTACAGCGTGCCCGAGCCGCAGCCGTCGGCGATCTGCATCGCCAGGCCGAACACAAAGGCACCCAGGACAACGCTGACCGCGACCGGCGCCACCGCGCCGCTCAGCTCCGCGTGGCTCGCGATCAGCGGGATCGAGACCACCATCGCGAGGGCGATGGCGAGGAACTGAGCCAGCAGCCCGGTCGGGTCACGTTCGCGGATCCACAGCCGCCAGCCGGTGGTGAAGCCGAACGACACGCCCGCGAGTACGGCGCCATAGCCGACGCCGACCGCGAAGAGCAGGCCCTGCCGCAGGCCGACCAGCCACGTGACGGCCAGCCATGCCAGTGCCGTCGCAAGCGCGAGCCAGCCCACCGCGCGAATTGCGCGCGCTGCGACAGACGGTGCAGCCACCAGGCCTGTGATCGACACGGCCGACATTATCGGTCCCGTGCGGCGCTACATCGCGCCGGCGGCTTCTTTCAGCTGCATCCAGAACTGCTCCAGCCGGCCCGGCACATTGGCCATCGGCAGCCCGGCGCGCGACCAGCCCACCATCGACTCCGGATAGAGCTTCACGTCCTTCTGCCCGAGCACCTCGGACAGCACGAACCAGTTGGTCGCAGCCCAGTGTCCGGTGTTGCAGAAGGAGACCGTCGGCCGCGTCGTGTCGACGCCTTCGCGTACGGCAACCTGCTGCACGTCGGCCGCCGGTTTAAGCGTCGCGGAGTTCTCCACGAACCAGACATCGTGCGTGACGTTCTTTGCTCCGACCAAGGTTCCGGGCGTACGCGCGGCAGGATGGCGCGCTTCGCCGCGAAAGAACGACAGCGGTCGCGCATCGAGCAGAGCGACGCCCGCCGCGGCGGCCTGCGCGACCTCGTCCTGCGTCGCGATCAGCTTGGAATCGAGGGTGACGACGTAGGTCGAGGGCGCAACGGCGACAGCGTCGGTGCTGACGGCCAGCCCCGCCGCACGCCAGGCCTTCATGCCGCCGTTGAGGATCGCGAGCTGCTTCAGGCCGGCCGCCTTCAGCGTCCAGTAGACCCGCGCCGCGGCACCGAATTCGGTGGCGTCGGTTCCTTCGAAGACCACGACGACCGGCGTGGCGGCATCGATGCCGAGCGCGCGGATCTGCGCGGTCAACGCCGGCGTGTCGGGCAGGGCTCCCGGGCTGTCCTTGGGTCCGCGCCATGTCGCGTAGGGCGCCGAGAGTGCGCCCGGGACGTGGCCGCGCGCGTACGCCGCTGCGCTGCCATCGGCAGCGCGAATGTCGACGATGCGCAGGGACGGATCACCGGCCTTGGCGGCCAGTCCGGCGGGCGTGATCAGCGACTGCGCCACCGCCGCAAGCGGCAGCACAAGCGCGCAGACAAATGCAGACAGGCGACGCATGAAGGTCTCGACAGGACAGGGAAGACGAGTGTGCCCCAGGCTCGAGGCTGCAGACCGACGTTTCGGTCATGTCCTTATGCCCCCGCGAGCGGTCGGGTCGCGCGAAACATTGACCAGGTCGCTTGCTGCCGAACGCCGTCGCTCGGATCATTCGAAAAGAAAGCGCTCAGGGTTCACCCTCCGGCCCAATCGGACGCAGAGCTCGCGCCAAGAGACATGCACCCCCGTCGATCCTGGCTGGCCGCGTTTGCTGCGACACTCGCCAGCATGACGTTGCCAATGCAGAGCGCGGCGCAAACGGACTTCAAGCGTGTTCGCGAGCGCTTGCTGGCCGAGATCGACGCGGATATGCGGGCCACGGCCGGCAGCACGGGCCGCTCCGCGCTGAGTCCCGCCGTCCGGCACGCGCTCGAGACCGTGCCACGCGAGCGCTTCGTGCCACCGAGCCTTGCGGCACAGGCCTACGACAACCGGCCGCTGCCGATCGGTGAAGGGCAGACGATCTCGCAGCCCTTCATCGTGGCGCTGATGACGGAACTGCTCGATCCGCAGCCTGCCGACGTCATGCTCGAGGTGGGCACCGGCTCCGGCTATCAAGCCGCTGTGCTCGCTGCCTGCGTGCGCAGGGTCTATTCGATCGAGATCGTGGCGCCACTGGCCGAGCGCGCCCGCGCCGCGCTGGCCGCGGCCGGCGTGCGCAATGTCGAGACGCGTATCGGCGACGGTTACCGCGGCTGGCCCGAAGCGGCGCCGTTCGACGGCATCATCGTCACCGCCGCCCCCGACCATGTCCCGCCGGCGCTCGTGCAACAGTTGAAGCCCGGCGGACGCATGGTGATCCCCGTCGGCCCGCTGCTGGCCGGGCAGGATCTGCTGCTCCTGCGCAAGGACGCCGATGGCCGGACGGTGACGCGCAGCACGATCCCGGTGCGCTTTGTCCCGCTGACGCGCGAGCGCTGAGCCTGCGCGTCGACCGCGAACACCGCCTGGCGGCGGTCAGTAGACTCCCCGCCTTTCCTCCACGCTTCACTGGAACCATGAACTACCGCCGCCTCGGCCGCTCCGGCCTGAAAGTTTCCGAACTGTCGTTCGGCTCGTGGGTCACCTACGGCAACCAGGTCGACACGCGCGCCGCGCGCGAGCTGATGGCCGCCGCCTTCGACGCCGGGGTCAACTTCTTCGACAACGCCGAGATCTATGCCAAAGGCGGCAGCGAAACCATCATGGGCACGGTGCTGAAAGAACTCGGCTGGCCGCGCATCCAGTTCATTGTCTCGACCAAGTTCTACTGGGGCATGCGCACTTGCGCCAACGACAACAACACGCTGAACCGCAAGTACCTGCTCGATGCCATCGATGGGTCACTGAAGCGACTGCAGCTCGACTACGTCGACCTCGTCTACTGCCATCGCGCGGACCCGCACACCTCTATCGAAGAGACCGTCTGGGCGATGCACAACATCATCGAGCGCGGCAAGGCGCTTTACTGGGGAACGAGCGAGTGGAACGCGGACGAGATCCGCGCCGCGTGGGAGATCGCCGACCGGCGCAACCTGCACAAGCCGGTGGTGGAGCAGCCGCAGTACAACCTGCTGCATCGCAAGCGCGTCGAGCAGGAGTACGCGCGGCTTTACGACGACATTGGGCTCGGCCTCACGACCTGGAGCCCGCTCGCCTCGGGGCTATTGTCCGGCAAGTACCAGAAGGGAATTCCGCCGGGATCGCGCGGCGCGCTCGAAAGCTATGCGTTCCTGCGCGAAGGTCTGACCGATCCCGCGAAGAACGCCATTGTCGGCAAGCTCGAAGGCGTCGCGAAGGACCTCGGTTGCACGCTCGCTCAACTCGCGCTCGCCTGGTGCGTGCGCAATCCACGCGTCAGTACGGTGATCACCGGCGCCACCCGCGTCGAGCAGGTCACCGAAAACATGAAGGCGCTCGGCGTCGCGCCAAAGCTCACGCCTGAGGTGCTGGCGCGCATCGACGGCATCGCCGGCGGTACCGCCGGCTGAAGGCGAGGCGCTCAACGCCCCATGCGTGCGCTATAGGACGCGCCGATGCGGTCGATGAGCTGCGGGTCCTTGCTGATGTCGCCCCTGGTGCGGAACTCGACCTTGGTCGTGCCATCCGGCTGCGGCGCGACGGTCGCGATCACCGTGATGGGACCACGCACACCGGTAATCAGGCCCGCCGACGGATTGGCGTCGCTGACTTTGACACCCTGATCCGCCATCGCACCCAGCATCGCGTTGTAGGCGCGGTCGTAGGTGCTGGGCTGCGGCTGCGGCGGCGGCGCGTAGGCCACGCAGCCAGCCAGGGCGAGAAGCGCCGTGAAAGCGCTGGCGCGCAGCAGCCCACGGCGAAAAGTGCGCGTCACGTTCATATGAAGTAGATCCGTCATGAGGGTTGGCCACAGCAGAGCGTAGCGCTCCGGTCGGGCGCTTTCAGAACTTGCCGAACGGTCGTACGCCGATCAAGGCGCCGTGCAGCCAGAACGCGAAGGCGGCCCATGCGACGAGGCCGACGACCACTGCCGTCACGTCGCGCGTGATCGGCCCGACCACGTACACCGTACCCGCCGCACGATCGCGCCGCCGTGCGGCGATGTAATCCGCGATTGCCCAGACGAGGAACGCGCCGAACAGCACGACGTCGGCCAGCGTGCCATTGGCGAGCAGGTGGGCCAAGGCCCACGCCTTCACGCCGGCCACCATCGGGTGCCCTACCGTTCGCTTGATGCGCGTGCCCGGCACATACGCCGCAGCGAGCAGGATGAAAGCAGGGATCGTCAGCAGCGCCGCGACATGCTTGGTCCAGACCGGCGGCGAATACAGGATTACCGGCGCGCCACGCGCCACACCGTAGCCCCACACGAGCAGTACGAAGCCGAGGATCGAGACGACCGAGTAGACGCCCTTCCAGCCATTCAGCCCCATCGCGGCGACGCGCGTGCCGCGCCAGGACTCGGCAAAGATCCGAACCGAGTGCGTGCCGAGGAAGATCACCAGCCCGAGTACCAGCCAAGTCATCGCAGCGCCTCCTTCGAAGGCGGGCAGTATGCCGCAGTCGATGCAGGCCGAAGCGCCAGGCGTGGGGCGTCGCGCCCGATTTGAGGCCCGGCTGAACCGACCTGAAGCTCAGCCGTGCCGCTTACCGTCGCGCGGGTCGTCCTCTTCCTTGTGTGAAGCCTCGTACAGGGCCGGCGTAGCACCGCCGCGTGCGAGCAGTTCGCGCAGGTGCTGCACCGAGCTGCGGTCGAGCGTGTTTCCGCCGTGGTGCGGCCGGTGCAGGATGCCCTCGGAGTGGCCGAGCTTGACCCGGATGCGCGCGCCGGACAGCGACTCGGTGTCGGCGCCGAGATGCTTCAGCAGCGACTCGATCTCGCGCCAGTGAATGTTGGTGTTGATCGGATCGTGGAAGATCTCGCGCAGCAGATTGGCGTGTTTGTGGCTCATGAGGGAGGTGCGGAAGCGGCGCCAGCGCGACGATACCCGCGTTGGAGCAGGCAGTGGTGATCCACGCCACGCGGTCAGCGCGGCAATTGATACGGCGGCGGCGCGTCCGGCGGAGGAATCGCCGCATTGGGGGGTGGCGTGGCGATCGCTGCGCCAGCGGGCGGAGGCGCATTCCGCGGCGGAATCGCCGCGTTGGGCGGCGGTGTGGGCATGGATACTCCGGGAGGCGGCGGTGCGTTGCGCGGCGGAATGGCCGCGTTCGGCGGGGGTGTGGCCATCCGCGGCGCGGCGGCGGCCGAGCCCTGGCGCATCGACGTTGCGAACGCCGCCGGTACCGGGATGCGGTTGCCATAGGCATACATGCACTGGAAGTACACGCGGTCGTAGCTCTGCTGGGTCACCGCAGCGGCGTTTTGCGCATAGCCCGTGCCCACGACACTGCCGGTGAAGAGCCCCATGCCGGCACCGACCGCGGCGCCTTCACCGCCGCCGAGCAGGCCACCGATGGCGGCGCCGAGGACTGTACCTGCAACCGCACTGCCCGCGCCGGCGTTTGCCGCAGCCTCACTCGGCACACCACCGCGCGCCGCAGCCACCTGGCGACACGATGCATCGTCGGCCTGGAATTGATCCCACGCCTTGCCGTTACCGGGCAGCGACGGCTGCGACGGACCGGGAGGCACGGTCACGCACGCTGACAGCACCCCCGCCGTCGCAAGGCAGGCCATCAAGGTGGCGAGGCGACGGACGGACATCACTGCGGCGCTGCCGGTACTTGCGGCGCAACCCGCTGCCAGCCTTCCGGACACGCACCGACGTAGGGGTAATAGCCGTGCGCACTGGCGCACCAGTACCACCACTGCTGGACGCTGGGGTGCGGCCGCCGGCGGCGCCTCGGCACCTGTGCCGTCGCGCTCGACGTAGACGGTCGGCCCGAACGGAGGCGCCCAGACCGAGACCGACGGCGGCGCGACCACGATCGGCGCTCCGACACCCCAGCCCCAGAAACCCGGGCCCCAGGCCCAGCCGGGATTCCAGCCGACACCCCAGCCCCAGCCACCCCAGCCGGGTCCCCAGCCAGCGCCCCAACCCCATCCGCCCCAGCCCCAGCCGGGTCGCCAGGCCGGACCCCAAGGTCGGCCCCAGCCATTCCAGCTGTTCCAGCCAGGTCCGCGCCACGCGCCGCCCCAAGTGGCCGGTGGCGGACCTCCGCGAAAGCCGCTCGCCGGCGGCGGGCCGCCGCGATAGCCGCCGCCGCCAGGCGGCGGACCGCCGCGATAGCCCCCGCCGCCAGTTCCGCCAGCAGGAGGACCGCCGCGATAGCCGCCGGACTGCGCATCGACGGGCGAGGCGACACCCGCCAGCCCCAGGCTTAACGCGAGCGCGACAGCGGTCAGTGTGGTCTTCATGGCGGACTCCCTGCTGAGCTAACGGCGCAGAGGACGACTTCGATGACGTCGTCCGACCGATGGCCGTGGCCCGATCTGTCCGACGCCCGAACCGGCATTTTCTACGCTGGATCGGCCCATGGGTTCATGCGTTTGTTACACGCTGTAACCGGCCCGGCGCCACTGCCCGAAACACTCGTGCCCCGCCGCGAATGGCCGCGGTCAGTGTGAACTGCCGCCGGGTCACGTCTATTTCGCCTGCAGCCGCGAGATGTAGTCGATCAGCGCGAGGATCCTCGCGCGCACAACGCCTCCGGAGTCGTACGGCGTGTCGATGTAGTACTCGGCGGCCTGGATCCGATACTCATTGCCCCAGGTCGGCATGTCGCGCGTGCCATGTCCCGGCACTGTCAGCGTCCCTTCGATCGACTCGTACAGCCGATTGACCGGCAATACTCCGCCGTTGGCTTTCGCCAGCGTCGTCAGATCGGTCGGGCTGCGCGTCAGGTATGGCTTGTTCGGGCCGTCGCCCGTCCCCTTCGAGTCCGTGGCAGCTCGCACAGTTCGCGTCGTACTCGCGCTTGCCAAGATCCACCTTGGCCTGCCCCACTGCGCCAGTGGCAGCGATCGCCAGGCTCGCTCCGAGGAGGGCCGCAGTAAGAATCGAGCGTTTCATTTATGAACTCCCGCTGAGGCGTTGCGCCTCACTTTCAATCTAGCCACGCCACCACGGATTGCTGGACGAGTCGATGGCGGCTTGAGGGAAGTCAAGTCCGGCAACTCGCGCTACGCTTGTTCCGTCATGAATCAGAGTGAAGACCTTGCCGACACCGCCCGGTGCAGTGCGTGCGGAGCGGAATTCGCGTGCGGCGTCGCAGATCCCGACGGCTGCTGGTGCACCCGCCTGCCGCCGCTGCCTGCCGATGGCGTTGATGTTCGGCGCGGGCTGTCTGTGCGAACGATGCCTGCTCGAGCGCATCACCACGGCGTCCGGGAGCCCGGCGATCGCTGATCCGGCCGTCCGATGAGCATTGCGCTGTCGATCGACGACCTGCGCGCCCGCGTCGGCCACGAGGTAGCGATCAGTGACTGGTTCGAGGTCACCCAGACCGTGATCAACGAGTTCGCCGCGACCACGCGCGACATGCAGTGGATCCACGTGGACACGGAGCGCGCAGCGCGCGAATCGCCCTTTCGCAACGCCGACGGCCAGCGCTGCACGGTCGCGCACGGCTTTCTGACGCTCTCGCTCCTAACACCACTCTTCGAGAGCGGCATCACGCATCACAGGCGCCCACGCCGGCGTAAACATCGGCTTCGAGCGTGTTGCGTTTCGATGGACCGGTCCCCGCGGGCAGCCGGATCCGCGGTCGCTTCACGCTCGCCGAGTTCGAAGATGTCCGGGGTGGCGCCCAGTTGAACTGGGACGTCTGCGTCGAGCGCGAGCAGGACGCGCGTGTTGTCCTATCGGCCCGGTGGCTGACACGGGTGTGGCGTTAGCCGACCCTCAGCGCTTGCGCGCGAGCGTCAGTCCGTCGCCGATCGGAACCAGCGCCAGATCGACGCGTTCGTCGCGCTGGAGCTTGGCGTTGAGCCACTGCAGTGCCGCGGTATCCGGGTCGACCGACGCGTCGACGGTTCTGCGCCACGCGCCCGCTCCACAGCACGTTGTCGATCGCGATCAGGCCGCCGACGCGCAGCAGCTTCAGGCAGCGCTCGTAGTAGCCGTCGTAGGTCGCCTTGTCGGCATCGATGAACGCGAAGTCGTAGCGCCCGGCCTCGCCCATCGCCAGACGCGCGTCGAGCGTGTGCAGCGCCGGCTCCAGCACGAGGTCGATCTTCCCGGCCACGCCGGCGCGCTCCCAGTACGGACGCCCGACGCGCGTGAACTCGTCGCTGATGTCGCAGGCGAGGATCCTGCCGTCCGGCGGCAGCGCCAGCGCCACCGCCAGCGCGCTGTAGCCGGTGAACACGCCGATCTCGACTCGTCCGGCGTGCGCCGATCAGCTTGACCAGCAGCTGCAGCAGCGCGCCCTGCTCGGGCGAGATCTGCATGCCGGCGCGCGGATGCGAGGCCGTCGCTTCGCGCAGCTTCGCGAGTTCCGGATGCTCGCGGTTGTGCTGCAACGACGTAGTCGTGCAGGCGGTCGTCCAGGGTCAGCGTACGGCGGCTCATCGCGCACCGTAGCGTTGCCGTGCCAGCGCGGCGCCGGCGCCGAGCGCGGCCAGCTTCGCGAGCGCGATGTCGCGATTCATCGGCGCCATGCCGCAGTTGGTGCACGGGAACAGGTGCTCCTTCGCGACGAACTGCAGCGCCTTGCCGATCGTGTCGGCGACCTGTTCGGGCGTCTCGACCACGTCGGACGCGACGTCGATGACGCCGACCAGCAGGTCCTTGCCTTCCAGCAGTTTCATCAGGTGCATCGGCACCTTTGCGTTCATGCACTCGAGCGAGACCGCCTTGATCGTGCTCTTCGCAATTGCCGGGAAGATCTCTTCGTACTGGCGCCACTCGGAGCCAAGCGTGGCCTTCCAGTCGACGTTGGCCTTGATGCCGTAGCCGTAACAGATGTGCACGACGGTCTTGCACTTCAGGCCCTGGGCGGCGCGCTCGAGCGTCGCGATTCCCCAGGCCTTGACGTCGTCGGTGTAGACGTTGAAGGCCGGTTCGTCGAACTGAATGACGTCGACGCCATCGGCCTCGAGCGCGCGCGCCTCCTGATTCAGCAGCTCAGCGAAGGCCATCGCCATCTTCGCGCGATCGCCGTAGTACCGATCGGCCACCGTGTCGACGATCGTCATCGGTCCGGGCAGCGTGATCTTCAGCTTCTTCTTGGTGTGCTGCCGTGCCAGTTTCGCCTCGACCTGATGCACGCGACCCTTGAGCTTCAGTGGCCCGAGCACCTGCGGCACCATCGCCTTGTATCGGTCCTTGCGGATGCCCATCTCGACCTTGTGCTCGAAGTCGATGCCATCCACATACTCGAGGAAGCCGTGCACGAAGTGCTGCCGCGACTGTTCGCCGTCGCCGACGATGTCGAGGCCCGCATCCTCCTGCTCCTTCAGCCAGAGCAACGTGGCGTCGCGCTTGGCAGCGGCGAGTTCATCGCCGGCGAGCTTCCACTGCGGCCAGAGCTTGTCAGTCTCGGCGAGCCAGCCCGGTTTGGGCAGGCTGCCGGCAATCGTGGCTTCGAACATGTGCGGCTCCCAGATGAACGGGCGACGATACCCGCCTCGGCGCGCGGCGTCAGCGTCAGGCGCGAGGCGACTGCGTGCGCAGTTGCCCGAGCATCACGTCCTTATCGGCCCACAACGTGTTCATCCAGTCCTGCATGCGCGTGCGAAACGTCGGATCGTTCGCGTAGTCGCCCGCCAGTCAGCTCGGCGGGAATCTCGCGCGGCTGCACACGCACCGTCACCGCCGCGCAGGCGGCCGCGAGAGCAGCGTCCAGAAGTCCGGCGGCCCGTCGGGGTAGACGATCGTCACGTCGAGCAGGTGGTGGAACTGGCTGCCGAGCGTCGTCAGCGCGGTGGCGATGCCGCCCGCCTTGGGCTTGAGCAGGTGCGTGTACGGCGAGCCCTGCGCGTCGTGCTTGGCGTGCGTGAAACGCGTGCCTTCGGGAAAGTTGAACACCGACGTCGGCACGACGCGGAACTTCTCGCAGGCCTTGCGGGCACGCTCCAGGTCCTGCGCGCTCGAGGCGCCGCCGCGCCGCTGCATGAACGGAAAGTCGAGCGCCCACCAGGCCAGCCCGATCACCGGCACCCAGATCAGTTCCCGCTTCAGGAAGAACTTCAGCATCGGGATGCGGCGGTTGAAGACCTTCTGCAGCACCAGGATGTCGACCCAGCTCTGGTGATTGCTCGACACCAGGTACCAGCCGCGCGTCTCCAGCCCCTCGAGGCCCTGCACGTCCCAGCGTGTCGTGCCGACCCAGTCCATCCAGCTGCTGTTCACGCCGATCCACCCGGTGGCGATCGCATTCAAGCGCGCGGTCCGTGACGTGCCGCACCGGCGTGAACGGCAACAGCAGCTTGGCCAGCGCGAACGGAAGCATCGCCGCCACGCCGATCAGCGTGTTCAGGGCCAGCGTGACCGAGGCCAGGGTGCCGCGCAGGGCGGGGAGCAGCGAAGACATGGCCGCGAAGGGTACCCGAGCCGCACCAGAGCTCTTCCGGTTCGGTCAAACGAATGAAGCAATGCGGCGCAGGGCCTGACCTTTAGGGTGCGACAGCCGCCACTGGCGCCGGAAAGGACGACCGTCCGGCGGCTTATTACGCGTTGCAAGCCTCGATGGCACTGCGAACATTGCCCTTGAATATCTCCGCTCGGCGGGAGCGGGCGACGCGCACAAGCCGTCGCTGTCGACCTCGCCGTCCGTGACTCGAGGACGCAAGTGACGTATTCCGCTTCCGCCGTGGCAGAGCCTCCAAGCAGCATGCTCGACGTGCCGCTGCGCTATCGCCACGTCGTCGCCTACGGCGAGAAGGTGAAGTGGCTGCCGCCCTATCGCCTGATTCCCTCGTTTGCGAGTGCGGACGGCCAGAGCGCGGTCTACCGGCGCCGTTCACAGGTCGTCCTGACCAGTGATTCCGATCAGGAAGCGGCCGGCGCCGCCACGAGCTTCGCGCTGCCCGACAGTGAAATGAAGGTTCGCATCGACCAGTACGGGTACGCACGCCTGATTCGTCCGACGCGCTCGACCCAGCATGTCGATCCGTTGTCCAATCTCGTCGACGGTGCGGCGGACATGGAACGCGAAGCCGCGCTCGCCGTCTGCCAGCACCTTAACGAACACGTCGAAGCGATGGCCTTCCCGCAACGCTGGACGCCGACGCCCGATCTCCAGTTGGTACCGCTCACGGTCCGACCGTTCGCCGACCCGGCCCCCGACGCACCCAAGCCCGTCGGGAAGAAAGACGGTAAGCCGGTCTTCAGTCCGCGCGCGATGAACGACTATCTCGACGACCGCGCCAAGTGGCTGGCTCGCCGCTTCGCGTGGGAGTCGACGCAGCGCGAGATGGAAGAACACAGCCAGCGCGCCGCGCAAGGCGATCCAGACGCGATGCGCGATCACCTGCTCGCCTGCCTGAAGGACATCCTGTGGCCGTTGCCGACGGCCGTCAGCTTCCAGTTCGAGGACATCAGCGCAGTGCGTATGGATGTGCAGTTGCCGCTGCTGCCGACGCTACCTGACCGTGAGGCCGCCATCGACTACGGCAACCGCGTCGCCGTGCGTCGGATGTCGGAAGTGATCCACACCAAGCTGCACAATCGCCACGCCCTCGGCCTCGTGCTGCGGCTCATGGGCGAAGTCTTCGCGGCGCTGCCCACCGTCCAGCAGACCACCGTCTCGGCCCGGCGGCAACCGCCGGACCATCGGGCGCCAAGCTACGTCATCACCGCACGCGCGCCGCGCAAGACTTGGTCCTCGCTGCACCAACGCGGCGCCGTCACCGGCAGCGACGGATCGAACTGCCTGCAGCAGATCGAGTCCCGCGTGAACCTGACGGGTCTCGGCGCCTTCCTTCCGATCGAGCCGTTCAACTGACATCGGCCGCGTTGACGCCAGTCAACGCGCAACCGCCGTCGCTTCCTAGGCTGCAATGGCAGTTCAGGCGAGCAAGTGGGATTGCTTGTCACTGCGCCCAACGCACCCAGGAGAGCGAGAATGAGCATCAGATGGCGCGTTTCGATTGCCACACTGACGGTGGTCGGCCTAGCGTCCGGCTGCGCGACGACGCGATCGACGATCGACATGCCGGGCGCGCCCACCGCCGCTCCGACGCAGCCCGCCGCGGCCCGGGCATTCGTCAAGATCACGGACCTGAAAGACTTGCGGCGCTTTGAGGCGGCTCCAAAGGACCCGTCGACGCCATCGCTCGAAAACCCTGCCGAAATCCAGAATCGCGCGATCACTTCACGCGCGGTCGCCCGCAAACGGGGCGGCTTCGGCGCTGCGTTTGCCGACATCCTGCTGCCCGAGGGTCGAACCGTCGAGCAGGTCGTGCGTGAGGCCGTCACCAAGGCACTGCTGGAACAGGGCTACGCGGTGGTGGACGGCACCTCATCCGAGTTCAGCAAGGCGCTGCCCTTGCAGGTCGACATCGATCAGTTCTGGGCATGGTTCACGCCCGGGTTCGCCACCGTCCAGGTTGAGTTTCGTGGCCTGCTCATGCTGAAGGGCGAAGCTGTGACCGGTCGCAAGGAAGCGATTGTTCAGGGTTACGGCATCGTCAAGGGCATGGTGATCACCGACGCCGAATGGCGCGAGGTCTTGGTCGCCGGGGTCAACGACCTGACCAAGAACACCAAGGCGGTCATCAAGCCGGCACCGTGACGCCAATGGCAGCCTGACGACGCTGGGCCCACTGCGTCGCCAGAAGTTTCGACGCAGCGGGGTTGCGCACGCGGTGCTTTGGAGTGAGGAAGGCCGGCGATGAAACGCATACGCTGGATGCTGATTTCGGCGTTGGCCCTGATTGGCCTGAGCGGTTGCGCAGCATCCCGCACGACGCTCGACGTGCCGCTGCCACAGTTTCAACCGACCACGGCCAAGTCGTTCGTGACGATCACCGAGGTCAGGGATCTTCGGCGGTTTGAGGCGTTTCCGGCGAATCCGGCGACGCCGTCGCTGGAAGACCCAGCCCAGATCAGGACCCCCACGGTCACGGCCCGGGCGATTGGTCGCAAGCGCAGCGACACAGGCAAAGGGATGGACGCCATCTATTTGCCGGACGGCAAGACTGTCGAGCTCATTGTCCGCGCGGCGTTAACCAAGGCCCTGGCGGAACAGGGCTACACCGTGGTCGATGGGAAATCGCCGCAGTTCGACAAGGCTTTACCGATGCAATTGGACATCGAGCAGTTCTGGACCTGGTTCATGCCCGCATTTGGGCAGCCGCTGGCGCAAGTCCAGTTCCGTTCCATGCTCATCCTGAAATCGGAAGCGCTGACCGGCCGCAAGGAGACCGTCATCGGCGGCAACGCCGTGATCACTGATCGGATCATCACCGACACCGAATGGCGCAACGTCATCGTCGCCGGTATGGATGACTTGGTGAAGAACACCAAGTCAGTGATCAAGCCAGCTCCGTAGCTTGCGCACGCGGGCGTACGCGGTTTCAACCCTTCGCCACCCCATTGACAGCGGTCAAGCGCCGCGCGGCTTCGCCCCCGTAGGCTGAATACGCCAAGGTGGCAATCAGGAGTAGGACATGAAACGTGCGCCCACCGTCAAGGCCCCCGGCCCAGACACGAACCCGCTGCTTGCCGATGAGGCCTCGCGGATCGTCGCTCGACCAGATGGCTACTACTGGATCGCAGACGACGGCCGCCAGGAATTCGGTCCGATGGCCACGGCTGTGCAGGCGCTCGCGGCGCTGCGAGAGGGCGTCGAGACGACGCCGGAGCCGGGGGAAACGGTCGCCGAGGCCGAAGCGGAAATCGGCATCGCCAATTGGATCGATCCGGATACTGGCGAGCCGGCCGAGGAAGTTGCCACGCGCATCGAAGATCACTGAGCCGCCGATGCTTGTCTTCGCGCTGGACGCGTCGCGCGATTTCGGCGCGGCGATCGCGTCGGAGCTCGGTCACCCGCTCGCGGCGCACGAGGAGCTCACATTCGAGGACGGCGAACACAAGATTCGCCCGCTTGTCGATCCCGACGGCAAAGACGTTTTCATCGTGCAGAGCCTGCACGGCGGCCCCGCCGCCAGCGGCGACGACAAGCTCGTGCGACTGCTGCTTTTCATCGCTGCGCTACGCGACCACGGCGCGCGGCGCATCACCGCGGTCACGCCGTACCTGGCGTATGCGCGCAAGGACCGGCGCACCAAGCCGTTCGACCCGGTCTCAATTCGTGTCATTGCGCAGCTCTTCGAGGCGGCCGGCTGCGACGGGCTGATCACGCTCGAGGCACATAACGTGGCCGCGTTCGACAACGCATTTCGCCGGCGTGCAGTGAATCTCGAGCCCTACGCGCTGTTTACCGCAGCAGCCGCGCAGCTCGTCGGCGGTGCACCGGTTGTGGTTGCTTCGCCGGACGTCGGCGGCGTGAAGCGCGTGCAGCTTTGGCGCGAGGCGCTCCAGGCGGCGTGGCAGCGCCCGATTGGCCAGGCATTCGTCGACAAGCGCCGCAGCGCCGGTGTCGTAAGCGGCGGCGAGATCGTCACCGGGGACGTACGTGACGCCACGGTGCTGATTCTCGACGACCTGATCGCCACCTTCGGCACCCTCGAGCGGGCCGCAATCGCGCTCACGAAAGCGGGCGCACGCCGCGTGTTCGCGTTTGCCGCGCATGGCCTGTTCGTGAGCCCGGCCGCCGAATCGCTGCGCCGCGCACCGATCGAGCGCGTGGTCGTCACCGATGCGGTGCCGCTGTTCCGTCTGACTACGCCCGCCGCGCGCGAACGCGTGGAAGTGTTGCCGTGTGCCCCGGTCTTTGCGGCGGAGATCCGCAAGCAGCACGCCGCCTGGTGTTAGACCAGCCCGTTCCGTCCATCTCTCACAGCAATGCCGCGAGCGCCGCGCGCGCCGCCGCCACGTAGCGCCGCGCCTGCGGCTTCCAGCGATCCGGAGTGCGCGGATTCCCATCGAGCAGGTGGGCCAGCGCGAGCCGGGCGCGCACCAGCGCTCTCTGCCCGGTGTACAGCGCTGTCACCTCCGGCGGCGGCGAGTCGTGCAACACCGCGGCACAGAGCGCGATCAGCCGCGGACCGATCCAGTCCGCCCCGAGCATCCGGCACTCGAGATCGAGAAACGCCAGTTCGTCGAACGGATCCACCTCGCGCAGCGCGCGGTTGAACTCCAGGCAGTCGATGACGACCGGTGTGCCGTCGAGCCCGATGTGCTCGGGCCGGAGGTCGCCGTGCCCCTCGCGCAACCGCCCGGCCTCGGCGCGCGCTCCGAGGGCCCCTGCATGCCGCTGCAGTGCATGATCGAAGTCTTCGAGCGCGGCCGCGGTCGCCTCCTCGCGGAACGAAGGCCGCAGCAGCACCGCCCTTGTTCACCGACTGCGAAGCAACGAAGCGCTCCACGTAGGCCGGCCCGGCGAGCGGCACACGTTCGGCGCTCCGGAAGAACTGCGCGAGTCGCGCGCCGAGCCGATCGATGTCTTTGATCTGTACGCAACCGGCAAGCAGCGCAACGTCGAGCATCCGCGCGCGCGGAATGCGATGCATCTGGACCAGCCAGTCAACCACCGTTCCAGTCGCGGCCGTTCCAGCCCCGATCGCCAATGCGCCGTTGGACAACTGCAGCAGCGGTAGCACGCCCACGTAGACGCCTGGCGCAAGGCGCCGATTGAGGCGCACCTCCTCGCGGCAGTTGAACTCGCGCGCCGCCAGCGTCGAGAAATCCAGAAACGCCGCGCGGACCGGTTTCTTCAGCTTCAACACCAAGTCTCCGCCCAGGAAGACCCAGGACATGTGCGTTTCGATGACGTCCGGATGCCCGAGTTCCGGCCAGGCCGCTGCCGATGCGAGGAAGCGAACCTTCTCGTCGAGCGCAACCGCCGCCGGGCAAAGGGAAGAACGTGCCATACAGACCGTGATTACGCCGGACTCCGTCTGCGGCCTTGACCACCATCAAGCGCCCGCGCGGACCAGGTCCGATGCTGTAGGGGCACGTGGAGCACAACCGCCGGCCCGCTCGGCTGGGAGTAACGCGATGTCTCGCATCAGTGTTCGTATCGGCCCAAGCCGCCTGCCGGGAGAGCTTGAGATTCCGGAAGGCCCGGTGACCGGCCTCGTCATCTTCGCGCACGGCAGCGGCAGCAGTCGCCTGAGTCCGCGCAACCAGTTCGTCGCCAGTCAGTTGCACGCACGCGGTCTCGCCACGCTGCTATTCGATCTGCTGACCGACGAAGAGGCGCTCGATCGCCGCAATGTGTTCGACATCCCGCTGCTTGCGCTGCGGCTCGGTGCCGCGCTCCAGTGGCAGCAGACGCGTTCCGAAGTCGCGCGCCTGCCCGCCGGCCTCTTCGGCGCCAGCACCGGTGCGGCGGCGGCACTGGTGGCCGCCGCCCACTTTGCGGAGCGTGTGAGCGCCGTCGTCTCGCGCGGCGGACGGCCGGATCTTGCTGGCACGGCGTTGCCGCGGGTGCGCGCACCGACGTTGCTGATCGTGGGTGGCGCGGATGTCGAAGTCCTCGAACTCAATCGCGAGGCCGCAGCGCAGATGACCTGCGAGCTTGAGCTGCGCGTCGTGCCCGGCGCCACGCACCTGTTCGAGGAGCCCGGCACGCTTGAGACCGTCGCGGCCCTGGCGGCCGACTGGCTCGCGCTGCACCTGACAGAACAAAGCCATGCGTGACGACGTTCGCACGCCATTTGAGAACCGTGTCGAGGCAGGCCGGACGCTCGGCGCTCGCCTTGTCGAACTGCACCTGGCCAATCCGGTCATTCTGGCGCTGCCGCGCGGCGGCGTGCCAGTCGGTCTCGAGGTCGCGCGCGCGCTCAATGCGCCGCTGGACCTGCTGCTGGTACGCAAGATCGGCGTGCCGTGGCAGCCCGAGCTGGCCGTCGCCGCTGTCATGGACGGCGCGGAGCCTGTCGTCGTGGTCGAACGTCACATCCAGGCCGAAACCGGCGTGAAGCAGGAATACATCGAGCAGCGCGCGAAAGAGGAACTTGCGGAAATCGAGCGACGACGACGCACCTACCTGGCAGACCGCGCGCCGGTGCCCGTGGCAGGGTGCACGGCCGTCGTCGTCGACGACGGCGTTGCCACCGGCACCACGATGCGCGCGGCACTGAAGGGCCTGCGCCGCCGCAATCCCGCGCGGCTCGTGCTTGCGGTTCCCGTCGCACCACCTGAAACCATCGAGGAGCTTCGCCAGGAGGTCGACGACGTGGTCTGCCTCGCGCAGCCCACGTACTTTGGCGCGATCGGCTACTTCTACCGCGACTTCCATCAGCTGAGCGACGACGAAGTCGTCACCCTGATGCGACAGGCGCCGCTGGCCGCGAGCACGGCTGCGCGATGAAAGCGCCGTCCGCCTCACCGCTGCTGACCGACCTGTACCAGCTGACGATGCTGCAGGCGTACTGGCAGCAGCGGATGAACGACATTGCGGTGTTCGAACTCTTCGTGCGCACGCTACCGCTGGAGCGCGCCTTCCTGGTCGCCGCCGGGCTCGAGCAGGCGCTCGATTTCATCGAGCAGGCGCGCTTCGATGACGAGGAGCTCGGCTGGGTGACCCGCTGCGGCACCTTCGCGCCGGGCTTTGCGGACTGGCTGCGGGACATACGATTCACCGGCGACGTCTGGGCGATGCCAGAGGGCACGGTGTTCTTCCCGAATGAGCCCATTTTGCGCGTGGTCGCGCCCATTGCCGAAGCGCAGTGGCTGGAAACACGCATCCTCAACCTCGTGCACTTCCAAACGGTGATCGCGAGCAAGGCCGCGCGTGCGGTGCTAGCCGCCGATGGCCGTCCGCTGATCGATTTCGGCCTGCGGCGTGCTCACGGCGCTGAGGCCGGCGTGTTGGCAGCGCGCGCCGCCTATCTGGCTGGATTTGCAGGGACCGCGACCGCGTACGCCGGACCGCGCTTCGGCATTCCGGTCTTTGGCACGATGGCACACTCATTCGTGCAGGCGCACGACGACGAAGCGCAGGCGTTTGCACGCTTCGCCGAGTCGTTCCCCATGAATGCGATGCTGCTGATCGACACCTATGACACGGTCGAGGGCGCGCGTCGCGTCGCCGAGATTGCGCCACGACTCGCGAAACGAGGCATCCGCATCAAAGGCGTGCGGCTCGACAGCGGCGATCTCGACGCGCTGTCACGCAAGGTGCGGCGCGTTCTCGACGACGCCGACCTGCGCGATACGGTGATCTTCGCCAGCGGCAATCTCGACGAGCAGCGGGTGCAGGCACTCGTTGTCGCCAGGGCACCGATCATGAGCTTTGGCGTCGGCACCAGCCTCACTACCAGCAGCGATGCGCCTTATCTCGACGCTGTCTACAAGCTGCAGGAATACGCCGGCCAGGCGCGCCGCAAGCGCTCATCCGGCAAGGCAACCTGGCCTGGACGCAAACAGGTGTTCCGCCGGCTTGACGCGAGCGGCCACTGCGTCGGCGACACCGTGGCGCTCACCAGTGAGACCTTCCCGGGCGTGCCGCTGCTCGCCGAACTGATGCGCGGCGGCCGGCGCGTCGCGCCGTCGCCCCCGCTTGGGGTGGCACGCGCCCATTGCGCGGCACAGCTCGCGACGCTGCCGCCCGAACTGCGCCGGCTCGATCCGCCGTGGCCGACGTACCCGGTGACGATCTCCCCGGCGATCAAGGCACTCGCCGACGATGTCGATCACCGGCAGGCCAGTGCCCCGACGGCACTCGCGCAATAGAGAGCAGGAGTAACTCGATGCCACCCGGCCTTCCCCGCTACGACTACTTCGACCACGACGCCGACACCGGCGTTATCGGCCGTGGCGCCACACTTCAGGACGCGTTTGTGCACGCCGCTGAGGCGACGTTCGCGTTGATGTGCGATCCGATCACCGTAGCGCAAGACGAACGCATCGATGTCGAGTTCGACGAGAAAGACCCCGAACTCGCGCTCGTCACCTGGCTTAACTTGCTGCTTGCGCACGCCAGCGAACGAGGCCTCGCGCTCGGCTGCTTCGAACTCGCAACCGACGTCAATCACTGGCGCGGCAGCGCCTGGGGCGAGCCCTGGCGCGCTGACATGGAGCGAGGCACGCAGGTCAAGGGCGCCACTCTGACCGCGCTGCACGTCACGCGGCAAGGTGAGGGCTGGGAGGCGCGCTGCGTCGTCGACCTCTGAGATCTCCATGGACATCGCCAAACTGCACTCGGTCGATCCGTGGACCTGGACGGTGCCGCGCACACCGGGCGACATGCGGCACGAGGCGCGACTCTACGGCAGTCGCGATCTGCTGACCGCGATGGATGACAAGGTGCTCGAGCAGATCTCGAACGTCGCGCGGCTGCCCGGGCTCGTTGGCGCGGCGCTCGCGATGCCCGACGCGCACTGGGGGTACGGTTTCCCGATCGGTGGCGTGGCCGCGTTCGACCCCGAGCAGGGCGGCATCGTCAGCGCCGGCGGAGTCGGCTTCGACATCTCGTGCGGTATCCGCTGCCTGCGCACCAATCTGACCGCCGAGGACATCGCGCACAAGGCCGAGGCGCTCGCGAATTCACTGCTCGACCAGATTCCCGCAGGCGTTGGCGTCGAAGGCTCGTTGCAGCTCGACGCCGATGAACTCGACTCGCTGATGGCGGGCGGCGCGCGGTGGGCGGTCGAGCACGGCTACGGCAGCGCCGATGACCTGCCGTACATCGAAGAGCGCGGCTGCGTCGACGGTGCGGTGCCCGCCAACGTCTCCTCGCTCGCGAAGAAGCGGCAGCGCGGCGAGATGGGCACGCTCGGCTCCGGCAATCATTACCTTGAAGTGCAGCGCGTTTCCAGGATCTACAACACGCTCGCGGCGGACGCGTTCGGGCTCGCCGAAGGGCAGGTCGTCGTGTCGATCCACTGCGGCTCGCGCGGGTTGGGGCACCAGATCGGCACGGAATTTCTGGTGAGCCTCGCCAAGGCGGCAGTTCGTTTGGGAATCGTTCTTCCTGACCGCGAACTCGCGTGCGCCCCGATCAAGTCACCCGAAGGCCAGCAGTACCTCGGCGCGATGAACGCCGCGATCAACTGTGCACTCGCCAACCGGCAGATCCTCACGCACCTGGCGCGCCGCGTGTTCGCGCATCACTTCCGGCAGTCACAGCTCGACACGCTGTTCGACGTCTCGCACAACACGTGCAAGGCCGAGAGACACAAGGTCGATGGCCGCGAACGCCTGCTTTACGTGCACCGCAAGGGCGCCACGCGCGCCTTCGGGCCGGGGCACCCGAGCTTGCCGGCCGCGTACCGCGCCGTGGGCCAGCCCGTCATCATCGGCGGCAGCATGGGCACCGGCTCCTACATCCTTGCCGGCACCGCCGAGAGCGAGCATCGTGCCTGGAGTTCGGCCAGCCACGGCGCCGGCCGCGCGATGAGCCGCAATCAGGCGTTGCGACGCTGGCGTGGCCGTGCGGTGATCGACGAGCTCGACGGCAAGGGCATCCTTGTCCGCTCGCACTCCATGCGCGGCGTCGCGGAAGAAGCGCCGGGGGCCTACAAGGACATTGAAGAGGTCGCCGAAGCGACCGAACGCGCCGGGCTCGCGCGCCGCGTCGCGGCGCTGCGGCCGATGGTGTGCGTCAAGGGTTGAGCGCAACGTCCGGCAGCACGAGCTCGACGCCAAGGCCGCGTCCGTCCAAACCCGTCGTGAAACGCACTGCGCCCCCGTGCAGTTCTGCCACACGCTTGACGAGCGCGAGGCCGAGTCCGGCGCCTGCACTGTCGCCTGTCCCGCGGTAGAAGCGATCGAAGGCGCGCGACTGTTGCTCCAACGTCATCCCGGGGCCGTCATCGCGTACCGCGATGATGACTCGACCCCCGGCGGCGCGTGCCTCGACCTGCACGCGTGATGCGGCGTGACGAATCGCGTTTTCGCACAGGTTGCGAAGCGCCACTGGCAGCGAGTCACGGTCCGCGCGCACCGAGAGCTCGGCAACGTCTGACGCCAGATGCAGGTGTTGCGCACGAGCCGCTGCCGCGAGCCCGTCCACGACTTCGGTCGCAATACCTCGCAGCGACACCACCGGCAAGGTTGCGCGGTCGATCGCGCTTGCGTCCAGCCGCGCAAGGGTTAGCACCGTCTCCACCAGGCGCGTGGCCCGGTCTACGCCGCCAATGAGCGCTCGCAGCGCCTCACTGCGCTCGTTCTGTTCATTCGCACGCAGCGCGACCTGCGCCTGCGCGCGCAGCGCCGCCAACGGTGTGCGCAGTTCGTGCGCCGCGTCGGCGGTGAGCGTTCGTTCACGCACCAACGCCATTTCAACCCGTTCCAGCAGGCCGTTCACGGCCCGGCCGACCGGCTGCAGTTCCTGCGGCAGGTCGTCGGCAACCACCGGCCCGGAGTCCGCAGGCGCGCGGGCGTCGATAGCCTGCGAGAAGGCAATGACCGGCGTCGTGACGCGGCGAACAATGAACCACACTCCCGCGGCGAGCAGCAACACGACCACCACGCCCGGCAACAGCAGCTGCAGCGTCATCGCCCGCACCAGCGCCGCGCGATCGGATAGCCGTTGGCCGACATGGATGGCCGCACGCCGTTCCGGTGCTCTTAGCGCGTAGACGCGATAGGCGGTTCCGTCGGCCACGCGCTCCGAGAATCCGCGCGCCTCTGCAGCAGCCAGAGCATCGCGCGGTGCACCGGGGGAGAAGTAGACGATCCGTCCGCCGCGATCGAGCAACTGATACACGAGCCGCTCGACGTGGGCGTGCTCTTCTGGCTCGAATTCGAAGTCATCGTCCTTGCTGAGTCCTTCGTGAGCCACGGCGGCGAACACCGCGTTAGCTGCCTCGACCAGGGCGGCGTCGAACAGTTCTCCCGCCTGCTTCTCGGCGGTGCGATACAGCCAAAGGCTGCTCGCGCCCCAGGCCATAAATGCCAGACCTGCCAGCAGGACGATGAGCCGGTTTCGCAGCGACCACGGTCTGCGTTTCATTGGTCGGCCGCGGCGGCCAGCCGCCAACCAAGGCCGCGCTGCGTCTCGATGACATCAGCGCCGAGTTTCCGGCGCAGGTGATGAATATGCACGTCGATCGCATTGCTCTCGATCGATCCCTCCCAGCCGTAGAGAGCTTCGACCAACTGATCGCGGGACAGCGTCATGCCGGGCCGCTTGGCCAGTGCGAGCAGCACCGCGAGTTCGCGCGCGGTCAGGTCCACCGGTTGGCCAGCTTTAACGACGCTGCGCGTCGCCGGATCGATCGCGAGTTCGCCGACGACGATCGCAGGATCCGCCCTGCCAACCACCCGCCGCTCGATCGCGCGCAGGCGTGCGGCCAGTTCGTCCAAATCGATCGGCTTGACCATGTAATCGTCGGCACCCGCATCGAGCCCGACGATGCGGTCGGCCACGCGATCGCGCGCGGTTGCAATCAGCACGGGCGTCGCGATCCGGCGCTGGCGCGCCCGCTTGAGCAGGTCGATGCCAGAGCCATCGGGCAGACCAAGGTCGAGCACGATCGCGTCATAAGCGGCTGCCCTGCCCGCCGCAATCCAAGCGGTGTCGGCCTCGTTAGCGCTTCGAACCCAGTCCACCACGTGCCCGTCCTGCTGCAGGCCAGCCTTCAGCGCTGCGCCAAGCATGGGGTCGTCTTCTACGAGCAAGAGGCGCATCAGTCCTCGTCGTGATCTCGGCGTTCGGCGCGATGCCCGGCGCGCGGGGCGCCCTGCTTGGCGACGGACTGCACGATCGACTGGCCGCGCTCGAGGCCGGGTGCCGGGATCGCGCCCGCCCAAAAGGCGCCAACCGCGCCGATCAGCAGCAGCGCCACGAACCAGCGCGTGCCCGCGGCGGCCGGGCCACCGCCAGGCTTGTAACCGGTCAGCATGGCGCGCACGAGGTTTTCCCGGTGCAAGGCACTGCTCAGGATCACCGCAACGACATGCACGACGACCAGCGCGACCGTTGCATTGGACAGCCCCTCATGCAAGTCTTCCATCCAGCGCGGCCCGACTTCCATCGCCAGCGCCCACCCGCTCGCGGCAGTCGCTGCAACCAACACAAGCATGGCGACGATGGCCCAGCTGCCCGCCGGGTTGTGCCCGAAGTAGTGCCGCGGTGAAAGCTTCAGCATCGACTTCAGATAGTCGACGACTGCACGGGGCGACAGCGGCAATGAGGTGAAACGCGCATAGCGCGTACCCACGAGCCCCCACAGCAGACGGAATGCCACCAGCCCGACCGCGGAATATCCGAGCAGCATGTGAACGTCGCGCAATCGCTCGCTCTCTGACGTGGCGAAGCTGCCGGCGAAGCTGGCGACCAGCAGCCAGTGGAACGCTCGCGTCGGCAGGTCCCACACCAGCGTCTTCTCGTTCGGATCATTCATGGCAAGGTCCTAGCGCGGCACGCGGATGTTGCGTTCACTGAAATCGCCCGTGCCCGCCTGCACGTGACAGGCCTCACAGTTGGCCGCGCTCCGCACGAGCGGTAGCTTCCAGGTCGCCGCGTCGACGTCCGCATGTTCCTTGCGGAACCACTGGCTCTCCGTAATGCGCGGCGTTGCCGCAGTGCCGCGCTTTCCACCAGACGCTGCCGCCAGATACGCCATTATTTCAGCGCCTCTGTCATCGCGGACACTGGCATCCGTGCCGAAGTGCTGATTCAGTCCTTGCATGATCACGCGCCAGGCCTCCGCACCCAACAATGCCGGGGGGTAGGCGACGTGGCAGCTGCCGCACTCGGCACGGTAGGCCGCATTGTCGACCGCATAGCGATGACTCTCGGCATGGACCGTATCCACGGCGAGCAGCGCGGCGACTAGTGCCGACACGCTCCAGACTATTGCATCGAACCACTTTCGCTTGCGTTCGTTGAGCATCATGTGTCCCTATCGTTTGAGTGAGGTCAAGTAGGCGATGACGTCGCCCATTTCGAGCGGTGTGCAGGCACGGCCGAGGACGTCGCCGCAGTTGCGCTTGAACCACTTCTCCATCTTCGCGGCGTCGGTCAGCCGCTCCGGATTCGCGGCCGGCGCCAGCGCGGCAATCGACCGGCCTGTAGTGGCATGTCGCCCCGCATTCAGCGGGTTCTCAGTGTGACAAGTCGAGCAACTCCAGTCGGTGCCGTGACGCGTGTTGAACCACACCTGGCCGCGTTGCGCCGAGAAGCCGGCGAATCCCGAGTCCGCTGCACGCGCACCGGTCTCCAGGGACTTGAGGTAGTCAGCCGGCACTTGCGCCCCGCTGGCACTCGCCAAAGCGAGCAGCAGGACCGTGCACACGGCCGCGGTTCGTAGAAAGCTCATGAGCGGGCCACCGCCGAGCGCTCCACCTCATGGCAACCGACCATCCTCAGGTCGGCACCCTTGAACTGGGTCTCGGAATTTCTGCCGTTGCGATCGACCGCCAGCACCTCGGCGCAGGCGGCGTCCGTTCTGATGCGGTTCAACCGATACCCGCGCTGCGCGACGATCGTCCGCCGATTGGCCTCTGGCTTGAAGGCGTCGTCGGCTGCGGTCGAGCATGCCCTAGAACTCAGCTCCGTCCGTGACTGCGACTCTGATGCGATGACTGCGCCGACACCACACGCGCGCGTGATGGCGACTGTGGTGGCGAGGATCCTGCGTACTTGCACTGGCTTCTCCCTGAGCGAATGGTCATCGACCGTTGACGACCCGGAGGCAAGGTAACGGTCGATCATTAAGCGGGCATGAAGACGCCGCGCAGCGCCGCGGGGAAGGCCGCCGGTGATCGCTCTGGAGGCTATTTGCTCCACTTCATTGCAGTCAGTCTCGCGAGGAAGCGGGGCAGGTCCGCGGTCGGTAGCTGGTCGATACCGGCCGCGCCGACGCGACCACCACCTCCGAACTCGCGCGCGAGCGTGTCGGCGCCGTACGGCATTGTGATCGGTGCCCTGATACTGACGGAATACGCAGCACCGGCCAGTTCCTTAAGCACCGCGTGCGCGCGCTGTGGGTCCCGCCTAGCCAGTTCATTCGCGAACGGGCCCGACACTCGGCGGCTCCAGGGGGCATCGGGCAGCACGACGGCGGCGCAGTGATCGTCCCGGTGTCGCGGTGCCAGTGCGCGCGCACGGTCGAGATCGGCACGGCGCAGCGCGTCGAGCTCGCGCACGATCGGCGCATGCGCGATGGCTTCGAACGGGTCATGGTAGTGCGCGAGCCAGCGGTACAGCGCTGCCGGATGGATGCGCACGTCCGCCTCGCTGTCGCCATAGGCGTTGTAGTTGACCGCCTCGCCAAGCATGCGCAATTGTGAGCGCTGAGGCGGCGACAGCAGAATCGAATCCGCCAGCGGCTCCGCGCTCGGTGCGAGGTTGTCTCCGTACGCGGCCGCAATCGCCCACCGGCGAAAGCGCCCCTTTAGGTGCCGATCGACCAGCAGGCTGGTGCAGATCTCCGGGTCGGTGTCGATGTGCGGCGCGAACGCGTCGTGCACCGGGATACGCCCCGGCGCATGATGGTCGAACCACGTGACTGCCGCGCCAGCCGCGAGCAGGCGCTCCAGTGCCTCCTTGTTGCGACTGATCGCGATGTCGAAAACGGCGACTTGATCATCAGCCCCGGCCTCGACCCGCGACAGCAGTTCGATGTCGCGCTTGATGCCGGTGACTACGACCGATTCCTGCGGGTGCGCGAGCCGCCACTGTCGCAGAGCGAACAGACCATCCGCGTCGCCATTGCAGACATCGAAGAACGCCATCGCGCGCGCTACATCTCCATGTCACTGGGGTGGCCGCGTTCGGACTTCGGCTCCTCGATCTCGGTCATGGTCGCCTCGGTTAGCAGCAGCACGCTCGCGACCGACACCGCGTTTTCGAGGCCAACCCGCACGACCTTGGTCGGGTCGATGATGCCGGTCTCGACCAGATCCACGTACTGGTTGCGGGCGGCATCGAAGCCGAAGTTGCCGCTGCCTTCCAGCATCTTCGCGACGACAACACCGCCGTCAACGGCGGAGTTCTCCGCGATCTGCCGCGCCGGCGCTTCGAGCGCGCGCTTCAGAATCTGCACGCCGGTGCGCTCGTCGCCGCTCGCCTTCGCCTCCTCGTCGGCCACCGCCTGCACGCAGCGCAGCAGCGCCAGGCCGCCGCCGGGGACGATGCCCTCAGCCACTGCCGCCTTGGTGGCGCTGATCGCATCGTCGAGTGCCTCGCGCTTGGCCTTCATCTCCGCTTCCGACGGCGCACCGACGCGGATCACCGCCACGCCGCCGGCGAGCTTGGCGAGCCGCTCCTGCAGCTTCTCCTTGTCGTACGTGCTGGTGGCTTTGTCCGCCTCGAGGCGGATCTGCTTGATGCGAGCGTCGATGTCCGCACGCCGGCCGGCGCCGCCGATGATCGTCGTGGTGTCCTTGTCGGCCACCACGCGCCGGGCCTTGCCGAGCTGCTCGAGCGTCATGTGCTCGAGCTTCATGCCGGCTTCTTCCGACAGCACCTGGCCGCCGGTCAGCACGGCCATGTCCTGCAGCATCGCTTTCCTGCGATCACCGAAGCCCGGCGCCTTCACTGCACAGCTCTTCAGGATGCCGCGGATCTGGTTGACGATCAGCGCGGCGAGCGCTTCACCCTCGACTTCTTCGGCCACCACCAGCAGCGGGCGGCCGGCCTTCGCGACCTGGTCGAGCAGTGGCAGGAAGTCCGCCAGGTTGCCGATCTTGCGCTCCGAGAGCAGCACAGAGACGTCCTCGAGCACCGCCTCCATCTTTTCGGCGTTGGTGATGAAGTACGGCGACTGGAAGCCGTGATCGAACTGCATGCCTTCGACCACATCGAGCGTGGTATCGGTGGTGCGCGACTCCTCGACCGTGATCACGCCTTCGCCGCCCACCTTCTCCATCGCGTCGGCCACCAGTTCGCCGATCGTCGGATCGTTGTGCGCCGAGATCGTCGCCACCTGCGCTTTCTCCTTGCGCGCGGCCACCGGCCGCGACAGCGCCTTCAGCGCGTCGACCGCGCGCTTGCAGGCGCGATCCAGGCCGCGCTTGATGTCGATCGCGCTCGCCCCTGCCACGACGTTGCGTACGCCGTCGGCGAACATCGCGTGCGCCAACACGGTCGCGGTGCTGGTGCCGTCGCCGACCGCGTCGCCGGTCCTCTCCGCCGCCTGGCGCAGCATCTGCGCGCCGAGGTTCTCTTCCGCATCCTTGAGATCGAACTCCTTGGCGATTGTCACGCCGTCGTTACAGACGATTGGCGTACCCCACTTCTTCTGGATTAGCACCGACTTCGACTTGGGGCCGAGTGTGATGCGCACCGCGTCGGCGAGCTGGGTGGCACCACGCACCACTTTCTCACGCGCGGCCGAACGGAACAGGACCTGTTTGTGCGCCATGGCTGTCCTCTGTCATTGATGTTGGACTCACTGTGCCCGCGGCCGGAGCGTAGAGTGGGAAACACGATGCGCCCGCTTTTCGAGCCGCGGCTGGTGAACGACGCCTTCGGTGATCCCGGCCTGTATGTCGATTTCCGCGACGAGCGGCGGGCGCTGCTGTTCGACTTCGGTGATGTGTCCGGCCTTCCGCCGCGCAAGCTGCTGCGGATCTCGGACGTCTTCATCAGCCACACGCATGTCGATCACTTCGCCGGCTTCGATCGCTGGCTGCGCGTCGTGCTCGGGCGCAAGGAACACGTGACGCTGACCGGCGGGCCAGGATTCATCGAGCGTGTCGAGCACAAGCTTGCCGCCTACACCTGGAACGTCGTGCACCGCTACGAGGTGCCGTTGACACTCACCGTGCGTGAGGTGGCGCCCGAAGGCGTGGGTCGACAGGCGATGTTCTGCAGCCGCAACCGCTTCGCGCTTGAGGACGACGAACCGTGGGTGCCGCATGGTGACGTGCTTCTTTCAGAGGAAGGCTTCCGTGTGCGCGGCCGCTTCCTCGACCACGACATACTGTGCCTCGCTTTTGCGCTTGAGGAGGCGACGCACGTCAATGTCTGGAAGAACCGGCTCGCCGAGTGGGGCCTCGCGACCGGCCACTGGCTGCGGGAGGCACGACACGCGCTCGCCGCCGGCGCCCCAGACGACACGCCGATCGCGATCCGCTGGCATGACGGCACCGGCGAACACGCGCTCGGCCGTACCGCTCGGCGAGCTGCGCCCCGCGTTTGAACTCGTGCCGGGCCGCCGCATCGGCTACGTGACCGACCTCCGCTACACCGAGGCCAATGTCAAGGCGCTCGAAGAGCTGCTGGCCGGCGTTGACCTGCTCTACATCGAGAGCGTGTTCATGAAGGCGGAAGCCGATCACGCCGCGCGCAAGAACCACCTCACCGCGCAGCAGGCGGGCATCATTGCGCGGCGCGTTGGCGCACACACCGTGGTGCCGCTGCACTTCTCGCCCAGGTATGAGGGCCGTGCCGCCGAACTGATCACCGAACTGCACGCCGCCTGGCGTATGAGCGCGCCGGTTGACGGCCATCCGTCGAACGCGTCGTGATCGGTTTGTCGCCGATCACGGCGACCTGGGCAGGCCTCCATGGCTTGATTTAGGTGTAGCCGCGCGGCGGCCATCTTCGGACCGTCAAGTGGCGAGCCCGGTGGCCAGGGAAACGTCTGTCCTCGCCGAATCCGGAGGGCAGACCTCTATGACAACGCCCCGGACTTTCGGCTCGTCGTTGCTGCGCTTGGCGCTGACCGTCGCAATCGCCGCGCTGGCTGTGGCCTGCGGTGGCGACAGCGGCCGCACCCCGGCGCCGGATCCGAACCCGATCCCGGGCACCAAGTCGCTGCAACAGCTGTTGACCGGCCCGGGTGATCCGCAGAACTGCGTGCCAGTCGGCGGCTTCGACAGCTGGACCTACAACTCGGCGACGTCCGGCACCGGGACGACCCAGTACGACCTAGCGTCAGTGTGGATCGCTGGCAACAAGACGGTGCTCGGCGTGGCCACCACCGTATTTGCCGAGCGGCTCATTGGCGACTCGTCGACCGCGCCGGCCTATGGGATGTACTAGCGGACGCTCCCCGGCGGGGTCGCCTTCTACCGCGACAACGACCTGACCGACACCCCCGCCGCGGCGGTCACTCCCACTGTCGAGCGGCTGGTCCCAGTTGCGGCAGGCCCCACCTCCTCGCTCACCAAAACCGGCTTGAACTTCGGCATGGATCTCGACGGCGATGCTGCGTGAACGGCACCTCAATCGGAATGACACCCAGCGAACGCGCCTCGGGCATTCAGGGCGTGTGGGTCCGTCGCTTCGCGCGGCTAGTGGCGACGACAGCGAGGTCCACCGGACGTCGTCCGGCGGACGCTTTTTTCACCGGCAGGTGAGTGCTACGCGGCTTCCCGCTCGATCGGCCGCTCGGCCCTCTCCGCGGCGGTCGAGGTGCGCAGCATCGCCAGTGAATGCTCGGCGCGATAAAGCTGGGTCTTGATGGCCACGACCCGCTCCGGCACGTGACGGCGTGCGAGCGACAGCGCGTCGCCCAGCCGCTCGACTGCATGCGGCAGCAGCGCAGGCTTCTCGCGTTCGGCCAACGTCAGCAGCGTGCTGCCGTACATGTAGTTGAGCTTGGCGCGCTCAATCGGATCGACACCGATGGCGCCGTTGCCGGCCTCGACCTCGCGCTCGTGACGGAGCAATTCAGCCAACTGCTCGCACATCTGCGCCAGCGTCTCGGCCACGACGGCGGCAGAACGGCGCGGCCAGTTCCAGAGCGCCTCGTCGTCGCGGGCGATCAGTTCGGCGTGAAAGGCATGTAGTTCAGAACTCATGCAGCGTTGCCCTGATACGGTGCTGGGGGCCCTGCCCGGCGTCTTGCGGAACTATGGGGTGCCATTGCTGCGCGCTGATGACTGCAGAAAGGAGGGTAACTACCGAGCAGCGACCGCGCATCCCCAATATGCGATCGCGAAAGCTCGCTTCACGATGCGGTCGCTGCAGCGCGGCGCAAGGGCTGCTTCTCGCAGTGCACAACGGCGGCGAGGGTCTCTGATCTCCCGGCTATGCTCGCGCCGGATCACGGCGACAGACGAAACCCCGAAGCACTCACAGGAAAGGAAATCGATGTCCTTGCCACCGTTGCTGCGCGGCACCCTGCGTCTGCCGGCGATCGGCGCGCCGATGTTCATCGTCAGCGGACCGGAACTTGTCTTGGCGCAGTGCAAGGCCGGCATTGTCGGCAGCTTTCCGGCGCTGAACGCGCGGCCCGAGCCGGTGCTCGACGAATGGCTCACGCGCATCACGCGCGAACTGGCCGAGCACCGCGCGCAGCACCCCAAGGCGAAGGTCACGCCCTATGCCGTCAACCAGATCGTGCACACGAGCAATGCGCGACTGCAGCACGACCTCGACCTTTGTGTGAAACACCGCGTGCCGATCATGATCACCAGCCTGCGCGCACCCGACGCCGTGGTCGAGGCCGCACACAGCTACGGCGGCCTGGTGTTTCATGACGTGACCACCCTCAAGCACGCCCAGCGGGCACTGCAGGCCGGCGTGGACGGGCTGATCTTGGTCTGCACCGGCGCCGGCGGTCACGCGGGCCGGCTGTCACCGTTCGCGCTGGTACCCGAAGTGCGCGCCTTCTATGACGGCACGATCATCCTTTCCGGCAGCATTGCCAGCGGTGGCGCCATCCTCGCCGCGCAGGCGCTCGGCGCCGACCTCGCCTACATCGGCACCCGCTTTATCGCCAGTGAAGAAGCCAACGCACCGGCGGCCTACAAGCAGATGATCATCGACAGCCGGGCGGAAGACATCGTCTACACCAACCTCTTCACCGGAGTGCACGGCAACTACCTGAAGGGCAGCGTCGTCAGCGCCGGCATGGACCCGGACAACCTGCCCGAGAGCGACAAGAGCAAGATGGACTTCGGCTCCGGCAGCGCCAAGGCGAAGGCATGGCGCGACATCTGGGGCGCGGGACAGGGCGTGGGGCAGGTGAGCGATGCGCCGACGGCAAGGACGATCATCGAGCGGCTCGAAGCGGAGTACCGGGCGGCGCGTGCCCGGGTCGCCGCTCCCTAGCGCCGCGGCCGCGGAAAGCGCACCACGCGCCAGACACGCCGCCGCCACTCCTCCGGAGTGAACGCGGCGTCGATATCACCGCCGAGGTTCGTGGCCAGCACCACCGGGCCGTCGTAGCGCCCGATCCGCTGCAACAGATAGTTGATCGCGGCATTCGCGTAGCGGTCGTGCGCGTCTTTTACGTCAGTGCGCTTGGCGAACAGCACATCGGCCTCGTCCAGGAAGAGAATCGCACCGGCCTTCTCAGCGCGCTCGAAGATCGCGTCCAGGTGCTTCTCAGTCTCGCCGAGGTACTTGCTCACCACCTGCGCCAGATCCACGCGCAGGAGGTCGAGCGACAGCGCGTGCGCCAGCACATGCGCGGCCAGCGTCTTGCCGGTACCGCGCGCACCCTGCAGCAGCGCCACCGCGCCGCTCAAACGGCCCCCCAATTCACCGCTGCTGCCTGGGCCGGCATCGCCCACCGTGACGGACACCCCAACGGCCGCCAGCAGCTCCTGTGCGAGGGCCGGCAAGGCCATCGGCGGACTCGTCATCGTGGCGGACTTCGCGGGCTGTGAATCCTGATCGAGCGCCTCATCGCCCACGCGGCTCACGGCAAGCCACTGCTCCACGGCCTGTGCCAGCTCGGGTTCGTCGGGCGCGCCGGCGGATACGACCCTCGCCGCAGAGCCCAGTTGCGCCGCGTGCGCGGCCAGCCACTGCAGCACTTGGTCGCCCGCCTCCGCCTGCGTCCGGTAGCGCGCCACGTTGCGCGCACCGCCGAGATGGTTCTGGTTGACCTGATCGATCACTTGCCACATGTCGCGCGCGCCGAAGGCCGACCGCAGCTCGCGGTCGCTCAGCAGGTCGATCATCCGTTGCACCTGTTCCGCCAATTCGCGCGCCGCGAACTGCACCACCCCACCGCCGTGCGCCGAGGCGTTTGCCGCCAGCGCCTGCGCCGCCGCGCGCACCGTGGCGTTGGCCGGCGTCGGCGGTACGATGAGCCCCGCCGCGTCGTGCTGCCGCGCGAACATCGAAACCGCCACCAGAAAGCGCAGCCACAGCGACAGGAACTCACGATTCGGCTCGCCCCCGTCCTGCCCGCCGGCCACGCCTAGCACCTGCGCGTAGAACGCCGCGCGATCCCGCGCCGGCATCCGCTCACCTGGTCGCGCAACGTGAAACAGCGCCTCGGCGACGCGCCCTTGCTTCAACGGCAGCAAGCCCTGCCGGAACAGCTCGGCAATCCGCTCCAGCACTCTGAATGCGCCCATCTCATCCAGCAGGTAGGCGAAATAGATCGTGCCCACCGCCCGCACGTTGTCGGCGACGAGATCTGCTTCAGTGTCCTGATCGGTCGGCATAAGGGCCCTTTACCCCCGCATGGTGCGCGCAGCAGGCCGCGGCGTCACTCGCTCGCCTGAGTGAGGCGGCCGGCGTGACGCTTTGGATGTCCTGCCACCCCGAGCGCCGACACGCGCCTCGGTGCATGATCAGCCCTGAACAACAAACGAATGTCTGGGTCGATGCGATTCGACGGCAAGCTGGAAAAATGGAACGACGACCGCGGCTTCGGGTTCATCACGCCGCTGCGGGGTGGCGATCCCGTCTTCGTCCATATCTCTGCCTTTCAGGCCGATGGGCGACGCCCCAGGATCGGCGAGGTTCTATCGTTCGAGGTCGAGCCGGCGGACGACGGCAAGCGCCGCGCGGTCAACGTGCAAAGACCGGGGCACAAACAACTTCGCACGACGCACACGCCTGAGCCTCGCCACACCGGACAGCGCCCTCGATCTTCGTTCGCTGGCATCGCCGCGGCCGCGCTCGTCGTCGGAGGTGTCTACGCCTATACCCACTTCTCGGGAGGCGAATCACATCGTGCCGTGAGCGACGGCACCCCTTCCGCGCCAGCAACAGCCCATTCAGCGCCGGCGCCGAGCCCGACATCGTTCAAGTGCGATGGCCGGACGCACTGCTCGCAGATGACGTCGTGCGATGAAGCCACGTTCTTCCTCAAGAACTGCCCGGGCGTAAAGATGGATGGGAACGGCGATGGCATACCCTGCGAACAGCAGTGGTGCGCTGGAGGAAAGGGCAGGTAAGTGGCGCGACTTGCGTGCGCTACGCACGCCGATGCCAGGCGCGTGTTGAGCAAGGTATCCGATAATTGCTGCATTGAAGTCAGCAGAGGCGCGCCATGAGCACACCCACCAAGTACGTCCTCGACGAATCCCGCCTGCCGCGGTCCTGGTACAACATCCAGGCCGACCTGCCCAAGGCGCTGCCGCCGGTACTGCATCCGGGCACGTTGAAGCCGATTGGCCCGGACGACCTGGCACCGCTCTTCCCGATGGAGCTCATCAAGCAGGAGGTGAGCGCCGAGCGCGAGATCGAAATCCCCGAGCCGGTTCGTGACATTTACCGACTTTGGCGGCCGTCGCCGCTGTACCGCGCGCATCGCCTGGAAAAGGCGCTCGGCACTCCCGCCAAGATCTTCTACAAGTACGAGGGCGTGAGCCCGGCTGGCAGCCACAAGCCGAATACAGCCGTGCCCCAGGCCTTCTACAACTGGGCGTCGGGTGTGAGGCGCCTCACCACTGAAACCGGTGCGGGCCAGTGGGGTACCGCACTTGCCTTCGCCGGGTCACTGTTCGGGATGGAAGTGCTGATCTTCCAGGTACGCGTGTCGTACGACCAGAAGCCATACCGCCGCGCGGTAATGGAAACCTACGGCGCCCGCTGCGTCGCTTCGCCTTCGAATGAAACTGCCTACGGTCGGCGCGTGCTGGCCGAGCGCCCGAGTCACCCGGGCAGCCTGGGCATTGCCATTTCAGAAGCGGTGGAACTCGCCGCCGAGCGTGAGGACACAAAGTACGCGCTGGGGTCGGTGCTCAATCATGTGTTGATGCACCAGACGGTGATCGGGCTCGAGTCCATCGAGCAGATGCAGATGGCCGCTGCATGGCCGGATGTCGTCGTCGGCTGCACGGGCGGCGGCTCGAACTTCGCGGGCATTGCCTTCCCGTTCATCGGCCACGGCCTGCGCGGCGGCAAGAGCCCGCGCATCGTCGCGGTCGAGCCTGCGGCGTGTCCATCGCTGACCCGCGGCCGCTACGCCTATGACTTCGGTGACACCGGCCACATGACGCCGCTCACCAAGATGCACACGCTCGGCTCGAGCTTCACGCCGCCGGGCTTCCATGCGGGGGGCCTGCGTTACCACGGCATGGCGCCGTTGGTGTCGCACCTCAAGCAGCTGGGCCGGATCGAAGCGACGGCCTACACGCAGAACGAGTGCTTCGCGGCAGGCGTCCTGTTCGCGCGCGCGGAGGGCATCGTCCCCGCCCCCGAGGCCAACCACGCGGTGAAGGGCGCGATCGAGGAGGCGCTGCGCTGCCAGCGCGAAGGGCGCAGCGAGACAATCCTGTTCAACCTGTGCGGCCACGGGCACTTCGACATGAGCGCCTATCAGAAGTACTTTGCCGGCGAGCTCAAGGACGAGAGTTACGACGAGAAGGAACTGGCGATGGCTCTCGCCGGATTGCCGAGCGTGCCCGAAGCGGCGTAAGCAAGGCTCCTCGCACTCTGCCGTCGCTCAAGCGCTACGCGGCCTAGCGCGCGAAGTTCGTGAAGTACTGCGCGAGGTTGGCGACATCGGTGTCGCTCAGGCCCCTTAGCGTTGCGGCCATGATCGTGTCGCGGCCGGGACCGGGGTTGTCGCGGAACTGTTTCATCACCGCGACGAGATACACCTCTTGCTGCCCTGCCAGTCGCGGTACCTGGTTCTGCCCGGAGTAGTCCGGGCGGTGGCAAGTACCGCACAGCATCTTCTTCGACAGTTCCTCGCCGGCGCGGCCGCTTTCAGGCCGCACCGTCCCCGTGTTCGGTGCCGGCTTCTGCTCGGCGAAGTAATTGGCCACCGCGACAATGGTCTCGTCGCTCATACCGTTCAACACGTCCTTCATGGCCGGCACGTCGCGCATGCCCTCGCGGATCAGCACGAGCTGGTTCTCGACGAAGACGCTCGGCTGGCCGGCCAGCGACGGAAACTGCGGCACCTGCGAGTTGCCGTTCGGCCCGTGGCAGGCAGCGCAGGCGGCGAGTGTCTCGGGCTTGGGCTGCGCTCCTGCCGCAAGCGGCAGCAGGAGCATCAGCGAGGCCGCTGCCGGCCCCACTACCCGTATACCTGTGTTCACCACCTCACGATCAGCGGCCGTAGGTAATGCGATAGACCGCGCCCAGTTGCTCGTCAGACACCAGCAGCGAGCCGTCGGGCAGTTGCAGGAAGTAGGTCGGCCGGCCGCTGAACGTGTCGCCTGCCGCGTCGAGGAAGCCGCTCATGAACGGCGTGACTTTCGCATGTCTTGCCGTCCGCGTCCGTGCGGACCGTCACCACGTCGTAGCCGCTCTTCTTGGTGCGGTTCCACGAACCCTTGCGCGCCACGAACATCACGTTCTTGTACTCGGCCGGGAACATGTTGCCGGTGTAGAAGTGCACGCCCATCACCGCAGCATGCGGGCCCATCGTCGTCACCGGCAGCGTCACGCCTTCACACGGATTGGCCTTCTTGATGTCCTTGTCCGGCACGCCGTTGGCATGGCAATACGGAAAGCCGAAGTTCAGGCCAGTCTTGGTGATGCGGTTCAACTCGTCCTCGGGCGTGTCGTCGCCCATCCAGTCGCGGCCGTGGTCGGTGAACCACAACTCCTTGGTCACCGGATTCCAGTCAAAGCCCTGCGTGTTGCGGATGCCAGTCGCGATCACTTCCATGCCCGACCCGTCGGCGTTATAGCGGCGGAGTTGCGCGTACTCCTTGCTCGGCGGCTCGCAGATGTTGCACGGTGCGCCGAACGGCACATAGAGCTTGCCGTCAGGGCCGAAGGCGATGTACTTCCAGTTGTGGTGCTGTTCCTTCGGCAGCTGGAAGACGGCTGTCATGTCGACCGGCACCACGGTCGGGTTCTTCTCGATGCCATCGAAGCGCAGAGCCTTGTCGATCGCCACCACGTAGAGCGAGCCGTTCTTGATGGCGACGCCGCCGGGCTGGTTCAACTTGTCGACGACCACGCGGCTGGTGCGCGTCGTGCCGCTGTCGGTGATCTCATAGACGCGGCCGATCGCGCGGGTGCCGACGTAGATCTTGCCGCTGTCACCGCGGGTCATCGCGCGGCCGCCCGGAATGCCCGTCGCCCAGACCTCAGCCTTGAATCCGGGCGGCAGCTTGAAGTTAGCGACAGGAATGTCGCTCACGGGCGTGGCCGTCATACGGCCGGCATGCGGCGCAAGCGGTGAACTCGCCTGGTCGGCGGTGCGGCCCTGTTGCCAGGCCGGGGGTGGTGCTGCCGGTGCCACTGCGGCCGGTGCGGGGACCGCAGGCACGGCGGCGGTCGGCGGCGTGGTCTGGCAGGCAGCCAGCGACAACAGCGCGGCGGCCGCGAGCGCGGTTCTCATCGTCATGGGTGTCTCCCCCTCCCTTTGGACTGTGCGCAGTGAATGCTGCGTGCGGGGATTATGCCCACGGCCGCCTTGGCCGCTCCATGCCGTGACCACGGCGGTTCTCGGCGTGGTGCCCTCCGGCGGCTGTCCGCCGCCTGGTCCGCGTGCAGACTGTGTGCCTGGTCAAGTCGCGCCGACACAGGCTAAGTAGGGTAGGAGGCATGTCGCCCGCCGTAGCGCGGGCGCCCCTGCACGGAGATCGCGATGAAACGCCAGCCCATGTCAGCGGTGGACGCCGCGTGGTACCACTTCGACGGGCCGGTGAATTCGGCGGTGATCACCAGCATCATGCTCACCCGCACGCCGCTGGATTTCGAGAAGGTCGAGCACGTCTACACGCAACGGCTGGCACGCTTTCCGCGTTTCAGCCAACGCGTGGTGGAGCGCGGCCTGCCGTACGCCACACCCCACTGGGAAGAGATACCCGGCTTCGCAATCGGGCAGCAGCTGCACCACGTGGCGCTGCCCCCGCCGGGCGACGACGTCGCGCTGGCCGCCTTCGTCGGCGACCTCGCCAGCACGCCGCTGGACCACGCGCGCCCACTGTGGGAAGTGCACGTGGTCGACGGCGTGGGCGGCGGCAGTGCGCTGATCACGCGCATGCACCACTGCCTCGGCGACGGCACCGCCAATGTTCAGGTCGCCCGTACGCTGTTCGGCACCGAGCCCGAAGTCCCGCAGGCGCCGCGCCGCAAGGCCGCGCCACCGGCCGGAGTGATCGAAACGCTCTTTGCGCCGATGCTGGAGATCGCGCAGCGCTCGGGCCGGCGCGTTCGCGGCGCCGTCAGCGCCACAGTGGAGGCCGCCACGAATCCGCAGGAGACGTTCCGCACGGCAAGCATCCTGCTGGCCGGTGCCGGCATGCTGGCGCGTGAACTACTGCGGACCTCGGACCCGCGCTCGCCTCTGAAGGGCGACTTCGGGCTGGCCAAGCGCGTGGCGTGGTCGGCGCCGGTGGCGCTGGCGGACGTCAAGACGATCGGCGCGCCGCTGGACGCCAAGATCAACGACGTCCTGGTAGCCGGCATGACCGGTGCGTTGCGTACCTACCTGCGCCGGCGCGGCATGGACGTGGATCACATGACGCTGCGCGCGATGGTGCCGGTGGACCTGCGCCCGCCGGGACGCGCACACGAACTCGGCAACGCGTTCGGTGTCGTGCTGCTGGAACTGGCCATCGGCGCCCGTCAGCGGCTGCCGCGGATACGCGCGACCAAGGCCAACATGGACGCACTGAAGCGTTCGCCGGAGCCGGTGGCCGCGCTCGCCCTGTTCAACCTGCTGGGTCGCGTGCCGAAGGTGGTGGAAGACATCGCCTCACAGATGTTCCAGAGCAAGGCAAGTGTCGTCATGACCAACGTGGCCGGGCCGACGGAGCCATTGCACCTGGCCGGCGTGTCGATCGAGCGCGTGATGTTCTGGGTGCCGCACCCCGGCAAGGAGCTCGGTATGGGTATCAGCATCCTGAGCTACTGCGGGAAGGCCACGCTGGCGGTCATTTCGGATGCGCGCCTCGTGCCCGATCCGGAAGCGATCACGCAGGAGTTCAACCGCGAGTTCGCGGCGATGCTGAAGGCGGTGCGAGCGAAGGAGTCGACCGCGCGCAAGGTGGCGACTCGCCGCCCGCCGCGCTCCTCACAGCGCAGAAGCGAAGCGTTGGCACACGGGTGATCCACCAGGCGTTGCCCGAGTCAGACCCTGACCTTCGCCGCCTTGAATGTCCGATCAATTGCCCACCTTCCCCGGCTGAAGTTCACCCGCGCGACCGCAATGGCGGCGTCATCGGCGCTCGACGCGAGCGTCGCGCTGAAGGTTTCCGTGATGCGCGAGAAGCGCACTTGCCGTGCGAGTCCGCCTGCGGGTCCGTCGCCAGCGCCGGCACCGGACGGCACGGCTGCTCGGCGTACTGCAGCAGCACCAGCATCACCGTGCCTTGTGCGGGGAGCGCCAACGAAGTGGGCACGCTCACCTCGATCTCCTCGCCGCGCAGATTGAACGCCACGCCGGGCGCGATGACCACCTGTGCGTTGCTGCCCGTGCGCTCGAGCGTGACCCGCAGTCCAGTCACGATGCCGGCGCCGTACGGCACTCGGTTGCGGCGATGGGTCGTGTGCCTGATGTAGTACTGCTCAGTGGTGAAGTCGTCTACGCCCAGCCGGATACCGGACAAGTAATTCACGCGCTGTGGGCCGTGCGGGCAGTCGTCCGTGCCGGTCGAGCCGGCCAGTGAATCGGCCCACTGCGCTATGCGCCGCGCCAGCGCGCGGCCATTCGCGTCGACGGTTTTGCTGCGGTACTGCAGCTCGGTCAGTGCGTACGAGACCACTTCGAGCAGCGCGATGCCGGGGTCATGCGTGTTGTGCGTCGTCCAGTCGGGTGCCACTCGCGTCACTTCACGCGCCAGGGCACTCGCCAGGGCTTGCCACTGCTCTTTGCTGAGTGTTCGCGTGCGGGCTACGGCTTGAAGTTAACGAAGTAGTACGCTAGGTTGGTAAGGTCGGTGTCGTTCCTCCCCTTAGCCCGCGTACGGCGCCGCGGCCAGGATCGTAACGCGGCCGAGCCGGCGGTTGTCTCGAAACTGCTGCGTTGACGACCCGGAGGTGGCGCTGGAGCCGTCTCCTCTTGCTGTCGCGAGCGTGACGATGATCTCCAGCGCGCTATGCGCGAGATGACCAGCCAGCAAGGACTCTTCGCTCAGACATAGTTTGCAAGCTTTCTGAACTTGTGACATGGGGCAATCCGCGTTCCGGCAAGTTCACACGTCATGATTAACGAACCCTTCGCCTGGCCTTGGCTGCTCGCCGCCTCTATCTTCGGACTGCTCGGTGCAGTGCTGCTCATCGCGAGCCTGACTGCATTGTTCAAGGTGCGCCCGTTCCGGTTTCTGCTGCGACTGCTGGCGGGGTTGGTGGCGATCGCCGCCGGCGCGCTTGCCGCGGCGGTCGCCATCGGTACGCAGGGCTACCGGGCGCTGACGCACGAAGCGGCCGCGGCGCAGGTTCGCGTGACGCCGCTGGGCCCGCAACGGTTTAAGGCGACATTGCGCCTCCCCGACGGTCGCGAGTCGACGTACGAGCTGGCAGGCGACGAGATCTACGTCGACGCGCACATCCTGAAGTGGAAGCCGGTCGCCAACCTGCTGGGGCTTCACACCGCCTACGAGCTCGACCGCATCGCGGGGAGGTACCACTCGTTGAAGGACGAGCAGGCGTCACCGCGCACGGTACACGCGCTGGGCACTGATAAGCCGATCGATCTCTTCAACCTGCGCCGGCGCTACGTCTTCCTCGCGCCATTGATGGACGCCGAGTACGGTTCGGCCTCGTTCGTGCCGGTCACCGAGCCGGCCGAGTTCGACGTCAAGATCTCGACGACGGGCGTCCTAATTCGGGAACGGAAGCCTTAACCGCGCACTTCGGGTAGCCGTCGATCCTACTGCTTCATCCGCCTCAGAGCATGTTCATGCGTCTGGCCTGCTCAGTGAGTTCGGCGCGGAATGCCGGGTGTGCGATGGCTATCAGTTCGCGCGCGCGCTGCCTGGCCGACTTGCCACGCAATTGGGCAACGCCGTACTCGGTAACGACGTAGTTGACATCGTTCTTGCTCGTGCTGACGTGGGTGCCCGGGGCAAGCGTCGGCACGATGCGCGAAATGGTGTCGTTCTTCGCGGTCGAGGGTACAACGATGAACGCCTTGCCGCCGCGCGAACAGTTAGCAGCGCGCACGAAGTCCGACTGACCACCCGTGCCCGAATACGGAACATGACCGAGGCTCTCGGAGCCACACTGTCCAAGCAGATCGACCTGCAGGGCGGCGTTGATGGCGACCAGGTTGTCGTTCAGTCCAGCCCGCGACGGATCGTTGGTGAAGTCCACTGGATGGATTTCCAGGACCGGGTTGCGATCCATGAAGCGGTAGAGCTTATTGGACCCGAGAGCGAAGGTCGCGATCATTTTTTCCGGCAGGTAGTTCTTGCGTCGGTTTGTGATGGCGCCGCTCTCGACCAGCGTCAGGATGCCGTCGCCGATCATCTCGGTGTGGATGCCGAGGTCGTGCTTGTGCGTGAGTTGCATGACCACGGCGTCGGGGATACCACCGTAGCCGATCTGCAGCGTCGACCCGTCGTCGATCAAGTCAGCGACATATTTGCCGATAGCCTCCTGCACCGGGCCGATCTTCGGCAACCCAACTTCGAGCACCGGCTCGCTGCTTTCGACCAGCGCTGTGACCTGCGAGACGTGCACATGACAGTTGCCGAAGGCAAAGGGTACGTTGGGGTTGACCTCGAGCACGACCGCGCGTGCCTTAGCGATGGCGGCCATCGTGTAGTCGGCGCCCAGACTGAGGGAGAAATAGCCGTGGGCGTCCATCGGCGATGCCATGCTGAATACAACGTCGGCGGGAATCTGCCCTCGTTCGATAAGGCGCGGGATGTCCGAAAAGTAATTGGGAATGAAGTCGATCCAGCCCGCCTGGCCGCCGGCGCGCGTGGCACCGCCGTAGAAGAACGCAACGTGGCGAACATGATCCACGGTCGCCGCGTCGATGTAGGCGTACTTGCGCAGGGCGAGAATCTGCGCCACCTTGACGCCGTGGAAGTCGCGACGCTGCTCCGAAAGCGCAGTCAGCAGTGTCGGAGGCTCGCCGACACCGGTCGGCACGATTATGAAGTCGCCGTTGTGGACCAGTCGCACGGCATCTGCAACAGGAATGCGCTTTTGTATGTACACGTCCTGGAACGACATGATCCTATTCCTAGCACTGCGCGTCGCTCACGCCTAGGGACGAGAATCGCCTCGACCAGGTCACCAGTGCAACGCGCCGTCAATCTAACGTAGTGCAATTGCAGTGGCCTGTCTGTGCGCTGGCCCACGCCAAAGGCATAGCCCGGGTACGTGGCGATCGGCGTGCCGGGCGTAACTCTGTTACCGCTGGTTACGACAAACGCGTCGGCCCTCCGCCGCTCCGAGCCGTTTGATAGCTACTGACGCCGTTCGACGTCGGTCGATTGCTCCAGGAGACTCGTATGTCGAAGCGACTGTTGGCTGTCATTGCGTCCGCCGCCGGTGTGGCGGCTTTGTCCGGCTGTGTCGTAGTGCCCGCGTATCCGGGCTATGGATATGGCTACGGCTATAGACGCGGCGGACCGCCTCCGGCAGTGATCGTGGCGCCGGGGCCGGACTACCGCTATCAGGGCGGCTACTACCCACGGCCGCGCTGGTAGGACAGACCGCGGCGCTGCCGACCGGCTGCGTCGCCGCGGCATCCCATAGCCGCGCGCTGGAACTCCGCCCGGACCGCGCGCATAGTCCAGGCGGCCGACGTCGTCTTTATCCGTCCCTGGCGGCCGTCAATCGAGCTGCCGCCCCGGGGTCTGAGCACCGCAGTGATCCGCGCACGGGCGCTCGGCACGATTTCCGCGAGTGGTAGCGGACCGCGCTTCTCGAAGGGGCGATATGAAGCGAATCCCGGTCGTGCTGTTTGCACTGAGTCTGCTTGCCTGTGTCGTCGTGCCGGTGCCACCCAATCTCGGCACCGAGTCCGACGTGCCCGCCACCGGTGCGCAGGAGGCGCTTGCAGGCTTCGACGACAAGACCAACGGCTTCGTCGACCAGGCAACGTTCGACGAGGACCAGGCCGCGTTCAACGACGTTGAAGTCATCCCAGACGGGCTCGGGCCGCTGTTCAACGCAGCGTCGTGCCTGGCCTGCCACCAGAATCCAGTCTCTGGCGGCGGCAGCCAGGTCACCGAGCTGCGCGCCGGCGTGCGCGATGCGCAGGGACGGTTCGAGCCTGCGCGCGTTCCAATCGCGCACGGCAAGGTTGTGATCGAAGGGCGGACTCTGATCAATGACCGCGCAATCTGCCCGAACGGCGCGTATCCCGATACCGAGATCCAGCAGCACGTGCCCGACAATGCCAACGTCCGCACCTTCCGCCTCTCGCTAAGTGTGCTTGGCGACGGATTGATCGAAGCTGTGACGGACGAATCGCTACGCGCATACGCCGCGCGCCAGTGCAAGGAGACGCAGGGCACGATCTGCGGCCGCGCGTTCGAGGTGCCGGTGCTCGAAGCCCCCGGGTCCACCCGCGTGGGCCGCTTCGGCTGGAAGGGCCAGCAGGCGAGCCTGCTGTCGTTCTCGGCAGACGCCTACCTGAACGAAATGGGCATCACGAGCCGCCTGCAGCCCGACGAAGTGACGACGCTGTGTGACACGGTCGCCGATCCGGAGGACAAACCTGAAAGCGCAGCCGCCGTGCGTTCCGTCCGTCGCGCACAGGCGCGCGCACGCGCCGGGAAAGCAAGCCGCCCGGTAACGGCGGAAGAGTTTGCCGACATCGATCGCTTTGCACGCTTCGCGCGTGCGACCAAGGCGCCGCCGCGCGATGTAACGCTCGCCGGTTCCAATGCCGCTCGCAAAGGTTCGGGGCTGTTCGACAGCACCGGCTGCGCGACCTGCCATGCACGCAACCTGGTCACCGCGACTGCGGGCACCAAGATCAACGGCGGCACCTACGCCGTTCCGCCGGCGCTCGGCAATCGCCTGTTTCATCCGTTCAGCGATCTGCTGATGCACGACGTCGGCACCGGCGACGGGATCGAGATCGCGGTCGTCGAGCACTTCGGCAAGCGTTACGCCCATATGCAGAAGACCATGTCACCGACCGCCAACCGGATTCGCACACCGCCGCTGTGGGGCGTGCGCCTGCGCAACCGGCTGATGCACGACGGCGAGACGCTGACCCTGCGTGACGCGATCGACCGCCACGGCGGCGAGGCCAAGGACGCGCGCCGCCGCTACTCGGCGCTGAGTGCCGACGAGCAGGAGGCGCTGCTGACGTTCCTCCGCACGCTGTGACAATGGCCGGCGGGTCAGACTCGCCGGTGTGACGACGGGGTGCGGGCCGCGGCGGTGTCGACCTACTTGCGGTTGCGCCCCAGCGCGTCGTGACTGCGGACCCAGTCGCCTGCGAGTACCGCTGAGGCCAGCGACGTTTCGCCCGCCAACACGACGGCAGCACAGATCTCGGCGAACTTGTCCGCGCCGCCGCTGCCGTAGCAGCCGAGCAGGTCCAGGCACTCGCGCTGCGTCGCCAGCGCGGTGCCGCCGCCGTAAGTGCCGACGATCAGCGAGGTCAGCGTCACCGACCAGTAGTAGTCGCCGTTGTCGAGCAGTTGCGTATACGTCACTCCGGCGTGCGACTCGGCCACGTTGGCAACGTCCTGCCCGCAGGCGATGAACAGCGCCGTCAGGCCGTTCGCCGCATGCGCGCCGTTGTTCGACGAGCCGGCAAGAAAGGCGCCGACCTGCGCAATCTGGCGCGCGCGGAAGAGCTCATGCGCCTCGACGCCCATGATCCGCTTCAGCGCCTCGGTCTTCAGCACCGCCTCTGCGACGACGCGCCGGCCTCGCGTCTGCAGCATGTTGATGCGCGAGTGCTTCTTGTCGGTGTCCATATTGCCGGACAGGATGAAGTGCGCACCGCCCGGGTAATGGGCGCCGATCCACTCGCAGGCCGCGAGCGTCGCCTTGCCGGTCAGATTCTGGCCGGCGGCGTCGCCGGTCGTGTAGTTGAAGCGAAGGTGGCGCATCGGACCGACCGCGTACTGCTCGATGTCCGTGAGCTTGCCGTGGCGTGTGGTCGCCTCGGCCTGCTGGCGGATCTCATCGATGTGGTCGTCGATCCAGCGGCCCAGTGCGCGGGCCGCCAGCGCGTCTTCCATGATGAACGCCGGCGAGCGTTGCATTGCCTGCTCGACGACCGTGGTCTTCACGCCGCCGCACTCGCCGAGCAATCGCATGCCGCGGTTGTAGCTCGCGACCAGCGTGCCCTCGGTCGTCGCCAGCGGCACGTAGAACTCGCCACGGGCATGCTCGCCCTCGATGCGCAGCGGCCCGGCCAGCCCGATCGGGACCTGCGCCACACCGACGAAATTCTCGATGTTGCCGGGCAGCAGCGCCGGGTCGAACGAGTAGCTGCCGACGTGCGCGAGGCTCGCGCCCGATTTGCCCTCCGCGAAACGCCGGCGTTGCTCGGCCTGCTCGCGGGTGTAGTCGTTGGTCGGGCTGCGCGGGACTTTGTCTCCGAACGCTTCGGACTTCTTCTGCATCGGCTGCTCCGTTCGCGGCGGTTATCCTAGATTACGCTGGCCAGCCGCATCGCGACGCAGCGCTTCGGTCGTCGAGACGCTCAGCCCGCGCGAGTGCGTGAAGCTGATCGCCGGGGGCCAGTCCAACAAGGAAATCGCGCGCGGACTCGGTATTACACCCGAGACCGACAAGTCCGACGTGAAGAAGATCTTCTCGAAACTCGGCGTGCAGAACCGTGCGCAGGCGGCTGCGCTGGCCCGCGACGGCTGAGCAGGAATCGTTTGTCGCTCCCGACCGCGCGCGTGTTAGCTGCGGACACGAGCGAAGCGGTACATTGCAAGCTGAACCCTGCCGCCTGAACCGACTCTCCATGATCCTGACCCACATCCTCGTCGATTTCGAAAACGTCCAGCCCAGTGCCGCCGACATCGGCCTCGTGCGCGGCGAAAACCTGCGACTCACGATCTTCCGCGGACCGGGGCAGATGAAGTATTCGGCCGACGTGGCGGAGGCCTGGCAGCCGCTGGGTGCAAACGTCACCTTCGTCCGCTGCGCCAAGGCCGGACGCAACGCGTCGGACATGCACATCGCCTTCCATCTTGGCGAGCTGGTCGCGGCGCAGGTGCGACCCGGCGGCAAGGGTGCGCGCTTCGTCATAGTCTCGCGCGACACGGACTTCGATCCGCTGCTGCTGCACATCCGCAGCCACGGTTTCGAGGCAACGCGAGTCGCTTCGATCAAGGCGGCGCTCGGAGGCAAGGGCGCTGAGGCCGCCGAGCCGAGGGCGCCGAAGGCCCGCGCGCCGCGCAACGCACCGGCGCCGGCTGCCGCAGCGAAAGCGGTCGCGGCCAAGTCACCGGCAAAGAAGGCCACCGCAAAAAAGGCGCCCGCGGCGAAGAAGACGCCGGCCCCGGCCAGGAAGGTGGCCGCGGGGCGAACTGCGACCAAGGCGGCGGCTGCGCCGGACGCGCTCACCAAGGTCGTCGACAGCTTGAAGCGCATGGGCGAGAAGCGGCCCGGCAAGCGCAAGGGGCTGGAACGCCACATCGAGTCGCACCTCGGCCGCAACCTGGCACCGGGGCAGTTGCAGGCGCTGATGGAAGAGCTCGAGCGCGAGGGCGTGCTGCTTTTCAACGACAACAAGGTCGAGTACCTGCAGAAGGCGAAGAAGTAGTCGGGTTCACGACCGCGCGTAATTCTTCACTTTTAGAAAGTTCCACCTTCAATCGGCGGCCACTGACGCGCCGCATGACAGCCGGCGCCGCAGAGACGACCATGTAATTGGTTAGCGCGGGTCCGCGCTGCTCGCAGGTTCGCAAATGAAGGAGGATGTATGGTCACGCGTCAAACCACAATGAAACGCCGGACGGCTACGAAGCGTCGCGTTCCGCTCGCCAAAACTGGCGCGCAACGCATGGAAGCGGCCAAGGTTCAATTCCATGTCGCCGAGCGCAAGCTGCAGAAGGCTGGACGCGCCGCCGCTACGACGGCAGAGGAACGCATGGCGGCGGCCCAGGCCAAGTTGCACATCGCCGAGCGCAAGCTGCAGAAGGCCGGGCGTGCGGCTTCCACCTTTGCGCGCAGTTACATGCGCGAAATGAGCGCCGCGGTGCAGGCTTCCCGCGAGCCGGTGCACTCGCTCTGGCTCACGATGAGACGAACCGGCCGACACATCGCCCGGGAGGCCACGGCGGCATGGCGTGAGGTCGTGCCGCTGCGAGCCAAGGCGGCCAAGCCGACGGTCGCTAGGACGGGACGTCATACGCCTGCGTAGATTGCAGGCGTCGCGCGACGCCGACGCATCGCCGGACCGCTGCTCGTTACGGGGCGGTCCGGCTTGGTTCGCTCCGGTTTCCATCACCGCCACGCTGAGCCAGCGGGGCGGTGGTGGTTGCGTTGTACAAAGAGTCAGTACACCTGTTGAATTACGCCGGCCAAAGCACCTGACCGAGAGGTCGTTGGAGTGTCCCCTATGACGACGCGACGATTCGATCTCGTGCTGTACGGCGCCACCGGCTTCGTCGGCCGGCGCGCGGCGGCCTACCTGGCGCAGCGGCGCATGCGCAGGAAGTTGCGCTGGGCGATCGCCGGACGCGCTGCGGGCAAGCTCGCCGCGCTGCGCGAGGAACTCGCGACCGATGCCGAGTCGAACGCGGTGCCGGAAATCATCGTCGCGGAAAGCCGCGACGTAGCGGCGATCGAGGCGCTGGCGGCGTCAACGCGCGTGCTGATCACCACCGCCGGTCCGTTCGCGCTGTACGGCGATGCGATCGTCGATGCCTGCGTGCACCAGCGCACGCACTATGCGGACATCACCGGCGAGACCGCCTGGGCGCGGCGCGTCATCGACCGCCACCATGCGCGCGCGGCGCGCGAAGGCACCCGCATCGTGCCGTTTTGCGGCTTCGACTCGGTGCCGTCGGATCTCGGCACGCTGCTGCTGGTGCGGCACATCGAGGCGAGCTTCGGGGTGCCGTGCGTCGAGGTGAAGGCGTATTTCCGAATGTTGGGGGGCTTCAATGGCGGCACTCTGGCCACCAATGCGCTTCGCTTTGAAACGGGTGAGGTACAGGCCGGCAGCAATCCTTTCCTACTCAATCCGCCCGGTGGCAGACACTCGGCCGCCGAGCTGCTCGCCAACCAGGACCCGCGCAGTGCGCGCTACGACGCGGCAGTCGGCACCTGGGTTGCCCCGTTTGTCATGGGTTCGATCAACACGCGCGTGGTCCGGCGCAGCGCGGCACTCAACGCCGCGTATCGCACGCCCTATGGCCCGCGCTTCCGCTACCAGGAGTACTCCAAGTTCGGCCCGCCGCTTGCTGCTGCAAAGGCCATGGCGCTGGCGGCGGCGATGCGCGGCCTCGAGCGTGTGATGGAACTCGGATCGGCGCGGGCGCTGCTCGGCAAGGTTCTGCCGCAGCCCGGCCAAGGTCCGTCCGAAGCAACGATGGCGAGCGGCTGGTTCAAGACCGATCTCGTCGGCCGCACGGCCGATGGGCGCGCGGCCCGGGCGCGTATCGCCTATGGCGGCGACCCGGGCAATCGCGCCACATTGCGCATCCTGTGCGAGGCCGGCCTCGCGCTGGCATTCGATGGCCCGAAGCTGCCGGGCGCGCCTACGCGTGGCGGCGTGCTGACACCCGCGACTGCGCTCGGTGAAGCGTTGGTGCCGCGGCTGCGCGCAGCGGGTTTCGAGATCTCGGTGAGTGACTAGCGCACCGCTGCCCGAGTACCGGGCAACATCAATTTGAGCGTGTTGTCGCGCAGCAGGTAATGATGGAAGAGCGCGGCCGCCGCGTGCAGGCCGATCAGCGCGTAGCCCAGCGAGGCGATGGCCTCGTGCACTTCTGCAATCGCCCTGGCCACTGACTGGCTGGGCGCCACCAGCGGCGGTAATTCCCACGCGAAGAAGGGAATCGGCTTGCCTGCTGCGCTCAGCATCAGCCAGCCGGAAAGCGGCAGAACGATCATCAGTCCGTACAACGCGATGTGCGCAGCCTTGGCGAGCAGTACCTGCCAGCGCGCTGGCACAGGCTCGATCGCCGGTGCAACCATGAATGCGCGTACCGCGAGGCGCAGCCAAACCAGCCCGAACACGAGCAATCCGAACATCTCGTGCCCGACGCGCAGGCTGGCGCGCGCCGCACTGCCCTTCGGGAACGCGTCGCTCAGTTCAGCGCTGGCGTAGACGACCACGATCAACAGGAACGTCAGCCAATGGAGCCCGATCAGGGGCCAGCCGTAGCGGGTGCGAACGTGAGAGTACGTCATGGGGCCATGCCGTTGATCGAATCCTGGACACTGCGTGCAGCGGCCCACACGCCTGCGCAATTCTCAGCTACCACCCCGGACCGGCGTTGACTCGCGTCAGCGGTTGCCGCCGCGGCGCCGCCCGCGAGCGGTGGCGATCGCATCGGCGAGCGCCTTGACCCGGGCCGACGGCGCGTTGCGGCGCCAGACCAGCAGTGTGCGCGCGCTCTTGTAGCGGCCCGTCATCGGATACAGCGACAGTCGGGCGCGTTCGGTGAAGGTGTCCAGCACGATCTTCGGCAACAGCGCGATGCCCATGCCGGCGACGGCACAGCCGAGTATCGCGTGGTACGAGCCCATCTCGATCAGGCGCTCGACCTGGACGTTGTGCTCGGCAAACCACGCCTCGAGCCGCATGCGGTGCGGGCAGCCGTGTTCGAAGACCAGCAACGTGCGGCCATGCACATCCCTGGGCGTACGGATCGGCGGATGATCCGGTCCTGCGACGATGACGTAGTCCTCGACCCAGGCAACCTCAGTAGACAGCCGCTCGTCGTCGATCGGCTCGGCCACCAGTGCCGCCTCGAGGTCGCCCGTGATGACGCGCGGAACCAGGTCGCGCGGCGTGCCCGTGCGCAACTCGATCGTCAGGGCTGGGTGGCGCCTGGCCAGCAACGAAAGCGGTCGCGGCAGGCGCGCCGCGGCCGTGCTTTCCATCGAACCCAGGCGCAGAACCCCGCGCGGCCCGGGCTCGTGCAGCGCCTCGCGCGCTTCGCCGGCGAGCGCCAGCAGGCGATCGGCGTAGCCCAGCAGCACGGTGCCGGCAGGCGAGAGCTGCAAGCGCCGCCCTTCACGCACGAAGAGCTCAACTCCGAGATCTTCCTCGAGCTTGCGCACACGCGTGGTGACATTGGACTGGACGCGATGCAGTCGGTCGGCCGCGCGTGTGACGCCGCCCGTGCTGACGACGGTCCGGAAGACATGCAGGTCAGAGAGTTCCATATCTTGTTCCGAGATGATATTTATCTAAATAATTCATTTTTCAGGAACGAAATCTTCGCATAGATTGGCGCCCATCGGCACCCCCATCGAGGAGAAAGCGATGAAGGCGAAGAACGGATACGAGCTGCACGTCGAAGCCCGGCGGGAGCGCGCCGCTCTGCAGGGAGAACTGCTGGCGCGATTTGCCACCGCTCTGGCCGAGCGTGCGCGCTGTGGCTGGTTCAAAGTGTCAGATGCCTGTCGCCGGCGCCTGCGTGCGTTCGGCATCGCCGAGGCGTAGGCAACACCGCCTCGGCCGAGAGGAACTCTCGAGCGAGCGCACTAACTGATCGCTTGCGGCTGGCCGCACGGGCGTCGCATAGTGGCCGGAACCCATTTGCGGGAGCCGATGCCATGACTGCCACCGAGACCGTTACTGCGGCCACCCGCGTACTCCAAGCGTCCGACCTGCGGGGCCTGACGCAACTGGGCTTCGACGCCGCGCTGGGCATTACCGACTTGGTGGAGGCGATGCATCACACGATTGCCTCGCGCGCTGGCATCGTCGGCCAATCACCGTCGGGCCGCCCGTCGGGCATCACGGGCTTCGTTTACGGGACGGTGCGCGGCACAACGCGCATTCTCGGACGCGGGATCAACACGGCGCTGGGCGCTGTCACGCCTGCCCCGACGCAGGAGACTTCCTCGCCCGCGCGTGAAATTGCGCTCGCAGTACTCAACGGCGTGTGGGGCGATCACCTCGGAGCGAGCAACAACCCGCTCGCAATACCGGCGACGCTACGGATTGGCGGGCGGCCGCTGGTCCTCACGCGCGACGAACTGGCAGTACGCATTGCAAAGCCGAGTGGCAAGCTGCTGGTGCTCGCGCACGGCCTGTGCATGAACGATCTGCAATGGACGCGCAACGGCCATGACCACGGCCGGGCACTGGCGCGCGATCTTGGCGTCACGCCGGTCTACCTGCACTACAACAGCGGACGGCACGTTTCGGAAAATGCACACGATTTCGCGGAATTGCTCGAACGCCTGGTCGCGCAGTGGCCGGTGCCGGTGGAAGAGCTGGTGATCGTCGGCCACAGCATGGGCGGGCTGGTCGTCCGCAGCGCCGTCTTCCAGGCCGAGCAGGCGAAGTACGCGTGGCCTTCCGCCCTGACGACGCTCGTCTTTCTCGGCACACCGCATCACGGCGCAGCGCTCGAGCGTGGCGGTCATCAGGTCGACATGCTGTTCGGCATCAGCCCCTACGTCGCACCGTTCGCGCGGCTGGGCAAGGCCCGCAGCGCGGGCATCACCGATCTGCGCTTCGGCAATTTGCAGTCCGCGGACTGGCAGGGCCGCGACCGCCATTCGCAGCGGCACGACGATCGCCGGCCGACACCGCTGCCCGCGGGAGTTCACACCTTCATCGTGGCGGCGACGAAGGCGGCGAAAGTCGGCGGGCTGCACGACCGCGTCATCGGTGACGGCCTGGTGCCACTCGCTTCCGCGCTCGGCGAACATCGCGACCCGAAGCACACGCTCAAGGTGCCGCAGCACCACACGCGGATCGTGACATCGGCGGACCACTGGGACCTGCTGAGCCGCGAAGACGTTTACGAGCAGCTGCGAGCCTGGCTCAGTTGAAATGGATGGCCAGGGGCTATGCACCCCTGACGCTTAAGGTGGCGAGGCTCACGCCGGCTGCAGCGCCCGCAGTTCCCGGCGCAAGATCTTTCCGATGTTCGACTTCGGCAACGGCTCGGTTCGGAACTCCACGAGCTTTGGCACCTTGTAGCCCGTCAGGTGCTTCTTGCAGTGCTCGAGCAACGCGCTCTCGCTGAGCGACGGGTCCTTCTTCACGACGACGATCTTCACGGCCTCGCCTGAACGCTCGTCGGGCGCACCAATCGCAGCGACTTCCAGCACCCCCGGATGCAGCATGACGACATCTTCGACCTCATTCGGGAACACCTTGAAGCCCGAGACGATGATCATGTCCTTCTTGCGGTCAGTGATCTTGAAGCGTCCCTGCTCGTCCATGAAGGCCATGTCCCCGGTGCGGAACCAGCCGTCAGACGTGAAGGCCTTGGCGGTCTCTTCCGGCCGCTGCCAGTAGCCCTTCATCACCTGCGGGCCGCGGACCGCGATCTCGCCCACCTGACCCGCCGGCATCGCCCGGCCCTCATCGTCGAGAATCGTCGCCTCGGTGGATGGAATGGGCACGCCGATGTTGCCTGTCCAGTCCTTGATGTTGAGCGGGTTCGAGATGACGACCGGCGCCGTCTCGGTCAGACCGTAGCCTTCGACCAGCGGCGTGCCGGTGACCTGCTTCCAGCGCTCCGCCACGGCGCGCTGCACCGCCATGCCACCCGCGGATGCAAGCTTCAGCCCGCGCAGGTCCAGTTCCGCGAAGCCCGGCGCACTGAGTAGCGCGCTGTACAGCGTATTGACACCGATCATTGCGGTGACCGGGATCTTCTTCAGCGTCGCGACGAAGGCCGGCAGGTCGCGCGGGTTGGTGATCAGTTCGATGCGCGAGCCGATCTTCATGAACACCATGTTCGCGGTCAGCGCATACACGTGATACAGCGGCAGCGGAATGACGGCGACTTCCTGGCCGTCTTTCAGGTCGCGGCCGATCCACGCGGACAGCTGCTGCAGGTTCGCGACCATGTTGGCCTGCGTGAGCATCGCGCCCTTGGCCACGCCGGTCGTGCCTCCCGTGTACTGCAGGAAGGCAAGGTCCTCGGGGCCGATCGAGACGTCCTTCAGCTCACTGGACCGGCCTGCCGCCAGAGCGTCGGTAAAGGTAACGGCCTTCGCCAGGTGCCACTCGGGCACCATCTTCTTGACGTGCTTGACCACCAGGTTGGTCAGCATCCGCTTGAAGGCCGGGAACAGGTCGCCGATCTGGGTGGTGATGATTGTCTTCACGCCGGTGCGCGGCAGGACCTCTTCCAGGGTGTGGGCGACGTTCTCCAGCACGACGATTGCGGTCGCGCCCGAGTCCTTCAGCTGGTGTTCAAGCTCGCGCGCCGTATAGAGTGGGTTAGTGTTCACTACTACCATTCCGGCCCGCTGGGCGCCGAACAGGGCGATCGGGTACTGCAGCAGGTTGGGCAGCATGATCGCCACCCGGTCGCCGCGCTGCAGGCCCGCCACCGTCTGCAGGTAGGCGCCGAAGTCGCGGCTGAGCTGGTCAAGTTCCCGGTAGGTGATCGTCACACCCAGATTGCCGTACGCCGGACGGTCGGCGAAGTGCGCGCAGGTCGCTTCCACGATCTCTTTCAGTGAGCGATAAGCCCCGATGTCCACTTCAGCCGGTATGCCTTGCGGGTACTGCTGCAGCCAGATCCTGTCCATGCTGTCCCCTTGCGAGTTCTACGATTTCCCTCTTTTTAGGCCGCACACGGCGGCGTGCGATGCCTATCGTCAAGGCCTTTCGCTGCAGCGCGAAAATATTGCGCAACGCTATGCTCGCCGCCTTGTTCCGCACCGGCCGCCGCCGCCATGAACGCACCGACACTACGCTGGCCACCGGCCGCCGACGAGCCGCGCTTGGCGACGATCGAGTCATTCGTGCTGATCGGGCGCCCGGCACAGGCGGTTTTCGACTTCGTGACCAATGCCTCGCTCTGGCACTTCTGGCACCCGGCCACGGCGTCGGTCAGCGCCACGCCGCCGCGGCCGCTGACGGCCGGCGAACAGGTCACGGAATCGATCCGTGCCGGCACACGCAGTTTTTCGGCCACGTGGACGGTGCTGGCGTGCGAGCCGCTGGCCCTGTGGGTCATTGCGACGGACACGCCGCAGGGTGCTGCCCGCATCGTGTACGAGTTGCGCGGCGATGGCGCACTGTCGCGCTTCTTCCGCACGCTGTCGTATCGATCGCACCGCTGGCCTTGGACGATGTTCGACCGCAACCTGACGCGCGCGATGCTGCAAAAGCAGTCCGAACGAGCGCTGGCGAACCTCAAGCACGTGCTGGAGGGCGGCAAGTTCGGCTGAGAGAGCGATCGGGTGCTTACGGTATGCTGCCCAGCGGTCTTGAGAGAGCTCTCTGGCGAGCAAGCCTCCTGGCGTGCGGACAAGCGCGTACACGCGCCGGAAAGCAAGAAGGCGGGAGATCCGGCTTGATGACCGCGCCGACGAACGTCAATGAGATCCTTTTGCCGTCCTCAGTAAATCAGTGAGTCGATGACCAGTAACGCCATTCCGCCGCCAGCTCCGACGGCCACTCCGGAACTCGCGCAAGAGATCGCCCGGGAGATCGTCCAGACGCTCAATCTCGAAGTGTCCCCCGCCGAAATCGATCCGACGGCTCCTCTGTACGGCGACGGCCTTGGGCTCGACTCGATCGACATCCTTGAAGTGGCGCTGCTCGTGTCGCGCAAGTACGGCTTCCAGCTGCGCGCGAACGATGAGAGCAACGTGCGAATCTTCGCGTCGCTCGAGAGCCTCGCCCAGCACGTCGCCACGCACCGGACCAAGTGATCAGGCAGCTCGCTGCTCTTGCTGCGGTGGTCGCAGGTGCCGCTGCATGCCTGGTGTTGGCGTATCTGAGCTCGAGCGGCCGGCTGCCGCCGCTGCTTTCGGTGGGCATTGCACTGACTCCGCTGCTGGCTGGCGCCATCGCGCTCAGCTGGCGCTCGCGCCTGCGCTGGGCGGTGCTGCTGGGCGTCGTCGCGCTGGTCGTCGCCGCCGCGCTGCAGTTGGATCGGCTGGCACAGCACGTCAGCGCGCTCTGGTTCGTGCAACACGTCGCCGGACACGCGATGCTTGCGCTTGTCTTCGGGCGGACGCTGCTGCCCGGTGAGATGCCGCTTGCGACACGCATCGCGCAGGCCGTGTTGCCATCGATGCCGCCGGCGGTCGTGCAGTACTCGCGCGGCGTGACCCTTGCGTGGACGATCTACTTCGTCACGATGGCAGTGGTGTCGGTGGCGCTTTACTTTGGCAGCAGCACCGCGGTCTGGTCGACCTTCGCCACTGCAGTGTCCGGGCCGCTGGTGGCTTTGATGTTCGTGCTCGAGTTCGCGGTACGTCGTTGCGTGCTGCCTGCCAGCCATTGCGCCTCGATTGCGCAGACCGTGGCCGGCTTCCGCGCGCTGATGCGCGCATCCGCCACACGGCCGGCCTGGCCTGAGCGTCAGCCGCATGGGTAACTGGTCCGCTGCGCTCAACGACGCCCCGCAACCAACGGATGCGTGGCCGTTGGTGGCACATGGTTCGGGCGCGCTGGATCGCACCTTTGCCTGGCGTGGTGGCCGGTCGGTGAGCGTCGCCAGTTTTCTGCGCGACGTCGCCGCCGTCGCGGCACAGCTGCCGCCAACGGCGCATGTGCTCAACGCCTGCCGCGATCGGTATCTGTTCGCCGTCAGCCTGGCCGCCGGCATGCAGCGTGGCATCGTCACCTTGCTGCCGCCGGCGCGCACGCCGGGCGTGATCGCGCATCTGCGCGCCGAGGCGCCGGATCTCGCCCTGCTGGTCGATCATGACGAGGATGAGCAGGCGAGCGGCGGGCTGCCGGTACACCGGGTCGAACTGGGCGTGCAGGCGGCACCGACGACGCCGGTGCCGATCCCGCAGTTCCCCGCGACGCAACTGGTGGCGCGCATGTATTCGTCCGGTTCGACCGGACAGCCGCAGCCACAGCCGAAACGCTGGGGCAGCCTGGTGCGTAACGCGGCGGCGCAGGTGCAGCGGCTGATGGCAGCGGCCCCCGAAGGCATTGCGCTGCTCGGAACCGTGCCGGCGCAGCACTGTTACGGCTTCGAGTCGACCGTGCTGGTCGCTCTCGCGGCCGGCGCCACGCTGACAGCCTCGCGCCCATTCTTTCCGGCCGACGTCGCTGCCGAACTCGAGGCGTTGCCGCGGCCACGCGGCCTCGTCACGACGCCATTTCACCTGCGTACCGTACTCGATGCGGGGCTCCTGGTGCCACCGATCGATCTGCTGCTGTGTGCGACGGCGCCGTTGACGCCGGCGCTCGCGCGGGCTGCCGAGGAGGCGTTCCGCGCGCCGCTGCTCGAGATCTACGGCGCGACCGAAAGCGGACAGCTGGCGATGCGACGCACGACCCGCGAGCAGCACTGGACGCCGTATGCCGGCGTGCGCGTGACGCAGCAAGACGGCCGCGCCTGGGCCGAAGGCGGGCACGTGCTGACGCCGACGCCGCTCGCCGACCTGATCGAGCCCGCGGGCGACGGCGGATTCGTGCTGCTCGGCCGCCAGGCCGATATGGTGAACATTGCCGGCAAGCGCAGTTCGCTCGCCTACCTGACACAGGTGCTGCTGCGCGTGCCCGGCGTGGTCGACGGTGCCTTCTTCGTACCGGAGGAAGCGGCGGCCGACGGTGCGGACATCGCGCGCCTTGCGGCGGCGGTCGTAGCGCCCGGCCTTTCATCGACCACAGTGATGGCGGCGCTGCGCGAACATCTCGACCCGGTGTTCCTGCCGCGGCCTCTGCTGCTGGTGCCCGCGCTGCCGCGCAGCGAGACCAGCAAGCTGCCGGTGACTGAGCTGCGTGCGCTGCTGCACACGGGGCGAGCGTCGTCATGAACCCGTCGGTACTGCACACCCCATTGCCGTTGGCGGCCGATCACCCGGCGCTGGCCGGCCACTTTCCGGGGCGTCCGATCTACCCCGGCGTCGTGCTGCTCGACGCAGCGATCCGTGCGATCGAGGCGCACTTCGCCACACCGGTGCGAGGCCTGCCGGTGGCCAAGTTCCTCGCACCGGTGCGCCCGGGCATGGCGCTGATGCTGCATGCCGAGCGCGGCACCGCCGATGTGCGCTTCGAACTCGCGACCTCCGACGGCGTGCGCGTGGCGACCGGCAGCGCACGGTTGCACGGAGCAGATGCATGACGACGTCCGCGCCGGCCGGCTGGGCCCAGCGCGACGAACGCGGCAGCCACGCCGCGCTGACGTTGATGCGCTGGCTGTCGCTCGGGCTCGGGCGCACGGTTTCGCGCCTGGTATTGCCCTTCATCGCGCTGTACTTCTTCATCGCCGCGCCGGCGGCCCGGGCCGCTTCACGCACCTATCTCGCGCGCGCTCTCGGCCGGCCCGCGACCTGGATCGACGTGCTGCGCCACTTTCATGCGTTTGCGTCGACCGTGCACGACCGTGCTTACTTGGTGAACGATCGCTTCGATCAGTTCGACATCGACATCGAGTCGGCCGACGAAGTCGATCGCGCGCTCGATGCCGGGCCGGGCGCGTTCCTCGTCGGTGCGCACTTCGGCAGTTTCGAGGTGCTGCGCGCTGCGACACGCAGCGCCGCGGCGCAGGCACGGCGCTACGACGTGACGATGGTGATGTACGAGGAGAACGCGAGGCGCATCAATGCCGCGCTCGCCGCGCTCAACCCGAAGGCGACGCCGCGCATCATCGGGCTCGGCCGTCCGGATGCGATGCTGCAGGTTCAGCAGGCACTCGACGACGGGCAACTGGTCGGCTTCTTAGCCGACCGCACGCTGGGGCAGCAGCCGACGCTCACCGTGGCTTTCCTCGACGCGCCGGCCGCGTTTCCACTCGGCGCGTTCCGCGTGGCCGCCCTGCTGCGGCGACGTGTGCTGCTGATGCAGGGCATCTACCTGGGTGCAAATCGCTACCGCGTGCGCTTTGCGCCGATCGCGGATTTCTCCTCGATTGCGGCGGGCGGGCGCGATGCCGCGGTACACGAGGCCGTGCGCCGCTACGCCGCGCACCTCGAGCAGGCGTGCCGCGCGCATCCGTACAACTGGTTCAACTTCTTCGACTTCTGGAAGGCGGACGGTGACTCGCGTCGCTAACGGGCTGGCGGGCGCGCTGCTCGCGCTGGCGTCGCTGTCCGCGGCGGCACAGTGGTCGGTCGACGACCTGATGGCCGCACTGGCCGCCCGCGGCAACGCCAATGCGACGTTCACCGAGCGCCGCTATGTACCGGTGCTGGACGCCCCGGTGCAGTCCTCGGGCACGCTGCGTTTCGTCGCGCCCGATCGGCTCGAGAAACACACGCTGCAGCCGCGGGTCGAGTCGATGGTGCTGGCCGGCAATCAAATTACGTTGCAACAAGGTCAGCGCACGCGCAGCCTGGCGCTGACCGACCTGCCCGACAACGGCCTCGCGATCAACAGCCTGCGCGGCACGATGGCGGGCGATCTCGCGGCGCTGCGCCGCGGCTGGAACGTCTCGCTGTTCGGCGAGCGGCGCATCTGGACGCTCAGCCTCACCCCGCTCTCCGCGACGGTCGCGCAGTACATCGAGACGGTGCTGATTGAAGGCCGGCAGGACCAGATCGATCGCATCGAGATCCGGCAGGTCGACGGCGTGCGCTCGGTGATGCAGATCGAGCCCGTGCCCGCAGCCAGGTCCGTGCCCGACACGTCGCGATGAGCCGGCAAGGGCGCCTGACGCTGCTGATCTGGCTGGCGCTGATCGCGATCGCCGCGTGGCAGGCTGCGCGCACGCCGATCCGCACCGATCTCTCGGTCTTCCTGCCGCGCGCTCCGGCGATGGAGCAGCAGATCCTGATCGAGCAACTGCGCGCCGGTGCCCTCGCGCGTCTGGTGCTGGTCGGCATCGAGGGCGGCACCGCGGAGGAGCGCGCGCAGGCCTCGCGCGCACTGGCCGCGGCGCTGCGTGCCGATGCGCAGTTCACACAGGTCGCCAACGGCGACGGCCAATCGCTGCAGGCCGACCGCGCCTTCGTCTTCAAGCAGCGCTACCTACTGAGCCCAACGGTCGACGCCGCGCGCTTCTCGGTCGACGGGCCTGCGCGCGGCGATCAGCGAGACGATCGACGCCGTCGCGTCGCCCGGCGGGCATGCTCGCGGCGTCGCTGCTGCCGCGCGATCCGACCGGCGAAACGCTGCAGCTGATCGACACGCTGGCCGGACCGGTGACGCCGCGTCGTGAGGCCGGCGTCTGGGCCTCGCGCAACGGCGAGCGCGCGCTGCTGATGGTGGCACTGCGCGCTCCGCTGATCGACTCCGATGCGCAGCAGCGCGCGCTGGCGGTGCTGGACCAACAATTCGCCGCGCTGAACCGGCCCGGGCTGCGCATGCTGAAGACCGGTCCGGCCGTGTTCGCCGCCGAGTCGCGCGAACGCATCATCACGGAGGCGGCGGCATTGAGCGCGCTGAGCACGGTCCTCGTCGTCGCTTTGCTCTGGTTCGCGTACCGATCCGTGCGCACGCTGCTGCTCGGGCTGGTGCCGGTGGCGTGCGGCGTGCTGGCGGGCTTCGCCGTCGTCGGCGCCGGCTTCGGCTACGTGCACGGCGTGACGCTCGCGTTCGGCGTGACGATGATCGGCGAGGCGGTCGACTACGCCGTGTACCTCTTCGTGCAGGCCGAGGGCGGACGCGACCCGACGAACGCGGCCACCTGGCACACAGCGCCTGTGGCCGACGCTGCGGCTCGGCATGGCCACTTCGATCGCCGGCTTCGGGGTGCTGCTGTTGTCCGGATTTCCCGGGCTTGTCACAGCCGGGTCTCTTCGCCATTGTCGGGCTGATCGCCGCCGCACTCGCCACGCGTTACGGCCTGCCGCTGCTGGTGCCGCACGGATTCAAACTGCGCGACCTGTCGGCCGTCGGCGCGCGGCTCGACGCCGGCATGCGGCGCCTTGCGCGCTGGCGACGCTGGATCTGGTTGCCGTGCCTCGCCGCCGCCGCGATCATCGTCTGGAAGGCCGACCGACTGTGGCAACGCGAACTGACCGCGTTGAGTCCCGCTGTCGCTCGAAGCGCGGCAGCTCGATGCGACGTTGCGCGCCGACCTCGGCGCGCCCGACGTGCGCTACATCGTCGCGGTGCCCGCCATCGACTCGCGACGGCCGCGCTGCGCGGCGCCGAAGCGAGTGCCGCGCGCCTGGCCCGCTGGTCGCAGCAAGGCCTACTGTCGCACGTCGATACGCCGACGCGCTTTCTGCCGAGCGAGGCGACGCAGCGCGAGCGCCAGGCAGCGCTGCCGCCGCCCGTCGGAACTGCAGTCGCGCCTGCAGGCAGGCGCTGCAGGGCCTGCCGCTGCGTCCGGAGAAGCTGCAGGGCTTCGTCGAGGATGTCGAGCGCGCGCGGCAGGCACCGTTGCTGACGCCCGAGTCGCTGGCCGGCACTTCGCTCGCGCTCGCCTTGCAGTCGCTTCTGGTCGAACGCGAGGCCCCGGCCGCAGGCGAGCCCGCCTGGCTGGCACTGCTGCCGTTGCATGGCCCCGCCTCCGGAGCCGATCGACGTCGCGGCCCTGCGGGCGACGCTGGCCGGCGTCGACGCCGGCGGACGACCGCCGCTGCTGCTCGACATGAAGGCTGCGACCGACACGATGTACGCCGATTACCTGCGCGAGGCGGCGTGGCTCGCCGGCGGCGCGGCCATCGCGATCATGCTGCTGCTGGCCGCGAGCCTGCGCAGCCTGCCGCGGCTGGCGCGCGTCGTGCTGCCGCTCGCGGCCGCCGTGCTCTGCGTCGTCGGCGGCACTGATCGCGGCCGGCGTGCAGCTGACGCTGCTGCACCTCGTCGGCCTGCTGCTGGTGCTCGCGGTCGGCTCCAACTACTCGCTGCTATTCGACCGACGCAGCCGACCGGACCCCGGAATCCACGGCATCGGAAGCGACGCGCATGCTGGTGTCGGTGGCGGTCGCCGATCGCCACCACCGTGCTGACGTTCGGTGTGCTCGCGTTTTCCAGCGTGCCCGTGCTCGGCATGATCGGCAGCACGGTGGCGCCGGGGGTCATCCTCGCGTTCCTGTTCTCGGCCGCGCTCGCGCAGCCGCCGTACCACCGATGAACGACACTGAGCGGCTGGCGATCCGCGTCGATCGCGTCGGCCCCGTCGCCGTCGAGCGCGGCGCTGACGCTGGTGCTACTGCCGCGCCGCCGCCTCGACCGCCGATGATTTCCTGCGCGAAGGCTTTTTCGACGACTTGAACGCGCATGGCATCGCGGCGACGATCGTGCGCAGCGAAGTGCCGGTCGACATGTACGCGGCCGACCGCATCGTTGGCACTGCTGCGCGAAGCAGGTACTGCATCCGCTGCGCGCCGAGACGAACGACTCGCGTCTGGATCGTCGGCATCTCGCTCGGCGGCATGACGGCACTGGCCTGCGCCGAGGCGCACCGCGATCTCGTCGATGGCGTGTGTGCGATTGCGCCGTGGCCGGGGCTGCGTCCCGTGTGGAGCGACATTCCGGACGCGGGCGGCCTCGCCGCGTGGGCCGCGCGCGAGCGCGAGGTCCAGTTTCGACGACGAGCGCCGGGTCTGGCGCTGGCTGGGCGAGGGTCCGCACGTCAGGCCGGAGATCGTCATCGGTTACGGCCGGCAGGACCGCTTCGCCGAGGGCCAGCAGTTGCTCAGCGAGGCGCTGCCGCCGGAGCACCGACTGCTCGTCGACGGCGCGCACGACTGGCCCACCTGGCGAGCGCTCTGGCAGCCTGTTCCTTGCGAGCCGCGGTCCGCGCTGGAAGGCATCATCGACGCACGCCCCCGCCGCAGGTTCGATTTCGGGATAATCGCCGCCACTCTGCCCGCAGGGGCCGCCCTCACCTCCCTCTCCGGCTGTTCGTGCTGCACTTCCTTTCGTATACCGCCGTCACCGGTCTCGGCCGTGGCGTCGACGCGCTCGCCGACGCGCTGGCGCAGCGGCGCTCGGCGCTGGCACCGTGCCGCTTCGAAACGGTGCAGCTCGACACGATGGTCGCCGAAGTCGAGGGACTCGACGCCGTGCCGCTGCGCGCTGATCTCGCCGCGTTCGAGTGCCGCAACAACCGGCTGGCGCAGCTCGCGCTCGAACAGGACGGATTCGCCGACGCCGTGCGCGCTGCGCGCGAGCGTCATGGCGCTGCGCGCATCGGCGTCTTCCTGGGCACCAGCACCGGGGCATCCTCGAGACCGAAATCGCCTATCGACACCGTGACCCGGCCACCGGCGCACTGCCCGCCGCGCTCGACTACCGGCGTTCGCAAAACAGCTTCTCGGTCGTCGAATTCGTGCGCTCGTACTTCGACCTGGCGGGGCCGGCTGCAGCCGTATGCACCGCGTGCTCGTCGGGCGCGAAGGTCTTCGGTAATGCGCGCCGCATGATCGACGCCGGGTTGATCGATGCCGCCGTCGTCGGCGGGGTCGACTCGCTGTGCCTGACGACGCTCTACGGTTTTCACTCGCTCGAGGTGCTGTCGGCCACCGCATGCCGGCCGTTCGATCCCGAACGCAACGGCATCTCGATCGGCGAAGGGCGCCGCGTTCGTGCTGCTGGCGCGTGGGGATGCGGGCGTCGCACTGCTCGGCGTCGGCGAGTCGAGCGACGCGCACCACATGTCGGCGCCACACCCGCAGGGGCTCGGCGCGCAGATGGCGATGCAAGCCGCGCTGCAGGATGCGCGACTCGCGCCCGACGCGATCGACTACATCAACCTGCACGGCACCGCGACGCCGGCCAACGATGCGGCCGAGTCGCTGGCGGTGTCCGCGGTGTTCGGGCGCGCGGTCGCCTGCAGTTCGACGAAGGGCGCCACCGGCCATGCGCTCGGCGCCGCCGGCGCGATCGAAGCGGTGATCTCGGCCATCGCGCTCGAGCGCGGACTGATACCCGGCAGCGCCGGCACGCGGACGGTCGACGCGCAACTGCTGCCCGGCTATCGGCTGCGGCCGGAAGCAGCACCGTTGCGACACGTGTCTGAGCAACTCGTTCGGCTTCGGCGGCAGCAACTGCGCGCTCGTGCTGGGCCGGTCGTCATGAGCGCAAACCCGCGGCAGACCTGAACGCGTGGGTCGAGGGCATCGGGCTCATCGGACCCGGGCTCGCCGACTGGCCACAGGCCGCTGCGGTGCTGCGTGGCGAGGTCGATTACGAGCCGGGACGTTGTGCGCTACCCGTGCCGCCAGCGCTGCCCGCGGCCGAGCGCCGCCGCACCGGCGCGGCGGTTCGCGTCGCGCTCGCCGCTGCAACGGCCGCGTGCGAGGCGGCGGGACGTCCGCCCTCGACGCTGGCCACCGTGTTCTCGGCCTCGGGCGGCGACGGCGACAACTGCCATGCGATCTGCGAGGTCCTCGCGACGCAGCGAGCGCTTCATCTCGCCGACACGCTTCCACAACTCGGTGCACAACGCACCGGCCGGCTACTGGAGCATCGCGGCACAGGCGATGGCCGCATCAACGAGCCTGGCCGCCTATCGATGCCAGTTTTGCCGCGGGCCTGCTCGAAGCGATCGTGCAGGCACAGGCCAGCCACGAGCCTCGACTGCTGATCGCCTACGACACCGGCTATCCGGAACCGTCTGCATGCGAAGCGCCCGATACCGGATGCGTTCGCCGTCGCGCTGGTGCTGGTTCCCGAACGCAGCGAGCGGGCGATTGCGCAGCTGAGCCTCGCGCTGGGCGATGGCACGGTCGAACGCTGCGCGAACCCCGCGCTCGAAGCGCTGCGTGCCAGTCAACCCGGCGGCGCGCGCGCTGCCGCTGCTGGCGATGCTTGGCGCAGCGGCGCGCCGGAACCGATCGTGCTGGACTATCTCGCGCCGCCGCGGCTCCTGGTGCACGTGGAGTGCCCGGCGTGAGCGGAGGGGCGGCTCGATCACGCGGCGATCGCTTCGCGCATTCCGCACGCCGGCCGCATGTGTTTGCTGCACGAGGTCGTGCGCTGGGACGCGGATTCGATCGACTGCCGCGCGCGTTCACATCGCGATCCGGCCAATCCATTGCGCTCGCGCGAGCCAGTTGTCCGCGGTGCACGGCATCGAATACGCCGCGCAGGCGATGGCGCTGCACGGAGCGCTGCTCGGTGGTGCCGACGCGCCGGCGTCGCGACCCGGCTACATCGGCGCAGTGCGGGCCGCTCGAACTGCACGCACCGCGGCTCGATGACGTCGCCGGACGATCTCGCGATTCACGCCGAACGCCTGGTCGGCGATGCGAGCCACGTGCTCTATGCCTTCAGCATCCGGGCCGGCGCGCGACTGCTGGTCGAAGGACGCATCAGCGTCGCGCTCGGGGCGGCCACTTGATGCAACCGGCGGGAACGATTGCGGCCTGCGCCGGCTCTGACTTAGCGCTCAGCCGGGTTTGCGCGCCTGGAACTCGGCGAAGATCGACATCGATTGCTGGTCGATGTAGCGTCGCGCGTCGACGAAACCGGCGGCGCGCAGTGTGGCGACGACCTGCTCCGGCGGCGCACAGGCTTCGATCGTGTCCCAGTAGTAGCGCCACAGTTTCACGGTATCGCTGCCTGCGCCGACCAGCCGCGCCAGCGTCGGCACAATGCCGCGCATGTAGACCTTCAGTACCCCGCGGCCGATGCGCGTCTCGGGCTTCGTGATCTCCAGCAGACAGAGCCGGCCGCCCGGCTTCAGAACGCGGTGGAACTCACAAAACGCGGCTGCGAGATCGCCGATGTGGCGCAGCGCGTAGCCCATCGACAGAAAATCGAAGCTAGCGTCGGGAAACGGAATCGCCTCTGCCGTACCTTCGACCAGTTGCGCCTCGGCGGGCAATGCAGCACGCGCGCGTTCGAGCATGCCCGGGCTCGGATCGACGCCGACCAGCAGGTTTGGCGCGCCGATGATCTTGACCGCCTCGCGCGCTACCAGTCCGGTGCCGATGCCGACATCGACGATGCGCTGCCCCTCCGCGAGCCCGGCACGGCGCAGCGCCTGGCCGCGATACCAGACACCGCTGCCGAAGGCGAGGATGCGCTCGATGCGATCGTAGGTGCCCGCCGTGCTGTCGAACATACCGCGCACGAAGCCGGCACGCGTCGGACTCGTCGGCGTAGTACTCGGTGAGTGGCTGGTGCGGCGCATGCACCACGTCATCGGTGCGCGAGGGTGTGCTCATTCGGGTTTCGCGGGCCAGGGGTTGGCGACGCCGCAGCAGCAACAGCGGCAGGCGCAAGACGAACTCGATCATCAGACGGATGTGCATGCCGGTCAGCAGCACGTTGTCGCGCAGGTAGTCTGAAGTGCGAGACGCCGCCCTTCGGCTGCGGTCAGGTAGCTCACCGGTGCCGGCAGGTTCAGTGGCGGCACGCCGGCCCAGGACAGCCGCACCGCGGCTTCCGGGTCGAAGTCGAAGCGGCGCATCCAGCGGCGCGCCTGCATGACGTCGACGAGCGGAGCGATCGGATAGACGCGAAAGCCGAACAGCGAATCCTGCACCCCGGCACCGAGCGTCTCCAGGTTGGCCCACCAGTTCGAGATGCGGCGGCCGCGGCGGCGCAGTGCCGGGGCGCTGGCGTCGAACAGCGGCACGCCGAGCACCATCGCCTCGGGCGCGCGCTGCGACGCCGCCATGAAGGTTGCGATGTGGCTGGCCGGATGCTGGCCGTCCGCGTCCATCGTCAGCGCGTGCGTGTAGCCCTCGCGCCGTGCCGCCTGCAGGCCGTGCAGCACGGCCGCGCCCTTGCCGCGATTGACGGGCAGCACCAGCACGCGCAGGCGCGGCTCGGTCGGCGGCGAGCGTCTGAAGCTGGGCCGCCGGTGCCGTCGGTGCTGCCGTCGACCACGACCCACACCGGCGCCCACTGTGCCAGTGCTTCGCGCACGGTGCGCAGACACGAGCGGCCCGCTGTTGTAGCTGGGAATCAGCACGAGGTGGCTGCTCGACGGCGTCATGTTCATTCGGACGGCTCACTCACCGACGGCCGCAGTTCGGCGTGCGCCAATTCCTGCTCGAAGTGTTCGCGCAGTTCAACCATGAACCGTGCGGCATCGGCGGGCGGCTCGAAGCGTCGGCCGAGGCGCACGCGGACGTGCAGTGGCAGTGGCGGCACCGCCACAGCGGCCAACCCTTCGAGAGAAACACTGAGTCGGTTTCGATGATCACGGTCTGCACCGGTGCCGCGCCCGCTGCGCAATGATCGCAATGGCGCCACGCAGCGGTCCAAGCGGCCAGGGACTGGTGCGCGTCCCCTCGGGAAGATGACCAGCTGCGCGCCGTCGTGCAGCCGCTGGCGCGCCACTCGCACCGCTTCCATGATATTGCGATTGCTGATGTAGCCTGCCAGATGTGCCGGCGCGCCCCAGAACACGCTGCGCTCGAGATCGGACTTCATCAACGGCACGCCGTCGGGCAGTCGCGATAGCAGCAGCAGCGCATCGAGCAGGCACGGGTGATTGGCGGCAACGATAATGCCGCGTTCGCCCTCGATCGGCACGATTTCGTCGAGGTCGATGCGCGCGTACCCGGTGGCGCGCAGGTTGGCCAGGTAGAACGCGAAGAATCGACGGGCGACTGCGACCGACGCGATACCCGAGCGGCGCGGCAACACCAGGCGCAGCAGCGCCGCCACAGGTGTCCAGAGGAACGTGCCCAGCCCCAGCAGGCCAACACACCAAAACAGCGCCAGTTGCCTCTTGATGCGCTCGAGCAGGCTTATGGGCGGCGCCGCCGCCCGTTCGAGCACGCCATCGCTCAGCGCCGATGGCCGGCGCCGATCGCTCCAACGGGACCGCGGCGTCGTGCCTCGCATAGCCTGGCGCCGCATTCTCACGTCGACGCTTTCAGCAGCGCGCTACCGGCGGCCTCGATCTCGAACAGCAGGTCGGCGCGGCAGATGTCGGCCCGCACCAGCGGCACCGGCGTGGCGGGCAGGCGCAACTGCAACTGCCGCCGCACCGCTTCGGCATCGGCCGCGTTGCGCACATAGGCCTTCATCTTCAGGCCGTCCACGGTGAACAGGGACTCGCCCGCCGCATGATTGGCCGCCTCGACCACCGCCTGCACGTTGCGCAGCGACTCGTCGACCTGCGCGGCAACGTCGCCGAGATGCAGTGTCTCGTGCCCAACAATGCTTGCGGTGCCGGACACGGTCAGCAGCGCAAATTCTATCGCACTTCGGTAGAGCGCCGCGCGCGAAAACGTCGGTGGCTGCGGACCGTACTGCTGCGGGTACTTGTACGCGCTGACCTGCCGCGGATTCTCGATCGCTGTCGGCGCATCGCGTCCGGCCAGCACCATGACCGTCATCGCCGTGCCGCTGCAGCCGAGCGCGCACGCCGCGGGCGGTGCCGCATCCGGTGCGCCACTTCGCCTCCACGAACGCCGCATGACGCCCGACGTTGAAGTGGCGATAGCGCTCGAGGCCGTCGTCGTCGACATTGATGCGCGGCAGGTAGTTCCAGAACCGGATCGGATGCTCGAATCCGGTGTGCTGCAGCAGGGCGAACAAGCGGCTGTAGGCCGCGTGAGCCGTCGGCTCCAGCGCGCAGTGCGCACCGTCGCCGAAGGCCCGTTCGTCGAGCGTCAGATGCGCGAACAGCAACGACTCGCTGGCCGACCACGTGATCTCACCCTTCGGTCCATAGCGGCCCTGCGTCACCGGCCCGTCGCCGGCGACCCGCCAGAGCTCAGCGAAACCATTGGCCGCGGCGAGCGGAACCATATCGACCACTGCACAGGCCGCCGCCGCGCGCTCGCCGATCCGACGCGCCAGCTGAGGGCCAACCACTGCACGCTGGCCGTAGACCGCCCCGCCCAGCCAGTGCCCGACGTCTCCGGCCGATCGCCGCCTCGGTGTCGAGCGGCAACATCAAGGGTTCGATCGACTGAGCCTGCATCGGATGTGTCAGTGTGGTGGAGGGTAGGACTCTAATGCGTGGACGTGTGGCGCCGGAATGCGAGGACAGCGTTGGAGCCGCCGAACGCGAACGAACTGGACAACGCGGCGCGCAGCGGCAGGTCCTGTCCCACGCCGACCACATGACGCACGCCCGCGCAGGCCGGGTCGACCTTGTCCAGATGCGCGGTCGGTGGCACCTGTTGCTCGCGCCAGCGCCAACACAGTAATCAGCGCCTCGACCGCCCCGGTGGCGCCGAACATGTGGCCCAGCATCGACTTGGTCGAACTGACCGCAACCGTCTCGGCGTGCGGGCCGAAGCACCTGTCGCAGCGCGTCGATCTCGACCGGATCGCCCTCGACCGTGCCCGTCCCGTGCGCGTTCACATAGTCGAGTTCGTCTGTCGCCAGTTTGGCATCGTCCAGCGCCGCTCGCAGCGCACGCACCTGTCCGGCGGCCAGCGGCTGGGCGAGATGATGATGGTCGCAGCTCGCGCCATAGCCGGCCAGTTCCGCGTAGATACGCGCTCCACGCTGCTGTGCGCGCTCGTACGGTTCCAGCACCAGGGCCGCACCGCCCTCGCCGAGCACGAGCCCGGCGCGGTCAGCGGAAAACGGCCGGCAGGCGGAAGCCGCCGCGTCGCCCTCGCCCCGCGCCAGCACCCGCATCGCATCCCATGCCAGCAGCATGCCCGCCGTCAGTGGCGCCTCCGAGCCTCCAGCCACGACGATATCCGCCTCGCCATGGCGGATCAGCCTGAGGGCTTCGCCCAGCGCAATCGCGGACGATGCGCACGCCACCGCGCTCGTCGTCGCCGCTCCACCCAGTCCGAGCCGCATCGCGATGTGGGCGGCTGCGGCGTTATGCATGCCCATGACGATCAGCAGCGGCGACGCTCGGCTGCGACCGCGTTGCAGGAGGTCGAAGTACGCCGACTCGATCGAACCCGTGCCACCCAGGCCTGTGCCCCAACTACGGCACCACGGAGCTGCTCCTCGGGTGGCGTACCGCACGGCAGGCCGGCGTCCTCCCAGGCCGCCAGCGCGGCCGCGATGCCGAGCTGCGCATACCGGTCCGTCATGTAGGCCGTCATCCGACCGAGCGCCGCCTCCGCATTGAACTGATCGCAAACCACGGCAGGCATTGCTGTCTTGAGGAGAGAGGGTTCCGGGATGAAGGCGCGTATCGCCGATTCACCCGCCATCAGCCGGTCGAACGAACGATTGGGGCTTGAACCGTACGGACCGATGAGTCCGAGCCCGGTCACCGCGACGCGGTGCCGAGTCATGCAGTCTTGGCTTGGGGAGCCGACAACGCGTCGAACAGCTCGATCAGTTCGGCTACGGTAGCCGGTCTGCTGTCCATGTCCGTCACGCGGACGTTCAGCGACTCTTCGAGTTCAAACATCAGATCGATCAGGACCAGCGAATCGACCCCGATGTCCTCCAGCCGCGCTTCCGGGCGTGACCTTGGCCGGATCGATCGACACCTTTCTGAAAAGGTAGTCGCGCAGCAGTTCGAGTGTTTGCATGTCCTGCGTCAAGTGGCGGATTTCAACAACGGGCAAGTTTACTACTCGGGTGTGGCGTACTTTGGTGCATCGTCAAGCCAGACGCAGGTTGAGGATCGGCAAGATTAGTCAGATATTTCGCAGCCGAAATGACAGGATCGCAGGTCGGCAGTTGGCCCGCGAGCCCAAGAAGCAAGAACCAGAGGAGGGTGTTATGTCGCAAGCAATCCGCAATTGGGCGTGGGCACTGGCCATGGTGTATGCAGCGTTTGCGCCGAGCCCAGCGCTGGCGGCAGTCGATCTCGTCGAATGGAACAACGTCGCCGCGATCACCGGTTCGGGTAAACCCGCCACCGCCGATGAGATCAAGCGCGCGTTCATGGTGGGCGGTGCGCGGCGCGGGTGGACCTTCACCGACGCCGGTCCGGACAAGATGATCGCCACGGTCGTCGTACGTACGCATACGCTGGTGATGGAATTGACCTACGAACCGGGCAAGTATTCGCTGAAGTACAAGGACAGCATCGATCTCGACTTCAAGGACGAGGCCGGCAAGCGCACGATCCACCGCGGCTACGTCAACTGGAACACCAATCTGATGAACGAGGCGCGCTCAGAGCTGATGCGGCTCTAGCGTTTCGCACGGTAATCGGGCTTTGCGCGTAAGTGCGAATCCGCGGCCGGTGCCGGAAGCCGGTATTCCGGGCCGCTTCATCCGCCCGCCTACTTCTTCGCCGCGTAGGCCTCGAGCAGCAGGTTGCGCTCCGGCAGGTCCTGCAGGACTAGCCGACCCAGCGAGGTATCGGCCTGCAGGCGCCCCGGCGACTGCGGCGGCGGCAGCGCATGCAGGCGCGACAGCGTGGCGATGCGCTCCTGGAAGATGGGCGCCGGCGCGGGCCCTGCCGGGCGTTCCCACACGTAAGTGATCGACTGCAACATGCCGTCGCCGTCGAAGTCGTACAACGTCGCTTTGATACGCGGGTCGTCGCAGGCGCTGTCGCGCAGGTCGATGCGCAGGTTGCCCGTGTTCGGTACCTTGCCTTCGATGGCGGTTTCCTTGAAGCGCACGTCGGACATCGCCCGCACCTGGTTGACGCCGACCGTGCCGAGTTTGTCGAGCAGTGTCTGTCGGCACGCCTCCGCCGACGGGCGCGACAGCGTTGATCGGGTCGGGGCGGCGGATGCCACCTGGGCCGGCGGCGAGTCGGGTGCGCGCCCGGAAGCAGCGGCAGGCCTGCCGGACGAGGACGGTTGGGCTGCTTGGGCGGCAGTCGCCGGCGCACGGGTTCCTTGGGCGCCAGAGCCGACGCGGACGAAGTTGCAGGGGTCGGCCCCGATGCGGGTGGACGTCAGTTCCTGCACGCGATCGGGCCCAAGGATCTTGAACACGAACAGCTTGCCGCGCTTGGGGATCACGCCTACAAGCCCTTCGTTGCCGCGGTAGTCGACCTCGGTCAGCATGGTCTCGCCAATGCCGGCGTCGATACCGTAAAGCGCCTTGGGACGGAAGTCCCAGATGCCGTCGCCGAACACCATCTGGCAGACCGGTTGCGAGATCATCGCGTTGATTTCGGCGACCGCGTTGGCCGGCTTCTTCTTCGTCTTGTCGAGCCGCCACTGGCCGAGAAGGCCGTTCTTCTGAGGCGGCACTGGCGGCGTCTTCAGGAACAGCGCGCGGTCGCGTTCGACGTCGCCGCTGATCTTCTCCTGCAGCTTGCGCTGGTTCTCCATGAACGTCTGATAGTTCTCTGCTGACCGCGCGGAGTCCTCATCCCTGCGCTGCTTGTCGACCTTGTCCTTCTCCTGTTGCTGCTCGCGCTGTTGTCGCTGGTATTCCTGGTACATGGGACCGCGGGGATCCGAATTCGAGTACTGCGCCAGCGCGGAGCCGGCCGTCGCTACGAGTGTGATCAACGCGACTGCGCCTACGCGAAGACTCATGACTCCTCCGGCGCATCGTTCGCCATTGCGTCGCTGCAGCGCACCCGCGCTTGCCACTCGCGCACAAGCCCGGCGCCCGCTTCGACCGGCGACGGAACACACGTCGCAACGGCCGCCATGAGGGCCGCCGAGCGTGTGCGGCGCCGCATCAGCAGATCCAGAGCTTGTTGCGCTGTGGCTCGAACTCGAAGGTCGAATACGAGCCACCACGGTCTTCGGTGACCGACTGCGCGTGCAGGTACAGCGGCTTGCGGCCCGCCAGCGTGATGCGATAAATGCGCGAACCGCCCATCGCCTCGCCGGGACACGCGCCGCGCACCTGCTCGAGCTTCGCGTCCTTCGGAAACTGCGCGGCCACCACCTGCGAAATCTTGGCCAGTTCCACCTTCTTCTGAACCGTGGCGGTTGCCGAGGTCACCGCCTTCTGCGTGCCGACCAGGCTGATCTCTCCGGCGCCCAGTCCGTCGAGCGACAGGCTGCCGTTCCAGTAGTACTGGTTGCCGCCCTTGGCCGGTGCCTTGCCCTTCCATTGCACCGGCTTCAGCTTCGCGAGCGACGCCCAGTCGTTGGTCGCCTGCGCGCCGGCCGCTGGCGCGGCCAGTGCCGCGGCGATGTCGCCGAGCGATGCCGCGTCACTCGCTCCCGGATGAACGAAGCCCAGGGCCAGCACTGTCGCGCCGAGCGCGCCTCGACGCCACCGTCGAGGAGGTGTCTTCAGTCTGCGAAAGAGAATCATGGTCAGCTCCGATGTGACACGGACCGTCTGCCGCGTCTACTTGGGCTGCGACCGCCACTCCTGCTTCCACAGCTTCTCGAGCTCGGTGGCGACTGCGGCGGGCGGCGTACCGATCAAAGTCGACTTGCCGCGCTGGTAGACCTTTCCATAGACAACGTCCTGCGCCTGCGAGTACAGCAGGACCGTGCTGTAGTTCTCGCAATCCCGGTTCTTGCAGGCCGACACCAGGAAGTAATCGGCGCCTGCGACCTTGATACGCTTGTTCTGCGGACTCGGGCCGTCCAGCTGCGCCAGCCACGGCTCCTTGGACAGCGGGCCGAGCGCCCTGTAGTAGGTGGCTTTCGCCTTCGGATCGTAGAGCAGCCCCGCAGCACTCAGCTCATCCAGCGCGTAGCCCTTGAAGGTCTTGTTCGGATCGCCCTTGGCCTGTGCCCAAGACGAAGCGGCGGGCAGGGCCAGGGCGAGCACTGCACAGCAGATCAGGCGTTTCACGTTCATCTCCTTCAGTGGGCCGAACTCCAGCACCGGCGCGCTCCCGTACCTCGGCACGCGCCTTCGCTCCCCGCGAATTTCACTGCGCTATGCCTCTCCGATTTCAAAGGGAGGCGATGAATGATCAGAACTTCGGCGCTGGCAGCGCCGACGGGTCGACTTTCTCGCAGCGCATCCCGAAGCGCGCCAGGATGGTGTCGTCGCTGTTGCGGAAATCGCCTTCCAGGTTGCCGGTCTGGCGATCGATCGACAGCCGGATGTAGGCCAGGCGCTGCAGGCTGGGATCCCAGGCGAACAACTGGCCGCGCATCCAGTCGTAGTAGAGCTGCGTGCGCGCCTTTGGCGAGCGGTACGTCATGCTGTAGGTGGCCGGCGAGACTTCGTATTTCATCTTCTCGCCGACCGGAAGGATGTTCGAGCGCTGGATCACGGCCGACTGGTTGTTGTCGCGCATCGCGACGTCGAGGTGCGCGCGGTTCTTGCCGGCGGCCGACGTGACTTCGCCCTCGCACTTGAGGTAAAGGCTGAAGTATTCCGCCGACGCACCCGGGTGCGCCGCGAGGAGCGCGCACCCGAGGACGAGTGGACCGAGGTCGCGAACGTGGCGTTTGCGCGCGCTCATGGCCGCCTCACTGCCGCGGCTTGGAGTCGACTTCGCGCGAGGCGTCGGTGCTGCCGCCCTGGACGCCGAGCCGGCCACCGGTTCCAAGGCCGCCCCGCACGGTCTGCGCCTTGTAGTTGCGCAAGGCCCGCACCATCTTGTTGTACGAGTCAGTGAACGCGGCAAAGATGACCTTGCCCTGCGGCGTGCTGGTATAGGCACCCGCGCCGCCTGCCGCTCCGCCGCCGAAGAACCCTCCCATACCCGCGAAGTCGACATTCTTGGAGTAGCCCTCTGCGGCCGCCAGCTGAACGGTGGAACGGTTGTCGACCAGGGTAAGGATCGCTCCCGCCTCATTGGTCGACACCGAACCGGCGACGCCGGCGACGACTGCACCCATGCCGGTGCGCCCAAGCAAGCCGCCGAGGCCACCGCCGGCTCGTTGGCCGCCGCGGTCCGACAGGATCACTTCCGGAATCATCGTGTAGTCGGCCGCGGCGATCTGGCCCTTGCCCATGTTGCTGCCGGCACGGCCCTCCTCGCCCCGTATCAGGTCAGCCTCGCGGTTGCGCGCTGCCAGGCCGCGCCCGCGGTCCACGATGACGAAGCAGTTGGACTGCTGGATGATGAGGCGCAGCGCCGGGACCGTCGACCCCATCTTGTACTGGCTCTGGTAGGCGCTGTACCACCCGGCGTTGGTCTGCTCGTCGATCATGATCGTGCCGAGCGTCTCGGGGCAGGTCTCGAGCTGGCTGTTGGCTTCGGTACTCGATCCGCCGGCAGCGGCGCCCTGCGCCTGGGTTGCGTGTCCGCCGCCCGGCTGCGGATCGGCGGCCAGGCACGTCAGCGGGGCCAGCACGGCGCCAGCCCCGAGCGCCAGCAGAGGTAGCCGCCGGATGGCGCGGAAGCAACGGACGCCCAGGTCCGTCTCGATCGCCTTCGTGTTCTTCATCGCATCCTCCTCGTCAGCGCCGCGTTGCGGCAGATCTCCAACATACGCCTGCCGCCGGTCGGCAGGCATGAAACGTAGCGAGGGCGGCGTTACCGGCCCGTTACCGCCGCCGGCTTTCCGCCGTCAGCAGCGCCCGATTGACAGGGTTGCGATCGAGAAAGCTATCGCGGAACGCTTCCGGAACCTGCGGCAGTGCGGTCTGCCGGATCCATGTGACGGCGGCCGCGAGCAGTTCCGCGGCGCCATCGGCGTCGCCCCAGGCGAGCAGGATGTTCCGGCCAATCGCCGCCGCCCGCGGCGGATAGCAGTCGGCCACATGCCGCGTCGAAAGGAGCCCTTGCAGCTCTCTCCACCGCGCGACGGCCGAGGCGGCGTCGCCAGCGCGCAGGGCGGCCTGGGCCGCCAGCAGCCGCGCCTTCATAGCGATGCCACCGTACTCGCGCTGCTCCGCGGTGTTCGCGACCGCGTCACTGGCACTCACGGCTTCACGTGCGTCGATCGACTCGACCCGTTCGAGTTCGAGCAGGGCGCCGATGTAGTAGTCCTCGCCCCGCGCCAGCGCATCCTGCGCGCGCTTCATATCGGCCGATGGTGATGACCCCAGCAATCGGGCGACGCGCGCGGCCAGCATCGCTCCGCGCGCGACCACGTGCGTGACCGACGGCACCTTGTAGTCGAGCACCTTGCGGGCGCGCGCGTACTGCCCCAGATCGATCAGCGTCAGCGCAGTGTTGTTGCTGCAGACCGCAATCCACAGCGTCTGCCCATCGCGCCTGAAGTGCTCGAGAGCGCGCTCGAAGGCCTGCAATGCACTGCTGTAGTGACCAAGTGCTGCACCATAAAGGCCGACATGGGCCTCGATCACGCCGCCGATCGGCCCGCCCGTTGCACCCAGTTCGACCTGCAGCGCACGCGCACGCAAAGCGTGTTCGTAGGCTCGGTCGACGTGACCCAGGTTGCCGTGCACGGTGGCCAGGTTGGTGGTCAGCATCGCGAGCTCGGCAAGATCGCCCTGCTCGCGCGCACAGTCGATCGCCTTGGCCAGGGCGTCGGCCGTACGACGCAGGCGGCGCGCGGAGTTGAGTACGTAGGCCATATCGGACCAGTAGTGACCGCGCTGTTCGACCGAGCCTTCGGCGGCGACCAAATCTCCTAGGGGCGTGAGCACGGCCTCGGCTTCGTCGGTCTTGCCTTGCTGCGCGAGCCCCACGGCGAGCAGGCGCGCTGCTTCGAAGCGCGGCCACGGAGGTCCGATGCAGTCGGCCAACGCCAGGGCCTCGCGCGCGCTGGCGACCCCGGTGACGTGATCCGCCGCCATCAATGCCGCCGTCGCCCGCGCAGTCAAGGCAGCCACCTTTTGCGCATCATTGCGCGCCGCGGCGAGCATGCCTTCGATCACCCGTTGCGCATGCTCGACGCCACGCACCAGGATCAGGCATTCGACGCTGTCGCAACGTGCTTCAAACGCCGCCTCCGTATCACCGGCACGGTCGAAACAGCCCACCGCGGACTCGCGATGCTCGACTTCTTCGGCGCGTCGCGACGCGAGCCGAGCGTCGTTCGCGGCGCGTAGATTGAACTCCGCCGCCCGTCGCCAGGCGCCGGCCTCGGCGTAGTGCCGGGCAACGTGTGCCGGCGCGACCGACTGCGCCTCGAGGTGTTCGGCGATCCCGCGATGAAGCAGCTCGGCAATCGGCCCAGGAACCGACCGTGCCGCGACATCGCGCACCAGGTCGTGCACAAAGCCACCGCCGCGCAGAACGTGCGCGCGCTCCAGTTCGGCCCAGGCTTCCGTCAGGTCGAGCGGATGAGACTGCAGGACCTGCGCGGCCAGCGTCGCGCTGAAGTCCGCGCCGGCCAGGGCGGCGACGCGCGCCAGGCGCAGTGCGGCCGGGCTGAGTTGCGCCAGGCGCCGTTCGATCAACGCGCCGACCGTCGGGGTGGTGGGCAGACGATCTCCGGTCCCGCCAGGCTGCGCCACCAGCGCGCCGAGCGTCTCGAGGACGAAGTACGGGTTGCCGCCGGTGTGCTGGGCAAGCGGCGCGGACAGGCGCGCGGAATCAATCCCGTCGAGCGCCAGCGAATCCAGGAGTTCACGCACGTCCGCTTCACTGAGTGGCGGCAGTGCCACTTCGAGCAGCGCCGAGCCGGCCTCGACACCCTGCCAGGCGGCAAGGGCTACCGGCGTCTCCGCGCCGCGCACGGCCAGCGCGAATCGCAGCTCCGTGGCGAGCAGCGGCAGCAACTCGAGTGTGGCCGCGTCGGCGAAATGCAGGTCATCCACCGCCAGTCCGGCCAGGCCGGACTGGCGCCGCCCGGCCAGCGCCTGCATCACCGCCTGCCGGAAGCGCGCTTCGTTCATCAGGCCCGCAGGCGCAGCGCCGAGCTCCGGCAGCACGCGCGCAAGTTCCGCTCGCACCTGGTCGTCGAGTTGTATCGCCGCGATGGCTTCCGCCCCCGGCCCCGCGGCCACTCGCAGCAGCCGCGCGAGCAATGCGTAGGGCACGCGCTCGTCACCGGGACGCGCGCCGATCGTCGGGATCCCGCGCGACTGCGCGAAGTCACCAAGCAGCCGTGACTTGCCCATGCCGGCATCGCCGATCAGCACCGCCACGCACTTTCGCTCCCAGGCGTCTTCAAGGGCACGCCACTGGCGCTCGCGTCCGACGAGCAGGGGCGGACGGGCAAGCGCCGCCGGCACGGGCCGAGAACCCGTGCCCGGCAACTCGCCCGAGCGCTCGATCAGCTGCGCCAGTTCGCGCGTCTCGGTGCTCGGCTCCGCTCCGAGTTCGACCTGCAGGACCTGCCTGCAACGGGCATGGGCTGCGAGCGCCGCGGCGCGGTCGCCCCGCCGGTAGTGCAACCGCATCAACAGTCGGTGCGCCTGCTCTGAGAGCGAATCCTCAGCGACCAGTCGCTCCGCATAGATCAGAGCCCGGGCGACGTGTCCGCAGGCTTCCTCGTGCGCGGCGGCGGCCGCGACGGCATCGCGGCGCAGGACCCGAATCCGCTCGCGCGCGCTGCGTACCCAGTCGTCGAACTCCTCGCAGTCCTCATAGCCGAAGGCGCCGAGCAGCTCGCCGGCGGCCGCCGACGGATCACTCGCGAGCCGCGCCGGCAGACCCGCGAGGTCGTGCTCGACGCCATCGGCCAGCGCGAGCGCCGAGTCTTCGACGACGACATCGCACCCCGCGCTGCGCCGCAGCCGGAACAGCCGCTGGCGCAGGCTGTTGCGCGCTTTCTGCGGCTCCGCATCGGGCCATAGCAGTGCCGCGGCGCGGGCGCGCGGTATCGGTCCGTCGAGCGCCAGCAGGGCGAGCAGCGCGGCGTCCTTGCGCTCGAGCGCTACGGGCACGTCGTTGCCCAGCACCAGGGCCGGGACGGCCAGCAGGCGCAAATGGGGCACTGCCGCCGCCGAGGTCTCGTGCACGGCCCGCTCCGCGGGGCGCAGCCACCACTGCAACGCGAGGGCTGCAGTCGATGGGCGGATCCCCAGATCGCGCACGTTCGGCTCCATCGTCGAAAGCGACGGAGCGATCGTTGGACGTACGCGTTACCGGGACGTTATACAGAGCGAGGCAAAGCGTCTATACGGGAGCTCACCCGGAGTCACGCGACCTTGCGCGCGCCGCGGATCGCGCGCCAGACGCGCTCGGACGTGGCCGGCATCGCGATGTCGTCCACGCCGAGCGGGCGCAGTGCATCGACGACGGCATTGATTACCGTCGGCGTGGCGCCAACGGTGCCGAGTTCGCCGACGCCCTTGGCGCCGAGCGGATTGATCTTGCAGGGCTGCGACTCGTCGGTGTGGGTGGAGAAGTCCGGCAGATCGTCGGCGCGCGGAATGCCGTAGTCCATGAAAGAGCCCGGTCAGCAGCTGCCCGTCGGCGTCGTAGACCACCTGCTCGTGCAGCGCCTGGCCGACGGCCTGGGCGATACCGCCATGGACTTGGCCCGCGACGATCAGCGGATTGATCACACGGCCAACGTCGTCATAGGTCGTGTAGCGCACGATCTCGACGTGGCCGGTCTCGGGCTCGATCTCGACTTCGCAGACGTGGCAGCCGTTCGGCCATGACGGCCCGCCGACCTTCTGCACGGTGGTGACCGCGATGCGCCGCTCGGGTTGCTGCTGCGCGAGCGCCGTGAGGTCGATGCCGAGGTCGGTGCCCACGACCTTGAAGCGGCCGTCCGCGTAGCTCAGGTCAGCTGCAGGCGCTTCGAGCGCCTTCGCCGCGAGGTCGCGGCCGTGCTCGATCGCCTGGTGCGACGCAGTCTGCATCGCCGAACCGCCGATATAGAGCGACCGGCTGCCCATGCTGCCGATGCCCTGCGCGACATCGCTGTCGCCCTGCACGATTTCGATGCGGTCCGGGTCGACCTGCAGCGTCTCGGCCAGGATCTGCACGTAGCTGGTCTCGATGCCCTGGCCCATCGCCTGCATCGCCGTGAAGACACGCACGCGGCCGTCGCCTTCGACGTGCAGCCGCACGGTCTCTTCGTGCACGACACCGGTCCATTCGAGGAAGGTCGACACCGCGCGGCCGCGCAACCGGCCATTGGCTTTCGAGGCATTCCTGCGCGCCGCATAGCCGGCCCAGTCCGCCGCCTTCAGGGCCTTTTCCAGCAGGCCTGGGAAGTCCCCGCTGTCGAACGTTTCGCCCATCGCGTTGCGATAGGGCATCTGCTCCGGCCGCACCAGGTTGCGCCGCCGCAAATCGGCAGGATCGAGCTTCAGTTCGGCCGCCGCGCGGTCCATCAGCCGTTCGATGAGGTAGATCGCCTCGGGCCGCCCGGCGCCGCGATAGGCGCCGATCACGTTGGTGTTCGTCAGCACCGCCTTCGACTGCAGGTCGATGGCCGGCACGTGATAGACACCGGGCGAGATCTTCGGTCCGATCGCGAGGTGGATGATCGAACCCGCGCCATGGCCGTAGGCGCCGATCGACCCCGAAATGCGGATGCGCAGGCCGACGATGCGCGCGTCGCGATCGAACGCGAGCTCGGCCTCGGCGCGCTGGTCTCGGCCGTGGCTCGACGCCTGAAATTCCTCCAGCCGGGTCGAACGCCACTTCACCGGCCGGCCGAGCTTGCGCGCCGCATACGCGCAGACCACGTCCTCCGGATGCACCAGCGCCTTCATGCCGAAGCCACCGCCAACGTCACCGACGACGCACGCGCACCCTTTCCGGCGGCAGGTTCAGCAGCTTGGCGAGCGTGGCCTGGTAGCCAGCCGGGTTCTGCGAGCTCGCATGGAACGTGAGCCGCCCAGACTCGGCATCGAACTCGGCGAGACAGCCGCGCGGCTCAAGCGTGACCGGCGCCAGCCGCTGGTTGTCGACGTCCAGGCGCGTGACGTGTGCCGCCGCCGCGAACGCGCGCTCGCAGGCGTCACGGTCCCCGTAGCTCGCGCTGCCGGCTACGTTGCCCGGTGCGTCCGGCCACACCAGCGGTGCGCCCGGCGCCAGTGCGGCGTCGAGGCCCGCGACCGCAGGCAACGGGTCGTAGTCGACCAGCACCAGGTTCGCTGCGCGCTCGGCAGCTGCGCGTGAGTTCGCCAGCACGACAGCGACCGGCTGGCCGACGAAGCGCACCGCATCGACGGCCAGCGCATGAAACGGCGCCGTCGTCGCAGGCTTGCCCGCGGCGGGCTTCAGGGCGGGATTGGCGGGAAACGGCGCGATGCCGTCGGCCTGCAGGTCGATGCCCATCAGTATCGCCACGACGCCGTCGAGCGCGCGGGCCTCGGCGGTATCGATCACGCCGAGGCGCGCGTGCGCATGGGGCGAACGCACAAACATCGCATGCAGTGCGCCGGGTCGCTGCAGGTCATCGATGAAGCGTCCCTGGCCGGTCAGCAGCCGGTCGTCCTCGCGCCGAGTGATCGCCTGTCCAATGCCGAACTTCACCATGGCTTCCTTCGTTGGCTGAGGATTTCAATGCGCACGGTGCGCGGGTACAGCGCTAAGTCCAGTGGCTCACCGGACGGGGCCGCGCGACAGCGCCTGCGCACCGCCAACCCTGCCGCCTAGAGGATACGGTTGAACCACAGCAGTGACAGCAGGGCTGCTGCCGCCGCAAGCAAGGCGCCGACGCCTGCGAACACCGCCGTCACTTCCGTCGGCCGCTGCTTCTCGAAGGCAAGCTTGGAGCCTAATGCGTGGTAGACCTTCTTCAGCTCGGCCGCATTCGGTGCGCGGAAGTATTCACCCATTGTCGTCGAGGCGATCTTCTGCAGCGCGTCTTCGTCGAGCCGCGTGCGCATCGACCAGCCGTCGACTTTGACGACGGTGCCCTCCGGCGTGCCCAGGCCCACCGTGTAGATCCGCACGCCATGCTTGGCAGCCAGATCGGCGGCCTTCTGCGGATCGGGCCCGACGTTGCTCTGGCCATCGCTCAGCAGGACGATGGCGGCCGAGGTGTTCTCTCCCGGCGCAATGGACTTCGCGTCGTCGTCCTTCGCCTTGTCGATCAGCGGCGGCCGGTCCTTGCGTGGGTTGATGAAGCCGTCGACGTCGATGCGCGCACCGGGCAGCGCAGTGTCGAGCGCGATCGCGAGGCCACTGCCGAGCGCGGTGCCGCGCTGCGGCTCGAGCCGCTCGATGGCCGCCAGGATGTCCTCGCGCTTGTTGGTCGGTGATTGCATCACCGCCGCCGCCGCCGCGATGCCGATGACGCCGATTCGCACGTGGTCCGGCTGTTCGTCGACGAACGACTTGGCGGCGTCGCGCGCGGCCGCCATGCGGGTCGGTGTGACGTCGGTGGCTTTCATGCTGCCGGACATGTCGACCGCGAGGATGACCGTGTCGATGCGCGACGGCAGCGTCAGCGTGGCCTGCGGCCGCGCCACCGCGAGCAGCAGGGCCGCGAGTCCCGCGAGCCACAGCAGCGGCGGCACGAGGCGACGCCAGCGGCCGTTGCCTGCGGGGTCGACCGGTGCCAGGCTGGCGTAGCGCGAGACGGCGCGGCGGCGCCAGCCGAGTACCGCGACGTAGACCGCTACCGCAAGCGGCAGCGACGAGCAGCAGCCACAGCAGCCGTGGCCACAGGAAAGTGAGGGCATAGCTCTCACCCATCGGAGTCAGCGCAATTGTCGGCGGGCCACGATCGCCGGCACGCCACCGGCGGCGAGCTGGCTGCGCCGCTTGCGCAACTGGGTGAAGCGCAGCAGCGCGGCGTCGAGCGGCTCGTCGGTCGCGAGTTCGAGGCAGTCCACGCCCGCTTCCGCGAGCCCGGCACGCAATTCAGCCTCGCGCCGCGCAGCGGCCTCGGTAAAGCGGTGGCGGAACGCGCGATCGTGCGTGTCGACGGTGAGCTGCTCACCGGTCTCGGCGTCCTGCATGACGACGAGACCGAGGTCAGGCAGCTCGACCTCGAGCGGGTCGTACAGCCGCACCGCGACCACCTCGTGCCGGCGTGCGAGCTGCGCGAGCCGTCGGCCCCAGCCGGGCGTGCTGATGAAGTCGGACACGACGAACACGACCGAGCGGCGCTTGATCACCGGCTGGGCGAAGGCGAGCAGCTGCGAGAGGTCGGTCAGATGTCCGGCCACGCGGCGTGCCGGTGCAGCAACGAGGCCGATCCGATCGAGCACGTGCAGCACATGGCGGCGACCGTTGCGTGCGGGAATGACTTCGTCGACGCCCTCGGCATGCAGCACCGCACCGACCCGGTTGCCGTAACGCGTGAAAAGCCGCGCCAGCACCGCGACCAGCTCGGTCGACAGCATGCGCTTGCGCACTTCGCCGGAGCCGAAGTCGACGGAGGCCGAGAGGTCGAGCAGGAACCAGGCGGCGACCTCGCGATCCTCCTGGAACTCGCGCACGTGCGGCGTCGCAAGCCGCGCGGTGACGTTCCAGTCGATGTAGCGCACGTCGTCGTGCAACTGGTACTCGCGCAGGTCGGCGAGATCGAGGCCGAAGCCGCGAAACAGCGTCCGGTAGTCGCCCTGCAGCAGGCCGTCGAGCCGCCGCAGCACGGTCCACTCGAGCCGGCGCAGCATGCGCTCCGGATCGCTGTGACGGCGCGCGCGCGCGCCGTCCGCGACGGCCTCATTGGCCGCCGCGCCGACGCCGGGCGCGACCGTGCCGGCGACCGCAGGCTGTTCAGGCGCCCGCCGCCACCCGAACATGGGTTTCGAGCGGCGCGTCCGGCGCCTGGATCGTCTTCAGGACCCGCATGATCAGCGCATCGGCGGTCTGCCCGTCCGACAGCGCCTCGTAGCACAGCACCAGCCGGTGCCGCAGCACGTCGGGCACGAGGTCGACGACGTCCTCGGGCAGCACGTAGTCGCGCCCGCGCAGGAAGGCGAGCGCACGCGCGCCCTCGATCAGGTTGATCGTCGCGCGCGGGCTCGCGCCGAAGGTGATGTAGCGGTCGAGGTCCTTCAGCCCGTACTGCTCGGGACGGCGCGTCGCCGCGACGAGCTTGACCGCGTACTGGATCAGGTTCGGGTCGACGTAGATCTGGCGGCACTGCTGCTGCAGCTCCGACAGCTGCTCGGTCGTGCACACCGCCGACGACGGCGGTCGCCGGCCCCGGTGACGCGCTCGACGATGACGAACTCCTCTTCCTCGTTCGGGTAGCCGACCAGCACCTTCATCATGAAGCGGTCGACCTGCGCCTCGGGCAGCGGATAGGTGCCCTCGGTCTCGATCGGGTTCTGCGTGGCCATCACGAGGAACGGCTCCGGCACCTTGTGCGATCTCGCCGGCAATCGTGACCTGGCGCTCCTGCATCACTTCGAGCAGCGCGCTCTGCACCTTGGCCGGCGCGCGGTTGATCTCGTCGGCGAGCAGCAGGTTGGCGAACACCGGTCCGAGCACGGTGGAGAACTCGCCCGACTTCTGGTTGTACATGCGCGTGCCGACGAGGTCCGCCGGCAGCAGGTCCGGCGTGAACTGGATGCGCTTGAACGTGCCGCGGATCGTCTTGCGCCAGCGTCTTGACCGTCAGCGTCTTGGCCAGGCCCGGCACGCCTTCGACCAGCAGGTGCCCCTGCGCGAGCATCGCGACCAGCACGCGCTCGAGAAAGTGGTCCTGCCCGACGACGATGCGCTTGACTTCGTAGAGCACGCGCTGCATCAGGTCGCCGGTCTCCGTCGCCTTGATCATCTCGCTCATGGTTCCCTTTCATACCGCGACGCTGCCGCGCCCTTCGTTGCATCTGTAACGAACAGCTCGTCTGGCTTCGCCAGCGATTCTTTCAATCTCCAGCGCGCAAAAGTAGGGTTGTGCCTTTGCGCAAACGCCTCAAAACGGCGGTATCCCCACCGCACCCCCCGCGCTCTCGATGGTCGCCGCGAACCCGATGCCGATGAACGTGCGCGCCGGCGTCGGATTGAGGATCGCGGTGACGATGCCGACGACCTCGCCGTCCATCGTGACCAGCGGCCCGCCGGAGTTGCCGGGATTGGCCGCGGCGTCGAACTGGATCAGGCCCGTCATCACCTGCTTGCCCTCGGGCGAGCGGAAGCTGCGATCGAGTCCGGAGACCACGCCGGCCGACGTCGACGGGCCGATGCCGAACGGAAACCCGACCGCCACCACTTCGTCGCCCGGCCGCAGATTGGCAGTCGAGCCCAGCGTCGCGGACTCCAGGTCGTCGGGCATCTTCTTCGCCTTGATCACCGCGAGATCGTTCTCCGGATACACGCGCACCATTTCGACCTCGGACTCGCTGCCGTCGAAGAACGTGACGGTCACCCGCTTGGCGCCGGCCACGACGTGCAGGTTGGTCAGGATCATGCCGTTGTCGACGATCACCACGCCCGAGCCGACCCCCTCCATCTGTACGCCGGAACCGGGCTCGTCGTTTTCCTCGCCGTTGTAGCCCTGCACGCGCACGACCGACTGCATCACCGCGTCCGCCGCCCTGGCCGCGCGCGACGGCAGCGTCTTGTTCTCAAGCGTGTGCAACACGGCCTTGTCGATGTGCTCCTGGGTCAGCGCGACAGCCCTGGGGCGGGAGGCATCGCGCGCCACGAAGAGCGCCAGTGCACAGCCGAGGCCGGCCAGGAAGATCAGCGAGCGATCGTGCCGCCGCAGGAATGGCATCACACCAGACGGGCGTGCCAGAACGGCCGCAGGCACCGCGTCACGCGGCGCGGGAGGCGAAGTCCTCGATGCGCGGCCTTCGGCGCCACGTCAGGGCGCGCAGCCGACGCAGGGTCGGCGGCGCCACCGGGGCCGCGTCGGTGCGCACCGCTATAAAGCGCCGACCTCTTCATGCGCGTTTCTGCCTGCCCGGATCCGCCACAGGAAAAAAGGTATCACGTCGGCCGCGGCGCGGGGGTTCGAACTGGGGCCAAAACGCACAAGCCCGCGCGGCATCAGGGGGTACCGCGCAGCATGACCCGACATGGCGCAGCCGGCTCACGCCCTCACGGTATGACCTTCGTCGTAGAACCGGTCGCGCGCCGAGTGCACTTTCGGCCACCGTAGCGGTCAGTGATAGAGTGATTGCGCTGGCTCGGTGCACCTTCCTTGGGCCGGGCTCCTGACAGAAGGTTCTGCGAGGACCGTCGATGCGTTTCCTGTGGCCGGAGATGCTCTGGCTCCTGCTGCTGGTTCCGGCGCTGGTCGCCGCGTACATCGCGGTGCTGCGGCGGCGCAAGCGGCTGGCCGTGCGCTACGCGAGCCTGACGCTGGTGCGCCAGGCGCTCGGTCCCGGCCATCGGATCCGCCGGCACATACCGCCGCTGCTGCTGCTGCTCGCGGTGACCGCCGCGATCTTCGCGCTGGCGCGGCCCTCGGCAACGGTCGTGCTGCCATCGCAGTTCATGACGATCGCAATGGCGATGGATGTCTCGCTCAGCATGCGCGCCACCGACGTCGAGCCGAATCGCCTGGTCGCGGCTCAGAACGCCGCGAAAGCCTTCATCGACGAACTGCCGCCGACCGTGCGGCTCGGCATCGTCTCGTTCGCCGGCACCGCGGCTGTGGTGCAGACGCCGACCGAGAACAAGGCCGACATGACGGCCGCCATCGATCGCTTCCAATTGCAGCGCGCGACCGCCACCGGCAGCGGTCTGATCCTGGCGCTCGGCATGCTGTTCCCGGATGACGGGCTCGACCTGGAGTCGGTCGCGATGTCAATGCGGCATGCCGGCGTCTCGCTCGACGCGGCGCGCAAAAGCGAGGCGGAGCGGCCGACGCGCGAGCCGGTCGCGCCGGGCTCCTATACGTCGGGCGTGATCATCCTGCTCTCGGACGGGCGGCGCACCACCGGGCCGGATCCCATCCAGATTGCGAAGCTGGCGGCCGATCGTGGCGTGCGCGTCTACACCGTCGGCTTCGGCACGCTGCAGGGCACGACGATCGGCTTCGAGGACTATCAGATCTACGTGCGGCTCGACGAAGACACGCTGAAGGCAATCGCGAAGGCCACCGGCGGCGAGTACTTCCACGCCGGCACGGCCGCCGACCTGCGCACCGTCTACCAGAACCTGAATGCCAAGCTCGCGATGGAACGGCAGCAGACCGAGGTCGAGTGCACTGTTCAGCGGCATCGCCGCCTTCCTCGCGCTGCTGGCGGCGCTGCTGTCGGTCTGGTGGTTCCAACGGGGCGCAATGGCCACAAAGGCCGCCCGGCCGGGCTGATCCGTCCAGTCTCGCCGATCGGACTGAAGCAAGCCGACCTGCGCAGCGATCGTCGTTGGCCGGGCACTGCGCGGCGCGCGTGTCCGCCGATGGACAAGTCCAAGCTGGGTACCTCCGGGCGCCAGCAATCCGCACTAGTGTTGCGCAGGCTCAGAGCCTGAGAACTGCGTCGGGGTACGCTGCCGGGTATACTGGGGGGTGTATGCAAAAACTCGGCGCACCGGCAGTATCGACCGGCCGCCTTCAGACAGGAGAACTTCCATGAGGCGTTGGTTAGTGGGGCTTGCGCTGTCGCTGGCGGCAGCCGGAGCGATGGCGCAGACAATCGTTGATCTGGACTACGTCAAGCAGGCGGTCGCGCGTGGCGCGCTGCTGTGGGATGCCCGCGACGAAGAAGCGTTCGCCAAGGGTCATATCGCAGGCGCCGTCAACGTGGGCGATCCGACGCTGTCGCTGCGCAACTCGCTCACCGAGGACTATCTGCCGACTGCGGACCTGGAGAAGGTGCTCGGCGGCGCGGGGTTGGACCCGTCGCGCGAGATCATCGTCTACGGCGACCGCGGCCTGCCCTCCGTGTATTTCGCGCAACTGACGCTGCGTTACTTCGGCGCCACGAATGCGCGTGTCTTCCATGACGGCATCGACGCCTGGCGCGCGGCAGGCCTCGCCGTGACCAGCACGGCGACCAAGCCGAAAGCCGTCGCGCTGAAGCTGAAGCCGCAGCCCGGCGTGCTGGTCGAGTCCAAGGACGTCGTGGCGGCGCTCAAGCGCAGCGATGTGCAGATGCTCGACGTGCGTACGGTGAAGGAGTTCAAGGGCGAGGACATCCGCGCGATCCGCGGCGGACACATTCCGGGCGCGGTCAACGTGCCATTCGAGCAGAACTGGGTCGATCCCGACACGCGCAGCAAGTTGCGCAGCGGAGCGGTCAAGGATTCCGCAGGCATGGCGCTCAAGTCGCGCGCCGAGCTGGCCAAGGTCTACGAGAAGCTCGACGCTGCCAAGGAGATCATCGTCTACTGTCAGAGCGGCAACCGCGCCGCCGAGAGTGCGGCCGTGCTGGCCGAGCTGGGCTACAAGAACGTCAAAATCTACGACTCATCCTGGCTCGGCTATTCGAGCTGGCTCAGCGCACCAGCAGAGGACGAGGTCTGGACCAACTTCGGATCGCTGCCGGCGACGATCAAGGGGCTGGAGAACCGCTTTGGTGAACTGGAGCGGCAGGCAACGGCCAAGCCACGCCAGTAGCAGAAGTCGTGGTGCCGTGACTGGGCGCGGTCAGCTTTCCGGCGCGCGCCCGGCCAACTCGGTTTCGATGCGTCGGACCTCGACCATGAACGCTTCCGCCGCCGGCGAAAGCATCCGATCGCGCAGATACACAAAACCGTAGCCTGTGTGCATCCAGGGCAGCCAAAGCGGTAACGCCATAAGCCGGTCTGACTGGATCTCCACGCTGATCAGCGGCAGCGGCGCGACGCCCACCGCATCGCTGCACATCACCACTTCCTTCGCGAGCCGGATCGAATCGACCTTGATCGGTGGCAGGTAGTCGCCCGAATCCGGATCGATGGTTCCGGTCTTCGCCAGATTCAGGAAAGTTGCCGCCACGCGAGGGCTCATCCGCGTACCCGCAAACGGGAATGCCAGGACGCGCTCGATCGTCAGATCCTTCTCCACCGCGAGCGGGTGACTCACCCGGCAGTAGAAACTGGCGGCGTGCTCGGGCAGGGCTTCGGTAGCGAAGCGCGCGTCGCGATCGACCAAGGATAGCTCTATCACGGCGAGATCAAGCCTCCGGGACAGCACGCCCTCGACGATCGTCCGCAGGTCGCTCGTCGTGACGTCGACCCGCAAATTGGGATGGCGGCCCATTAGTTGCCCAACGGCTCGGCCTACCGACATCGCCGCCGGGTAGGTGCCGGCCCCGAGTCGCAACTCGCCGATGTCGAGACCCCGCATCAGCTTAAAGTCGCGCTCGAGTTCGGTCGCCTCGGCGAGCAGGGCCTGCGTGCGCGCCAGCAGCATCTGGCCGAAGGAGGTCGGCTCGACACCTTGATGGGTCCGATTGAAGAGCTTTTCGCCCAAGGCCGACTCGAGCCCTGCGATGCTGCGTGAAAGCGCCGGCTGAGTCATGTGCAGCGCCTCGGCCGCCCGCGCGAAGTTGCGGTGCCGAGCGAGCGTCAGCGCCTGATTCAGGAGCCGGAGATCGAGCATGATGCGCGGAAGTTATCAGATGATGCTGATCCGGCATTGGACGCACGACGCCACGCCCCCTTAGTGTCCGCGCCTCGTGCGCGAGCAGCTGCCGCCCCTGGGGAACCGATCCGTGGAGCAACGACGCCCGGCATCTCGCACGAACGCGCAGACCCCATAGGAGATTTTCCATGCATGTGAAGACCCCGTCGTCGCTGCCCAAGGCGTTGGCGCTGCTGCTGCTCGCGCTTGCGACTGCAACGTCGGCTTTCGCACAGACGAGAAAGCCGAACATCCTCATCATCTGGGGCGATGACATCGGCCAGTTCAACATCAGCGCGTTCAACAACGGCATGATGGGCTACAAGACGCCCAACATCGACAGCATCGCCAAGCAGGGCGCGCTGTTCACCGACTGGTATGGGCAGCAAAGCTGCACGGCCGGCCGGGCCGCGTTCATCACCGGCCAGTCGCCGATCCGCACCGGTCTGACCAAGGTCGGTCTGCCGGGCGCGCCGGAAGGCATGAAGAAGGAAGACCCGACGATCGCCACGCTGCTAAAGGCGCAGGGCTACATGACCGGTCAGTTCGGCAAGAACCATCTGGGCGACCGTGACGACATGCTGCCGACCGCGCATGGTTTCCACGAGTTCTTCGGCAACCTCTACCACCTAAACGCCGAAGAGGAGCCCGAGAACCCCGACTACTTCAAGAACCCTGAGCTCAGGAAGAAGTTCGGCCCACGCGGCGTCATCCACAGCTTCGACGACGGCCGGATCACCGACACCGGACCGCTGACCCGGAAGCGGATGGAGACGATCGACGCCGAAGTGACGGCCAAGACGATTGACTTCATGGAGCGCGCGAAGAAGGCGGACAAGCCCTTCTTCATCTGGTGGAACTCCACCCGCATGCACATCTTCACGCACCTGAGCCCGGCCGCGGAGGGCAAGACCGGTCTCGGCATCTACGCCGACGGCATGGTCGAGCACGATGGCCATGTCGGCCAGTTGCTCGCCAAGCTCAAGGAACTCGGCCTCGACGAGAACACGATCGTCATGTACTCGACCGACAACGGCGCCGAGACCTTCACCTGGCCCGATGGCGGCACGACGATGTTCCGCGGCGAGAAGAACACACAGTGGGAAGGCGGCTACCGCGTGCCGACGGTGATCAAGTGGCCCGGCGTCATCAAGCCCGGCACCGTCATCAACGACGTCGCCGCGCACGAGGACATGCTGCCGACGCTGGTGGCCGCGGCGGGCGACAAGAACGTCAAGGAAGACCTGCAGAAGGGCGCCACGATCGGCGGACAGCCCTACAAGGTGCACCTCGACGGCTACGACCTCGGCCCGGCGCTGCGGGGCGAGGCCAAGGAGTGGCCGCGCAAGGAGTTCATCTACTGGACCGACGACGGCCAGGTGGCGGCGCTGCGCTACGACAACTGGAAGATCACCTTCCTGAAGCAGGAGGCCGAGGGCCTGAAGGTCTGGCAGCAGCCGTTCACGCCGCTGCGCGCGCCGGCGCTCACCAACCTGCGCATGGATCCGTTCGAGCGCGCCGAGCAAGAACACGCCATGGGCTACCAGCGCTGGTACCTGGAGCACATGTTCGTCGATCGCGCCGGCCGGCGCCTATGTCGGCCAGTGGCTGCAGAGCTTCAAGGAGTTCCCGCCGCGGCAGAAGCCGGGCAGCTTCAACCTCGACCGCGTGATGGAAGCGGTGACGAGCGGCTCGAAGCAGTAGCGGAGCGCGTTCGTCGTCCATCCTTCGTGCGCACCGCGCCGCCACCGCTTCGGCAGCGGCGCCGCCCCGACTGCGCGGACTGCCTCCGTGCGGTGGCAGTAAGCTTTCGGTGTCTGCATGGCGGGATTCAGTGTGGCGACACGCGCGGCACGTACCGGGGATGGACGCTCGAACGGCGCGCCGGGGTGGCTGACCTTCCTTTGGGCCGCACTACTGCTCGGAGGTTGCGCCACGCGCCGCTGGTGCCGTTCACGGTCGACACGCCCCCGTTGATCCTGGCCCCGGCAGAGAAGGTCGGTGTGGTCGACCAGCGGGCCCGGTTCCGCGAGATCTTCTGCGCCGTGCGCGATGCCCACGGCCGCGAACTGCCGGACAATCGCCCATGCGATGAGGCGCTGACGCGCGTCGGAGCCGAGCCGGTCGGCACCGGGCGCGCGGTCGACTTTGGCATGCTTCGGCGGCGACTGATTGGCATGGTGGTTCCAAGAAGCGGCTTCGTCTGCCTTGCGCCCTGGCTCTCACCGCCGGGCGACGTCGCCGTTCACGTCAGCCAGTTCGGCTGCGAGCAGCGGCTGGTGAAGGTCAATGCGCTGTCGAGCTCGGCCCGCAATGCCCGCCAGAGCCGCGACGCGGTCATGTCGCAGAGCACCGAACCCGGCCCGCCGCGCCTCGTGCTCGTCGGCTATTCGAAGGGTGCCGCGGACGTGCTGGAAGCGCTGGTCGGCGACCCCGAGATTCGCGGGCGGGTCGCGGCCGTCTGGTCGGCCGCCGGCTCAGTCGGCGGCTCGCCGCTTGCCAACGACGCGGCACGGTTCCAGGCCAATTTGCTGCAGCACTTTGCGGGCGCGCAGTGCGATCCCGGCGATGGCGGCGCCGTCGAGAGCCTGCGGCCCGCGACCCACGGGGCCAGGCTTGCCGCGCATCCGTTGCCTGCGGGCATTCGCTATTGCGCCCCGGTCACGTACCCGCGGCCCAACCAGATTTCGTCGATCCAGACGGGCAGTTACCGCAAGCTTGGACAGGTCGATAGCCGCAACGACGGCGAGATGATCTCTTATGACCAGGTGATTTCCGGCAGCACGCGGGTCGGCTACCTCAACGCCAATCACTGGGCCATCGCGGTCCCGGTCGCGCGCACTCGGCACACGATCGCCACGCTCTTCGTCGACAAAAACGCCTATCCGCGCGAGGCGCTCGCCGAGGCGGTGCCGCGCTTCATCGAGGAAGACCTCGCGACACCGCGGCGCTGAGAGACTCGGACTCGATGAATCGCGAACCCCTCCGCCCTGCGGCGGCCGATGACGGTCCGGCCCGCCGCGGTCGCCCGCTGCTCATCGCCCTGGCCGGGGTCCTGATCGCCGCCGGCGGCGCGTTGTGGCTGCTGCGGCCGCCCGGCCCGCCGCCCGAGAGTTCGAGCGTGACACCCACCGCGCCCCCCACGGCCGACTTTGCCGGAAGTGGGGCGTGCGGGTCATGCCACGCGAAGGAGCACGCCGCGTGGACCACCTCGCAGCACGCGCGCGCGATGCAGCACGCGACGGCCGAGACCGTGCGCGGCGACTTCAACGACGCGACGTTCACGTTCGACCGCGTGACGTCGAGCTTCTTCCGGCGCGACGGCAAGTTCTTCGTGCGCACCGACGGACCCGACGGCAAGCTCGCCGACTTCGAGGTCAAGTACACCTTCGGTGTCGAGCCGCTGCAGCAGTACCTGGTCGAGCTGCCGGGCGGGCGCCTGCAGGCGCTCGCGGTCACGCTGGGACACGCGCCCGAAGGAGCAGGGCGGGCAGCGCTGGTTCCGCCAGTACCCGGACGAGAAGCTCGACTTCCGCGACGAACTGCACTGGACGCAGCGCGCGCAGAACTGGAACTTCATGTGCGCCGACTGCCACTCGACCGAGGTGGTGAAGGGCTACGACGCCGGCACGAACAGCTTCGACACGAGCTGGAAGGAGATCTCGGTCGGCTGCGAGGCGTGCCACGGACCGGGCTCGGCGCACGTGGCCTGGGCGAAGGAGAAGTCGGCCGATCCGACGCAAGGGCCTGACGGTGCAGCTCGACGAACGGCGCGGCGTCACCTGGAGCATCGACGCCGCGACGCGGCAATGCGAAGCGCAGCCGCGAGCGCACCAGCGAGCGCGAGATCGAGGTCTGCGCGCAGTGCCACGCGCGGCGCGCGCAGATCGCCGAGGGCTACCGCGCCGGCGCGCCGTTCCTCGACCACTACCTGCCGTCGCTGCTGGTGGCGCCGCTGTACTGGCGCCGACGGCCAGCAGCGCGACGAGGTCTTCATCTGGGGCTCGTGGCTGCAGAGCCGCATGCACCGCGCAGGGCGTCACCTGCAGCGACTGCCACGATCCGCACACGCAGAAGCTGCGCGCCGACGGCAACGCGGTGTGCGGCCAGTGCCACGCGCCGGGCAAGTACGACGCGCCCTCGCATCACCATCACGCGGCCGGTTCGGCCGGCGCGCAGTGCGCCGACTGCCACATGCCGAAGACGACCTACATGGTCGTCGACGGCGCGGCGCGATCACAGCATGCGCGTGCCGCGCCCGGACCAGTCGGTCGCGTTCGGCGTGCCGAACGCCTGCAATCAGTGCCACACGAAGCAGGACGCGAAGTGGGCGGCCGCCGCCGTGCGCGGCTGGCTCGGTCGCGACGCGACCGGCTTCCAGACCTTTGCGCCGACCTTTCACGCGGCCGACGCCGGACGGGCCGGTGCGACGGCCTCGCTGGCGACGATCGCCAACGACCTCGCGAATGCCGCCGATCGTGCGCGCCTCCGCGGTCGAGCGCATGGCGCTGGCCGGCCGCGGAGACGCCTCCAGCGCCCGGCGCGCGTCACGCGATGCGCAGCCGCTGCTGCGGCTAGCCTCCGTGCCGCTCGATCGAGTCACTGCCGCCGCAGGAACAGCTGCGCCTGCTCGCACCACTGCTCTCCGATCCGCTGCGCGCGATCCGCATCGAGGCTGCGCGCGCCGCAGCCGGGCGGCAGGAGTCGCTCGCCCCCGGAGCAGCGCGCGGCATGGCAGAGCGCCGCCGACGAATACGTCGCCACGCTGCACTACACCGCCGATCGCCCCGAGGCGCGCACGGCGCTCGGAACGTTCCACGCGCGGCTCGGACGCCACGACGAAGCGCAGGCGGCGTTCGCGCAGGCGCGCGCGCTCGACCCGCGCCACGTGCCGGCCTACCTGAATGCCGCGGACGCATTGCGCGTGCAGGGTCGCGACGCCGACGCGCGCACAATGCTCAATCAGGGTCTGGCGCAGGTCCCGCAGAACGCAGCCCTGCACCACGCGCTCGGCCTGACCCTGGTGCGGCAGGGTCAGCCGAAGGAGGCGCTGCGTGAGCTCGAGCGCTCGGCGCAACTGGCGCCTGAAGAGGCGCGCTACGCCTATGTCTACGCAGTCGCCCTCCACTCCACCGGGAAGCCCGCCGACGCTCTGCGCGTCCTTGAACGCGCCACCGCGCACTGGCCGGACAATCGCGACCTGTTGCTGGCGCTGGCAACGATGCAGCGCGATGCCGGCCAGGCGGACGCCGCACGCCGGACTGTCGCTCGAGCAGCCCAGGCTTTCCCGAACGACCGCGACTTCAACGCACTCTCACAGCAGTTGCGCTGATTTCGCGGCCCGCCAGATCACGTTCCGTCGCGACGTGCCGCTTAAACCTCATGTTGCGGGCATCGCGGTCAGCCCCGCACGGTGCCGGCGCGTTAAAGTGCTGGAGCCCGTTACCGCATCGGCGACGAAGTTCGGGTATTTTTCGCATTTCCGGCGGGCTGCGCCGGCATCTGGAGACTGCACGATGAAGGTGCTGCAGAAGGTCGGGATCTGGCTGCTCGCGCTGATGGTGGCCACCGCAAGCGTGGCGCAGTCCACGCCGGCGACCAAGGTATTCAGCAACGAGCAGCTCGACCAGATGCTGGCGCCGATCGCGCTGTATCCGGATTCGCTGCTGGCGCAGGTGCTGATGGCCTCGACCTATCCGACTCAGGTGAAGTCCGCCGCGGCGTGGTCGAAGGCCAATCCGAAGCAGCAGGGCGATGCGGCAGTCACCGCGGCCGAAAAAGAGGGCTGGGACCCCGCCGTGACGTCGCTGGTGGCGTTCCCGTCGCTGATCCAGCAGATGGCCGAGCACCCGGACGATACGCAGAAGATCGGCGACGCCTTCCTCGCGCAGCCGAGCGACGTGATGGACTCCGTGCAGCGGCTGCGCGCCGCGGCGCAGAAGGCCGGCAACCTGAAGACCAACGAGCAGCAGAAGGTGGTGGTCGAGCAGCAGAAGATCATCATCGAGCCGGCCCAGCCGCAGACCGTCTACGTGCCGACCTACAACCCGGCCGTCGTCTACGGTCCGTGGATGTACCCGAGCTATCCGCCGTACTACTGGCCGCCTCCCTACGGGTACTACGGCGGCGCGGTACTCGCGACCGGCATCGCGTGGGGCGTGGCGATCGGCGTCGGCAACGCGCTCTGGGGCGGCGCCAACTGGGGCCGCGGCGACGTCAACGTCAACGTCAACAAGTACAACAACATCAACCGGAACAACCAGATCAGCGGCAGCGGAGATCGAGCCAACTGGCAACACAACGCCGCCAACCGCGGAGGCGCGCCGTACCGCGACCAGGCGAGCCGCGAGAAGTTCGACAACCGCAAGGCCGGCGCGGACGGCCGCCAGGACTACCGCGGCAAGAGTGACTCACGCGACGCCGACCGCGCGCGCGCCGACCAGGCGATGCGCGACCGCGGCGTCGACACCGGGGCCGCGGCGCGCGACCGTGCCGGCGACCGGACCGGCGACCGCGCCGGTGACCGGGCAGGTGATCGCACCGGTGATCGTGCAGGAGATCGCGCCGGCGACCGTGCGGGAGATCGTGCCGGCGCAGGAGCAGGAGATCGTGTCGGCGCGGTGCGGAGACCGCGGGGCGCCGGCGGCCCGAGCGCGAGCACGCGTGACATGGATCGTGGCGGCGGCGGCTACGACCGCTCCTCGCCCTCTGCGGGCAATCGCGACAGCGCCTTTTCGGGCGCCGGCAACTCCGCGCAGACGCGCCAGTCGTACGACCGCGGAAGCTCGAGCGCCGGCGCGAGCCGGGGCGGCGGTGCGTCCGCGTCGCGATCAAGTAGCGGGGCGTCCGCGCGGCGGCGGTGGTGGACGCGGTGGCGGTGGCGGTGGCGGACGCGGCGGCGGCCGGCGCTAGGAGGCGATGACGATGAAGACCTCCTCCTCCTTTTCAAACCCAACGTCGAACCGCACGGGTGCGCCGATGAAACTCAGATCCGCTCTTGCTGTCGCAGCGCTGGCGATTTCGACTGCGCTGGCGCCCTCGATGACGTGGGCCCAGAAGGCCTTCGCCACCCCCGAGGCCGCCGGCAACGCCTTCATCGATGCCGTTGCCACCAATGACGACGCCATGCTTCATGCGCTGCTAGGCCCGGACCTGCGGCGCTTCATACCGGAGCGCGTCGACGACGAGACCCGCACGGCGTTCCTTTACGCTCTCGTCCAAGGGCCGCAAGATCCAGGCCGACGGTCGCTGACCATGCACATCTGGCCGTCGGACCAGACAACTGGACGCTGCCGATCCCGCTGGTGAAGTCGGGCGCCGGCTGGCAATTCGACGTCAAGGCCGGTGCCGAGGAAATGCGTATCCGGCGCATTGGCCGCAACGAGCTGGCGACAATGCAGGCGCTGCTCGCCTACTACGACGCGCAGAAGGACTACGCCCTCGTGGACCGCAACGGCGATGGCGTCCTCGAGTACGCGCAGCGCTTCCGCAGCACCGCGGGCAAGCACGACGGCCTGTTCTGGCCGAACGATCCCGCCAGTCCGCTCGGCCCGCTCTACGGCGACGAAACCAAGGACGGCATCTATCACGGCTACCGCTTCCGCATCTTGAAGCAACAGGGACCGAATGCGCCCGGCGGCGCTCGCGACTACGTCGTCAAAGGCCGCATGACGCAGGGCTTCGCCGCAGTGGCATGGCCGGCGAAGTGGAACGACACCGGCGTCATGACTTTCATCGTCAACCACGACGGCAGCGTCTACCAGAAAGACCTGGGTTCGGGCACCGATGCGGCTGCGCGCGCGATGACGCGCTTCAACCCGGACAAGAGCTGGACACTCGTGCCGGACAGCGTGCTGATCGCCAAGCCGTAGTTCGTCCCCCGTTGCGACGCGCCGGCAACCGACGCGTCGCGCGGCGGGGTCGCGTCGGCGCCGAAAACTTCAGGCGCGATGCTCTCGCCAGTCTCCGCGCTCGTTCATCGCCGTGACCGGCGCCTGATCTATGGCGCCGCCCTGCTGCGCGGGCTCGCGGCCGGCGCCATCAGTGTTCTGGCGGCGGTTTACCTCGCGAAGCGCGGCTTTCCGGCCGACGCCATCGGCATCGTGCTGAGCGCAGGCATGGCCGGCGTGTTCGCCGGCACGGTCTACGGGACCTTCGTGGCCGATCGGGTTGGCCGCCGTCGCAGCCTCGTGCTGCTGGCGCTGCTGGCGGCGGCCGGCGGCGCGGCGCTGGCGTGGTTCGACTCGCTGGCGACCGTTGCCACCGCTGCGTTCATCGGCATGCTCAGTACGCAGGGCTCGGATCGCGGCGCCGCGCAGGCGCTCGAAGTCTCGATCCTGCCCGCGACAGCGCCCGATACCCAGCGTACGCGCGTGTATGCCTGGTACAACGCGCTGGCCGACATCGGAGGCGCGGCCGGTGCACTGCTGGCCGCCCTGCCGGCGCTGTTGCGCGAGCAGCTGGCGCTGCCAGAGGTGCGGTCGTACGACGCCACCATCTTCCTCTATGCGGTGCTGCTGGTGGGTGTGGCGCTCGCTCTATGGGCGCCTGTCGCGCGCCACCGAGCCGGCGCGCGCGGGCGCCGCCGGACTCGGCGCTCCCGATCTGCCGCCGAGCGCGCGACCGCAACGTCTGGCGCTTTGCCGCGCTGTCGGCGATGGACTCGCTGGGCGGCGGCTTCATCGGATCGGCGCTGATCGCCTACTACCTTTATGCGCGCTTCGGCATCGGCGACGGGGCGCTCGCGCTGCTGTTCGCCACGGCGCGCGTGATGACCGTGCTGTCGCACTTCGCCGCCGCCTGGCTGGCCCAGCGCATTGGGCTGGTCAACACGATGGTGTTCACGCACATCCCGTCGAGCCTGCTGTTGCTGACGCTGCCGATCGCGCCGAACTTCGGCGCTGCGGCGCTGCTCTTCATCCTGCGCGAAGGACTGTCGGAGATGGACGTCCCGACCCGGCAGTCGTACCTGATGGCGATCGTGCCGCCGCATGAGCGCGCCTGGGCGTCGGGCCTGACCCAGCTCGCACGGGCCGCGGGGCGCATGGTCGCTCCGGCGTTCGCGGGGGCGGCGATGCACGCGGGCGCGCTCTGGCTGCCGCTGGTGGCTGGCGCGACGATCAAGATCGCCTACGACCTGCTGCTGTGGCGTGCCTTTCGCGCGACCAAGCCACCGGAAGAACGCTGAGCCACGGCGGTCGACGCTGGTCCACCGCGCCAACGCGGCGCAGCAAGCGCGGGGCGTTGACCTAGAACAGCGAAGCGTCGCGGCTGATGCTTGCGCGCTGCCTCCGGCGTCGAATAATCGGACACGTGGCGGTGACACGGAGCGGGGCCGCGGCCCTGACAGGCGATGAAACGACTGCTTACCCTTGCAATCGCGCTCGCAACAACGACAGCGTTCGCCCAGGCGACGACGTACAAGGTCGAAGGCGACGGCATTCCAAAGCCGCTGACCAGCGCGCCTGGCAACGCGGCGCGCGGCAAGTCGCTGATCGCGGCGCGCGGCGCGGCCAACTGTCTCGACTGCCACACGATCAAGAAGGACAAGTTAAGTGGCGGCTCGAAGGGCCCGGCACTCGATGGTGTCGGCGCGGCGCTGACGACCGCTCAACTGCGGCTCACCGTCGTCGACTTCGCCCGCGTGAATCCGAAAGTGATCATGCCGAGCTTCCACAAGAGCGCGTCCCTGCTCTCCGCGGGCGACGGCCAGCCGACCCTCAGTGCACAGGAAGTGGAAGACGTCGTCGCCTACCTCGGCACGCTCAGGTAGGCACCGCGCGGCCGCGCCGGTGCTGCGCCGCGCCCGCTCGGAACGCCTGCTCAGTTGCCCTGCCGCGACACCGGTCGCGGCGATTTTCGTCACTTATTGGCGGCGGCCGGTTGGCCGCCGAGCGGCAGCGGCTTCAACGTTCGGAGATAGGCAATCAGCGCCTTCATATCCTCGTCGCTGATGTTCTTGTACCAGTCGAACGCCATCGGCGGCTTGAGCGAAGAACCGTCGCGGCTCTTGCCCTCGCGGATCGCGCGCGCAATCTCCGCGTCGCTCCAGTCCTTCAGTCCGGTCGGCGTCAGGTTGCGCGACACTGAAACGCCCCACGGCCCTTTGAACGGGTTGCCACCGGTGCCCATCCGCTTCCTGTCGACCCCCGTCTCGGTCCAGGGTGTATGGCAATCCATGCAGTGGCCGAGCGGCCCGGCAAGGTAGGCGCCGTACTTGACCCGGTCGCTGCGCGGCGGCGCGACGATGGCCGCCTTGATCGGTGGACCGTACGAAGGCGGCAGCTTGATGCGGTATTCGGACTTCGGCACGACGTGCTTCACCGGGGGCTGCGCGCGCAGGTAGGCGGCCAGGGCCTGCGCATCGGCATCCGAGATGCCGCGGTAGAACTCGATCGGCATCGGCGGGCCGATCAGGCTGCCGTCGGGGCGGATGCCTTCGCGGATGGCGCGGACCAGCTGCGCCTCCGTCCACTTGCCGATACCGGTTTCGACGTCCGGCGTGATGTTGCGGGCGTAGGCCCGGAACGGCTCCTCGTCGAACAACTCGCCACCCGACAGACCCAGCGCGGGCACGGGACGTCCTTCCTTGTCGCGCTGCGCGTGGCAATTGCCGCACGCGACGATGCTGTTCATCAGGTAGGCGCCGCGCTCGACGAGCTTGGCGTCCTGGCCGATAGCTGGTGACGCGCACAGAACAAGCAGGGTCCAGGCGGCTGTACAGACGGCGTTGCGCATGGGCTTCAACCTCGCGGGACAAGGACGAAGCGCGCATCTTTACTCCGACAATCCGCATTTGCCTAGCGTTCGTTGAGGGGCTCAACGCCGCAACGGACCAACGGTCGACCTATGCCATGACGCACGCGGCGCCGCCTCTTGCGCGCCGCACATTCCCCGTCGGTCTGCGTCGCGGCTACCAGCGCAGGACGCGTGGGCCGACCAGCGCGCCGACGGCGACCGGGATCAGCAAGCCGAGCACGTACCAGGCAGCGAGGAACGGCGCCTCGAGTTCCGGGCAGTGCAGGACGTAGACCAGCGTGCCAAGCGCTCCGGCGAGCAGTCCGGTGGCGGCACCCGCCCATCGAAGCCGGGTCGGCGCCAGCGGAGCGCACAGCCGCGAGCAGCAGCACCAGCGCCGGCAACGACAGCATGGCGATGTTGAACGGACAGGTGTTCCAGCTCGAGCCCAGCGTGAGTGGCATCCGCTCGGCCGGCGCCGCCGCGAGCAACACAACTGCCGCCAGCCCCCACAGCGCGACGAGCGGTAACGCGACGACCTGCGCCGCGCGGCGTGTGCCGACTCCGGGCCGAGCCAGCCGGATCACGAGTGCGACGCTGGCCGCGACCACCGACGCGGCGAATCCCCACTTGACCCAGAACATCGGCGTCTGCACGTCGGATGCCAGGTCCGGATTGATGCCGAGCCGCCACAGCATCAGCGGCAGCGCCGCCGCGATGCCGAGCAACGACGCGACCAGCAGTCGCCTCGACGGAAGGTCCGCGGGTCAACAGCGTCCGGCTGGCGCGACAGCGCGATGATCAGTTCGTCCGTCTTCACCGTTCGCTCCGGATGCGCGCCGCGAGCACCTTGAGGCCGCGATGCACTCCGATCTTGACCGCCGAGGCTGAAAGTCCTGTCAGCCGGGCAGTCTCCTCGACCGAGAGCCCTTCGATCCTGACGTATTGGATCGGCAGTCGCTGCCGGTCGGGCAGCAGCGCGAGCAGCACGCGCAAGTCACGCCGGGCTTCGAGGGCAGCCGGCTCGGCGTCGGAGCCCAATTCGTCGAGATCCTCGTCGATGGGATCATGCAGCGCTTCTCGGCCCGCACGTGCGCGCAGCAGGTCGACCAGCTTGTAGCGGGCAATCGCATACATCCACGCGGTCACCGGCTGGCCCGGGTCATAGGTATGGCGTTTGTTGTGTATCGCCAGAAGAGTTTCTTGCACCAGGTCCTCAATGTCATCCGGATGTTGGGCCAGGCGCCGCCGGAAAAATGGCCGGAGCAACGACGCCGTCTCGCGCAGGAATCCGGCATACGTCGCCGCATCGCCGCGCAGTGCTGTGACCATCAAATCGCGCAGGCGGGTCTCGCGGGCCTCGTTGGCGGGATTCACGCGGGCCTGTCCATGGGTTCGGGGGAGGACAACGTTCGGTTACACCCGGCCGGAAAAATATTTCCGCCGCGGACTGTAACGCGCGGGCCTTGCCAAACGAATAAGCGGGCAGGCCGGCGCATTGAACGCGCCGGCTAACCCCAACCCCGATAGGAGATTTCCGCATGAAGCAGACCCTCGCCGTCACCGCCTTCGCTTTCGCAGCCATCGCCTCCGGCGCTGCCATGGCCCAGGACAAGGGCGGAGCCATGAAAGGCGATACGGAGAAGTGCTACGGCGTCGCCAAGGCCGGACAGAACGACTGCGCCGCCGGCCCGGGCACCACGTGCGCCGGCACCTCGAAGGTCGACTACCAAGGCAACGCCTGGAAGATGGTCGCGAAGGGCACGTGCACGACGATCAAGACACCCAAGGGCACCGGTTCGCTCGCGCCGGTCAAGAGCTAGCACCGACTGCCGCGGTCCGGACCCGATCGCCCTCTCCTGGAACGGTACGGATAGCATCGCCAAGTCCGGGCCGCGGCACCCAACCATCTCATTCATGCCATGCAACAACTGACCGCCGGGCTCGGACTTAAGCCGCAGCATTTCGACGACGCGCACGCCTGCCGCGCCGCCGGGCTGTGGTTCGAGGTTCATCCGGAGAACTACATGGTTGCAGGCGGGCCACGCCTCGCCTGGCTCGACGCGCTGCGCGAGCGTCATCCACTGTCACTGCACGGCGTCGCCCTGTCGCTCGCGGCCGACACCGCGCCCGATGCTGCGCACCTCGAACGGTTCGCCGCACTGGTGGATCGCGTGCAACCCGCGCTGGTGTCCGAGCATCTGGCCTGGAGCACGTGGAACGGCGCCTACCGCCCCGACCTGCTGCCGGTGCCGCGCACGCGGCAGGCCCTGCAGCGCATCGTCGGCAACATTGCGATCGTCCAGGACCGCCTGCGGCGGCCGATTGCACTGGAGAATCCGTCGCATTACCTGACGTTCGACGAGCACGAGTTCGACGAGCTCGACTTCCTGGTCGAGATCGCGCGCCGCAGCGGCTGCACGCTGCTGCTCGATGTCAACAACGTCTACGTCAGCGCGAACAATCTCGGCTACCCGCCCGAGGCGGTGATCGATGCGGTGCCAGCAAGCCTGGTCACTGAAGTCCACCTGGCTGGCCACTGTACCGATCCGTTGCTCGGCGCCCGGCTGCTGATCGACAGCCATGACTCCCCGGTGGCGCCGCGGGTTTGGTCGCTCTACGAGCGGCTTATCGCCCGCATCGGGGCGCGACCGACCCTGATCGAGCGCGACGAACACGTTCCGTCGTTCGGCGAGCTGCTCGCCGAGCGCGCGCAGGCTCAAGCCGTGCTGCACGCCACGCTCGCCGAGGCCGCGTGATGCTGCTCGCCGACTATCAGGACGCCTTTGCGCAGGCGCTGCTCGCCGAGGATCCAGGTTCAGCGTCGCCGGAACTGGCACGCCTTGTCACGCAGCCCGGCTTCGCCGTTTATCGCAACACGGTGCTGAAGGGCTGCATCGATGCGTTGCACGCGAATTTTCCGGCGGTTGCGCGTCTCGTCGGCGACGAGTGGTTCCGCGCCGCGGCCGCGGTCTACGCGCGTCGTGAACTGCCAACTACGCCCACATTGCTGACCTACGGGCAGGCGTTTGCCGACTTCCTCGCGCGCTTCGAACCGGCGGCGGAGCTGCCATACCTTCCGGCCGTGGCACGGGTCGATCGCTTCTGGAGCGAGGCCCATGTTGCTGCTGACGACGATGCGCTCGACCCGGCCGATTTGGCGCGGCTTGCGCTTGAAGACATGGGACGGGTCACGCTACGCCTCCAGGCCGCCGCGCGCTGGGCTTGGTGCGAAGAACATCCGATCTACACCCTGTGGAGCCGGAACCGCGATCTCGCTGCGGATTTCGATGCCGACTTCGAGTGGCGCGGCGAAGGCGTCCTTTTGGCGCGCCCGCAGGGCGCGGTGACACACCAGTTGCTATCGCGCGCAGGCGTCGCGTTCCTGTCGGCCTGCGCCGCGGGCCTGAGCATCGAGCGCGCCGTGGCCGCGGCGCTCGAGGACAACGCGACCACGGACCTGGCCGCCCTGATCAACCAGTTCCTGCAGGCCGGCGCCTTCGCTGCTCTGCAGACCCTACCCATCGAGGAAGCGTGACCATGATGCAATCGACTCTCTCTGCGCCTGGCTCAGCGTCAGGACCGCGCACGTTGTACCAGCGTCTCGCCGCGACACTCACTGGGCTGATCGGCCATGACCTGCTAGCACTCGCGGCCCGCTTCGGCATCGCGGGAGTCTTCTGGCTTTCGGGCCGCACCAAGGTCGAGGGCTGGCTGACCGTCAGCGACAGCGCAGTCGCGCTCTTCGCTGACGAATACAAGGTGCCACTGCTGCCACCCGAGCTCGGCGCGCATCTCGCCGCCTATGCGGAGCATGCATTCCCGATCCTCCTGGTGCTGGGACTCTTCACGCGCGTCTCGGCACTGGCGCTGCTCGGCATGACGGCCGTGATCCAAATCTTCGTCTATCCCGCTGCCTGGCCGACGCATCTGGTGTGGGCGGTCGCGCTGCTCTATCTCGCCGGGCGTGGGCCGGGACGCCTCTCACTCGACTCCGCGTTGCGGCTGGACTGAGGGGCGCCGGCGGCCGCACACGCTGCCGGGCACAAAGCAATCCTCGTTGAACCCGCGCCCTGCGCGGGCCAGCGAGAAAGCGGTGGACGTGCACTCGTACGGCGGTCGCCGGGCGCAGGCGCGTTCTTTCTCAACGAAGCATCACCCTACTGGAGTACGACATGAAGAAAGCTCTGCTTGCTGCAACCGCTGTATCGCTCGGCCTGCTGGCGGCCACCGTGAGCCTTCCCGCTCGCGCGGACGCCGGCGACATCACGTTCAACACCATTTTCGCGATGGCGGACAAGGACAAGAATTCGATGATCACCAGGGCGGAATTCCTAGACGCGATGGGAAAGGCCTACGACATGAAGATGGCCAAGATGAAAGCCGCCAAGGATGCGGACAAGATGATGAAGGGCAACGCGATGACGATGGAAGGCTTCAAGTCGCTCATCAACGACCTTCATTCCGGCGCCTAAACGGAGTCGTGCCGCCGCGTGGCCGAGGCACGCCTGTGACAAGGCCTCGCTGCGCTTGGGCCCCGGGAGGGTTGCGGTTGGGCACCGCTCCTGGGGCATATTTCCCTTGTCCGCCAATGAGCAGCGATCCGCCCGCGCTTCGGGCGGCACCCTGACTGGAGACCTTCATGCTGTTGCCCGTGCTCGTCGCCGCGGCCGCTGCCGTTCCGGTCGCCGACATGCCGAGAGCTTGTAGTTCCGTGAGTCCCGCGCACCAGGCTGCACTCGTTGAGTTGTACACCTCGCAAGGCTGTTCCAGCTGTCCTCCCGCCGACCGCTGGCTGACCCAGCTCGATGCGCGCTATCCACGCGATCGCGTCGTTCCGATTGCACTGCACGTGAACTATTGGGACGACATCGGCTGGAAGGACCCCTACGCGCGCAGCGAGTTCACGGCACGCCAGCGTGCGCTCGCGGCGGCCAATGGCTCCCGCACCGTCTACACGCCGGGCGTGTTCGTGCAAGGGCAGGAGTTGCCGCAGTGGTCCGTTCGTGCGTCGTTCGACAACTCGGTGCGTGCGGTCACAGCGCGCCCTGCTGCCGTCCGCATCACGCTGAAGGCGGAATGGACGGACATCGCGGTGAAAGTGGATGCCAGCGCCGTCGCCCTTACCAGCGCCCGCGAGCCACGACTTTACCTCGCGCTGGTGGAGAGCGGTCTCGCCACGAACGTGCGGGCCGGCGAGAACCGCGGTGAGACACTGCGGAATGACCGCGTCGTGCGCGCATGGAGCGGACCGTTGGCCCTGATGCCCGCTCCGGTGAGCTGGCCCCTGCCGGCTCAAGCCGACCGGACTCGCTACTCGATCATCGGCTTTGCCCAGGACGAAGACGGGCGCATCCTGCAGGCCGTGGACTTGCCGCTGCGCGGCTGCTGAGTTACGGGGCTGCCGTTTCACGCGGTGCCACGCTCACCGGCGGCGTGGCACGATGCTCTTCATGCCTTCTTGCGGGGAGTGCCGTGCATGCGTCGTCGTGAATTTGTCGCCGGGCTGGGTGCGATCGCCTTCGCTCCGGCCTGCCAGGCGCAGGCGGCAGCGCCGTTCCTGCGCTACGACGGCCGATTGTTCGATGGCCACCTGCACTTGAACTGGGAAAACGGATTCCACTTCCCTGTCGACGAGGCCGTCGCCCGGATGCGCGCCAACGGCGTGACGACTGTCCTCGCGACCAGTCGCCCCAACACCGGCACGCACGCGCTGGTCAACGCAGGCACGAAGGACGTGCGCGTCGTGCCGTTCCTGCGTCCGTACCGCGTGCGCAGCGACGTGCAGACCTGGTCCACCGACGCCACGGTGCTGGCGTTGCTGGAGGAGGAGTTCAGGCGAGGCTACTACGTCGGCCTGGGCGAGTTCCACCTGAGTGGGGAAGCGGCTGCGAGTGACGTGGTCCGGCGCACGGTTGACTTCGCACGCCAGCGCAACCTTTGGCTGCACGCGCATGTCGACGACGCGGCGCTCGAAATCCTGTACCGGCACGACCCGACTGCGAAAATCATCTGGGCGCACACGGGATTTTCCACACCGTCCGAGAAGGTTGCCGTGTACCTGCGCGAGCACCCGATGCTGACCGGGGAGCTGTCGTACCGCTCCGGCATCATTAGTGAGGGCGGCAAGCTGACGCCCGAGTGGCGCACGCTTTTCGACGCCTTCCCGGATCGATTCCTCATCGGTTCGGACACCTGGATCCCCCAGCGCTGGCAGGCCTATGGCGAGCTGATGGAGGGCTACCGCGCGTGGCTCGGGCAACTGCCGCGCACGGTGGCCGACCGCATCGCACACGGCAACGGTGAGCGGCTGTTCCCGAAGCGATAGCGTCGCCCGTCCATCTTGTAGGCGGACGTTGTCGGGTATCGAGTCGGCGAAGGCGCTGGATATTCGCAGCGCTCGGGTCGCGGAGCTGAGAGCGTCCGCACCGTCGCGAGGTGGCCTGCGACCGCAGGCGCTGGATGTCACGAAACTCGCCGAACGCGGTACCCAGTGTCTCCCCGAACAGCCTTCGGCTCCTGCGGACAACTACGCATCCAGGTCGAAGGCGAGCCGCGTGGACTGGACATTTGTCTTGGCCTCGCCTGCTGGCAACGAACGGGCCGTGTCATCGCAGCACTGGCCAGCCATTCGGCTCACTGCAACGACTGCGGGACCGCCTTCGACTACGTTCGCCTTGCGGATCAAGGAGCCAGGTACATAGTGAGGTTCTGTCCAAGTTGCGGCACCCCCTTCTTCAATACCCGAGGCGGTGACAACGAGTCGGTGGGCGTCGCCGCGGGCGCGTTTTCGGACCCTAGCGTTGCAGCCCCTCGACGTACCATCTGTGACCGCAGCCGGCACCCGTGGGTTCTGTTACTCCGGGCACCAAGGTGTTCGACAAAGTTTCCCCCTAATGACGACTCGCGCCAAGTTCCCGGCCGCGCCTCCCGGACCTTGCACGACTGTCTTTGGGTTGCATCGTTTCGCACAATCCGTGAAAGTCACGGTTCATTGGCTGTCGTTCTCGCACTTCATCTGACGCGGAGGCCGAGCGCTGGCCGAGATCCTCGGCCATTCGGTTGAAGCTGTGATCCCTTCCCCTGCGATGCTTTAGACAGGCGCACAAGCCAGCGCAGCCTTCGTCTCCGATCGCTGATTTCGACTCGGGCCAAGCCTCGCTGCGTAGAGGAACGCCGTCGAGCCGCAGACAGTGGAGGGCATTTGCTCTTCTTTTAACTGCATCAAGGTAAGCGGTTTGTCCACTACCCTAGGTTCATCGCGTTTGCTTCGTTGTTGGCCCTAGGGTCAAGGAGGTCTGGATGAACGCGCCCACCGAACTGTTGACGGCGTTTCGCGAGTCCTTCGTCCGCGCACTGGACGAAGAGATGGGCGTGGAAGACTTCCTGCGCCATTGCAAGGGCGACCGCATGGCGTATGCCAGCGCGCACGAATGCGTGCTCGAGGCTATCGGCAAGCCCAAGCTCGTCAACACGGCCGACGACGCCCGCCTGTCTCGCATTTTCCAGAACCGCGTCATCCAGTCCTGGGATGCGTTCGCGGACTTTCACGGCATGGAAGAGACGCTGATGTCGCTGTACGCCTACTTCCTGCACGCCGCGCAAGGACTCGAGGAACGCAAGCAGGTGCTGTACCTGCTCGGGCCGGTCGGGGGAGGAAAGTCGTCGCTGGCGGAGAAGATCAAGGCACTGTGTGAACAGTTTCCAATCTATACGCTGAAGGACTCGGTATCGGGGAAGGTGTCGCCCATGCTCGAGTCGCCGCTGGGGCTGTTTCCGCGCGACCGGTTCGGCGCGGAGCTGGAGGATCGCTACGGCATTCCGCGTCGCGCGCTGACCGGCATCGCCAGCCCGTGGGCGCTGAAGCGCCTCAGGGAATACAAGGGCGACCTGTCCAAGTTCACCGTCGTGCGCATCATGCCGTCGGTGCTGAACCAGATCGGGATCGTCAAGACCGAGCCCGGCGACGAAAACACCCAGGACATCTCCTCGCTTGTCGGCAAGGTCGACCTGCGCATGCTTGAGCAGTTCGCGCAGGACGACCCGGATGCGTACAGCTACTCCGGCGCGCTGTGCCTAGGCTCGGCGCGCTGCGTCGAATTCGTCGAGATGTTCAAGGCGCCCCTGAAGGTGCTCAATCCGATCCTGACCGCCACCCAGGAAGGCAACTTCAAGGGCACCGAAGCACTGCCGGCGCTGCCATTCAACGGCTTCATCATGGCGCACTCGAACGAGGCCGAGTGGCTGAAATTCCGCAACAACAAAGACAACGAGGCATTCATCGACCGCGTGTACCTGGTGAAGGTGCCCTACTGCCTGCGTGTCGATGAAGAGGTGCGCATCTACGAGAAGATGTTGAATTCGTCGACGTTGTCGGAGGCGCCCTGCGCGCCGCAGACGCTGCGAACCTTGGCCGAGTTCTCCGTGCTGTCGCGGCTGGAGGTACCGGAAAACTCATCCGTCTTCAGCAAGCTGCGTTCCTACAACGGCGAGACCCTCAAGGACGTCGATCCGCGCAGCAAGAGCGTGAAGGAATATCGCGACGACGCCGGCATGCAGGAGGGCTTTTCCGGACTGTCGACGCGCTGGGCGTTCAAGACGATCTCGGCCGCCTTCAATCGTGACCCGAGCGAGATCGCCGCTGACCCGGTCAACCTGCTGGTCGTGCTCGAGGACCGGCTGGCGAAGGAAGACATCCAGGAGGAATACAAGCGCCGGCTGCGCGGTCACATCAAGGAATGGATCGTGCCGCGCTTCGCCGAGTTCCTCGAGAAGGAACTGCAGATGTCGTACCTGGATGCCTACGGCGAGTATGGCCAGAACCTGTTCGACCGCTACGTGACCTATGCGGACAAGTGGCTGCTCGACGAGGATTGGCGCGATCCGGACACCGGCATGCAGTACTCGCGCGACGCACTGAACACCGAGCTCGAGAAGATCGAGAAGCCGGCCGGCATCTCGAACCCGAAGGACTTCCGCAACGAAGTGGTCAATTTCGTGCTGCGGGCGCGCGCGCACGGCAAGAACCCGCACTGGACCAGTTACGAGAAACTGCGCGTAGTGATCGAAAAGCGGATGTTCAGCAAGACCGAGGACATCCTGCCGATCATCTCGTTCGAGGCCAAGGGCTCGCAGGAAATGGAAGAGCGTCACAAGAGCTTCGTCAACCGGATGGCCGCGCGCGGCTATACCGAGAAGCAGGTGCGCCGCCTGGTCGACTGGTACATGCACTTCAAGAAGTCGACACAGTCGTGACAACGTAGCCGCTGCGAGGACTCCGTGTCCGATTCCTCCGCCCCGAGTCGTTACATGCGCGTCGTCGATCGGCGCTCGGATCCGCCGGGACGCAGCGCAGTCAACCGCGAGCGCTTCATTCGGCGCTTCAAGGACGATATCAAGCGTGCGGTCGACGATGAGATCGCCAAGCGCGGCATCGCCAACGTCGGCAAGGGCAGCCGTATCTCGATCCCCGGCCGCGGACTGAGAGAGCCGTACCTGCGTCACGACCACAAGACCGGCAGTCGCGACTTCGTGCTGCCGGGTAACCACGAGTACATCCCGGGCGATACGATCGATCGGCCCGGCGGCGGCGAAGCCTCCGGCCAGGGCAGCGAACCGGGCGAAGGCGAGAGCCAGGACAACTTCGGTTTCGTACTGTCACGCGACGAATTCCTGCGGCTGTTCTTCGACGATCTCGAACTGCCGAACCTGGAACGCACTCGCCTCGGCGATGTCACCTACATCCATACCCGTCGTGCCGGGTATTCGAGGGATGGCGTGCTGGCCAATCTGTCTCCGGCGCTGACGATGCGCATGTCGATCGCGCGTCGTATTGCGCTGCGCGGCGGCATCGCGCGACAGCTCGACGAACTGGCGCGCGAGCTCGAGGAACTGGGGCCTTGCGAGCTCGAGCGGCGTGCCGAACTCGACGAAGAAATCGCGCAACTGCGCGCGCGCCGCGAACAGCTCCCGTTCCTGGAGGCGGTCGACCGCCGCTTTCGCGCACGCCAGCCGGTGGCAACCCCAGCGACGCGTGCCGTGATGCTGTGCCTGATGGATGTCTCGGGCTCGATGGACGAGCGCAAAAAGGATCTCGCCAAGCGCTTCTTCGCGCTGCTGTATCTGTTCCTCGAACGCAAGTACAGCGCAGTCGACGTTGTCTTCATCCGACACACCGAGACCGCCCAGGAGGTCGACGAGAAGACTTTCTTCCACGATCCGCAGTCCGGCGGAACGCAGGTAATGCCGGCGCTGCAACTGGCACACAAGGTGATTGACACGCGCTACGCCGGCCCCGACTGGAATGTCTACATTGCACAAGCCTCCGACGGCGACTGCGGTGGGGAGGACGCGCAGCGTTGCGCCGACTATCTGAAGACAGAGGTCCTGCCACGGGTGCGCTACTTCGCTTACATCGACATTCCGTCGAGCAACCCGGCCGGTTGGTTCAATCGGACATCCGACCTCTGGCAGTGCTACGAGGCCATCGCCGATCGCGGATTCGCCATGCGCAAGGTGCATGACCGGCGCGACATCTGGCCGGTCTTCCGCGAGCTGTTCGCGCGCAAAGAGACAGTGGCATGAGCGAGCGGAGCCGTTCCGGACCGATAGCTCTGTCGCGCGTCCACAGGGCAAACCGATGAATCCCTGGGATCTGGCGGCCCTCGACGTGCCCGCGCGGCTGCGCGTTGGCACGGCGCCTGACCGGCCGTGGCCGCGGCTGGTTTCGCGACCCGCGGTACCGATGCCCAAGCCCGGAACCCAGCGCGCGGCCGCGCCGATTGCAACGGGCACAGAATGGACCGTGCCGCTGCTGGAGCGCTTCGATGTTGCACTTGCGGCACACGCACGGCGTCTGCGGCTCGACACCTATCCGATCCAGTACGACGTGATCACCGCGGAACAGATGATCGACCTGTGTTCGACGGTCGGCATGCCGGTGCATTACCCGCACTGGAGCTTCGGCAAGCAACTGCTCGGCCAGGAGCACTCATACAAGAAGGGTATGAGCGGGCTGGCGTATGAAATCGTCATCAATACCAGTCCGTCGCTGGTGTACCTGATGGAAACCAACACGCTTGCCGTTGCAGGTGCTGGTGATGGCGCATGCGGCCTACGGCCACAACGCGTTCTTCAAGAGCAACTATCTGTTCCGCCAGTTCACGCAGGCCGACGGCATTCTCGATTACCTGACGTTCGCGCGGAACTTCATCCTTGACTGCGAGCAGCGCCAGGGCTGGCGCGAGGTCGAGCGCATCCTCGACTGCTGTCACGCACTTGCCCCTTACGGCGTGGATCGCTACAAGAAGCCGACACGACTGTCGGCGAGCCGCGAGCGCGAGCGCCTCGCCGAACGCCTGCGCTTCGCGCAGCATCACTACAACCCTGATGTCGCCTACCTGTACGAAGGCGCCGAGGTCAAGCAGGATGCCACGCCAGAATCCTTCGATCCGCAGGAAAACCTGCTGTACTTCATCGAGAAGCGCGCGCCCAAGCTCGCGCCGTGGCAGCGCGAGCTCGTACGCATCGTGCGCAAGATCGCGCAGTACTTCTACCCGCAACGCCTGACTAAGGTTGCAAACGAGGGCGCCGCCACATTCTGGCACTACACGCTGCTTCACGAGCTGTATGACCACGGGCCAGTCGACGACGGCTTCATGCTTGAGTGGCTGTCAAATCACAGCGACGTCGTCACCCAACCGCCCTTTGACGCGGAAAACTATCGCGGCATCAATCCCTATGCACTGGGCTTCTCGATCTATCGCGACATTCGTCGCATCTGCGAGCAGCCGACTGACGAGGATCGCGAATGGTTCCCGCGCCTGGCGGCGACCGATTGGATCGAGGCAGTGCACTTCGCGATGGCCAACTTCAAGGACGAAAGCCTAATCGAGCAGTACCTGTCGCCCAAGGTGATGCGCGACCTGCGGCTGTTCATGCTGGCTGATGATGAGACCGATCGCAGCAAGTACAGCGTGAGTGCGATTCACAACGAACAGGGTTATGCGCGGGTGCGCCAGATGCTTGCCGCCCAGTATCGTCCCGAGGCACACACGCCGCCGCTGGCGGTCACACGCTACTCGGCAGACGGTGACCGCGCGTTGTTGCTGCAGCATCGCGTCGAACGCGGCCGCCTACTCGACACCGACACCGCGACCGAAGTCCTCGGCTACCTCAAGGAACTGTGGCAGTTCGACGTCGTCCTGGAGGAAGTCGACGATACGGATACCCGTTTGAAGATTCACCGCACATAGGCTAGTGCATCAGCCGCCGCGGGCAAGCCCTGCCGGCGCGGCAGCCTTCAAGCCCGACCCGCGCACATCTTGAGCCTTGGCGCGTCGCGCCTCTCAGCCGCGGCCGTAGAGCGTCACGACGCAGGCACCGCCCAGGCCCAGGTTGTGCTGCAGTCCGAGGCGCGCTCCCTCGACCTGCCTCGCCTCGGCCCGACCGCGCAACTGCTGTGTCAGTTCGTAGCACTGTGCGAGCCCGGTCGCGCCGAGGGGATGCCCCTTGGACAGCAGTCCGCCGGACGGATTGGTGACGACCGCGCCACCGTAGGTGTTGTCGCCGTCAGCGACGAACCGCGCCGCCGCACCCGGCGCGCAGAAGCCGAGCGCCTCATAGCTGATGAGCTCATTTTGCGCGAAGCAGTCGTGCAGTTCACAGACGTCGATATCGTCCGGGCCGACACCGGCCTGCGCGTAGACCGCATCGGCGGCGGCTTTCGCCATGTCGGCGCCGACCAGGCTAATCATCGACTTTCCGAACGTGCTCGCAGTGTCGGTCGTCATCGCTTGCGCCAGGATACGGACCGAGGTGTCGATGCCATGGCGACGCGCATAGTCGTGAGAGACCAGCAGCGCCGCGGCCGCACCACACGTGGGCGGGCAGGCCATCAGGCGCGTCATCACGCCGGGCCAGACCTGCACGTCGGCCATCACCTGTTCGGCCGAGACGACTTTACGGAACAGCGCGAGGGGATTCTTCTCGGCATGGCGGCTCGCTTTGGCCCGGATCTGCGCGAAGGTCTCGAACGGCGTGCCGTAGCGCAGCATGTGTTCGCGGCCGGCGCCGCCGAAGTAGCGCAGTGCGAGCGGGATCTGCGCTTCCCCGACCAGTTCGCCGGTCACCTCCTCGAAGCGGTCGAATGGTGTCGGCCGGTCGGTGAATACCGCACCGAGCGCGCCCGGCTTCATCTGCTCGAAGCCCAGCGCGAGCACACAATCCGCACCGGCGACGATGGCCTGCCGCGCCAGGAAAAGCGCCGTCGAACCGGTCGAGCAGTTGTTGTTGACGTTGACGATCGGCACGCCGGTCAGGCCCACTTCGTAGAGCGCGCGCTGGCCCGCGGTCGAGTCACCGTAGACATAGCCGACGCAGGCCTGCTGCACCTCGGAGTACTCGACACCGGCATCCGCGAGCGCCAGCCGCGTGGCCTGCGCGCCCATCTCGTAGTACGGCGGGTGATCTCCGGGCTTGCGGAACGGGATCATGCCAACCCCGGCAACGACGATCTTCTCTGACATGGAAAGCTCTCCTACAGCGAGCGAGCGATGATCTCTTTCATGATCTCGTTGGTGCCGCCGTAGATCGGCTGCACGCGGGCATCGACATACATGCGCGCGATCGGGTATTCCAGCATGTAGCCGTAGCCGCCGAAGATCTGCACGCAATCGTCCACAACTTTGCACTGCAGGTCGGTGAGATACCACTTCGCCATCGACGCGGTCGCGGTATCCAGCGTGCCCTCCACCACCTGCTGGATGCAGCGGTCGATGAAGGTGCGCGCAACCACCGCCAGGGTCTTGATCTCCGCCAGCTTGAAGCGCGTGTTCTGCATCTCGATCAACTTCTGGCCGAAGGCGCTGCGTTCGCGCGCGTACTCCAGAGTCAGCCGCAGGGCACGCTCAATGGCAGCCACGGCGCCGATGCCGACCAGCGTGCGCTCGTAGGGCAGCTCGGACATCAGCTGGGCGAAGCCCTTGCCTTCGGCGCCGCCCAGCACCGCATCGGTCGGCACGCGCACGTTGTCGAAAAACAGCTCGCAGGTGTCCTGCCCCTTCTGGCCGACTTTCTCGAGGATGCGCCCGACGCGGAATCCCTGCGCATTGCGGGTCTCGACCAGTAGCAGCGAGATTCCGCGTGCGCCAGCCGTCGCGTCGGTCTTGGCGACGACGACGATCAGGTCGGCCAGGTACCCATTGGAGATGAAGGTCTTCGAGCCGTTGATGACGTAGCCGTCGCCGTCGCGGACCGCGCGCGTGCGCACGCCCTGCAGGTCGGACCCGGCTGCCGGCTCTGACATCGCGATCGCGCTGATCATCGCGCCGCTGGCCAACTGCGGCAGGTACTTGCGCTTCTGCTCCTCGGTGCCGTGGTTCAGCAGGTAGTGCGCGACGATGATGTGCACATGCACGCCGAACGACGTGTCGCCCGCGGCACTGAGTTCCTCGAACAGTGCCGCCATGTGCGCGAAATTGCCGCCGGCGCCGCCGTACTCCTCCGGGATGTCGGCACACAGCACTCCGAGTTCGCCGGCCTTGCTCCAGAGCGCGCGGTCGACGTGCTGCTGCTTCGCGAAGCGCTCCTGATGCGGAACGATCTCGGTCTCGACGAATCGGCGCAGCGTGTCGCGATAGACCTCGAGGTCCGGTGACATCCAGGGAGAAACGTAGGGCGACATGACGCGGCGGCCTCTGGTGACGGCAAGTTATTTCAAGCTAGCACGTCTGGACGCGCCGGCAGCGCCCGGCGCACCGACTGGACTAGACGGGAGTCTCGAACCCGCGCCCAATGGTGCAGCGCGGCTGCCCACGGCCACACATGGTTGACCGGCCGGCAAACGCGACCCCGTGTCCGGGGCCCAAGCGCTGCCGGACCTTGGTCTCGCCCGCACGACCCGCGACGGAACCGACCCGGCGCCCCCGGCCTGCTTCGGCCGGACTTGTCACCCTCGCCGCCGCCGTGCCGCTGGGCTGCGCCACACGGACCAAGCCGCGCTACGAAGGCGCGGCGGTCCTGTCCGCAGACTCGGACTTCGTGTCTCGCGTTCTAACGTGCTGCGCGGCACCCAGCGCGGCGGCTATTGGTCCTGCCGTTCTGGCACCACCGCCGGGTCGGCGACGGCTTCAAGTGTTCCGATCCGCACGCCAAGCAGGCGGATGCGGCGTGCAAGGTCGACGCGCTTGAGGCACTCGCCGGCGGCGCGGCGGATCGCCTGGCTGTCGCTGACCGGCGCGGACAGTGTCTGATCGCGCGTCACGGTGCTGAAATCCTCGAAACGCAGCTTGATGCCGACCGTGCGACCGGCATAGCGCTTTCGCACCAGGTCGGCAGCGACCTGCTCGCACAGCGCGGTGAAGATGCGCGTCAGCTGCGTCTTGTCGCGCACCGCGTGCAGGTCGCGCTCGAACGTGGTCTCGCGGCTGATCGATTTCGGCTCGCTATAGGTCACGACCGGACGCTCGTCGATGCCGCGCGCTGCATCCGAAAGCCACGCCCATAGCTTGCGCCGAAGTTCCGTGTCAGCCACGCGCGATCGGCCTGGGCGAGTTCGCCGATCGTCGCGATGCCGAGCCGCGCCAGCTTCGCGGCCGACTTCGGGCCGACGCCGTTCAGCCGCCGCACCGACAGCGGCGCGAGGCGCGTTGCCACGTCCCGGTCCGTGACGACCGTCAGGCCGTCGGGCTTGTCGAGCTCGGAGGCGATCTTCGCGACCAACTTATTGGGCGCGAGCCCGACCGAGCAGCTCAGTCCGGTGGCCTCCTTCACCGCCTGCTTCAGTTCCGCCGCCACCTCGCGTGCGCACCACCAGACGTTGCGCTCCGCGTCGTCGGGATCGACCTCCTCGTCAGTCGGCAGTCGCGCCGCGACGACCTCGGTGAGGTCGATGTAGATCTCGTCGATGCCGCGATCCTCGGTCTGCGGTGCCAGTGTGTGCACGGCCGCCTTGAAGAGCCGTGAGTACTTGCGGTACTCGTCGAAATCCACCGGCAGCAGGACAGCGTCGGGTGCCTTTGCGGCCGCCTTCATCATTCCCATCGCCGAGTTGACCCCGAGCGCACGGGCTTCATAGGTCGCCGTCGTGATGACGCCGCGGCCGGCGTAGCCGCGCAGCGTGGCGAAGCGGCGCCGGCGCTCACCGGTGGTGGGATCGATCTCCCACTGTGGCTGATGCGCGCGCCCACCTCCAATGACCACCGCCTGACCACGCAGCTCGGGATAGCGCAGCAGTTCGACCGACGCGTAGAACGCGTCCATGTCGAGGTGGGCGATGACGCGGGAAGCTCTCATGTCGGACGCAAGCCTACCGGCTGCTTCGCTGCGATGCGGCGAGGAAGGACTCTAGCCCGCCCGCAACACCGCGCCGATAATCGCCGCTTCACGATCCGGCAGTCTGACGCTTGGCGCTTCTGCGGCCGAGAGGAGGTAGCACATGAGCACAGCGCAAGCGGAGGCCCGCACGGTCGCCGAGTGGGTGGCGGACTTTCTCATGGCGCACGGCGTCGATCGCATCTTCGGGCTGCAGGGCGGCCACATCCAGCCGATCTGGGACCATCTCGCGCGCAAGGGCGTGCGCATCATCGACGTGCGCGACGAGGGCGCTGCGGTGCACATGGCGCATGCGCACGCGGTGTCTGAGCGGCGGCATCGGCGTCGCGCTCGGTCACCGCCGGCCCGGGCGTGACGAACTGCGTGACGGCGATGGCCAACGCGCAACTCGAGCGTGTGCCGGTCGCTGCTGATCGGCGGCTGCGCGCCGGTGCCACAGGACGACCTCGGCCCGCTGCAGGGCATCGATCACGTTTCCATCCTTCGGCCCGTCACCCGCAGCGCACGCACGCTGCGCGTTGCCGGCAACCTGCTGCGCGACCTCGACAAGGCGTTGTCGACCGCGCTCGGCGACGGCAATGCTCCCGGCCCGGTGTATGTCGAAATTCCGACCGATGTGCTGCGGCAGTCTGTGCCGCCGCGGGTCGTGCTGCCGGAATACCTGGCGCCGAAGCCGCCGCGGCAAATTCCGCCCGATCCGGCCGAGGTCGAACGCGCGGTCGCGCTGATCATGCAGGCGCGGCGTCCGCTCGTGCTCACCGGCCGGGGGGCGCTGGAAGCGGGCGCCGAACTGGTGCGATTCCTCGATGCCTCCGGCGCGGTCTACCTCGACACGCAGGAAAGCCGCGGCCTCGTGCCGGCGGCGCATCCGTCGGCGATTGGCGCGATGCGTGGCCGCGCCATGCTGGAGACCGACCTGGCGATCGTCATCGGCCGCAAGCTCGACTACCAGACGGGCTACGGCTCGCCCGCCGTCTGGCCGAATGCGCGCTTCCTGCGCATCGGCGACAACGCCGAGGAACTGCGCGAGAACCGGCGTGGCGAAGTCGAGCTCTTCGCACACCCGGCACACGCGCTCGCGGCGCTGGCACGTGCGCTCCCCGCGCGCAGCCCGGCGCTCGACACGGCCTGGAGCGAGTCGTTGCGCAGCGAGCATCGGCGGCGCGCGCAGAAGTACGCGGCCGGGCTGGCCGAAGCGCCCGCCGGCAAAGATGGACGCATGCATCCGAACCGCATCTTCGCCGCGCTGCGCGCAGGTGCTGCGACCGGATGCGATCACCGTCGCCGACGGTGGTGACCTGCTGAGCTTTGCGCGTGTCGGGCTGGACACGAGCACCTATCTTGATTCCGGCGCCTTTGGCTGCCTCGGCGTGGGCGCCCCCTACGGCGTGGCGGCCGCGCTGCTGCATCCTGAGCGGCAGGTGGTCGTGGTAACCGGCGACGGCGCCTTCGGCATCAATGCGATGGAGATCGACACGGCGCAGCGCCACGGGGCGAAGGTCGTGTTCATCGTCTCGAACAATGCGGCCTGGAACATCGAGCGCCTGGACCAAGAGATGAACTACGGCGGTCGCATCGTCGGCACCGAACTGGCGTGGAGCGACTATGCGGCGATGGCGCGCGCGTTCGGCCTGCATGGCGAGCGCGTCACCGATCCCGCACGGCTGGCAGACGCGATCAAAGAGGCGTTCGACAAGGCTCCGGCGCTGATCGACGTCGTCGTGACGCGCGAGGCCCCGAGTTCGGATGCCGGCAAGGGGCTTGCGTTCGCCGGCGACTTCCAGGCGCTCTCGGCCTGGGACGACGCCGAGCGCGCGAGGCGGACGTGAGCGGCGTGCTCAATGTCGGCCAGATCGTCGCGGCGCATGCGCGGCTGCGGCCGGACAAGATCGGTGCGCGCGATTCGAAGCGCGCGCTGACCTTCGCACAATGGAACGAGCGCAGCAACAGCCTCGCCAATGCGCTGCTCGGGCTTGGCCTCGTGAAGGGCGACCGTGTCGCGCTGCTCGCCTACAACTGCATCGAGTGGCTCGAGCTGTACGTCGCGCTTGCCAAGGCAGGGCTCGTCGCGGTGCCGATCAACTTCCGGCTGACGGCGCCGGAGATCGAGTACATCGTCGCAAACTGCGAGGCGCGCGCGATGATCGTGCAGGACGCCTTGCTCGAAAACATCGAGCCGGCGCGCGCAAACCTGCCGCTGATCGGCAAGGACGCGTGGGTGCACTTTGGCGGTGCGCGCACGCCGCGGGGCTGGCGCGGTTACGAGGCGCTGGTGCGCGCCGGTTCGGCGCGCGCACCGACGGTGAACGTGGCGCCCACCGACGCCTGGGCGCTGATGTACACATCGGGCACCACCGGGCGGCCGAAGGGAGCGATCCGCAACCACCAGGGCAGCGCACTGATTTCGCTGGTCACCGCCTACGACATGGAGCTGACGCGGCACGACACGGGGCTCCTGGTGATGCCGATGTGTCACGCCAACTCGCTTTACTTCAGCTTCACCTTCACCTTCCTCGGCGCGACCTGCGTGGTCGACGACCGCCGCAACTTCGATCCGGAGGCGCTGCTGCAAACGATGGCCGGGCAGCACACGACCTTCACCTCGCTGGTGCCGACGCACTACATCGTAATGCTCGGCCTGCCGTCGCAGGTGAAGGCACGCTACAACGTCTCCAGCATGCGCAAGCTGATGATCTCGTCGGCGCCGGCGCGGCGTGACACCAAGCTCGCGATCCTCGAGCACTTCGCCAATTCGCAGCTGTACGAACTCTACGGCTCGACCGAGGCCGGCTGGGTCACGCTGCTGCGCCCCGACGAGCAGATCACGCACCTGGGCTCCGTCGGTCGCGAGTGGACCGGCTCCGGCCCGGTACGCCTTCTGGACCCTGACGGTCGCGACGTGCCCGACGGCGAAGTGGGCGAGCTCTACTCGCGCACGCCGTACGCGTTCGACGGCTACTGGAAGAACCCGGAAAAGACGTCCGAAGCGCTGCGGCCTGACGGCTACTGCAGCGTCGGCGACCTGGCGCTGCGCGACGCGGACGGCTTCATTCATCTGGTGGACCGCAAGAGCAACATGATCATCAGCGGTGGCGAGAACGTCTATCCGTCGGAAGTCGAGGAACTGCTCGGCCGCTGTCCCGGCGTCAAGGATGTCGCTGTGATCGGCGTGCCGCACGACAAGTGGGGCGAGGCCGTGCACGCGGTGATCGTGGCGCACCCCGATGCGAGGCTGACCGAAGACCACGTACTCGATTGGTGCCGCGACCGCATCGCCGGCTACAAGCGACCGCGCTCGGTGTCCTTCATTGCGGAGTCCGACATGCCGCGCACCGCCACCGGCAAGATCCTGCATCGACGTCTGCGTGAGCGCTACGCGGGCTAGCCGCGTCTCAGTCCGTCTCGCGCACCATGGTGTACTTCACGATGCCCGGCGCAAAGCCGTGCAGTTCCAGCCTCACTTCGTAGCCCAGCGTGCGGTAGAGCCGGGGCGCCTGGAAGCTGAACGTCTCCAGGTAAAACGTGCGGCATCCGCGCACCGCCGCCTGGTGCTCAAACTCGCGAACGAGGCGCGCGCCGATGCCCTGGCGGCGCTGTCCCGGCTCGACCCACAGCTGCTGCAGCTCGCAACACGTGCCCCAGGTTCGCCCGACGGCGCCGCCCACGAGCTCGCCGCTGGCGCGCCGCGCGAAGCAGGCGAGCGGCTGCACATTCGTGCAGCGGCGCCGCTGCTTCGTTCGCACGGCCGAGGCCGGAGTCGATCACTGCCGCGTCGGCGCGCGGCACCTCATCGTGCACCGTGTAATGCAAAGACATCGAGCGGGATCCGAGCGCGGGCAGCCACGACCGTAGCACGCACTGCGCCACCCTGCCTTTCAGAGCTGCTCGATCGTCGGCCCCTTGGCACCACCCAGCCAAGCCTTCGCGTAAGCCCGCCGCGCGGCCTTTTCGCCTGCCGTGTCGCCCTTGCGCTTGTATGTCTCGGCCAGTCCGGCGAGCGCCCAGCCGTTGTTGCGCACGCGCACGAGCGAATCGCGGAACGCCTTCTCGGCCTCGTCGAGCTTGCCCTGGCGCAGCCGCACGGCGCCGAGCGACTGGCGCACCGGGTAGTACCAGTACGGCGGCTCCGTGTAGGCGAGCGTGTCCTCGATGAAGACCGCGTCCTCGTACGCGCGCGCCGCACCCTCGAGGTCGCCCTTCGCGTCGGCGATGCGGCCGCTGGCCACGAGGCGCGCGGTCTGCACGATCTCCTTCGCCGGCATGCCCCACTCGGCGAACGGCTTGAAGTCGGCGTCCTTCTCGAGCGCCGCGAGCGCGTCGATCTCCTTCTGCGCCGACGCGAAGTCCTTCTTCTGCGCGAACGCCACCGCCCGCGCGTAGTGGTACATCGTCTCGACCAGCACGAGGTCCGGCGCGGGCGCGGGCAGCGCGAGGATCGTGTCGGGCGCGCTGAACTGCGCGTGGGTCGTGTACGGCGCGGCCTTCACCGGCTGCAGGATCGCGAACTGCGCCACGACTTGCGGCGCCATCGACGCGTCGAGCTTCTGCGCCGCCTCGATCGCGGTCTGGCCGTCGCCGCCCATCTGCGCCGACACCATCACGAAGTGGATGTTGTGCGGGTAGTAGGCGGCCTTGTAGAGCGGGTCCGACGGCGAGACGCGAAAGTAGCGTTCGTCGACCGCCATCGCGCGCTTGTTGGTCTCGAGCGATTCGCGGTACAGGCCGACGCGGTAATAGATGTGCGCCGGCATGTGCACGATGTGCCCGGCGCCCGGCATCAGCGCGCCGAGCCGGTTGCGCATACGGCAGCGCGCGCTCCGGCGTCGTCGAGGCCTCGACCGCGTGGATGTACAGGTGGATCGCGCCCGGATGGTTCGGGTTGCGCTTGAGCACCGTTTCCAGGTACCGAGACGATCTCCGCGCCGTGGCCCTTGGGCTTCGTGCCGCCCGCCTCCCAGTAGTCCCACGGCTGCGTGTCCATCATCGCTTCGACGTACAGCGTCTGGACCGTGTCGTCCGCCGGATAGCGTGCGGCGACGCTGCTTCATCGCCTCGGCATACGCCGCATCGAGCGCGGCGCGCTCGGCCTTCGGGTCCGCCGAATAGCGCTTGGCCAGCGCCTCGATGAGGGCGCGGTCGCGCGGCGGCGCCGACGGCGCCAGCTCGACCGCCTTCGCCAGCGCGGCGAGCGCCGGCGCGTTCGCCTCCGGCATCATCGGCACGTTGATGTTGGGGCCGAGGACAGCGCCTCGCCCCAGTAGCACAGGGCGCAGCGCGGATCGAGCTTCTGCGCCTCGTGGAACGCGCGCATCGCCTCGGCGTGGTTGAACCCGAACATCAGCCGCACGCCCTGGTCGAACCACGCCTGCGCCTTGGCGCTGCGGGTGCCGGCTTTGAGCGTGACAGTCCCCAAGTTGCTGTAGAGCACCGGCGTGTCGGCGAGCGCCGGCTTTGCGGGCACCGGCTGGAACGGCGCTGTCTCGGCGGCGGCGAGCAACGAGCGTGCGGAACAAGGCCGGGGGGCCGCCCACGGCCGGCACGCAGCTCGCCGCAGCGTCGAGCAGTGGATCGAAGCTTGTATCGCCACCCGCGCTGGATGAAGGCTGCACGGCGATTGCGCAGGCCGCGGCAACGGCGAGTGCCGGGCGAAGGCGGTGTGGCCTCATGACAACTCCTTCGCGGCGCACCGGCACGCAGGGCGTCGCATCCACACAATTGCCGCAGGGGCTGGGCTCACCCCGCGACCGCGGCAGAGCGCCGTTCACCTCGGGGCAAGGGTCGCCAATTTGGCCGCGCAGGCCGCTCGTGTCAAGCGGCTTGGCCGCCATCGGGCAACGGGCGACCGGCCCGCGGTTCCGGCGACTGGCCACCCCTTCCCGCACGTCCGATCATCCCTGCGATTGGCGGGCGGGCCGCAACGCCGTAACCTTGCCCGAAAGTCAGATAACAGACGAGCGCGCAGCCGCCGTGCCTGCGGAGGCCATGCGCGCCCAGAGGAGACCGATATGTCCGAAAACCTGCGCGACGCAGCGCTCGAGTATCACCGCCAGCCCACCCACGGCAAGATCTCGGTGGTGCCGACCAAGGCGATGGTGACGCAGCGCGACCTCTCGCTCGCCTACTCACCCGGCGTCGCCGAGGCCTGCAACGAGATCGTGCGCGATCCGCGCGAGGCGCACACGCTGACCGCGCGCGGCAACCTGGTCGGGGTGGTCACCAACGGCACGGCCGTGCTCGGGCCTCGGCAACATCGGCCCGCTGGCCGGCAAACCGGTGATGGAAGGCAAGGGCTGCCTGTTCAAGAAGTTCGCCGGCATCGACGTCTTCGACATCGAGCTCGACGAGCACGATCCCGACAAGCTGGTCGACATCATCGCCGCGCTCGAACCGACCTTCGGCGGCATCAATCTCGAGGACATCAAGGCGCCCGAGTGCTTCTATATCGAGCGCAAGCTGCGCGAGCGGCTGAAGATCCCGGTGTTCCACGACGACCAGCACGGCACCGCCATCGTCGCCGCCGCCGCCGTGCTGAACGGCCTGCGCTTTGTCGGCAAGGACATCGCCAAGGCTAAGCTCGTGTGCTCCGGGGCCGGAGCCGCCGCGATCGCCTGCCTCGACCTGCTGGTAAGCCTCGGCGTGCGGCGCGAGAACATCCTGGTCGCCGACAGCAAGGGCGTGGTGCACACCGGCCGCAGCGGGCTCGACGAGAGCAAGGCGCGCTACGCGCGTGACACCAAGGCCCGCACACTCGCCGATGCGATGCCGGGCGCGGACATCTTCCTGGGGCTGTCCGGCCCCGGCGCGCTGACGGCAGCCGATGGTCGAAGTCGATGGGCACGCAGCCGATCATCCTGGCGATGGCCAATCCAACGCCGGAGATCATGCCGGAGGTGGCGAAGGCTGCCCGCCCCGACGCGATCATCGGCACCGGCCGCTCCGATTATCCGAACCAGGTCAACAACGTCCTCTGCTTTCCCTTCATCTTCCGCGGTGCGCTCGACGTGGGCGCGACGACGATCAACGAGGAGATGAAGCTCGCCACCGTACGCGCGCTGGCCGACCTGACGCACGCCGAGATCCCGGACGAAGTGGCGAGCGCCTACGGCGCCGAGGGCCTGCGGTTCGGCTCCGAGTACCTGATCCCGAAGCCGTTCGACCCGCGGCTCATCGAGCGCATTGCCCCCGCCGTTGCACAGGCCGCGATGGAAAGCGGCGTGGCGACGCGCCCGATCCAGGACCTCGAACGCCTACCGCGCGCAGCTGCGGCGCTTCGTCTACCAGTCCGGCAGCACGATGGAGCCGGTGTTCGCCGCCGCGAAGAAGGCCGCCAAGCGGCTGATCTACGCCGAAGGCGAGGAGGAGCGCGTATTGCGCGCCGCGCAGGTGGTGGTCGACGAAGGCATTGCGCGACCGATCCTGATCGGCCGGCCGGACGTGATCGCGACGCGCATCGAACGCTACGGCCTGCGGCTGAAGCTCGGCACCAACGTCGACTGCGTCAACGTGCTCGACGACCCGCGCTACCGCGACACGTGGATGCGAGTACTACCAGCTCGCCAAGCGCAGTGGGGTGACGCGCTCACTCGCGCAGGCCGAGATCCGCACTCGCACCACGCTGATCGGCACGATGCTGATACGCAAGGGCGACGCCGACGCGATGCTGTGCGGCACCGTCGGCGCCTACGCGGACCACCTGCGCTACGTGCGCACGACCATCGGCCTGCGTCCGGGCGTGCAAACCTTCGCGGCGATGCAGTTGCTGATCCTGCCCAACCGGCACCTCTTCATCTGCGACACGCATGTCAACCCGACCCCACGGCCGAACAGGTCGCCGAGATGACGATGCTTGCGGCCGACGCCGTGCGCCGCTTCGGCATGGCACCGAGCGTGGCGCTGCTGTCGCATTCGAACTTCGGCAGCTCGGAGCTGCCCTCGGCGCAGAAGATGCGCGTCGCGCTCGAGCTTGTCCGCGCGCGCAAGCCGGACTTCGACGTCGACGGCGAGATGCAGGCCGACACCGCGCTGTCGCGCGTGGTGCTGGAGGGTTCGATGCCGGATTCGACCGCTCACGCAGGAAGCGAACCTGCTGATCATGCCGAACGTCGACGCCGCCAACATCACCTACAACGCACTGCGCGTCACCGCCGGCGGCGGCATCACGATCGGCGCGGTCCTGCTGGGTGCTGCGCAGCCGGTGCACATCCTGACGCCGGCCTCGACCGTGCGCCGGATCGTCAACATGTCGGCGGTGGCCGTCGTCGACGCGGCCGCGCGCGGGTGACGGCGACGCAACGCCAGAAGCCCAGTCGCGGCTCCCACCTCTGACGCGTGGGAGCGCGCGGCTGCGTTCCGCGGGCTTTGGCCTACCATCGCGCCGTGGTCCGGCAGCAGTCGCACCGTACCGCGCACCAACGTCTCGCGTCGCGCGCGGACGGCGATCGCGATCCAGAGCGGTGGGTCTGCCCAACATCTGGCAGTTGTATGCAAATTGCGGCAGCATGAACACTTCCCCGCGTGACTGGAGACCCTCGCCATGGCCCGCAATGACCCGCTTCGCAATTTTCGCTTCCGTGTCGAGATCGACAACATCACTCGGGCCGGGTTCGCCGAGGTTTCCGGCCTCGATATCACTACGGAGGCCATCAACTACCGCGAAGGCACTGATCCTCCGCACGTGCGCAAGCTTTCAGGCCTCACGAAGTACGGAAATGTCACCTTGAAGCACGGCCTGGTCGTGGGCGCCAACGCTTTGGAGCTTTTCGAATGGCACCGCGCCGTTGCTGCGGGGCAACTCGTCCAAAACCGCCGGCGTGTCGTCATCATGGTGCAGGACGAGGCGGGACAGGACCAGACGCGCTTCGTCGTGTCGGACGCCTGGCCGGTCAAGTACGAGACGAGCCCCCTAAGCGCACGGGCGAATGAAGTCATCATCGAGACGCTGGAACTCGCCAATGAAGGCATCGAGCGTGTCCAGTAAGCGGCCGCGCGCAGCGACAAAGCGCTCGACGGTTGCAGACGCTCAACTGCCGTTCACCAATCAGCGGTTTGCGGTCCGGATAGAGGGACTTGAGCACGCAGGAGCCGTCGAGGTGGTCTTCCCCACGGCCCGCATCGTCACCCTGCCGCGCAAGCAGCGCGAGGTTCAGTTCGACTCCCTGGTGATTCGGCGCGGGCTTACCCAGTCAACAGAGTGGTACGACTGGTGGAACCTGGCGCGACGGTCCGCGCGCGCCATTCCTCGTCGCCTGGTGACGGTCGTGCTGCAGAACTCCGACGGAGCTGAAGGGGCGCGTTGGCTCTTCCCAGACTCAGTTCCACTGAGTTACTCGCTGTCACCCCTGAACGCGCTCGTCGGTGCGGCCGTCATCGAGTCACTGGAACTGCACGTGGGCGGTTTTGAGCTTTATCGACGCCAGTAGCCGCAAGCGGGCACGGGGGAGCGGCCGTCCGGTGCGGCCGGCTCCACCGGCCGATCATTTCCATCAACGTAAACAGGGCGGCGTGACCAACGGCTGTTCCGCACTGTTGGACTTCTCGATACGGCGGTTGCGGACCGTGGGCGCCCCTTCTTGCTTGTGCGGTCATCGTCACCGTAGCGGCGCCCCCACGTCCAGCGAAACGTTGGACAGGCCCACGCTGTAAACCGGCGAGGCGCTCTCCCGGCATGCGTCCTTGAGGGGGTACCCAGGGGACGCCTGCCGCACGTGGTGGTGAGCACACCCTGGTGCGGCGCCCGTTTTCAGTCCGGCGCGATCGCGCCCGTGCGCTCCACGATCAGCCGGTACTGGTCCGGCTGCCGATGGCGCGCGAAGTTGAAGGTGGTCGACTTGTAGGAGGTGCAGAGGTCGAGGTCGCAGCGCGCGATGGCCAGCTCGTCGCCGGTCGTGGTGCAGGCGGCGACGATCTCCCCGCTCGGCGCCACGATGATCGAGTTGCCGATCTGCTCCACGCCTTCCTCGTTGCCGGCCTTCGCGACACCGACCACCCAGGTGCCGTTCTGGTAGGCGCCCGACTGCATCACCAGCTCATTGTGGAAATGCGACAGCGCGTCGTGCTCCGGCGCCGGCGGGTTGTGCACCGGCGTGTTGTAGCCGAGCAGCACCATCTCCACGCCTTGCAGGCCCATCACGCGGTACGTTTCCGGCCAGCGGCGGTCGTTGCAGATCGCCATGCCGAACAGCCCGGTCGCGTCCTCGCCGAAGGCCCACCGCACCACCGGCCAGCTCAGGTCGCCGACCTCGAAGTAGCGCTTCTCCAGGTGCTGGAAGCGCCGCCATGGCTCGTGCTCGGCGTGCCCCGGCAGGTGGATCTTGCGGTACTTCGACACGATGCGGCCGCCCTTGTCCACCAGGATCGACGTGTTGAAGCGGCGCGTCCGGCCGCCTTCTTCGGCGAGTTCCGCGTAGCCGAGGTAGAAGCCGACGCCGAGTGCGCGCGCCGCGTCGAACAGCGGCTGCGTCTCCGGCCGGGCATCGCGCGTTCGAAGAACGCGTCGACGTCGGCCTGCTGTTCGAAGTACCAGCGCGGGAAGAAGGTCGTCAGCGCCAGCTCGGGAAAGACGACGAGGTCGCAGCCGTGGGCCCGGCCGCGGCGCATCAGCGCGAGCATGCGCTCGACCACCTGCGCGCGCGTGTGGCTGCGCTCGATCGGGCCGAGTTGCGCCGCGCCGACGGTGACGATGCGGGCCATCGTCGTTCAGCTCGCCAGTTCGAGCAGCGTGTGCAGCAGCACGTCGGCGCCCGCCGCCAGGTGCGCCGGGTCGGTGTGTTCGGCCGGGTTGTGGCTGATGCCCTTGACCGACGGCACGAAGATCATCGCGGTCGGGCAGATGCGCGCGAGCATCTGCGCGTCGTGGCCGGCGCCCGACGTCATCGGCCGGCACGAGTGGCCGAGCCGCTGCGCGGTGCGGGTGACCAGCGCCGCGATGTCCCGGTCGAACTGGACCGGCGCGAAGCGCGCGAGCGAGTGCGTCTCGATCTTCACGCCTTCGTCCCGCGCCAGGTTCTGCGAGGAAGGCCGCGAGGCGCTCCTCGGCCTGCACCAGGATCGCGTCGTCGGTGTTGCGCAGGTCGACCGTCACGCGCGCGCGCGCGGCGACCACGTTGGTCAGGTTGGGATGCAGCGTGATCGCGCCCACGGTGCCGACCTGGCTGCCGCCGATCTCCTTGACGAGTTCGCGCACGAACACGCCGATCGCGGCGGCGCAGTAGCCGGCGTCGTGCCGCATCCGCATCGGCGTCGTGCCGGCGTGGTTCGACTGCCCGGTGACCAGCACTTCCGTCCACGAGATGCCCTGCAGGTCCTGCGACGGCGCCGATCGTGATGCCTTCGAGGTCGAGCACCGGTCCCTGCTCGATGTGCAGTTCGACGTACGCGTGCGGCCGGTACAGCGGCACCGGCGCATCGCCGAGGTAGCCGATGCGCTGCAGTTCGTCCCTGAACACCTTGCCGTCGATGCCGCGCGTGGCGTACAGCTCCTCGAGCGGCAGCCCGCCGACGTAGGCGAGCGAACCCGCCATGTCCGGGTGGAAGCGCGCGCCTTCCTCGTCCGTGAACGCGCCGACGACCAGCGGCGCGCCGCGTCGTCACACCGGCGTCGTTGAGCGTCTGCACGACTTCGAGCCCGCCGAGCACGCCGAGGTTGCCGTCGTAGCGGCCGCCCGTGCGCACGGTGTCGATGTGCGAGCCGCACATCACCGGCGCGCAGGCTCTCGACGCTCTCGCTGCCGCGGCGCAGGCCGAAGATGTTGCCGATCGGGTCGATGCGTCACCTCGAGCCCGAGTTCGCGCATCCAGCCGACCACCAGGTCGCGCCCGGCCTTGTCTTCGTCGGTCAGCGCCAGCCGGCAGCAGCTGCCGTCGGCCGTTGCGCCGATCGCGGCGAGGCGGTTCAGCCGGTCCATCAGCCGGCCCGGGTTGATACGCAGTTGCTCAGCTTTCATCGAGCACCTCCTCGGCGGTGCGCCCGACCACCTCGAGATAGATGCGCGGGTCGGTATCGCCCTCGCTGCCCAGCAGCAGGACCCGCGAGCGCTCGTCGAGGCCGAGCGTCGCCCGGATCGCCGGGATCATCACGCGCGGCCAGCAGCGCAGCGAGTCCCGTGCCGCCGGTCTCGCCGGCGACGATCGCCGGCTCGCCGGTGGCGGGAAGCGCGAGCGTGCGCATCGCCTCGAGCGCGTAGCGATCGTCGATCGCGACCGCCGCATTGGCGCCGTGGTGCAGGATCTCCCACGCCAGTTCGGACACCTCGCCGCACGCGAGCCCGGCCATCACCGTGTCGAGCGAACCGCCGACGACCACCGGATGCCCCGCCGCGAGGCTCTGGTACACACAGTCGGCGCGCGTGGGCTCGACGACGACGAACGCCGGTCGCCGCTGCTCCCCATTGCAGCCAGAAGTTCGCGCAGATCGCGGCCGCCAGCGCACCGACGCCGGCCTGCGCGAACACGTGCGTCGGCGGCTCGCCGCCGAGCTGCTGCCGCGATCTCGACCGCCATCACGCCGTAGCCGTGCATGACGTCGAGCGGGATGTCGCGATAGCCGGGATACGAGGTGTCCGACACGACGGTCCAGCCGTTCGCCGCCGCGGTGGCCGCCGCGTGCCGCACGGCGTCGTCGTAGTTGCCCTTCACCTCGCGCACCTCGGCGCCGTAGCTGCGCGATGGCGTCGCGCCGGCCCTGGCTCACGTGCTCGTGCACGAAGATCACGCAGCGGCAGCCGAAGAGCTGCGCGCCCCACGCGACCGAGCGGCCGTGGTTGCCGTCGGTGGCGCACGTCACCGTGGCCGCGCCGACGATGTCCGCGAACTCGCCCGACAGCAGATCGCGCGAGACGAGGCCGGTGCTGCCGGTGGCCGCCGCCACTTTCTTGCGCAGCACGTTGGCGACGGCATAGGCGCCGCCGAGCGCCTTGAAGCTCTTCAGGCCGAAGCGGCCGCGCTCGTCCTTGTAGTGGATCGCGCCGACGCCCGAGCGTGCGCGCGAGCGCCGGCAGCGCGCACCAGCGGCGTCGGCGCGTAGCCCGGCCAGCTCGAGATCTCGGCGAACGCCGCGTCGAATCCTGCATGGCTCAGCACCGCCGACCGCGCGGCGCCATAGTGCTCGGCCGCCGGCGCGGCGGCCGCGTTGCGGATCGGCGCGCGCTTCGATCGTCATGCCGGCACCCCTTCGACGAAACCGTCGCATGGCTGCCGCAGGTGACACGCCACCCACTGGCCGGCCGCGACCTGCTGCAGCGGCGGCTCCTCGCACCTTGCAGCGCGCTTCCGCATACGGGCAGCGCGTGTGGAAGCGGCAGCCCGGGCGGCGGATTGATCGGGCTCGGCACGTCGCCGGTCAGCACGCGCCGCTGCTTGCGGCGCGTCGGATCCGGCACCGGCACCGCCTCGAGCAGCGCCTCCGTGTACGGGTGCTGCGGGCGCGTGAAGATCGCGCTTCTTCGGCGCGATCTCGACGATCTTGCCGAGGTACATCACCGCGACGCGATGGCTGATGTGCTCGACCACCGCGAGGTCGTGCGCGATGAACAGATACGACAGGTCGAACTCGCGCTGCAGGTCCATCAGCAGGTTGATCACCTGCGCCTGCACCGACACGTCGAGCGCCGAGACCGGCTCGTCGCAGACGATCAGCTTCGGCTGCACCGCCAGCGCGCGCGCGATGCCGAGGCGCTGGCGCTGGCCGCCGGAGAATTCGTACGGATACTTGACCATCTGGTCGGGCCGCAGGCCGACGCGCTCGAACAGCGGCGCCACGCGCTCGCGCCCGGTCGGCCGCCGACAGCCGCTCGAAGTTGCGCAGCGGCTCGGCGACGATGTCGGCGGCGCGCATGCGCGGATTGAGCGACGAGTACGGATCCTGGAACACCGCCTGCAGCTCGCGCCGGTACCGGCCGCATCTCGGCGGCGGTCGAGCTGCTCGATGCGCTGGCCGCGCCAGAGGATCTCGCCGGCGGTCGGCTCCAGCAGCCGCAGGATCAGCTTGCCGGTGGTCGACTTGCCGCAGCCCGATTCGCCGACGAGTCCGAGCGTCTCGCCGCTCGGCGATCGCAGAAGCTGACGCCGTCGACCGCGTGCACCTTCGCGCCGATGCGCGCCGAACAGCCCTTGCTTGGTCGGGAAGTGCTTGGTCAGGTTGCGCACCTCGAGCAGCGCTTCGCCGCCCGGCGCCAGCGTGCGCTCATGCGCTCACCTCTGCGCTGCGCACGGCCGCGGCGTCGGCGACCGGATTCCCAGCACGCGGCCCAGTGACCCGGCGCCGTGTGCAGTCGAGCGGCGGCACTTCGCTGGACAGCGCTCGGTCGCGTTGGGGCAGCGCGGCGCGAACAGGCAGCCGGCGATCGGCTCCTTGCAGCGACGGCACCATGCCCGGGATTTCGACCAGCCGCTTGCCGGTCTCGTTGCACCGAGTCGCCGAGGTGCGGCATCGAGCCGAGCAGGCCGCGCGTGTACGGATGGCGCGGACGCGCGAACAGCTCCTCGACCGGCGCCTCCTCGACCTTGCGGCCGGCGTACATCACGACGACGCGCTGCGCCATCTCGGCCACGACGCCGAGGTCGTGCGTGATCAGGATGATCGCGGCGCCGGTCTCGTCGCTGCAGCTCGCGCATCAGGTCGAGGATCTGCGCCTGGATCGTGACGTCGAGCGCGGTCGTCGGCTCGTCGGCGATCAGCAGCCGCGGGTCGCACGCGAGCGCCATCGCGATCATCACGCGCTGGCGCATGCCGCCCGACAGCTCGATGCGGATACTGCGCGACGCGCCGCTCCGGCTCGGGATGCTGCACCAGGCGCAGCATCTCGACGGCGCGCGCCATCGCCTGCGTCGCGCGACATGCCCGCGGTGCAGCACCAGCGCCTCGGCGATCTGCCGGCCGATGGTCAGCACCGGATTGAGCGAGGTCATCGGCTCCTGGAAGATCATCGAGATCGCGTTGCCGCGCACCTTGCGCATCTCGTGCTCGGTCAGAGTCGAGCAGATCGCGCCCGTCGAACAGCGACGCGGCCGCCGACGATGCGCGCCGGGCGGCGACGGCGATCAGGCGCAGGATCGACAGCGACGTCACGCTCTTGCCGCAGCCGGACTCGCCGACGACCGCCAGCGTCTCGCCGCGGCATGACGTCGAAGCGACACGCCGTCGACCGCGCGCACGACGCCGTCGCGCGTGAAGAAGTGCGTCTTCAGGCTCGTCGACGTCGAGCAGCGGCGTGGTTCGTCGCTCATCGCTCACATCCGCCGCGCCAGGCGCGGATCGAGCGCGTCGCGCATGCCGTCGCCGAGCAGGTTCACCGCGAGCACGGTCAGCGACAGGAAGATGCCCGGGAAAGCAGGATCAGGTAGCGCGCGATCTGGAACAGGCTCCGCGCCTCGGCCATGATGTTGCCCCAGCTCGGGATGTTCGGCGGCGTGCCGGCGCCGATGAACGACAGGATCGCCTCGGTGATCATCGCCGAGGCGCAGATGTAGGTGGCCTGCACGAGCAGCGGCGCCATCGTGTTCGGCAGGATGTGGCGCAGCAGGATCGCGCGGCAGCCGTGGTGCCGGCCGCGATCGCCGCCTCGACGTACGGCTGCTCGCGCAGGCGTCAGCACGAGGCTGCGCACCAGCCGCACCACGCGCGGCACTTCGGCGAGCGTGATCGCGACGATCACGTTGCTCGACGCTCGCCCTGGTCAGCGCCATCAGCGCGATGGCGAGCAGCACCGACGGGATCGACATCAGCCCGTCCATCACGCGCATCACGACGGCGTCGAGCCAGCGCATGAAGCCGGTGACGAGCCCGATCGCCAGCCCGACCAGCGGTCGACAGCACCGCGACCGCGAGGCCGACGGTGAGCGACACGCGCGCGCCGTAGATCACGCGGCTGTAGACGTCGCGGCCCGAGCATGTCGGTGCCGAACCAGTACTCCGCCGACGGCGGCTTCAGCCGCTGGATCGGCGACAGCGCCTGCGGATCGATCGTGCCGAGCCAGGGCGCGAAGATCGCGATCAGCATCATCAGCAGCAGCACGATGCGCCGCCGGCGATCGCGGTCGGATGCCGGCGCAACGCGTCCTTGAAGCGGCTGCCAGGTCGGCGAGACCGACTTCGGCAGCGACGGCTGCTGTGCGACGGCGTGCCATCTCAGTACCGGATCCGCGGATCGAACAGCGTGTAGCTCAGGTCGACCAGCAGGTTGACCAGCACGTAGATCGCCGAGAACAGCAGGATCACGCCCTGGATGATCGGATAGTCGCGCCGCAGGATCGCATCGACCGTCAGCCGGCCGATGCCGGGAATGCGCGAACACGGTCTCGGTGACGATCGCGCCGCTGATCAGCAGCGCGATGCCGATGCCGATGATGGTGACGATCGGCACCGCCGCGTTCTTGAGCGCGTGGCCGCATCAGCACCGTGCTGCGGCGCGAGCCCCTTGGCCGTGCGCGGTGCGGATGTAGTCCTGCGCCAGCACGTCGAGCATGCGTCGCGCGCGTGATGCGCGCGATCAGCGCCATGTAGACCGTGCCCGAGCGCGATGCTCGGCAGGATCAGGTGCCGCAGCCACGGCCACGAAGCCCTCGCGCGATGCTGCGATAGCCCTGCACCGGCAGCCATTCGAGCTGGACCGCGAACAGGAAGATCAGCACGTAGGCGAGCACGAACACCGGCACCGAGAAGCCGAGCACCGAGAAGCGCCATCACCACGCGATCGATCCAGGTGCCGGCCTTGCGCCGCGGCGATCACGCCGAGCGGCACCGCGACGAGCACCGCGACGATCAGCGTGCACAGCGTCAGCGACAGCGTCGGCTCGACGCGCTGGCCGATCAGCTGCGTCACCGGCAGATTGGTGAAGATCGAGGTGCCGAGATCGCCGTGCAGCGAGCGCCCACGACCCAGCGCGCCGAACCGCACGAGGAAGGGCTGGTCGAGCCCGAGCTTGCTCGCGGATGCTGCGCGATGTCCTCGTCGGTCGCGATGTCGCCGGCGATCACCGCCGCCGGGTCGCCCGGGCGTCAGGTACAGCAGCGAGAAGACGAACGAGCGCGACCACCGCCATGACGGGGATGGTCGCGAGCAGGCGTTGAGGTGTAGCGGAGCATCGGCGAAGCGGACTGCGTGACCCGGCGAATCGGGACCGTATCACGGCACGCGAGTTCGCCCCGGCGTGCGCCGGGGCGACGCTGGCTAGCCGCTACTTCTTCTCCACGTTCCAGAGAAGGTCACCGGCGCGATGATCACGCCCGAGAGATTGCGTGCGGTACGCGGTCGGGATGATGAACTGCGCGGTCGGGATGTACGGCACGATCTCGAACGCGCGCTTCTGCATCGCTTCGGCCACCTTCTTCTGCTCGGCCGGCGTCGGCGCGTCGAACCACGCGTCGCGCAGCTCCTCGAGCTTGGCGTCGGTCGGCCAGCCGAACCAGGCCTTGTCGCCCGAGCCGCGCAGCGGCGAAGTTCAGCGCCGGCGTCGTGATGTCGGGGCCGACGAACCAGGTGTGGAAGATGCTCCAGCCGCCCTTCTCGACCGGCTCCTTCGAGCGCGCGGCGCGTGATCAGCGTGCCCCAGTCGCTCGCCTGCAGCTCGACGTTCAGGCCGAGCTTCTTCAGGATGTCCGGCGTCACCAGCGCCTGCGAATGCACGATCGGCTGGTCGGTGGCCGACATCAGGACGATCTTCTCGCCCTTGTAGCCGGCTTCCTTGATCAGCGCCTTGGCCTTGCTCGAAGTCGCGCTTGCCGGTCAGCGCCTCGGAGCCCGACGTCGTTCGCCAGCGGCGTGCCGCAGGTGAAGAACGACGAGCAGGGCTTGCCGTTCTTCTCGTCGCCGGCGATGCCGATCGCGTAGTCGTTCTGGTTCGACAACATACAGCACGGCCTGGCGCATCTTCTCGTTGTTGAACGGCGGCTGCAGGTGGTTGAAGCGCAGCAGGCCGATCGAGCCGAGCGGATCGATGTTCTCGACCTTGACGTCCTTGTTCTTCGCGAGCACCGGGATCAGGTCGGGCGGCAACTGCTGCCACCAGTCGACCTCGCCGGCTGTTCAGCGCGGCGGCGGCGGTCGCCGAGTCCGGGATGTAGATCCACTCGACGCGATCGACCTTGACGACCTTGCCGCCCGCGCGCCCACGACGGCGGCTCCTTGCGCGGCACGTAGTCGGTGTTCTTGACGTACACGACCTTGTTGCCCGGCACCCACTCCTCCTTCACGCATCTTGAACGGGCCCGAGCCGGTCGGCTCGGTGATGCTGTCTTGAACGCGTCGGTCTTGGCGATGCGCTCCGGCATGATGAACGGCACGTTCGACGACGGCTTGCCGAGCGCCTCGAGCACGTAGCGGGAACGGCTTCTTCAGCTTCAGGCGGAAGGTCTTGTCGTTCGACCGCCGTCCACGACTCGGTCACTTCCGCGAGCTTCTGGCCGAGCACGTCGCGCTTGGCCCAGCGCTCGACCGAGGCGATGCAGTCGGCCGACCGCACCGGCTGGCCGTCGTGGAACTTCAGGCCGTCGCGCAGCGTGAACGTGTAGGTCAGCTTGTCCTGCGCTGACCTCCCACTTGTCCACCATCTGCGGCTGGACCTGGAACTTCGCGTCGGTGGCGAACAGCATGTCGTAGACCATGTAGCCGTGGTTGCGCGTGATGTACGCGGTGGTCGTGATCGGATCGAGGATCCGCAGGTCCGCCTCCGGAATGAACCTCAGCACCTTGCCCTGTGCTGCCGCGGGCCCGGCGAAGACGACGCTGGCGGTCAGCGCCAGACCGAGCGCCAGGTTCACGCCCGGACGCCGCCAACCAGTGAATCTCTTCTTCATCAGATCCCTCTCCTCGTATACAGAAACGAAAATCGAACGCCTCTTCGCGCAATGTGCGCAACAGGACGGCCTCAACGCACTAAGCATTCAAGAACGCCGCGGCCTGGCCTTCACTCGGGCAGTGAGCGATTCTCGCGGAACCGTTCTGCCTCGCACCACCAAAACGGTGCAACGCTGCGCCGTCTTCGTGCGACGCGGCGCCGCCGATTTGCCGAGCTCGAAGCGAAGGGACAGACTACACGCAGCCGAGAACAAGGGAAACATGTCCACCTACGTACTTCTACGCGGCGGTGTCGTCGTCGATGGGACCGGCGCACTCCCGCGTCGTGCCGACGTCGTAGTGCGGGACGGCATGATCACCGCGGTCGGCGCTGCGTCGCCGAGCGGGGCGGGCCAGGTCGTCGACCTCGACGGCCTCGTGCTCGCTCCCGGCTTCATCGACGTGCACACGCACGACGACCGCCTGCTCCTCTCCGATCCGTCGATGACCCCGAAACTCAGCCAGGGCGTCACGACGGTCGTCACCGGCAACTGCGGCATCAGCCTGGCGCCGCTCGGCGATCGAGCGGCGGTGCCACCGTTGAACCTCGTCGCGGGCGAGGCGGGGGCGCGGCCAGCGCAACGCTTCGACTCATTCGCGGCTTACCTGGCGGCGCTCGAGGCGCAGCCGCCCGCGATCAACTGCGCTGCACTCGTCGGCCACACCACGCTGCGCGTGGCCGCGATGAGTTCGCTCGACCGGCCGGCCACGGACGCCGAAATTTCCGCGATGCGGACCCAGGTTGCCGAAGCGCTTGCGGCCGGCGCGCTCGGTGTGTCCACCGGGACGTACTACGCGCCGGCGAACGCCGCCACCGCCGACGAGATCCGCCGCGTCTGCGAGCCGCTGCGCGGCACCACGGCCCTGATCGCTTCCCACATCCGTGACGAGGGCGACCGCGTGCTCGAGTCGATGACCGAGGCGATGGAGATCGCCGGAAGCCTGCGCGTGCGGCAGGTGCTCTCGCACCACAAGGTGCTCGGCCGCGCCAACTTCGGCCGCTCGCGCGAGACGCTGGCGCTGCTCGACACGGCTCGACGCACACAGGACGTCTGCCTGGACTGCTACCCGTACACGGCGGCGTCGACGGTGCTGCGCAAGGACGCGACGGCACAGGCGCAGCGCGTGCTGATCGCGTGGTCGAAGGCCCGGCCCGAGGCGGCCGGACGCTTCCTCGACGAGCTGGCGGCGGCCGAAAGCCTGCCGGTTGATGCGCTGATCGATGCGCTGCAGCCAGCCGGCGCGATCTACTTCTCGATGGACGAGGCCGACGTCGAGCGCATCCTCGCCTATCCGGAGACGATGGTCGGCTCCGATGGCCTGCCGCACGACGAGTTTCCGCACCCTCGCCTGTGGGGCGCGTTTCCGCGCGTGCTCGGCCACTACGCGCGCGAGCGCGGCCTGTTCTCGCTGGAGCAGGCCGTGCACAAGATGACCGGACTGCCGGCCGATCGTTTTCGCCTTGCCGAGCGCGGCCGCATCGCGCCCGGCATGCGCGCCGATCTCGTCGTGTTCGATCCGCAACGCATCACCGACGCGGCCACCTTTGCGCACCCGAAGACGCCCGCCACCGGGATCGAATCGGTGTACGTCAACGGCACGCTGGCCTGGCACGAGGGCCGCCACACCGGCGCGCGTACCGGCCAGGTGATCCGCCGCGCACGCACTGAGCGCAGCCGTCAGTGTCCCGCTGAAGATCGTCGCCGCGCGCATGAACCACGAGACCAACACGTTCTCGCCGGTGCCCACCCCGCTCGCGTCCTTCGGTCCCGGATGGACCCACGTTCGGCGCCGCCGCGTACGCGCAGGCCAGGGGCAGCCGCACCGCGCTCGGCGCCTTCATCGAGGCGGCCGAGGCGCGCGGCGCGACGCTGACGGTGGCCGTCAACGCGACCGCCAATCCGAGTGGGCGCGTCGACGCCGCCGCGTATGAGCGTCTCGCCGGCGCGCATCGTCGAAGCCGTCCGTGCCGGCTGCGACGCCATCCTGCTCGACCTGCACGGTGCGATGGTCACCGAGCGCTTCGACGACGGCGAAGGCGAACTGCTGCGCCGCATTCGCGCGGATCGCGCCCGGACACACCGCTCGCGGTCGCGCTCGACCTGCACGGCAACATCACCCGGCAGATGATCGATGCGGCCGACGTGATCGTCGGCTTCAAGACCTATCCGCACGTCGACATGCACGAGACCGGCGCGCACGCCGCACGCCTGCTGTTCGACTGGCTCGATGGCGGGCCGCGCCCGCACGTGGCGTGGGCCCAGCCGCCGCTGCTGTCGCACACGCTGCGCAGTGCGACCGGCGAGGGCGCGATGCAGCGCGCCGTCGAGCAGCGCGCGGCAATTCGAGCGCGACGGCCTGCTGGCGGCGACGGTGTTCGCCGGCTTCTCGCTGGCCGACTTCCGCGACGCCGGCGTCAGCGTGGTGACAGTCGGCCGCACGCGCGACGAGGCGCAGCGCGCCGCGGACGATCTCGCGCGGGCTATCTGGCGCGAGCGCGACGGCTTCGTCTACACCAGCGCGCCGCTCGCCGACAGCGTGGCGCAGGCGCGCGCGCTGCGGGCGCACGCCGACGGGCGGCCGGTGCTCCTGCTCGACCACGGCGACAACGTCATGTCGGGCGGGACCTGCGACACCACCGACGTGCTGGAGGAATGCCTGCGTCACGGGACTGTCGAATATCGGTGTCGGCCCCTTGTGCGATCCGGCCGCCGTGGCCGCCGCCACAAAGGCGGGCCTCGGCGCGACATTGGACATCGAACTCGGCAACGTACGGCCGCTCGGCCTCGGCACCGATCCGCGTGCGCGGCTGCGCGTTCAGGCGCGAGTCCGCGCGCTGACGGATGGACGCTTCCGCATCACCGGGCCGATCTACACCGGTGAGACTTGGGCCATGGGTCGCACGGCCGTGCTTGAGACGGACGCCTTCACCGCGGTGGTGACCGAACGGCCGATGGAGCCGCTCGACCTCGGCGTCTTCACCAGCGCGGGTGTCGATCCGGCGCGCTTCGACTATCTGATCCTGAAGTCGCGGATGTACTGCCGGCCAAGCTTCGTACCGATCGCGGGCGGCCTGGTCGAGTGCGACAGCCGCGGCGTGACGAGTTCCGACTACGGGTTGTTCCGATTCGAGCGTGTGCGGCGGCCGATCTATCCGCTGGACCCGGCCACTACCTACCCTTGACCGCAACGGCGCGGGCGCGCTCACCATGCCAATTGATCCCTTCGCGTCGATGACCGAGCTAGCCGTAGCCCTTGAGCGCGGCGCGATCAGCGCGCTGGATTTGGCCGAGCTGTACCTTGAACGGATCCGGCGCGCCAATTCAAAGCTGAACGCGTTCGTGCACGTCGACGAGGAACTCACGCGGCGTCACGCACGTGCGGCAGATGAGCGGCGCGCCAGCGGCTTGACGCTGGGTCGGCTCGACGGCCTGCCGATCGCGCTGAAGGATCTGCTGGAGATCGAAGGCTGCCCCACAGGCGTGGGCTCGGCGCTGTGGAAGGAGCGTCGCAGCACGACCACTGCCACTGTTGTTCGCCACCTGCTGTCGGCGGGCCTAGTGCCGCTCGGCAAGACACAGATGGTCGAGTTCGCCTTCGGGACCTGGGGCGCCAATCCTCATCTCGGCACGCCCTGGAACCCCTGGGATCTCGCCACCCATCGCGTGCCGGGCGGATCGTCCAGCGGCTCCGGGGTCGCGGTGGCGGCGGGACTCGCGCCAGCGGCGATCGGGTCCGACACCGGTGGGTCGGTGCGCATTCCGGCAGCGTTGAACGGCATCACGGGCCTGAAGACGAGCGGCGGCCTGGTCAGCACCGAGGGTGCGTTTCCGCTCTCCCACACGCTCGACACGATCGGTCCGATGACGCGCAGCGCCGAAGACGCCGCACTGCTGTGCGCGGCCATGCTCGGGCCGGCGTCCGACGCCGCTCGACAGTTCACGCGCGGCACGATCGCCGGCGACGCGTCGCTCGTCGGCCTGCGCATCACGGTGCTACCGCCCGAGCAGTACCCGATCGTGGTCGATCGTGCCGTGACGTCCGCCACCGACGGGGCGCAACGCGTGCTGCGTGAGCTGGGCGCCGAGGTCATTGAGCGTCGCTTTCCCTTTGCCTTCGACGACCTGATGCGTCGCAACGGCCAGTTGATCGCCGCCGAGGCGTACGCGGTGCACCGCGCCTATATCGAGAACGAGCAGCTGCCGATCGGGGCGGGGGTCCGGCGGCGCGTGCTGGGGGGCAAGGCAATTGGGGCGGCGGACTACATCGACGCGCTGTCCCACCGGCGCGAGGCGCGCGCGCAATGGATCGACTGGATGCGCGACTGCGATGCGCTGCTGACGCCAACAGTTCCGGTGCCCGCGTGCCCGGTCGAGACGGCAGACGAGGGCGTGACTCCACTGGCGAGCTTCACGCGTGCGGGCAACTACGTGGACGCTTGTGCCCTGTCGCTGCCAGCGGGGTTCTCCGCACACGGTCTGCCCGTCGGCATCCAGCTACTGGGTCGACCGCTGACCGACGCGACGCTGCTGCGCGTGGGAATGGCATTCCAGCAGCTGACGGATTGGCACCGACGCACACCGCCACTGGCGCCACTGCTCGGCGCGAATGTCGCCTGAACGGAGTCAGCGCGGTCGAGGTCGCGCCCGCCAGCAAAGGGATTCTTTAGACGGGTTCCTCAAAGAAGGTCGTCGCGCCTCGCCGCAAACGGGACCCACGCGTGCCGACGACCGCCATGGACGGCAACGTGAGGCGCTGGAAAATGGGTCGCGCTCTAAACATACGCGAAACGAATCAAGGCGCTGTCATGGCGCGACCGCAGCGCCACGCGCCCGATAGAACGTTTGTCCGGGCGTTCAAGAGGCCGGCCCGCGTTGAGGTGGCTCACGGCCGTTCGGAGGAGGGTCGCAGGAGATCTTTCAGAGTCGGAATGATCGATGGTGACCGAAGGCAAACGTCGCAGCGCGCGAACGGGTTGGCTGCAATCCATTCGCCTTCGTTGCTGTCACACAGCGCGCGAGGCGTCAGCCCTCGGATGTCGGAGCAGCGACAAACAGGAAATCACTTCATCAGCACGTACGTTCCTGGCGCTTCGTCCATCGCCGCAAAGTCGGCATTGCCCATCGAGGGCGGCTTGCCGGGCTTGCCGGATCGCGCTGCGAGCCAGCTCTGCAAAGCCGGCCACCACGAGCCGTCCGCGCGGCAAGTTGCGCGAAAGCCACTGGTCCGGATCGACATAGCGGTCCGGGGCCTTCTTGGTTGCAATCCGGTAGTGCCTGGGAGGTGCCTCGGCATCGGGCGGATTGACGATCCCAACGTTGTGGCCACCGCTGGTAAGGCAGAACGTGACGTCGGCGTCGGTATACAAGTTCAGCATGTAGACGGACTTCCAGGGCGCGACGTGATCGCGCTCGGTGCCCACGAGAAAGATCGGTGCGCGTATGTCGGACAGCGCGATCGATCGACCGTCGAAGCGCATCCGGCCCGATGCCAGGTCGTTGTTCAGGTACAGATTGCGCAGGTACTCGGTGTGCATCCTGTGCGGCAACCGCGTCGTGTCGACGTTCCACGAGGACAGATCCGTGACCTTCTGCGGCTCGGCCATAAGGTACTGACGCACCAGGCGCGACCAGATCAGGTCATTCGAATTCAGCAGCGTGAACGCGCCGGACATCTGCTTGCCATCCAGGTACCCCTGCTCCCACGTCAGGTCTTCGAGATACGCAAGCTGACTATCGTCGATGAAGATCGCCAGTTCGCCCGCCTCGGTAAAGTCCACCTCTGTCGCGAGCAGCGTCAGCGACGCCAGGCGGTCATCACCGCGGCCGGCCATGGCGGCGGCCACGGCCGTCAGGAACGTTCCGCCCAGGCAGTACCCGACCGCGTGGATCTTTTGCCGCGTGATCGCCCCGGCCGCGTCAATCGCGGCACGGATACCGAGGCGCAGGTAATGGTCGACCCCCAGTTCGCGATCGCGCGCGTCGGGATTGCGCCACGACAGCATGAAGACCGTGTGGCCCTTGCTGACGAGGTACTTCACCAGTGAGTTGTGCGGCGATAGGTCGAGGATGTAGTACTTCAGAATGGGCGACGGGATGATCAACACCGGCTCAGGGTGGACCGCGTCGGTCGCCGGCGCATACTGCATCAACTCGATCAGGTCATTGCGCAGCACGACCTTGCCGGGTGTGACGGCGACCTGTTGCCCCGGAACGAATGCCACACCGTCGGCGCGCGGTTTGCCGGAAGCCTGTGACAGGGCGTCGGCCCACCAGTCGCTCACGCCTTGAACCAGGTTCTGCCCGCCGGTCTCCATCGTCCGCGCCAGCACCTCCGGGTTGGTCCACAGGAAATTGGTCGGGCTCACCACATCGAGCGCCTGGCGCGCAGTAAACGAGACCATGCGCTCATGATGGCGGCTGACGCCGCGCACGTGGTTGGTCGCGTTCCACATCCACTGCTGCATCAGCAGGAACGACTGATGCTGCAGGTTGAACGGAAACTCGTGCCAGGCCGCATCCGCGAAGCGATGGTCCTGTGGCAGCGGCTCGATACACGGTGCACTGTCGCCCTGCGCGCACTCCAGTGCGTATAGCGCAAGGCGGCTCGCTTTACGCTGTGCCTTGCTCGCCAGTTCCAACTGCTTGCCGGGCGCTGCCGCCAGGTGCCAGTACCAGTCAGCCCAGGCGGATACCAGCGACGGCCATGCGATGCCGCGACTGGCTCGCGCCACTGCGGCGCGAATCGCGCGGTCGTAGTTCGCCAGCGGCACCGGCTCGGCCAGGTACTCCTCGGACGGCGGCTCAATGGCTTTCGACGACCCGCGCGGGGGAGCGTCGTGTGAAACGAGTTTCAAGCTGGGCCTGGGCATCCTTGGGCTCCCTGCCAGTGTTGAGTGCGCAGCGCGCGCGATGCCGCCGCCAGCCGCGCCATTGCCACAGCATGGGAGCCTCTGGCGCCGCCGCGTTGACGTGCCTCAACCCGTGCCGCGTTGTCCAAGCCTGGGCCCGCTGGCGACCCACTGCGCGGTCAGACACGCTCGCCGGCCGACTGGACGGCCCTCGCCACGTCCGCCAGCCGGTCGATACCAAACCCCTTCGTAGCAGCCCGGCATGGCCAGTGGCAGGCGCCTGCCGTACTCGTTCACTTCATCTTGTCCCGCTTGTCGGTGAATGGATACCCAACGAGGAAATCCTTGAACCCAGAGATCCAGAGCAGCCACGCATCGCGGCATCCGCCTGCCACGCCGAAAGCGGCGACGATGCGCCCCAGTACACCTTCAGAATGGAGCGAAGCGTCCAGATCAGCGTGAGCGGTCTCGAAACGCCGTAAGCGACCACCGTGAAGTGCATGAAGGTCCGCTTGGCCTTGAGAATCGCGCGAAGCGTCCCGCGCCGTTCCGCTCGACTTGCAGCTCGACGCGCTCGGCTTCAGGTGAGTGTCAACCGCCCGTCAAGCCCGATGCGGGTTGGGTTCCGGGCCGCGCGTGGGCCGGTTCTCGCCATCGTCGGCCTGAGCGGGAACGATTCAGGCCGGCTGTCCCTGCGCCTGGAGTTGATCGATCTGCCGCTTCATCCTGCCGACGATCAGACGCACGAGGTGGAATCCGAACTCCGGATTCTGGAAGTAAAGCTCCTTCAATTCCTCGTTGGTCATGTAAAGAACCTCCACGTCGGTCTCGCACACGCAGCTGAGTGTTCGCCGTCCCTCGTGGGTGAATATCGCGATCTCGCCGAAGAGCAGCCCGCTGCCGGCGTGCTCGTCTACTTCCGGGAAATGCACCTGGCCCGATACGATGAAGTAGACACCGTGTGCGGGCTCGTCTTTGTTGAAGATCGCGCGACCCTTGGTGAACAACATCCGCCTCATGTAGGGCCGCAGCCACTCGGACTCAAAGACGCCGGACTGCGCCGCAACGGCGATGCGCCGGACCAGGCGGCGCATCGCCGCCAAGCGATGAATGTTCAGCGGCAACAGCAAGGTGTGCATCAGCGCGGACGGCCAGAACCCGCTCAGCAGCCCGAACGCAATAAATAGCACGTTGCTGCAAATCGCTGCCACCCGCAGCGGGATCATCGTCTTGGCGGAAAACGCCACGAAGGACGCGGCCGCTGCCGAGAGCCCGACCATATCGACCAAAGTCATGCTCGCCCCTCTGTGTTCCCGAATGGGTTTACTGCCGCGCGCCGCGGCCCGCACTCATACCACGAACGGTCCGTCGCGCAGGCCAAGCAGCCAACGCCCGCGTGGGGACTTCGTGAGAGTGCCGTCAAACGTGATTGGCCACGCAGGCAGAGAAATTGAACTGCGCGCGCGAGCAGAAACAGTGGCTTGAAGACAGCGACCATCAACGCAACGCGCTCACCGGGAAGCATGTATCCGTTGCTCAGAGCAGCCTAACAGGAGCCCGCCTTCACGCGATCCTGCTCTCGGGGGCAACGTATCTCCTACTGGCCGTTCTTTGCCTTCCCAACGAATTAGTGGCCAGGCGCGCGCCGCGCCAAGCTCCCGCCTACGCTTGCTGAGTTCCCTGACCAGCTGCGAACTTGCAATCAACAAGAAAGCTTGCCTCTACCCTGAGAATCGACAAACCTTGTAGGTCGCCCAGGTACGCGCCAACGCATCTTTCCAGTCTCCGATGCCAGCTTGCAAATTCAATGAAATCAGTCCCCACCCCATTCGCGCGCTATCTGAAACTCCCTCCCGTCTTCGTCAGGCAATGTGGCATGCAATCCTCCGCGGGGACTCCAGTGCGCCGCGGCAGTCTTCGCGCCGGCTAGGTCGTTTCGGAAGCGTTCATGATCCGGCCCCGAGGGGCCCGCCCCCAGCGTCTTGGCATTCGGACGATTACCGAAAGCAAGGCCCCTCGCCAAAACACAAGGTAGAACGTCGCCGTCAGTTGTGATGCACTGGTCCAACGCGCAGAAGATCCGGCCCGGGACTTGACTCGGGGCTCGAAGGTCGCGTGGTGTTCGCGTCACGAAGCTATGAAACCGATCCGCGCCGGCCTGATCTCCGGTTCCACATTGACGGGAGTCGACCCTTCGATCGTCAGCGTACGGATGGGCGAGGAGCGTGACAGCAGGGTCCCCGCGCAGCCGGCCGCGCGAGTTCCGATCGCACGGTTGCCGTCGGCACGCGACCGCACCGTCAATCAGCAGCGGATGCGCTCAGGCGTGGCGCTCGGTCGGTTTTCCCGGCTTTGCTTTGCGCAGCTTGTCCGGCATCGGCGCACGGGCGGCCGGCGTGCGCGGTCGCTCTTCACGTTGTCGAATGACTTGGTTGTTCGGGTGTAGAACGTAACGCCCGCCAAGGGTCTGCTTGGCCTGCTCGAGCCTCTGCTGGTTGCGAAGCGCGAGCTGCTCCTCGGTTTCCACGATAACCCTCTGAACTATCGGCGGGTCCGATCGGGGACGAAACCAGCGAAGAACAGTTGTTGCAGACATGTTGACCTCACATCTCGCCCATCCGGGGGCCCAGGGTCGAATCGCGCGGAACTGTTTCAGAGTAACGAACTGGTCGCGCACTGGCGATGCCAGCTCTTTGGGGTCACCTGATCTCGTCGCCCCCCATCCGCGGGATGGACACCCGACGTCGCGGGCCCATGGCCGGTCGCGTCCAGTCAGGCCTTGTGGGTGCGGCACGTTGTGACGCTCTTCCGAGAACCCTGGTTGCGCACCGAGTGGAACATCGTGCGCTTGCGAAAGGGAACGTTGTCGCCGGCGATAGCCGCACTCGTCGAGGAACTGAGGCGCGAGCACTCGGAGGTACAGCGCGCCGATGCGCAGTTCCGCGGGCGGTACTTCCCGGGTGGAGCCTTGAAGTCACCGGCTGGCAGTGGCCGACGTCAGAAGACGGGACGCTTGCTGGCACCGCGGTAGGCCGCCTTGAGGGACAAAGGGGTACGACGCTGTGCCTCAGGTCTCGGCCGCGCTCGGTCACCGGCGCGCGGCCATCTCCCAAACAGTCCAGTGTTCAGCCTTACGCCGAAATTTTGGTGAAGCGACGGCCTAAGTGTGTTCTTCAACACCGGTCAGGTTGCCTCAGGCGCCCGCAAAGGTCGCCCCGGACGTGTCGAGACCTGTTCCGTCACCCGCCCATGGCGGGACCGGGACGTTTGAATTTTCTACCCCCCGACTCCGCGACGGGCGCCGCTTTCGGGCTTGCGGACGCGGGCCTCACATATTCCCGTGCATTTGCGAATTTGGGCCTCGGGTAAATAGCCAACTATCACCATCTTGCCCGAGGCCGGTGCAATATGGCCCTGAACGCTTCAGAAAAAAGGGGCGTGGTCGCTCCGGGAGACGAGTCCATGAAAGTTGTTCCAATCATCGGCGGCGCGCCGACGACCAGCGCTTGCAGCGAAGAATCCGGCGCAGTGCCGCGGCTTGACCTGCCGCTCACACGGCGAGAGTTCCTCCAGGGCTCGGGCGTGCTCTCAGGAACGCTGGCGGCGGGCAGCGTGCTCGTCACACTGGCCCCGTCGCGCTCGTGGGCGGTCGAGCTGAAGACACTGACGTCGGCCGAAGGCGAGACATTGATGAAAATGGGGCGGGTGCTGTACCCGCACGCCAAGCTGCCGGACGCCGTCTATGCGCTGCTCGCCAAGGATCTCGACGCCGAGGCGGGCAAGAGCGCCGAGACGCTCAAGTTGCTGCGCGACGGCGTGGCCGGGCTCGACAAAGCGGCCGGCGGCAGCTTCGCCACGGCAAGCGAGGCCAAGCAGCTCGAAATCGTCAAGGCGATCGAAGGTCAGCCATTTTTCAACCTCGTGCGCGGTAAGTGCATCACGGCCCTTTACGACAATGACATTGCGTTCGCGACGTTCGGCTATCCCGGTGCCTCGTGGGACAAGGGCGGCTACATCACGCGCGGGTTCCAGGATTTGAAGTGGCTGCCCGATCCGCCGGCGGCGGCCAGTCCTCCCAGCGGGCGTTAAGCCTGCAGTCCTACCGATCGATGCTCGAAGGGAGACCTGCTCATGCCTACTTTTGATTTCAACGATGACTCGGTGGTCGTCATCATCGGTTCCGGCGCAGGTGGCGGCACGCTCGCCAACGAACTGTGTCAGAAGGGAGCGAAGGTCGTCTTGCTGGAGGCCGGCGCGCGCCAGTCGCCCGCGACCTTCATCAACGACGAATGGAAGTCATTTACGCAACTGGCGTGGCTCGATCCGCGCACGACCTCCGGCACCTGGCGCGTGGCCAAGGACTTCCCGGGACTGCCGGCGTGGATCTGCAAGACGGTTGGCGGCTCCACCGCGCACTGGGCAGGCGCCTCGCTGCGCTTCCAGCCGCACGAGTTCAAGGCGCGCACCACCTACGGTGACATCAAGGGCGCGACGCTTCTCGACTGGCCGCTAACGCTGAATGAACTTGAGCCCTACTACGCACGTGCGGAAAACAAGATGGGGGTCACGCGCACCAATGGCATTCCCGGACTGCCGGGCAACAACAACTTCAAAGTGATGTACGCCGGCGCGACCAAGCTCGGCTACAAGGAGTGCCACACGGGCCGACATGGCGATCAATAGCCGGCCACGCGATGGCCGCGGCAGCTGCTTGCAGATCGGCTTCTGCTTCCAGGGCTGCAAGTCGGACGCCAAATGGTCGACGCTGACCGCCGAGATTCCGAAGGCTGAAGCGACCGGCAAGCTCGATCTGCGTCCTGAGTCTCACGTGGTGCGCATCGAGCACAATGACGCGGGCAAGGTGACCGGCGTCGTCTACCACGACAGCGCCGGCAAGGAGCAGCGGCAGAAGGCGCGCGCGGTATGCGTGGCCGGCAACTCGATCGAGACACCGCGTTTGCTGTTGCTTTCGGCCTCATCGAAGTTTCCGGATGGGTTGGCCAACTCCTCGGGCCAGGTCGGCAAGAACTACATGCGTCACATGACCGGCTCCGTGTACGCGGTGTTCAAAGATGAAGTGAACATGTACCGCGGCACGACGATGGCCGGGATCATCCAGGATGAGGCGGGCAACAACACCAAGCGTGGCTTCGTTGGCGGCTACGAAATGGAAACGCTGTCGTTGGGACTGCCGTTCATGGCCGCATTCCTCAATCCTGGCGGGTGGGGTTCGGAGTTCGCCTGGTTCATGGACAACTACACGCGCATGGCGGGCATGTGGCTGGTCGGCGAAGACATGCCGCGCGAGACCAACCGCGTGACGTTGAACAGCAGCGTCAAGGACAAGTGGGGCAACTCCGGTGCCGAACGTGCACTTCGACGACCACGAAAACGACATCCGCATGCGCGATCATGCGCACGGGCAGGGCGAGGCGGTGTACAAGGCTGCGGGCGCGATCAAGACGTTCCGCACGCCGCCCTACCCGTCGACCCACAACCTAGGCACGTGCCGCATGAGCGCCAATGCGCGCGACGGCGTGTGCAATAAGTGGGGGCAGACGCACGACATCAAGAACTTGTTCATTTCGGACGGCAGCCAGTTCACCACCGGCGGTGCGGAGAATCCAACCCTGACTATCGTCACGCTCGCGATCCGGCAAGCCGACTACATCGCCGGGCAGATGAAGCAACGGGCGATTTAGCGCTTTACTTGAGGGAGAACGCCGATGTCAGCAAAGAAGATCTTGCAACTGGTGGGCGACTACGTCGAAGACTACGAGGTGATGGCGCCTTTTCAGATGCTCACCATGGTGGGACATACCGTTCACTCCGTGTGTCCGGACAAGAAGGCCGGGGATTACGTCATGACGGCGATCCACGATTTCGACGGCGCCCAGACTTACAGCGAGAAGCCCGGACACCGCTTCACGTTGAATGCGACCAATGCCGATGTCGGCAAAGAAGATCTTGCAACTGGTGGGCGACTACGTGGAAGACTACGAAGTGATGGCGCCCTTTCAGATGCTCACCATGGTGGGCCATACCGTTCACTCCGTGTGTCCGGACAAGAAGGCCGGGGATTACGTCATGACGGCGATCCACGATTTCGACGGCGCACAGACCTACAGCGAGAAGCCCGGACACCGCTTCACGTTGAATGCGACCTTCGCCGATGTGAATCCGGCAACCTACGACGCGCTGATGATCGCCGGCGGCCGCGCGCCCGAATACATCCGGATGAATGGCAAGGTCATCGAGATCACGAAGCATTTCGCTACAACCGGCAAGCCGATCGCCGCGGTCTGTCACGGAGTGCAGGTACTGGCGGCTGCCAACGCGCTGAAGGGAAGGACTGCGACTGGGTACTATGCCTGCCGTGCTGAGATGGAGCTGGCCGGGGCGACCTTCAAGGACCCCGGCGTGGACGGTGCGGTCACCGACGGCAACCTCGTCACTGCCGTGGCTTGGCCGGGACATGCGGCCTGGATGGCACAGTTCCTCAAGGTTCTCGGCACGCGCATCGAGTTGTGAGCCCCTGCGCCCGCAAAGTAGCCAGGAATGTGTGAGTTCTTCGTCAAGGCCGACCCGATCCTGTATGAGTCGCGCACGCGCACGGTGCGCATCCATGGTGTTTTGACCAGCATCCGTCTCGAAAACCTGGTGTGGGACGTGCTCGCCGAAATGGCTGCGGCAGAGGGCTGCCCGACCAACACCCTGATCTCCACGTTTCACGACGAAATCCTGCAGCACTGCGGCGAGGTGCCGAACTTCGCCTCATTTCTGCGCGTGACCTGCATGCGATATCTGCTGCGTAAACTCCACTCGCACACGGAAGGGGACCCCAAGGCGGGACTGCAGGCAGCACCGCGCCCGCCCAAGATTGTTGCGATCGCCGCGCGGGGCTGACTGCGATCGATGGCCGACCGGCCCGTGGAGCAATGATGGCAAAAGTGATTCACAGCATGATTCGCGTGATAGATCTCGACAAGTCGTTGAAGTTCTATGCCGATGTGCTTGACCTGCACGAAGCTCATCGTCTTGACTTCCCGGACTTTGCGCTGGTGTATCTGCGCGGTGCCGCGAATGACGTGGAAATCGAGTTAACGCTGAACAAGGGTCGCACAGAGCCGTACACGCATGGCACCGGCTACGGCCACGTCGGCGTGGTGGTCGACGACCTCGCTTCCAAGCACCGGGAGCTGGATGCGGCTAATTATTCTCCGGGGCCGATTAAGGAGTTCAAGCGCGGCGACGAGCTGCTCGCACGCTTCTTCTTCATCCAGGACCCCGATGGCTACAAGATCGAGGTGCTGGAGCGGCACGGGCATTACCAGTAGCCGC